>JAZKFI010000030.1:0-145347 GCA_040386575.1 Pseudomonadota bacterium
GCTGTCATTGCGGGCTTGACCCGCAATCCATCTCTGATCGAGCGCAGCGTCCGCTTCGCGGTGGATGCCGGATCAGGTCCGGCATGACAGCCAGGGAGCTGTCATTGCGGGCTCGACCCGCAATCCATCTCTGAACAAGCGCAGCGTCCCCTTCGCGGCCGATGCCGGATCTAGTCCGGCATGACAGCCAGGGGAGCCGCAGCATGCGTACGCTGCTGCGCATGCTGGTCAATGAACGCCGTCACCAGGTCCAGTTGTTCGGGCACATTGAGCGCAGGCGCGTGCCCGCAGCCCGGCACCTCCACCACCTGGGTGAGGCCGATCAAACCCGGTCCGCGCTGCATCATCTCCTCGGTCGCATCGCGAAGCACCAGGTCCGAGTTCTCGCCGCGCAGGCACAGCACCGGGATGCGAATCGCGTCGTAATGGTCCCAGATCAGGTAGTCGTTGGTGTGGTCGGTGAACTGGCGCACCATCTGCGGGTCGTAGTGCGGCGTCAGGCGCCCATCGGGCAACCGGCGGGCCGATGTCTCCGTCAGACGGCGCCATTGCGCATCGCTCAGCCAGCCATAGGGCTTGTACACCTCGCGAAAGAACGCTTCAAGCTGCGCCATCGTGTCGAACGAAGGCGGATTGCCTGCATACGCGCGAATCCGGGCGAGCGCCGCTTCTGCCAGGCGAGGCGCGTTGTCGTTGAGTGTGAGCGACTTGATACGGTCCTTGAGCTGCGGCTGCAAGAGCCCCCCTGCGCACACGGTGCCGATGGCCCCGCCCATGGACGTGCCGACCCAGTGCGCTTGCCGGATATCCAGCCTGTCGAACAATTCAGCAGCCAGCTGCGCGTAGAACGCGAGCGTGTACTCGTTGACCGGGTCCGGGCTCCACTGGCTCAGGCCCCGTCCCACCGTATCCGGGCAGATCACCCGGTATCGCGTGGACAGGTGCTGGGCCAGCTCGTCCATGTCGCGCCCCGTCCGCGCCAGGCCGTGCCAGGCCACGACGGTCTGCGAGTGCTGCGAGCCCCATTCGGTGAAATGGATCTCGCGGCCCGCGCAGGTTGCGTAACAGGAGCTGTAGTTCATCTCGTCACCTTCTACTTTCCTTCACTTCAGCAGCTTGCCCGTGCTTCCGATCACTGTGACTTCCACGAAGCGCGATCCGACGCGGCTCTCCGTCGAAAAACCCACCAGGATCCCGCCCAGATCGAACCTGGTCATGCTCTCCAGGGCCTTGACAACCTTGGCGCGAGTCGGATTCGGCCCCGCGCGTCGCAGTGCTTCGACCAGCACCTTGGCACCCAGGAACTCCTCGAAGCTCGTGTAATTGATCTGCTCTTTGGGCGCGTGCTTTTTCAGCAGTTCCTGGTACTCGCGGATCACCGGCAGGTTCGCCATGAACGGGTAAGGCACGACCTGGCTGATACCTAGGCCATGAGCATTTTTCAGGCCAGCGAGCTTGACCAGCTCGGCCGGGTCCACCACCGAAATATTGAGCAGCTGCGCGCCACCTCCGCCTTCGCGGTACTGCTTGACGAAAGCGTCTGTCGACTTGTTGACCGACACCATGATGATGGCCTGCGGGTCGGCTGCCTTGATCGCCTTGACAGCGTCTCCCACCTTGTCGGTGTTTCGCTCATAGCCTGCGGTCGTCACCAGCTTGAGCTTGCGGCGCGTCATCGCCGCCTCGACGCCGGCAAGACCCGCTTTTCCGAATCCGTCGTCCTGGTACATCACCGCGATGCGGTTCATGCCCAGCGTGGTGAGCTGCTGCACCATGTGCTCGGCTTCGTCCGCGTAACCCGCCCGCACGTGGAATATCCACGGATTGAAAGGATTGCGCAATGGCTCTCCCCCCGTGTACGGCGCGACGAGCGCGGCCCCGCCCTCGTCGAGAACACCGTCGGTGAGCAGCTTGCCGATATTGGCGGTGCCCGCAAAACCGAAGAGCGCCACGACCTCGGGTTTGGCGAGCATCTCCTTTGCGAGGCGCACGGTCTCGTCGACCTTGTAGGCATCATCGGCGACCAGCACCTTGATCTGCTGGCCGTTGATGCCGCCCTTGCTGTTGATGTGATCGAAATACAGCTTGCCGCCCAGCACCATCTGCGCGCCGGTCGAAGCGAGCACGCCCGATAGCGGGGCAACCTGCCCGATCGTGATATCGGCGGCGTGCGCCATATGGCCCATCGCGGCGAGCGCGAGAGCGCCCGTGGCCTTGCGGCCCAACGACATGAGTCTGTTCATCCGTGTCTCCTACTGCTTGAAAAGAGGCCGCTTGCAGCCATGCGTCGGGCCGCCGGGCCTGCGCCCGGCGTTTCGATCAGTTCGGAACCGCGAGCGACGTGCCCGCAAAGCCGATCTGGTTGCCGGCCGTCGGTGCCGCGACGAAACCCGGCACGTTGGCCGAGGTGATCGCCGGTGCCGCGCCCGGAACGCCGCCACGAGGCGTCGTGCGAACGACCTGGCTGGCGGGCAATGCAGCGCCGCTCTTCAAATGCGCGTACATCGCATCCATCGCCTGGTTGAAGTACGGGTGCAGCGGCACGAAGCGCGTGTCGAAGCCGGACAGCGGGATGAACGTGTCGAAGTGCTGTGCGTTCGTCACTTCGATGTAGCGGACGTTCGAGGCATTGCCTTCTATCGTCTTGTTCAGCGCCACATAGGCGCGCGAGTTGTTGTTCAGCGGCACCAGCGCATCACTGCGTCCGCTCACGATCAACGTCGGCTTGCCGCGCAGGTTGCCGGTCAGCAGCACTTCGGCGATGCCCGCGCGAACCGCTGCGCTCTGGGCTGCGCTCGGCATGAGCGACGGCGTGGTCGTTGCGGTTGCACCGAGCGCGGCGCCGGTCACCGGATTGGTTCCGGTCACGAGTGCGCGCTGGCACAGCGCGTTGTCCAGGCCGAAGTCAGCCGTTCCTGTCGAAGGCGAAACCGCGAACTGCCATGCGCGCGCGCCGGCCGCCGAATCGTTATAGACAACCGATGCGGGCGTGCCGTTGGCCGTTCCGTTGGCAATCGCGAAACTGAAGGCCTTGGTCGCCGCATTCACTGCAACCGGAATGCCGGCTGCATCGACCTGCGCGAAGCTGGTGTTGCAGACGTTGTCCAGCGCCGAGAAGCGGCCGTAGCTGACCGGGTACATCGCGGACAAGATCGGGCCGTTGCCCAGGGCGTAATGCGCGTTGTGCATCTGGTCGCTCTCCCGGCTCCAGCCGAATGCGCGCAGCTTGTTCAGTGCGTCGAGCGAGCGCTCTGCCGTCGTGCTGCCCGCGACGAGGCCCTTGGCAGCCAGGCTGTCGCAGCGAGCCGTGGCACGTGCCGTCATTCCACCGAGGCCGATGAAGTTGAAGAACGTGATTTCGGTGAGCGCGGCCGGTGCGGACAGTGCTGCGCACGGCTGGTAGATGTTGCCGTAGGTCACGTAGTCGGCCAGCGTCTTGCCGTAACCGGCGACGGCGACACCGCCTTGCGTGATGCCGTAGCCGGTGGCGGTCGGCATTTCGGCGACAGGCTCCGAAGCCACGACGCCATCGATCAGTCCGCTTCCGTCCTGCTCGGCAGCCCGCAACGAAGCCGCGCCGCCGTTGGAGGCAGAGCCTGCGATCACCATCGTGTTGGCCGCGCCGAAGCGCAGCGGATTTTCCGCGGTGCCGTAGCGGTCGTTGAGCACGAACATCGCGTAGCGCGCGGCCATCAGCGTGTCGGTGCCCCAGTCCTTTTCGGGGTTGAGCTGCGAATGCACCTGCTTGAGCGCGAGGCGGTTCGGAAAGAGTGCGTTATAGGCCGTGCGCGCCGCATCGGTGACGTTGGCAGCGAAGTGACTCAGCGCACCGGCTGCCGTGCGCGTTGCGCGCGTACCGTCCACTTTGTTCACCGTGTCGTCCATCAGGTCATAGAGGCCGACGCCCTTGCCTGCATCGGTCAGTGCAACAGCGCAGCCCTTCTTCAGGCCCCACTCGCCAGCGGTGCCGATGGCGCCATACACGCCGCGCGAACCCGACGATGCGCCCAGGACGACGCAGGGATTGGCGACGTCGAAACTGTCGGGCACCTGCACCGCCATCACGACGCGCTTGCGGCCCGAGCCGTCATCGGCCGAGGCGAGGTATTCGCGGCCGGGAATCAGACCTTCGCCGGAAGTGACAGCGCCACTGGCGGTGATGTTCGGGCCGTACAGCGTCCCGTAGCCGCCATTGGCGCTCGGATCGAGGATGGCACGGTAGTTGGAGTGAAGTGCGTTGCGACGCAGCTCGGCCGCGGTGGGATTGAGCGGGTCCGCATAAGCCGGAGCCGCTGCGGCGCCCAGGCCCGTCTTGCCGATGCCGCCCGTGAGCAGGTCTTGCTGCGTGGCGGTGGCGCCGTTGCTCACAGTCGTGGCGCCATAGACGGTCACCGAATGCTGGGTCACGCCGTCCGGCAGGCTGTTCAGGGGAGCGGGAGCGCTCGATCCGCCACCGCCGCCGCAACCTGCCAGCGCGATCGCGCCCAGGCCTGTCACCGTAGCAAGCCGTGCAGCACGCTGCAGGCGGGATTTCGTCTTCTTCATTTCAGTCTCCTTCATTTGGAAAGGCACCACACACCAGCACGAGAAACGATCAGACAGGGCTGCGCGCAGCGCGCAAACGCCCCACCACACCTGTCGGGAAGTAATAAACCGAGAGCACGAACAGCAGTCCGAGCCAAAGCAGCCATCTGTCGGGCGAAAGCAGGGCCGAGAGCCACGGCAGGCCGCTCGTCGCGTCGCTCGCGAGCTTGAGCAGGTCCTGCAGGTAGCTCTGCGCGACGACGAAGATGCCCGAGCCAATGGCAGCTCCGTAGATGGTTCCCATGCCGCCGATGACGACGATGAGCAGCACGTCGAGCATGATCTCGAACGACAGCGATGTGTCCGGCCCGTTGTAGCGCAGCCAGATGGCGAGCATCGCGCCTGCGAGCGTTGCGAACAGCGCCGACAGGATGCTGGATGTCGTGCGATAGACCACGACCCGATAGCCGATGGCCTCGGCGCGAAATTCGTTCTCGCGGATGGCCTGCAGCACCCGACCGAACGGCGAGTTCACGATGCGCAGCATGGCCAGCAGCAGCACCAGCGCGGTGATGAAGAGCAGGTAATAGCAGATCAGGCGGCCGTCGATCGACACACCGAGGAACTCACCGAGCTGGTAGCTGGGCGACAGCACTTCGGGCATCTTGAACGTGAGGCCGTCTTCGCCACCGGTGATGTCCGACAGCTGCGATGCGAGCGTCTGGAACGCAGCTGCGACCGCCAGCGTGATCATCGAAAAGAAGATAGCCCGAACCCGCAGCGAGAAAAGGCCGATGCCCAACGCGAGCACGAACGAGAGCGCAAGGGCCACACCGATGCCGACGAAGATCGCCGACCAGCCGGCACCCATCTTGCTCGACGCAATCGCCACGCCGTAAGCGCCGATGCCAAAGAACATGGTGTGCGCAAAGCTCACGATGCCGGTGTAGCCCAGCAGCAGGTCGAAGCTGGCGACCAGCACGACGAACACCAGGATCTTGGCGGCCACGTTCAGCGCCTTGACGCCGGGTATCAGGAATGGCGTCAGGGCGAGCGCCAGCAGCAGCAGCACGAGAATCGCCGCGAGCACACGGCTGCGCGGGAAGTCGGCGGAAAGGAGTCGGTTGAGCATCATTTGGAGAGCGCGTAAACACCCTGCGGACGCCACAACAGGATGGCCATCATCAGCGCGATGTTTGAAAAGAGCGCCGCCTTGGGCACCAGGAAACCCGTGTAGTTCGCCATGAGCCCGACCAGCAGCGCACCGATCAGCGCGCCTGTCGTGGAACCCAGCCCGCCGATGATGAGCACGATGAAGATCAGCACGTTGACCTGCGCGCCCATCTGCGGAATCACGTTCTGCTGGTAGAGGCCCCACATCACACCGCCCAGGCCTGCCAGCGCACTGCCGACCACGAACACGCCGATGAACAGCAGCTTGATGCGATAGCCGAGCGACTCGACCATCTCGCGGTCCTGCACGCCTGCGCGAATCAACAGGCCGATCTTGGTGCGCGTCAGCACCCACAGCAGCACACCGAACACCAGCAGGCCGACCACCACGGCGATGACACGGTACTTCTCGATGCCCGCATCGCCGATGAAGAGACTGCCGCGCATGCCTTCGGGGAGCGGCAGCGGAATCTGCAGCGGGCCCCAGATCACCTTGATCAGCTCTTCGCCGATGATCATCCCGCCCATCGTGATCAGGATCTGCTTGAGGTGATTGCCGTACACCGGCCGCACGATGAAGCGCTCGAACGCAAGGCCCACGGCTGCGGCCACGAGCATCGCAATCACCATCGCGGGAAGCACCGCCATCATGTTCACCAGCAGGCTAGCCGACGAGGTGTAGTCGCCCATCGCGCCCAGCACGCTGGTGGCGACGAAGGCACCGAGCGCGATGAACACGCCGTGCCCGAAGTTCAGCACGTCCATCAGGCCGAACACCAGCGTCAGGCCCGAGGCGATGATGAAAATGATCATGCCCATCGCCAACCCCGCCACCGTCAGCGTGACCCAGGTGGAGCCCGAGCCGATGAACGGAAACACCACGATCGCCAGGATGGGCACGAGCGCCATCGGCTTCCAGTCGAAGTCTTTTTTCATGTTGCCTGTCACGTCACTCATATCGCCAGCCCCAGCAACGAGTGCTGCAGCGCCTCGTCTTCGGCCAGCGCCTGCATGGAGCCGGAATGCACGACGACGCCGTTGTCCATCACGGCCACCGTGTCGCCCAGCCGCTTGGCGAAATTGATGTTCTGCTCGACGAGCAGAATGGTGACGCCGCTCGCCTTGAGCTGAGCGAAGGCGTCGATCATGTTGTTGATGATGGCCGGCGCAAGGCCCTTGCTCGGCTCGTCGATGATCAGCAGCTCGCGCGGCTCGACGATCGCACGCGCCACCGCCAGCATCTGCTTTTGTCCGCCTGACAGCTTGCCTGCCGGGTGGTTCCAGAATTTCTCGACGGCGGGAAACAGCTTGAAAATCCATTCGAGGCGCGTCGCATCGATCTGTGAAGCCGTCCGTGCGCCGCGCGCTGCGAGCAGCATGTTTTCCTTGACGGTGAGGTCCGAGAAGATGCCCATGCTTTCGGGCACATAGGCCACGTTCAGCCCCGCGATCTGCGGCGTCGGCATGGCAGTGATGTCCTGTCCGTTGAATGTGATGCTGCCGGCAGATGCCTTCCACAGGCCCATGATGGTTCGCAGCGTTGTCGTCTTGCCGGCGCCGTTGCGACCCAGCAGCATGGTGAGCTTGCCGCGCGGCACGGCCAGGTCCACGCCGTGGAGGATGTGATACGCGCCGATGTGGGTCTGCACGCCTTTGAGCGTCAGGAGGTTGTCGCTCATCTAGAAACCCCCCTGCCGTTCTTCGCCTGGCACCGGCGCAGCGTCGGGGGCAATACCCAGGTACGCCTCCTGCACGATAGGGGACGCAATCACTTGCGCCGGCTCACCGTCAGCCACGAGTGACCCGTTGTGCAGAACGATGATGCGGTCGGCCAGCTCGCGCACCACGTCCATCTTGTGCTCCACCAGCAGGATCGTCTTGCTCTTGTCTTCCTTGAGCTTGCGGATCAGGTTGAGGATGACGGGCGCTTCTGCGGCGTTCATGCCGGCAGTCGGTTCATCGAACATGAAGACCTTCGATTCCAGCGCCATCAACAGGGCCACCTCCAGCTTGCGCTGGTCGCCATGCGGCAGGTTGGCGACCAGCTCGGCCGCCTTGTGATGCATGTTCACCGCTACCAGGATCTCGTCGGCCCGCCGCATGAGGTCCTTGTGGTCGCTCCAGATGCTCCAGAGATTGAGGCCATGGTGATGGGCGCCCTCGCGCGTTGCCTGCACCGCCAGCCGGATGTTCTCCAGCACCGACAGGCGCGGAAACAGGTTCGTGAGCTGGAACGCGCGGCCGAGACCGGCGCGCGTTCGCTGCGATGCCGAGAAGCCCGACAGGTCGCGCCCATCGAGCGTGACCTGTCCGGCCGAAGCCTTGAGCTGCCCCGAGATGAGATTGAAATAGGTCGTCTTTCCAGCGCCGTTGGGGCCGACGATGGCGGTCAGCGTGCCTGGCTCGAAAGCGCAGGTCACGGCATTGACCGCCACGTGGCCGCCGAAGCGGATGGTCAGGTCCTTGGTTGCAAGCAGGCTCATGGTCTCCGTTTCATTTCTCTCAACATGTCCCGATGACGTAGTACCCGGGACTTGTCTGCTTCAGCGTAGTGGTGATGAAGGTGTTCCACAGGCCCATGTTCTGGCCCGATCCCTTCGCGTAGGTGTAGCCACCCGACTGCGTTGCGCGCCCGGCTGTCGTGTGGGTGTAGTTGCTCGACGTGTAGCAGGTCGCCGGCGGCGGGGCCGTGCCTGTCGTGGTGCCGCTGGCGGCCGTTGACATCGCGCCCTGGGTGCCGGTGCTATCGACTGCAGCAACCGTCCACGAATAGGTCGTCGCGGCAGCCAGGCCCGTGTCGGTGTAGTTCGTGACCGTCACGGGCGTGCCGTTGACCTTGTTGCCCGCACGGAACACGTTGTAGCTGGAAGCGCCGGTCACGCCACCCCACGTGATGCTCATCGTGGTGGTCGTTGCGCCCGAGGTCGCAACCGAGGTCGGTGCAGGCAACGATCCACCGCCGCCCGAGCCACTGCCCGACGACACGCGATCGACCATCGCCTTGATCGCGGCCATCTGCGTGCCGGCCTTCTGCGCGAAGTTCGTGCCGTACCAGCCGATCCAGTCCCAGCAGGCGTTCGGGTTGGCGAGCGATCCGCTGGCTGACGTCTGGCGGCTCGTGTTGTCGATCTTCGTCTGTGGAAACAGCACGATGATGCTGTTGGTATCGGCCCAGCGGCTGTAGCCGGTGTTCTTCACGAACTTGTCGCCGATCTTGTCGGTGCTCTGCTGGCAACCATGCAGCGCCACGTGCACCTTGCACTGCGCGCCCGATGCGCAATTGGCCGGCACGTAGGCCCAGCCGGTGGTCGCCATGCCGGGGTTGGTCGTGAACTGCGTCTGGTTGAACTCGATGTAGTTGCCAGCGGCAGGCGCGTTGTTGCGCGGGTTGAGTGTGCCGTAGAACTTCTGCAGCACCGCCTTGGCGCCGTCGTAGCTGCAATTGCTGATGTAGGGCGATGCAGCGCTGCCGCAGCCGTTGTTGCCGGTGCTGTCGAAGTCGGTCGGAAAAGTGTGCGATGCGCCGGTGCGAACCACATGCTCCAGGTTGGCAGCCGGCACGCCGTTGTTGGTGTACTGGGTCTTGAGCGCGGTGACCGGGTTCTGACCGACGGTCGTGTCGCTCGTGCCGATGAACAGATAAATCTGCTGGCCGGCAATGTTGGACTTGTTGTCGATGGCGCCGCTCGTGCTGTAGCTGTTGATGCTGTTTTGCATCGAGGTGAGCTGCGTGCTGGAAATGCTCGCGTTGTACATGCACGCCGTGTAGTTGTTCAACCCGGCGCACATATAGGGCCCTGCGGCGAACACGCCGACGCCCTTGAAAGTGGATGAATACGCAATGCCCAGCTGGTTGGCCATGAAGCCGCCGGACGAAAGTCCGGAGACCGTGGTCTTGCTGGTATCCACGTTGTACGAAGGCAGGTTGATGGCCGCGTGGGCGAAGCCCGCGGTCGTGAGGCAGGCCACGGCAATACTGCTGCGAAGGCCGATGGCGAATCTGGAAGTCATAAGCGTCTTGTCTCCTTGGAAGTTGAAAAAAACACAACCCCTCGCCCCCGTGTATCCGGGGGTTCCAACACTCGTCTGCAGATGAAAAAACAGGGACGGTGGTTCGTCCCTGCTGGTGGCGCCCTACCGCTTGTTGCGGATCGGGACGTTCATTTCCGATGGCTTGATTTCCTTCACGAGGTGAAGGTCAGCCATCGCGCCGGGACGCGCACCGGGCGCCACGCGGAAGTGATACATCGACTGCATCGCCTGGTGGTCTTCCTTGCGGAAGGTCATCGTGCCCTTGGGTGTGTCGAAGCTCATGCCTTCCATGGCGGTGATGAGCTTGTCGGTGTTGGTGTCGCCGCTGGTCTTCTTGAGCGCTGCGACGATGGCCATGGCTGCAGAGAAACCGCCTGCCGTGAAGAAGTCGGGCGGGCTCTTGAAACGCGTGTAGTGGTTGGTCACGAGCCAGAGGTTGGCCTGGTTCTTGGAGAAGCCGTAGTAGTAGTAGCTCGCGCCTTCCATGCCGGGGAAGTTGTTGTACGGAACCATGGCCGGCAGGATGTTGCCACCGGTGGCCACTTCGATGTTGTAGCGCTTCTTCAGGTCCAGGTCAGCCAGCTTGGCAAACGGTGGCGTCGCGCCGGCCCAGATCACGAAGATCACCTTGCGTCCCGGCAGGTCCTTCAGGCGGTCCACGATGCGCTGGAAGCCCGCGGTGAAATCGGTGGTGTTTTGCGGCAGGTATTCCTCGTGCACGACCTTGGACCTGGTGATCGCGTCCTTGAACGCCTTCACGCCGTCGCGGCCGAACGCATAGTCCTGCGCCAGGGTGGCAACCGACGTGCCGGCCTGGTCGACCGTCACGGCGTTGGAGATCGCGTCCTGCGAGCTGCTGCGGCCGGTGCGGAAGATGTACTTGTTCCAGCGCTCGCCGGTGATCGAATCGGCCACGGCGGGCTCGACCAGCAGGACCTTCTTGTATTCCTCGGCGACCGGCAGCATCGCGAGCGCAACGCCCGAGGACGTCGGGCCGATGGCGAGGTCGACCTTGTCGTCGGCGTACGCGGTTGCAAGCAATGACTTGCCCAGGTCGGGCTTGCCCTGGTCGTCCTTTTCAAGGATGACGATCTTGCGACCGTTGACCATCATCGTGCCGTTGGTGGCGTATTCCAGGCCCATCGTGAGACCGGTCTGGGTCTGCTTGCCGTAGGCTTCGAGCGGGCCGGTGCGGCTGTAGATGTGGGCGATCCGGATGTCCTTGCCGGCCTGCGCGAAAGCGAGGGGGGCGGCGAAGGCGGAAGTGGCAAGCGCGGCTAACGCAACCCAGGTGCGGCGTTTCATTGATCGTGTCTCCTTGTACTGACTTCGAATGGACTTTGGTCTATTGCACAGGCCGTGCCAGCCCGGCGACCGTTGATTTCAAAGGAGATTTCGCTAAGTGAAAACCCGAAGCTGCCTGAAATTCGAACAATCAGCATGTCCAGATATCAGACATGTGACCGATAATCAGGCAGTCAGTTCCAACCGTTCGTAGAGTTTGGCGCGCGAAATGCCCAGCAGCTTGGCCGCCGCGACCTTGTTTCCGCCGGTCGCCGCCATGGCCGCGGCGATCGCCTGCTGCTCCAGTTCAGCCACCTGATCGCCGAGCGACCGCAGCAGGTCGCCTCGCTGCCCGACTCGCTGCCCCGAAGGAGGCGGCGCCACGCTCTTGATGCCCGCCTCCCGCAGCACCTGCTCCAGGTGCACCGCCTCGATATGGCGCGAGTCGCTGCGCATCGCTGCCTGCTCCAGCACGTTGCGCAACTCGCGTGTGTTGCCGCGCCACGGTTGCGCGGCAAGCATCGCCACCGCATCGGCGCTCAGTTCGAGCGGACCTGTCGCATTGCGCGTGGCGATGTCCTCGGCCAGCACCTCGACCAGCGCGGGTATGTCGTCGCGGCGCTCGCGCAGCGGCGGAACACGAATCGGCAGCACATTCAGGCGGTAGTAGAGGTCTTCGCGGAACTTGCCCTCTCGCACCAGCTGCCCCAGGTCGCGCGACGTCGCAGCGATTACGCGAGCATCGAAGCGGATGAGCTTGTTGGAGCCCAGCGGCTCGATCTCGCCTTCCTGCAGCGCGCGAAGCAGTTTGGCCTGCAGCGATTGCGGCATGTCGCCGATTTCGTCCAGGAACAGCGTGCCGCCATCGGCCAGCTTGAACTTGCCGTCGCGGCCCTTGCGGTCAGCGCCGGTGAACGCGCCCGGCGCAAAGCCGAAGAATTCGGATTCGAGCAGTGTGTCGGGCACAGCCGCGATGTTCACGCTGACCATCGGACCGTCGGCACGTTTGGATGCGGCGTGAATCGCCTGTGCCAGCAATTCCTTCCCGGTGCCGGTTTCACCCAGCAGCAGGACCGGGCTCGATGACATGGCAGCGCGCCGCGCCTGCCGCTTGACTTCAACGGCCGCGTCGCTGCTGCCGACAAAACTGGCCAGCGTGTACTTGGTGCGCCGCTGGCTCGCCAGTTCGCGGCGTGCGTCGTCCAGGTCGCGATGCAGCGCCGCAAATTTCTCGATGAGCGGCTGCAGCGTGGTCTCGGGATGGTCGAACAGCACGATGCCCAGCGCGCCGATCACCTGCCCCGTCTCATCGCGCAGCGGAATGCGGCTGACCACGAAGGTGCCGGCCCTGTTGGACAGCAGGTCGATGAGGATGGGCTTGCCGGTGCGAATCACGCGGTCCATCTGCGTGTTGTGCACGACTTCGGACACGGGATGCCCGACGAAATCCTCGACGCGCGGAAACCCGAGCGCCGGGAGGAATCGCTTGTACTGGTCGTTGATCCAGACGACGCGCGCATCGCGATCGACCAGCAGCATGCCTTCGCTCGCGTTGGCGAACATGTCGAACATCGAGCGGGCCGCCAGCTCCAGGATGCGTTGGCCGTCGAGCGGTAGCGGGTCAGTGGTAGCCATGCGGTCGATGTTACCGGGTGCGTGCGCGAAGGCCATCACTGGAAAGCGCTATCTCGGTGTAAGCACTAGGCGAGTTCGAGACTTCCGGGTAGTTCAAGTGTGCAGGGGTCGCGCTTACCCTGTGCCTTCGTCAGTCGACAGCCCGGCACAAGGAGTCCCAATGAGCGTCGCGAATTTTCAGGCCTTGTGCGACGGGTTTTGCGAAGCGGCAAATGCACCGGCCCCGCAGCTAGCCCCCGACGACCAGGGCGTGATGGTCTTTTCCACCGAGATCGCCGATGTTGCCGTCAACATCATGCACACGCAGGCGACTCACCCCGACAGCGCGTTTGTCCTAATCGACTTCGGGCCGCCACCGCCAGAGCGCGAGGCCGAAGCCCTTCGCACAGTGCTCCTGATCAATTTCACGATGCTGGGCGTGGAAACCGCTTCCACATTCAGCATCCATCCGATCTACGGCCATGTCACGCTGCAGGCCAGGTACCCCTTCCACGGACGATCGGGCGTGGAACTCCTGCGGTCTGTGCGCACCCTGGTGGCGATGGCATTGCAATGGCGTGAGACGTACTTTCTGCAAACCCCTTCTCAGCCCGCTTCGCAGCTGATGTCACATCACCCCGGTTACGCAGACACGGCCCCGGCCGCATCCGCCTGAGAACGGCAGGTCGTCCATCATGACGGGCAGTGCCACCGTTTCCTCCCGAGTCGGGCCGCTGCGGGCCAGTCCGCGCAACGCCACGCCGGGTGCAGTACCCGCACCCCGTGCCGAGCTTGCATGCGACCGCAACGATGCGGCTGTTCCATTCGATCCGGCGACCGCACCCATCGTTGTCAAGGCGCACCCCACCGAGCCGCGAAAGTGCGCCGCAACACCCAGCACGCCGACGTCGCCTTCGCACTCGCACTCGCATCCCGCCGAAAGCGACATCCTGGATTCGATCCTGTCGTACCGGTTTCCCGCCACGCCGCAGGCCTACGAAACGCTGCGCACCGGCGCGATCCTCGGGCCCGTCACCGATCCTGCGAATTTCGCGCTACCCATACAGGACCACGAGCTGGCAAACCCTGCGGCAGTCCCGCAGCCCGAAGAGGGGCCGGCGTGGCATTGGCCGGACGTACGGCAGCACCTGCCCCGCATGCCGCGCTTTCCTGAGATGCCTCACTTGCCTGAGATGCCGCATCTGCCGCAGCTCCACCTGCCCGAATTCCACCTGCCGCGAATGCCGTGGAACAGCATCTGCAGCACGCTCGAGATGGCCGGCGGCAGCGGCCTCAAGACGCTGGGCGCGATCTTCACAATTCGCCAGTTCGCATCGGTCGTGACCTACATCACGATGCTCTACATCAACGACTTGCTCGATGGCAGCGACCCCGCCGCCGACAATCGAAACGCGTTGTTCCTGAGCGCCCCCTTCTTTCTCGCGCATGTGGTCATTTCCCACAAATACGCGGGCCGCGCCTTTTCGTCGATGCTGACGTTCAAGACCAAGGACGAAGACGGCGACGAATACATTCACCGCGTGGGCGGCGAACACCACGACAAGCTCACCGCAGTCCTGGGCCAGCTGCCGACGGCCTTCACCATCGGACTGGCACTGACCAAAGGCTGGAATCTGGAGGGCACCGAGTTCAGCAAGGTGATGCTGACCTGCCTGGTTGCTGCGGCCAACAAGACCCATATCTACTGCCTGGGGCGGGGCGTTCTCGAGAAATTCGGCGCGCGGCTGATGCCCGATGTCGTGTTTGTCGGCAAAGACGGCCGCGAGCTTTCAGCAGACAGCGTCGAGAAGCTGGCCGGCAAGACGGCCATGTTCATGGCGCCGTTTGTCATCCTGAACGCCGGCTTCGTGGTTCAGGCCTTGCTGAATTTCAAATGGGCCGATGCCCTGACGATCCAAGCTGGTGACGGCACGCCGATCACTTCGCCTACCGTCGACACGCATGTGGGCCTGTACGAATGGACGCTCTATCCGATCACCCTGTTCTCCATGTGGGCGGCTGCGCGCACCGAAGGCTGTTCGATCGCCCTGCGTTCGAAACTTCGCAAGACCGATGCCGCCGACGAAATTCCTCCGCCACCCGACGAACCCCCACCGGCTCTCGAGGACGCGATACCGCCGCCGCCACCGCAGGAAGAACTCGACGACGAGGTCGTGCGCATCCACATCACGTCCGATGTGACCCAACGTGTCGCCGACGCGGCCAATTCGCTGGAGAACAAGAAGTTCATGTCCTGGTGGCGCTGGCTCGTATCGTCGCCAGCGGCCCCGCACGTCTATTCGAGTGTGGGCGGCTTTCGCATCCTGATGAATGACTGCCTGAACTGGACCCTGTGCGATCCGGCGATCGCAGCGCTGGATTCCAGCAGCATGCCGTTTGGCATCGCCGGATTCCATGCCATCCTGATGGGCCCCTTCGAGCTGGTGCCCGGCTTGCGGCTGATTCCCGGCATTGGCGCGCAGGCCTCGGAGGGTGCGGCCAACCGCCTGCTCTTCGACAAGCTCCTGCACCTGTTCAAGTGCCAGGACCTGCTGCACGTCGAGCGTTTCAACACGCCGCCGCCACACTGGGAAGTCCCCATCCTTCGCAGGACACTGGACCCCGAGATTCTGGGCTTCGTGAAAGGCAACGAAGCCTTCGACGACGTCAGGGAACATGTGGAACGGCTCGCCAATGCCAATCGACCCAGACGGGCGGAACAGAATCCGCACACTGCAACCCTGCTCAGCGAAGGCAAATATCCCCCGGCGGCGATGACGAGAAAGTTCGGCCGGTATATCGCCCGATCGAAGTTCCTGCCGAACTCGCCGTTCACCAGCGGCATCATGGCCCTGGCCAAAAAGCTTCACGAAGAAGCCGAGGACGGCCTGCGGCGCTACAACGAGGCCTTGTCACAAGGTTTGGCCGAACCGCAGGCCGATGCGCAGGGACTCGACGACGAAATCCCGCCGCCCCCCACGCGCTATCCGACCATCGACGAAGGCGTCGCGCGGCCGGCGTCCAGAACTTAAATCGCCACCGGCCCGCGCTTTCTCAGGCGGGCCAGGCGCGGCAACACCAGCACGGCAATCACCAGGATCAGCAGCGACAGCGACATCGGCCGCTGCACAAACACGGCGAAGCTGCCATCACCGATCGACACGGCGTTTCGCATCTGGGCTTCGGCAAGAGGCCCGAGGATCATGCCCACCACCACCGGCGCCGTCGGGAAGTCGTAGCGGCGCATCAGCACGCCGATCAAACCGATCACGTACAGCAGCACCAGGTCGAACGCGCTTTGCCGCATGCCGTACGCGCCCACCGTTGCGAAGATCAGGATGCCGGCGTAAAGCTGCGGCTTGGGGATCTTCAGCAGCATCACCCACAGCTTGACCAGCGGCAGATTCAGGATCAGCAGCATCACGTTGCCGATGTACAGCGAGGCAATCAACGCCCACACCAGCGCGGCCGATGTCGTGAACAGCTGCGGGCCGGGTTGCAGGCCGTAGTTCTGGAATGCACCCAGCAAGATTGCCGTCGTGTTCGACGTCGGAATGCCGAGTGTGAGCAAGGGAATGAGCGCTGCGGTCACGGTTGCGTTGTTCGCAGCTTCAGGGCCCGCCACGCCTTCGATGGCACCCTTGGTGCCGAATTCGGCCAGGTCTTCGCCCTTGGCGAGCTTCTTTTCCATGGCGTAGGAAAGAAAGGTCGGGATCTCGGTTCCGCCCGCGGGGATGCAGCCGAACGGCGTGCCAATCGCGGTGCCGCGAAGCCATGCAGGTATCGACCGCTTCCAGTCGCGCTTGGTCATGTAGACCTTGGTCAGCGCGTTCTGCTTTTCGACGACCTTGCCCTCGTACATGCCGGCGTACAGAACCTCGGCCACGGCAAACAGGCCGACTGCCACCAGCACGATCTCGATGCCATCGAGCAGCTCGGCCTTGCCCATCGTGTAGCGCGGCTGGCCCGAGATCTGATCGAGACCGATGCAGCCGATCGCCAGGCCGATCATCAGCGCTGTCATGCCGCGCAGCGTGCTCTTGCCGAGCACCGCGCTCACGGTGGTAAATGCCAGCACCATCAGCATGAAATATTCAGGCGGGCCGAGCTTGACCGCGAACTCGGCAACGACCGGCGCGAACAGCGTCACGATGATCGTTGCAATGGTTCCCGCGACGAAAGAGCCGATCGCCGCTGTCGCAAGTGCGGCCCCGGCTCGCCCGCTCTTGGCCATCTTGTTGCCTTCCATGGCGGTCACCATGGTCGCGGTCTCACCCGGCGTGTTCAGCAGGATCGAGGTGGTCGAGCCGCCATACATCGCACCGTAGTAAATACCGGCAAAGAAAATCATCGATGCCGTGACCTCGACCTTGGCGGTGATAGGCAGCAGCATGGCGACGGCAACCGCCGGGCCGATACCCGGCAAGACGCCGACCGCCGTGCCGAGCACGCAGCCGACAAAGGCCCACATCAGGTTGACGGGTGTGATGGCAACGGCAAAACCGTGCAGCAATGCGTTGAGGATTTCCATGTCAGAGCCACCCGGTCGATGTGAGGCCCGGCAGGTTGATCGCCAGGAATTGCGTGAACATCCAGAACACGGGCGCCGCAATGGCCGCGCCGGTCACGAGGTCCATCACCAGGGCGCGGGCAGAGCTTGCATGCAGCCCCTGCGCGCGCTTGAGTCCCTGCACGGCGAGCATGTAGCACAGCGTGCAGCTCAGGATGAATCCGATGGTGGTGATGAGCGCGGCATTGGCCAGCAAGCCGGCGGAGATCCACGCCAGAGCGCCCCAGTAGGTCTTCGCGTCGCCCGAAGGCTCTTCCATGTTTCGAAAGCCGCCCGTGAGCGATTCGTACAGGATCATGCCGCCGCACAGCACGAGCGATATGGCAACGACCCAGGGCAGGAAGTTAGGCCCGACGCCGCCATAACCCGCAGCCGACGGAATGCTGACGGCGCCGGCGGCAAGCGCCAGACCCAGCAGGAGCACACCTGCCCCTACAGCCACTTGCGCCGGATTCTTTGTGTGTTGTTCTGTCATGGCAAGTTTCTCCAGCTCTTGTCTGGCAACGCGAAAAAATGGCGCCCGGTGATGAGCCGGGCGCCGCTGGTGGCCGCTGATAACGCGCGGGCATCAGGCCCCGGCGGTCAGACCATGCCGGACTTGACCATCGTGGCACGCAGGCTGGCGAAGTCGTCATCGACGAACTTCTCGAACGCGGCGCCCGACAAGACAGCGGGTGTCCAGTTGTTCTTTTCGAGGGCCTCGGTCCAGCTCTTGGTCTTGAGCGCGGCCAGCACCATGTCGGTCAGGGCCTTGCGCTGTGCGTCGGTGATGCCAGGGGCGCCGTAGACGCCGCGCCAGTTGCCGATCTCGACGTTGATGCCCTGCTCCTTGAGCGTGGGCACGTTCACGCCCTTCAGGCGGGTGCCCGAAGTGACGCCGATCGCCTTCATCTTGCCGGTGTTGATGTACTCGGCAAACTCGCTGTAGCCGCTGCCGCCGACCGTGACGTTGCCGCCCAGGATGGCTGCCGTGGCCTCACCGCCTCCACGGAACGCGACGTAGTTGATCTTGGCCGGATCGACGCCCACTTCACGCGCGATCATCGCGGCTGCGATGTGCTCGGTGGAGCCGCGCGAACCGCCGCCCCACTTGACGCTGCCCGGGTCTTTCTTCAGCTGCGCGACCACGTCGGCCATCGTCTTCAGGGGCGAATTGGCAGGCAGGACGAACACGTTGTATTCGCTGGTCAGGCGTGCGATCGGCGTGGCTGCCGACAGGCTCACCGGCGGCTTGCCGGTGATGATGCCGCCGAGCATCACGGCGCCCATCACCATCATCGCGTTCGGGTCGCCCTTGCTGCCGTTGACGAACTGGGCCAGGCCCAGGGCACCGGCTGCGCCACCCTTGTTTTCGTAGTTCACCGAGTCCGCGACCTTGGCGTCGGTCAGCGCCTTGCCCAGGGCACGGCCGGTGGTGTCCCAACCGCCGCCGGGGTTGGCCGGGATCATCATCTTGACGTTGGCGGCTGCACGGGCCGTGAGCGGCAGGGCGCCGGCTGCGGCCAGGGCGGCCATGGTTCTGAGGAATGTGTCTCGACGCATCTGGGTCTCCATTTGATTTTTTCAGACCTGGCAATCATGCGCCGTCTGCCTGTCAATCGGCTGTCCGGAGCATTGGGGAAACTACTGAACCGCGGCCCGCTATGTTCTACCTTTAACCTCTGCATCCATGAAGCTGCTTCTCGTCGAGGACGACCCATCCATGCAGGCCACGCTGGTGCGCTCGCTCACGCGGCGCGGCATGCAGGTGCACGCGTGCTCGGACGGCCGCCAGGCGCTGGAGCGATGGCGCTCGCATGAGCCCGATGTCGTGCTGCTCGACCTGACCTTGCCGGGCCTGGACGGCCTGCAGGTGCTCGAACGCGCACGCAGCGGCGGACTCGCGACGCCGGTCCTGATCCTGACGGCGCGCGGCACAGTGGGCGACCGCGTGATCGGCCTGAACACCGGGGCCGACGATTACCTGGCAAAACCCTTCGACCTGGACGAACTCGAAGCCCGGCTGCATGCGCTTCATCGCAGGCGCGCGGCGGGCCAGCGCGAAACGCCCTCGCACAGCGTGGGCAGCCTGCGATACGACAAGGACAGCGGCGCGATCTATCACGGCAACCAGGTGCTGGAGCTGACCCCGCGCGAACTCGCCCTGCTCCAGGCCCTGATGGTCAAGCCGGGCCATGCGGTCAGCAAGGAGCGCCTGTTCGAGCTGGTGTTTCCCGGCGAGGCGGATGTGCAGTACGAAGCGGTGGAAGTCGTCGTGTACCGCCTGCGAAAGAAGCTCGCGTCCACGGGCGCCACGCTGATGACGCTGCGCGGCCTGGGTTACCTGCTCAAGGCGCAAGCCTGATGGCCGAACGCGAGGGCCTGACCCTGCGGGAGCGCCCCATCTCGCTGCGGCGCTACCTGCTGCTGGGCATCCTGGTGCCGGTCGGTCTGTTCGTCGTCATCAATGCGTTCAGCCTCTATGCGCAGACGCTGGCAGCCGTGAACACAGCGTATGACCGGACCCTTCTCGCCTCGGCCAAGTCGATCGGCGAGTTGCTCGATGTGGAAGGTTTCGACGAGGCCGCGAGACTGCGCGTCACCGTCCCCTACGCCGCACTGGAGGCCTTCGAGGCGGACAACCAGAGCCGCATGTTCTACCGCGTGTCCACGCAAAAGGGTGAACTTGTCTCGGGCTTCGAGGAGTTGCCCGTGTGGACCGGCAAACTGCCGGACCGCAACACCTATGCAGCCCTGGTGGACTTCTACGACGGCACGTTTCGAGGCGAGCCGGTTCGCATCGCCGTCTTGCTGCAACCCGTGGCCAGCCAGGTCGGGCGCGGCATGGCGGTGATACAGGTGGCAGAAACGCTGGAGCTGCGGCAGACGCTCACCCGCAAGATCCTGGTCGATACGCTCTGGCGCCAGGCCGTGCTCGTCGCCGTGATCGCCCTGGTCGCCATCGTGGTCGTGCAGCGCGCGACACGCCCGGTGCGGCGCCTGAGCCAGACGATGGAGCAGCGCCCGGAAGGCGACCTCAGCCCTGTCGACGTGCCGGATGCACCGCGCGAGTTGCTGCCTCTGGTGGAAGCGACGAATCATGTGATGGCGCGGCTGGCTCATCTGCTGGCCAACCAGAAACGATTTGTGCGTGACACGGCGCACCAGCTGCGCACACCGCTGGCGGTGCTCAAGGTGCAGGTCCAATCGGCGCTGCATGGCGACATGGAGCCCCGGCAGGCGCTCGTCGAGATCAACGACACGGTCGATCGGGCGACGGTGCTAGCCAACCAGATGCTGTCGCTGGCCAAGGTCGAGCAGCTACGCGAACAGGGGGACGCGCGTGTCGAGGACTTCTCTGAAATCGTGCGGACCATCGCACTGGAGCTGTCGCCCCTGATTGCCGGCAAGGACATCGACTTCGGCATCGACACAGTCCCTGCCCCCGTCCTGGCCCACGAGTGGATGCTGCGTGAACTCACGCGCAACCTGCTGCACAACGCGATCAAGCAATCGGCGCCAGGCGGCGCGATTTCAGTGCGCGTGGTCGCGGGCAACAATGCGGTCGCCATGACCATCACCGACAGCGGCCCAGGCATCGCTGCTGAGCTCAGGGCCCGGCTGTTCCAGCCGTTTTCTCCCGGCGATGCGCGCAGCGGTTCCGGTCTGGGGCTGGCGATCTGCCTGGAGATCGTGAGCGCGCTCAAGGGCTCGATCAGCCTGGACAACCGGGTGTCCCACGGGGTCGTGCAAGGTCTGGATACAACTGTCCGCCTGCCGCTGGCGGACAATGGCAATTGATGGATAAATTGCGAATCGACAAGTGGCTCTGGGCCGCTCGCTTCTACAAGACGCGAAGCCTCGCTGTGGATGAGATCGTCAAGGGGCGCGTGGAAGTCAATGGCGCCGAAGTCAAGCCTGCCCGCGAGGTCAAGGCCGGTGACACGGTCTCAGTCCGGCAAGGCGTGATCACCCGTGCAGTGGTCGTCAAGGCGCTGTCCGCCATGCGCGGACCGGCTCCCGTTGCCCAGCAGCTTTATGAGGAAACGCCCGAAAGCGTGAAGGCACGAGAGGCCTCTGCCGAGCAACGAAAACTCTCCCCGGAACCCGCGCATTCGATCGAGCACGGCCGCCCCACCAAACGGGGGCGCCGTGAGCTCGATGACGCGCAGCGCGGCTGGGGCGACCGATGGAGCGCTTCGGTCGATGAATGAAACGACAGGGCGTATGAGTAGTTAAGCGCTCAATGGCGTTGACGATCCGCGCCCCCTGCCGGTGCGGGCTTTCACTAGGCGCGTTGGGCGCCGCCTCATGGTGTACTTCTTGCTCGTCCAATCGGACCAGACTTTCCAGGAGTACCTTTCATGAAAATCAAGCTCTGGGCGGCAGCCCTCGCCGCCACTTTCGCATTCGCGGGCGCCGCGAATGCACAGCAGTTCTTCCGCATCGGCACAGGCGGCACCGCCGGTACTTACTACCCCGTCGGCGGCATGATCGCCAACGCGGTGTCGCAGCCGGGCAAGCTCGTCGCCACGGCGCAAGCCACCAACGGATCGCTCGCCAATGTCAACGCAGTTGCCAGCGGTTCGATGGAGGCGGGCTTCTCGCAGTCGGACGTCGCCACATGGGCCTACACCGGCACCGGCGCGTTCGAGGGCAAGCCCAAGGTCACCGACCTGCGCATGATCGCCAACCTGTATCCCGAGAGCATCCACCTGGTGGTCAAGAAGGGTTCGGGCATCAAGTCCGTGGCCGACCTCAAGGGCAAGCGCGTCGCCCTGGATGAGCCGGGCTCCGGCACGCTGATCAACGCACGCATGGTGCTCGCCGCCTTCGGCGTCAAGGAATCGGACATCAAGCCCGAATACATCAAGCCCAACCAGGCCGGCGACAAGCTCAAGGACGGCGCGCTCGATGCGTTCTTCTTCGTGGGCGGCGCTCCTGCAGGCGCCATTGCCGAGCTGGCCTCGGGCGGCACCGGCATCGAACTCGTTCCGCTGGTGGGCGCGCCTGCCGATGCGCTGCGCAAGTCCAACCCCTACTTCGCAGTCGACACCATCGCCGCGAACACCTACAAGGACATCGCAGCCGTGCAGACCCTGGCCGTGGGCGCACAGATGGTGACCAGCGCGAAGATCGACGCGGAGACCGTGTACCAGGTCACCAAGGCGATGTACAGCGATGCCACGCAGAAGTCGCTGCAGGCCGGTCACGCCAAGGGCAAGTTCATCACTAAGGAAAACGCCGTCCAGGGCGTGGGCATCCCCTACCACCCTGGCGCCGAGCGCTTCTACAAGGAAGTCGGCCTGCTGAAGTAAGCCGGCTGCACCGCAGTAAAAAAAAACAGGGAGGCACGCGCCTCCCTTCTTGTTTGAGGGAAAGAGGAAACACCCATGACGGAAACCGTCGCCACGCTCGACGAGAAGAAGCTGCAGGAACTGGAAGAGAAGTTCGATCCGGAGATGCGCTTTCGGCCCACCGTGCCGCCAGCGCTGCAGATCGTCAAGTGGCTCCTCATCATCCTGTCGTGCTTTCACTTCTACACGGCAGGCTTCGGCCTGCTGCGCGAAACCACGCACCGCGGCGTTCACCTGGCCTTCGTGCTGGGGCTCATCTTCCTGGTGTTCTCTGCGACGAAGAAATCGCATGAGCAACCTGCACGCAACACCTGGCTTTCACCGGGCGGCGTGCCGCTGGTGGACTGGCTGCTGGGCCTGGCCTGCGCGGCCAGCGTGCTGTACATCCCGTATGTCTTCGATGACCTGGCGTTTCGCGTGGGCAACCCCGATACGTCGGATGTGGTCATGGGATCCATCCTGTTCATCACGCTGCTCGAAGCAACGCGCCGCTCGATGGGATGGCCGCTGCCGCTGATCGCGATTGGCTTCACTGCGTACGCGATGCTTGGGCCTTATTTCCCGGGGCTCCTCAAGCACGCCGGTGCGAACTGGAGCCAGATGATCAACCACCAGTACCTCACCAGCCAGGGCATCTATGGCGTGGCGGTGGGTGTGGTGGCAACGTATGTCTTTCACTTCGTGCTGTTCGGGGTGATGGCCACTCGTGTCGGGCTGGGGCAACTCTTTCTCGACATCGCGGCCAGCATCGCGGGGCGTTTCGCTGGCGGCCCCGCGAAGGTGAGCGTGTTCGGCTCCGCGATGTTCGGCATGTTGAGCGGCTCTTCGGTGGCGAACGCGGTGACGGTGGGTTCGCTCACGATTCCCGCGATGATCCGCGTCGGCTACAAACGCGAATTCGCGGGCGCGGTGGAAGCCGCGTCATCGACTGGCGGACAGATCACGCCACCGGTGCTCGGGGCTGCGGCGTTCCTCATGATCGAGTTCCTGAACGTGCCGTACCAGACGATCATCCTGGCCGCCATCATCCCGGCGTTCATGCACTTCTTCGGCGTGTTCATGCAGGTCCACTTCGAGGCCAAGCGGTACGGCCTGCGCGGTCTCACCGATGAAGAGATGCCCAAGCTGCGCGAGTCGCTGCGCATGCGCTGGCCCACGCTCATTCCGCTCTTCCTGTTGATCGCGATCCTGGTGTCGGGCCGCACGCCCTACCTGGCCGCATTCACCGGCATCACGTCCTGCGCCATCGTGGGGCTCGTGACCAAGACAAGCGGTAACGACGCGCGCAACTGGACGCTGCTCGTCGTGCTGCACGCCATGCTCGGCGTGCTGTGCTTTGCCAACCTCGGACAGCAAAGCGAGTGGATCAAGCTGGGCATCTTCGCTGCCGGCGTGGTGATCGCGCTGGTGGCCTGGAAGGTGTTCGGCGTGACCGGGCGCATCCGTCACGGCGTGCTGGTCGAGGCCTTCGAGACCGGCGCGAAATATGCGCTGGCCGTCGGCGCGGCAGCCGCGACTGTCGGCATCGTGATCGGCGTCGTCACACTCACCGGCGTCGGGTTCAAGATCAGCTTCATCATCACCGGATGGGCTACAGCAATTGCCGGCGTGGTGTCGTCGGTGCTGCCTGAAGGCATCGTGACATTGAAGGGCATGACGCTCTTCGCCGCGCTGGTGATGACCGGCATGGTCTGCATCCTGATGGGCTGCGGCATCCCGACCACCGCCAACTACATCATCATGGTCACGGTTGCCGCGCCGACGCTCGTGCAGCTGGGCGTCGAGCCGCTCGTGGCGCACTTCTTCGTCTTCTATTACGGGGTGCTTGCAGACATAACGCCGCCCGTTGCATTGGCGGCTTATGCCGCGGCCGGAATGGCGGGAAGCGATCCGTTCAAGACGGGGAACATGGCTTTCCGGCTGGGCCTGGCAAAGGTGCTGGTTCCGTTCGTGTTCGTGTTCTCGCCGTCGCTGCTGCTGGTGGCCAAGGGCTTCACCTGGTACGACTTCAGCGTGACGTTCATCGGATGCATCCTGGGCATCACCGTGCTCGCGGCGGCCCTGAGCAAATTCTTCCTGGTGGAGATGAAGCGCTGGGAGCAGATTCTGTGCGTGGCGGCAGCGCTGCTGCTGATCGCGCCGGGGCTTGTGGTGACGATCCTGGGCGCGTTGATGGCGTTACCGGTGCTCTTGCGGCAGATCGCGGCATGGAAACTGGCGAAGGCCGCCGCGCCAGCGCCTGCCTGAAAAATGTCAGCCTGATCCGACGGAAACTGCCAAGCCCTGCTGTCACACCGGTGCCATGAGGATGTTCAATACTGCGTCTGGCCTCCAACGAGTAACGCAGACACAAGAAAATGAACGACATCAAGACAGCATCCATCCTGCAGCGGGTTCCGCGGATCCTCGCGGTAACGGCGGCTTCGTATGGACTTGCGCAGGGCGCAGCCTCGAATGCTTCCCGTGTTCTTCCCGCCACCGCGAATGCGGGCGCGCAGCACAAGCCGCATTGAACTTGCGGCTTGCCCGCACCAACAGCAAGGCCGCCCTCGGGCGGCCTTTGTCTTGAAGACGACCCTGCTTATCGCGGCCCGGACTTGCGTTCGCGCGCGCGGCGCATCTGGCGCGTTTCGGCGGCGAGCGCCTGGGCTTGCATTTGTCCGGCCTTGCGCTTCATGAACCACTTGCGCAGCAGTCGGGCCACGACGAATGTCACCACGAATGTGGTGAGGGCAAAAAGGATGGCTGGGAGTGATAAAGGCATGGAGATAGGGCGAAGGCGCTGCGGTGGCCCAATTATCGCCGGGCAACCCCCAGGCGCCGGCGATCAGGACGGCGCTGCCGCCGGCTCTGGCTGTAGCGAGAAATAGAAGCACGCCCCGGCATCGGTCCCGGCCTCGGCCCACACCCTGCCGCCGTGCCGGTTGATGACCCGCTGGACGATGGACAGGCCCACGCCCAGCCCTTCGAATTCCTGGGCCTTGTGCATCCGCTGGAACGGCTGGAACAGCTGCGCGGCGTGGGCCATGTCGAAGCCTGCGCCGTTGTCCCGGACGAAGTAGATGCACTCCTCATGTCCCGATTGCGCGCCGACCTTGATTTCACTGTCCTGCAGTTTGGACGTGAATTTGCAGGCATTGGACAACAGGTTGGCGTAAACCTGCCGCAGCAACACCGGGTCGGCGTAGGCGGGCGGCATCGAGCCCTGGACCTGGATTGCGTCGGCCCCCTTGACCCGCGCCTCGCACATGATCTCTCGCACGCTCTCCACCAGGGCGGTGACATCCACGTGCGTGCGGGCAATGGGCTGGCGGCTCAGGTGGGCCAGGCGCAGCAACCCATCGACCAGTTCGGTCATTCGAGCAGCGCTGGCACGGATGCGGCGCACGTAATGCAGCCCCTTCTCGTCGAGCTGGCTCGAATGCGACGACTCGAGCGCGCCACTGAATCCTTCGACCACCTGGATGGGCGCTCGCAGGTCATGCGACACCGAATAGGAAAACGCATCGAGGTCGCTGTTGATCGCAGTCAGTTCCACCAGTTGCTGGCGCACCTGCGCCTCGAGTTCGGCATTTTTCTGCCGCAGGTCCCGCACGCGCAGCGCGCGCGCGAGCACAGGCAGCGCAGTCGAGAGCTTGAAAGGCTTGAGGATGTAGTCGAGCGCGCCCACCTGCATGGCTTCGACGGCCGTCGCGATCGAACCATGCCCGGTCATGAGGACCGCGACCAGCGAAGAATCGATGAGCAGCGCCTGCCGCACCAGTTCAATGCCATCCATGTCCGGCATCCTCAAGTCGGTGAGCAGGAGGTCAAAGCGTGCGCCCTGGAGCATGCCCAGCGCAGATGCAGCGTCCGTGCAGCCGCGCGTCTCATAACCGCAGACGGCCAGCGTTTCGCACAGCGCCTGCATGTTGGCTCGCTCGTCATCGACGATGAGCAGCCGGGGAAGGGTTTGGGTGACAGGTGAATTCATGCGCGGGGCCCCTTCATCAACTGTTCAATGGCGTCGCGCAGATCACGGATCCGGGGCGGCTTGCTCAGCACACGGTCGACGTCCGCAGGGACATCGTCTTCATCGAGCATTCGGCGGCCCCATCCGGTCAGCATCACGACCGGCGTGTTCGCAGACAGGGCCTTGACGGCCGCGGCCACCTGCCGGCCGTCAACATGCGCCATGCCCAGGTCGGTGATGACCATGTCGAAGGCCTCTGGAGTGCCCGCAGCCGCAGTGAAAGCCGCGATCGCCTCCTGCCCGCCGCTGGCGCTGTCGACCTGGTGACCATCGGCCTCCAGTGCGTCACGAAGCGACTTGCGCAGCAGCGGATCGTCGTCCACGATCAGCAGGTGCAACCGGGCGGTGTGCGCAGCTTGCGGCGCGGCCGGCCGCGGGTTTGCGCTATCTGCCGTCGCCGGAAAGCTCAGGCGGACACGGGTCCCCTGCCCCGGCGTGCTGTCGATGTCCACGAGGGCCCTGTGCCTCTGAGCCGTGCCGTAAACCATGGCGAGCCCCAGGCCCGTGCCCCGTTCGCCCTTGGTGGTGTAGAACGGCTCCAGGCAGCGCCGGCGGGTGTCTTCGTCCATGCCCGTTCCCGTGTCTTCAACATCAAGGCAAACAAAAGCGGCGTCTGCGTCGCAGCTCGTGCGAATGGTCAGGCGCCCGCCTGCCGGCATCGCGTCCACGGCATTGAACACCAGGTTGGTCAGCGCTTCGCGGATTTCTCCCTCGGTTCCCATCACCGCCGGAAGATCCGGCTCCAGTTCCATCACCATCTCGATGCTGATTCCCCCCAGATGCGGCATGTCATGCCACTTGGCGTGCGTCAGTTGAGCGACCTGCTGTGCCATTTCATTGAGGTTCACCGGCAGCAAGGCCTCTTCGACTGCCCTTGGCCGCGAGAACTCGCGCATTCGTGCAACCGTCGCTGCCACGTCGTCGATCGAGCGGGCGATGATTTCCAGGTAAGCACGTGCCTTCGCGCTCAGGCCCGGTTCGCGCTCGAGCAGCGCTTCTGTGTAGAGGGCGACAGGAGAGATCGCGTTGTTGATGTCATGCGCGATGCCGCTGGCCATCTGGCCCAGCGCGCCCAGCCGTTCCTGCTGCAGCACCTTTTGCTGCGACTCGCGCAATTCCTGGTTGGTCTGGCGCAGCGCATCTGCCAGCTGCGCCTGCTGCCCCGCCAACGCCACGTGGCCGCCGAGCTGGCGCAGAAACTCGCAATCAGTGCTGGAAAACGCCTTCGACAGCCGCCTTGCCACGACCAGGACGCCCAGCACCCGGCCCTCGGCTGTCAACGGCGCGAGGACCAGCGAAGCCAGGCCCGCCCTGGCAAGCCTGGCCGGAAAGTCGAAGCTGGTGCCCGAGATGTCCGGCTCATAGACCAGTTCTCCGGCCACGCAGCGCGCCAGTCCGTTGCCGTCGAGTGGAATTCTCCGGTGCTCCGGCGCCATCAGTTCGCGTCCGAGTTGCAGGTGGTTTCCACCCACGCTGGCCACGGTGAACACCTGCTCGTCGGCCCGGTAATCCAGGATGCAGCAGAAGTCCACCAGCAGCTGCTCTTCCAGGCTCTGGATGACCACGCCCTGGATGCTCGGCAGGTCGAGCCGCTCGCCGATGGCGGTCGTGATCCGGTCCAGCAGTTGCATGCGGTCGAGCTGCGCGATCAGCTTTTCCTCGGCCTTCTTTCGCTCGGTGATGTCCAGCGCGATGTTTCCGATGGCATAGACGGTGCCGTCTTCCTGCCGCACCGGAAACCGGACGCTGAAATAGGAGTGAATCCCGTCGGGCAACGCAGAGAGGAATTCTTCCGAGACTGGGGCATCTGCTGCCACGACACTCGCATCGACAGCCGCAACCCGTTCTGCGGTTGCCTGGGGGAAGACATCGAAGGCCGTGCTCCCGATCAACTGCTCACGCGTGGCGCGTGTGGTGCGTGCCGCGCCTTCATTGACCAGCAGGTAGCGACCCTGCAAATCCTTCAGGACGATGGATGCAGGCGAGTTGTCCACCACGGCGTTCAGAAGACCCGTGCGCTCGCGCACCCTCGCCTCAAGTTCGGTGTTGGCCATCTTCAGTGCGCTGGCCTGCGATTGGATGCGGTCGGCCATCAGGTTGAAGGTCTGGCCCACCATGCCGAACTCGTCGGGGCCGGTATTGGCGATACGCGCATCGTTGTCGCCGGCCGCCAGCCGGGCCGTCGCATCGCGCAAGGCGTCAACCCGGCCCACGATATTGGCGGCGAGCAGAATGCCGCCGACGGCCGCGACCAGGATAAAGAACGCGGACAGCGCCACCTTCTCACGGGTCGGCCCATCGAGCGCCTGCGCGACGGATTCCTCGGGCTGTAGCACGAACACGGTCCACGGCGTGTGATGGACGCGCCGGGCGACGGCGAAGTTGACCTTGCCATTGGACAATGCATGTGCCTGAAAACCTTCAGCATCCGGCGCTGATGCCGCCGTCGCCCGCCCATGAAAGTCCGATACCGATCGCGGGGTTTCCAGCAGCTGACGCGTGGCGGGACCGAATCGTTGCGTGCGCACCTGCTCCTGCAGCTGCGCCGCTGTGAGCGGCCCGGTCGGACGGTAGACCAGTGCTGGATCGGCGGAGTGGGCAATGCGGATTCCCAGCGAATCGACGACCACTGCGAAACTGCTGGCGTCTGCCCGTGCAGGCGCCACCGGAAGGCTTTTCCAGAACCGCTCAGCATGTACCCGGAACTCGAACACGCATCTCACCGTGCCCGAAGCGTCTGGCACCGGGTACAGGTAGCTTATCCATGCACCTGGAACGGCTTCATCGCCGCCAACGCGCACTTGCGAAATTGTCCGCTTGCCCGCGAGCGCGCTGTCCAGGCTTGATGAGCTGACGGCGGGCCGTCCGACCATTGCAGGATGGGTCGCGAGCATCACCCGGCCGCCAGGGTCGATGATCGAAAGGCTTGCGATGTATTTGTCGCTTCGCACGCCGATGTTCATGGTGGCCGCCACGCGGCCGGCGAGTTCGCCCTGGGTGGCCTGGCTAGCGGCGCAGTAGCTGACCAAATCCGGGAGCCGCGAGACACGGTCGCCTTGCGTCAGGTATGCGTTGTGCAACTCGTCGATATCGCGCCGGATCTGCTCGGCCCGCGCTACCAGCCTCTGCTCAATGCCGGCCACCAGCTGCGATCGCAATTGGCTGATATCCAGCCACGCCATGACGACAAGCGGCACGACGCTTCCCGCGACGATCAGTACGGCAAGTTTCGATCGGAGTGACCAGTTGAACAGCCTGTCCAGTTTCATCTCGAATCCGGGCCGGCCAGGAAAGCCGTGACCTGACCCACAAACTTTGTCGGGTCCAGCGGCTTGGCGATGTACCCGTCGAATCCGGCGCCGAGGACCCGTTCACGGTCACCGACCATGGCGTAGGCGGTGACTGCGACGACGGGCACATCCTGCATGGATGGCATGGCGCGCAGCGACCGCAAGACCTCGAAACCATCGATGTCGGGCAGTTGCAGGTCACACAGCACCAGGTCCGGCACGCGGGCGCTCGCGCATCGAAGCGCTGACGCACCATCCATCGCTGACTCACAGGTGAACCCGTGGGTTTCGAGCAGGTATTGCGCGAGTTCGAGATTCGCGCTGTTGTCCTCGATGATCAGGATGTGATGTGCAGTCATGGCTGCTCCCGAAGTGACAGGGTAAAACGGCTGCCCCTGCCAGGGGCGCTTTCGCAAGTGATCTCGCCTGCGAGCAAATGCGCGAGACGCTGCGACAGGTGCAGGCCCAGCCCGGTTCCATCAGCCCGCTTTTCCGCTGTGCCGGCCAGCTGGCGAAACGACTCGAACAGGAAGGCCTGGCTTTCATGGCTGATACCAATGCCTGTGTCTTCAACGCAAACCTGGCACTGATCGGGTTTGGTCGCATCCCTGCCGAAACTGATGCGAACGCGTCCTTCATCGGTGAACTTGATCGCGTTGCCCACCAGGTTGAGCAGGATCTGGGTGAACGCCCTTCTGTCCGTATGCACCGCTTCGAGCGCACCTGGTGACTCGACCTCGAAACCAAGGCCCTTGGCAGAGGCAGCGGGTCGCAGAAGGTCATCGAGTTCCTGGAAGACCTCGCGGCAATTGACCGGCGCGAGCGACAGGTCCACGCCGCCGGCCTCGATCTTGGCAAGATCCAGAAGATCGTTGATGAGCGAATGCAGGTGGCGCGCACTCGACTGGATGGTCGTGAGCTGGCGCTGCTGCAATTCATTGAGCGGTCCGGGCAACTGCATGAGCAGCGTTCCGGTAAAGCCGATGATGGCGTTGAGCGGGGTGCGCAGCTCGTGCGACATGCTGGCAAGAAACCTGTCCTTGACCATGGCAGCGCGCTCGAGTTCTACGTTCTTGTCACGCAGTGCCTGCTCAAATCGCTTGCGCTCGGTGACGTCGCGAATCGCGCTGGAAACAAACAGGCCCTCCGCCGTTTCCAGGGGGCTCAGGCTGATCTCGACCGGGAACTCCGAACCATCGGCACGCAACCCGTTGAGTTCGAGTCCGGCACCCATGGCACGCACGCGCGGCTGCGAGAAAAAGGAAGACCGGTGGGCAGGATGCCTTGCGCGGGAATGGCTTGGCACCAGCATCTCTATCTTCTGGCCGAGTAACTGCTCGCGGCTGTATCCGAAGAGCGTCTCGGCCTGCGAGTTCACCAGGACAATCTCGCCGGCAGAGTTGACGATCACCATCGCATCGGGGGCCGACTCCAGCAACTCCCTGAACTGCTTCTCGGCGCGGTGGCGGCCGCTGACGTCGCGAACCGCGCTCATCACCAGCGTGCCCGCCTCCGTCTTCAGCGGACTGAGGCTGATTTCGACCGGAAACTGCTGCCCATCCTTGCGCAGCCCATAAAGCTCCAGGCCCGCGCCCATCGTGCGGCGGTGCGGCTGCGCCGTGTAGCCGTCGCGGTACCCGACATGCTTTTCACGAAACCGGTTCGGAAGCAAGGTCTCCACGGGCTGGTGCAGGAGTTCATCGCGTGAATAACCAAAGAGCTTCTCGGCCTGGGAATTCACCAGGACGATCAGGCCACGAGCGTTCACCATCACGATGGCGTCGGGCGTGGATTCGAGCAGGTCGCTCAGGTTGGAATCGACAAGGCGGAGATATCCTGCACCGCCTGATAAAGCAGGTCCGGCCACGGCCGTCGGGCACGCGTCGCCAGCTGAAGGCAGCTGATGGGCCATTGACTATCCCCCTGCCCTGTTAGGTGAACCGAAAAGATTCGCTGCCATTGTGGGGCTTGCGCAGCGCCACCGGCAACCGCGCGAACCCGCTAATGGATCATGCTATGGCGCACATATGATGTGAAGCGGCATTACTGCGCACTATTGCGCAGAAAGCGAGCAACCCGCGCAGCTCTTCCATGCGCTGCGATCACCGAGACATCCGATGGTTCTGCTTACATTCGCAATCGCTGCAACTGTCCTTGCCATTACCCCCGGACCGGGTATCGCCTACGTCGTCGCCAGGACTGTCGCGAGCGGCCGCAGGGAAGGTCTCGCCTCTTGCCTGGGCACCGGCATCGGTGGAATGGTCCACGTCCTTGCCGCCGCCCTCGGGCTGTCTGTACTGGTTGCGCAGTCGGCTTTTGCGTTCAGCCTGGTCAAGTACGCAGGGGCTGCCTACCTGATTTATTTGGGCATCCGGATATTGCTGCGCAAGGACGCGCCCTCGACGGCGACACGACCCATCACCACCCAGGGTGTGCGGCGCGCCTTGCTGGAGGGCGTGGTCGTGGAAGCGCTGAACGTCAAGACAGCCCTCTTTTTCCTCGCGTTCCTGCCGCAATTCGTGTCGCCATCAGAGCCGCTGGTGCCGCAACTCATCCTGCTGGGCACGATCTGCGTTGCGCTGAACACCATCGTCGATGTGGTCGCGGTGTTTGCGGCGCATCGGCTGCTGCGTTCGGATGCGGCGCGCAGCGCCCGCGCCCGATGGCTCACGAGAATTTCGGGTGGGACGATGATTGCGTTGGGGGCGGTGTTGGCCCTGACGCGCCAGCGGGCTTAGGCCGCATCAACACAAAAAGAAAACCCGCTGACTTCGTAGCGAAATCAGCGGGTCATATTGGCGGAAACGGAGGGATTCGAACCCTCGATGAGGCTCTACACCCCATACTCCCTTAGCAGGGGAGCACCTTCGGCCACTCGGTCACGTTTCCAGTGGGGCAATTATGCCCCAAACACTTGAGGCTCAGGCGACGGCCTGATCCAGGTCGAATGCGCGGTGCAATGCCCGCACCGCCAACTCCATGTACTTCTCGTCGATCACGACCGAGGTCTTGATTTCGCTGGTCGAGATCATCTGGATATTGATGCCCTCTTCCGACAGCGAACGGAACATCTTGGCGGCGATGCCGACGTGGCTGCGCATGCCGATGCCGACGATGCTCACCTTGCAGATGCGCGTGTCGCCTTCGATGTGATCGGTGCCCAGTGCCGGCAGCACCTTCGTCTTGAGCAGGTCCACCGTCTTCGCATAGTCGTTGCGATGCACGGTGAAGCTGAAGTCGGTCTTTCCGTCCTTGGACATGTTCTGGATGATCATGTCGACTTCGATGTTGGCATCGGCGACGGCGCCCAGGATGTTGTACGCAATGCCCGGCTTGTCGGGCACGCTCAGGATGGAAATCTTGGCTTCGTCGCGGTTGAAGGCGATGCCGGAAACGACGGCTTGTTCCATTTGTTCGTCTTCCTCAAAAGTGATCAGGGTGCCGGATGCGGCCTCTTCCTCGATATCGATGTCCCACGGCGTGAAGCTCGAAAGCACTCGCAGCCGCACCTTGTACTTGCCGGCGAATTCGACCGAGCGAATCTGCAGGACCTTGGAGCCGAGCGATGCCATCTCCAGCATTTCCTCGAAGCTCACCGTGCTGAGCCGGCGCGCCTCGGGCACCACCCGGGGGTCGGTCGTGTAAACGCCGTCAACGTCGGTGTAGATCAGGCATTCCTTGGCCTTCATCGCTGCTGCGACGGCAACCGCCGACGTGTCGCTGCCGCCCCGCCCGAGCGTGGTGACGTGACCCAGGTCATCGACGCCCTGAAAGCCCGTGATGATGACCACGCGGCCCGCAGCGAGGTCGGCGCGCACACGCTTGTCGTCAATGGATTCGATGCGGGCCTTGGTATAGGCGCTGTTGGTCTTGATCGCGACCTGCCAGCCGGCGTAGCTCACGGCTTCGAGGCCTTCGGCTTGCAGCGCGATCGCCAGCAGTGCCGACGATGCCTGTTCACCGGTCGCTGCCAGCATGTCGAGTTCGCGGCAGAGCGCGTCATCCTGCTTCGCGGGAGAGAGCTCCTTGGCCAGGCCCAGAAGCCGGTTGGTTTCGCCGCTCATGGCGCTGGGTACGACCACCATCTGGTGCCCCGCGCGGTGCCACTTGGCCACGCGCCTGGCGACGTTGCGGATGCGCTCGGTCGAGCCCATCGACGTGCCGCCGTATTTGTGAACGATCAATGCCATTGGATTGGGTAATGAGTGCGGCTGCCGCGAATTTGCTTCTTTAGCCGCGAAAACCAGAGATTTTATTGCATTGCAGCAGGAGCCCCGCTGACTCACCCTTTGACACCTGAACCTGTGCAGCGAATACAGGCACCTGACTTGGCCCGCCCTCTCGCACAACGTGCACTCAGTCGCGCTCGAACTGCAGCTGCGCGCCCGCCCTCGTCACCCGACCGAGACCCACCTTGATCCGGATGTGGTGACCCCGCGTTGCGCAACTGGCGACTTGCGCCAGGAGTTCATCCATCTGCGCCGCGCTCGGCGCCGTGTCGTGAGACGTGCGCAGCCAGTGACGCAGCACATTCCCCTGGCGATTTGAAGACAGTGTGCGCAGTTCATCGATCACCGGTGGATTGCCGATGCGTTCCAGGTCTTGGGCCGCCAGTTCCGTGAGCAGCTCTTGAGCCTGCGCTGCATGACGCGCGCTGCGAGCAAACGTCTCACGGAACTGGGGGAATGCTTTCTCCAGTGCAGGTAGCAGCTGCGCGCGAATCCGGTTGCGCGTGAATTGCTCATTGGCGTTGGAAGGGTCTTCGATCCAGGTGACGCCACGCGCCACAAGCCACTCGCGAAGCTGCGCACCGGGGACGCGCAGCAGCGGCCTATGCCAGTTCAGGCCATCGCGCGTCCAGTGCGCAGGCATCGCGGAAAGGCCCGGCAGGCCCGCTCCGCGAGACAGGGCGAGCAGCAATGTCTCCACCTGGTCGTCAGCATGCTGCGCGATGGCGACGTCCCCGATGGCGTCATCGGGCCAATGCGACTTCACCGCATGGGCGATGGCCGCATAGCGCCCGCGCCGCGCTGCATCTTCGGGGCTTTCGCCGGGTGCGTGACGGGCATCGATGCGGCACACGGCGATCGGCACTTCGAGCCGCGCACACAGGTTCACTGCACATTCTTCAAAGGAATCGGCCGCCCGTTGCAGGCCGTGGTGCACATGAACAGCCCTGACCTGCCCCGGCCATTTCAGCGCACACGCGACCAGCAAGGCAGTGGAATCCACGCCACCGCTCAAGGCGACGGCCACTGGCAGCCCCGGCCTGAAACTTGCAATGGCTTGGTCGAACATCGGCCGGATTATCTTCCGTGCCTGTCAAGGACCGCTCACGCATGGGCACTAACCCCATCTAGCAGGGCGGATGTCGCGACATAGAATTCGCGGCGCATCAAGCAAGGTGAAGTATGCAAGCCCAAAGAAACGGCATGCCGGCCCACAAGGCCGTGAGTGCCTGGATAACAGCAGTGGTGTCGGTAGCAGGGATGGCAGTCGCGGCCCCGGTCATGGCCCAGACTGCAGCAGGCGCGGCCAGGGACGGCGCTCCCAGCGAAGCCGCGCGTCGAGCGGCTGAGAGCCCATATCGCTTCATCCTGCAGAACGCCGCGATTCGGGAGCGGCCCAAGCCTGCACCGGCGCCAGCAGCCGCCGCAGCGCCGGTGGTCGAGAAGGAGGCGCCCAAACGTCCCGCGCCGGTTGAATCGGTTGCAACGGTCCGGCAGCGCGCGGCGCAGCCGGCTGAACCTGTCGCGGCACAGCCTGAGGCGGTGGCACCGGCGCCCACACCTGTCGCGGTCGCAGCGCCGCAAGCGGCTCCAGCCCCCGTCGTCGCCGTGCGCAAGGAACTCATTGCGGTAAGGCAAGACCCACCCGAGCTGAGTGCGATGCTCATGCGCGAGCGACCTTCGGGCATGGTGACCGTGGCGTTCGAAGTCAATCCGGATGGCAACGTCTCGGGTGCGCGGGTGACGAAAAGCTCCAACAGCAGCTTGAATCGGCCATCGGTCAGCGCGGTTGAAAAGTGGAAGTTCCAGCCGATCGACGACACGCGCTCGCTGGAAATTGAATTGAACTACAGCAACTGAATCGCGCCTGAGCTGCTGTCCCGCGCAGCCGTCGCTTTGCGATGGATGCCGGATCGAGTCCGGCATGACAAACAGGTAGGGGCCCGTGGCGGGAACGGTCTGCCACGACAACCAGAGGGCTGTCATTGCGGACTTGATCCGCCATCCAGACGGCACCCGATCAGCCGCAGTTGCTTGCTAGCGCGACTCGGCCTTGGTGTCCGTATACCGGCCGTAGCTTTGCAGCCGTTCATAGCGCCTGTCGAGCAGTTCCTTGACTTTGAGGTCGCCGAGCTGCCGCCAGGCATCGTTGAGCGCGCGCTTGAGAAATGCCGCCATCTGCTTGTGATCGCGATGCGCGCCACCCACAGGCTCGTTCACGATCTTGTCCACCAGGCCCAGCGCCTTCAGACGATGGGCGGTGATGCCCATGGCGTCCGCAGCATCCTGCGCCTTCTCGGATGTCTTCCAGAGAATCGACGCGCAGCCTTCAGGGCTGATCACCGAATAGATCGAGTACTGCAGCATCAGCACCTGGTCGGCCACTGAAATCGCCAACGCGCCGCCCGAGCCGCCCTCTCCGATTACCGTGGTGATGATAGGCACTTCCAGCTGCGCCATCTCGAAGATGTTGCGACCGATCGCCTCGGACTGGCCGCGCTCTTCTGCATCGATGCCGGGATAGGCGCCCGGTGTATCGACGAACGTGAACACCGGCAGCTTGAACTTCTCGGCCGTCTTCATCAGGCGCAATGCCTTGCGATAGCCCTCGGGCCGGCTCATGCCGAAATTGCGCAGGGCGCGCTCTTTCGTGTCGCGCCCCTTCTGGTGGCCCAGCACCATGCAGGCGTTGCCGTTGAAACGGGCAAGACCGCCGACGATGGAGAGATCATCGGCAAAGTGCCTGTCGCCATGCAGTTCCACGAAATCGGTGAAGATTTCGTTCACGTAGTCCATGGTGTAGGGCCGCTCGGCATGGCGCGCGATCTTGGTGATCTGCCACGGCGTCAAGTCGCTGTAGATGTCCTTGGTGAGCTGCTGGCTCTTTTTGGAAAGCTGGTCGATCTCTTCGGAGATATCGACTGCGGATTCGGTCTGCACGTAGCGCAGCTCGTCGATCTTGGTCTCGAGCTCCGCGATGGGCTGCTCGAAATCGAGGAAAGTCTTCTTTGCCAAGGTGAACTCCTTGCCTGTTATGTCGGCTGCGACGTCGCTCTAGTACTCGACTGGCAGCGGGTCCAGCGATCGCCAAATATACCAAGTTGCAACACTGCAAAACGGCGCCCAGGCGGCCGCCACTTCGCGCGCGTCGCTGCGGCTGACGGGGTCGCCCGAAAAATAGTTGCGGCTGATGCCGTTGATGAGCCCGATATCGTCCAGCGGCAGCACGTTCGGCCTCATCAGGTGGAAGATGAGAAACATCTCTGCCGTCCAGCGACCAATGCCCCGTATGCCGACCAGCTCGGCGATGATCTCTTCGTCGTCCATCGAGCTCCAGGCATCTGCATGGATCGCGCCCGAGTCGAAGTGAAGCGCCAGGTCCACCAGATATTCGATCTTGCGTGCAGAAAGACCCGCAGCCTGCATGTCATCGACCTTGAGCTTGAGCACATTGCCCGCAACCATGCGGCGCGGCAACTTGGCAAAGCGGTCCCAGACAGTCTGCGCGGCCTTCACCGAAATCTGCTGCCCCACGATGCTGCGAGCGAGCGTGGTGAATGCATCGCCGCGCGACTGCAGGCATGCATCGCCGAACTGCGGAATCAGCCGCTTCATCACGCGGTCTTTTTTGGAGAGGTGCTTGCAGGCCTCCTCCCAATAGTCGGGCGTGGCCAGGACTGGCGGCACCGGCGCGGGACTCAAGCAGCCTCCCAGGTGGTGCCGGTGGGGGAATCCTTGAGCACCACGCCCTGGGTCAGCAGGTCATCGCGAATGCGATCAGCCTCTGCGAAATTCCTGGCTTTCTTGGCCGCAGCGCGTTGCTCGATGAGCGCGTGAATCTCGACTTCGCCCAGCGTTGCGCCTGACTGCAGGAACTCTTTCGGATCGCCTTGCAAAAGCCCCAGCGTGCCAGCCAATGCTTTTAGCAACCCAGCCATCTGCGCCGACTTGCTGCGATTGACCTCGGCTGCCAGTTCAAACAGTACGGCAACCGCGTCGGGCGTTCCGAAATCGTTGTCCATCGCAGCCTTGAACTTCGCCGCGTACGCATCGCTCCAGTCGATCGCGACCTGGTCCGGCTTGACGAGGTCCAGCGCCGTGTACAGCCGCCGCAGCGAGGAGCGTGCGTCTTCCAGGTGAACATCGCTGTAGTTGAACTGGCTGCGGTAATGCGTGCGGGCCAGGAAGAATCGCAGCGTCTGCGCATCGAACCGTTCTAGCACTTCACGGATGGTGAAGAAGTTGCCGAGTGACTTCGACATCTTCTCGTTGTCGATATTCAGGAAGCCGTTGTGCAGCCAGAAGCGCGCAAGCGGCACGCCATTGGCGCCTTCGCTCTGCGCGATTTCATTTTCGTGGTGGGGAAACTGCAGGTCGGCGCCACCGCCGTGGATGTCGAAGGTCTTGCCCAGCAGTTCCTCGCACATCGCCGAGCACTCGATGTGCCAGCCCGGGCGGCCCTTGCCGTAGTCGCTGTCCCACTTGGCGTCGTCGGGCTCGGTGGCCTTGGCCGATTTCCAGAGCACGAAGTCCAGCGGGTCTTCCTTGCCTTCGAGCACGGCGACCCGCTCGCCGGCGTGCAGCTCGTCGAGCGACTTGCCCGACAGCTTGCCGTAACCGGGAAACCGCCTGACCGCATAGTTCACGTCGCCGCCTTCGGCGCGGTAAGCGAGGCCTTTGCCTTCCAGGCGCTTCACGATGTCCAGCATCTGCGGCACGTAGTCGGTGGCACGCGGATCGTGCGTGGGGCGCTCGATGCCCAGCTTGTCGAAATCGACGTACATCTCGGCGATCATGCGGTCGGTCAGGCCGCGCACTGTCTCGCCGTTTTCCACCGCGCGGCGAATGATCTTGTCTTCGATGTCGGTGATGTTGCGAACGAAGGTCACCCGGTAACCGCTCGCCTTCAGCCAGCGAAAGATGATGTCGAAGGCGATGTTGGAGCGCGCGTGACCGACGTGGCACAGGTCGTAGACGGTGATGCCGCACAGGTACATCCGCACGTGTCCCGGCTCCAGCGGAGAAAAGTCTTCCAGTGCACGCGACAGCGTGTTGTGGATGCGAAGGCTCATGGAACTTGCTTTTTTGCGCCGCTCGCCGCGGGATATTGCGGCGGAGCGCGGGTGACTGATTCTGTACGTTTTTACTGCCGGTGCGCAACAGCAACTGTTGAGGCGCCAGCTACAATGCAGCGCAGTATATAGCCCTCCGTTTGGGGGGCGAGTCATTGAGCAACTCAGTGAGCTGGTCGCTAAACATTAGCTCTAATAAAAGGCCTCGAATTCCATGATGCACGCCGGCACCACCATTCCCCATCTGGCACGCCAGGTCGCGCTCGCAGCCGCGCTCTGCCTGCCATTTGCGGCATTGGCCGACGACTACGCAGAAGTCTCGAAGCTGATGCGCGCGGGAAAGCCCGCAGAGGCGATTGCCAAGGCTGACCAGTACCTCGCAGCCAAGCCCAAGGATCCGCAGATGCGCTTCATCAAGGGGGTTGCCCAGGCCGAGTCGGGTCGCACGGCCGACGCGCTCACCACGTTCACACGCATCACCGAAGAATTCCCGGAACTGCCCGAGCCCTACAACAACCTGGCTGTGCTGTATGCCGGCCAAGGTCAGTTCGACAAGGCCCGAGCCACGCTCGAGGCGGCCATCCGCACCAATCCGAGTTACTCCACCGCCCACGAAAACCTGGGCGACGTGTACGCCAAGCTCGCCAGCCAGGCCTACAGCAAGGCGCTCCAGCTCGATTCGACCAACACCGGACTGCAGCCCAAGCTCGCGCTGATCCGCGAACTCTTCACGCCCGGCAAGGGCCGCCCCCTGGCTGCGGCGCCTGCGCCAACACCGGTCTCGGCGCCTGCACCTGCCGTGGTTGCCAGGGCACCGGCCGCTGCACCCGCCGCTGCACCATCGCCCGCCCCCGCCGCAGCACCGGCATCCCCTCCGGCAGCAAGCTCAGCGGGCTCGCAGGATGTCGAAGCGGCCGTGCAGGCATGGGCCGCCGCCTGGTCCAGCAAGGACATGAACGGCTATCTCGGTGCCTACGGCAAGGAGTTCGATCCGCCCGGCAAGCTGTCGCGCAAGGCCTGGGAAGAAGAGCGGCGCTCGCGCATCGTTGGCAAGAGCCGCATCGCAGTGAAGCTCCAGGATGTCACGGTATCGGTCAAGGGAACCACGGCCGTAGCCAAATTCAAGCAGACCTATAGCGCAGACTCATTGAACGTTTCAAGCCGCAAGACGCTCGAACTCGTCAAGGCCGGCGATCGCTGGGTCATCGTCAGGGAAAGCACAGGCGCTTGAGTGCGCGCAGTGCGCAACAGGCGGCCTGCTGTCGGGTTGTGAATCTATTTCGGATCTTGTCTACCGCATGAAACCGGCGTTGCTCGCGCTTTGCTGCATCACTTCGGTGGCGCTTCTTGCCGCGCTTCCGGCGCAGGCCGCGCACGGCCGCAAGCACGCCACCCGGGAGCCAGCCAAAAAGCCCGTGCTGCGCGATGGCGATGCAGAGGTGCGGCTGATCGAGGTCTACCGCCTGCTGGGCCAGGCGAAATCGCGCGACGCGCTGGCCAGGGCAGAGTCGCTGGTCAAGGACCATCCGAACTTCCAGCTGGCGCAACTCGTTTATGGCGACCTGCTCGCAGCCCAGGCTCGTCCGATACGCATGCTGGGCGACGTGGCCGAGTCAGGACTCAAGTTCAACGGGCAGCTTGCCGAACTGCGCGAAGAGTCGCAGCTTCGCCTGCGCGCGTTGCGCGAGCGCCCCCCAGCCGACTCGGTGCCTGCGCAGTTCATGCAGCTCTCGCCGCAAAACCGCCATGCGATCGCCATTGACACCTCGCGCGCCCGGCTTTACCTGTTCGAGAACACCCCCACTGGCCTCAAGCTGCTGGCCGACTACTACATCTCGGTGGGCAAGTCGGGTGTGGACAAGTCGCTGGAAGGCGACCTGCGCACGCCCCTGGGCGTGTATTTCGTCACCAGCAACCTCGACCCGAAGTCGCTGAAAGACTTCTACGGCGCAGGCGCGCTGCCCATCAATTATCCCAACCCCTACGACGCGCGTCGCGGCAAGACGGGCAGCGGCATCTGGTTGCACGGCTCCCCGCCCAGCCAGTTCGCACGAGCCCCGAAGGCTACGGATGGCTGCGTCGTGCTGGCCAACCCTGACCTGCAGCGCGTGATCCGCACGGTGGCCGTCCGCACGACGCCCGTGGTCATCGCCTCGAGTCTGGAGTGGGTGGCGCAGCAAAAGCTCCAGCCCGAAAGCCAGAAGTTTGCCGAAGTGCTGCAATCGTGGCGCGCTGCAAAGACGTCGGGCGACCCGACGAGGCTGCTGGGCTTTTATTCCGCCGATTTCAACGGCAACGGAAAATCGCTGGCCGAGTGGACGCCAACACTCAAGCTCGAAGTCGATCGCTCGCGCGGCCGGAACATCCAGATGAAAGACCTGTCATACCTTCACTGGAACGGTGACAGGTCCGACACGATGGTTGTCACCTTCGGCGAAGTGACCGAGGGCGACCGCACCGGCCCGGTCAAGCGTCAGTACTGGCTGCGGCAGGGCACGGGCTCCAGCTCGCAATGGAAGATATTTTTCGAAGGAGTAATCGGTTGAAATTCGCAAATGCATTGCTGGCCCTGGGCCTCGCAGCAACCCTGGGCAGCGCCGCCGCGGCTGATGCGCCCCGGGTAAAGTTCTCCACCACGGCTGGCGACATCGTCGTCGAGGTCTATCCCGACAAGGCGCCCAAGACGGTCGACAACTTTCTCAAGTACGTCAGCGCCAAGCACTACGACGGCACGATCTTCCACCGCGTGATCGACAACTTCATGATCCAGGGGGGCGGGTACGACGTGAAGTACAACGAGAAAATCACGCGTCCTCCAGTCCAGCACGAAGGGCGCGAAGCCGTCGCCAAGGGCGGCTCGAAAAATCTGGTCGGCACCATCGCCATGGCACGCACGAACGATCCGAATTCGGCAACGTCGCAGTTCTTCATCAACGTGAAGGACAACCCCAGCCTGGACCCGGCACTGATCCCGCCCGGTGACCCGGTCGCGAAGTTCGAATACCGTGGTCGCGTCTATGAGAACGTTCCCCGCTCCGAGCTCATGAATGCAGCGCAGCTCTACGGCTACACCGTCTTCGGCAAGGTCGTGAGCGGAATGGACGTGGTCGAAAAGATCAAGATCATGCCCACCGGTTCGGGCGGCCCCTTCCAGTCCGATGTGCCCAGGACGCCCATCGTCATCACCTCGGCAACCGTCGTCAAATAAACAGCAAGGCAAGCAATCATGAGCAATCCAAAAGTCGAACTCCACATCGCAGGCGAAGGCGTCATCACGCTCGAACTCGACGAAGCCAAGGCGCCCAAGACGGTCGCCAACTTCATGTCGTATGTCGCCAAAGGTCACTACGACAACACGATTTTTCACCGCGTTATTCCCGGCTTCATGGTGCAGGGCGGTGGATTCGAGCCCGGCATGAACCAAAAGCCGACCGATGAGCCGGTCGAAAACGAAGCTAACAACGGCCTGAAGAACGACAAGTACACGGTGGCCATGGCGCGCACACAGGCACCCCATTCGGCCAGCGCGCAGTTCTTCATCAACGTGGCGAACAACGGCTTCCTGAACCACACAGCCCCCAGCATGCAAGGCTGGGGCTACGCGGTGTTCGGCAAGGTCGTGAGCGGAACTGAAATCGTGGACAAGATCACCGGCGTGAAGACCGGTAACAAGGGTGGCCACGGCGATGTGCCCACCACCGACGTCATCATCCAGAAAGCGGTCGCGGTCTGAACCTGCCCCCAGCGCCGCACGCCGCGGAGCTTGTGGCTCCCGCGTCGTGGCGCACGATTGACTTCATCTCCGATCTGCACCTGCAGGCGTCGGACCCAGCGACCTTCCAGGCATGGTCGCGCTTCATGGGGCAAACGCCTGCAGACGCGGTGTTCATCCTGGGCGACCTGTTCGAAGTCTGGGTCGGCGATGACGCCGCGCAGCAGCCCGGCTTTCTTGCGGACTGTGCGCAAGTGCTCGGTGCAACATCAGCGCGCACGGCGCTGTTCTTCATGCACGGCAATCGCGACTTCCTGGTCGGGCAAGCGTTTCTAAGAGAACGCGGGGCCGCCCTGCTCGCCGATCCCACGGTCCTGGATTTCGCCGGCAACCGGTGGCTGCTCACCCACGGCGACTCGCTTTGCCTGGGCGATGTCGACTACCTCCAGTTTCGTGACCAGGTGCGCTCGGCGCAATGGCAGCAGACGTTCCTGGGCAAGCCATTGGCCGAACGCGAGGCCATCGGCCGCGCACTTCGAGAGCAAAGCGAAGCCCGCAAGCGCACGGGCGAACCCTATGCCGATGTCGATCCGCAAGCCGCGATCCAGTGGCTGTCAGCCGCCCATGCGACGGCGATGATTCACGGCCACACGCATCGCCCCGCCGACCATGTCTTGCCGGGTGGACGCCCACGCATGGTGCTCAGCGATTGGGACGCCGCAGCTAAACCTCCCCGGCTGGAAGTGCTGCGCCTCACCGCCACGGGCGCGCAGCGCCTGCCCCTGTCCTGATGTTCGGCTGGCTGCGCAGTCTCGGGTCCAGGCGTGCCATTCCGGATGCGCTGTGGTTGGACGTGCTCCATCGCTATCCCTTTCTTTCTGATCGGCCGCTCCAGGAACAGGTGCGCCTGCGCGAACTCACCTCGCGTTTTCTGGACGACAAGGAATTTCACGGCGCGAACGGGCTGGTCATCACGGACGATATCGCTGTGTCGATCGCCGCGCAGGCAGTGCTGCCTGTGCTGCACCTCGGATTGGGCTGGTACGACGACTTCGTGGGCATCGTCGTGCATCCCGATGAAGTGCTGGCGCATCGCACGGTTACGGGCGAAGACGGCGTGGTTCACAACTACGGCGAAGTGCTGACGGGCGAAGCGATGGATGGCGGGCCGGTCATGCTCAGCTGGCACGATGTGGCCAGCGCCGGCGAGTCCGCTTCGCAGGGCTACAACGTCGTGATCCACGAATTCATCCACAAGATCGACATGCGCGACGGTGCGCCCGACGGATGCCCTCCCCTGGCATCGCGAACCTCGCGCAAGGCGTGGCTGGGCGTGATGCACGCCGAATACGACGCATTCCGTGAGAAGGTGATCGTGGCCGAGCGCTTTGGCGGCGACACGCCCTGGCTCGACCCTTACGGGGCCGAGTCCATCGACGAATTCTTCGCCGTTGCCTGCGAGGCGTATTTTGTGAACCGGCCCCGATTCGAGGCCGAGTTCCCTGCGCTCGCTCCGCTCCTGGACAGCTTTTTCAGGGGCGCCGGCGGAGCCGCCCCCTAGCGCCCCAAGACAGCGCCCGGTTCAGCGGCGAAGCAGCGTCTTCAGCACTGTCTGCAGACGGCGCGCGGTATTACCTTCGAAAGGCGCGGCCAGAACTGCTGCCGCATCCTCACCCCACGTCTGCTGGGGCGACGGATCATTGCGCTTGGTGAGCAGCTTGAGCTGCAGGGCGCGGCGTGCATTGAGATGCTCGGCCGGAGTCGGAACCTCCGAAGCGATCTCCAGCCTGAGCAGTGCCTCACTGGCGTCGCCCGAAGGCGAACCCGAAACGGCCTTCGCCCATGCACCACGAACAGCGGGCGTGACGCCCCTGCCGAATTCCTGCTGGCCCGGCACCTGGTCGCCAGCGCGATGCTCCCACGCTGTCATCAACTGCGTGAGTGCCTCGCCATGCGCCTGCGCGGCCAGCTTCTTCAATGCGAGCTGCGCGTTTTCGAGGGCATCGCGCTGCGCACGGAAAGCCACATCGCCCAGGCGCGGGCCGCGATCTTCCTGCGCAGGACGGTCGCCGAAGCGGCCGCCACCAAACCGGCCATCGCCGCGAGCATCGGGGCCGCGTGAATCAGGACGCGGTCCGCGGTCATCGCGACGCTCGCCCGGCTTGCCGAACTTGCCGCCACGCATCGGCGCGGCAGGCTCGGTCTTCTTCATCCCGGGCCTGTCGTCGCCGCGACGCGCGATCACCGGCTTGGGCGGCGGCTTGGGTGCTGCCACCGGAGCGGAAGCTTCGGCGGAGGTCTCCGGCGCTGGCTCGGCCGCAGCACCTTCTGCTGCATCGCCGCCACTGGCGACTTCGCCGTCCCCGGAAGGCGCAGCGGACTGCTCGACCACCGGCGATTGGACCGCAGGCCCGGCGGCCGCCACCGCAGCGGCGGCCTGGGCTTGTCCGCGCAGCGCGTTCTCGAGCGCGGTCATCGCTGCCTTGATCTTCTGCGCGTCGCCCGTGGCATTCGCGGCTTCTAGCGCCTTCGATGCCTCCAGCACCGTGCGGTCACGATCGCTCAATGCAGACGCGGCCTTTTCGCGCTCCTCGTCCTTGCGGCCGAAGGCTTCATCGATCGGCTTCCTGAACGCATCCCAAAGTTTTTGTTCGTGCTTGCGGTCCAGCGGAATACGCTGGGCTTCGGCCTGCCAGCGCTGCTGCAGTGCACGAACGGCATCCACACGAAGCTGCGCCGCAGCACCAATGGCCCTGGCCTCGTCGATCATCGCGTGGCGGATTTCCAGGCTCTGCTTTTGCACCGCTTCGAGCGGTGCCGCAGCGGCATGCATCGCCGCCTTCCAGAGCGGCTGCATTTCTGCAAAGGCCTTCTCGCTCAAGTGACCGGCTTCGCGCCAGCGCGACTCGAACTGGTTCAGGATGCGGGCGAAGCCCTTCCAGTCGCCATCCTTCGCTGTGACGTTGTCCGCGGCCCAGGCCTTGACCTCGTCCATCAGCGCGATGCGGTGAGCCTTGTGTTCGGCGGCCTCCGACTTGACCTTGTCCAGCCAGGCCTCGACCACCTTGTAGGCTTCATTGCACGCATCGTCGAAACGCTTCCACAGCGCGTGATTGGGAGGGCCGCCCTGGTCCGTCTGCTTCCACTGCTCGCGCAGCGCTCGCAGCTGCTCCTGCATCTTGCGCCCGCCAAAACGAGGGCGGCGCTCGGCACGCTGGCGTGGTTTGCGCGGTTGGCCTTTGGGTGACTCCTGGTTGGCAGGGGCAACGGCCGATGACTCGACTGCCTCTGGCTCCAGGGCTGCTTCGGCCGGGTCTGCTGGCGCGGGCGCGGCGGCATCAGCCAGTGGTTGCGCCGCGGTTTCGACAGGTGCATCGGCAACCGCATCCACGACGGCCTCGACCGGAGTCTGCGCGACGGTCTCAGGGGGTGCCTCGGCGACGGTGTCAGCCGGTGCCTCGGCGACTGGGCGTGCCCTGGCGTTCGCCTCTTTCACCGGCACATCTTCAAAGAGCGCCTCCGCCTTGGCCACCAGTTCGTGGCGCAGCTGGTCTGCACGCCAGCGCTGCCAGCCTTCGAGCTCACCGGCGGCCGACAGCGCCGCATGAGCCTGGTTTTCCAGCTTGTCGTCGACGAGCTTGCCGTGTTCTTTCAATGCGTTGCGCAGTGCGAGCGCAGCACCTGCACTGGCCTTGCCGTGTCCCTGCGCAATCTCGGCTTCCAGCTTGGCCAGCACGTCTCGGACAACGGCGGTCGCCCTGGCGCGAACTTCAGGATCGACCTTGGGACGTTGTGGCTTGGCCGGCGCCTCGACGGGCACACCGCGAGCAACGCGCAACTCGTCTGCCCAGACCGGCACCGGTGGCAGCGGCGCGGATGCGTCCTGCGCGGCCGCAGCGGCCTGCGCCACCGCGCTCTGGAATGCGTCCCACACGGCCTGCAGCTGGGTGCGCGATGCTTCGAGCAAAGGCGGAAATTTGGTGTCGACGCTGGCCCAGTTCGCATCACCCAGAAGTGATTGCGCCTGGCTCTGCCAATCAGGCACGTCGGTGGCGAGTGCTTCACCGGCCGCCTGCGCATCGCGCCACGGCTTGGTCGAAAGCACCTCGATCCGCTGGGCGAGCAACACTGCCGCCTCACGCTGGACCTGGACGCGATGCTGGAGATCCTCGATCCCCTTGATGCGGTCGGCCAGCTGCGCCTTGAGCGACGCCAGCGGCTCCTTGCTCAATGGAGCGCCAGCCTTGGCGGCATCGCGTTGCCAGGCCATTGCATCGGCGATGTTGACTTTGGGCAGGGCGAGCAACGCGGTCGCCTTTTCGGCCCACTCGGTGGAGATCGCTTCCTGTCCCTTGGTGCGCTTGATTTCGTCCAGGCGTTCGCGAAGGAGCTTGGCTGCACCCTTGTCGCGCCCGCTCAGTTCGCGAAAAACTTCCTGGATCTGCTCGACGGCGGGACTTGTCGCCAACCAGTCACGCACGCGCGCGGCGCGCTCGCCAGCGGTAGGGGCTGTGAAGGCGCCACCAGTCAGGGCGTCGAGGGTACGGGTGTCGTTGGGCTTCTGGGTGGCTTGGGTCACTGCTCTTGTCTGTCCATCTAATAATAGGGACTGCCCTCGCGCAGAGGGCAGGACCGCTATTCTCGCCGCTAAACGGGTACGCCCCAAAAAAGAGAAAGCCCGGACGGGTAGCTATGCCACCCGCCGGGCTTGACGGCCGACTCAAAGTCCGACGCCGCCTGGGTTCGCGAACAGGGAGGTCTATGTCCCCGGTCGCGCCGGAAGCAAGGGATTGCTTCCAAGTTGGGCCGGGGCTGCCACCTTGCGATGACCCTACCGGCTGATGCCCGATCACTCGGACCTGTTCAAGGTAGTCGTCGGCTGGGCGCAATTCAAGGGGCGAGTTTCAATCGCCAGCCGCCTTGCGATTGGTTAGCTTGCATTGACATTCATCCCCGTTTGGGTCGCGAAACCACCGACCCCAATCCAGCCAAATGTCAGCGCTTTCCGACAGGAAAAGGCTCCTGGAGCTGACATGAAAAAGTACCGGCGAACGTGTAAATTCGCTTAACAACATGTAGCTCCACGCATATTGAACAGATTTCATATGCTTGACTTGATATTAAGCTGCCCCCTAAAATCCGCCGGTCCCTGGCAAAAGCACTAGGGACAACCCGAATTCGCTGCCGACCCCGGCTAAGTTGAACTGGTCGCAAGAGCCCCCACGAAAGCTCCTGACCATTCGATGGCGTACCAATCCAAACGAGGAGCCCGAGTTTTGTGATCCTGCTGCAAGGCAGTGTTGCTGGCCGGGCCCGCGCGTAGAAAGGAAGTGCTATGACAGCGCTAGGAAGAACCGCTCAGGGCCTCAGGACATTTGCGTCCGACGTCGCATCGGGCTTTTTTGAAATCACCCACAACAGCTTCGCCCTCGTAGGCCTTGCCACCGTGTTCTGCATGGTCACCCTGGTTGCCCGCGACGACCTGCGCAAGGAAGGCGAGACCCGCCTCATGGGCTGGCTCCAGGCCCGGCAGGAAGCGGTTGTCGGTTTGCCGATCGAGCTCGACGCGATCGATCGCGCTACGGCAGCCAATCCGCATGACCTGCCCAAGCAACAGGCAGCCGTGGCCTATTGGCTCAGCAAGAAATATCGCGTCGCACCCGAACCTGTCAGCGCACTGGTCGCTGAAGCATATGAAATCGGTTCACGGGCCAAGCTCGATCCCACGCTGATCCTGGCTGTCATGGCGGTCGAATCCGGCTTCAATCCATTCGCGCAGAGCCCCGTGGGCGCCCAGGGCCTGATGCAGGTCATGACCGGCATCCACAAGGACAAGTACGACAACTTCGGCGGCAAGCACGCCGCGTTCGACCCCGTCACCAACCTGCGTGTCGGCGTGAAGGTCCTGCAGGAATGCATACAGCGCGCAGGTTCCCTGCATGCCGGCTTGAAGTTTTACGTCGGCGCAGCCAACCAGGCCGACGATGGCGGCTACGCCGAAAAGGTCATGGCCGAACACGGGCGTCTGCTCATGGTGGCTACCGGCCGTGCCGTGCCGCTGGCCGCCCCGACTTTGGTTCGCACCGTGGCACCTGCAACGCCTCAGGCGATGCCGCTTCCCGAATCGGCACCCCTGCCGATCCCCGCTCCCGCATCCGAAGACAAGATCGCCGTGCTCTCGGTCTCCTGAGATCGCGCGTTACACTAACGCCGTGCGCGACTGGCGATAGGCGCCGCTCTCTGAATTCATCCCCAGACGGCCGGCGCTGACGTGGAAATCCATGCGGGCAACCCCCGCATCAACCACTGGGAAGCGTACCGCCGGCTCAATGCCGGTGTTCAGCCGTTCGCCTGGGCAGCTACCCACCAGCCATAGGACTGCCAATGTTCCAACGCAACCACCTCGTCGAGCAAACCGATCCCGAACTCTGGGCCGCCATCCAGGCCGAGAACCAGCGCCAGGAAGATCACATCGAGCTGATCGCCAGCGAAAACTATGCGTCACCTGCCGTGATGGCGGCACAGGGCACGCAGCTCACCAACAAGTACGCCGAAGGCTATCCCGGCAAGCGCTATTACGGCGGCTGCGAAAACGTCGACATCGCGGAACAGCTCGCGATCGACCGCATCAAGCAAATCTTCGGCGCCGACGCCGCCAACGTGCAGCCGCACTCCGGCGCGCAAGCCAACGAGGCCGTGTTCCTGGCCTTCCTCAAGCCCGGCGACACCATCATGGGCATGAGCCTGGCCGAAGGCGGACACCTGACCCACGGCATGGCGCTCAACATGAGCGGCAAGTGGTTCAACGTCGTCTCCTATGGTCTCGATGCCAATGAAGCGATCGACTACGACGCCATGGAGCGCAAGGCCCACGAGTCCAGGCCCAAGCTGATCATCGCGGGGGCCTCGGCCTACTCCCTGAAGATCGATTTCGAACGTTTTGCCAAGGTGGCCAAGGACGTGGGCGCGATCTTCATGGTTGATATGGCGCACTACGCAGGGCTGATCGCAGCGGGCGTGTATCCCAACCCGGTTCCCTACGCCGACGTCGTCACGTCCACCACGCACAAGAGCCTGCGCGGCCCGCGCGGCGGCTTCATCCTGATGAAGGCCGAGCACGAGAAAGCCATCAACAGCGCCATCTTCCCCGGCCTGCAGGGCGGCCCCCTGATGCACGTGATCGCGGCCAAGGCGGTTGCCTTCAAGGAAGCGCTCCAGCCCGAATTCAAGGCTTACCAGGAACAGGTCGCAAAGAATGCGAAGGTCATGGCCGAAACGCTGGTCGAGCGCGGTCTTCGCATCGTGAGCGGCCGCACCGAAAGCCACGTCATGCTGGTGGACCTTCGGGCCAAGGGCATCACCGGCAAGGAAGCCGAGGCCGTGCTGGGCGACGCCCACATGACCATCAACAAGAACGCGATCCCCAACGACCCGGAGCGGCCGATGGTCACCAGCGGCGTGCGTATCGGTACGCCAGCCCTGACGACGCGCGGCTTCAAGGAAGAAGAAACGCGCATGACGGCCAACCTGATCGCCGACGTGCTGGATAACCCGCGCGACGCCAGCAACATCGCGGCCGTTCGCGAGAAGGTCCACGCACTCACGCGCCGCTTTCCAGTCTATGGTTGACCCGCGATGAAGTGCCCCTTCTGCAGCAACGACGAGACCCAGGTGGTGGAGACTCGCGTCGCCGAAGACGGGGACTTCATCCGACGCCGCCGGCAGTGCCTGAGCTGCGAAAAGCGCTTCACCACGTATGAACGGCCTGACGTCACCTTTCCGGCGATCGTCAAGAAGGACGGCAGGCGCATCGACTACGAACGCGTCAAGCTGCTGGCATCGATGAACCTGGCGCTGCGCAAGCGCCCGGTGAGCACCGAGCAGATCGACAACGCCGTCGAGCGCATCGAAGAAAAGCTCCTGAATCTCGGTGTGCGCGAAGTGCCGTCCAACCGCATCGGCGAGCTCGTCATGCGCGAACTCAAGAAGCTCGACAAGGTGGCCTATGTGCGGTTTGCCAGCGTCTATCGCAGCTTCGAGGATATCGACGAGTTCAAGACGCTGGTGGACGAGGTCAGGCGGTAAGGCGTCGTGAGGCCTGCGAGTCAGTCCAGCGAAGCGGATGCGCCGATGGAGCGCGCGATCGCCCTCGCCCGCTGCGCCATCGGACTGACCGAGCCCAATCCACGAGTCGGCTGCGTCATCGTTTCACCCGACGGCAAGCAGGTGCTCGGTGAAGGACACACCCAGGAAGCCGGCGGGCCCCACGCTGAAGTCATGGCGCTGCGAGATGCGGCTGCGCGCGGCAACAGCGTCAGTGGCGCAACGGCTTACGTCACGCTGGAGCCCTGCTCGCACCATGGCCGCACACCTCCTTGCTGCGATGCATTGGTGCAGGCAGGCGTCTCGCGTGTGGTGGCGTCACTCGCCGACCCCAATCCCCAAGTCGCGGGCCAGGGATTCGCAAGGCTGCGCGCAGCCGGCATTGCCGTCGAAATCGGTCCATGCGCCAACGAGTCACGCGAACTCAACATCGGGTTCTTCAGCCGCATGGAGCGCGGCTTGCCCTGGGTGCGGCTGAAGATCGCGGCGTCGCTGGACGGCAGGACGGCACTGGACAACGGCGCCAGCCAGTGGATCACCGGGGCACAAGCTCGCGCCGACGGCCATGCGTGGCGGGCACGTGGGGGCGCCATCCTCACGGGCATCGGAACGGTGGCGGCCGACAACCCCAGGCTCGATGTCCGATTGGCCTCGGTCGCCCACCAGCCTCCCATCGTCATTGTCGACAGCCAGTTGCAGCTGGCGCTCGACGCCAACGTGTTCATCGAAGGTCGCCCGGTGCTGGTCTACGCGGGCGATTCTGAAACCTCCCGGCGCAGCGCGCTGGAGGCCCGCGGTGCCACAGTCGTGGTGCTGCCCAATGCACGCGGCAAAGTCGATCTGGCGGCCATGCTGCGCGATCTGGCCGCCAGGGGCGTCAACGAACTGCACGTAGAGGCTGGGCACAAACTCAACGGCTCACTCGTGCGCGAAGGACTCGTCGATGAGTTTCTCTTGTACCTCGCGCCGAAACTGCTGGGTCACGGCCAGCCGATGGCGGATTTCGGGCCGCTGACCGAATTGACCCAGGCGCTGCAACTGTCATTTCATGACACCAAACTCATCGGCAACGACCTGCGAATCCTGGCCCGGGTCGAGCGAAGCACCGGCGACTGACGGCGCCCCTGTCAGCAGGTCTGGACGGTGAGCTTGTGCAACCTCGGGCGGCCCGCAGCGCTGAGAATGATTTGCCTCGCAGGGCCGGCAGTGCTCGACTCCCGGCAAAACGTCAATGTGCCCGCCTGGAACGCGCCGCTCGTCAGTTGGGTAGCACCGGCAGCGGTGAAGGTGATGTAGCGCGCGACATTGAGGTTACCGGTCAGGCGCACCTTGCCGTCCAGCGCAGCGCCTCGCAGGATCACCGTTTCTGCAGGATCGTGCAGTCCGTCTTCGTTCGTATCGCCAAACACCACCCAGCCCTGCTCCCAGCCGCCGCTGGGGGAACAGACAACGCCGTCGGCCGATTTGCAGACCGTGACATTGGCACCGCGTTTGATGGCTTCACTGCGAGCCAGGAGCAACGCCGAGAAGAAGTCGGCGGAAGCTGAATTGAGCCGGCTCGACGACATCGCGCTGCCCAGGCTGGGCAATGCAACTGCGAGCAGGACGCCAGATATCGCGATGGAAATCAGCAGTTCGGCAAGCGTGAAACCGCGATGGCGGGACGCACGGTGCTCGGGAATGTGTAGGGGCATTTTCATGCCCGGAATTTAGGTCGCCAGCGTCGCCCGGCCGCTGCGCCACATGCGCAATCTGCCGCTGCCTCAGGGTGACAAATTCCCTAGGCGCAAACCCCCAGCTTGGTGGTTGCCACGGTGGGACGTCCGGTGGCCGAGACGGCAATGGTGCGCTCTTGCACACCGGGGGACGGCAACGCCCGGCACAAGATGAGGGCCGCCGTCGTTGTGCCCGCACCGGCAGGGTCGAATGCCAGGCTATAGGCATCGCCCGTGAAGTGAAAGTCCGACGAAATCGCCTGCTGGTGAAGCAACACCAGAACATCCGAGCCACCCGAAACACACACGCCGGGAGTGGCGGTGTTGAAGTTGCACATCACGATCCAGCCCTGCTGCCATGTCCCGGTGGTCGCGCAAGTCAGGCCATCGGCGGAGCGGCACATCGTCACGGGCACGTTCCGCTTGATTGCCTCGCTGCGAGCAAACAGCGCGCTGGACATGAACGTATTGGCGGTGGTCGTGAGCTTGTTGCTCAGGATCGCATTGTTGAAAGAGGGCGCGGCCAGCGCCGCCAGAATGCCCACCATCGCGATGGTGACCAGCAGTTCGATGAGCGTGAAGCCGCGCTGCTTCATTTCTGGATGTACCAGTAGAGGCGGGCCTTGGGCTGCGTGATCGCAGCCCCGCCGCTGAGCTCCTTGCCTTCGAGCGGCGAGTCCTTGCTGCACCCGATGCAGAAGGGCAACTGGCTGCCATCGTCCAGAGTCACGCGACCGGCAACGGGAGACGGCGGCAGGCCATCGCCCGAGACGTCTTCGTATCGCACGTCCGTGCCGTTCATGCTGGAAGCATTCTTGAAACTGACGTTGTAGACCCGCGTCGTGCCCAGGTTGGCGCTGCACTGGCCCGGCGTGGCGACGGCTGGCTGGTGGGTGCTGTACGTTACCGTGCCCGAAACCGTCAGGGCCGAGGTCACGACCTGTTCGGTTCCGGTAAGGCCGAGGTACCAGCCCTGCTTGGTCGCCAGCTCGGCGTCCGTCGGCGTCGCAGAAGTGGTGATGGGCCAGAGTGAAGTCAGGCAGATGATGGTTCCGCACGATGTCGCGCCGGGATACACAGAGGGGGCGACAGTTGGCTTGTCCGTGAACGAGAAGAAGTAGTTGGAGACGCTGCTGGTGACGGCGTAGGTCAGCAGGGGCTTTTCGCGATCGCCGGAGCCGATCATGATCTGGTAGCTGCCGTCGGTATTTTGGACAACGCTGGGCGCGAACATGAACTTGCGCGGTGCGTCGCAGGCGGTAATGGTCGCGCAGCCGAGCGACGCGATCTTGTCCATCGTCCAGGTGGCGATCGTGCTGGCGAACGTGATGCGGTAGATATCACCGCCCAGGTCAGCGGCATAGGCATACACAACCTGCCCGAGGGAATCGCGCACAAAGGTCACGTCGGCGATGACGCCGCGAACGCCGCCCGTATTGAACGTCTTGACCAGCGCGCCGGTGTCTGCATTGACCACGTAAACGACGTTGCCCTTGGAGGTCGCGGTGCAGTTGTGGTTGGCAGTGCCGCTGTCGTAGTCCTCGCAGGTGTCATAGCCGCCGCCGAAGATCAGAAGCGGTGTGGCGCCGGAGCCGACGGACGTGGTGGTGAAGGTACGCACGGACGACCATGACTGGCCCATGCTTGTCATGCCGGTCGAGCAGGAGGATCCGTCGGCCGAACAGCCGATCTTCCACTTGAGCGTCGGGGATGTCGGCGAGCTCACGCTGTTGGTGACGTCGAAAGCGTAGATCGCGCGGCCGCCACGGCGCATGGAGGCATAAACGAACGCCTTGGCGTTGCCGCTGATCGTGCCCTTGAAAGCGGTGATCGGGCCGTCCATGCCATATGGCTTGGGGGCAGTGCCTGCGCCGCTGTTGCCCGGCGTACTGACCTGGATGTTGTTGTCGCGCAGGCGCTTGATGCTCGTGTAGAACTCCGGCGGCATGAACGACCACATCTCATTGCCGGCGGCGACACTGCCGATGGCGTTGGTCCGGTTGCCATTGACAGCGCGGAACCATCCGTCGTTGCTGCCGTAGAACACCACCACGTTGGCGTTCGCATCGTCGCTGCCGAAATTCAGCGCGACAGGCCGCGAGTGCACGACGTCGCCGTGAATCGTGAGGCGGCGCTCGGTCGTCGAGTTGCCGTCGAGATCCTCGTCATCGACGTCCGTGCCCTTGGCCCAGTTGATGAGCGTATTTCGTTCAGTGGAGTCCGCCGCTCCGAGCGCCGCCGTCGAAACGGAAGACACGGCGAAGGGATCCAGGTTGGTGCAGTCGATAAAGACCGAACTGCAGGTGTAGACCGTTCGAGTCGATGTCGCCCGGGATCGGTAGGCCTGTGCGCCTTTCTCCACGATATTTCCATCGGGATAGTTCGAAGACCGCGAATTGGCGACCGTCAGGCAATCGCCCTGCTCCCTGGACGCGAACTCCGTGTCGAGCACATTCGGTGTCCAAAAACTTCGGGCGCACTCGGTCACGAACCCGGTCTGGTTGTTGATGGCGGGGGAACTGTCGGCATCCTGCAACCGCAACACGCCGTTGGTGCGGCCGAGCTTGTACTGCTTGAGGTTTCCGTTCCAGCGTGGCGCGGAATCCGCATCAGGGCGGAACATGCCGACATAAACCTGGTTGAGGTAATTGCCCTGCGTGTTCACGCTCACCGGCAAGCTGACCGATGCAAACACGCTGTTGACCGACTGGATTTCCGAAAAGATGTCGTTCAGGGCATCCATGATCTGCGTGCCGGTGCTGGCGACGTCGAAGTACTTGCCCGACGACTGGCCCGCAACGCTCTTGAGTAAGGCTGTCCATCCTGGCCCCTGGCCCGTCGTCACCTTGTTGATGTCGATCGTATAGACAGTTGCGCCGATAGAGCTCTTCTTCATGAAGCGCGCCCATTCGTCGGCCACGTTGTCCTGCGAGCCGCTGGGGCTGATCGGGATGGTGGTCGTGACGCCACCGGCAGCAGCGAGCGCGTTCTTCGAAGCCGTCGTGTCCGAAGTGTTGTCCTGCGCCGCGCCGTTGCTGATGTAGATGATGTAGTTCTTGGCGCAGCCGTTCACATCGATGGGCGACCGGTAAGTCGTCCCGGCCTTGCCGGTCAGGGCATTGGCCGCCATCGCATAGATCGCATTGCTTTGGCTGGTGCCCGAAGCGTTGCCTGTGTAGTCGGTCTTGTTCTTGTTGTTGCCGGCGTGCGGGGTAAGGCCCTTGTAGTACTGATAGGCCTCCCACATCGACTTGCCGATCTTGCCGCCGTTGGACTTGTCCGCCGTCTGGTCAAGACTGTTGATCATCGCCGCATACGATGCCTTGGTGGTCGCATCCATCCTGCGCACCGCAGCGCGGACGTAGGCGCCGTCATTGCCGCTGTTGCCGCCGCCCGTCTCGGTGAACATCATCAGGCCGACGTTGAACTTGTTGGCCGTCAACCCGTTGAACACCGACACCAGCGCGGCCTTCTCGTTCACGAATGCCGTGTTCCAGTTAGCCGTGTTGTCCAGGATGATCAGCACGTTCGGTATGTCGGTGCTGGCGGTCGATGTTCCGACGAACAGGTCGATGTCTTCTGCCATCACCGGCATGCAACACAACATCGAGAGGATGGCGGCGCACCGCCTGAAAATCTTTTTCATGATGTTTCCCTGAGCCTCAAGGGCACACTGATGTCTTGCGAGAATCGGTCAGCAGCACGCGGACCCCTTGCCTGATACGCACCGCCGCGCCACTGGCGGCGTCCGTCACGGTCGCATCGATATCCCATTCGGAATGCCAGGTCGAACCCGTGCACAGTTCCGGGTGTTCCGTGTCGCAGCCCACACTCGTGGTCGCGGCGATGGCACGCACGCAGACGGGGGTCGCAAGGGCGACCGTGTAGTCGATGGTGTCGTCCTTGTTGATGTCGACGTTGATCGACTCGGCGGCCGGCGCAGCCGTGAAATCCGCGCTGACCACCTGCTCGATCGCCTGATTGGCTGCAGCGATCGCTTCTTCGCGCACCTGCATGTTGCCGACCGACTTCGCGTTGGTCGAACTGAGCGTGAAGGCACTGAGCACGATCAGCGTGATGAGCACCATCATGATGAGGCCGATGATGAGCGTCGCGCCGCGCTGCGCCCTGCGGGAGCCGAATGTGCGCGTCATGGCGTCTCCCTGCGCGAAGACACGTTCTGCAGGCGGATGGTCTGCTGGAACAGGTGCCGCTTGTAGCGGTCATTGAAGGGGCCGAGCGTGGTGCTGCCCAGGGTGTAGGTCTTGTCGTCCGTGTAGCCAGGCGTGATGTTGTCGGAGCGGATCAGCACATAGATCTTGACGGCCACCGCATTGGTGAGTTGTGCAACCGTGCATGGCGTGGCCGTGGTGCAGCGCACATAGGCCCCTTCGGGAATCCCATCGCCGCGATTGGTAGGTGAGGTCAAAGTAGTGGCGCTGGACCAAATGATCGGCGCAGCGTGATTCACCGCAGCGCCCGAATCGCTGAGCGAATCGACACCGAATTCGACCCGGAAGCCCTCGACCCCCTCGATGAGCGGCTCGGCGGCCTTGTGCTCCACCACACCGCCGCCCGACCCCAGTTGAGAACGCATCAGCGTGGGAATCCCGTCACCGGCTGTCACCGCATAGTTGCGAACGTAGTACAGATTGGAGATCACCTTGCGGTACGCCGCCATTTCCGTGGTGGCGCAGCTCGACGACGCAGTGGCACGCTGGAGCAACGTCAACTGCGTCTTGTCCGCATCCATCACATAGGGAACCGTTGGCGCTGCCGAGCCGCAGGTTCGGTCCATCTGGAAATGAACGTCGCCATCGACAGCCGTGCAGCCCGACGCGCCCGGTACACACTTGAAATCCCGCAGGTCGGCATGCCGCACGAGCAGCACATCGGTGCTCGCCTTGGGACTGACCACCTTCGTCGCGCAAACGGACAATGTCGGGGACGGCACCGTCGCCGGAATTTCATAACCCTGTACCGGGATGCCGATCAGGTTTGTCTTGTACTGCGCCGTCCAGGAGGCATAGGCGAGGCACGGGTCCGGAACGGCCGTCGGATAGTCGGCAGGTGCGACGGTTGTCGAAGCCGTCAGGTCATCGAACTGCGGAATGAACCCACCCCAGAAACCCGCATGAGATACGTCGGCCGCCAGCAGCATGAGCGCGAACCGGCCGTTCTCGATGACGCGGTTGGCCTTGACCATCTCGTTGTTGCTGCGATTGACGCTGATCATCAGCGTGAGCAGCGCCAGGATGATCAGCAGGCCGATGGCCAGCGACACCATCAACTCGACCAGCGTGAAGCCGCGCTGGCGCAGGGAAACAAGTTGCCGCTTCATAGCGTCGCCATCCGCACAATGGTTGTCACCACCCGGCGACAGGCGTCATTGACGCACGAAGTGCCCGTCGTGTTGTAACTGCCCTGCCCGCAGGCGACCGAGGTCGGCGGTGCCGACACCGCGCCCATGCCCTGCCACGCGACAGTGATCAGGTAGTCGGAACCCACGGTCTCCACGCAGCCGCGCCCGCCCACCATCACACCGACCCTGCTGGTGACGCCGCCCACGGTCGAAGTTTCGGAGGCACCCTGCAAGGCATTGCACCACTCGGTCAGGTCGCGCTGCACGACAGTGGATGTCGTGGTCGGGCAGGTCATGCCGGCCCCCAGGGGGTTGCCGCTGCCGGTGACGTAAGAAGCGGCCGCGGCGCGGTTGGTCATGACCCGGTTGGCCATGTCGTTGAGCAGCAAGAGCGCCTGCGAGCGCTGGTACGACTCCAGCTCGACCGTCTGCAGGCGCAGGTGCATGCCCGAAATCCCGAGCAGGCCGAAAGCGATGATGACCAGCGTGACCAGGACCTCCACCATGGAAGTCCCCTTGATCGCGCGCCGGGGCGCCGATCTGAGGTCTGCCGGCATGCTCACCATTTGTCCGCCGGGAGCTTCGTCCCTTCGCTGTTGAGTGTGAGGTTGCCGTCGCTGGCCTGGGTGCCGATGGCGGTGAAGGTGACCGTGTACGAAGGCACGGTGCTGGTCCCCACGGTGATGGACGGCGTGTATTTCTGGGTGAGGTCTGCCGGGAGCGCGTAGCCGCTGGCCGTGATCGTCGCGTAGGGAACGTAGGCGCGGTTGGACAGCATGAACTGCTGCTCGCGGCTGGCCAGGTCAAGCATCTGGGCCTGCGCCGCGCGGCGCACGCCCTTTTTCACATGGCTGGTGTAGGCCGGATAAGCGACGCTGGAAAGAATGGCCACGATGGCAACCGCCACCATCAGCTCGATCAGCGTGAAACCCTTTGAAATCCCTCGTCCCATACCGTCTCCTTTGACGCAATTGCCCTCGAACTCGACTTTAGCCAGCCCACCCCAAGGTGCCGCCGGGGCTCCGACAGCCGGTAGCTCGACCACGCTGAGCGGTCTGGAGGCAGGGCCCCAGGCAACTCATTTCGAGAGGTGAACCGGTTCTGGGCGAAAATGGCGGCCATGTTCACCGGAATCATCACCGGCGTGGGGCGCATCGCCGCCGTCCACGACCTGGGTAGCTCTTTACAGCACGGCAAGCGTCTCACCATTGAAGCGCCGGCCGGGTACCTCGACGACGTCGGCCCGGGAGACAGCATCGCCCTGAACGGCGCCTGCATGACGGTCACCACGTTCGACAAGGCATCGTCCACCTTCGACATCGACATCTCCGCCGAATCGCTGCGCCTGACCGCCGGCCTGTCCGCGCCTGGGCCGATCAACCTGGAAAAGGCCCTGCGCGCCCACGACAGGCTGGGCGGCCATATCGTCTCGGGCCATGTGGACGGACTGGGCGAAGTCACCCGGTTTGCACAGGTGGGCGAAAGCTGGGAACTGCGCATCCTCGCGCCCGCCAGCCTGGGCAAGTTCCTAGCGTACAAGGGGTCCATCACTGTCAACGGCGTGAGCCTTACCGTCAATTCAGTGGCCGATAGCGCGCAGGGCTGCGAACTCAGCATCAACCTCATCCCGCACACCGTCCAGAACACGGCGCTCGGAAGCCTGGCCGCAGGCTCGCGCGTCAACCTGGAAATCGACCTCATCGCACGCTACGTCGAGCGCATGCTCACAGCAGGCACAACCCTTTCGAAAGCCGCCGCATGAGCGCACCTGCTCCCGCCTCCACCGCTTCCATCTCCTCCGTGCAGGACATCGTCGATGACCTGCGCGCCGGCCGCATCGTGATCCTCGTGGACGAAGAAGACCGCGAAAACGAAGGTGACCTGGTCATCGCCGCCGAGCACGTGACCCCCGAGGCCATCAACTTCATGGCACGGTTCGGCCGGGGCCTGATCTGCCTCACGCTCACCCGCGAGCGCTGCGAGCGGCTGCAGTTGCCGCCCATGGTCGCGCGCAACGGGACCAAGATGGGGACGGCCTTCACCGTGTCGATCGAAGCCGCGCAAGGCGTGACGACCGGCATTTCCGCCGCCGACCGGGCACGCACCGTCAAAGCCGCTGTCGCCCGCGATGCCAGTGCGGACGATCTGGTGCAGCCCGGCCACATCTTTCCCTTGCAGGCGGTCGATGGCGGCGTGCTGATGCGCGCCGGCCATACCGAAGCCGGCTGCGACCTGGCCGGCATGGCCGGGCTGGAGCCCGCTGCCGTCATCTGCGAGATCATGAAGGACGACGGCACGATGGCGCGCCTGCCGGACCTGCAGAAGTTCGCCAGCGAGCACGGCCTGAAGATCGGCACGATTGCGTCACTGATCGAGCACCGCAGCCAGAGCGAATCGCAGGTCGAAAAAGTCGCCACCCGCATGCTGCAGACGGCGCACGGTGCGTTCACGGCCCACGCCTGGCGCGACAAGCCGACCCACGGCCTGCACCTGGCGCTGGTGCGCGGGGAGTGGGCGCCCGACGAGATCGTGCCGGTGCGGGTTCACGAGCCGCTCTCCGTGCTCGATGCGCTAGAAACCGGCCGCTCGATGCACTCGTGGAACCTCGACGATGCGTTGACGCACATCGCGTCCGCCGGCAAGGGCGTGACCGTGCTCCTGAACTGCGGCGAAAGCGCAGCGCAGTTGCTCAGGCAGTTCGAAGGCACGGCGCGCGCATCGCAAGCGCCCGAAAGCGGCCGCATGGACCTGCGGACCTACGGCATCGGCGCGCAGATCCTGCGCGAATGCGGTGTGCAGCGAATGAACCTCATGGGCAATCCACGCCGCATGCCGAGCATGGCCGGCTACGGGCTGGAAATTGCCGGCTACATCACACCCCCAGAAAAGAAAGAAAACCAGTAAATGTTCGGCGCAGACAAAGGAAAGAGCGGCCCGCTCGACGGCAAGGGCCTGACCATCGGCATCGTGCAGGCACGATTCAACGAATCGATCACCGATGCGCTGGCTGCGGCCTGCATGGCGGAACTGATCGCGCTGGGCGTGGAAGAAGACCGCATCGACCATGTGAAGGTGCCCGGCGCACTTGAGGTGCCGGTCGTGCTGCAGGCGATGGCCGAGAAGAACAACTACGACGCATTGATCGCGCTGGGCTGCGTGATCCGCGGCGAGACCTATCACTTCGAGCTGGTCGCCAATGAGTCGGCAGCCGGCGTCACGCGCGTGTCGCTGGACTACCAGGTGCCGATTGCCAACGCGATCATCACCACCGAAAACATGGAACAGGCCCTCGCCCGCCAGAGCGAAAAAGGCGTCGATGCCGCGCGCGTCGTGGTCGAGATGTGCAACCTGCTGGACGAAATCTGATGAACGAAATCCCCAAGCCTGGCGCCGGCCGAACCTCCACCGGCGCGCGCAAGGCTTCCGCCAAGTCGGATCGCAGCCGCGCGCGCGAATTTGCATTGCAGGCGCTGTACCAGTTCATCGTCGGCGGCAATGACGCCCAGTCGATCGACACGTTCACCCGCGAACTCTCGGGCTTCCACAAGGCCGACTCCGCCCACTACGACGCGCTGCTGCATGGCTGCATCGCGGAAGCGGCGCAGCTCGATGAACTCATCGTCCCGCTGCTGGATCGAAAGCTCGACCAGATCTCGCCGATCGAGCGCTCGATCATGTGGATTGGCGCCTACGAGTTCAAGCACGCCGTCGAAGTGCCCTGGCGCGTGGTGCTCAATGAGTGCATCGAGCTCGCCAAGGAATTCGGCGGCACTGACGGACACAAGTATGTGAACGCCGTGCTCAACTCAATTGCGCCGTCGCTGCGCCCCGCCGAAGTCGAAGCCGACAAGAAGCGTGGCAAGGCGCGCTGAAGCCATGACGCCAACGCAAGCATGAGACTCGCCAGACTGATCGACCAGATCGAACCGTTCTATGTGATGGAGGTCGCCAAGGCCGCCTCCGCGCTGGCGCGTGAGGTTGCCCACACCGACCGGCCGATGATCTTCCTGAACATCGGCGAGCCGGACTTCACCGCGCCGCCTCTCGTGCAGGAAGCCGCCGCGCGCGCTGTCTCACGCGGCCTCACCCAGTACACGCCCGCAACCGGCCTGGAAGCGCTGCGAGAACGTATCAGCGGCTGGTATGCGACCCGGTTCGGCGTCGATGTGCCTGCGCGCCGCATTGTGATCACTGCCGGCGCATCGGCTGCGTTGCAGCTCGCGTGCCTGGCGCTCGTCGAGCCCGGTGACCAGATCCTGATGCCCGACCCGAGCTACCCCTGCAACTGCCACTTCGTCACGGTGGCCGGGGGTGAGCCGATCCGCATACCGGCCACCGCCGCTGAACGCTTCCAGCTCACGGCCGACAAGATAGACGAGCACTGGGGACCAAAAACGCGCGGCGTCCTGCTGGCGTCCCCCTCGAATCCGACCGGCACGTCGATTCACCCGGATGAACTCAGGCGCATCCATGAGTTCGTGAAGGCGCGTGACGGCATCACGATGCTCGACGAAATCTACCTGGGCCTTTCCTACGACGACACTTTCGGCCATACGGCACTCGGTATCGACGACCAGGTCATCAGCATCAACAGCTTTTCCAAGTACTTCAACATGACCGGCTGGCGCCTGGGCTGGATTGTGGCGCCCGAAGAAGTCGCGCTCGGCATCGAGAAGCTCGCGCAAAACCTCTACATCTGCCCCAGCACGATTGCGCAGCACGCGGCGCTGGCCTGCTTCGAGCCGGAAAGCCTTGCCGAATACGAACGCCGCCGCGCCGAGTTCAAGGCGAGGCGCGACTGGTTCATTCCGCAGCTCAATGCCATGGGCCTCGCGGTCCCCGTGATGCCCGACGGCGCGTTCTACGCATGGGCCGATTGCACCGATGCGTGCAAGCGCCTGGGCGTGAAGGACAGCTGGGAGCTGACCTTCGAGATCATGAAGCGCGCTCACGTCGCCGTGACACCGGGACGCGATTTCGGTGTGGCACAGACGGCCAGCTTCATCCGCTTTTCCACCGCGAGTTCAATGGAGCATCTGCAGGAAGCGGTGCAACGCCTGCGCGCGCTGCTGGGCTGACATGGCGTTCGAGTGCCCCATCCGCGTTTACTGGGAAGACACCGACGCGGGCGGCATCGTCTTCTACGCCAACTACCTGAAGTACTTCGAACGCGCTCGCACCGAATGGCTGCGCTCGCTCGGTATCGGCCAGCGCAAGCTGAGCGAAGCCACCGGCGGCATGTTCGTCGTGGGCGAGACCGCGATCAAATATCACCGTCCCGCACGGCTGGACGATGAACTTCTTGTTACGGCGCGCCTCGAAGAAACAGGCCGCGCGTCTTTGATAATCGTCCAAGAGGCCTTTCTCGCACCGGAACGTGTCCGGCTTTGCGAAGGCACCATCCGCATCGGCTGGGTTCAGGCGCAATCCATGAAGCCTGAGAGAATCCCGCCCACTATCCTGGAAGCGCTGAACCAACGATGACCCCTGACCTGTCGATCCTGCAACTGATCCTTCACGCGAGCTGGGTGGTCCAGCTTGTCATGCTGCTGCTGGTCGGTATCTCCATCGCGAGCTGGGCGGCGATCTTTCGCAAGCTGTTCTCGATCAAGCGCATCAATTCTCTCAATGATGAGTTCGAGCGCGAGTTCTGGTCCGGCACGAGTCTCAACGACCTCTTCGCTGCAGCCGCGCAAAACGCCAAGCTCTCCGGTCCGATGGAACGCATCTTTGCCAGCGGCATGCGTGAATACCAGAAGCTGCGCGAGCGCCGCATCGAAGACGCGGGCACGCTGCTCGACGGCGCGCGCCGCGCGATGCGGGCCAGCTTCCAGCGCGAGATGGACGCGGTCGAGACGCACCTGTCGTTCCTCGCATCGGTGGGCTCCGTGTCGCCGTACATCGGCCTGTTCGGCACCGTGTGGGGCATCATGCATGCGTTCACGGGCCTGGCCGCTTTGCAGACGGTGACGCTGGCCACCGTCGCACCCGGCATTGCCGAAGCACTGGTCGCCACCGCCATCGGCCTCTTCGCGGCGATCCCGGCCGTGGTCGCCTACAACCGTTTCGCGCGCGACATCGACCGCGTCGCGATCAAGCTGGAGACCTTCATCGAGGAGTTCTCCAACATCCTGCAACGCAACCTCGGCGCCCACTCGGCGTCCGGCCACTAGCATGCCCGCCATGGTCTCGCGCGGTCGCGGCCGCCGCACGATCAACGAGATCAACATGGTCCCGTTCATCGACGTGATGCTGGTGCTGCTCATCATCTTCATGGTGACGGCCCCGCTCATCGCACCGAGCATGATCGACTTGCCGAGCATCGGCAAAGCCGCCACGCAACCCAACGAGGTGATACAGGTCGTCATCGCGCGCGACGAGGGTCTGGACGTGAAGATCGGCGATCGCACCACGCGCCTTCCCGCGAGCGCCATCGCGGCGGCGATCGGCAAGGCGCAGGCGGGCAAACCGCCGGGGTCAGTGGCCGTCGTGATCAGCGCCGACAAGAACGTGCGTTACGAGAACGTCGTGAAGGTCATGGACATCCTGCAGCGCGCTGGCGTGCAGCGCGTTGGCCTGTCGGTGCAGTTGGCCAAGTAGGCAATGGACGCGGCTGCAGAACGGCTCGAATTCGCCCCGCCGGATGAACCGGCAGCGGTACGCGGCTTTGTGATCGCGGTCATTGCGCACCTGCTGCTGGCGGCGGCGCTGACCTGGGGCATCAACTGGAAAAAGGACGTGGAAGAGGTCGCAGCCGAGGCCGAGTTGTGGTCGGCGCTGCCGCAGCAGGCTGCGCCGCCTGCGCCTGTCCCTGCTCCACCCCCTCCTGCGGCACCGGTGCCTGAGCCGGCCGCAGTCAAAGCGCCTCCTCCGCCTCCTGTTCCCAAGCCAGAGCCTGTCATCGAGCCGCCCCCGCAGCGCGACGCGCAAATCGTCATCGAACGCGAGAAACGCAAGCAGGAACGCCTGGAAGAAAAGCGCCTGGAGCAGGAAGCACAGAAGAAGGCTGAGGCGAAACGGCGCAAGGAAGAAGAGCGCCGCGAGGAACTGGCCGAGAAGAAAGCTGCGGAAAAAGCAGCCCAGAAAGCCTCGGCGGCGAAAGCCGCTGAGAAGAAGCTGGCCGAAAAGCGCGCGGCGGAACTGGCTGCGGACAAGGCGGCCGAAAAGGCCGCAGCCGAAGATCGACGCAAGGACGAACTCGCCAAAGCCGCGAAGTCGAAGCAGGAAGCCGCACGGCTCGAAGCCCAGCGCAAGGAAAACATTGCGCGAATGATGCAAAGCGCAACGGGCGGAGACGGTGCGCCCTCCTCCGGCGGAACCGCGCGGCGGGCCAGCGGCCCCTCGGCCAGCTATGGCGGCCGCGTGCAGGCACGGGTTCGACCCTACATCGTGTTCCCCGAAGACGCCCCGGGCAATCCGCAAGCCGAGGTGGAAGTCCGCACGTCACCTGACGGAACGATTGTGGGGAGCCGCATCGTCAAGCCGAGCGGCGTGAAGGCCTGGGATGACGCCGTGCTTGCCGCGCTGACGAAAGCTGAAGTGCTGCCCCGAGATGTCGACGGCCGGGTGCCCACGCCGCTTGTGATTGTGTTCAAACGCCGCAATTAGGTTTGTGACGAGGTTGCGCCGCGGGTCAAGGCGGGTGTGTGAGTGAAATGAGGAGGCTCTGCCGGCTCTACAACCCGCCTGTCATGCCGGACTCGATCCGGCATCCACGCGAAGCGGACGCGGTGCCAGATCGCAGATGGATTGCGGATCAAGTCCGCAATGACAATCGGTCTTTGGCTGTCATGCCGGACTGGATCCGGCATCCACCGCGAAGCGGACGCGGCGCCCGCACTGCACACGCGCGCGCAGGCCAGCGCCCCAGGTATCACTCGTAAACGATCTGCGCCTGCCCCTGATCCGCCTGGGCCATCCAGCTGGCCAGCGCCGCGTCGCTCGGATAGAACTTGCCCTCTTCCCCGAGTTGCAACTCCACCGACGCCGCATCGCGCCGAACCGCAAGCCGCACCGGCAGTCCGCGCAGGAAGTCCCCCTGCTCTGAGGTCACCCGTTGCGGCGGGAAATCGCGAACGAGTCGCTTGATGTCCGGTGCCTTGCCATTGACCGACACGCGCAGGAACTTGCCGAAGCGGCACCTCGCAGTCGCGAGATCCCACACCTGGTTCACGCTCAGACGATAACCACCCGTGAAGCGATCCGGCTGCAGCTTTGCCATCACGACCACGAACTCATCGTCCTTGAGCAGGTTGCGATTCGCATTGATCACGGCTTCATCCGCGGTCGCTTCAATCGTTCCCGATTTGTCATCGAGCTTGAAGATCGCGAGCTTGCCGCGCTGTCCGTTGATCACCCGCATGTCGCTCACGATGCCCGCGAGCAATTGCGGTTCGCGCGAGTCGATCAGGTCTTCGATCTTGCGCTTGACGAAGCGCCGCACCTCGGCGCCGACTTCATCGAACAGGTGACCCGAGAGGTAGAAGCCGACTGCCGTTTTCTCCAGCGTCAAACGTTCCTTCACACCCCAGGGCGTGGCTTCGACCAGCGGCGGCTCCTGCGTACTCGCCGCATGCGAATCGCCCATGTCGAAGAGCCCACCCTGATTCGCATTCGCCACGGTCGCAGCCGCGAAATCGAACGCACGATCCACCGACGCAGACAACGACGCACGATTGAGCTGCAGCGAATCGAAAGCACCCGCACGAATCAGCGCCTCGACCGTGCGCTTGTTGATGCGCGTGCGGTCCACGCGCACGCAGAAATCGTAGATGCTCTTGAACGGACCGCCCTCTTGCCTGGCCTTCACGATGGCATCGATCGCCTGCTGGCCGGTGCCCTTGACGGCGCCCAGGCCATAGCGCACGACCTTGTCCGAGATCGGCTCGAAGCGGTAGTTGCCGCGATTGACATCCGGCGGCTCGAACGTGATGCCGAAGTTGTTCTGCGCATCTTCGAACAGGGCCTTGAGCTTGTCCGTGTCGTCCATTTCCACGGTCATATTCGCGCAGAAGAACTCGGCGGTGTAGTGAACCTTCAGCCAGCCCGTGTGATACGCCAGCAATGAGTAAGCAGCCGCGTGCGACTTGTTGAAGCCGTAGCCCGCGAACTTCTCCATCAGGTCGAAGATCTCATCGGCCTTGAGCTCACCGATGTTCTGTTTCGCAGCACCGTCCCGAAAGATCTGCCGGTGCAGCGTCATCTCTTCGAGCTTCTTCTTGCCCATCGCGCGGCGCAGCAAATCGGCGCCGCCCAGCGAGTAGCCGCCCAGGATCTGCGCGGCCTGCATGACCTGCTCCTGGTACACCATGATCCCGTAGGTCTCGGACAGCACCGGCTCCAGCAAGGGATGCGGATACTCGACCTCCTCGCGGCCGTTCTTGCGCGCGCAAAAACTCGGGATGTTCTCCATGGGGCCGGGCCGGAACATGGCGTTCAGCGCGATCAGGTCCTCCAGCCGTGAAGGCTTCGCGTCCTTCAGCATGCCTTGCATGCCGCGCGATTCGAACTGGAACACCGACTCGGTCTTGCCGTCGGCGAACAGCTTGTAGGTCGGCGCGTCGTCGAGCTTGACCGCTTCGAACGTGAAGCCTTCCTGCCCTGCATGCCGCGCGCGAATCATGTCCTTGGCAATTTCCAGGATCGTCAGGGTTGCCAGGCCCAAGAAGTCGAACTTGACCAGGCCCGCCGCTTCGACGTCGTCCTTGTCGTACTGGCTCACCGCCGACTCGCTGCCAGGCTGCTGGTAAAGCGGCGTGAAATCAGTCAGCTTGCCGGGCGCGATGAGCACACCGCCCGCGTGCATGCCGACGTTGCGAGTCATGCCTTCGAGCTTTTGCGCCAGCGCCAGCAGCGTCTTGACGTCGTCTTCCTTTTCGAGCCGTTCGGCCAGCACCGGCTCCTGCTTGATCGCCTGCTCGATCGTGATGTGAACGCCCGGCTTGTTCGGAATCAGCTTGCTGATGCCGTCGCAAAACATGTAGCTCATGTCGAGCACACGGCCCACGTCGCGGATCGCCGCGCGCGCGGCCATCGTGCCGAAGGTCGCGATCTGGCTCACGGCTTCCTTGCCGTATTTGTCCTTGACGTAGTCGATGACGCGATCGCGATTGCCCTGGCAGAAGTCGATGTCGAAGTCGGGCATCGACACGCGCTCGGGATTCAAGAATCGCTCGAACAGCAGGTTGTATTCCAGCGGATCGAGGTCGGTGATCTTGAGCGAGTAAGCCACCAGCGAACCCGCGCCCGAGCCGCGGCCCGGGCCGACCGGGCAGCCGTTGTTCTTGGCCCAGTTGATGAAGTCGCCCACGATGAGGAAGTAGCCCGGAAAGCCCATCTTGAGGATGGTCTCGATCTCGAACTCCAGCCGCGCAACATAACGCGGCATTTCCTTTTCGCGGCGCGCCTCATCGGGATAGAGCGCCAGCATTCGCTCCTTCAGCCCTTCGTGCGACAGGAAGCGGAAGTACTCCTCGATCGGCATGCCGTTGGGCGTGGGGTAATCGGGCAGGTGCGCCTTGCCCAGCTGCAGCACGAGACTGCACCGCCTGGCGATCTCCGTCGTGTTCGCAATGGCTGAGGGCACATCGGCGAACAGCTGCTCCATCACCGCTTGCGGCTTGAAGTACTGGTCGCGCGTGAACTTGCGAACACGCCGCTGGTTGCCCAGGATCTCACCTTCCGAGATGCAGACTCGAGCCTCATGCGCTTCATAGTCGTCGGGCTCGGTGAACTGCACGGGGTGCGTCGCTACCACCGGCAGGTGCATGCGCGCGGCCAGTTGCACGGCGGCGCTGACATGCGCCTCGTCGTCCACCCGGCCTGCGCGTTGCAGCTCGATGTAGAAGCGATGCGGGAACGCGGTAGCAAGCAGCAGCGCGACATCGGCCGCACGCTGCGCATCGCCTTGAACCAGCGCCTGTCCCACAGGTCCGGCTTGCGCGCCGGACAGCAGGATGAGGCCTTCATTCAACTCGCGCAGCCATTCGAGCCTGCAGACCGCTTGCGCCTTGACGACATTCTTGGTCCAGGCACGCGCAAGCAGCTCGCACAGGTTCAGGTAGCCCTGCCGGTTTTGCACCAGCAAGAGTACGCGGGAGATCTGTGTGATGTCCTTGCCGACGCCCTGCAAGAAAACTTCAGCGCCGATGATGGGCTTGATGCCGGCGCCGCGCGCGGCCTTGTAGAACTTGATGGCGCCGAAGAGGTTGCCCAGGTCGGTGATGGCCAGTGCGGGCTGGCCGTCACGCTGGGCCGCTGTCATGGTGTCGTCGATGCGATTGGTGCCGTCGACGATTGAAAATTCTGTGTGGAGGCGCAGGTGAACGAACATCCGTCCATTGTAGAAAGTGCGCGGCCCTTGACAGAACCTAAAATTGCGTCCGCGTGAAAAACATACTTAACATTTCTGCCTACCTCTTTGTGGGCATCTCCGATCCGCAGGTCCTGCGCGAACAATTGCTTCAACAAGCGCGGCATTCGCGCCTGTTAGGCACCGTATTGCTGGCAACCGAAGGCATCAACCTCTTTCTGGCGGGCGAAGCCGATGGCGTGCGCGGCTTTCTTGCCTGGCTGCGCAGCGACGAGCGGTTCGCTGCGATCGAGGCCAAGGAAAGCTGGTCCGAGGACTACCCGTTTCGCAAGCTGCTCGTGAAGGTCAAATCCGAAATCATCCGGATGAACCACCCCGCCATACAGCCCTCGCAGGGTCGGGCGCCTGCGGTCGATGCGCAGACGGCGAAGCGGTGGCTGGCGCAGGGACATGACGACGAGGGGCGTCCGGTCGTCACGCTCGACACGCGCAACGGATTCGAAGTGGATCACGGCACATTCGAGGGCGCCATCGACTGGCGCCTGCACAAGTTCAGCGACTTTCCTGCGGCTCTCGATGCGCACAAGGCGCAGCTGGAGGGCAAAACCATCGTCAGCTTTTGCACCGGCGGCATCCGCTGCGAGAAGGCCGCGATCTACATGCGCGAAGCCGGGTTGCAGAACGTGTGGCAGCTCGATGGCGGAATCCTGAAATATTTCGAGGAGACGGGCGGCGCGCATTTCAAGGGCAGCTGCTTCGTGTTCGATGAGCGGCGTGCGCTCGATGCGGGCCTGGAGGCGGCCGAAGTTTGAATGCCTGTCATTGCGGACTTGATCAGCAATCCATCTGCGATCTGGCGCCGCGTCCGCTGCGCGGTGGATGCCGGATGAATTGCAACCCCGGACTCGATCCGGGGCCGGCATGACAGTCCATTCAATCCCGCAGCACGTGCAGCACTTCCGACCTGAACTCCCGCAGATAAAGCACTGCGACCACAACACCCGTCGCAATCGCAAACACGAGCGGCGAGAAAAACCACGCCATCGCCGCGAATGAAAAATAGTACGCGCGGATGCCGTCATTGAACGTCTCGGCCGCCATACCCAGCAACTTGCCGGCCTTGTCCGCAAACTGTTCGCGCTCGAACTTGCCCGACGCAAATTCTTCCGGCGGCGGCATGGAGCCCAGGACGAGCGCGCCGAACGTGTACTGCCTCATCGACCAGGTGAAGCGAAAGAACGCGTTGATGAAAATCGCCAGCAGCACCAGCGCCTTCAACTCGAACACCAGCATCGTCGTTCGCGCTGCAAAGGGAATTTCGCGCACGAACTCGGCCGCCTTGTCGGTCGTGCCCAGCAGCGCCAGCAGGCCACCCAGGATGATGATCGTGGCGGATGCAAAAAACGAAGGGCTGCTGGAGAGGCTTTGCGTGATGATGCCGTCCAGCACCCGCGGATCGCGAACCGTGGCCTGCAGCATCCAGTAGCGGCGGTAGCGATTGGTGGTTGCAAGCAGCGAGGGCCGCCGGGCGCCCCAGTACTTCGCAAACCAGGCGTAGCCCACCCAGGCCCCGAAGAACCAGGCGAGCGCCAGCCAGTCATACCAGGGCAGGAGCTCGAGGACTTTCATCCTCCGATCTTAGCCGTCGATCTCGGTCTCGGCGGGCAGTGCGTCGTGCAGCTGCAAAGGCACGGATTGACCGGGCACGACCCATGTCCAGCGCGCAGCGAGGCTCGCCCTCTGCGCGTCGATGGCCTCCAGCGTGCGAACGAGGTTGGCTTTCGATTGCTCCAGCCGCGCGCCCGCAATTCGGGCTTCGTCGCCGGCTTCCACCGTCCAGTTGCGTGGCTCGCGAGCCTTGGCAATTTCGACGTCGGCGGACTCTATCGCCGCCTGCGTGGCGGCGCGGAACACCTCGATGTCGGCAATCCGCTTCTCCAGGTCGTCGCGTGCAGCGCCTTGTAGTCCGTCGGCGACCAAGGACACCCTCCAGGACTCCCCTTCCCGCGCCATGGTCGCATCCTGTACCGACCGGACGACCTTCAGGGTTTCGAGCTTTGTCTTCAGGAGATCGCGCGTACGGTTCGCCTCGTCGATGGCGTCGCGTGTGGCGTTGCGAGGCCTGGTCGCCGCGATCTGCCTGACGACGGACAGGATCGCGGTATATGTCTGGTCGTGTTGCCGGATGAGTTCGGTCATCGGCTGCGCGTCGCGCTGCTCGGTCAGAGGCACGACCTGCGCCTTCCTCGATCGCGACAGCGGCATCCGGACGGGCATTCGAATGGAATGCACAGCGTATTGGAACTTCTCGCCCAGACTCTGCGCAGTCGTTTGCGCGTCCGGTGCCGGCGAGCGCGCCAGCAGCGGCTGTGACCCGTCGCTATCGGAGATCGCCCAGTGCAGCCCCAGCGCATGCTGCGGTGCAGCAGCTGGAGGAAGGCTCAAGTGTGTCGCTTCCTGCCTGTCCTTGCCTTCGTTTCGCGCAAGACCCGGCGAGTAGGCGCGGCTGACAGATGTGCGGGGCGAAGAGTCATTGACACGTGAACCGGGCATGGCGAGTTCCTTCTTCAAGTTGGACGGCGTGTCGCATGCAATTTTTGCGACATCGACTCCAACTTCGTAACGCCACCGGTTGATGTGTTCCCGGGTGCTCCCGGGACGAAGGTCTACGAGAGCGGCTCGGGCGGGGTGAAGCGCGTGGCCGGCAAGGGAATCAATTCCGTCTCGCCCGGCACGTGACCCATGCGCTGGGCTTCCCAGTCATCGCTGGCCTGAATGATCCGCTCCTTGCGCGACGAGACGAAGTTCCACCACATGTGACGCGGTCCGTCGAGCGGCTCGCCGCCCACTACGACGAACCGCGCGCCTTGCGTTGATGAGACGCGCGCGCCGCTGGCCGCGAGCACGCCCATCACGAACGCTGGCAGCGCCTGGCCGTCCACCGCGATATCGCCTTCGACCGCATACACGGCCAGCTGCGGCGCCAGTTCGGGTATGGCGATCTCGCTTCCCGCCGGCAATCGCACGTCGAGATAGACCGTCTGCGAAAAGACCTTGACCGGCGACGACTTGCCGAACGCATCGCCGATCAGCACCCGCACTTGCGCCGCGCCGACCCGAAGTTCAGGTATCGCCGATGCCGGCGTGTGCTCGAACGACGGCGCGTCTTCTTCGTTGGCCTTGGGCAACGCCGTCCACAGTTGCAAGCCGTGATTGACGAACTGCTTGTCCCGCAGATCATCCGGCCTGCGCTCCGAATGCACGATGCCGCGGCCCGAGGTCATCCAGTTGATGGCACCGGGCTCGATGCGCTGTTCGCTGCCGATGCTATCCCTGTGCATCATCGCGCCGTCGAACAGGTAGGTCACGGTCGCCAGCCCGATGTGCGGATGCGGCCTGACGTCATGGTTCGCGTCCGGTTCCTCGATGACCGGACCGAAGTGATCGAAAAAGATGAACGGCCCGACGCTGCGCTGCTGTGCAGCAGGCAACAGGCGTCTCACCTTGAATCCGCCGCCCAGATCCTTTTCGTGACCGGATAGTTGTTGCTCGATGGGCATCATGGACTCCTTCAGGTGTGCAGGCGGGCGGCGATTGCGGCAACGCGCGCGCCGAACAGCCGCGCTGTTTCAAGATCACCGGGCGCCATGTCGCGCGCGCCGGAATCGCCAGGCGAATATGCCGTGGCCCCGCTGTACGAAGCCAGGTGATTGAGGTCGTTGCGCTGGGCCGTGGTCGTGTTGTTGGGCATGATGCCCTGGCTCACCCAGATCATCCCGTGCTGCATGGCAAGGGTGAACATGGCCGCGAGCGTTCCCTGCTTATCGCCGTCGGGGCCTGATGCCGTGGTGAAACCTGCCGCGACCTTGTCCTTCCAGTGCTCGGCGTACCAGGGTTTGGACGACGCATCGGCGAACTTCTTGAACTGCCAGCTGACGCTGCCCATGTAGGTCGGCGAGCCGAAGATGATCGCGCGGGCCGCCCTGAGCTTGTCCCATCCGCCCTCGGGCAGGTTGCCGTCGGCGTCGATCGCGATCAGTTCAGCGTCCGCGCCTGCCGCCACCGCCTGCGCCATGCGCTGCGTGTGGCCGTATCCCGAGTGATAGATGACGATGATCATCGGGGGATTTTGCATTGGCTTGGGTTGTCATGCGGTACTCGATCCGGCATCCAGGATGTTCGACGGCGCTCGAAGTCATGGATTGCGGGTCGAGCCCGCAATGACAGCCGTCCGGTTGTCATGCCGGACTTGATCCGGCATCCAGGAAGTTCAGCGGCGCTCGAAGTCACGGATCGCGGGTCAAGCCCGCTATGACAGCGGGCTTAGCGCTGGCCCTTGTCCACGCTCCAGCGGCCGCCACCAAACGCAGCGATGACCAGCAGGCCGCCGACGATCGCCATGTTCTTGAAGAATGCCTGCTTCTGCATCATGGCCTGCGCCTCAGGAACCGCCCAGTAGCCGTGGAAGATCGGTGTGATGACGGCGGTGAAGATCGCGATGCCGAGCGCAGCCCAGCGGGTTTGCCAGCCGACCAGCATCAGGATGCCAAGGCCGAGTTCAACCGCGATCGCGATCGCAGCGCACACCTCGGGCATCGGAATTCCTTTGGAGGCAATGTAGCCCACTGTCCCGGCAAAGCCGGCTATCTTTCCAAAGCCCCCGGGGATGAACAGCAGGGCGATGAGCGCGCGGCCAGCGAGTGCGAGTGCGTCCTGGATCGGTGCGCGGGAAAGTGGGTGGGACATCTAAAAAGCTCCTTGAATGTTGGTTGGAGTGGTTGAAAAAAATCAGCTGGCGAGATCGAACACGAGCACTTCAGCGCCCTGTCCGTTGGAAAGCGCGATCGAGGATTCGTTGGCGAGCAGCGCCGCATCACCTGCGACGAGCTGGTGTCCATTCACCTCGATCTGGCCGCGCACGACGTGCACATAGCCTTTGCGTGCAGTGTCAACGTCGAGCGTGAAACTTTCGCCGCTATCGAATAGCCCTGCATACACACGGGCATCGGCATGGATCAGCACCGAGCCTTGCGCACCATCGGGCGATGCGACGAGCCGCAGTCGTCCGCGCTTTTCGGCGTCGGGAAACGACTTCTGCTCATAGCTCGCAGGGATGCCGGTGACGTTGGGCAGGATCCAGATCTGCAGAAAGTGCGTGGTGGCGTCGGGCGCGTGATTGAACTCGCTGTGCTGCACACCGTTGCCCGCGCTCATGCGCTGCACGTCGCCAGGCGGGATGCCCTTGACGTTGCCGATGGTGTCTTTGTGCGCGAGGTTGCCCTCCAGCACATAGCTGAGGATTTCCATGTCGCGGTGGCCGTGCGTGCCGAAGCCGGTGCCGGGTGCGATGCGGTCTTCGTTGATGACGCGCAGGTTGCCCCAGCCCATGTGCTTGGGATCGTGGTAATTCGCAAACGAGAAGCTGTGGAACGACTTGAGCCAGCCGTGGTCGGCGAAGCCCCGCTCCTGTGATTTGCGCAGTGTCAGCATGTCGTGTCTCCTTGCGTGGATGGGATGTTTCCAATGTAGGTGCGCCAGGCGTGTCGGCCGACCACCCGTTTTTGATGGCATCATTCAAAAAAACTGAATGGGCCTTTTTGGCGGGCTCAACTCATCCATGCCAACGGTTCGCGAGGCGCTCAATGCAGAAGGACTCATGCTCGTCCAGACGGTTGCGCAGACCGGCAGCTTTGCCTCTGCTGCGCGCGAGCTGGGCCTCGTGCCCAGCGCCGTCACCTACCGCATCCGTCAAATCGAGGACGCGCTCGACGTACTGCTGTTCGATCGCAGTTCACGGCAAGCGCGCCTGACCGACGCCGGCACCGAATTGCTGCGCGAGGGCGCGCGTCTGCTGCTGGAGATGGACGCCGTGGCCAATCGCGTCAAGCGTGTTGCCACCGGGTGGGAATCGCAACTGACCGTCGCGGTGGACACCGTGATCGCCTGCGGCGTGGTGATGGAGCTTGCGCAGGCCTTCTTTGAACTCGCGCCGACGACACGGCTGCGCCTTCGCGACGAATCACTGGCGGGCACGCTGGAGGCGCTGGCTTCGGGTCAGGCCGACCTCGCCCTGGGCATCGCCGTGGAAACCGGCACCTTCCCCGACGTGCAAAGCGCCATGCTCGGGGACCTGCCCTTCATCTACGTTGTTGCGCCGCACCATCCGCTCGCGGCCGTGGAGGGCCCGCTTGCCGATCAACTGCTGCTCAAGCACCGTGCCATTGCCGTTGCCGATTCCGTCAAGCAGGGCGTTGCCGTGACGTTCGGCCTGCTTCCCGGCCAGGACGTGCTCACTGTCCCCTCGATGGAGGCCAAGCTCGATGCCCAGTTGCGCGGGCTGGGCGGCGGATTTGTTCCGGAGCCGATGGCGCGCCCCTATGTGCAGACCGGCCGCCTCGTGGTCAAGGAAGTCGAGCGCAGCGCCCGTATTCCGCGAATGACGTATGCATGGCGCACCAACCCGCCACCGGGGCGCGGCCTGCAATGGTGGCTGTCGCAACTGGAAAGCCCCAAGACGCGACGCGCATTGCTTGAACACCATGGAAGAGCCTAGTGTCACAATGGACCGCAATGGATAAAAGCAACAGGAACATCGCCGTCATCGGCGCAGGTATCGCAGGCCTCGCCTGCGCCCGAACACTCATGAAGGCAGGACATCGCGTCACCGTCTTCGAAAAGGCCGATCGCGTCGGTGGGCGAATGGCGAGCTGCGAGACCACGTTCGGCACGTTCGATCATGGCGCGCAGTACTTCACCATCCGTGACGAGCGATTCGCTCAGGCGCTTGCCGCCAGTGGCGGGGCATACAAATCCTGGAGCGCCAACGCGGTTCGTGTGCTCGACCCCCATGGCCGCGTCGCCGAAGCGCCGCTTCCCGCGCGCGAAGCGCATTGGGTCGGCGTGCCGGAGATGGATTCCTTGCCGCAGCGCTGGGCCAAGCCGATCGTCGATGCGGGACAGCTCGAACTCGGCACACGGGTCACGCGCATCGAGCGCGACGCCATCGACCCGAAGCGCTGGCAATTGCAGACCAGCGGCCCGCAGGATTCGGTACACGTTTATTCAGGCTTCGACACGGTGCTGCTGGCAACCCAGCATGGGTTTGCGAGCGGCCTGCTGGCGCAGACGCCCGGCACCAAGGCCATCACCGAAAAGCTGGAAAAGGTCGACGTCGCCCCTTGCTGGGTCCTGATGCTCGCGTTTCCGCAAGCCGTGCAGCCCACGCTCACCCACCTGGGTCCGCAGTGGAATGCCGCGCTCAGCACCCATCACCGCATCGCGTGGCTTGCGCGCGAATCGTCCAAGCCCGGCCGCTCGCCGGTCGAGCGCTGGACAGTGCAGGCCAGCGCCGACTGGTCGCAGGAACACTTCGAAGATGACGGCGCACGCGTGCAGGCCAAGCTGCTCAAGGCGTTTTCTGAGATCACCGGAATCCTCGCCGAACCGGCTGAAGCCACGGTGCATCGCTGGCGCTGGGCCAAGACACGCACGCCGCTGGGCAAGAGCCATCTCTGGGATCGCAAGACCGGGCTGGGCATCTGCGGCGACTGGTGCCTGGGTCACCGCGTCGAGGATGCGTTCGTGTCCGGCCTTGAGCTGGCGCTGAAAGTTCACGCGGCCTGAAAACCATGCGGGCGGGGTACGCGGGGCAGTACCTGGGTCGCTTTGCGCCCTCGCCCACCGGGCCGCTTCACGCGGGTTCGCTCGTCGCCGCGCTGGCCAGCTGGCTGGACGCTCGCGCCAATGGCGGGCAATGGCTGGTTCGCATCGAAGACGTCGATACACCGCGATGTGTCGCTGGCGCGGCCCAGACCATCTTGCAGCAGCTTGCCGACTGCGGGCTCGTACCGGACCAACCGCCGGTGTGGCAATCGCAGCGCGGCAACATTTACCAGCAGGCACTCGATCAGCTGATCGCCGATGGCGCGGCGTATCCGTGCGGTTGCTCTCGCAAGGATGTGGAAGAAGCGCTTGCGGCACAAGGCAGTCCGCATCAACGCCATGCTGAACTGGTCTATCCGGGCACTTGCCGAAACGGCTTGCATGGCAAGCCCGCGCGGGCATGGCGACTGCGGGTTCCGCCCGGCATCGTGCAGTGGCATGACCGTCGACTGGGCATGCAACATCAGGACGTGGAGCATGAAGTCGGTGATTTCGTTCTGAAACGTGCCGATGGTTTGTGGGCCTATCAGCTGGCGGTGGTCGTCGACGATGCGGATCAGGGCGTCACGCATGTCGTTCGCGGGGAGGACCTGGCAGACAACACGGCACGGCAGATTGCATTACAGCGGGCGTTGGGTTTGCCGCTGCTGAGTTACCTGCATACGCCGCTGGTGCTGGGGTCTCATGGCGAGAAGCTGTCCAAGCAAAACGGCGCGCGGCCGATCCAGACGCGTGATCCATTGCGTTCGCTCAATGACGCGGCGCAGGTGCTCGGGCTGCCCAAGAAGTCAGGTGTGGTCGCGCAGGCACTGGACGAGTGGCAGCGCGAGTGGGCCGCGAACATGGATGCCGGATCAAGTCCGGCATGACAGCCCTTCCGTTGTCAGTGCGTCCCAGCCTGTTGGCTGTCATTGCGGACTTGATCCGCAATCCAGACGGCGCCCGATCCCGCACACCCTAAAATTCGCCAGTGACAGACGACAACCAAACCACCCATCGCCCCATCCGCAGCTACGTGCGCCGCACAGGCCGAGTGACCACCGGGCAGGCCCGGGCATTCGAATCGCTCGGCCCCCAATACATCCTGCCTTACGAGCCCAGGCCGCTCGACCTGGCAGCGACCTTCGGCCGCACAGCACCCACCATCCTCGAAATCGGATTCGGCATGGGCGAGGCCACCGCGCACATCGCCACACTGATGCCCGAGAAAAACTTTCTCGGCTGCGAAGTGCATGACCCCGGAGTCGGTGCGCTGCTCAAGCGAATCGGCGAGCAGGGCATCACCAACATCCGCATCCTCAAGCACGATGCCGTCGAGGTGCTGGACCAAATGCTGGTGGACCAAAGCCTGGCCGGCGTGCACCTGTTCTTTCCGGACCCCTGGCACAAGGCCCGCCACAACAAGCGCCGCCTGCTGCAGGCGCCTCTCGCAGCGAAGCTCGCCTCACGCCTGCAACCGGGCGGCTACCTGCACTGCGCGACCGACTGGGAGCCATACGCCTTGCAGATGGTGGAAGTGCTCGGCGCCGAACCCCTGCTGGTCAATACCGCCAGCTCCGCAGATGGATTCGCGCAGCGCCCCGACTACCGGCCCCTGACCAAGTTCGAGAACCGCGGCCTGAAACTGGGCCACGGGGTATGGGACGTCGTGTTCAGGCGGCGCGATTGAGCCGCGTCAACTGAGCCGCGTCAAACGATCTCGCGCGCCGTGATCTGGTAGCGGAATTCGTCGGGCGCGTACGAGTCGATACGGCCGCGTGCGTTCTCCGCGGCCGGGTACATGAAGAACCCGAGCTTCGCGTGTTTCGAGTGGGCCAGCTTCACGTCGTGGGCCATGTTGTAGCCCACCCAGTTGCCTTCCCATCCGCCGTACAGCGACTTCGCAACCGGAGCGACCAGCGGATGCTGCGTGCTCTTGATCCACTCGTTCGTTTCCTGGCGCATCACCTTGGCGACGTCCGCCGGGTCCATCGCGACCCAGCCTTGCGCCTTGAGGTACACCTCGGCCCTGCAATGCTGCGCACCCTTGAGGCTGGACGGGTTGCCGCCGAGCTCCCTGTAGCCGAAGGCCGACGATGCCAGGCGAAGGCCGTACACATCGCGCGCCGGCACGCCGACCGAGCGGCAAAGCCCCACGAACAGCGCATTGATGTCTGCGCACTTGCCGCCCAGGTTGCCTGTCTCCAGCATGGCTGCGATGTCGCCCTCGCCGCATCCGCGCACCTTGGGCTCGCGCCACGCATTGGCAAGCACCCAGTCGTAGATGCGTCGTGTTTTTTCTTCGTCGGTGCGCGCATCGCCGATGGCCTTCAATGCCGTCCTGCGGACGATGCCGCCGGTGGGGATGAGCGATGTGGGACGGGTCCAGTAGCGCAAGGATTCCGCACTTTCGGCACCCGGCTGGCGGCTCGACCAATCGACGGCGCGATTGCGCGTTTGCACCCGACTCGTCATCTCCACCAGCGGTTGCGGCTCGCCCGCATCGAACTCCACGTAGAGCATGCGCGCGCCTTCGTCGGCATCGCTGGTCATCTTCGCCTGGCCGTTGCCCGAGAAGCTGCTTTCGAGCGAACGCTGCCAGTCGGTGTTGATCGACGGCACCGGCAACCACAGGCGCGTGACGCCCTTGGGATCGAGCACTTCAACGCGCGTCGTGATCTCGAACGTGCGCCATGCACCGGGGCGCGGGTCGAATGTTTTCTGCTGGGCAGCAGCGGGAAAGGTCCATCCGGCGGCAGCGACTGCGGCGGAGGTCTGGAGAAGAAAGTTGCGGCGGGAAGTCATGGCCGATTATCGCCATCCAATGCGATGCGCGTGCAACACGCCCGCACCGTTACTTCAGCAATCCATGGATGAGCCGCGCCGCCTCGTCCCCGGCCCAATCGAACTCGCCGCGCACACGCCAGCGCAACTGCCCATCGCGCGCAATCACCACCGTGGTCGGGAAAATCTTCACGCCCCAGGCCCGTGCAATGCTGCCATCGGTGTCGAGCAACACAGGCACATTCGGTGCAGCGCCTTGCATGAACCGCTCGGCACGCGATGCGTTCTCCTTGAAATTCACCGCGAGCACTGCGATGCGCTCGTCGTTTTTCGCGAGCTGCCCCAGCGCCGGCATTTCGACCCGGCAGGGTTCGCACCAGGTTGCCCAGAAGTTCAGCAACACCACCTTGCCGCGAACATCGGCCAGCGTCCAGGTGCGTCCGGCCGGATCCATCGCGCTGAATGCGGGCGCGCGGCGCGGCGGTGGCCACGCGATCACTTCTGCGGCACGAGACGCAACGGGGATCGCGGCGCCGGTAATCAATCCGACTGCATATAGCAGCGATGCACGTCTCGTATGTGCAGATTGCATGGCGTGCGGCGGGGTCAAAGGCATTTCCTTATTGTGACCGGCTCCCCGTGCGTTATCGTTTCAGGCATCAAAGTTGCGATCGCTTGAGGGCAGGAGTGGACATATGAATATCAAACGAAGAACCGTGTTGGGAACCACCTTTGCCGCGAGCGTTGCGGGCCTTTGTGCGGGGTCAGCCTGGGGTCAGCCGGCCAAGGGCGCGCGCAAGATCGTGATGGGCCAGTCGGTGCCGCTCACTGGCGCCGCCAGCGAAATCGGGCTGGCGTTTTCAGCCGGCGCCAAGCTCTACGTCGATTCGTTCAACGGCCGCAAGAACAATCCGGGCTGGACCTTCGAATTGAGACAGGTCGATGACGGCTATGACGCTGCCAAGGCCGCTGCCAACGCCAAAAAGCTGCTGGCCGAAGGCGCCGATGTGCTGTTCGGTTTTGTCGGCACCGCCAGCAGCGCTGCAGGCGCAGATGTCGCCAAGGCTGAAGGCGCCATCTTCTTCGCACCTTTTGCGGCGTCCGACACGCTGCGCGATGGCGCGCACACCAACGTGTTCCATGTGCGCCCCAGCATGGCCGACGAGGCCTTCAAGATCACGCGGCACTGCGCGACGCTGGGGCAGACGCGCATGGCCGTCGTCGCCGAAGACGACGCGATGGGTCGTGCAGGCCTGGCAGCCGTGCAGCAGGCGCTGGCCGACCAGAAGCTGGCGCCCCTAGTGGGCGCGGCGTACGTGCCGGTCAATAGCGACAAGGTCGATACCGCCGTTGCTGCGCTGTCCAAGTTGCAGCCGCAGGCCATCATCCAGGTGTCGCTCTTCAACTCGACGGCAGCCTTCATCCGCAAGATGCGCAAGACCGGTTATGCGGGTGCGTTCCTGAACTTCTCGGTGGTCGGCATCGATCCGCTCTTCACGGCGCTCGGCAAGGAGATCGGCGGCGTGGTCGTGTCGCAGGTGGTGCCGTCTCCGCGCAGTTCGGCCACGCCCATCGTCAAGGAATACCTGGCCGCGATCGAAACCTCGGACCAGACGCCTTCCTATGAGAGCCTCGAAGGCTTCATCGCTGCGAAGGCCTTCGCCGAAGCAGTGCGGCGCTCGGGCAAGGGCGGCGACAGGGCCTCCCTGCAAAAGGCGATGGCCGGCATGAACGACTACGACGTCGGCGGCTTTCGCATCAACCTGCGCGCAGGCATCCGCGACTCCGTTCGCGCAGTGGACCTGGTGACCATCACGCCCGACGGCAAGGTCGTGCGGTAACGCCTGCCCGTCCGGATCGAAAGGGGCGCATGAGCAAGCTCTGGGTGGTGACGAGCTACTTCAATCCCGCTCGGTGGACGCGGCGCCTGACCAACTACCACCACTTTCGACGGCAGCTCGCCGCACCGCTGCTTGCCGTCGAGCTGTCATTCGGCGAATCCCAACCTGCCCTGCGTCCTGGCGACGCCGACATCCTCGTGCACGTCAGCGACGGCGATGTGATGTGGCAAAAGGAGCGCCTGCTCAACGTGGCGCTGCAGCACCTGCCCCCGTCCTGCACACATGTCGCCTGGATCGACTGCGACATCGTGTTCGACAACGACGGCTGGGTTGCGGACGCCGGCCGGCAACTGGCCGAAGTCCCGGTGGTCCAGCTATTCGATGAAGTCGTGCACGCTGCACGCGATGCGGACCCTGCGGCGATCAGGACCGGCTCGCCCGGATGGACGCAGCCATCCCTGGTCCACTCCATGCGATCGGCCAGCGACGCTCGCCAACCGATGGCGAACGCACTGCTGCGCAACCAGGGCGCGCCCGCGATGGGAATGGCGTGGGCGGCGCGGCGCGAACTGCTGGACCGGCACGGCCTGTATGACCGTTCGATCGCAGGGGGCGGCGACACTGCCTTCGTAGGCGGGGTGCTGGGCCTTGCGGACGTGGTGACGGACATGCACAGCATGAACGCAGCCCAGCGGACCGCCTATGACGCATGGGCGCGCGCCGTGCATGAAGACGTACAGGGCTGCGTCGGAGTCCTGACGCAGAAAGCGCATCACCTCTGGCACGGCGAAATGGCGGATCGCTCCGCGCGCAGCCGGCATGTGCACCTGGCCGACCTGGGCTTCGACCCGATGCTGGATCTGGCGACCGGCCGTGATGGCGCCTGGCGCTGGGCGCGCGACAAACCGGCGCTGCGCGAATTCCTGGCGGGCTACTTCGCTGCACGGCATGAGGACGGCCGGTAGCAGTGACCGGGCGCCGCTTCACATCTGCTGGAACAGGTGCAGGTAGCTGCGGCTGACCGTGAGCCGTTCGGTGCGCCCTTTCAGATGCACCTCGCCCACATCGCCGGGGCCATGGGTGAAATGACTTACCCGGTCCAGCGCGACGATGGCCGAGCGGTGGATCTGCGCAAAGCGATCCGGGTCCAGCGAATCGGCGAGTTCGCGGATCGTCTTGCGGATCAGCGCCTCGCCGCCTTCCCACACCACCATCGTGTACTTGTTGTCCGACTTGACGTAGAGCACCTGCTCCACCGGAATCAGGCGCACGGTGCTGCCCACCGAAGCCTTGATCCATTTGAGTTGCGGTGGCGCGGCCGTCGCACCCCTGATGCGGGCAGCGAGGTGTTCCAGTGCGGCATGCATATCGGTTGACGGGTTGGCCGCAGGTGCCTGCAGTCGCTTGCGCAGGCGCTGCACAGTGTCAGCCAGGCGATCCGTTTCCACGGGCTTGAGCAGGTAGTCGATCGCGCCCTGCCGGAATGCCTCGACGGCGTATTGATCGAAAGCCGTGACGAACACGAGTTCGGCGCGGCCGCCTATGCATCGCGCGGCCTCGATCCCGTTCATGCCGGGCATGTGCACGTCGAGAAATGCAACCTGCGGCAGTTCCTGGTCGAACAGCTCAACCGCCTCCCTGCCATTGCGCGCCTGCGCGACGACTTCGAGTTCGGGCCACAGCTTGCCCAGCAGCGTGACCAGCCGTTCACGCAACAAAGGTTCGTCGTCAGCGACGAGCGCCCGGGTCATTGCGGCCTGACCCGGATGTCAGCGCGCAGGCCGTGCGGCTGCGACTCGCTCAGTTCGACCCGTGCGTCGTCGCCGAAATACGCGCGCAGCCTCGCGTCGAGATTCGCCAGTCCGGTGCCCGGTCCCGCGTGTTCGGTCATGCCCACACCGGTGTCCGAAACCCAGAGATGAACACGTCCATCGACATCGGTGCGCGCGCCGACCTCCACCCGGCCCCCATCCATGGCCGGGTCGATGCCGTGCTTGATGGCGTTCTCCACCAGCGTGAGCAATGCCATCGGCGGGAAGCGCATCGTGCGAAGTCCAGGCTCGATATGCGTGGCGTACTGCAGGCGGTCGGGCATGCGCATGTGCATGAGGTCGAGGTACGCGCGCACCAGCTTTTCCTCGTCGCCCAAGGTGGCATCGCCGGGTTGCAGGCGGGGCATCGCGGCGCGCAGGTAGTCGATCAGGCTGCGGAATACGGGCGCTGCGCGCGGCGAGCCGCTTTCAACCAGCTCCTGCACATTGGCCAGCGTGTTGAGCAGGAAATGCGGCTGTATCTGCGCCGTCATCAGGTGGAGCCTTGCGTCGGCGGCTTGCCGCTGCAGCTTCTCGCGCTCCAGCGCGAATTCGAGCGCCTGCGATTTCGCCTGCGCGTCGCGCTCGCTGTAGAGCGCAGCCAGCGAAAAGATCGTGCCGATGATCGTGGCCCCCACCGTCACGAGGACGTAGCCGTGCACGTGCGGCTTGGACCGCGTGAACGCCGAGAAATCGCCGCCGAACGACACCATGTGGACCACCAGCGGCGCAACCAGTGCAGCGACCGCAATGGCCGCCACCTGCAGGATCCATTGGGGCACGAGGGTCTGGCGCAGGCCCCTCGCTGCCGTGAAGGCGAAGAGCAGCGTCATGCCGACGAACAGCATTTCGCCAGCCAGCTCGATGAAGGTGTTGCGGGTGTAGAACAGGAGCGCGACGGCCGAGGCCAGCGCCAGCACGGTGACCACGGCGAGCTGGCGCCCGCCGGGAAGAATGGTGCGCAGCCCTTTTGGGGCCGCATCCTGTCCGGCACCCAGGGTGGGGGCTGCGGAACTCATGGGCGCACGATAAGTGGGCTCGCTCATGGGGGTCAAGCCCGGTGCGGCGGCGAGTGCGACGAAACGCGGTTTGGCGGGTATGAACGGCGCCCGTTCACGAAACCTGGCGTCGCGCGGTCACTTCGATCTCGATCTTCATGCGTGGATCGGCCAGGCCTGCAGCAAACATCGTCGCAGCCGGACGCACGTCGCCGAAGTACCGCCTGAGCACCGGCCAGCACGCCTCGAAGTCCTGGGCCTGCGTCAGGATGTACTTGACCCGCACGACGTCGGCCAGCGAACTGCCTGCCTGCCTGAGCGCCGCATCGATGTTGCGAAAGCACTGCTCGCACTGGGCGACCACATCGTCTTCGATGGTGCGGCTGACGTAGTCGAAACCGGTGGTGCCCGAGACGAAAACCCAGTCGCCTTCGACCACGGCCCGTGAATACGCCATCTGCTCTTCGAAGATGGAACCTGAACTGATCAGCTGCCTTGCCATGACGGCCCTCCTGCGGTGAGCCCCGAATGTACCGAACGCGGCAAATCACCCAAGGCTGCCTAAGCCGATTCCCTAAGCCAGGCGGAAAGCCCGAACCTACAGTGGAGCCACGGGGAAACCCAGCCATCACGCAACTACCGGAGAGAGACCATGGGACAAGCACAACGCCAGGAATACCTCTACGAAACGCTGTACGGCAACGGCGAGCCGGGCACCAGCCCCATGAACCTGGGCCAGCGCGACGTGCTGCGCCTGGAAGACCTGCTGGGCGATGCGGTGGCGTACGAGCTGTCGGATTTCGTGCAGGCTCACTGACGAGTTCCTGGTGATGCCGGACTTGAGCTGGCTGTCATGCCGGACTTGAGCTGGCTGTCATGCCGAATCTGAGCTGGCTGCGATGCAGAACCTGAGCTGGCTGTCATGCCGGACTTGATCCGGCATCCACCGCGAAGCGGCTGCTGCCGTTGAAGGCATGGATTGCGGATCAAGTCCGCAATGACGGCCGGGGAGCGGCCACCTCATCCCTCCTCCCTCCTCCCTCCTCCCTCCTTCCTCACCTCCCTCCCCTCGGGCGCCCCGTGCAATGCGGGGCTTTGTCATTCGCGATCAAAAATCGCTGCCCAACTACAATCCCCTCCCCTTGAAACGGCTAATTCGGCCCCAAGTTGCTTCGCAGCCCCTCATTTCCAGCTAATAAAAGAATGACCGAACCGATACAGCCCGAATCGACCCAGGCCCTCTCAGGCGACCCCACCCCCGAAGAACTCGAAGCCGCGCAAGCCGCCAACGAAGCCGACATCGGCGAGTTGCAGGCTCAGCTGGCCGAGGCCACCGCCAAGAGTGCCAGCCTGGCAGAGCAATACCTGCGTGCCCAGGCCGACATGCAAAACACCCGCCGCCGGGCCGACGAAGAAATGTCCAAGGCGCGCAAGTTCGCGGTCGAAGGCTTTGCCGAGTCGATGCTGGCCGTTGTGGACAGCCTTGAAGCCGGCCTGTCGATCAAGGACGCCAGCCCGGCGCAGATGCGCGAAGGCGCCGAACTCACCTTGCGCCAGCTCAAGGCAGCGCTGGAGCGCAACAAGGTCATCGAGATCAATCCTGCCGCCGGCGCCAAGTTCGACCCGCACCACCACCAGGCGATCTCGGTCGTGCCCCTGCCCCCAGAATCCACACAGGAAGCCAACAGCGTCGTGTCGGTCCTGCAAAAGGGCTACTCGATTGCCGACCGTGTGCTGCGTCCCGCGCTGGTCACAGTGGCGGCGCCCAGATAAGCATCGAAAAAGCAGCGAAATCACGCTTGGGCCGAGCTTGAAACCCAACAGCTTATCCACAAGTAACCCACATCGAATCTGAATTGGCCGAGCGGCCGCAAGACTAGGAGAAAATCATGGGAAGAATCATCGGCATTGACCTGGGCACCACCAACTCGTGCGTGTCCATCATGGAAGGCAACACGCCCAAAGTGATCGAGAACAGCGAAGGCGCGCGCACCACGCCTTCCATCGTCGCCTACCAGGAAGACGGCGAAGTGCTGGTCGGCGCCTCGGCCAAGCGCCAGGCCGTGACCAACGCGAAGAACACGCTCTACGCCGTCAAGCGCCTGATCGGCCGCAAGTTCGACGAAAAGGAAGTGCAAAAGGACATCAACCTGATGCCCTACACCATCGCCAAGGCCGACAACGGCGACGCATGGGTCGAAGTGCGCGGCAAGAAGATGGCGCCTCCCCAGATCTCCGCGGAAGTGCTGCGCAAGATGAAAAAGACCGCCGAAGACTACCTCGGCGAACCCGTGACCGAAGCCGTCATCACGGTTCCCGCGTACTTCAACGACAGCCAGCGCCAGGCCACCAAGGACGCCGGCCGCATTGCCGGCCTGGACGTCAAGCGCATCATCAACGAACCCACGGCAGCAGCCCTGGCCTTCGGCCTGGACAAGCAGGAAAAGGGCGACCGCAAGATCGCCGTGTATGACCTGGGCGGCGGCACGTTCGACGTCTCGATCATCGAGATCGCCGACGTCGATGGCGAAAAGCAGTTCGAAGTGCTGTCGACCAACGGCGACACCTTCCTGGGCGGCGAAGACTTCGACCAGCGCATCATCGACTACATCATCGGCGAGTTCAAGAAGGACCAGGGCGTGGACCTGACCAAGGACGTGCTCGCCCTGCAGCGCCTGAAGGAAGCCGCCGAGAAGGCCAAGATCGAGCTGTCGAGCAACTCGCAGACCGACATCAACCTGCCCTACATCACGGCTGATGCCAACGGCCCGCGCCACCTGAACATCAAGCTCACGCGCGCCAAGCTCGAATCGCTGGTCGATGAGCTGGTCGAGCGCACGATGGCGCCCTGCCGCATGGCCATCAAGGACGCCGGCGTGTCGATTGCCGACATCCATGACGTGATCCTGGTCGGCGGCCAGACCCGCATGCCCAAGGTGCAGGAAAAGGTCAAGGAGCTGTTCGGCAAGGAGCCGCGCAAGGACGTGAACCCCGATGAAGCCGTCGCAGTCGGCGCGGCCATCCAGGGCCAGGTGCTGGGCGGCGAACGCAAGGACGTGCTGCTGCTGGACGTGACCCCCCTGTCGCTGGGTATCGAAACCCTGGGCGGCGTCATGACCAAGATGATCAAGAAGAACACGACGATCCCGACCAAGTTCGCGCAGACCTTCTCGACCGCTGACGACAACCAGCCGGCCGTGACGATCAAGTGCTACCAGGGCGAGCGCGACATCGCAGCGGGCAACAAGCTGCTGGGCGAGTTCAACCTCGAAGGCATTCCACCGTCGCCGCGCGGCTTGCCGCAGATCGAGGTGAGCTTCGACATCGACGCCAACGGCATCCTGCACGTGGGCGCCAAGGACAAGGCCACCGGCAAGGAAAACAAGATCACCATCAAGGCCAACTCGGGCATCTCCGAGGAGGAAATCCAGAAGATGGTGAAAGACGCCGAGCTCAACGCCGAAGAAGACAAGAAGAAGCTCGAACTCGTGCAGGCCCGCAACCAGGGCGAAGCGATGACGCACAGCGTGCGCAAGAGCCTGACCGAGTACGGCGACAAGCTGGAAGCCGGCGAGAAGGAAAAGATCGAAGCGGCCCTGAAAGACATGGAAGAAGCGCTCAAGGGCGAGGACAAGGCCGCGATCGAATCGAAGACCAACGACCTGATGACCGCCAGCCAGAAGCTCGGCGAGAAGATGTACGCCGACCAGCAGGCGCAGCAGGCTGCACAGGCTGGCGGCGCAGGTGGCTCGCAGGAGTCGCAACAGCCGGCCGACGACAACGTGGTCGACGCCGAAGTCAAGGAAGTCAAGAAAGGTTGATGACGGGCGCGTAGCGCCGTTTCAACTCGCCGCGTTCGACTGAGACCCTCACGGTCTCATCAACGCGGCGTCTTCGTTGATGAAGGTTTGCAGTAACAGGCGAATGACGGAAGAACATGGCCACCAAGCGAGACTATTACGAAACCCTGGGTGTTCCCAAGAACGCCTCGGACGAAGAAATCAAGAAGGCTTATCGCAAGCTTGCGATGAAGTTTCACCCTGACCGCAACCAGGGCGACGAAAAAACGGCGGAAGTGAAATTCAAGGAGGCCAAGGAGGCCTTCGAGATGCTCTCCGATTCCGAAAAGCGTGCCGCGTACGACCAGTACGGACACGCAGGGGTCGATCCCAACATGCGCGGCGGCGGCGGTCCGGGGGCAGAAGGCTTCGGCGGTTTCGCGGAAGCCTTTGGCGATATCTTCGGCGACATCTTCGGCCAGCAGCGCGGCGGTGGCGGCGGCGGTCGCGGCAAGCAGATCTATCGCGGCAGCGACCTGTCGTACGCGATGGAAGTCACGCTCGAGGAAGCGGCGGCGGGCAAGGAAGCGCAGATCCGCATTCCGTCCTACGAACAATGCGAGCCCTGCCACGGCTCGGGCGCCAAGCCCGGCACGCAGGCCAAGACCTGCACCACCTGCCACGGCCAGGGCGTCGTGCAGATGCGCCAGGGCTTTTTCAGCGTGCAGCAGACCTGCCCCACCTGCCGGGGCTCCGGCAAGATCATTCCCGAGCCCTGCACCGTGTGCCACGGCCAGGGGCGCGTGAAGAAGCAAAAGACGCTGGAAGTGAAGATTCCGGGCGGCATAGACGACGGCATGCGCATCCGCAGCGCCGGCAACGGCGAACCGGGCACCAACGGCGGCCCACCGGGCGACCTCTACATCGAGATCCGCCTGAAGAAGCACGACATCTTCGAGCGCGAAGGCGACGACCTGCACTGCGTGGTGCCCATCAGTTTCACGCGAGCGGCGCTGGGCGGCGAGATCGAAGTGCCCACGCTGCAAGGCAAGGCGGCGATCGACATCCCCGAAGGCACGCAGGCCGGCAAGCAGTTCCGCCTGCGCGGCAAGGGCATCAAGGGCGTCCGATCGAGCTATCCAGGCGACCTGTACTGCCATGTGTCGGTGGAAACGCCCGTCAAGCTCACCGAACACCAGCGCAAGCTGTTCAAGGAGCTGGACGAGTCGCTGAAAAAGGGCGGCTCCAAGCATTCGCCGACCGAAGAAAGCTGGGGCGACAAGCTCAAGGGGTTCTTTGGGGCCTGAGGTCTGGCTTTTTCCATGGTTGAGCGCAAAATGGCGTGATCCTCCCTGAGGGCCATGCCATGCTCGAATCACGCGCACCTGCTTTCAGCCGGCTCATCGCCTGGCAGATCAACAGCACGTCGGATGCATTGCGGCGAGAGGCCGCGGTGCGCATGAAACGCGAGCACGACATCAGCCTGGTCGAGTGGCGCACCCTCGCGCTCATCGAGGCCATGCAGCCGGTGCGATTGCGGGATGTGGCGGCCGAATCCGAATCGGACAAGGCGCAGATCAGCCGCATCGTCAGTGCACTGGTCGAGCGCGGCCTGGTCGATAGGCAGGCGGTTGCGCAAGACGCACGTTCAGCGCACCTGAGCCTCACGCCGTCGGGTACCGAGCTGGCCGCAAAGCTCGCGGCCATGTCGCAAGACCGCGACCGCATGTTGCGCGCAACCTGCGATGAGGCCGGCATCGAGACGATGCTCACCACGCTGGCAGTCATCAGGGAAAAAGCGACCGAGTTGCACGACGCCGGGGAGCGTCAGCAGCCCGCCTCCGCCCCGGCTTCCAGTTCCAGCTCCAGTTCCTCCAGCCCCGCCAATCCAGTCTACAGTTCCGGCACGTAGGCCACGCCCGTCTGCGCAAGCCCGGCCAGGTCGATGTGCCAAACGTTGAAGTCGACCTCGGCGGCGAGCATGCCGAATGTGGCCTGCGTGTTGCCCATGTCCAGGAACGCGATGAGGTCGGCCACGGTTTCAAGCGACGCCGGCTCGAATCCCGCGATGTTCTCGTACACCTGGTACACGAAATCCTGGTTGCTGTGGGAGCCCGCGAGCGTCCCGAAGCGCTCTGAGGCAGCAGCGTACCCGGTGACTTCTTCGTAGGTATTTCCGGCATCCAGGAGCGCGATGTATTCGCCCACGAGCGTCTTGTCAGCCAGACCGTCCAGACCGAACATCGCGCCCACGATCTTGGCGGCCGTCCCCGCATTGCCGTCCATCACATCGAAGCCTCGCGAGTAGTCGTTGAACGACACACGCTCCACGTCGATCAGCTGCGCTGTGCTGATCCCCGGCAGGTTCACCGACAGGCCGAAGTCGTTGTGGCTCACGATGAAGCTGCTTGCAGATCCGTGGAACAGCGCGCGATCGATGCCCGAGCCGCCCAGGATCGTGTCGTTGCCTGCGACGCCGTCCAGCACATCGTTGCCCTCGCGACCCGAGATGTAATCCCAGCTGGCGCCTGCCACCAGCTGGTCGTCTCCGCTCGTGCCGGGTGTCGTCGAAACGAAGCCCTGGTCGTAGCGGATCGCAGCCGGCAGCGGCGGCGTGTAGTCGGCAGCGATCACCGCCATCGCTGCCTGCGTGATGAGGCCCGCGTCGAGGTAGCCGGTGAACTCCTGCAGGATCGCCGCATCCGGCAGCACGCCTGCCAGGTTGAAGTAGAACTCGTTGACGAATGCTTCGTTCGAATGCGAGCCCGCCGCCAGCGCGAAGCGATCCGAGCTCACGATCACCGTGGCGACTTCCTCCAGATTGAAGCCGCGATCGAACATGTCCAGGTAGTAGCCGATGGTGTCCGCCTCTGCGACGGCATCAGCGCCCAGCAGCGTGTGCACGATCTTGACCGCCAGGCCGCCCGAGCCGCCCATGTCGATGGCCCAGGTGCCGTCGGCAAACTGCAAGCGCTCGAACGAGGTCAGCGAGTCGGTGCCGTCGGCTGCGGCGCCGGTGGCGCTGACCGTGTACGAATCGGGCAGCAGGCTGAGGGCGTATTCCACGCGCGCCTCGGTGTAGGTCGCCATGTCGATGCCTGCGCCGCCGTCCATCGAGTCGTCGCCGCCGTTGCCTGCGACTTCGTTGTTGGTTTCATTGCCGGTGATCGTGTTGGGCAGGTCGTTGCCGCTGCCGCCCAGATCGACCACGCCGGGCGCCAGCACCAGGTTCTCTACAAAGTTCGCCAGCGTGATGTTGACGCTGGCGATCACCGTGTCGATACCCCCGCCGATGCCGGTGGCCAGCGGTGCGTCTTCGCCGTCGGGCAGCAATCCGTCGCCCTCCAGCACCACATCGTCCTCGTCATCGACCACATATTCGTCATCGCCGCTGCCGCCGGCCATGGTGTCCACGCCGGTGCCGCCGTCCAGGTAGTCAGCACCCTCGCCGCCGATGATCGAGTCGATGCCTTCGTCGCCGTAGATTGCATCGTCGCCCTCGCCACCGTTGATGCTGTCGTCGCCGCCGCGCCCTTGCAGCAGGTCGGCTTCGCCGGTGCCGGGCAGGTCGTCTTCGGTGTCACTGCCCTGCTTGATGACCAGCGTGCGGTTGTCGAACTGCAGGGCTTCGACATTGCGCACGCGATCGATTCCATCGGGTCCGATGACGATGAGGTCGAAGTTGCCCACTTCGACCAGCACCTGGTATTCGGACAGGGCGCCGGTAAAGATCGCCGTGTCGAAGCCGAGCCCGCCATCGAGCACATCGTTACCCGCGCTGCCCACCAATGTGTCGTCGCCATCGCCGCTGTCGATGGTGTCGTTACCCGCCAGGCCGTCCATTGCATTGGCTTCGGTGCTGCCGATCAGGCTGTCGTCGTGGTTGTATGAACCGCGCACGCCCTCGATGCTGATGAGCGTGTCAGAGCCGTCGCCGCCGGAGGATGTGCCGAGCTGAAGGTTCACCAGCATCGGGCCGGATGAGTTGTAGTAGTCCGCGACATCCAGGCCCAGCCCGCCGTCGAGCGTGTCGGCGCCCTGGGCCCCGCGCAGGCGGTTGTCGCCGTCATCGCCGGTGAGTGAGTCGTCGTGCTGGCTGCCGCGAATGCGCTCGATGTTTGTGAATGTGTCCACGCCATCGGGGCCGGACGACGTGCCCGTCACCAGGCTCACGACGACGGGGCCGGAGGCCTGGAAGTAATCCACCGAATCCTTGCCGCCACCGCCATCGATGATGTCGTTGCCGCCATTGCCGCGAAACACCTCGTCGCCGTTGCTGCCCGTGAGCGTATCAGCCACGGAACTGGCGAATACGCCTTCGATCCCCGTGATCGTGTCGTTGCCCTCGGCACCCGTGACAAGTCCCGTTGCGAAGTTCAGGTTGATCGCGCCGGAAGCAGCGGAATACGAAACCCAGTCGGGCCCCAGGAGCGGGTCGTTGGAGCCGCCGTCCATGCTGTCGTTGCCAGTGCCGCCGTACAGGGTGTCCTGGCCGGCGCCGCCCTTGATCGTGTCGTTGCCGGCACGTCCCTGCAGGTCGTTGGAGTCCGCAGAGCCGGTGATCGTGTCGGCGTTGTCCGAGCCGCGGGCGTTCTCGATGGAGACGAGGGTGTCGGTGCCGGTGCCGCCCGTGACCGTACCCAGCGCAAGATCGACGTTGACGGCGCTGGTGGCCTCCCAGTAGCTGACGCGGTCTGCCCCGGCGCCGCCATCGATGGTGTCGTTTCCGCCGCGCGGTTCAATGTGGTCATCGGTGTTCGTGCCGGAGAGCACGTCGGCGTACTCGCTGCCAATGAGTCCGCGAAACCCGGAGATGACATCGTGGCCGTCGGCGCCAAATGCCTGCCCGAGCTGCAGGTTCACCGCGACACCGCCAGTGGCAAACCGGTAGTCGACCAGGTTGAATCCGAGGTCGGTCCCGCTCGAATGGCCGCCATTGATCGTGTCATTGCCCGGTCCGCCCCGGAAGATCTCGTTCATCGCGCGGTTGGTGCCGGAGATGAAGTCGCTGAAGTTCGATCCCACGACCTGCTCGATGTCGATCAGGACGTCGTTGCCACCGCCGCCCGCGGCATTGCCCGCTGTGCCGGTCGCGCCGAGGACCACGGTGACAGCAGACCCAGCGTCGCCGTAATAGGCACCGTCGTATTCGGAGTTGATGTTCGCCGTGTTGGAGAGCGACAGGTTGGCGCCGCCATCGAGTGTGTCGTTACCCGAACCGCCGCGCAGGAAGTCCTGCCCCGCGCCGCCCGTGATGCTGTCGTTGCCACCTCGCCCGTCCAGGTCGTTGACCAGGCCGTCGCCAATGATCGTGTCACCGGATTCCGACCCGCGAACGTTCTCGATGTTGATCAGAACGTCGTTACCACCGTAGCCGTCGGTGGATGTGCCTGTTGCCAGATTGACGTTGACGCCGGTCGGCGATGTCTGGAAGTTCACCCGGTCCGTCCCGCCAAAGCCGTTGATCGTGTCGTTGCCCCCCATTCCCTCGAACGACTCGAAGCCGGCCGTGCTGCTTCCGCTCAAGGTGTCTGCGGAAGGTGAGCCGCGGACTTCTTCGATGCTGATCAACGTATCGATGCCGCCGAATCCATCCTGCGCGGAGCCGTTGCTCGTGCCGCCTAGCAGAACGTTCACGGGGTTCGGGCTGGAGCTGTACGACGCACGGTCGTAACCGGCGCCCCCGTTGATCAGGTCGTTCCCGCCGTAGCCTGCGAAACCTTCGAAGCCGTCGGTTGCGCCCGATCCATTGGCCGGATTTCCGCCGGTCAACGTATCTGCGAACGCAGAACCGAACACCAGCTCGATGCTGGAGAAGACGTCGGTGTGACCCCAGTTGTCGATCGCCACCCCGGTGATCATGTTGACGTTCACGCCGGCACCCGTCGAAGCCGGCCCATTGTCGAAGGTGTCGTCCTGGTAGCTCAGCTGATCAAAACCTGCGCCGCCCACGATCGTGTCGGTGCCGCTGCCGGGAATGAAGTTGTCGTCGCCGTTGCCGCCTGTGAGCGAGTCGTTACCCGCGCGGGCAAAGACATAGCCCGCGCTGTTGCCCAGGATGACGATGTCGTTGAGGAAACTGGCGTGAACGTTGCGGATGCCGGTCAGCTGGTCGTTGCCTGCGCCCGCCCCGGTTGCCGTGCCGGCGAGCAGGTTGACGACAACCGAACCGCCGTTGCCTTCATAGCTGACCGCGTCGTTACCGCCGTTGCCGATGACGGTGTCGTTGCCCAGGCCCGGCCGAAGGAAGTTGGTGCCCGACGATCCCACGATCGAGTCATCGAAACCAGTTCCGGTGACATTCTCGATGCCGCTGAGGACATCCGTGCCGCCTTGCCCGTCGCTCGCGGTGCCGCTGGCGAGGTTCACGACGACACCGGTCTGCGCCCCCCCGGCGTAATCGACCGTATCCCAGGTGCCGTTGCCGCCTATCAGTGTGTCGTTGCCCGCGCCACCTGTCAGGTAATCGTCCCCATCGCCACCGTCAATCGAATCGTTGCCGTCGCCGCCTCCCAGCCCATCGTTGCCCCCGAACCCGAATATCTGGTCATCGCCCGGCGTACCGAAGTAGTTGTCGACGCCCGATCCGCCGTTGAAGACTGCCATGTTCGTTGCTCCCGAAAGTTGGACTTCAGATCACGCTGTACTCGATACCCGTCAACTGCAATGCAGGCAGGTTGACGTTGGCCAGGTTGTAGCTGACCTCGGCCGCCTGCACCGCAAACCAGGCCTGGGTCTGCCCGGCTTCGATGTAGCCCACCAGTTCGTCGCGCACTTGCAGCGACGGCAGGAACTGCGCGATGTTGAAGTACACGCGGTCCACAAAATCTTCGTTGGTGTGCGAACCCGCCTCCATGCCGAATCGCGTCGATGCCGCGGCCGCACCCGCGACCTGCTCATAGGTCATGCCGTTGTCGAGCATGCCCAGGTAGGTCGCGACCAGGGCCTCGTCCTGCAGCGCTGCCACACCAAACAGCGCTCCGATGAGCTTGGCGACCGTCCCTGCATTGCCATCCATGTCCCACGCCACTGCGACGTCGGTGAACTGGGTGCGCTCCACTGCGACCAGGCGATCGGTCTGGCCGCCGGTTGCGACTTGCAGCCCGTGGTCGTCGCGCGTGATGATCGACTGGCTTCTGGCAGACGCAAAGATCGCCACGTCCAGGCCCAAGCCGCCATCGATCGTGTCATCGCCCGCATCACCGGTCAGCGTGTCATTGCCGGCGCGCCCTGCCAGATGGTCCGCTGCGGATGTGCCCACCAGGAAGTTTCCGAACCCGTCACCTGCAAAGGCAGATGCGGCCTGCTGCTCGTAAGCGATCCCCGACACCGCCAACGATGCAAAGCCGATGCGCGATTCGAGCGCATCGGTGTCCGCCGCCAGTACCGAGATGCCGGCCTGCGTCAGTGCGCCCGACGCCAGCACATCGAGCAGGAAAGTCTCGAAGCCCGCGTCATGAAAGCCGGCGACGTTGAAGAACATGTGGGACACGTAATCGGCGTTGCCGTGCGAACCTGCCCCCTGCGCATAGCGGGGTGAGGCCAGCATCGCATCGGCCACCTCCTCGTAGGTCATGCCAGCGTCGAAGAGCGCAAGGTACTGGCCGACCAACTGCGCATCGGCGATAGCGGAAGGCCCGAAAAGCGTGCCGACCAGCCGCGCCGTGAGGCCTGCATGGCCGTCCATATCCAGCGCGACGCGCGCGTCGGCGAACTGCAGCCGCTCGATCGCCGTCAACTCGTCGGCACCCTCCGCACCCTCTGCGCCCGAACTGACCGTGTGGGTATCGCCGTCTGCAGCTATGGCATAGGCGCTGAGCGCATCGGCATAGATGGCGGTGTCGGTGCCTGCGCCACCGTCGATCGAATCGTTGCCGCCCGCGCCCGTGATCGCGTTGCTGCCACTGTTGCCCGAGACCGCGTTGTCCAGTGCGTTGCCGATCGCGTCGATATCGAGCGCGCCCGACATGACCAGGTTCTCGACGCCATCGGTGATGGCATAGCTCACGCTCGCGATGATGGTGTCTATGCCCGACCCGATACCGACCTGCGGCTCGACGCCCGGCAAGGGGCGCGCGTCGGGGCCGTCGGTTTCGATCACCACGTCGTCTTCGCTGTCCACGATGTAGGTGTCGTCGCCGCTGCCGCCCGACATGTTGTCCGCGCCGGTGCCGCCATCGAGCAGGTCCACGCCGCCACCGCCGACCAGCGAATCGGCATCCTCATCGCCATACAGCGCGTCATCGCCCTGCCCGCCATTGAGCGTGTCCGCGCCTTCCAGTCCTCGCATCAGGTCGCTGAGCGTTCCGCCTGCCAGCTCCTCGGGCTCGGCCGTGCCGATCTGCACCGCGTAGTCCTGGTCGGCGAACCGCAGCAGCTCGACATCGCGCACGACGTCGGTGCCGTCCATCCCCTCCACGAGCAGGCCGCCGCCAGACTCGAAGACGGTGTACGTGCGGAAGTTGCTGCTGAACACGGCGATGTCGTCGCCGATGCCGCCGTCGAGCGTGTCATTGCCCAGGCCGCCGGTGAGCGTGTCGTTGCCGGCGAATCCGCTGATGCTGTCCTGGCCGTCGCCGCCTTGCAGCGTGTCGGGGCCGTCGGTGCCGTCGATGATGGCGAGGAACGACACCGTGCTGACCATCTGATCGGTCAGCGACCCTCCCGTGCCTTGCAAGCCGGTGTTGCCATCGGAGAACGTCCAGATGATGTGCTTGTCGGCCTGCGACACGAGCACGGTGCTCGAGTAAGCGATCTGGTGCATCACCGCATCGAGCAGCGCCTGGGTGGTGTTGCTGTTGAACTGCAGGGTGAGCTGGCCGCCGCTGTTCGTGACCACCGTGCCGACTTGCACCGATTGCACGACCAGGTTGTTGCCCTGGGTCAACGCCGAGAGTGACCCGCCTGCCTTGGCGGCGAAGTGGTCCGACGCGATCGCACCGCCTTCGCGCATCAGCGTCAAGGTGGTGCCCGCGTAGTTGCCGGTCATCGCACCTTTCGTTCCCAGCTGCGAATCGAAAACCTGCACCTGCGAGTCGAGCACGATGGCCGGTCCACCGAGCGTGTAGGTGTGGTTGTCGGCGGAGAACGTCGGGTCCAGGCTTCCATCGGGCATGTAGCGCGCCATGCCCAGGTCCAGGTAGAAGCCGCCGCGGCTTTGCCCCACGGCGAGGATGCGGCCGTCTTCCAGGATCTCGAAGTCGTAGATCGTGTCGTCGCTGAACTCGTCGAGCAGGTCGCGCGCGAAGTCGGTGATCACCACGCCGCCCGTGCCGAACGACGGGTCGAGCGCGCCGTTGTCCAGGTAACGCACCAGCACGAAGTCCCATTCGGCAAAGTCGTCCGGGGTGGCGGCATACCCACCGACGACGATCTTGCCGTCCTGCTGCATCCTGACCGTGTAGGCACCTCCGCCTGCCGTCAGGCGGGTCGTGACGACACCGTCCCCGCTGAAGCTCGTATCCAGTGACCCATCGCTGTTCAGGCGCAGGAGGCCCAGCTCCCATCCTTGCGGGGTTGCCGGGGTCGAGATATAGCCGGCGACCAGGATCTTCTGGTCGGGCGTCACCATCACGCTCTGGGCGCGGTCTCCGCCTGCGTTCGGGTAGGTGAACAGGCCGCCGGTGCCAAAGGACGAATCAAGGCTGCCGTCCACGTTGAACCGCGCCACCGCAACATCGCTCGATGAGCCGGTGACGCCGGCCGCCACGATTTTTCCATCAGCCTGCTGCGCCAGGCTCACCGCAGAGTCTGCACCCGATGCGGTGAAGCTTGCGGATACCTTGCCGTCAACGCTGAAACTCGTATCCAGGGCCCCGTTGGCATGGAGGCGAACGAGTGCGAAGTCCCCACTGTCGCCGGACGTGAATCGCGTCTGGCCGGCAACGACAATCTTGCCGTCGGTCTGGATGATGAGCGAGGAGCCGCGATCGAGCCGCGTGCTGAATGCCACCTGGGTCGTGCCCCCGTCGCCAAAGGCCGTGTCGAGCGAGCCATCGGCATTCAGGCGCGCGACGAAGATGTCCTCTGTTGCGCCGCTGGAGATGATGCCCGTCACCAGGAACTTGCCGTCGTCCTGCAGTGCGATGCCCCGGCACGATTCCCACAGGGGGCTCAGGGCGGTTGTGCGGAATCCACCGGTGCCGAAGGTTTCGTCCAGGCTTCCATCGGCGTTGTAGCGTGCGAGCCGGATGTCGCCGCCATTGATCTCGTCCGCATCGACGCGAAAGTTGCCCTGGACCACGAACTTGCCATCGGTCAAAACCACAACGTGGTTGGCGGCGAAGTTCATGCCGGACCGGTTCACTATGGTTCCCGGCTCCTGGGCAACACTGAAATACGGCGCGCTGTTCGCACCCGTGACCAGGATGCTCGCCGTATCGGTGGCCGTGCTGAACTGGGGCAAAAGGACATGGTTGGACACGCCGCTTTGCTGGAACATGCCGCTCACCTGACCATCGCTCTTGTCCCATGCGCGAAACCGGATGAAAGCCTCGCCCGTGTCACCGCCCGATGGCAGGAAGCGGATGCGGGCCGCGCCATCGAGCACGTAGCCGAAACCGGCCGAGGCATACATGTTCTGCCAGTTCGCCCCGGCGTCCAGGCTGAATTGCCAGGTCCCCAGGCCCACGCTCACCGAGTCGGTGACCATGATCGCCTCGACCGCGCCATCGGCGTCGGTGATGGACCCATCGACGATCAGCGCGGCAACCGTGACGCCTTGCGGGTTGGTCGCTGTGGAGGCAACAGATGGAAACTGCGGCGTGTCCGAAGGATCGAGCACCGGTTGGGCCATTGCAAAAATGCTCCAGGCTGTGTATCGAGGTGTATCGTTCAACCTTATAGCCCATAGGGATGAGTTTGTCGCCACCCGATTGCGGGAGAGGGACGCGGCTCACCCGCAGCTGGAGGACACGATGAGAATTTCTGACGTTGCCCAGGCAGTGGCGCTGGTTGCAGCCCTGGGACCGGTGCCTGCGCTCTCGCAACCGGCTGCTGCGGCGGCGGGCGCCGAGATCGTCTTGCTGGTTGGCAAGGGCGAGAAACGCAACACCGAACAGGCGCCCTGGGCCGCCGCAACCGTCAACGAAAAAGTCATGGCCGGCGGCTTCGTCCGCACGCTGGTCAACAGCCAGATGGGCATCTACCTGCCCGACCGCACCCAGGTGCGGCTGAACCAGAACAGCCAGCTGCAGATCAAGACGATTGCCGATGCCACGCAATTCAACCAGACGCAATTGCAGCTGACCGCCGGCCGCGCCTGGAGCCAGGCCAAGCCGCAGACAGCGCCCGGCGGAGCCAGCAGCGGACAACCCCGCGTGACCGTGCAGACGCCGACCGCGACGATGGGCGTGCGCGGCACAGACTGGGAAATCGAAGTCGCACCCAACGGCGAGACGCAACTGGTCGTGTTGTCCGGCGTGGTCGAGATGAGCAACGACAAGGGCTCGCTCAGCGTGGGCGCGGGGCAAGCCGCCGTCGCGCGCGAAGGACAGGCGCCCGTGCGATTGACGCTGGTGAACCCTGCGGGCCGCGTGCAGTGGGTGTCGTCGTGGCGTCCGCGGCCGCGCCGGTGGACGGGTGCCGATGCGACGCGTCATTCGCAGGCGATTGCGCGGATCGAGGCGGGCGACCATGCGGCCGCAGTCGCGCAACTCAGGTCGCTCGCAGCAACGGACGCCACCGCCGCGTTGCTCCTGGCCGATGTGCTGCTGCATCAAGGCGACATCGCAGGCGCGGCCAGTGCGCTGGCACCCCATCGCGCATCGGGCGACCCGCGTGTCGCATCGCTGCTTGCACGCGTGCTGGCCAGGCAGGACCAGATGGCGCAGGCGCGGCAAGTCGCGGCCGAGGGCCTTGTGCGCTCGCCTCGCCACGTGGAACTGCTGCTGGCGCAAGGCGAACTGGCGGCGCTGGACGGCGATGCAGCAGGGGCACGCGAAGCGTTCTCGCAGGCGCTGGCCGTGGAGCCGCGAAACGCCGAGGCGTGGTACGGCATCGGCCTCATCGAATCGCTGCGCGAGAACGTGAGACAGGCGCGTTATGCGCTGGGTGAATCGCTGAGATCGGACGCTGCGCATTCGCAGGCCAACGCGGAACTGGCCGCAACAGAAACATTCGCAGGCAATCTCGAAGCCGCGCGGCAGTTGCTCGAAGCACTGCTCGCGCGCGAGCCGGACAACTACGCCGCGCTCACCTCGCTGGGTGTGTACAAACTCAAGAGCGGCCAGACGGCAGCTGCGCTCGATGACTTCCTGAAAGCGGGCCTGATCGAGCCGCGCTATACCCGGGCATGGCTCTACACCGGCGTGGCGTTCTACCAGCTGGGCGAAACCAGCCGGGCGCAGGAAGCATTCGCGAAGGCATCGCAGCTCGACCCGCGCGATCCCCTGCCCTACATGTACCAGACGATGGCGGCCACCGATGCGTTGCAGTACGGCGCAGCCATAGACGCAGCGCGCAACGCGCAGCAGCGCATGCCGTTTCTCAAATCGCTCAACCAGGTAGCGAGCGACCAGAAAGGCAGCGCCAACCTCGGCAGCTCCCTGGCCGACTTCGGGATGGAGGAATGGGCCGGCTACTACGCGAGCGAATCCATGTCGCCGTACTGGGGCGGCAGCCACCTGTTCCTGGCCGACCGGCAGACCGGCAAGTTCAACCGCAATTCCGAACTGTTCCAGGGTTTCCTCACCGACCCGGTGGCGTTCGGCGCGCCGACGCGGCGATCGAGCCTGGTGAGCGTGCCGGGTCACTACGGGCGCGTGGACCTGATGGCCGAGCGCGGCGACTGGAAGCAGGTCGCAGGTACCGTGACTTTGAACGGGTTGCGGGTGGCGCCCGCGCCCATCGCGTATTTCGCCAGTAGCGACGTCGGCGAGGCGGATGCGGTCAACACGGGCAGCACGGCGCGCCTGCGCAATTTCACCTTGGGTCTGGGCATGAAGCCGCGACACGACATCGGCGTGTTCGCATTCGCAACCGAAACGCGGATGAAGGGGCAGCTGCGTGACCCGTCATTGCCCGACGACCGGCTGGCGCAGGACGAATCGCGTGCCGACATCGGCCTGAACTTCAAGCTCACGCCGGTCAACCAGTTCTGGTTGAAGGCAGGACGCGGCCAGCAGGCGAACCATGTGTCGGGAACGATCTTCTCGCCCGATACGGCAGCGGCGCTCAACACGGCGCTGCGCACCAACATCATCCAGCCCAACGGCCTGCTCAACGGATTCAATGCCGACATCGCGCAGCGCGATGTGCAGCTGCGTCATGCGTTCGATGCGGGGGGAAGCCAGTGGTCCTGGGGCGTCGAGCGATCACGGCAGGAACGAACGGGCGGGCTGACGACGACGCTGACGCCGGTGCGCATCGCGCTCGCAGAGCAGTACAGCTTGCGTGCGAACGACGTCTGGGGCTCGGTGCGGCATCGGTGGGAGCAAGGCCATGAGACGCAGCTCGACCTGTTCCGCCAGCACTCGACGATTCGCCGGTCCGATTCGGATGCGCTTTTCGTTTTGCCGAATCCGAAAGCCCTGGGCGCGAATACGACGAACGCGCAAAGCGACGAATCGCAGTGGAACCTGCGATTGGGTGCGAGGTTTGCGTTGGCACCGCTTCAGTCACTGCGCGTGGTCGGCCAGCGTTGGCGCAGGCCCGCATCGGTAGGCACGCTCAGCCCGGTGGACACACTCGGCATCGCCGTCAACGACAGATTGCCTGCACCGGGCGGGATGTATCAGCGCACCCGCATCCAGTACGACGGCGAGTTCGGCGGCAACAAATTCGCTCACGCATTTGCGGATCGCGAACGCGTTGACAACGGCCTTGCGGGACAACGATCGCCCGTGTCGGACTTTGAGCTGACGCAACTGGAGAGTCTGCGCGATCGCCCGGATGTGTTCAGCGCGCAAAGCGAAATCGAAGAAACACCGCGATTTGTCGAAGGCCGTGTTTCCAGCATAGGCGGCGCGATGAACTGGCTGGTCAATCGCCAGCAAAGCATCGCGGTGCGCTATGTGCATAGAGATGCCAAGCAGACGGGCGCGATGGCGGGTCTGCGTGTTCCGTTCCTGCCGCGCAACTACCTGCGCGTGGGCGGGCAATGGGCGTTGCCCGATCGCTGGCTACTCGGCGCGAGCGCGACCTATCGCAGCGAACGTTTTCGCGATGACGCGAATCGCGACCGGATCGATGCGGGTTGGGCATTCGGTGTGACGGCGTACTGGGAAAGCGCCGACAAGCGCACCAGCCTGCAGGCGATTGCAGACAACTTGCTCACGAAGAAGTCCGCTGGAAAAAGTAGTGAACCGCGGGTGCTGGTGCGGTATTCGTATAACTTTGATCTGGGGCGTTAGCGGGCAGGCCCCCCACGGCTGTCATGCCGGACCCTCGGCTGTCATGCCGGACTCGATCCAGCATCCACCGCGAAGCGGCAACTGCGCCTGATCGAACATGGATTGCGGATCAAGTCCGCAATGACAGCCTGAAGACCTGTCATGCCGCACCCCCGGCTGTCATGCCGGACTTGATCCGGCATCCACCGCGCAGCGGCAACTGCGCTTGAACAACCATGGATTGCGGATCAAACCCGCAATGACAACCTGAAGATCTGTCAGGCCGGACTTGGCGCGCAGACGCCGGTCATTTCCGGCGCAGGCATCAACGTCCAGGTCAAGCACTGGAGCACGGACAAGAACCTGGGTATCGAACTGCAGGATGCGGCCCCTGTGCCTCTGCCCGATACCTCGACGCTCATCGAAGGCGATGCGCAGGACAACATCCTCGAAGGCACCAGCGCCGACGATCTGATCTTCGGTTACGCGGGCGACGACCGCATCACGGCCACCCAGAACGGTGACGACTGGATTCACGGCGGCGCGGGACGCGACTTCATCGAAGCCGGTTCAGGCGCAGACCTGATCGAAAGTGAAGCAGGTCGCGATGTGGTGTTTGGGCAGGCGGGCGATGACGTGATCTGGGGCGGCATACGTAGCTCCTTCGAGGAAATCAACGATCAGAACGTTGCGGCGTGGGACGATGAGGCCGACTTCCTGGTCGGAAGCATTGGAGACGACTCCGTGATGGGCGGGGCTGGCAACGATGCACTGTGGGGCGGCAGTGGGCGCGACCTTCTGACAGGCGGCGCTGGCGACGACAACCTGTTCGGCGATGGCGCACCGGTTCTGGTCACACCCGACTGGACCCTCACGCGCAACATCGTCGCAGATGCAGGGGGAGCAATCACACGCCGCACGCTGATGCTCTCGGAGGCAGCTTAAAAGCCAGGACATGCGTCAATGAGATTTCAGTCTCGGAACTGGCGTAAAAGGTTCGCAAGAAGTAACGCCGCAAATCTGTATATTTCAGCGCTTCCACCCGCTGCGGATTCGTCGGGCTCCGAGCAATTTCTCCGACAGATTCCCAACTCCCGTTTACCACGATGCAAGACGATATCTCGAAATTCCGACAGACGACGCACTGTGGAGCGGCAGTGGGCGCGACCTGTTAGTTGGCGGCGCTGGCGCCCAAAGCATGCGCGTCGGCCCCTTAGCCAGTATTGAAATCAATAGAAAAAGGGAGTGATATGAAAAGACGAAATTTCGCAGCGGCACAGATAGCTGCTGTAACGATCTTGTTGTGCAGCTCGATGGTGGCGGCTTGCAAACCGTCCGAACAGCAGGTCGCACAAGATGTGGAGAGAAAGCGGATCGAGTGTCTGGACAAGGTGTGCGAGGGCGACGTCAAACCGAGCTTGGATGGAAGTAAAGAATCGGCAATCAAGCTGAACGGCCGGTGGTACATCGGACCGAAGGAATATTTCAACGGATATGACGGACGGACGGGCTTTGAGTGGTGGGAGCACAAGCCCATTTCTGCCTCGATGACGCGTCCGCAAGCTTTGCAAGCATTGGTCGTCGATGGCAAGGGGTACGACGTGGCGATCGAGATATTCCTGGGCACTGCAAAGGAGCCATCCCCAAGCATGTATCGCCAGTTGCAGGAAGCCCGACGGACAGCCAGTGTTTTGGAAACCAAAACACTGCGCCCCGGCTTAGAGATGTGGCGGACGCAAGAAAAAGACCGGCTTCCAGAGACGTGGTACGTCGCAACAAATCTGAGGGAACCCGGCGGCGATGCACCAACCCTCGCGTGTCGCGGTAGCGATCCCACGCAATACCGCTGCACGACCGGCTTCATCTGGCGTCCTGGAGTGGGCGCCAATCTGCGCTTTCGCGCAACGCATGGCACGGACTGGCCGGAAATCTATCTCGAAACAGATCGAGTACTCAACCTTCTCAGGAAAGCATAAGAAACGTGACGATTCAATTGACGCTGCAAGAGTTGGAAACGCTCGAAGCCAAAGAGGTACAGGCCAAGGCAGGACAGATCGGGTTCTGGGAGATCTATCAATGGTTGGGTGACCTTCTTGTCACCAAAGGTGTGGGGCCGACTGATTCAAGCCTTCTGTGGCTGCGTGGTGCAGCAGAAGCCAATTCCGGCAGAGGCGCTTTTTCAGAACTCATTCGTAGCTACACCACGACGCAATACCAACTGCGCTACGGGGAGAGCCTGTCGGCGGGAAAGATGCAAGAGGCATCCAATGCTGTCGCGCAGAACCTGATCGATGATTTGCTGGGAAGAAACGCTCCGGTGTGGCCCAAAGGACAAGTTCCGGACATAGATCGTATTGGACTCGCCGACGCCACGGCCGTTGGTCAGGTTCTATTCAATCGGGATCCCAGCGACACCGCCGCCGAATTGCAGCAGAACTCCGCCTGGTCGGGCTCACTCCTGTTTAGCCTTCTAAACAGCAACCAGACGAACCGCCTTGTCAGCACCGGTGTATCGGGCAGCATCGACACGCTCAATGACGTGCGCGACGTGCTGTACGCCGCCGTGGCCTATCAAGCAGGTCTGAAAGCTGCGGCTCTGACATGGCATTTTCAAGGGTCTACGCAACGTGACACGGACATTGCCATCATCGGCAACACGATCGTTGCGTACCTGACTGCACCGACGAACGAAAGCCTGCTCACCACATTGCGCCTGGGTGCGACCGGCGAAGTCGGGAAAATGTTCAAGACGGTTGCCGATATCGGCGCGCCCGTGTTCCTGGACATGGTCATGGGCGCAGTGCAGGCAAAGGCACTCACAGGCACCACTACGTCCGCCAATTTTGAGGCCACGGCGCGAGCCTTCTTCGGTGCCCTGAACCCGACCCAGCTTCAAGCGGTCAATGCCAAGCTCTGGAGCGACCCGGCTGCCCTTTCCGCGGCTGCGCAAGCTGACACGGCAGAGGGTGCCAGCGCCAGAGCCGCATTAGCCGCGCTGAGCGTGGTCAGCGTCAAGATCAGCGACACCGTTGCCAATAACTTCAAGCTCTACGACGCAGCGACCGGTGAGGGTGAAATCACACGCGAATGGATCACCGACCGCGCAGCCTTCACGATCGCCCATTACGACACGGCCAAGGGCCTTGGCGGCATCGTCCAGAGCGCAGAGAACATCCGCTACCTCGACGCGGCTAGCAACACCGAAGTCCTGGCAGGAGCGGGCAGCGCGCAGCGCATCCAGAAGCTCTTTGGCGACGACAAGGCCAACACGCTTGAAGGCCAAGGCTACGCCGATCGACTGTACGGCGGCGCGGGCAACGACTCCCTGAACGGCAAGGGCGGCAATGACTACCTCGAAGGCAACTCGGGCAGCGACACCTTGAACGGCGGCGCCGGAATGGACTTGCTGCAAGGCGGCAAGGACAGCGACACCTACACCGTCGATGCGCGCGATGGCGCAGACCCCGACACCCTCGTCGATAGCGACGGCCTCGGCCTGATCAACGTCATCGACGCGGGCGGCACCACCTTCACCTTGAACGGCGGCAACAAGAGCGGCGCGATCTGGGAGAGCACCGATGCGGGCAAGCTGTTTCGCTACTCATTGGTGAGCCAGCCCGATGGCACCCAGACGCTGGTCATTGCCGGCGCAGGCATCAACGTCCAGGTCAAGCACTGGAGCACGGACAAGAACCTGGGTATCGAACTGCAGGATGCGGCCCCTGTGCCTCTGCCCGATACCTCGACGCTCATCGAAGGCGATGCGCAGGACAACATCCTCGAAGGCACCAGCGCCGACGATCTGATCTTCGGTTACGCGGGCGACGACCGCATCACGGCCACCCAGAACGGTGACGACTGGATTCACGGCGGCGCGGGACGCGACTTCATCGAAGCCGGTTCAGGCGCAGACCTGATCGAAAGTGAAGCAGGTCGCGATGTGGTGTTTGGGCAGGCGGGCGATGACGTGATCTGGGGCGGCATACGTAGCTCCTTCGAGGAAATCAACGATCAGAACGTTGCGGCGTGGGACGATGAGGCCGACTTCCTGGTCGGAAGCATTGGAGATGACTCCGTGATGGGCGGGGCTGGCAACGATGCGCTGTGGGGCGGCAGTGGGCGCGACGTGCTGACAGGCGGCGCTGGCGACGACAACCTGTTTGGCGACGGAGCACCCGTGCTGGTGACGCCCGAGTGGAACCTGACACGCAACGTTGTCACCGATGCTGGGGGAGCAGTCACAAGTCGCACGCTGGTACTCACCCATGCAGCACATGAAAATGGGTTGGACCCCCAAGCCGACTTGTTGTTCGCTGGCGCTGGAGATGACTGGGTGTTCGCCGGCGCGGGCGACGACTACGTGGACGCTGCAACAGGATCGGACGTTGTGTACGGCGGCGCAGGAGCAGATCTTGTCAATGGCGGCGCAGGCACAGACGTGCTGTATGGCGACGGAACCGATACCGATCCTCAGTCCCTGGACTTCACACCGGCGGCCGAGCACGCCGACGACGCTCTCTACGGCCAGGCCGGTGACGATCAGCTTCGCGGTCAAGGCGGCGACGACTACCTGTCGGGCGGCGCGGACAACGACGAGCTGCATGGCGACGCTGGCGACGACATTCTCGAAGGTGAAATCGGCAACGACACTTTGCGCGGGGACAGCAGCCAGTCGCAGGCCAGCGAGCACGGCAAGGATTTGCTGGACGGTGGCGAGGGTGATGACCAACTGGCAGGCGACGGCAACGACGATGAACTCTTCGGCGGCGCTGGCAACGACTACCTGATCGGCGACCACAGCACGCTTGATTCGAGCCTGCACGGCAATGACTACCTGGACGGCGGAACTGGCAACGACACGCTCTTCGGGCAGCACGGCATCGACACCTTGAGCGGCGGCGATGGAAACGATCAGATCAGCGGTGATGCGGGAGCCGATTGCCTATCGGGTGGAGGGGACGACGATCTGGTGTTCGGGGGCGCAGACAACGACACCCTGAATGGGGACGCTGGCGACGATCAACTCAAGGGCGACGGCGGCAGCGACTCACTGGACGGCGGCGAAGGCAACGACACCCTGTTTGGCGACGACGGCAACGACACACTGCAAGGTGGTAGCGGCTTCAACCAGCTGGTGGGCGGCGATGGCGATGACTTGCTGGTCGGCGGCGACGGCAACGACACGCTTTGGGGTGAAGCCGGCAACAACACCCTCTCAGGCGGCGGTGGAGCCGACGTATTCCACATCAGCACCCCCGCAGACAAAACCAGCATCACCGACGCCACTGCTGGCAGCCTCGTTGTCTTCGACTCAGGCGTGAACCAGGATGCCGTGCTGGGCGGATCGATCTCCAGCAACACGCAAAGCGTGGCGCTGGCCGGCGGCGGCTCTGTCGAGATCGCTGGCGCTGTGGGCTTCTTCCAGTTCAGCGACGGTTCCGTCCTCACGGCAAGCCAGATGGGAACGCTGGTCCAGCAGGCCAACCTGCGCAATCAGGCACCAGCGGTGCCTGTTGCACCGCCTGACGCGGTCACAGGTACTACGGCTTCAGACACACTCACCGGCAGTACCGGCTCGGACTATGTGTTTGGCGGTGCCGGCGACGATATCGTCGATGGTGGTGACGGCAATGACGCGATCTTCTCGGAAGCAGGCAACGACACCGTTCATGGTGGAAACGGTGCAGACGCCCTGGTCGCCGGTGTCGGCAACGACGCGGTCCATGGCGATGCGGGCGCGGACAGGCTGTGGGGCGAAGCTGGCGACGATCTTCTTTACGGCGGCACCGGCGACGACGAGATCACGGGTGGCGCTGGCTCCGATCTGCTCGTGGGCGGTGGCGGCGATGACCTGCTTACCGCTGGCGGCACGGGCGCCAAGACCTACCAGTTCGAGCTAGGCGACGGCGCGGATCTGGTGGCGGCATTCACGGAAACGCGTCACATTGTCTTTGGGTCGGGGATTGAGACCACGGACATCAGGATGTTTGTCAGCCCGGTTGAAGCGTCGCAGCCTTATGTCAACGTGCAGTACAGCGCGTACGACAGTGTCCTGATCCGACTGGGAACGACGGGGTTGGTGGACTACCGTTTTGCTGACGGAACGACACTCACGCAAGCGGCGCTGGCCCAGATGGCGACGCAACCAGAACCAGCGCCATGCGTCGAGTTCGGCACCAGCGGCGACGACAGTCTTTTTGCCGGACTGCAAGCCACGCTGCTGGTCGGCGCCGCCGGTCACGACGCGTTGTTCGGCGGGCAATCCGACGACGAACTCAAAGGCAGCAGCGGCAACGACACGCTGTACGGCAACGATGGCAACGACATCCTCGAAGGCGGCTTCGATGCGGACACCCTCCAGGGCGGTGCAGGAAGCGACACCTACATTTATCGACGCGCGGCGGGCAGCGACACCATCATCGAAGAGGCATCCGCGAGTGACCTGAACACCCTGCGACTGATCGACCTCGGCTCAGCCGACGTCGCCTACGCCCGCGAAGCCAGCGGCAGCCTGTTGATCCACATTCGCGGCTCGATCGACACCCTTGAGATCAAGGGCTGGTACAGCGACACACCAACCCGGATTCAACAGATCACCTACGCCGATGGCTCGGTGCTCGACACCACCCTACTCGACGCATTGGCACAAGCGCGAATCGAGGGGACGAGCGCCGCCGATACGCTGACCGGAACCGCTTTCGCCGACATCATTTCAGCCGGCGCAGGCAACGACACCATCGACGGCAAGGAGGGCGACGACCAGATCGCTGGCGGCGGCGGCTCAGACACCTACCTGCTGCGCCGTGGCATGGGGATCGACTCCATCGAGGAGGTCGCGGGCGGATCCAACGTGCTGAAGCTGGGAACGGGACTCACGTTCGATCAGCTCGTGACACAGCGGCAAGGCGACGATCTGTATCTGCACTTCACGCAGGCGCCTGACGGCGTTGTGCTCAAAGACTATTTCAATGGCGTCAACAACTGGACCGTGATGAACGGCTCCGGCGACCAACAGACACTCGGCCAGCTGATCGCCGATGAAGAAAACAGGCTGGCTCCCGACACCATCGAAGAACTGCGACTGGACTGGATCGCATCGGCCAAAACAGCGCTGCTGCAAGCGTATGTCAACGAGAACTCCGGCTACTACAGCTACGAGTACACCAGCGAATATGTGCTGGCGGTTGACTACCCGGGTTATGCGCGGGTCAGCTACGGTTTTGCAGTGGCCGCCCAGGGTAGCGACGACGGGCTGATCTTGCGCCAGTCCGATGAATCCAGCACAACCGAGGGCAGTGGCTTCACGACATCGACCCACACCCTGCTCGTCCCGGTCTCCACAGTGAAGGTCATCGGCAGTATTGCCGGCTCAATCGCCTTTCAGGACTACTCGCAGCTGGACAGCGCCGGTCAACCGACAAGCTACTTCTGGACTGCCGACGGCGGGTTGTCTCCTGATCCGGGCGCACTCGGTTCCAGCGGCTACAGCTACCAATCCCAGACCGACTATCAAACCATCACCTACACCGTCACCCTGCCCAACGGCGACACCAACGAAATACTGGAACACATCACCGCCGGCCCGGCAGACAACTTCATCAACACCTGGGGCATGGGCACGGTCGATGGCGGCGCGGGCCACGACGTCATCCTGGTCGACAACGGCTACGGCAGCGAATACCCGGGCCAATTCATCTACGGCGGCGAAGGTGATGACTTGCTGATGGGGGGCTACAGCAACGACGTGCTCGCAGGCGGCGATGGCGACGACTACATGGCAGGCGGCCAGGGGCACGAACGCTACGAGATACTCATCGGCGACTCGGGCATCAAGGTCATCGATGAAGTGTCGGCGGCGCTGCTCATTCCCGGACCGGATTCGACATGGCTGCGCGTCAATCCCGGCGACCGTTACAGCACGGACACGCTTCGATTCGGGCCGGGCATTGAACTGGCCAGCCTGGGGATACAGCAGGGAAGCTACGTCAGTCCCTATGCAGCGCACTATGCGGACGACTGGGTTTACGACACGCAAACGTTCAGCACACTCGACATCTCCTGGGGCGCGGGTAGCCGTGTGCAGGTGCTGCTCGCGCAAGGCGGCAGCAACCCATCCGCCGACTATCCGGACAACGACGGACCGGGCATTGAGTTCTTCGAATTCGCCGACGGGACCGTGCTCGCCATTCAGGGCATGTTGGCCCTGATCGGTCAAAGCCCCGACGACGGCCCTTCGGCCCCAGTGCTGGCGCAGCAGGTGGGCGACCAGTCTGCGCTGGAGGATCAGCCGTGGGTCTTCAGTTTTGCAGCGGCCACGTTCACCGATGCGGACGTTGGCGATACGCTGACCTACAGCGTGCGACAAAGCAGTGGCGCGGCGCTCCCGGGATGGCTGTCATTCAATGCGCAGACCCGGACATTCGCCGGCACTGCACTGAACGAGGATGTTGGAACCCTGAATCTCGTCATCACTGCCACCGACGGCGCGGGTGCCAGTGCGAACGCCACCTTCAACCTGACGGTGACCAACACCAATGACGCGCCCGTGGCAGCAGGTTCACTCCCAGCATGGACTGCACAGGCAGGCGCAGCCGCTGCCTATACCGTGCCGACGAGTGCTTTCTCGGAAATGGATGTGGGGGACTCGCTTGCTTTCAGCGCAACGCTGGAAGACGGTTCTGCGCTGCCGGGATGGCTGGGCTTTGATCCCGGCCTTCGCCAACTCAGCGGCACGCCTGCCAACACGGATGGCGGGGATCTCGTGGTGAAGATCACCGCTGTCGATCAGGGCGGGCTGCAAGCGTCGCAGACGATTGCTCTTCGCGTCAATGTCAACCTGTCCCTTGTGGGCACGAGGGGCAACGACGTCCTGGTTGGCGGGCCTGGCGACGACACACTAGACGGAATGGATTCCGGCGACACCTTGAGCGGCGGTGCGGGCAACGATGTCTACTACGTCAACAACGGAAACGACGATGTCATCGAGTACATCAATGAGGGGTTCGACACCGTCTATACGACGGCCGGAACATACAACGTTGACAAGCACGTAGAGCTCATCATTGTTGCAGGCACCGAGCGTGGCGCCATCGACGCAGGGGGCGGTGCGCAACGCCTTGTCGGAAACGCGGCTTACAACGACCTGCGTGGTGGCGGTGGAAACGACACCCTCGACGGGGATGCAGGCAAGGACTTGCTCGATGGCGGGACTGGAGATGACACGTTCTACGTGGATAACTTCGAGGATGAGGTCGTTGAAGGTGCCGGTGATGGAACGGATGTTGTGTATTCCACGTCCGCATCATGGACGATGGGAGCGAACATCGAGCGGTTGGTACTTGCCGGTGCCGGCGCCAACGCAGCGACCGGCAATGCCTCCGCAAACCTGATGACCGGCAACGAGTCGAACAACACCTTGAAGGGCGCCGACGGCAATGACACGCTCATCGGGGGTGGCGGCGCCGACTCACTCGACGGCGGAACTGGAGCCGATTCAATGACAGGCGGTTCAGGCGACGACATTTACGTCGTTGGCGACGCAGGCGATGTTGTAGTGGAACTGGCGGGGGAAGGCCTCGACACTGTTCGCTCGTCCATCGACTACACGCTTGGGGCGACGGTTGAGAACCTGACGCTGACGGCAACCGCAATTCAGGGCACAGGAAACGCCCTCAACAACTACCTGACGGGAAATGCGCACGCCAACACGCTCACCGCAAGTGCCGGGAACGACACGCTCGATGGCGGCGCCGGTTCCGACACACTGGTCGGTGGCGCCGGGGACGACGCTTACTTCACTGACGTGTCTACCGACGTCATGACCGAGGGCAGCAATGCGGGGATTGACACCGTCTTCTCATGGGTGACGCGCACGCTCTCATCGAACCTGGAGAACCTCACCTTGCTCGGCACGAGCGCAATCAACGCGACCGGAAATGCCGCGGCAAACCTGCTCAGGGGAAACTCCGGCTCCAATGTTCTGACTGGCGCAAATGGAGCCGATACGCTGGACGGCGGTGCCGCAGCCGACACACTCGACGGTGGCGCGCTGGGTGACTTGTTCGTACTGGCTCGCGGCTATGGCGAGGACCGCGTCATCGAGACTGCCGCAAGTACCGGCATGGATATCGTGAGCTTCGGAAGCGACGTGGCGATTAACCAGCTCTGGTTCCAGAAGGACGGGATCGACCTCTTGGTGAGCATCATCGGCACGACTGATGCGGTTCGCATTTCGAGTTGGTACACCACCGGCGGAGCGCCTCAACTGCTGATCGAGGAATTCCGCACGAGCGATGGCGATGTTCTGCTCGAAGGGAACGTGCAGGCGCTTGTTGACGCGATGGCCAGTTATGCGCAGCCGCCGCTGGGGCAGACCACTTTCTCACCTTCGTAGGAAACAGCCCTCGTCGGGGTCATTGAAGCGAACTGGCAATAGTGTCAGCAGGCGTGGGAAGCGGCGACTGCGTCTCATCGACGATGGATTGCGGATCGAGTCCGCAATGACAGCCAGAAGACTGTCATGCCGGACCTCCGGTTGTCATGCAGCACCCCCGGCTGTCATGCCGGACTCGATCCGGCATCCACCGCGAAGCGGCGACTGCGCTTGAACAACTATGGATTGCGGATCAAGCCCGCAATGACAGCCTCTGTCAGAGTTTCTCCAGCGACACCGACCCATCCCAGCCCTCACCCGGCGGTGATGCGCGCATTTCATCAATACGCTCGCCAAAGCACTTCGCAAGCGCATCGCCCGGATGCCTGGCATCGATCCCGGCCCACTCACTGGCCGCCGCTTCCCACGCCTGCCCCGTGTACGCCTGCCACGCGCGCTCCGTCGCAGCGACAAGCCCTGCGTCGTCGCACGGCGTGAACACATCGACCGCTTCGTTCTTGCCCTTGACCTTCACCCGGTCCACCCGCCGTAGCTCGATTCGTCCGGCGAGCAGATCAGCTGTGCTGTTTGCGATGAGCAGCCCAATGCCATAGGCCTTGTTGGCGCCTTCCAGCCGCGATGCAAGGTTCACCGTGTCGCCCAGCGCGGTGTAGTCGAACCGCAGGTCCGAGCCCATGTTGCCGACGATGGCAGGCCCTGAGTTCACCCCGACCCGCATCGACACACCGCTTGCGCCCATCGCGGCAAAGCGCGGCTGCAATTCGTCCATCGCCTTTTGCATCGCAATGGCCGCTGTCACGCCATGCATCGCATGGTCGGCATCGTCGAGCGGTGCGCCCCAGAAGGCCATCACCGCATCGCCGATGAACTTATCCACCGTGCCGCCATGGGCCATGATGACTTTGGTGACCTCGTTCAGGTACAGGTTGATGACGTCGGCGACCTGCTCGGGCGCGAGCTTTTCTGAAAGACTGGTGAACCCCGCAAGATCGGAGAACAACACCGTGAGTTCGCGCCGCTGGCCGCCGAGCTTGAGCTCCTCGGGATGCGCCACCATGCGGTTGACGACCTCCTCCGAGACGTACTTGCCGAACGCCGTGCGAATCTCGGTCGCGCGCCTGCGCTCTATCCAGTACGACGCGGTTGCCATGCTGAGAAACGCGGCGACCACCGCAGCGACAGGCGTGGCCGACTGGAGCCAGTAGCTTGCCGACAGGAACTGCCAAGCGGCCAGCGCGACGACTGCGCCTGCGATCAGCAGCATGACGACTGCACTGCGAAGCGGATGCCAGAGGGCCAGCAACGGCAGCATCAGCAGCAGAGCCACCGACATGACCGCGATGTTGACAGCCTGCGAGGCGGGTGCGATCACCTGTCCCATCATCGCGTTCTCGATCAGTGTCGCATGCACTTCCACGCCCGGTGTGAGCCTGCGCGACGCGCCAAGAAACGGCGTGGCAAACAGGTCGCCCTGCGTGGCGGAACTCTCGGCCGTGGACCTCACTTCGCGTCCCACCAGCACGATCTGGTTGGCAAAAAAATCCGGCGCGATGGCCGGGTCGTCGTTGAGCACCTGGTAGTACGACACATAGGGAAAGGTGCGCGCGGGGCCCAGGTGCCGGATCATGGACCCGGGCGCGACATACGGCTCCTGGACCATGTTGGGCCGCGCGCGGATCAGTGTCTTGATCGACTGGCGCCAGAACGCATCTTCGGCCTCGGGCACCTGCCGCACGACAGCATCGGGATCGAGCTGCGCGGTGACGAGACCCGTCGTGGCGCCGGCCATCGTGAATTCGGGGATTGGGTCCATCCGCAGCCACTGCCGCACCGATGCGGTTTCGTGATACGCGTGGTCTGCGCCCAGCACCACGTTGCCGGCGGCCTTGATCGCCGCAGCGAAGACTTCGTCATCACCGGGTGTGCTGCTTTTTTCGGAGAAGAGCACGTCGAATGCGATCACCGCCGCACCGGCCTTCGTGAGTTTGTCCACCAGCTTGGCGTGCGTTTCGCGCGGCCACGGCCAGCGCTGGCCCATCTGCGTGAACGAGGCTTCGTCGATGCCCACGATGGTGATCGGCAGCGACTGCTTTGGCGGCGAAGCCACGGTGAACAGGTCGTACACCTTGAGTTCGACCACATGCCACACCGGAAAGAACGCAAGCGCCATGCCGACGACCCAGCCGATCAGCACGGAGAAGACCGCGAGGCGTATCGCCTGCTTGCCGGGGTTCACCGCTTTGATGAGCATCCCCCAAGAATACGGGATCACGCGCCGGCTGCAACGCTCAAAACAGCATCCCCTGCCCCTTCTCCCCGGGCCTGCGAAACTTTGTCGTATCCAGCACGACACGTTCGCGGTTGAAGCCGATACGTTCGCACGCCTTGCGAAAGCGCTGAGCGATCAGGTCGGCCCAGATGCCCTTGCCCTTCATGCGCGTGGCGAAATCGGCGTCGTAGTCCTTGCCGCCGCGCATGTCGTGCACCCGCGCCATCACGCGGTCGGCGCGCTCGGGGTAGTGCACCTGCAGCCACTCTCGAAACAGCGGGCTCACCTCCCAGGGCAGGCGCAGCACGTGATAGAAGGCGCTGCGCGCACCGGCGTCCCATGCGGCTTCGAGCACCTGCTCCATGTCGTCGGTCAGGAACGGAATCTGCGGCGCCAGGCTCACCCCGCAGGGCACGCCGTTCTCGGCCAGCGTGCGCAAGGTGCGCAGCCGGCGATGCGGCGCGGCGGCGCGCGGTTCGAGCTTGCGCGTGAGGTCCGCGTCGAGTGTGGTGATCGTCACGTTGATCGCTGCGAGCCCATCGTGTGCCATCGGCGCAATCAGGTCGAGGTCGCGTTCGACGCCGCTGGACTTGGTGACCAGCCCGAACGCATGGCGCGTTTCGGAAAACTGCTCGATCACCGCCCGTGTCAGTCGCAGTTCGCGCTCGACGGGCTGGTAGCAATCGGTCGCGGTGCCGATCGCGATCAGCTTCGGCTCGTAATGACGCCGCGACAGCTCCGCGCGAAGCAGGGCCGCAATGTTCCGCTTGGCCACGATCTTCGTTTCGAAGTCCAGGCCGGGCGACATGTTCAGGTAGCTGTGCGTGGGCCGCGCGTAGCAATAGATGCAGCCGTGCTCGCACCCGCGGTACGGGTTGATCGAGCGGTCGAAGTACACGTCGGGCGACTCGTTGCTGCTGATGATGCTGCGCGCGTCTTCCCAGATGACCTGTGTTTTGGGGGCAGCGCAATTGCCTGCGCTTTCGTCGTCGTCGCCCGCAGGCCAGCCATCGTCGAAACGCGCGCGCTCGTCACGCGAAAAGCGATGCTGCATCTGGCTGGCCGAGCCACGGCCCTTGATGGATGAAATCGGAATACTGTTCATTCATACAGTATGCGTCCTGGGGCTAGCCGCCGCAAGCATTCCCACCGATCGGCGCCCGAATTCAAAACGAATCTAGAACTTTAGGCACAAGGCAATTTGCCTAGTTGAGCAGGTGTTTTTTCGTAACGTCCGAAATGCCGCAGGTGGTCTTATCACCTCATCGCCGCCGGAGTGTTCCGGCGCGGCGCCAGACACCAAGGACACCTCATGACGACCAGCAGCAACCTCGCGGCGAAAGCCCGGATCCTCGTTGTGGACGACACGCCGGACAACCTGTTCCTGATGAGCGCCCTGCTCGAAGACACCTATGAGGTGATGACGGCGGAAAGCGGCGCGCAGGCACTGGAGATGGTGCACTCGCTTACGCCGCCTGCGCTCATCCTGCTGGACATCATGATGCCGGACATGGACGGCTACGAGGTGATGCGACGCCTTCGCGGCAACCCCATCACAGCCGGCATCCCGGTCATCTTCCTGACGGCGCTGACCAGCATCGCCGAAGAGCAGTTCGGCCTGGACCTGGGCGCGGTGGACTACATCACCAAGCCGATCAGCCCGCCCGTCGTGCTGGCGCGCGTCAACACACACCTGGAGCGCAGCAGCAATGCGCGCCACCTCAAGGCCCTGTCCGAAAAACTCGGCCGCTACCTCGCGCCGCAGGTTTACAAGTCGCTGTTCGACGGCTCGCGCGACGCCGAGATCCGCACGCAACGCAAGAAGCTCACCGTGTTCTTTTCGGACATCAAGGACTTCACGGCATCGACCGCCAAGTGGCAGCCGGAAGAAATCACCTACCTGCTCAACAGCTACTTCTCCGAGATGTCCAAGATCGCGCAGGACTACGGTGGCACGCTCGACAAGTTCATCGGCGATGCGATGGTGATCTTCTTCGGCGACCCCGACACGCTCGGCGTGAAAGAGGACGCGCTGCAATGCGTGAAGATGGCGATGGCCATGCAGCGCCGCATGTCGGAGCTGCAGATCCTCTGGCGCGAGATGGGCTCGGACAAGACCTTCCAGGTACGCATGGGCATCAACACCGGCTTTTGCGATGTGGGCAACTTCGGCAGCGACATCCGCATGGACTACACCATCATCGGCTCGGAAGTGAACCTCGCCGCCCGGCTGGAGCAGTCGGCGGCCCCTGGCGGCATCCTGATCTCCAGGGAAACCTACGGCCTGGTGCGCGACGAAATCGTCGCCACCGAGCTGCAGCCGATCAACGTCAAGGGCTTTGCAGACCCGGTGCCTTCGTACGCGATTCGTGAAGTCGCGCAGGACGAGAGCGTCGCGCGCAAGGTGTTCCAGTGGGAGCGGCTGGGCATGCGCGTGCTGATCGACCTGGATCGCCTGCCGTCGGCTGAACGCGCGGCGGCTGCGGTCGAATTGCGCGAGATGGCTGATCGCCTCCACTAGGCCTTCGACCTCTCCAACCCGGAAGTACAAGCGATGCAGCGAGACGACTTTTCCTACATAGCCTCGCTGGAGAGGGAGCTTGCCAGCGCGCTCGAGACGCAGGAACTGCTGTACGCCACGCTCGACTCCGCCAGCGACGGCATCATCGCCATCCGTATCGACTCGCCCAAGATCCACTGCAACAGCGCCTTCATGCGCATGTGGAACCTGCCTGCCGACCGGCAGGGCGACATCTCGGCTGAAGAGATCATTGCGATGCAAGCGGTGCAGGTCCCCGATCCGGATCGCTTCCTGGACGAGATCCGCACGCGCGACATCGACCTGACCGATTTCAGCGTGCTCGAACTCAATGACGGGCGCGTGCTGGAGCGAACGGTCCGGCCGCAAAGAACGCTGGACCGCGTGGTGGGCAAGGTGGTGACCTATCGCGACGTGACATCGCGCGTCGACTTCGAGGGCAGGATGATGTTCAACCACCTGGTGGTCGAAACGTCCGGGCCCATGCTGTGGATCGAGTGTGCAACCCGGCGGATCACCTACGCGAACCGTGCCGCGACGGAGCTGATGGACTACAGCGTCGCGCAGTTGCTGCAGCGCCGGATCGATGACCTCGACCCCAATTGCACCGACGAGCGCATCGCGCAGATGCATCGCGACCTGCAGGCAGCCAACGGTCCCATCAACTTTCACGCACGGTTTCGCACCGGAAGCGGTCACGACATCTACATCGACGTCACGATCTCACTGGCCGAAGACGGGGAGCAGCAGGTCTACATCGCCAGCTTCAAGGACGTGACAGGCCAGACGCTGGCCGCGCAGGAAACGCAGCGCCAGCGGGCGCTGATGACCGCACTCATCAACTCGATTCCCGACATGGTCGTCTATCGCGACCCGGACGGTGTTCACCTCGGATGCAACGGCGCCTTCGCGGAACTCGCCGGCATGAAACAGGAAGACCTGGTCGGGCACACGGCTGCGCAATTGTTTCCGAAGGCGCGCGCTGACATCATCAACAGCCGCGATCGCATCGTGTTCGAGTCGCTGTGCAAGGACTCCATCGAGGACAAGGTGTACTACCCCGATGGGCGCACGGCGTTCATGGAAACCATTCGCAGTCCCCTGCGTGATGCCAAGGGCAAGCTGCTGGGTATCGTGGCCATCGGCCGCGATGTGACCGCACGCAAGAAAGCCCAAGAGGAAATGCGCCGCGCGAAGGACCTGGCCGAAGAGGCGACGCGGATGAAGACCGATTTCCTGGCGAACATGAGCCACGAAATCCGCACGCCCATGAACGCCGTGATCGGGATGTCGCACCTCGCGCTGAAGACCGATCTCACGCCACGCCAGCGCGACTACATCAGCAAGGTGCAGTCTTCGGGCCAGCACCTGCTGGGCATCATCAACGACATCCTGGACTTCTCGAAAGTGGAGGCGGGCAAGGTAGCGATCGAACAGGCTGGCTTCAGCCTGGACCAGGTGCTCCAGGGCGTGGCGGATGTGATTGCAGACAGGGCCGTCGCCAAGGGACTCGAACTCGTGTTCGACGTGCCCGCCGATGTGCCGCGGCGACTGGTCGGCGATTCGCTGCGCGTCGGGCAGATCCTCATCAACTACGCCAACAACGCGGTGAAGTACACCGAGCGGGGTTCGGTGGTGATCTCGGCGCGCGTGGTGGAGCGCGACGCCGAAAGCGTGCTGCTGCGCCTGTCAGTCACCGACACCGGCATCGGCCTTTCGCAGGAACAGCAAAGCCGCCTCTTCCAGAGTTTTCAGCAGGCCGATACATCGACCACCCGCAAGTACGGCGGGACAGGACTTGGCCTGGCCATCTCCAAGAAGCTCGCCAGTCTCATGGGCGGGGATGTCGGTGTCGAAAGCGAATCTGGACGCGGCAGCACGTTCTGGTTCACGGCCCGATTGAGCCTGGACACCAGCCCCCCTGCGGCAGCGCACCAACCTCCCGCGACCACGACTGGGTCCAGCGGAGCAGGCGACCCGGTAAGCACAGACGCCGCAGACCTGGAAGCCGTGCGCGGCGCGCGAATCCTGCTGGTGGAAGACAACGAAATCAACCAGCACGTCGCGCGAGAAATCCTGCAGGACGCAGGGTTCGTCGTCGATGTGGCCGAAAACGGCTTGATCGCGCTGGACATGGTTCAGGCAGGCGCGTACGACCTGCTGCTCATGGACATGCAGATGCCGGTGATGGACGGCGTCACAGCCACCGTCGAGATCAAGGGGATGCCCGCGTTTGCAGACCTGCCTGTCGTTGCGATGACGGCCAACGCCCTGCAGCGCGACCGCGATCGCTGCATGCAGGCCGGCATGGTGGACTTCATCACGAAGCCGATCGACCCTGAGCACCTGGTGGGCGTGTTGCTCAAGTGGCTGCGACCGATGGCGCGTGTTGCCGCGCAGCCTGCCGCACCGATCTCGCCGATCGCGTCGCCCACGAGCCGCGACCCGATCGATGCGCTGAAGAACGTGCGCGGCCTGGATTACGCACTGGGCCTGCAACGCATGGCCGGCAAGCAATCGCTCTATCTTGCGATGCTCAGGCGCTATGTGGATGGGCAGAAGTCGTGCGCGGCAGACATCCTCGATTCGCTGGAAAGCGCCGACTGGATCTGCGCCGAGCGCCTGGCCCACACGGCCAAGGGGTTGGCTGGCAACATCGGAGCGGATGCGCTGGCGAGGCAGGCTGCCGCCCTGGAAGAAGCGATCCGGGAGCAGCATCCGCTTGGCGACGTGCTGCACCAGCTGACGACGTTCAGGGCCCACGGAAGTGTTCATGCAGCGGCTGGCTTTGGCCCTGGCGCCACCTCGCGAAGCCAATCCCCCGCCGACTGTGTTGAATCTTCAGTAAGTACTGAAAGTTCAGGACGATGCTGCCAGAATGGCCGCATGTCGCTGCAAGACCACCTCCCCCCGCTCTCCCGCCAATTCGTATCGCACTTCGGTGAAATGGGCAGCAAATGGGGGATCAACCGGACCGTCGGCCAGATTTACGCGTTGATCTTCATTTCCGAGCGGGCCCTCAACGCCGACGAAATCGCGGAGTCGCTGGAGTTCTCGCGGTCCAACGTGAGCATGGGCCTCAAAGAGCTTCAATCGTGGCGCCTCGTTCGACTGCGCCATCAGCCCGGTGACCGGCGCGAGTATTTCGAGGCGCCCGGCGACGTCTGGGAGATCTTTCGTGTGCTCGCCGAAGAGCGGCGCAGGCGCGAGGTGGAACCCACGCAGTCGATGCTGCGCATGGCCCTGCTCGAGTCAGCGACCAGCCCCGCCGAGCGCCACGCACAGGAGCGCATGCGCGAGATGCACGACCTCATCGAGCGGCTGATGACCTGGTTCGACGATGTGCAAAAACTCGCGCCCGAAACCGCCATGCAGTTGATGGGCATGGGCGCGACGGTCACGCGCGTGCTGGAACTCAAAGACCGGATGACGGGCAAGTCTCCCGCTGCCGCGTCGAAGAACCAGCCCAGGAGCTGACATGGACACCCTGCTGCTCTCCCGCATCCAGTTCGCCGCGAACATCAGCTTTCACATCCTGTTCCCGACGATCAACATCGCGCTGTGCTGGTTCCTTGTCTACTTCCGGTTTCGCAACCGGGCCGCGATCGGCACGAAAGAGGCGCAGCACTGGGAAGAGGCGTACTACCTCTGGACCAAGATCTTCGCGCTGACATTCGCACTGGGCGTGGTGTCGGGCATCACGATGAGTTTCCAGTTCGGCACCAACTGGCCGGGCTACATGGAGAAAGCCGGCAACATCGCGGGGCCGCTGCTGGGCTATGAAGTGCTGACCGCGTTCTTCCTGGAAGCGACATTCCTGGGCGTGATGCTGTTCGGCCGGGGACGGGTGTCGGACCGTGTGCACCTGGTTGCCACGCTGATGGTGGCAGCGGGAACCACGTTGTCGGCGTTCTGGATTCTCAGCCTCAACTCGTGGATGCAGACGCCGGCGGGCTACGAGATCATCGACGGCAAGTTCCACGCCAAAGACTGGCTCGCGATCGTCTTCAACCCCTCGTTTCCTTATCGGCTCGCGCACAAGCTGCTCGCATCGACGCTGACCGCCTCGTTCCTGATTGCGGGCCTGTCGGCATGGCAGCTGCTTCGCAAGACGTCCAATGGCGGCACGCACCTGGCGCTGCGCACGGCCGTGATCGCCGCAGCGTTGGCGATCCCGGTGCAGATCTTTGTCGGCGACCTGCACGGCCTCAACACGCTCGAACACCAGCCCGCCAAAATCGCCGCCATCGAAGGCATCTGGCATACCGAAAAGAGTGCGCCACTCACGCTCTTCGGCTGGCCCAACGAGAAGGAAGGCCGCACCGACTACGCCGTGCAGATTCCGAAGATGGCCAGCCTGATCCTGGCGCACGACATCAACGCGGAACTCAAGGGGCTCAATGAATTCCCCAATGCACACCCGCCGGTCGCACCCGTGTTCTGGAGCTTCCGCGCGATGGTGGGGGTGGGCATGCTGATGCTGCTGGTGTCGTGGTGGGGCGCGTGGAAGCTCTGGCGCACGCGCGGGAGCCACGCCTATCCGAGGACGCTGCTTTACGCGCTCACCGCGATGACTTTTTCGGGCTGGGTGTCCACGCTGGCCGGCTGGTACGTGACCGAAATCGGACGCCAGCCCTTCCTGGTGTACGGCATCCTGCGCACCTCCGACCTGGTTGCGCCCCATGCACCCGGCATGGTGCTGTCGACACTCATTGCGTACCTGGCGGTCTATGCGTTCCTGCTCACCTCTTACGTGCTGGTGCTGATGTACATGGCGCAGCACCCTGCCATGCCGACGCCTGAAACGCCGCTCAGCCCCAAGGCCGCGACACCCGTTGGCGGACCGGCCTGATAGGAGCACGACCATGCAACTCACCTGGAACGACACACTGCCGCTCTTCTTCATGGCGGTCATGGGCCTGGCCCTTCTCGCCTACGTCGTGCTGGACGGCTACGACCTGGGCGTCGGCATCCTGCTCCCCTTCGCCACCGATGCAGAAAAAGACGTGATGGTCTCCAGCATCGGCCCGTTCTGGGATGCGAATGAAACCTGGCTGGTGCTGGGCATCGGGGTCTTGCTGATCGCGTTTCCGATGGCGCATGGCATCGTGTTGTCCGCGCTGTACCTGCCCGTCGCTGTGATGCTGATCGGGCTGACATTGCGCGGCGTTTCCTTCGACTTTCGCGTGAAGGCGCGCGCGGCCCGCAAGGGACTGTGGAACGGCCTGTTCGCACTCGGCTCGCTCATGGCGTCGATGGCGCAAGGCTGGATGCTGGGCAGCTACCTGACGGGCTTTGACTACCACTGGATCTCGGTCCTGTTTTGCGCGGGCATCGCGCTGACCCTGCCGACCGCCTACGCCATGCTGGGCGCGGGATGGCTGATCATGAAAACCGGTGACGACCTGCAACTCAAGGCGGTGGGCTGGGCGCGCAAGGTGCTGCTGCCCATGGGGCTGGCACTGGTGGGCATCTCGCTCGCCACGCCGCTGGTGAGCCACACGGTGTACGAGCGGTGGTTCGACATGCCGCAGCTGATCGGCCTGCTGCCCATTCCGGTGGCCTGTGCTGTCGCTTTCTACGCCGCCTTCCTGGTCATTTCCAGGCCGAAGATCGTGGCTGCGGGTTACGGCTGGGTGGTCTTTGCCAGCACGGTGCTGATATTCGTGATGGCCTTCATCGGGCTGGCGTACAGCATGTATCCGTACATCGTGATCGACCGGCTGACGGTGTGGCAGGCCGCGAGCGCGACTGAATCGCTGTTCGTCATCTTCATCGGCGTGGCCATCACCCTGCCCGCGATCATTGTCTATACGGTCTTCATGTACCGGGTGTTCTGGGGGAAGGCGCAGGCGTTGAGTTATGCGATGCCTGCCACGGCGACAGCCGGCCCAGCGGACCGAGCCTAGAGCAGGCGCGCCTTCGCCTGCGCGTACTCGCGCTTGAGCCTGGCCACATAGTCGGCGGTAGAGGTCACCTCGCTGATCGCGCCGATGCCCTGGCCGCAGCCCCAGATGTCCTTCCAGGCCTTGGTCTTGCTGCCTTCGCCGCCGGTGAAGTTCATCGTCTTGATGTCGCCTTCCGGCAGGTTGTCCGGGTCCATTCCGGCCGCCACGATGCTCGGACGCAGGTAGTTGCCGTGCACGCCGGTGAACAGGCTCGAATAAACGATGTCGTCCGAGTCGCAATCGACGATGGCCTGCTTGTACGCATCACTCGCGCGCGCTTCGTGCGTGGCGATGAAGGCTGATCCGATGTACGCGAAGTCCGCGCCCATCGCCTGCGCGGCGAGCACCGCGCCGCCCGTGGCAATGGAGCCTGACAGGGCCAGGGGGCCGTCGAACCACTGACGGATTTCCTGGATCAGGGAGAACGGGCTCTTGACGCCCGCGTGTCCACCGGCGCCTGCGGCAACGGCGATCAGGCCGTCAGCGCCCTTCTCGATCGCCTTGTGCGCGAATGCGTTGTTGATGATGTCGTGCAGCACGACGCCGCCATAGCTGTGGATCGCCTCGTTCACATCCACGCGCGCGCCGAGCGACGTGATGATGACGGGCACCTTGTACTTCACGACCATTTCCATGTCGTGCTCCAGCCTGTCGTTGCTGCGATGCACGATCTGGTTGATGGCGAAGGGTGCGGAGGGCTTGTCCGGATTGGCCTTGTCGTAAGCCGCCAGCGTCTCCGTGACCTCGTGCAACCATTCGTCGAGCTGCGATGCGGGCCGCGCATTGAGCGCAGGCATCGACCCGATGATGCCGGCCTTGCACTGCTCGATCACCAGCTTGGGGTTGCTGATGATGAACAGGGGTGAGCCGATGACGGGGATGGAAAGGTTCTGGAGGACTTTGGGGAGCTTGGACATGGGTACCGGTTCCTGGGTTGAATCTCTAGGCTGCTGAGGCTGTCATGCCGGACTCGATCCGGCATCCATGAATCACGGTCAATTTCAGAACGCTTCCAGCGCAAGCGCCGTCACGCTCTCCGCGCCTTCCACGATCGAATCGCGAATGCCGGGTGCCTTCGACAGGATGTGATCGGCATAGAACCGCGCCGTCGCGATCTTCGCTTCCATGAAGGCCTTGTCTTCACCCTGCGCGCCGAGCTCTTCTGCCGCGAGCAACGCACGCGCCATCTGCCATCCCGCGACCACGTTGCCAGCGAGCATGAGGTACGGCACCGACCCTGCGAACACCGCATTGGGCGACGCCTTGGTGTTGCCCGCGACGAATTCGACCGCATCGACAAACGCCTTGCGCGCTGCGGTGAGCCGGCTTGCAACAGCCTTCGCGTGAGCCGTCCCGCTCTTGAGCAAAGCTGCTTCGGTCTTTTCGATCTGCGCCGCAATGCCCTTGGCCGTCTGTCCGCCGTCACGTGCCGTCTTGCGTCCCACGAGGTCGTTCGCCTGGATTGCCGTCGTGCCTTCGTAGATCGTCAGGATCTTCGCGTCGCGGTAATACTGCGCCGCGCCGGTCTCTTCGATGAAGCCCATGCCGCCATGCACCTGCACGCCCAGCGATGTCACTTCCAGGCTCATCTCGGTGCTGTAGCCCTTGACGAGCGGCACCAGAAATTCATAGAACGCCTGGTTCTGCTTGCGCACTTCGGCGTCGGGATGGTGATGCGCCGCGTCGTACGCAGAAGCAGCCACCGTCGCCATCGCGCGGCAGCCTTCGGTGTAGGCGCGCATCGTCATCAGCATGCGCTTGACATCCGGGTGATGGATGATGGGCGCGCTGGTGTTCATCGAGCCATCGACAGGCCGCGATTGAACGCGATCCTTCGCGTAAGCCACGGCCTTCTGGTAGGCGCGCTCGGCCACCGCGATACCCTGGACGCCGACCGCATAGCGCGCCGCATTCATCATGATGAACATGTATTCGAGGCCGCGGTTCTCCTGCCCGACGAGGTAGCCCACAGCGCCGCCGTTGTCGCCGAATTGCAGGACAGCCGTGGGCGATGCCTTGATGCCCAGCTTGTGCTCGATGCTCACGCAGTGCGCGTCGTTGCGCGCGCCCAGCGATCCATCCTGGTTGACCATGAACTTGGGCACGACAAACAGGCTGATGCCCTTGACGCCCTCGGGCGCGCCCACCACGCGCGCCAGCACGAGATGCACGATGTTCTCGGCCATGTCGTGTTCACCGTACGTGATGAAAATCTTGGTGCCGAAGACCTTGTAGGTGCCATCGGGCTGAGGCTCTGCGCGCGTGCGCACGAGCGCCAGATCAGAGCCGGCTTGCGGCTCGGTGAGATTCATCGTGCCGGTCCATTTTCCCGAGACGAGATTCTCCAGATAGCCGGCCTTCAATTCATCCGAGCCTGCCGTGAGCAGGGCCTCGATCGCGCCATCGGTGAGCAACGGGCACAACGCGAAGCTCAGGTTGGCGGAGTTGAGGATTTCGCCGCAGGCCGCGCCTATGGTCTTGGGCAGTCCCTGGCCGCCGAAATCGGTCGGGTGTTGCAGGCCCTGCCAGCCACCTTCGGCATATTGCTTGAATGCTTCCTTGAAGCCCGGTGTCGTCGTGACCTTGCCGTCTTTCCAGCTGGATGGATTGCGATCGCCTTCCACGTTCAGCGGAGCAACCACGCCCTCGTTGAACTTCGCGCATTCTTCGAGCACGGCCTGCGCGGTGTCGAAGCCCGCTTCCTCGAACCCGGGAATCTTCGCGATCTCGTCGATGCCGGCGAGATGGCGAATGTCGAACAGCATGTCTTTGACGGGGGCTTTGTAGGTCATGTGTGTCTCCGGTTTTCAGTCTTGCTCCTTCCCCCTCTGGGGGAAGGTTGGGATGGGGGCTGGCTGCCTTGACTGGGACGACTCGGGGCGAATTCACCGCCGCCTGCCCCCACCCCTGCCCTCCCCCGGAAGGGGAGGGAGAAACGTCCACTACAGCGCTGCGATCAGCTCGGGAATCGCGGTGAACAGATCCGCTTCCAGGCCGTAGTCCGCCACGCTGAAGATGGGCGCTTCCGGGTCCTTGTTGATCGCGACGATCACCTTGGAATCCTTCATGCCGGCCAGGTGCTGGATCGCGCCCGAGATGCCCGCTGCGATGTACAGCTGCGGCGCGACGATCTTGCCGGTTTGACCCACTTGCAGGTCGTTGGCTGCATAGCCCGCGTCAACCGCAGCGCGGCTGGCGCCAATCGCTGCGCCGAGCTTGTCTGCCAGCGGCGTCATGACTTCGTTGAATTTCTCAGCGGAACCAAGCGCGCGTCCACCGGACACGATGATCTTGGCGGCCGTCAGTTCAGGGCGATCATTCTTGGCAATCTCGTTGCCTTCGAACGTGCTCTTGCCGCTGTCGGCGACCGCACTTGCGGTCTCGACGCTGCCAGAGCCACCCGTCGCAGCAGCCGGATCGAAACCCGTCGTGCGAACCGTGATGACCTTCTTTTCGTCCAGGCTCTGCACGACGGCAATCGCGTTGCCGGCGTAGATCGGGCGCTCGAACGTATCCGCACTGTCGATCTTGGTCACGTCGCTGATCTGGCCGACGTCGAGCTTGGCCGCCACACGCGGAGCGACGTTCTTGCCGCTGGCCGTTGCCGGGAACAGGATGTGGCTGTACGCGCCGGCGATCGCCAGCACCTGCGCCGCGACGTTCTCGGCCAGGCCGTGCGCGAAGTGCTCGCCTTCGGCGTGGATCACCTTGGTGACGCCTGCAATCTGCGCGGCTGCCTTGGCTGCTTCACCGGCGTTGTGGCCGGCGACCAGCACATGCACTTCGCCGCCGCATTGCGTGGCCGCAGTGACGGTGTTGAGGGTTGCGCCCTTGATGGACGCGTTGTCGTGTTCTGCAATTACGAGGGCTGTCATCTCAAATCACCTTGGCTTCGTTCTTCAATTTCGCAACAAGCGTCGCGACGTCGGGGACCTTGATACCGGCGCTGCGCTTGGGCGGCTCCGACACCTTGAGCGTCTTGAGGTGCGGCTTGATTTCTACGCCGAGATCGGCGGGCTTGAAGATATCGAGCTGCTTTTTCTTGGCCTTCATGATGTTGGGCAGCGTGACGTAACGCGGCTCGTTCAGGCGCAAGTCGGTGGTGATGATGGCCGGCAGCGTGATCGACACGGTCTCCAGGCCGCCATCGACTTCGCGCGTGACGCGCGCCTTGCCGTCGGCGACTTCCACCTTCGAAGCGAAGGTGGCCTGCGGCAGGTCGCACAGCGCTGCGAGCATCTGGCCGGTCTGGTTGCAGTCATCGTCGATGGCCTGCTTGCCCAGGATCACGAGGCCGGGCTGTTCCTTGTCGACCAGCGCCTTGAGCAGCTTGGCGACGGACAGCGGCTGCAATTCTTCAGTCGTCTCCACCAGGATGGCGCGATCGGCCCCGATGGCCATGGCGGTGCGCAAGGTTTCCTGGCACTGCGTGACACCGCACGACACAGCGATGACTTCGGTGACGATGCCCTTTTCTTTCAGGCGAACCGCCTCTTCGATGGCGATCTCGTCGAAGGGGTTCATGCTCATCTTGACGTTGGCGATATCGACACCCGTGCCATCCGATTTGACCCGGACTTTCACGTTGTAGTCGACCACGCGTTTCACGGGGACCAGGACCTTCATGCTTGCGGCTCCAACTAGTTTTGGGAATTGACGTTTACGTAAACTGGAATTTTAGGGCGGACGCGCGTCCCGGCCCGTGCAGGAAGAAAAAAGAACGACCGTTCGTTTTTTGATTATAGGGTGCCGAGGCGCTGAAAATTCACCGACCACGCGGTCGGGTAATTCGGGTAAGTATGGACCGTTAGGGCGCTCGCGCAGCCTTACATTCGACAGCAATACCAACCTGGAGCCGTGCCCCCATGAAACGCCACCTCTTGACCTTCGCCGCCGCTGCTGCCGCCCTGATCGGCGCCCCGGCTTCCGCCCAGACTGTGCTGACCGGCTCCAGCTGGATTCACCCGACCCACGCCCTCACCGTATCGCTCAAGGAGTGGTGTGGCCTGGTCGAGAAGAATTCGAACGGCAAGGTCAAGTGCAACATCCTGCCGCGCCATGTCTCGACAGCCCCCGGCACCTATGACGCCGTTCGCAACGGCCTGGTCGATGTCTCCTTCACCGTGCACGGCTACACGCCGGGCCGCTTCCTGCTGACCAAGATGGCCGAGTTCCCCTTCCTGGGTGACAGCTCCGAGCCGATCTCCGTCGCGTTCAACCGCGTCGCGATGAAGTACCCGCAGTTCGGCGCCGAGCACCCCGGCGTCAAGCCGCTGGCTTACTTCACCCATGGCCCTGGCATCGTTTTCAACACCAAGAAGCCTGTCGCGAAGATGGACGACCTGCTGGGCCTGAAATGGCGCGTGGGTGGCGGCGTGGTGAACGACATCTCCAAGGCCATCGGCATGAACGTGACGCTCAAGCCCGCGCCCGAGTCGTACGAGCTGCTGTCGGGCGGCGTGATGGACGGCACGCTGTTCCCGGCCGAGTCGGTCGAGGGCTTTCGCCTCGACAAGATCATCAAGCACCAGACGATCTTCCCGGGCGGCCTGTACAACACCAGCTTCGTCTTCATGATGAACGCCGACAAGTACAACAAGCTCGCGCCCGATGAGAAGAAGGCCGTGGACGATGCTTCCGGCGAAGTGCTGGCGCGCCTGATCGGCCGCCAGTGGGACAAGGCCGACCGCCTGTCCAACGCGATGATGCAGGCCAACAACGTCGCGACCGTCAAGGCCGATGCGAAGTTCGTGGCCGACATCAAGACCAAGACGCAGCCGCTGGAGCAGGCCTGGACCAAGGAAGCCGAGGCCAAGGGCCTGAAGGACGCAGCGAAGGTGCTGGCCGAGTTCCGCTCGGAAATCGCCAAGGCTTCGAAGTAAGTTTTTTGCCTTTCTCCCTCCCCCTCTGGGGGAGGGCCGGGGTGGGGGCAATCGGCAGTGGCAAGCGCAAGCTGCGCCAATGCACCGGCACATGCCCCACCCTCACCCTCCCCCAAAGTGGGAGGGACCCAATGCAATCCCTCCCATAATGGCCGGCGAGGGCACCCCACACACATGAAAAAACTCCTCGAATTCCTTTGCGGGCTGCTGGCCGGCGTAGCGCTCTTCGGCATCATGGCGCTCACGTTCTTCGACGTGCTGGGCCGCAAGTTCTTCGATCACTCGATTCCCGGCTCGCTGGAACTCACCGAACTGATGATGGTCGTCGTCATCTTCGCCGCGCTGCCGCTGGTGTCGGAACGCGGCGAACACGTGGCCTTCGATTCGCTCGATCACTACATGCCCCGCTGGGCCCTGCGCGCGCAGTCGGTCGTCGTCAACGTGCTGTGCGCCGTGATGCTGATCGGCCTGGGCTGGCTCATGCTCAAGACCGGCAACCAGTTCCTGGAGACGGGTGAGACGACCGCCCAACTGAAGATCCTGAAAGCGCCCTTCATCTGGGGCATGGGATTGTTGTGCGCCTTCACCGGCGTGGTGCATCTCGTGATCGCCGGCTCGCCGCCTGTCGAGCGCGCCGAAGGCGAAGGGGCAGCGCTTTGATCGAAGCCCTCATCGGATTTGGCCTCATCTTCTTCCTGGCGCTGCTGCGCGTGCCGCTCGCATTCGGGATGGGCATGGTCGGCTTCGGCGGCGTCTGGCTCACGCGCGGTTTGCAACCCGCTCTGGCGAGCACGGCGCAAGTGGTCTATGAGACGGGCTTTGCCTACACGCTATCGGTGATTCCGCTGTTCATCCTCATGGGCAATTTCGTGGCGCGCGCAGGGCTGGCCCACGAACTGTTCCAGGCCGCCTATGCATTCATCGGCCATGTGCGCGGCGGGCTGGCACACGCGACCATCGCGGCCTGCGCAGGATTCGGCGCGATCTGCGGCTCGTCGATCGCGACAGCGGCCACGATGAGCAAGGTGGCTTACCCGTCGATGCGCAAGCTCGGCTACAGCGCGCCGCTCTCCACCGGCGTGATGGCTGCGGGCGGCACGCTCGGCATCATGATTCCGCCATCTACCATCATGGTCATCTACGGAATCATCACGCAGACCAACATCGGCAAGCTGTTTGCCGCGGGCGTCATACCCGGGCTGCTGACGGCTGCTTCGCTGATGGCCGTTGTTGCCATCGTCACGGCTCGTGACCCTGAACATGCGCCGCCCGGCGAACGCACCTCATGGCCCGATCGCTGGAAAGCGCTGGCCGGCATCTGGGGTGTGGCGCTGCTGGTGGTCGTGGTGCTGGGTGGTATCTACGGTGGGCTGTTCACTGCCACCGAGGGCGCGGGTTTCGGCGCGTTCGGCGCGTTCCTGTTTGCGCTTGCCAGAAGGCGAATGAGCTGGGCTGTGCTCTATCAGGTGTTGGTGGAGTCGGCACGCACCACGGCGATGCTGTTCACGCTGCTGATCGCAGCCACGATCTTCGCCAACTTCGTCAACTTCACGACGATGCCCAACGACCTGAAGGAATGGATCACGCACCTGGGCCTGTCGCCCGTCATGGTGATCGCCGCGATGATGGTGATCTACGTGATCCTGGGCACCGTGATGGAAGAACTCACGATGGTGCTGCTGACCATTCCGCTGTTTTTCCCGATCGTGACGGCGCTGGGGTTCGATCCGGTGTGGTTCGGTGTGCTGATCGTGATGGTGGTGCAGATCGGTCTGATCTCGCCACCGGTTGGCATGAATCTCTTCGTGCTGAATTCGCTGCTGCCCGATGTCGGGCTGGGCCAGATCTTCCGGGGCTGCTGGCCGTTCGTGGCGGTCATGGTGCTGATGCTGGGCCTGCTGATCGCGTTTCCGCAGTTGAGCCTGTGGCTGCCCTCTTTGATGAAGTGACATGGCGCAACGGCTGTTGAAGACAGGGATGCCGGATCTAGTCCGGCATGACAGCCAGGGTGAATGTCATTGCGGACTCGATCCGCAATCCATGACTTTCGACGGCCATAGCCGCTTCGCGGTGGATGCCGGATCACGTCCGGCATGACATCCAGCTAGGACCAGTTCGGCTTGCGCTTTTCCGTGAAAGCAGTAAACCCTTCCTGCGCGCACGAATCCATCATGTTCACCGCCATGGTCTGCCCTGCGAGCTGGTACGCGGCTTCGATGCCCATCTCGCGCTGGCGGTAGAACAGCTCCTTGCCCATCGCAATGGCCGCTCGCGGCTTGGCGAGAACGCTCTCGACAAGTTTGGCAACCTCTGCATCGAGCGCCTCCAGCGGCACGACACGATTGACCAGCCCACGCTCTTTCGCCTGCTGCGCCGTGATGAAGTCACCCGTCACCAGCATTTCCATCGCCTGCTTGGGCGCCATGTTGCGAAGCAGCGGCACGCTGGGCGTCGAGCAGAACAGGCCGTAATTCACACCGCTCACAGCGAAACTGGCGTTGTCGGATGCGACCGCCAGATCGCACTGGGCAACGAGCTGGCAGCCCGCGGCGGTAGCAATGCCATGCACCCGCGCAATCACCGGCACCGGCAACTTCAGGATCGAGAGCATCACGCGGCTGCACTGCGCGAACAGCTTCTGGTAGTACGCCAGTTCGGGCGTGCCGACCATTTCCTTCAGATTGTGTCCCGGGCAAAACGCCTTGCCCGCAGCGGCGATCACCACCACCCGGGCCGACTCGTCCTGGGCGACCCTGTCGAGCGCGGCCTGCAGTGCACCCAGCATCTCCTCGCTCAATGAATTGAAATTGGCCGGACGATTGAGGGTGAGCGTGACCACGCCCCTGTCGTCACGCTGATACAGAACTGCGTCTTCCATGTGCGTTTCCCAAAAAAGGCCTACAAATCGGCCAGCGCTCGAAGGTGCGCTTCAACGCTTCGGCCCAAAGCGCTCAGGTTGTACCCACCTTCCAGCGACGACACGATGCGCCCCTGCGAATACTTCGCGGCGACCTCCTTGATGCGCTGCGTCATCCAGGTGTAGTCGGCTTCGACAAGGCCCAGCTGCCCCAGGTCGTCTTCGCGATGCGCATCGAATCCCGCGCTGATGAAAATCATCTCGGGCTGGAATTCCTCCAGGCGAGGCATCCAGTTCTTTTCGATCAGGCGGCGGATCACATCGCCCTTGGTGTACGCCGGCACCGGTACGTTGACCATGTTGTCGGCAGGTGAGTCGTAGCCCGACCCCGGATAGAACGGGTGCTGGAAGATGCCGACCATGAGCACACGCGGGTCGTCTGACAGGATGTCTTCAGTCCCGTTGCCGTGGTGCACATCGAAATCGACGATCGCCACGCGCTTGAGGCCGTGCTGCTGGATCGCGTAACGCGCGCCCACGGCCACCTGGTTGAAGATGCAAAAGCCCATCGAGCGGTCATGGCAAGCATGGTGCCCCGGCGGCCTGACCGCGCAAAACGCGTTTTCCAGTTCGCCGGCCATCACGGCGTCGACGGCCGCGATCACAGCGCCGCTGGCCCGCATGGTGGCGTCCCATGAACTGCCGTTCAGCGATGTGTCGGGGTCGATCTGTGCATAGCCGCGTCCGCCTGCGGCGATGTGCGAAGCCAGCCTCGTGCGCAACTCGTCGATGGATTCGACATGCCGGCGCGCGTGCGCCAGGATGATGTTGTCGACGGTCGCCATTGGCGCATCGCGCCGCTCCAGTGCATCGCCGACGCCGGTGACCAGCAGCCGGTCTTCGATGGCGTCGAGTCGCTCGGGGCATTCAGGATGCCCTGGGCCCATCTCGTGTCGCCTGCAGTCTGGGTGAGTGAAATACCCGGTTTTGCCCATGTCTCGCGCTCGCTTGAGGGTAATTTGGGATAACGTGCTGCCTGATGGAAGCTCAACAAAAACTCAAGGCCCTCCTCGGTCAGCTTAACACGGTGCTCGTCGGAAAAGCCGACCAGGTCCAGGACTGCGTGGCATGCCTGCTCGCTGGAGGACACCTGTTAATTGAGGACGTTCCCGGCGTTGGCAAGACCACGCTGGCCCACGCACTGGCAAGGGCCTTCGGCCTTCACTTTTCGCGGGTGCAGTTCACCGCTGACCTGATGCCCAGCGACCTGTCGGGCGTGTCGATCTATGAGCGCCAGAAGGAAGCCTTTGTGTTCCATCCGGGGCCTGTGTTCGCCCAGGTGCTGCTGGCCGACGAGATCAACCGCGCCAGTCCCAAGACCCAAAGCGCCTTGCTCGAAGCGATGGAAGAAAAGCAGGTCACCGTCGAAGGCGAAACGCGCCCCCTGCCCTCGCCCTTTTTTGTCATCGCCACGCAGAACCCCCACGACCAGCTCGGCACCTTCGCGCTGCCCGAATCGCAGCTCGATCGTTTCCTGATGCGGATATCGCTGGGCTACCCGGATCGCGCTGCCGAGCGTGAGTTGCTCAGTGGCGCGGACCGCCGGGGCATGGTCGAGACGATGCACAGCACCATGACGCCGGCGGACCTGCAGTCGCTGCAGCAACTGGTGTTGCAGGTGCATGCCTCCGATGCCCTGTTGAACTACGTGCAGGACCTGATTGCAGCGAGCCGCTCGGGCCGCTGGTTCCTGCAGGGGCTCTCGCCGCGTGCGGGCATTTCGGTGATCCGTGCGGCGAAGGCGCAGGCGCTGCTGAGCGGGCGGGATTACGTTGCGCCCGACGATGTGCAGTCGATATTGCCGCAGACGATTGCGCACCGGCTCGTGCCTGTCGGCGATGCGGGGCGCGGCCCCATCGAACAGGTGCGGGCCATGATCGAGGCGGTCCCGCTTCCATGACTTCCGGCCGTCATTGCGGACTCGATCCGCAATCCATGTCTTCTACCGCCGTCGCCGCTTCGCGGTGGATGCCGGGTCAAGCCCGGCATGACAGCCGCGGGACTGCGCGCGATCACGCCCGCAATGGCTGTCATTGCGGACTCGATCCGCAATCCATGACTTCTACGGCCGTCGCCGCTTCGCGGTGGATGCCGGGTCAAGCCCGGCATGACAGCCGGGGGCGAATGCGGCTGCGGGTTCGGCATGACTGCCGCTCCATATCGTGAACGCAATCACGCTCAACCCCTTCACCTTCGCGCGCGGCCGTTTCCGCCAATGGTGGCAATCGCGCCTGCCGCTCTCGGACACGATCACGCTGACGCAGCGCAACGTCTACATCCTGCCGACACGCCCCGGATTCATGCTGTTCGCGACGCTCGTCATCCTGCTCATCGGCTCCATCAACTACCAGCTCAACCTCGGCTACCTGCTGACGTTCCTGCTGGCCGGTAGCGCCGTCGTGGGCATGCACGTCTGCCACGCCACGCTGCGCGGCATGACCATGAAATTGCTCTTGCCGGACGCGCAATTCGCAGGCGTGAGCGCCACGCTTTCCATCTCGTTGATCAACGAGCGCAACGCCACGCGGCATGGCATCGGCATGGCCGTGCTCGACGCCACACACGACGATCGCTGGGTCTGGACCGACGTGCCCGCGCAGGGCAGCGCCATGGTGCATGTCGCGTTCAAGCCTGAGCATCGCGGCCTGCATCGCGTGCCGCCCCTCACGGCCGAGACGCGCTTTCCGCTCGGCACCTTCCGCGTCTGGACCGTGTGGCGACCCGCCGCGCAAGTGCTGGTCTACCCGCGCCCCGAGCCCTTCCCGCCGCCGCTGCCACCCGGCGAGCCGCGCTCCGGCGGTGGCGGTGCCGCACGCCAGCAAAACACCGGCGAGTTCGACGGCGTGCGTGCCTACCGGCGCGGCGACCCGCTCAAGATGGTCGTCTGGAAGAAAGCCGCCAAGGCCGACGAACTGGTGAGCCGCGATACGCAGCAGGCCCAGCGTTTCGAGCTGTGGCTCGACTTCGCCACGGCCGGCCACCTGGACACCGAAGCCAAGCTCTCGCGCCTGACAGCCTGGGTGTTGCAGGCCGACAAGCTCGGCATGGATTTCGGCCTGCGCCTGCCCACGCAGCAGATCAAACCCGACTCGGGCGAGGCGCACCGCAGACGCTGCCTGGAGGCACTGGCCACATGCTGATAGACCGCATCCGGGCCCTGCCACGCGATGGCCGCGACACGCTGTTCCTGCTGCTCGTGATCGGCTGGATCGTGCTGCCGCAGGTGACCAACCTGCCGGTATGGTGTGTCGCGCTTGCCGCCGCTGTCCTGCTGTGGCGCGCGCGATTGGCGGTGCTTGCCAGACCGCTGCCCGGCAAGTGGTGGATCTTCGGGCTGCTCATCATCGCCGTCGGGGCGACGCTCTTCACGCATCGCACGGTGCTGGGTCGCGATGCGGGCGTCACCATGATCGTCGTGCTTCTCGCCTTGAAGACTCTGGAGCTGCGCGCCCGGCGCGACATCTTCGTCGTGTTCTTCCTGGGCTTCTTCACGATGCTCACCAACTTCTTCTTCTCGCAGTCGTTGCTCACGGCCGCTGCGATGCTCATTGCGCTGCTAGGTCTGCTCACTGCACTGGTCAACGCCCACATGCCCGTCGGCAAACCGCCACTCAGCGAAGCCTTGCGCACGGCCGGGTGGATGACGCTGCTGGGCGCGCCGGTCATGGCGGTGATGTTCGTCCTGTTCCCGCGGTTCGCGCCGCTCTGGGGCATTCCCAGCGATGCGATGAGCGGGCGCAGCGGGCTTTCCGCGAACATGCAGGTCGGCAATCTCGCGAGCCTCGTGCTCGACGAAAGCATCGCGATGCGCGTCAAGTTCGAGGGCACCACGCCGCAGCAAAGCGACCTGTATTTCCGCGGCCCTGTGCTCACCACGTTCGACGGCCGCGAGTGGCGCGCGTTGCAGCCGCGCCTGGGCACCCGCACCTTCAACAGCGTGACCGGCCCTTCGCGGCTGCAGGTCACCGGCGAGCCGGTGCGCTACGAAGTGACGATGGAGCCCAACAACCGCCCCTGGCTGATGGTGCTCGATGCGGCGATCAAACCGCCCGTAGTGCCGGGTTTCGAAACCGTGATGACCAGCGAACTCCTGTGGCTCGCCAATCGACCCATCACGGACCTGGTTCGCTATCGGGCCGAGAGCCACGTCAACTTCAGGCATGGATCGGGCGCGCGTTCGGCGGTGCTGCCGGAGTACGTCGACCTGCCGGTGGGCTTCAACCCGCGCACGCTAATGCTGGCAGGCGAACTCGGGCGCAAACCCGGCGTTGTCGAAGGCGGGTCCGAGGCCTTCGTGCGCGCCGCGCTCGACCACCTGCGCAATGGCGGCTACCAGTACACGCTCGAGCCCGGCGTTTACGGCACGCACACCGCCGATGAATTCTGGTTCGATCGCAAGGAAGGTTTTTGCGAACACATCGCTTCCGCGTTCGCGATCCTGATGCGCGCGGCAGGCATCCCGGCGCGGATCGTGACCGGCTACCAGGGCGGCGAGCGCAACACGGTCGATGGCTTCTGGGTGATCCGGCAAAGCGATGCGCACGCCTGGACCGAGATCTGGCTCGATGGGCGTGGCTGGGTTCGCGTGGACCCGACCTCGGCCGTCGCGCCGGGCCGCACGGGTTCATTCCAGCGCCTGCAGGCGCCGCAAGGTGTCCTGGCATCGGCGTTCAGTTCGGTGACGCCCACGTTGTCGGCCAACATGCGCGCCGCGTGGGAGGCGCTCAACAACTCATGGAACCAGTGGGTGCTCAACTACACGCAGAGCAAGCAGCTGAACATGTTGAAGGACATCGGCTTTGAGTCTCCGAGCTGGGAGGACCTGAGCTACGTGCTGATCGGGATCATCGTGACGGTTGCCTCGGCGGGCGCACTGTGGACCCTGTGGGACCGCAGGCAGCACGACCCCTGGCTGAGGTTGCTGCACAAGACGCGCAGGCGGCTGGAAGAGCACGGTGTAGAGTTGCCGTCGGCGGCGCCCCCTCGCCAGATTGCGAATGTTGTCACACACCGCTTTGGCGACGCCGGTGCTGCACTGGCCGATTGGCTGCTGAGGTTGGAAACCCTGCGATATTCACGAAACCCCAATACCGATCTGGCCGCGCTGCAACGCGAATTCAAGCGTCTGGCATGGCCGGCTCGAACCACCTGAATGCATTTGCCTTGATCACTCGCGTTTTTGCAGTTGCGCTGATGGCAGCTTTCGCCATCGCCCCGTCCGAGTCCGTTGCGCAGTCCAAGCCCAGGCAGTCCATTGCCAATGGTGAGCGCAATAGTGCTCGCGGCGTCCCCTATGCATCGAGCGAAGCGGCAATGGCGTTCGCGGATGGCGTCGCCGAGCGCCGCGGCCTGGACCCCGAGCGCGTGCGACGCATCATCGGCCAGGCGCAGATGTTGCCGATCGTCGCAAGGCTGATGCAGCCAGCACCCGCGACCAGTCCCAAGAACTGGCGCGTCTACCGCAGCCGCTTCATAGACCCGATCCGCATCGGCGCGGGCGTGAAATTCTGGACAGAGAACCGCGCCGTGCTGGAGCGGGCCGAAAGGGAATACGGCGTTCCGGCGGAAATGATCGTCGGCATCATCGGCGTCGAAACCATCTACGGCCGGCAGTTGGGCAACTTCCGGGTGATCGATGCGCTGGCCACCCTTTCGTTCGACTTTCCCACTTCCCACCCGCGAGCCGCCGAGCGGACGAAGTATTTCCAGGGCGAACTCGAACAGTTCATCGTGCTGCAGGAAAGCGCCGGCACCGATCCGCTCGCGCCACTGGGCAGTTACGCGGGCGCCGTGGGCATGCCGCAATTCATGCCGACGAGCTGGGCCAAGTGGGCCGTGGACTTTGACGGCGACGGCAAGATCGACCTCACCCGCAGTACGCCAGACGTGATCGGGTCAGTGGCCAACTACTTCAAGAGCTACGGCTGGAACACGGGCATGCCCACGCACTACCCGGTGAGCTTCGACATGGCGAAGTTGCAGAAAGACGTGCTGCTCGCGCCGGACATCCTGCCGACGTTCAGCGTTGCCAGCTTCACGGGCAACGGCGCGGTGCTCGACGGCAAGGCGCTGGAGCACAAGGGACCGCTCGCGCTGGTCGAACTGCTCAACGGCGAGTCGGAGCCGCAGTACATTGCCGGCACCGAGAACTTCTATGTGATCACGCGCTACAACTGGTCGAGCTACTACGCGATGGCGGTGATCGAGCTGGGGCGCGAGGTGAAAGAGGCGCTGAACAACAGGCCCTGAAGGCTGGTCTCCGGTCGTCCGGCAAGACAGTCGACGGGTTCAAGTCACCGGCGTCAATTTGGCGACGCTGAGCGCCAGCCACTTGACGCCATGCCGGGGAAAGTTCACCTGGGCCCGTGCATCATCGCCCTGCCCTTCGATGGAGATGACCTTGCCCTCGCCGAACTTCGTATGGAACACCTTCATGTTGGCGGTGAGTCCATGCGATGGCGGCGCCTTCTGCGATGGCACTGTCGGACTGGCAAAGGTGTCTTTGGAGTGGCCGCTGCCCGAATTGAACCCGCCGCTGCGCGTGCTCGGATACCCCGAGCCGTAGCCGAATGCCGATCCGCCGAAGTTCTGGTTCTTCGGCGTGAGCCACTTGAGCGCGCCTTCGGGCAACTCGTCGAAGAACCGGCTGCGCACGTTGTATCGGGTCTGCCCGTGCAACAGGCGCGTCTGCGAGTAGCTCAGGTAAAGGCGTTTACGTGCCCGCGTGATCGCCACATACATCAAGCGGCGCTCTTCTTCCAGGCCTTCGATCTCCGTCATTGAGCGCTCGCTCGGAAACAAGCCTTCTTCCAGGCCGCTCGCAAACACGCAGTCGAACTCCAGCCCCTTGGCCGAATGCACCGTCATGAGCTGGATCGCTTCCTGTCCCGCCTGCGCCTGGTTGTCACCCGACTCCAGCGCGGCATGCGTCAGGAACGCCGCAAGCGGCGACAACGTTTCGCCGGTCTCGGCGTCCGGCGGAATGTAATCGGGCGCGGGGTCGTTGGTTTCCGGCTCGCTGGGATCGAGCCCCTGGCTGGCGGGCGATTGCCGCAAGATGCCGGGGCTGTGTTCATCCACTGGCAACGCCAGCGCATCGCGCCCGAACCCCTCCTGCGTCACGAAGCTCTCTGCCGCATTGACGAGCTCTTCCAGATTCTCGACACGATCGGCGCCGTCGCGTTCGGCCTTGTAGTGCTGCAGCAAGCCGGACTCTTCCAGCATCGTCTCGATGATTTCACGCAGCGACAGGTTGACGATGTTCTCGCGCAGGACATCGATCTTTGCGACGAAGGACGTGAGGTTCGCTCCTGCCTTGCCCGTGGTGGCTGAGACCGCGTCATGCAGCGAGCAGCCTGCCGATTTCGCTGCGTCCTGCAGCTGTTCAACACTTCGAGCACCAATGCCGCGCGGCGGAAAATTAACCACGCGCAAAAAGCTCGTGTCGTCGTTCGGGTTCTCCAGCAGCCGCAGATAGGCAAGCGCATGCTTGACTTCGGCCCGCTCGAAAAATCGCAGACCGCCGTACACGCGATACGGCACAGCCGCATTGAACAGCGCCGTCTCAATCACCCGGCTTTGCGCATTGCTGCGGTACAGCACGGCGATCTCGCTGCGGGGAATGCTGCCCTCGGGCCCATCGCCGCGAACGAGATGACGCATTTCCTCGACCATCCACTGCGCTTCGGCCAGGTCGGTCGGCGCCTCGTAGATCCGCACCGGTTCACCCGGGCCCTGATCCGTGCGCAGGTTCTTGCCCAGACGCTTCTTGTTGTGCCCGATCAGCTGGTTGGCCGAATCGAGGATGTTGCTGAAGCTGCGGTAGTTCTGCTCCAGCTTGATCTGGTGGCGCACGTCGAACTCGCGCACGAAGTCGGCCATGTTGCCCACCCGTGCACCGCGGAAAGCGTAGATGCTCTGGTCGTCGTCGCCGACTGCGAACACCGAGCCTGCGCCGTTGCCCTGACCGCTCGCGTCCTGTCCGGCCAGGATCTTGATCCACGCGTATTGGAGCTTGTTCGTGTCCTGGAACTCGTCGATCAGGATGTGGCGAAAGCGCCGCTGGTAATGCTCGCGGATCGGGTCGTTGTCACGCAGCAGCTCGTAGCTGCGCAGCATCAGCTCGCCGAAATCGACCACGCCTTCGCGGTTGCACTGATCTTCGTACAGCTGGTAGATCTCGGCCTTGCGGCGGTCGTCTTCACTGCGGATCTCCACCGCATTCGGGCGCAGCCCCTCTTCCTTGCAGCCCGAGATGAACCACTGGGTTTCCTTGGCCGGGAAACGCTCGTCATCAACGTTGAACTGCTTCATCACACGCTTGATGGCCGAGAGCTGGTCCTGCGTGTCCAGGATCTGGAAGGTCTGCGGCAGGTTGGCCAGCCGCCAGTGCGCGCGCAAGAGACGGTTGCACAGGCCGTGGAAGGTGCCGATCCACATGCCGCGAACATTGACCGGCAGCATGGACTGCAGCCGCGTCATCATTTCCTTGGCCGCCTTGTTGGTGAAGGTCACGGCCATCAGGCCGCCGGGCGACACCTGGCCGGTGGACATCAGCCAGGCGATGCGGGTGGTGAGAACGCGGGTCTTTCCGGACCCGGCCCCCGCGAGGATGAGGGCGTGCTCGTTGGGCAGCGTGACGGCTGCCAGCTGCTCGGGATTGAGGTTTTGCAAGAGCGGCGAGGCCGCGTCGACTTCTGGGTACATACGGCATTGTAGGAACCGCAGGAGATCGCCGGAAAATGCAGGCCGGACCCGCCCGAACTCATCCGTGCGGATGAATCGGGGCCATATGCAATCGCGCATAACGCGGCCATTGCGCGGCGACTAGAATCAAGCACCGGGCCCAAGCAATTTGAGGCCCGGTTTGCATTTGGCCCCGCGCCAGATCGCCGGGCTCCAACTCCCAAGCGCTCACCCCCTGTTCACAAACAGCCTTGAAGGAGCTTGGTATGGAAATCTTCGACTACGACAACGTTCTCCTGCTGCCGCGCAAATGCCGCGTGGAAAGCCGTTCCGAATGCGACGCCGGCGTGGAGCTGGGCGGCCGCACCTTCCGCATCCCGGTCGTGCCCGCCAACATGAAAACCGTGGTGGACGAAAAGATCTGCCTGTGGCTCGCGCAGAACGGCTACTTCTACGTGATGCACCGCTTCGACCTGGACAACGTGGCCTTCGTGCGCGAGATGCATTCGAAGGGCGCGTACGCCTCGATCTCGGTCGGCGTGAAAAAGCCCGACTACGACGCGGTCGACCAGCTGGCCGCCGAAGGGCAGATACCCGAGTACGTCACGATCGACATCGCGCACGGCCATGCCGACAGCGTGAGAAACATGATCGCGCACCTGAAGGGAAAGCTGCCATCGGCCTTCGTGATCGCGGGCAACGTCGGCACGCCTGAGGCCATCATCGACCTGGAGAACTGGGGCGCTGATGCAACCAAGGTCGGCATCGGCCCGGGCAAGGTCTGCATCACGCGGATGAAGACGGGTTTCGGCACGGGTGGCTGGCAACTGTCAGCGCTCAAGTGGTGCGCGCGCGTCGCGACCAAACCCATCATTGCGGACGGCGGTATTCGCGAGCACGGCGACATTGCCAAGAGCGTGCGCTTCGGCGCGACGATGGTGATGATCGGCTCCATGCTGGCGGGGCATGAGGAATCGCCGGGCGAGACCGTCGATGTGGATGGACGCCTGTTCAAGGAGTACTACGGCAGCGCCTCGGACTTCAACAAGGGCGAGTACAAGCACGTCGAAGGCAAGCGCATCCTGGAGCCGGTCAAGGGCCGGCTCGCCGACACGCTGCGCGAGATGGAAGAGGATGTGCAAAGCTCGATCAGCTACTCAGGCGGCAAGAAGCTGATGGACGTGCGCAAGGTCAACTACGTGATCCTGGGTGGGGACAATGCGGGCGAGCATCTGCTGATGTGACAGCGGCTGTCATGCATTGGCTGTCATTGCATTGGCTGTCATGCCGGACCTGATCCGGCATTCACCGCGAAGCGGCGACGGCCGTTGAATACATGGATTGCGGGTCGAGCCCGCAATGACAGTCAATAGAGGTTGTCATGCCGGACTCGATCCGGCATCCACCGCGAAGCGGCGACGGCCGTTGAATACATGGATTGCGGGTCGAGCCCGCAATGACAGTCAATAGAGGTTGTCATGCCGGACTCGATCCGGCATCCATGACTTCACGACTGCTTGACCAACTCCAGCGCCAGCGTATTCAACCGGCTCCCTGGCTCCAGCAGCGCGTCCAGCACGCTGAAGTGATTGCAGCCGGCAATCGTCTCGCTAACCGGCACCCGCTCCACGCCCCACGCAGCCTGCAACAAGCCGTTTTGCCGGTGGTATTCCTCGCTCTCGTCGCCGCCGCAAACCGCATAGAGCTTGCCCTGCGCTGGCGCGGGAAACAGCGCCGGACTCGCCATCCTCACCTGCTCTCGCGTGAGCTTGATCGACGGCTGCAGAAACGGCGCATGCATCAGCGGCTCCAGATCGTGCAACCCCGAAATCGACATCACGCCCTTCACCACATCCGCCGGCAAGTTGCTCCCGAACACCGGCCACAGGCACGACATCATCATCGCCGCCAGGTGACCGCCCGCCGAATGCCCGATCACAGTGATGCGATTCGGATCGCCGCCGTGTTTGGCGATATGGCGATAGGTCCACGCCACCGCGAGCACCTGCTGCATCACGATCTGCGGCACCGTCACCGCCGGACACAGCGCGTAGTTCGGAACGACGACACATACACCTTCCTTCGTAAAGGCGGGCGCGATGAAGGCGTGATCGCGCTTGTCGAGCGCGCGCCAATAACCGCCGTGGATGAACACCAGCACCGGCGCACTGTCACCCTCTGCGCCAAAGACATCAAGGTGCTCGCTCGGCCCGCCGCCGTAACGGATGTCGAGTTCACGCGGCTGCGTGCGCATCGCATCGGCGGACTGCGCAGTCCAGCGGCGCAGGTAGGTGCCATGGTCGGGCACACGTTCGCGGTTGTTGTACATGCTGTCCAGCCAGCCTGCGTCCCAGTTCTTTGCTTTCATCGATCGCTCCATTTCCTGACTCCATCTTGTCACAGGGCTTGAACGCATCGCGGGACGGGGGTACGCTGCCACGCCTGAAGCATGTCGCATCAGGAATTGGCTGTCATGGACGCGATCCTGCATCCAGCAACAGCATTCGTTCAACCATGGATTGCGGGTCGAGCCCGCAATGACAGCCCTCATGTCCCTGCACTCCCAGCTCCAGCAACGCGCCGCCAGCGGCAAACCCATCCGCATCGGACTCATCGGCGCGGGCAAGTTCGGCTCGATGTACCTCGCGCAGATTCCGCGCACACCCGGCGTTCACCTCGTCGGCATCGCAGACCTTTCACCAGACGGCGCACGCGCCAACCTCGCCCGCGTCGGGTGGAAGCCCGAACGGACGCAGGCACCGTCACTCGACGACGCCATCAAGTCGGGCAACACGCACATCGGCGAGGACTGGCGCGCTCTCACGCAGCACCCCGCCATCGACGTCATCGTCGAGTGCACCGGTCACCCGATTGCAGCCGTCGATCATTGCCTGGACGCCTTCGCGCACGGCAAGTATGTGGTCAACGTCACGGTCGAGGCCGATGCCTTCTGCGGCCCCTTGCTCGCACGCAAGGCGGCGCAAGCCGGCGTCATTTACTCGCTGGCATTCGGTGACCAGCCGGCGCTCATCTGCGATCTGGTGGACTGGGCACGCACCTGTGGCTTTCCGGTGGTCGCGGCAGGTCGCGGCCACAAGTGGCTGCCGCACTTCAGCGAATCGACGCCGGAGACCGTGTGGGAGAACTACGGCCTCACGCCCGAGCAAGCCGTGCGCGGCGGATTGAACCCGAAGATGTTCAACAGCTTTCTCGACGGCTCCAAGCCCTCCATCGAAAGCACCGCCGTCGCCAACGCGACCGGGCTCACCGTGCCGAGCAACGGCCTGCTCTACCCGCCTGCGAGCGTCGAAGACATTCCTTACGTGACGCGCCCCATCAGCGAAGGCGGCGTGCTCGAACGCAAGGGCATGGTCGAAGTGATCTCGTCGCTGGAAGCCAACGGCCGCAAGATTCCGTACGACATCCGCATGGGTGTGTGGGTCACGGTCGAAGGCGAGACCGAATACATCCGCAACTGTTTCGAGGAATACAACGCGCACACCGACCCGAGCGGCCGCTACTTCACGCTCTACAAGCGCTGGCACCTGATCGGCCTGGAAGTCGGCATGTCGGTCGCCAGCGTGGCCTTGCGCGGCGAAGCGACGGGCGTTGCGACCTGCTGGAACGCAGACGTCGTCGCCACTGCCAAGCGCGACCTGGCGCCCGGCGACATGCTTGACGGAGAAGGCGGTTACACCGTTTGGGGCAAGCTTCTGCCGGCGGACAAATCAGCGGGCATGGGCGGGTTGCCGCTGGGACTGGCGCACGACGTGAAGGTGGTGCGGCCGGTGAAGAAAGGCCAAAGCCTTTGCTGGGCCGACGTGGCGATGGACACGACGACCCACGCGTACAAGATCAGGAAGGAGATGGAGGCGATGTTCACGTTTCCCTCGTGAATTGCAAAAGGCGGCCCCCCGCAATCCATGTCTTCGAGAGCAGTCGCCGCGTCGCGGTGGATGCCGGGTCAAGCCCGGCATGACAGCTCACTTGTCTGTCATTGCGGACTTGATCCGCAATCCATCTCCGATCAAACGCAGTCGCCGCTACGCGGTGGATGCCGGGTCAAACCCGGCATGACAGTCTGGGGGTTTAAACCGCTCGCCAAAACCAGGACCCTTTGGTAGCATTTCCTCGATGTGGGGGGGTAGCTCAGCTGGGAGAGCGCCGCGTTCGCAATGCGGAGGTCGGGAG
>JAZKFI010000031.1:0-44516 GCA_040386575.1 Pseudomonadota bacterium
CGCCAGCGCGACCAGGCAATGAAACCACAGGTCGGCCATCTCGCTCACCACCTTGGCACGATCGCCGCCGTGGTCTGCATCCTTGGCGGCCATCACCAGTTCCGTCGCCTCTTCGCCGACCTTCTTGAGAAATGCATCGGGGCCCTTGTCGAGCAGCCGGGCCACATAGCTGGCCTGCGGATCACCGCCGTTGGCCTTCTTGCGGCTCTCGACGATGTCGGCCAGCCGGGCCAGGACATCGCTTGCGTTGGGTTGCGCGGTCATTGCTTGGCTCTTTATTTGTAGATGGTCGAGGGGTCTTTCAAGACCGGCTCCACCGATTCCCACTTCCCATCGCGGTAAAGCTGGAAAAAACAACTGTGTCGACCGGTATGGCAGGCGATGGACGGATCGTGCCCGTGCTGCGTCACCTTGAGCAGCACGACGTCGTTGTCGCAGTCGAGCCGCATCTCGTGGACGGCCTGTACATGGCCGGACTCTTCGCCCTTGAACCACAGCTTCGCGCGAGAGCGGCTGTAGTACACCGCGCGGCCGGTCTGCGCGGTCTGCGCGAGCGCCTCACGGTCCATCCACGCGAACATGAGCACATCGCCGCTGGAGGCTTCCTGCGCGATGACGGGGACGAGCCCATGCGTGTCCCACTTGACCTGATCCAACCAATCCATGGCGGTATTGTGACGCGAGCTAGAGGCGAACCGGGATGCCGCGCTCGGCCATTCGCGCCTTGGCCTGGCCGACAGTGAATTCACCGTAATGGAAGATGCTGGCGGCCAGCACCGCATCGGCGCCGCCGATCTGGATGCCGTCCGCGAGATCGTCGAGCGTGCCGACGCCGCCGGAAGCGATGACCGGCACGGAAACCGCGTCGCTGACTGCGCGAGTCAATTCGAGATCGAATCCGGATTTGGTGCCGTCCCGGTCCATGCTGGTGAGCAGGATTTCGCCGGCGCCGCGTTGGGCCATCTCGGTGGCCCATGCAACCGCGTCCAGGCCGGTGTTCTTGCGGCCGCCGTGGCTGTACACGTCCCAGCCGCCGCCGGCCCGCCGTTTTGCGTCGATCGCGACCACGATGCACTGCGCGCCGTACTTGTCGGAGGCTGCGTTGATCACCGAGGGGTCCGCGATAGCTGCGGAATTGAAGGAGGTCTTGTCGGCACCTGCATTGAGCAGCCGGCGCACATCCTCGACGGTTCGCACGCCCCCACCGACCGTGAGCGGAATGAAGACCTGGGACGCCACGGCTTCGATGATGTGAAGGATCAGGTCGCGGTTGTCGCTGGTGGCGGTGATGTCCAGGAACGTGAGTTCGTCTGCGCCCTGCTCGTTGTAGCGGGCGGCGATTTCCACCGGGTCACCGGCATCGCGCAATTCGACGAAGTTCACGCCCTTGACGACGCGCCCGCCCGTGACGTCCAGGCAGGGGATGATTCTTTTGGCGAGCACGCTAGGCCTGGCCGAGTTCGTCGGCCCTGGCTTGCGCCGCCACGAAGTCGAGGTCGCCCGAATACACAGCCCGGCCGCAGATCACGCCCTCGATGCCTTCGTCTTCAACGGCACAGAGGTTTTCGATATCGGCCATGCTGCCCAGCCCGCCCGAGGCAATGACGGGAATCGTGAGCGCCTGCGCCAGCTTCACCGTGGCCTCGATGTTGATGCCGGTGAGCATGCCGTCACGGCCGATGTCGGTGTAGATGATCGATTCGACGCCCCAGTCTTCGAACTTGCGCGCGAGATCGACGACTTCATGCCCCGTGAGCTTGCTCCAGCCGTCGGTGGCCACCTTGCCGTCCTTGGCGTCCAGCCCCACGATGATGTGCCCGCCGAAAGCGCTGCACGCATCCTTGAGGAAGCCCGGATTCTTGACAGCGGCCGTGCCGATGATGACGTAGCGCAGCCCGCCGTCGATATAGCGCTCTATGGTGTCCAGGTCGCGTATGCCACCGCCCAGCTGCACCGGAATATCGTCACCGACCGCCTTGAGGATGGTCTTGACCGCTGCGAAATTCTGCGGCTTGCCGGCAAACGCGCCATTGAGGTCCACCAGGTGCAAGCGCCGGGCGCCGCGCTCCAGCCAGGTGCGCGCCATGGCGGCAGGGTCTTCGCTGAAGGTAGTCGCCTGCTCCATGTCGCCCTGTTTGAGGCGCACGCAGTGGCCGTCCTTGATATCGATCGCGGGAATTAAAAGCATGGTCAGATGCGTACGGCGCCGGGCACGGTGCCGGCGGGAACGTGGGTTTCAGGGAGTCCAGTGCAGGAAATTGCGATAAAGGGTCAGGCCCTGGTCCGAACTTTTCTCGGGATGGAACTGGGTTGCAAAAATATTATCGCGTGCAATCGCGGCCGTAAAGCGACCGCCGTAATCGGCTTCCCCTACGCTGTGGCGCGCATCCGACGGCCGGGCGTAGAAACTATGAACGAAATAGAAGTAACTTGCCTCCGGCACGCCCGCCCAGATCGGGTGCGGCAGCGCCTGGTAGACCTGGTTCCATCCCATCTGCGGCACCTTGAACCGGCTGCCATCGGCCTGAAGACGGCCCTGAAGATCGAACTTGAGCACCTCGCCGTGGATCAGCCCCAGGCCATCGGTCGGGCCTTCGTGGCTGCGGTCGAGCATCATCTGCATGCCGACGCACACGCCCATCAGCGGCTTGGATGCGGCGGCCTCCAGCACGGATTCCTTGAGCCCCGAGTCACGCAGCTCCCGCATGCAGTCGGGCATCGCGCCCTGGCCGGGAAGAACGACCCGCTCGGCCGCGCGCACCTCATCCGGGCGCGACGTGACCAGGACCTCGTAGCCCGAGTCCTGCGCGACATGCATCACCGCCTGCGCCACTGAGCGCAGGTTGCCCATGCCGTAGTCGACGACCGCGACAGTTTTCAGAGCGATCCCTTGGTGGATGGAATGGTGCCGGCCATGCGCGGATCGAGCTCCATCGCAAAGCGAAGCGCGCGGGCGAAGGCCTTGAACACGGTCTCGCACTGGTGGTGCGCGTTCTCGCCGCGCAGGTTGTCGATGTGCAGCGTGACGAAGGCGTGATTGACGAAGCCCTGGAAGAACTCGTGCGCGAGCTGGCTGTCGAAGGTGCCGATCATGCCGCTCTTGAACGGCACGTCCATCACCAGGCCCGGACGGCCCGAAAAGTCGATGACCACGCGCGACAATGCTTCGTCGAGAGGCACATAAGCGTGACCGTAGCGGCGGATTCCCTTCTTGTCGCCAATCGCCTTGAATACGGCCTGGCCGAAAGCAATGCCCACATCCTCGACCGTGTGATGGCCGTCGATGTGCAGGTCACCTTTGGCTTCGATGTCGATGTCGATCAGGCCGTGACGCGCAATCTGGTCGAGCATGTGGTCGAAAAAGCCGATGCCGGTCGACAGGCGCGACTTGCCCGTGCCGTCGATGTTCACCCGGACGGTGATCTGCGTTTCCGCTGTGTTGCGGGTGACTTCGGCGACGCGTTCGCCGCTGGGGCCGTTGGTGGGGACAGTGGTCATAGGGATGCTTCGAGGGCCTTCATCATCTGCGCGTTTTCTTCGGCGGTGCCGACCGTCAGGCGCATGCAATTGGCCAGCGATGGGTGCATTTTAGAAACGTTCTTGACCAGGATGCCATGCGACTTCATGCCGTCGAAGGCCCTGGCCGCATCAGGCACGCGCACCAGGATCATGTTGGCGTCGCTGGGCCATGACTTCACCGCCGGAATCCGGGCGAGTGCCGCCATGAGCCGGGCGCGCTGTTCGCGGATGTCTGCCGCCTGCGCGGCGAACACCGCTTCGTGCTCCAGGCAAAACAGGGCCGTCTCGGCATTCAGCACGCTGATGTTGTACGGCGGGCGAACCTTGTCGACCTCGGCGATCAACGCCTTGGGGCCGATCATGTAGCCGATGCGCACCCCAGCCAGCCCGAACTTGCTCATCGTGCGCATCAGCAGCACATGCGAATGCCTGGCCACGCGATCGATGTAGCTTCGGGCGGCGAACGGCTGGTAGGCCTCGTCCATCACCACAATGCCGGGCGCCGCTTCGACGATGCGCTCGATGGCCTCGTCGTTCCACAGGTTGGCGGTCGGGTTGTTCGGATAGGCGATGTAGATGATGGCGGGCTTGTGCTGCGCGATCGCGGCCAGCATCGCATCGGCGTCGAGCTCGAAATCGGCGGTGAGCGGCACGCCGACAAAGTTCAGGCCCTGCAGCTTCGCACTCATCGCGTACATGACGAAGCCCGGCTCGGGCGCCAGGATCGTCGCGCCGGGCACGTCGCACGCCAGCGCCAGGAGCGAGATCAGCTCGTCGGAGCCGTTGCCCAGCATGATGTCGAAGCCTTCAGGCATGCCCGCGTGCTTCGCGAGCGCTGCGCGCAGCTCATTGGGCAGGTCGCCCGGGTAGCGATTGAGCGCCAGCGCACCCAGCCGCTTGCCCAGCGCAGCCTGCAGGTCAGGCGAAAGCCGGTGCGGGTTCTCCATCGCATCGAGCTTGACGAGGCCCTTCGAGTCCTGGACGGCATAGGCGTGCATCGACTGCACGTCCTGACGGAACACATGCAAGGGCACGGTTTTTTGCGAATCGCTCATCGTTTCAGCCTCATTTCTGCCGCGCGCGCATGGGCCTGCAGGCCTTCGCCATGGGCCAGCACCGATGCGATGGCGCCCAGGGCCTGCGCGCCGGCTTCGCTCACCTCGATGAGGCTGCTGCGCTTTTGGAAGTCGTACACACCCAGCGGGCTGGAAAACCGGGACGTGCCGCTCGTCGGCAGCACATGGTTGGGTCCGGCGCAGTAGTCGCCGAGCGACTCGCTCGTCCATGCGCCCAGAAAGATCGCGCCGGCATGTCTCAGGCGCGGCTCCCAGAGGTGCGGATCGTGGCTCGCAATCTCCAGGTGCTCGGGCGCGATGCGGTTGCTGATGTCGCACGCTTCTTCCATGCTGCGCGTATGAATCAGTGCCCCGCGCCCGTTGAGCGATTTGGCGATGATTTCGGCGCGCGGCATCTCGGGAAGCAGGCGGTCGATCGCCTGCTGCACCTGGTCGATGTAGCCCGCATCGGGGCACAGGAGAATGCTTTGCGCCAGCTCGTCGTGTTCGGCCTGCGAGAACAAATCCATCGCGACCCAGTCGGGCGGCGTGGTGCCATCGGCCAGCACGAGGATTTCGCTGGGGCCGGCAATCATGTCGATGCCCACAGCACCGAAGACGCGCCGCTTGGCGCTCGCCACATACGCATTCCCCGGGCCGGTGATCTTGTCCACGCGTGGAATCGTCTGCGTGCCGTAAGCCAGCGCGCCGACGGCCTGCGCGCCGCCCACCGTGAACGCACGGCTCACACCCGAAACGTAGGCGGCAGCCAGCACCAGCTGGTTCTTCTCGCCACGCGGTGTGGGCACCACCATGATGATTTCACCGACGCCTGCCACCTGAGCGGGAATTGCGTTCATCAACACCGATGACGGATACGCCGCCTTGCCGCCCGGTACATAGATGCCCACGCGGTCTAGCGGCGTGACCTTCTGGCCCAACAGGGTGCCGTGCTCGTCGCGGTAACTCCAGCTCTCGCCGGTCGCGCGCTTTTGCGCGACGTGGTACGCACGCACGCGATTGGCGGCGGCCTGCAGGGCTTCACGCTGCTGCGCGGGCAGCTGGTTGTAGGCGTTCTTGAGTTCGCGCGCTTCGAGTTCCAGCTGCGGCATCGCCGTGACATCCAGCGCATCGAAGCGGGCCGTGTATTCCAGCACCGCTGCATCGCCGCGCTGTTTCACATCGGCAAGAATGCCTTCGACCGCCGTTTCGACCTGCGAATCCGTATCGGCGGACCAATGCAGACGCTGGTTGAATTGCGCTTCGAAATCGGCTGAGTCGGTCGCAAGGCGCAGCGGCCGGGCAGTCCAGTTCATCGGTGTCAGTCCTGGGCAATGGCGGAAGAGAATGCGTCGATCACGCTGCGAATGGCGGCCTGCTTGAGTTTGAGCGCGGCCTGGTTGACCACCAGGCGCGAGCTGATGTCCATGATGCGCTCGACCTCGACCAGGTGGTTGGCCTTGAGCGTGTTGCCGGTGGAGACCAGATCGACAATGGCGTCGGCCAGGCCTGTGAGAGGGGCGAGTTCCATGCTGCCGTAAAGCTTGATCATGTCCACGTGCACGCCCTTGGCGGCGAAGAATTCGCGCGCGATGTTCACGTACTTGGTGGCAACCTTCAGCCGTGAACCCTGGCGCACGGCACTGGCGTAATCGAAATCAGACCGCACGGCAACGCTCACCCTGCACCTGGCAATACGCAGGTCGAGCGGCTGGTACAGGCCCGTCCCGCGGCCCCAATCGGCGCCGTGTTCGATGAGCGTATCAAGGCCGGTCACGCCCAGATCGGCACCGCCGTATTGCACATAGGTCGGCACATCGCTGGCGCGAACGATCACGACGCGCACGTCCGGGCGGGTCGTCGCCAGGATCAGCTTGCGCGATTTCTCGGGGTCTTCGGTGACCTCGATGCCCGCTGCGCGCAGCAGCGGCAGGGTCTCTTCAAAGATGCGTCCCTTTGACAGGGCCAGGGTCAGCATGGGTTGCGGCATGGCCTTCAGGAAATCCGCTCGATGTCTGCGCCGATGCCGCGCAGCTTGGTTTCCATCTGGTCGTAGCCGCGATCCAGGTGATAGATGCGGTCCACGATGGTTTCGCCTTCCGCCACCAGGCCGGCAATCACCAGGCTGGCCGACGCGCGCAGATCGGTGGCCATGACCACGGCGCCCGAGAGTCTCTCGACCCCTTCGATCACCGCGAACTTGCCGTCGACCTGGATGTTCGCGCCCAGGCGAACCATTTCATTGACGTGCATGAAACGGTTTTCGAAGATCGTCTCGGTCACCTTGGAAGGGCCTTCGGCAATGATGTTGAGCGCCATGAACTGCGCCTGCATGTCCGTCGGAAAGCCGGGGTACTCGGTCGTGCGAAAGCTCTGGGCCGTGAGGCGGCCTTGTGACTGGATGTGGATGCCGTCTTCGACCGGCGTCACCGTCGCACCTGCCGCACGCAGCAGGTCGATGACGGCGCCCAGGTGCTCGGCGCGGCCATGACGCAGCGTGACATCGCCGCCTGCGGCAGCCACTGCGCAGAGAAACGTGCCGGCCTCGATGCGATCGGCGACCACGCGGTGCGTCGCGCCGTGCAGCTTTTCCACGCCCTGTATCGTGATGCGCTCGGTGCCGTGGCCTTCGATCTTCGCGCCCATCGCGATCAGCATTTCGGCCAGGTCCACGATCTCCGGCTCCTGCGCCGCGTTCTCCAGCACCGTGGTGCCTTCGGCGAGCGTGGCGGCCATCAGGAAGTTTTCGGTGCCGGTGACGGTGACCATGTCGGTGCGGATGTTCGCGCCCTTCAGGCGCGTCCAGCCCTTGGGCAGCTTGGCGATCATGTAGCCGTGCTCGACCGTGATCTCGGCGCCCATCATCTGCATGCCCTTGATGTGCTGGTCAACCGGGCGGGAACCGATCGCGCAACCGCCGGGCAGCGACACCGTCGCTTCACCGAAGCGGGCCAGCAAGGGGCCGAGCGCGAGCACCGCTGCACGCATGGTCTTGACCAGCTCATAAGGCGCTTCCGGCGAACTCAGTCGCGCGGAGTCGATTCGTACGGTGCCCTGGGCATCGCGCTCCACGGTCACGCCCATGTTGCGGATGAGCGTGAGCATCGTGGCCACGTCCTGCAGGCGGGGCACGTTCTCCAGCACCATGGGATCGGACGTGAGCAGCGTCGCGCACAGTTCGGGCAGCGCGGCATTCTTGGCGCCGGAAATCCGGACTTCGCCTTGGAGCTGGTGGCCCCCGCGAATCAGAAGCTTGTCCATATCGGTCTATTTGGGTTCGTTGGCCCACTCGGCGGGCGTCAATGTCTTCATTGAAAGTGCGTGCACTTCATCTGTCTGCATTCTCGCACCGAGGGTGGCGTACACGCGCTGGTGCCGCTGGATCAGGCGCTTGCCCTCGAACTGCGAGGAAACGATCACGGCGCTCCAGTGGCGGCCGTCGCCCGACACTTCGAGGTGCTCGCAGGCAAGGCCCGAGGCGATGAGGGATTGGAGTTCTTCGGCAGTCATGGCAGGGTCGTCTGAAGGAGGTCAGCTCCGGATTTTGTAGCCGATTCGCAGCAAGTGGACGGCAATCGAGCTGACCACGAGAAAAGCCGTGCCGACGATGGCCAGGCTGAGCCAAGGTGACACATCGCTCACCCCGAAAAAGCCGTAGCGAAAGCCGTCGATCATGTAGAAAAACGGGTTGAGGTGGCTCACCTGCTGCCAGAACGCAGGCAGGGAATGGATGGAATAGAACACGCCCGAGAGAAACGTCATCGGCATGATGATGAAGTTCTGGAAGGCCGCCATCTGGTCGAACTTGTCGGCCCATAGTCCGGCGATGACGCCCAGCGAGCCCATCAAGCCGGCGCCCAGCACCGCGAACACGATGATCCAGAGCGGCGCCTCGAAAGACGGCTGGCCGAAAAACGCAGTCACTGCAAACACGCCCAGGCCAACGGCAAGACCACGTGCAATCGACGAACCCACATAGGCCGTGAACCATGCCCAGTGCGACAGCGGCGTGAGCAGCAGGAACACCAGGCTGCCCATGATCTTGCTCTGCACCAGCGAAGAAGCGCTGTTGGCAAACGAGTTCTGCAGCACGCTCATCATCACCAGCCCGGGCACGAGGAAAGCGGTGTAGCTCACCTTGTCGTAGACCTTCACGTGGTCCTGCAGCACATGGCCGAAGATCAGCATGTAGAGCACCGCCGTCAGCACCGGGGCGGCCACCGTCTGGAAGCTCACCTTGTAGAAGCGCAGGACTTCCTTGTAGAGCAGGGTCTGCCAGCCGTTCATCTGGCGGCCTCCAGCACAGGTTGCACAGGTTGCGCAGGCGGCTTCTCGCCGTGGCGCGACATCACGTCCAGGAAGACATCCTCCAGGTCGGCCTTGCGGATCTCGACGTCTTCCACGCGCAGGCCGGCTTCGCGGATGACGGCCAGGTAGCGCTCGATCTCGTGCGCGTCATGCGCGGGCAACTGCACGATGCGCCCGGTGACGCGGGCCTTACCTTCGAATTCTCTTGGCAGCGCGCTGTCCATCTTGAAACGCAGCACGTTGCTCGAAGCCGCTTTGAGCAACTCGCTCGTGCGCTCCAGTGCCACCAGGCGGCCGGTCTTGAGCATGGCGATGCGCCCGCACAGGGCTTCGGCTTCTTCGAGGTAGTGGGTGGTCAGCAGCACCGTGTGGCCCTGCTTGTTCAACTTCGCAATGAATTGCCACAACGTCTGGCGCAGCTCCACATCGACGCCAGCGGTCGGCTCGTCGAGCACGATGACGGGCGGCTTGTGCACCAGCGCCTGCGCCACCAGCACCCGGCGCTTCATGCCGCCCGACAGCTGGCGCATGTTGGAATTGGCCTTGTCGGCCAGGCCCAGGCTCTCCAGCAGTTCGTCGATCCAGGCGCCGTTGTTCTTCACGCCGAAGTAGCCCGACTGGATGCGCAGCGCCTCGCGCACGTTGAAAAACGGATCGAACACCAGTTCCTGCGGCACCACACCCAGGCGCCGCCTGGCATTGGCGTAGTCGGTCTGGACATCGTGGCCCAGCACACTCACACGGCCTGAGGTGGCTCGCGTGAGGCCGGCCAGGATGCTGATCATCGTGGTCTTGCCAGCGCCGTTCGGGCCGAGCAAGCCAAAGAACTCGCCCTCCTCGATGTCGAGACTGACGTTGTCGAGCGCCTTGAGGGAATTCCCGCGTGCGGACGAATAGTGCTTGGAAACCGATTGGAAGGAGATGGCGGGCATGGGGAGCCCGGGATTTTACCGGGCGGGCGCTGCCCGGCCCGCACGGGCGCGCAATCGCCTTACGGAGCTGCCGGAAGCAAGGGCGCCACGCCATAGAGCGTGGCGAGTTCTCGAAGGCGCGCCGGCATGCCGCTGATCGAAAGCGTCTTGCCCATGGCGAGCGCCTCGCGCCGGCATTCGAGCAGGACCGCAATTGCGGAAGAGTCGAAATGCGCGAGCGCGCTGGCATCTGCCACCACCACAGGCTCGGTGTGCGAAGCCAACCCCTGCACGAGCATGCGGCAGCACGCCACCGCTTGCGAATGGGTCAGCTCACTGGGCAGGACCAGCATGGCCGTGTCAGCCCTTGGCGTTGGATTTGTTGCGCGTTGCCAGTGCTGTGATCAATCCGTCGATGCCCTTGGAATTGATCTCGGTGGCGAACTGGCTGCGATAGGTCTCCACCAGCCACACGCCCAGCACGTTCAGGTTGTAGATCTTCCACCCGGAGCCCTGGCCCGGTGTCTTTTCCAGTCGGTAGTCGAGCTGGATCGGATCGCCACGGCCGCGGATCTCGGTGCGCACGAGCACATCGGTATCGGTGGTCGCGCCGCGCTGCGGCTTGATGCTGATCGTCTGGTCGTCCACTTGCGACAGGGCGCCGGAATAGGTTCGCACCAGAAGGATCTTGAACTCTTCCTGCAGACGCCTTTGTTGCTCAGGCGTGGCCTGGCGCCATGCGGGGCCGACTGCGGCAGCCGTCATGCGCTGGAAATTCACGTTCGGCATGATCTTGCTGTCGACCAGGGCAATCACACGCGACGTGTCGCCCGCCTGGATCGCCTTGTCCTGCCTGATGGCGCCCAGCACTTCATCGGACAGGCGCTTGATCATCACGTCGGGGGTTTCTTCGGCGGCGTGGGCCAGCGGCGCAATGCCTGCGAAGGCAGCGACTGCTGCGATGGATGCAATCCACTCGATGAGGACTCTTCTTTTCAATTCAAACCTTTCGTGCGGACACTGGCCGCAAAGTCAACGTTGGAACGCCTGGCGCCCCACGGGTTCCGGTCACATGCGGGCCGATGCAACACTTTGCAACGGCTCTGAGGGGTTACTTTGGTGCAGGCGTGCCGTCCGCCTTGGGTTCCTGGCCCGCATCGCCATCGGACGTCTTCTCGCTGATCTCGGCCCGGCGACGCTGCAAGTGCGCATCGCGCGTGAAAGTGTATTTGTCCAGCGCGGCTTCATCGATGACGGTGCCGACCCGCAGCAGGTTCGAACGGGTATCGATCAGGCGCAAGGTGTACAGGCTGTAGCGCGTTCCCCAGGGGTTGACCTGGCCGAGCGGGTCTGCCTTGCGATCGAACGGCAGCGCGATCGCGTCGCGCATGGTGGACGGGCCGAAGAGGGGCAGCACCAGGTAAGGGCCTGCCGGCACACCCCAGCGTCCCAGCGTCTGGCCCAGGTCTTCCTTGTGGCGTTCGATGTTCAGTTCGCTCGCAATGTCCAGGATGCCGCCCAGCCCGAAGAACGTATTGACGTTCAGGCGCATGAAGTTTTCTGCCGCGTCGCCAAACTTGAACTGCAGCGCACTGTTGACCGTCGACCAGGCGTCCCCAAGGTTGCCGAAGAAATTGCTCACACCCGTGCGGGCCAGCGGCGGGACAACCTGCTTGTAAACGGTGGCGGCGGGCTTGAGTGCCATCGAATCGACGCCGTCGTTGAACGACATCATGTTGCGATTGAATGATTCGAACGGATCGCGCGAAGTTGCGTTGGGGCTGGCGCAACCGGTCAGCAACACCAGCACGCCGGCGAGGAACGCAGCAACCGCGTGACGACGGTGACCCACGGAGAACATGGAGGAAAAGGGCGAGAAGGTCAAAGTCATTTCTTGGCAGCCGACGCCGCCGAACTGCTTCCTTCGGCGGCCTTGTTATAGAGAAATTGTCCAATCAGGTTTTCAAGCACGACAGCCGACTGGGTTGCAGTGATGGTATCGCCTGCCGCGAGATTCTTCTCGTCGGCCCCCGCCTCGACGCCGATATATTGCTCGCCCAGCAAACCGCTCGTCAGGATCTTCAGCGAGCTGTCCTTGGGAAACACGTAACGGCTCTCTACCGCCAATGTCACCAGCGCCTGATAGGACTTGGTATCGAAGGTGATCGCATCGACCCGGCCGACCACCACACCGGCACTTTTGACGGCAGCCTGGCGTTTGAGCCCACCGATATTGTCGAATTTGGCTGACACGCGATAGGTCGGCTGGAAACTGAGCGACAGCAGGTTGGCTGACTGGAGCGCCAGAAAAACAAGCGCGGCGGCACCGATGAGTACGAACAGCCCCACCCAGATATCGCTTTTTGACTTTTGCATAGTGGTTCAAGCCCCCATCAAATACTGAACATCAAGGTCGTGAGGACGAAGTCGAGTCCCAGCACGGCCAGAGAAGCAATCACCACGGTGCGAGTAGTCGCGCGAGACACGCCCTCGGGGGTCGCATGGGCTTCATAACCCTGCAGCAACGCGATGAACGTCACGGTGATGCCGAAAACAAAACTCTTGATGACGCCGTTACCAACGTCACGCCAGACATCGACGCCGCCCTGCATCTGGCTCCAGAATGCACCCGGGTCCACGCCGATCAGCAGGACACCCACGACCCAGCCGCCAATGACGCCGACGGCGCTGAACACCGCGGCCAGCACGGGCATCACGAAGATGCCGGCCCAAAAGCGCGGCGCGAGAATGCGCTGCACCGGATCGACCGCCATCATTTCCATGGCGCTCAACTGCTCGCCTGCTTTCATCAAGCCGATCTCCGCGGTGAGCGAAGTACCGGCACGCCCCGCGAAAAGCAGCGCAGTCACCACCGGGCCGAGCTCGCGCACCAGGCTGAGGGTGACCAGCAAACCCAGCGCTTCGGACGAACCGTAACGCTGCAACGTGTAGTAGCCCTGCAGGCCCAGCACGAAGCCGACGAACAGGCCCGAGACCGTGATGATCGCCAGCGAATAGTTGCCCAGGAAATGGATCTGGTCGCGCACCAGCCCGAAGCGGCGCAGGGTCGGGCCAGTCATGGAAACCAACCGCAGAAAGAGCCGCGTGGCGTAACCAATGCCCGCGAGCTTGCTGCGTGCAGCAAACCCGATATCCGCAGGATTGAACCAGCTCATCCGTTGAATCCCCCGCTGTAATCCTGCACGGCGGTGGGGCCGGGATAGTGGAATGCCACCGGGCCTTCAGCACGCGCATTCACGAACTGCTCGATGAGCGGGTCTTTGGAGGCGCGCACTTCCTGCGGCGTTCCTTGCGCGGCAACCTTGCCGTTGGCCAGGATGATCACCTGGTCTGCGATCGCGAAGGTCTCCACGAGGTCATGCGAGACCACGATACTGGTGATGCCCAGCGTGTCATTGAGCCTGCGTATGAGCTGCGCTGCCGTGCCCAGCGAAATCGGGTCGAGCCCGGCGAAGGGCTCGTCGTACATGATGAGGTCGGGGTCGAGCGCAATGGCGCGGGCCAGCGCGACACGGCGCGCCATCCCGCCCGAGATCTCGCTGGGCATCAGGTCGCGCGCACCTCGCAGGCCGACGGCGTCGAGCTTCATCAGCACGATGTCGCGAATCAGGCTTTCCGTCAGGCCGCTGTGTTCGCGCAGGGGAAAAGCCACATTGTCGAAAACCGAGAGGTCGGTAAAGAGCGCACCAAACTGGAACAGCATGCCCATGCGCCTGCGTGCTTCGTAGAGACCCGTCTGGTTGAGCTTGCCGACGTCCTTGCCTTCGAACAGCACGTCACCGCTGTTGGCGCGCACCTGCCCGCCGATGAGGCGAAGCACGGTGGTCTTGCCTCCACCGGACGCGCCCATGAGCGCCGTCACCTTTCCACGCGGAACGGTGAGGGAGAGGTTGTCGAGAATGAGGCGCGAGCCGTAGCCAAAACTGAGGTTACGGCATTCGACGAGCGCGCCTTCGGCGGGTTCAGTCATCGACGCGATGATATAGGTTGAGCCGACTTCCACGCGGGCATGCGGGCTTGTTGGCGAATTTGCCTGTCATGCCGGACTTGATCCGGCATCCACCGCAAAGCGGCGAACTGCGCTTGATCGCACATGGATTGCGGATCGAGTCCGCAATGACAGCCAGATCACTGTCATGCCGGACTCGATCCGGCATCCATGACAGCCTCACCGCATCGCACTACCTGGGCAGATCCGAGAACCCCATGAGGAATTCATCGACCGAGCGCGCGGCCTGGCGGCCTTCACGAATCGCCCACACCACCAGCGACTGCCCGCGACGGATATCGCCCGCAGCAAACACCTTGGGCACATTGGTCGCGTAGCCACCGGTGAAGTCGGTCGTCGCCTTCGCGTTGCCGCGCGCGTCCTTCTCGACGCCGAAGCCTTCGAGGATGCTCGCGACAGGGCTCACGAATCCCATCGCCAGCAGCACCAGATCGGCCTTCAGGACCTGTTCGCTGCCCGCGACCTCGGTCATCTTGCCGTCCTTCCACTCGACGCGAACGGTCTTCAGGCCCGTGACCTTGCCCTTCTCGCCGATGAATTCCTTGGTGGCGATGGCGAACTCGCGCTCGCAACCTTCTTCATGGCTGGAGCTGCTGCGAAGCTTGTACGGCCAGTAGGGCCAGGTCAGCGGCTTGTTCTCATGCTCGGGCGGCTGCGGCATCAGCTCGAACTGCGTGACGCTGGCCGCGCCATGGCGATTGCTCGTGCCCACGCAATCGGAGCCGGTATCGCCGCCACCGATCACGATCACGCTCTTGCCCGTGGCGGTCAGTTGACCCTTCACCTTGTCGCCCGCATTGACCTTGTTTTGCTGCGGCAGGAATTCCATCGCGAAGTGGACGCCATCGAGATCGCGGCCGGGCACCGGCAGATCGCGCGACTGCTCGGCGCCGCCTGTGAGCAGCACGGCGTCGAACTGCGCTTGCAGGTCAGCCGGCGAAATCGTCTCCTTCGCCCAGTTGGTCACCTTGCTGCCCTTGGGCAACTCGCCGATCATCACGCCGGTGCGGAAGGTCACGCCTTCGGCCTTCATCTGTTCGACGCGGCGGTCGATGTGCGACTTCTCCATCTTGAAGTCGGGGATGCCGTAGCGCAGCAGGCCGCCGATGCGATCGTTCTTCTCGAAGAGCGTGACGTCATGGCCGACTCGCGCGAGCTGCTGCGCTGCCGCCATGCCCGCAGGGCCGGAGCCCACGACCGCAACTTTCTTGCCGGTGCGGATGCGCGCGGGACGCGGCTTGACGATGCCCATTTCCCAGGCCTTGTCGATGATCGCGTGCTCGATGGACTTGATGCCCACCGGGTCGTCGTTCACGTTCAGGACGCAGGCTTCCTCGCACGGCGCCGGGCAGATGCGGCCGGTGAACTCGGGGAAGTTGTTGGTCGAATCCAGCACCAGGAATGCATCGTCCCAGTCGCTGCGATAGACCAGGTCGTTGAAGTCCGGAATGATGTTGTTGACGGGGCAGCCCGAGTTGCAAAACGGCGTGCCGCAATCCATGCAGCGCGCCCCTTGCACCCTGGCCTGCTCGTCGCTCAGGCCAATGACGAATTCCTTGTAGTGCTTGACGCGTTCGGCAACGGGCTTGTAGCCCTCTTCGACGCGCTCGTACTCCATGAAGCCGGTGATTTTTCCCATTGCTCTTATCCTAAAAAAACGAGGTTCCTTCGTGGGCCACCGCGGAACCGGCTTTGCCGGGCCGCCAGTGGCGCCCCCTTGAGGGGGAGGCGCCGAAGGCGCTTCGGGGGTGGGTCAATTAAGCCGCGGCTACGGGGTGCTGCATACCCACCGACGCGTTGTTGCCGGTGCTCGCGGCTTCGACTTCGCGCTGGTACATCTCGGCGAGCGCGCGCTTGTATTCGTTCGGGAACACCTTCACGAACTTGCCGCGAGACGTCGCCCAGCTGTCGAGCAGTTCGCGCGCGCGGCGGCTGCCGGTCCAGCGGTTGTGCTCTTCGAGCAATCTGCGCAGCAGCGTTTCGTCGGCTTCGTCCTTGTGCCACTTCGAACTGCGTCCGGCCTTCTGGTCGGTCGCGCTGCCGACGGCTTCGAGCGACACCATCGCGGTGTTGCAGCGGCTGGCGAACTGGCCGTCTTCGTCATAGACATAGGCGATACCGCCTGACATGCCCGCCGCGAAGTTGCGCCCGGTCTTGCCAAGCACGACCACCGTGCCGCCGGTCATGTATTCGCATCCGTGATCGCCGGTGCCCTCAACAACCGCCGTCGCGCCCGAAAGACGCACGGCGAAACGCTCGCCTGCCACGCCACTGAAGAACGCCTCGCCGGTCGTCGCGCCGTACAGCGCGGTGTTGCCGATGATGATGTTGTTGGTTGCGACACCGCGGAAGTCGATACTCGGCCTGACGACCACACGCCCGCCAGACAGGCCCTTGCCTGTGTAGTCGTTGGCATCGCCGATCAGGTACAACGTGATGCCCCTGGCGAGGAACGCGCCGAACGACTGGCCGCCCGTGCCTTCGAGCTGGATGCGAATCGTGTCGTCTGGCAGGCCCTCTGGGTGCACCTTGGTCAGGGCGCCCGACAGCATCGCGCCGACCGAGCGATTGACGTTGCGCGCCACCTCGATGAACTGCACTTTCTCGCCGCGCTCGATCGCCGGGCGCGACTTCTCGATGAGGATCCGGTCCAGCGTTTTCGCCAGGCCGTGATCCTGTTCCTCGACGTGGAAGCGCGGCACATCGACCGGCACGTTCGGCTGCGCGAACAGGCGCGTGAAATCAAGCCCCTTGGCCTTCCAGTGCGACACGCCCTTCTGGATGTCGAGCAGGTCGGCGCGGCCGATCAGTTCATCGAACTTGCGGATGCCCAGCTGCGCCATGATCTGGCGCACTTCTTCTGCCACGAAGAAGAAATAGTTGACGACGTGCTCTGGCTTGCCCGCGAACTTCGCGCGCAACACCGGGTCTTGCGTGGCGACGCCCACCGGGCAGGTGTTGAGGTGGCACTTGCGCATCATGATGCAGCCTTCGACGACCAGTGGCGCCGTCGCGAAGCCGAATTCATCAGCGCCGAGCAACGCACCAATAGCGACGTCACGGCCGGTCTTCATCTGGCCGTCGGCCTGCACGCGGATGCGACCGCGCAGGCGGTTGAGCACCAGCGTCTGCTGCGTCTCGGCCAGGCCGATCTCCCATGGCGAGCCGGCGTGCTTGATCGACGACCAGGGCGATGCGCCGGTGCCGCCGTCATGGCCTGCAATCACCACGTGATCGCTCTTGCATTTGGCAACGCCTGCGGCGATCGTGCCGACGCCGATTTCGGACACCAGCTTCACGCTGATCGACGCATGGGGCGCGACGTTCTTGAGGTCGTGAATCAGTTGCGCGAGATCCTCGATCGAATAGATGTCGTGGTGCGGCGGCGGCGAGATCAGGCCGACACCCGGCACGGAATACCGCAGCTTGCCGATGTACTTGGACACCTTGCCGCCGGGCAACTGGCCGCCTTCGCCAGGCTTGGCGCCCTGCGCCATCTTGATCTGGATCTGGTCGGCCGACGACAGGTATTCCGCCGTCACACCGAAGCGGCCCGACGCGACCTGCTTGATCTTCGAGCGTAGCGAATCGCCCTCTTGCAGCGCGTAGTCCGCCGAGCTTTCAATCGCTTCCTTGCCGATGATGTCGGTGAGTGTCTGGCCCTGACGGATGGGGATGCCCTTGAGCTCCTGCCGATAGCGCGCCGGGTCTTCACCGCCCTCGCCCGTGTTGCTCTTGCCGCCGATGCGGTTCATGGCCACGGCGAGCGTGCTGTGCGCTTCGGTCGAGATCGATCCTAGCGACATCGCGCCGGTGGCGAAGCGCTTGACGATTTCCTTGGCGGGCTCGACCTCGTCGATCGAGATCGCCTTGCTCGGGTCGATGCGGAATTCGAACAGGCCACGCAGCGTCATGTGGCGGCGCGACTGGTCGTTGATCAGCTGCGCGTATTCCTTGTACGTGTTCCAGTTGTTCGCACGTGCTGCGTGCTGCAGCTTCGCGATCGCGTCCGGCGTCCACATGTGGTCTTCGCCGCGGGTGCGCCAGGCGTATTCGCCGCCTGCGTCGAGCATGGTCGCCAGCACCGGGTCATCGCTGAATGCGGCCTTGTGCATGCGGATGGATTCCTGCGCGATCTCGAACACGCCGATGCCTTCGACGCGGCTCGCCGTGCCGGTGAAGTACTTCTCGACCGTCTCGCTGTTCAGGCCGATTGCCTCAAAAAGCTGCGCGCCGCAGTAGCTCATGTAGGTGGACACGCCCATCTTCGACATGATCTTGGACAGGCCCTTGCCCACTGCCTTGACGTAGTTGTAGATGGCCTTGTCGGCGGACAGGTCGCCCGGCAGATCCTTGTGGATGTGCACCAGCGTTTCCATCGCGAGGTACGGGTGAACCGCCTCGGCACCGTATCCTGCGAGCACGCCGAAGTGATGCACCTCTCGCGCGGTGCCGGTCTCGACGACGAGGCCAGCCGTGGTGCGCAAACCTTCGCGCACGAGGTGCTGGTGCACCGACGACAAAGCCAGCAGCGCAGGCACAGCCACATGGTCCGGGCCGACGCTGCGGTCGCTGATGATCAGGATGTTGTTGCCACCCTTGATGGCATCGACGGCTTCAGCGTTGAGCGAAGCCAGCTTGGCCTCGACCCCTTCGTGACCCCAGTCGCGCGGGTAGGTGATGTCGAGCGTGTGGCTGCGGAACTTGCCGTTGGTGATCGTCTCGATTTCGCGCAGCTTCGCCATGTCGGCGAAGTCGAGAATCGGCTGGCTCACTTCGAGCCGCATCGGCGGGTTCACCTGGTTGATGTCGAGCAGATTGGGCTTGGGGCCGATGAACGACACCAGCGACATCACGATTGCCTCGCGGATCGGATCGATCGGCGGGTTGGTCACCTGCGCGAACAACTGCTTGAAGTAGTTGTAGAGCGGCTTGTCCTTGTTGGACAGCACGGCCAGCGGGCTGTCGTTGCCCATCGAGCCGATGCCTTCTTCGCCGGCCTGCGCCATCGGGGACATCAGGAACTTGATGTCTTCCTGGGTGTAGCCGAAGGCCTGCTGGCGATCGAGCAGTTCCACATCGCTGTGCGGCACCTTGCCCGACGTGTCGGAGAGGTCGTCCAGGCGGATGCGCAGGTTTTCGATCCACTGCTTGTACGGCTTGCTGTTGGCGAGGTTGGCCTTGAGCTCCTCGTCGTCGATCATGCGTCCCTGTTCCAGGTCGATCAGGAACATCTTGCCGGGCTGCAGGCGCCACTTGCGCACAATCTTGTTCTCGGGGACGGGCAGCACGCCGGTCTCGGAAGCCATGATGACGAGGTCGTCGTCGGTCACGCAGTAACGGGACGGCCGCAGGCCGTTGCGGTCGAGCGTGGCGCCGATCTGGCGGCCGTCGGTGAACACGATGGAGGCAGGGCCGTCCCATGGCTCCAGCATCGCTGCGTGGTACTCATAGAACGCGCGGCGGCGCTCGTCCATCGTCGTGTGCTGCTCCCACGGCTCGGGGATCATCATCATCACGGCCTGGCTGATCGGGTAACCGGCCATCGTGAGGAGTTCGAGGCAGTTGTCGAAGGTGGCGGTGTCGGACTGGCTGGCGAAGCTGATCGGATAGAGCTTCTTCAGGTCAGGGCCCAGCACCGGCGACGACATCACGCCTTCGCGCGCCTTCATCCAGTTGTAGTTGCCCTTGACCGTGTTGATTTCGCCGTTGTGCGCGACATAGCGGTACGGGTGGGCGAGCGGCCACTCGGGGAAGGTGTTGGTCGAAAAGCGCTGGTGCACGAGGCCCAGCGCCGAGACGCAGCGCACGTCCTTCAGGTCGAGGTAGTAGGTTCCGACCTGGTCTGCGAGCAGCAGGCCCTTGTAGACCACGGTGCGGCTGGACATGCTCGGAACGTAGTATTCCTTGCTGTGCTTGAGCTTGAGGTTCTGGATAGCGGCGCTGGCCGTCTTGCGGATCACATAGAGCTTGCGTTCCAGCGCGTCCTGCACGATCACGTCGTGGCCGCGCCCGATGAAGACCTGGCGCAGGATGGGTTCCTTCTTGCGGACGGCGGGCGACATCGGCATTTCGCGGTCGACCGGCACATCGCGCCAGCCGAGCAGCACCTGGCCTTCGGCCTTGATCGCGCGTTCCATCTCCTGCTCGCAGGCCATGCGCGACGCATGTTCCTTGGGCAGGAAGATCATGCCGACGCCATATTCGCCCGGAGGCGGCAGGTTGACGCCCTGTTTTGCCATTTCTTCGCGGTACAGCGCGTCGGGCAACTGGATCAGGATGCCCGCGCCATCGCCCATCAGCTTGTCGGCACCCACGGCACCGCGGTGGTCCAGGTTCTCAAGGATCTTGAGACCCTGCTGCACGATGGAGTGGCTCTTTTCGCCCTTGATGTGGGCCACGAAGCCGACACCGCACGCGTCATGTTCGTCCGCACCTGAATACAGGCCGTGTTCTTGCAAGTACTTGATCTCTGCGTCCGTAGTCATGGCGCACTCCTGCTCGGGTTCTCTAGGGTTTTCGAGAATACCGCACCGCAGCATGATCGCCAAACAAATTAATTGGGGTCAGATTCCAATTAATTGCTTTTGCGTGGCTGGAAGCTTTAATTGGGGACAGATTAAATCACGTACGCTTGAGCATCGGTCTGCCCGCCTGCCCCCGACTGACTCGCCGCTCAGTGCGGCGTTGAAGATCGGCCACATAGTCCGCCTCGCCCAACGCCCAACCGCGCAACGCCGAGTCAGTGAGCGCAGACTGCTGCTGCGCGCTGATACCGGTGGCGACCAGCTGCGCATAAGCCGACTCTCGCGCGAAAGGCGTGTTGCCCATCTCCCAGTACAAAGGATGCGGTGTGATCAGCTTGTCGCTTCGCAGGCCGACGTAGTGCGCATGGCTGGACCACGGATACGCCGCTGGCGACATCTCGATCCCCGCCCTGACCGGGTTCAGGTCGATATACACCATGCACGCGAGCAGGTAGCGCTCGGCCTGAATCAGCGTGGAGCGGTATCGCCCCTCCCAGAGCGTGCCGGTACGGCCCTGGCGCTGGTTGAAATACCGCACATACCGCCGCCCGACCGCCTGCATCATCTCCGGGATGCCTTCGGTGGTTTCGGGCGTTGCCAGCAGATGGAAGTGATTGCTCATCAACACGTACGAGTGGATAGCCACGTCCGACTTGCGAGCGTGTTCATCGAGCATCGAATGCAGCGCCTCGTAATCCACTGTCGCCGCAAAGATCGCCTGGCGGTTATTGCCCCGCTGGATGATGTGGTGCGGGTAGCCGGGGACTGTCAGTCGGGGAAGGCGGGCCATCGGAGTGAATTAATTGGAATCTGACCCCAATTATGGGAGTCCGGGATAGCGCAGGGGCTCCAGGCCTTGCAGGCCGAATTCGGCAAGGACGGCGCGCAGGCGTTCGGCCGCGCTGCGCTTTTTCTGGCCGGTGCGGCGCGCCAGGATCAGCTCGTTCTTCATGCTGTGATCCCAGCCGACCAATTCGGTGACGGTGACTTGATAACCGGAGGCTTCGAGGTAGAGGCAGCGCAGCACATTGGTCAGCTGGCTTCCGAGTTCTCGGGTGTGCAGCGGGTGGCGCCACAGTTCGGCGAGCGGGGTGCGGGAGAGCGCGGAGGCCTTGTCCTGACGCAGCACGCCCGCGATCTCGGCCTGACAGCATGGCACCAGCACCATGAACCGCGCGTTCTTTCGCAGGCCGAAAGCAATCGCATCATCGGTCGCTGTGTCGCAGGCGTGCAGGGCCGTGACCACATCGATCGAGTCCGGCAGTGCAGCCGCATCGGCCGCGTCGGCAGCACTGATGTTGAGGAACGCCATGCGATCAAAACCGAGCTTCGCCGCCAGCGCCTGTGACTTCTGGACCAGGTCGGGCCGCGTTTCGATGCCGTAGATGAACCCATCCGTGCGTTGCTTGAAAAACAGGTCGTACAGGATGAAACCGAGGTACGACTTGCCCGCACCGTGGTCGGCCAGCGTCGGCGCGGAGCCACTTTCTGCAGCTTCAACCAGCAACTTCTCGATGAACTGGTACAGGTGATAGACCTGCTTGAGCTTGCGGCGCGAGTCCTGGTTGATCTTGCCTTCGCGCGTGAGGATGTGAAGCTCCTTGAGCAGCTCCACCGACTGGCCCGGCCGAAGCTCGAGCTGGGTTTCTGCTTTCATTCGTGTCGCCCCACGTCCAGTGCGGCCCAACCATCGGCGCCAAGCTCATTCATCGTTTGCATGTTCGTGTCGTAGATCGCGGCTGCATCCGGGAATGCTTCGACCGCGCGATCGATGCTCGATTCGCGCAGCAGATGCAGCACCGGATACGGCGAGCGATTGGTGAAGTTGGTCACGTCGTCTGCTTGCGTGCCCGCAAACTGGTAGTGCGGATGGAAGGTCGCCAGCTGGATCTCGCCATCGAGCCTGCGTTTGCGCAGCAGGCGCTCTGCGGAGCCCACCAAGTCATTGAAGTCCAGGAAGTCATCGAGCATGTACGGCGCGATGAGCAGCGTCGTCTCACGCACCGACGGATCGGTCGCTAGCAGCGCGTCAAGCTCTGCACCCAGGTCACGAAGCAGCTCGCCCGTATCCCGCGCAGCACTCACCGCATAGTGAACCTGCTCTTTCACATGCACCGCCTTGGCGAAGGGGCACAGGTTCAGCCCGATGACTGCGCGCTCCAGCCAGTTGCGCGTATCGCGCACCACCGACTCGGCAGCAGGTTCATGCAAAACGGCTCGCCTCGCCGACGATCAGTTTGGCCAGCTCGTCGAGCACATCGACCTTGATCTTGTCGGCCGGCCAGGTGGTGTTGATGATGTCGAAACCGTTGGCGTTGAGCACCCGGAATGCAAGCTGGCCCTTGTCGTGATCGGGTGTCACGGTGACATTGCCGCGCGTCTCGGTGATGTAGTTGAAACGGATCGCCTGCAAGGTGTTCTTCTCGGGATGCCGCACTTCCTTGCGCTCGTGCTCGACCATGCCTGAGGCCAGGCGCGATTCGACTCGCTGCAGGTCCGGCGGGAAATTGACCATCACCTGCCCGCCCACCGGCTTGCCGACCTGCGGCACCACACGCCAGCCCATGGCGATGTAGCTGCAGACCTCGCGATCGCGCAGCATCTTCTTGCGTGAATCGACCCGGAAATCGACGAACTTCATCGCGGGCCACGGCGTCTTGCCGTCCAGGGTGAAGCGCGGCGCGTTCGGCTCGATCACGTTGAGCTGGCGAGCCAGGTCTTGCACGTACTGAAGCGTGAACTTGCACGCCTGCTCAGCCTGATTGGTGTTTTCCTCAAGGCCGGTCTGTACCTGCGTCTGCTGGGTCTGCAGCGCCTTGGCTTGTGTCTTGAGCTGGTTGAGGAATGTCACGTTGTTCTGGGGCTGGGAGTGGCAGCGATTTTACGTGGCGAGCGCACGCGCCCCGCGTCATTCGCTGTGATGTTTTTGCAAAAGCCGACCGACCATGAATGCCGTCGCGATCCCCGCAAAGGCACAGCCAGCCGTGACCAGCCAGCTCCATGTCCACCCCCCAGCCCGCGTCGCGACCCAGGCTACTGCCGGCGGCCCCAGGAACTGGCCGAGCGCCGACCACTGCTGCATCCAGCCCAGCGTCGTGGAGATCGTGCGGTCACCCGGCGAAAGCCGTACGGCGAGCGAGAACAGCGTGCCGGGAACCAGGCCCCCCATCATCGAGAACAACAGGACCCCACCGAAACGGATCAGCGCCACCAGGGTGGGGTCGCCTGGCAATGGCGCAAATGTCAGGAAGCCGCCGGCAGCCATGGCAAGAAAGCCTGCATACAGCAAACGCTGCGGCTTGATCCCTCGGTGAAGCAGGCGACCGGAGGCCACGTTGCCCACGATATTCACAGCCGCCGCGAGCGCCGTGGCCGCACCTGCGAGCGCCGGCGCGAGTCCGCCCTGCGTGTAGATCGACGGCAGGAATCCGATCACGGCCAGCCACTGGCTGGAATAGAACGCAAAGCTCAGCGCCATGAGCCACGGGCCTTTCGCGGACAGCGTACTTCGCAGGCGCTGCTGCCACCCGTTCTTGCCGGACGATGGCGCCGACCTGTCCGCGCGCTCATCTGAAGGAATCGCCAGCCAGAGCCAGGTGCACATGACGGCAGAGATCGCTCCCAGCACAACCCACCATGCGTTCCAGCCGATCCACGCAATCGCGAGGGGCCCGAACAGAAGTGCGATCGCCGTCCCGATCGGCATGTAGGCGCCCCAAAGGCCCAGGGAAAGCGTCACCCGTGAAGGATCGACCAGGCGGCGGATGAGCCCCGGCGCGGGCATGGACGCCAGCAGGAACCCGAAGCCTTCTGCAGCGCGCAACACCATCAGCGTCGCTGTATCCGTCGCGCCGGCACCGAGCACGCTGGCGACAGAAAGGATGGCCAATCCCCACCCCATCGTGCGCTTGAGGCCGAGCTGATCGGCTGCCAGTCCTACCAGCAAGCCCATGGACATTCCGGCCAGCTGCACCAGTGACAACAGGAACCCCGCCTCGACCAGCGTCACACCCAGCGTCTGTTGCAGCACTGGAAGCGCGGTGGGCAACTTGCCCACGTGCAGCGCCGCGCTCACGCCGCCTAGCACCACGAGGATCGCGGGGTCTATCTTTCGCATCAGGCGTTCAAACGGTCATGCGATCAGCTTGCGACCGGTCATCCGCTCATGTTCGCGTGCGGCGAAGCGGTCGGTCATGCCCGCGATGTAGTCGGCCACCGCGCGCGGCAGATCGGCGCGTGAAGTGAAATCGGCGGGCATGCGGCTGGGGTCTTCGAGATAGGCGGCAAACAGTTCGCGCACAACCTGCTTGGCCTGGCCTGTGGTTGTCATCACTTGCGGATGCCGATAGAGGTTGTGGAGCAGGAAACGCTTGAGCGCGGCCGACTGCTCACGCATGGCTGCACTGAAGTTGACCAGCGCCTTGCTCGCGCGTGCTTCGTCGGCCGTTGCAATCGATGCGGCGTCGATAGCCGCGCGCGTGCAGTCGATCACGTCATAAACCTGCGCGCTCAACATGCGACGGATCGATTCATAAAGCAGGCGCCGGCCCTGCAGATCAGGAAACTCCCTGACCGTGGCGAGGCGGTATTCCTCGAACAGCGGCACTTCACCCAGTTGCTCGATGGTGATGAGGCCCGAGCGCACACCGTCGTCGATGTCGTGCGCGTTGTAGGCGATCTCGTCGGCCAGGTTGCACAGCTGCGCTTCCAGGCTCGGCTGGCTGCGGTCGAGAAAGCGACGCCCCACACCGCCCGGCTGCGCAAGTTCAAGCTGCTGCGCATTGACGCGCGAACAGTGCTTGAGGATGCCCTCGCGCGTCTCGAACGTGAGGTTCAGGCCGTTGAACGACGGATACCGCTCTTCCAGTTCATCGACCACGCGCAGGCTTTGCAGGTTGTGCTCGAACCCGCCCTGCCCCGCCATGCAGTCGTCGAGCGCGTCCTGGCCCGCGTGACCAAAGGGCGTGTGACCCAGGTCGTGCGCCAGCGCGATCGCTTCCACCAGGTCTTCGTTGAGCTGCAGCGCGCGCGCAATGGAACGAGCCAGCTGCGCCACTTCGAGCGAATGCGTGAGACGCGTGCGAAACAGGTCGCCCTCGTGGTTGAGGAAAACCTGCGTCTTGTAGACCAGCCGCCTGAACGCCGTGGAGTGCACGATGCGGTCGCGGTCGCGCTGAAATTCGGTGCGCGTGGGCGCCGCGCTTTCAGGGTATCGACGGCCGCGCGACTGCGCAGGGTCACATGCGTAGCGGGCCAATGTCATCGACGGGCCGGATCAGGCGGTGCAGCACTGCTCGATCACCTGGCGCACCATCGCGTCGGGTGCCGGCCGCATCACTGCGCTGCCGGGCTTGTCGATCACGACGAAACGGATCTCGCCCGCTTCGGTCTTCTTGTCCACCTGCATGAGCTCCAGGTAGCGGTCGGCGCCGAGCGCGGGGCCGGTGATCGGAAGGCCGGCTGACTGCACGATCCGCGTGATGCGATCTACCAGCGCGACGTCGATCAGGCCCAGCCGCTGCGAGAGATGCGATGCCATCACCATGCCGCAACCCACCGCTTCGCCATGCAGCCACTGGCCGTAGCCCATGCCCGCCTCGATGGCGTGCCCGAAGGTGTGACCAAAATTGAGGATGGCGCGCAACCCCGCTTCGCGTTCGTCCTGGCCGACGACCCAGGCCTTGATCTCGCAGCTGCGGCGCACGGCGTGGGCCAGCAAGACGGCATCCCGATTCATCAGGCCCTGCATGTTCGATTCGATCCAGTCGAGGAACGCCATGTCGGCAATGGGGCCGTACTTGATGATCTCGGCCAGGCCCGCACTGAACTCGCGAGCAGGCAATGTGGCCAGCGTGTCGAGGTCGCACACCACCAGGCGCGGCTGGTAGAACGCGCCGATCATGTTCTTGCCCAGCGGATGGTTGATCGCCGTCTTGCCGCCGACCGACGAATCGACCTGCGCGAGCAGCGTGGTTGCGACCTGCACGAACGGCACACCGCGCATGTAGCAGGCCGCCGCAAATCCGGTCATGTCGCCGACGACACCGCCGCCCAGCGCGTACAGCACCGTCTTGCGGTCGGATGCTGACTGCAGCAGTTCGTCGAATATCAGGTTGAGGGTCTGCCAGTTCTTGTGCGCTTCGCCGTCGGGCAGTTGCAGCACGCGAATGGTCTTGTGCCTGCTGGCAATCGCGCGACTGACCGCGTCCGCGTACAGCGGTGCGACGGTCGTGTTGGTGACGATCAGGGCCTGCTCCGATGACGGCACGCCCTCCCAGGTGGACGCTGCACCGATCAGGCCGGGGCCGATGCGAATCGGGTAACTGCGGTCGCCCAGGTCGATGGGGACTTCTTGAAAAACGCTGCTCGTGGCCGGTGTCATCCGGCGAGTTTAAGGGTGGTCGGGGACCACGCCGGCGAGTTCGAGCTGCATGAGGATCATATTGACGAGCGTCGAGACCGACGGTCGTCCGGTTTCGATCACGAAGTGCGCTGTCTCGCGATAGAGCGGATCGCGCTCTGCCTGCAAGGTGCGCAGCTTCACCATCGGGTCGCTCACCTGCAGCAGGGGGCGATTCTTGTCGTGCCGCACACGCCTGTAGATTTCTTCGGGCGAGGAATGAAGGTAGATCACATGGCCGGATTCGCGCAGCACCTGGCGATTGGCAGGCCGCAAGACAGCGCCGCCACCGGTGGCGAGCACGCAATTGCCCCGGGTCGCCAGATCGCGGATCGTGCTTTCTTCGACATCCCGAAATGCAGCTTCGCCCTCACGGGCGAAGTATTCGCGAATCGAGCAGCCCAGGAGCTGCTCGATCACGTGGTCACTGTCGTTGAATGGAACTCCGAGCCGCCGGGCGAGTTGCCGCCCGACGGTGGATTTACCGGACCCTGGCAGGCCGACGAGTGTGAGGAGCACCCGTCAGGCTCGTCAGTTCGGGTTGCTGCAGGACAGGCTGCCGTACGGAGCGGTCAGGAATGAACCGCCGGCTTCTTCGTCGCCAATGACGTACGAGGTGATGAAACTGCGCTCCACGCTGCCTTGTGAACCCGCCACGTTAGTCGTTCCCCGGATGCGGTAATGCAGCCAGGTCGCGTAGCGCTGCGAGTACTCGACCTTGATCAGCAAGATGCCGCTCGCGTTGGTCGTATTGCCTGCGACGTAGGACAGGATGATGTCCGAGCGGCGGGGCTCCAGCGTTTCCTGACCAAAACTGTCTCTGCTGTTATTGGTGTTGTCGCCCGCATCGACGAAGCCATTGCGGTTGCGGTCTTCGTTGATGCAACTGACCCTTGCGCCGTAGTCGGCGGGCGTAATCGTCTTGTTCGGAATGTAGCCTTCCGGGTCCAGAGTAGGCTCCAGGAAGCTATGGGGCTGAATGAACTGGCCCTTTCCATAGTGGGTGATGTCGAGCGAGATATCGACCAGCGCATTCGGAACGGCGCGGCCCGCCGCGTCGGCAACCGTCACCACGAACTGCTTGATGTAGGTGCCATCACCCTTGGTCAGCAGATTGTCGTTGCCGATCGAAACAGCCAGTGCCTGCGCGGCGATTGTGAGCCGTGCAGTTACTGGGGGCCTCGGTCCGCAGCCCGGCGCGACGAAGTCCTTGTCGTCGTAGCAAGCCGTGATCGTGATGCCATCCGTGGGGCTGCCCGTGGATCCGGGGATGAATGCGGCAGTGGCCACGCCGGACGCGTTGGTATAGACAGTCGATGTGCCCGTGCTGATGGTGGAGTCGGTTGACCCCAGACCGGTGCTCGTGATGAAGAATCGGACACGCACGTTGGGGATCGGCTCGTTCGCAGCGGTGAGAGCCAGGAACCGGAGCTGACTCTGGCTGGCGGTACTGCCGGAGGTGTTCGGCGCCAGGACATTCGGAGACGCAGCCAGCGACGGCACCGCGCCCAACGGAATCACGGCGTTGGGAATCACATTGCTCGCGCCAACCTGGGCGGAAATCTGCTTGGTAATACCGCTCGCAGCGGCCCGCACGATGTAGCTTCCGGCTGTGGCAGGCGCCGTGAACGGCAGCACGACCGTACCTGTGGCGTCGGTGGTGCCGCTGCGCCCGTTGACCGACGTAATGTCGCCGCTGAAACTGACGGTTTTGCCAGTGATCGGCGATCCTGCCGAATCGGTCAGGCGCGCCGTGACCGACGATGCGGCTCCCTGTGCCAGAACCGGCGGGCTCATGGTCAGTTCAAGCTGCGATCCAACGATCTGGAAACTGGTTTGCTTGACGATGCCGTTCACAGTGACGGTCACAGTCACGGGGCGGTCGGTCTTGTCGGAGCCGATGGAGATCGTGCCGGAGAACTCACCCTGCGCATTGGTCACGGTGCCGCCGGGGACGTACACCGTATTGGCATCGGTTGCCACGGTCACCGTGGCACCTGGCACCACGTTGTTGTTGGCATCGACTGCAACCACCGTCAGCTTGACAGTCGAAGCGCCCGAATTAGGCAACGTGGACTTGTCGAGCAGCAATGCAAAGTTCGTCACGCGGCTGGTCGCCGTGTCCGAAGATCCAAGGGGTACGGAGAACGAGAGGGTCGTGCTGACCGTCGCCGTGCCGACCACGGTCTCAGCCTTCAACGTGCCTGCGCCTGCCGAAGTGGAACTCGCTGGCAGGATCTGCACCGTCGCAACGCCGTTGGCATCGGTCAGTGCCGTGCCGCCGGCGGGGACGAAACGGGCAAGCCCGCCTTCCTGCGTGAATGTCACGACCTGGCCGGCAATTGGCGAGCCGCTCGCATTGCGGACTGTAGCGCGCGCTGACACGGTGGTGATGTTGTTGACAACTGTGGTCGAAGCGCCAGCAGCGGTCTGCAGCTCAAGCGTGATCGTCGGTTGTGCGGAGGTTCCGCCACCGGGTGTAGTGCCACTGGAGCCACCACCGCCGCCGCAGGCAGCCAGGACGGCGGCAATGAATACCCCGACCAGCAGTTTCAACATTTGAATCATTTCGGTTACTTCCTCTTCCTGGTTTGTATTAGCGGCCGGCCGTGCGGTCCGCAATCATTTTTGGCGTGATGAATACCAGCATTTCCTGCTTGTTCGACGTGCGCGACTTCGACTTGAAGGCGTTGCCCAGAACCGGGATGTCACCCAGCAACGGCACCTTGGCTTCGGTCTCGGATTCGGTCAGCTCGAAAATGCCGCCAATCACCACCGTGCCGCCGTTTTCGACGAGCACCTGGGTCTTGATGTGCTTGGTATTGATCGCAATGCCCGCCGCTGTTGTCTCACCTCGGCTGTCCTTGCTCACGTCCAGGTCGAGGATGATATTTCCCTCCGGCGTGATCTGAGGCGTCACCTCAAGTTTCAGCGTGGCCTTGCGGAAAGATACCGATGTTGCGCCACTGGATGTTGCTTGCTGGTAAGGAAATTCCGTACCCTGCTCGATGATTGCCTTGGTCTGGTCGGCAGTCACGATGCGTGGGCTGGAGACCAGGCGTCCCTTGCCGTCCGCTTCAAGCGCGGACAGTTCCAGGTTCAGGAACCGATTGGCCGCCGAACTGAAAAGCGAGATGGCAAAGCTCGACGCGCTGAAGCCGCCCTGTCCGGCTGCCGGCAGGTTCACGAAGGTCGTGTTGTTGGTGTCCAGCGTCGCCGAGCTCTCGCCCGTCGTTCCGCTCACCGCGTTGTAGGTTCCGCCCAGCGCGATCCGGTTTCCGCCGCCCACGCCATAACCTGCATCGCCGCCGCGCAAGCCGCGCAGGTCGCTGCCGCCCAGACGCACACCCAGCGATTTGCCGAATGTGTCAGATGCTTCCACGATGCGCGCTTCGATCAGCACCTGCCGCACGGCGATGTCGAGCTTGGCGATCAGTTCCTGCACCGCCTCCAGCCGCGCGGAAATGTCGGTGACGAAGATCTGGTTGGTGCGCGGTTCGGCGATGACGCTGCCCCGCGTGCTCAGGATTCGCGCGGCACCCGTGCCCGCCGTGATCTGCGTTGCGATGTCAGCCGCCTTCGTGTAATTGAGCTGGAAGGACTGCGTGCGCACCGGCTCCAGGCTCTGGATCGCAACACGCGATTCGAGGTCGAGCTTTTCCTTGGCCGCGATTTCGTCCTTGGGGGCGATCCAGATCACGTTGCCCTGCTTGCGCATGCCCAGGCCCTTGGCCTGCAGCACGATGTCGAGTGCCTGGTCCCACGGCACGTCCTTCAGGCGCAAGGTGACGGAACCCGTCACGGAGTCGGACGTCACGATGTTGAAGTTGGTGAAGTCGGCGATCACCTGAAGCAGCGATCGCACTTCGATGTTCTGGAAGTTCAGCGACAGCTTTTCGCCGTTGAACCCGACACCCTGCGTGAGCTTGCCGGGATCGACCTTCACCTGGCGAACTTCAACCACGAACTGGTTGTCGCTCTGGTAGGCCGAATGCTCCCATGCACCGCGAGGCTCGATCACCACGCGAACACGGTCCCCGGTCTGGAAGGTCGTGACCGATTGAACGGGCGTGCCGAAGTCCGAAACGTCCAGGCGCCGGCGCAGGCCCTCGGGCAGCGTCGATTTCAGGAACTCGACCACCAGGCTCTGGCCCTGCTGGCGAATGTCCACACCGACCTGGTTGTTCGGCAGCGCCACGATGATGCGGCCCGAGCTGTCGGTACCGCGGCGGAAGTCAAGATCGCGGATCGGCTGGGTTTCGGCGTTGCGGCTCTCTGCAAAAGCCGGCTGCGCCGCAGGGGCGGGGCTGGCAGTCGCTGCTCCATCGAGCACCACCAGCAGCGATTTGCCCTGCAACTGCGCACGATAGGCGGCTGCGGCCTTCAGGTTGAGCACGACGCGCGTGCGGTCGCCCGACTGCACGACATTGACCGAACGCACATTGCCCTGGTTGATCTCGACGGTCGATCGGCCCATGCCGTTGGTGGCATTGGGGATGTCGAGCGCGACTCGCGCCGGCGCCTGTATGGCAAAGCCCGCAGGAACTGCCTGCAGCGGTTGCGAGAAATCGATCCTCACGACTTCCACGCCGCCCTGGATGGAGCTGCTCACGGCTTCGACCACCGTCTGGGCCCAGGCCCCGCTGGCGGCGAGAAGCAATCCCGCTACCGCGATCGCCCGTTGCCACTGGTTCCGGTTCTTGTTCATTTCGACCTCTCTTGCAATTGCAGTGTCGCTGTGCGCTCAATCCATTCACCCGCGGCGTCCTGCACGATTTCGCGCAGCGTCACCTCGGTTTCGCCCACTTTCACGATCTTTCCGTAGTTCTGGCCCAGGTAATTGCCCGGGCGCACCTGGTACAGCAGGTTGTCGACCTTCACGAGCGCAACCGGCAGGCCCTCTTTCATGAGCGTGCCGACCATGGACATCGCATCCAGCGGGAATGCCTCCAGCGGCTCCTTGCGCCGTGCCAGTTCTGGCGCGACCAGTGCAGCGTTGGAAGTGGACTGCGACGACTCGCGTTTGAGGGCCTGCGTGAGCTTCTGGTTGCTGAACGGATCGGTGGCAGTTTCCTGCGTGTACGCCTGTGGCGTGAATTTCTTGGGCTCGGGAATGGGCTGAACGCGCGGCTTGGTCAAGGCGCGCTGCTGGTTCATCCATTCCTGCAGTTCTTCCTGGCCGGAGGATCCGCACCCGGCGACCGCGAGGGCCAGCGCTAGCGTGGCCGTGATTCGGATGGTGCTCATTTCTTCGGCGCTCCCGGGGCTGGCGCTGCCTTGCGCTGCGCGGCGACCTCGTCCTGGTCGAGATAGCGGAACGTCTTGGCGGTGGCATCCATGACCAGCGTCCCATCCCTGCCTGGAACAACGCTCAGGTTGTTCAAGGTCACGATGCGAGAGAGATTCGCGATGTCGGAAGCGAAGGAACCGACGTCATGGAAGCGCCCGGTGACACGCAGTGCGATTGGAAGCTCTGCGTAGTATTCCTTGACGCTCACGCTGCCCGGGCGAAACAGGTCGAAGGCCAGGCTGCGGCCCAGGCCCGCCTGGTTGATGTCCGACAGCAACGCGTCCATTTCGGCTTTGCTCGGCAACTGCTTTTCAAGCTGGGTCACGTATTGCTGGACCTGCTCGCGCTGCTTGCGAAGCGCTTCGAGGTTGACCGCCTCGGCCAGCTTCTTCTGGTAGTCCGCGCGCAGGACCACTTCCTTGGCACGTTCGGCGTCGAGTTCGTCGTTGACGCCGCTCAGCCACGCGAACCAGAGTGCTCCGACGATGAGAGACATCAGTGCAAGGCAAAGCAGCGCGCGCGGAAGCATCGGCCATGACGACGGATCGTCCGGGCTCAGGCCACGGAATTGGCGCACAAGCGCCTGCTGCAGGGCAGCCGTATCGATCTTGGGTACCTGTTTGGTGGCCATGGCGATCAGGGTTTGACGGGTGCGGAACTACCTGCCGCGGGCCGGGCAGAAGCTGCTGCCACAGGTGGGGCTGGAGCGATGGGTGCAGCGACAGGCGCGCCGACAACTGGCGCTGAAGGCGCAGTTGCAATCACGCCCGACGCGGCGAAGCCGGGGCCTCCCGCAACAGCCGGCACGGCACCCGAAGCACCACTGGCCGGAGCACCGACCTTGGCGGCCTCGCTGGAGCGCAGCAGTCTTGCGCGCATGGTGAACGCGGAGACGCGACGGTTTTCGCGAGGGCTGAGCGCCACGCTCGCAGCGGTGATTTCGATGAGGTCCGGACGGGTGAGCCAGCCGCTCTTGTTGCCCAGGTTGCGAAGCAATTCAGAAACACGCTCGTTGGACTGGGCCATGCCCTGGATGGTCACGAGCTGATTCTCCTGCTTGACGCTGGTGACGTAAACGCCGTCGGGCAACTGGCGCACCAGTTCGTTGAGCAGGTGAACCGGCATGTTGCGGTCCGCCTGAAGGTCTTCAACCGCCTGCTGGCGTGCACGAAGCGCAGCAATTTCGGCCTGGAGGTTGGCGATGTCCTTGATCTGGGCTTCCAGCCGCTTGATTTCGGTCTGCAAGGTCAGGTTGCGATTTTGCTGGCCGGAAATCTGCGCTGCGTACCAGAGGTAGATCGCGCCTGCGATCACACCACCAGCGACGGCAGACGCGCCCAGCGCGGCATAGAACGCTTCGCGCCGGCGCTTGCGGGCCGCCTCGCGGTGCGGGAGTAGGTTGATCAGGATCACTGCAGGAACCTCCGCATGGCCAGGCCGCACGATGTGAGGTAGGAAGGCGCTTCACGCCGCATCTTCTTTTCGCGCACCCCTTCGCCGACCTTCATGCCTTCGAAGGGATTGGCCAGATTGCACGGGAAGGATGTCTGCATCGTGACCGCATCGGTCAGTCCGGGCAATGCTGCCGAGCCGCCGGCCAGCATGATGTAGTCCACCCGGTTGTGCGGCGTACTCGTGAAGAAGAACTGCAGGGCCCGCGCGACTTCCTGCGCCATGCCTTCGACAAAGGGCTTGAGCACACCGCTGTCGTAGTCTTCGGGCAGGTCGCCGTTGCGCTTCTTGCCTTCGGCCTCTTCCGGCGAGAAACCGTATTGGCGGACGATGAGCTGGGTGAGTTGCGCGCCACCGAATGCCTGGTCGCGGTCGTAAAGCACTTCGTCGTTACGGATGACCTGCATGCTGGTGGTGAAGGCGCCGACTTCGAACAGCGCCACCATCGTGTCCACGCCCTGGTTGGGCAATGCCTGGATCAGGCGGCCCGCGGCAAGCCGTGACGAATAGGACTCCACATCGATGATCATGGGCTTGAGGCCCGCAGCCTCGGCCAGGCCCTGGCGGTCCTGCACTTTTTCCTTGCGGGAAGCAGCAATGAGTACTTCGACGTCGCCTTGCGAGCTGGTGCTGGGACCGACGACGCAGAAGTCGAGGCTGACCTCATCCAGCGAAAACGGGATGTACTGGTTGGCTTCGGCCTCGACCTGGACTTCGAGTTCCTGCTCGCTCAGGCCGCCGGGCAGCACGATCTTCTTGGTGATGACCGCCGAGGGCGGCAGTGCCATCGCGACATTCCGGGTGCGGGTGCCGCTCTTTTTGACGACGCGCCGCATGGCCTCGGCCACTTCCTCGAACTTCTCGACGTTGCCGTCAGTGATCCACCCGCGCTCGAGCGGTTCGATGGCACAGCGTTCAAGGATGAGGGTGCCCTCCTTGTCGCGGGACAACTCGACCAGCTTGACGCTGGATGAGCTGATGTCCAAGCCCAGCAAGGGCGCCGGCTGCCGGCTAAACAACGAACTCAAGGCGCTCAATTAGGTCTCCTGTAACGCCGTGCATGAAGGCGTAACAAACTTAAGATTTCACTTCAATGCTAGCAGTAACGTCCTTGTCCCGCAAAGGAATTTTCCGTTTTGGCCCCCTCGCAGCGTTGCCAAAAAAAGACGCGCTGACCTGCGATACTTCGCCCGATGCAGACGCCAGACAGGTGGGAATACGGCCCAGCTTGCGCTGTCACGGAATCACTTGAAGAGCGGCCGCCAAGAAAGCAGTCCGGCCCTCCGTCTCATTTTTATAATGGTCGCCAGCGACGCTTCCTGGAACCCCAATGCCTCCTGAATCCTCCGATGAGACCGGCGCGTCGAATCCCAAGCCTCGCTCCCGTCCGCCGTTAACCGGCTGGAAACGCGTACTGCTGCGCCTGACGCTGTGGACAGGCGGTCTCGCGCTCGCGGCCGTATCGTCGATCGCCATCATCATCGGCGTCGCGCTGGCCGTCGCGTATCCGAATCTTCCCGATATATCTGACCTTTCCGACTACCGGCCCAAGCTGCCCCTGCGCGTTTTTTCGGCCGAAGGCGTCCTGATCGGAGAATTCGGGGAAGAGCGCCGCAACCTGACGCCCATCGCCCAGATTCCCAAGGTCATGAAGGATGCGGTCCTGGCTATCGAGGACTCGCGGTTCTATTCCCACGGCGGCGTGGACTACCGCGGCCTGCTGCGGGCAGCCCTGGCCAACCTGGGCCGGGTCAAGAGCCAGGGCGCTTCCACCATCACCATGCAGGTGGCACGAAACGTTTACCTTTCTTCGGAGAAAACGTTCACCCGCAAGTTGTATGAGGTGCTGCTGACCTTCAAGCTCGAACATGCGCTCAGCAAGGACCAGATCCTCGAGATCTACATGAACCAGATCTTTCTGGGCAACCGGGCCTACGGGTTCGCGGCTGCAGCCGATGCCTATTACGGCAAGCAGATGAAGGACCTGACCATCGCCGAGGCCGCCATGCTCGCCGGCCTGCCGAAGGCCCCTTCTGCCTACAACCCCATCAGCAACCCCACTCGTGCGCGGGCGCGCCAGCAGTACATCATCGAGCGCATGCTGGAAAACGGCTACATCACGGCCGAGGAAGCGACGGAAGCCAAGAAGCAGGAACTGAAAATTCGCTCCGGCCAGGACAACACCAAAGTTCACGCCGAGTACATCGCCGAGACGGTGCGCCAGCTGGTCTATTCCCAGTACGGGGACGAGGCCTACACCCGCGGGCTGAACGTTTTCACCACCGTGAAGGCCGAGGAGCAGGACGTGGCATACAAGGCGCTTCGCAAGGGCATCATGGACTACGAGCGGCGGCAGATCTACCGCGGCCCGGAAGAATTCATCGATCTGCCCGACAGTCCCAAGGAGGCCGAAGAGGCCATCGACGATGCACTGGCCGAACACCCGGACAACGGCGACGTCGTCTCTGCCGTGGTGCTGGAAGCCACGCCCAAACGGATCATCGCCGTGCGCATGAACAGCGACCGGATCGAGATCACCGGCGAGGGCCTGCGGCCTGCCCAATCGGGCCTGTCCGACAAGGCGCCCCCCAAGATCAAGCTGCGTCGCGGCGCGGTGGTCCGGGTCGTCAAGACACCCAAGGGCACCTGGGAAATCACTCAACTGCCCGAGGTCGAAGGCGCCTTCGTCGCGCTCGACCCGCGCGACGGCGCGATCCGCGCCCTGGTCGGCGGCTTCGACTTCAACAAGAACAAGTTCAACCATGTGACGCAGGCCTGGCGGCAGCCGGGCTCTTCGTTCAAGCCCTTCATCTACTCCGCGGCGCTCGAAAAAGGCTTCACGCCATCAACGGTCGTCAACGACGCGCCCCTCTTCTTCGACGCCGGCGTGACGGGCGGACAGCCGTGGGAGCCCAAGAATTACGACGGCAAGTTCGAAGGCCCGATGCAACTGCACACCGCGCTGGCCAAATCCAAGAACATGGTGTCGATCCGGGTCTTGCAGGCGGTGGGTACCCAGAACGCCCAGGACTGGATCAGCCGGTTCGGGTTCGATGCCGAAAAGCACCCGCCTTACCTCACGATGGCGCTGGGCGCGGGCGCGGTGACACCGATGCAGATGGCCACCGCATATGCCGTGTTCGCCAACGGCGGTTACCGCGTGAACCCCTGGCTCATCACCAAGATCACCGACCAGCGAGGCAAGGCCATCGTCGAAAGCCAGCCGCCGCTGCCCAATGAGTCGGTGCGCGCCATCGATGCCCGCAACGCCTTCATCATGAGCCGGCTGCTGCAGGAGATCACGCGGTCCGGCACGGCTGCGCGGGCGCAGGCCACGCTCAAGCGGGTCGACCTGTACGGCAAGACCGGCACCACCAACGACTCCATCGACACCTGGTTCGCCGGTTACCAGCCGACCATCGCTGCCGTCGTCTGGATGGGCTACGACACGCCGCGATCGCTCGGAGACCGCGAGACCGGGGGCGGCCTGAGCCTGCCGGTCTGGATCACCTTCATGGAGACTGCCCTCAAGGGCGTCGCCGTCATGGAGCCCACTGCGCCCGAGGGCGTCGTCAACATGGGCGGCGAGTGGTACTACGAGGAATACGCACGCGGCGGCGGTGTGAGCAGCCTGGGCGGCGCGGCGGTGGAAGGCGCGGCGCCCGCCGCTGCGGCGGGAGCGCCTGGATCGCCCCCATCGCCTGGGGCACCGGCAGCCCCCTTTGACAAGAGTCTGATGAATTCCGACGGCCTGCCGCCGAGCCGTCCGCCGACCTCGCCGACGGACGAGCGCAAGAGCATCCTGGATCTGTTCAGGAACTAAAGGCGGTCATTGCGGACTTGATCCGCAATCCATCTTCGAACAAGCGCGGCTGCCGCTTCGCGGTGGATGCCGGATCGGGGTCCGGCATGACAGCCGAAAACCCATCAGGCGCCTTGATCAGGCGAAGTCGAGTTCCGATCCGGCCTGCTCGCTGGCATAGCGCGCGAGGTTGGCAAAGAACTCGCCGTTGCCCTTGGTGTCCATCCAGTTCGTGCCGTCGAACCTGTAGTGAAAGCCGCCGGACCGGGCGGCCATCCACACCTCTTGCAGCGGCTTTTGCAGGTTCACGATGATCTGCGTGTGGTTCGGGAAGGTCATCGTGACCATGCCACCGACCCGCTGGTTGTCGATATCCGCGTCCGATTCGTCGTTGATCCGGTCGCAAGCAGCCTCCAGGCGGGCCAGAAGCGCTTCGGCGCGGTCCATGTATTCAGAGTCGGTCATTACAATTTCACAATGCTCCATGTTTCCCAAATTCTAGTGAGCGCCCGCTTGCGGCGCGTTGGCCTTGCTGCCGTCGTGGTCGCAATGCTTGCCGCCTGCGGCCAGAAAGGCCCCCTCTTCCTGCCCACCGGTGAGAGCGCGCAAGGCCGCGCCACGCTGCCGCAGATCATCAATCCCCAGGGACCGGCGGCTGCAGCGTCGGCGCCGAACACACCGACGGGCACTGCCAACCCGGCTCCCCGCCAATGAGCCCGTCCATCACGCCAGAGCACCACCTCCCCGGTCACCCGCATTTCGAAACACGCGATGGCGAGCTGTTCGCCGAACAGGTTTCATTGGCTGGACTCGCACACGAGCATGGCACGCCCCTGTTTGTGTATTCAAAGTCTTCGATGCTGGAGGCGCTTGCGGCCTACCAGCGCGGCTTTGCGGGACGCAAGGCGAAGATCTGCTACGCCATGAAGGCCAACTCCTCGCTGGGCATCCTGCAGGTGTTTGCGCAGGCCGGGTGCGGCTTCGACATCGTCTCGGGCGGCGAACTCGAACGCGTGCTGGCCGTGGGTGCGAAGGGCAGCGATATCATCTTTTCCGGCGTCGGCAAGACGCGCGCCGAAATGCGCCGCGCGCTCGAAATCGGCATCGGCTGCTTCAATGTCGAGAGCGAAAGCGAACTCGAAGTGCTCAACGAAGTCGCGATCAGCCTTGGCAAGGTCGCGCCCGTCAGTGTTCGCGTCAATCCCGACGTCGATCCCAAGACGCATCCCTACATCTCGACCGGCCTCAAAGGCAACAAGTTCGGCGTGGCGCACGAGCGCACGGTTGCCACCTACCAGCGGGCAGCATCGTTGCCGGGCCTGAAAGTGGTGGGCATTGATTGCCATATCGGGTCGCAAATCACCGACGAAGGTCCCTACCTCGATGCGATGGACCGCGTGCTCGATCTCGTTCAGGCCATCGAGGCCGCAGGCATCCCGCTGCAGCACATCGACTTCGGCGGCGGCCTGGGCATCAGCTACAACGGCGACCAGCCGCCAGCGGCTGATGCGCTGTGGGCCAAGCTCTTCGCCAAGCTCGATGCGCGCGGCTTCGGCGACCGGCATTTCATGATCGAGCCGGGTCGCTCGCTGGTGGGCAATGCCGGTGTGTGCGTGACCGAGGTGCTGTATCTCAAGCCCGGCGAACACAAGAACTTCTGCATCGTCGATGCAGCCATGAACGACCTGCCGAGGCCGGCGATGTACCAGGCATTTCACGCGGTCGTGCCGGTGAAGTCGGGTGATGCGCAACAACACACCTGGGATGTCGTGGGACCCGTCTGCGAAAGCGGCGACTGGATCGCCCGTGATCGCGCACTCGGCGTGCAGCCCGGCGACCTGCTCGCCGTGATGTCGGCCGGCGCGTACTGCATGAGCATGGCCAGCAACTACAACACGCGCGGGCGCGCGGCCGAAGTGCTGGTGGATGGCGCGCAGGCCTGGCTTATCCGCGAGCGCGAGACGGCGCAGGACCAGATGCGCCCCGAGCGCCTCGTGCCTTCGTCCTGAAATGGTGAACGACGCGCCATCCGAGCAGCACAGCAAGGATGGCCGCGTAGACCGCGACCTCAGCAAAGTCGTTTTTGCCTGCACGCATCCAGAAGAAGTGCAGGATCGACAGGCCTGCAATCACATAAACGAGCTTGTGCAGCATCTGCCAGCGGCGCGCGCCCATCGCTTTCACAGCTTTGTTGAATGACGTGAGCGCCAGCGGCGTGAGCAGCAGGAAGGCCGCGAAGCCGACCAGGATGAACGGCCGCTTTGCAATGTCCTTGGCGATGTCGCCGACATCGAGCTGCATGTCGAACACGGCGTAGCCCAACAGGTGCATGAACGCATAGAAGTACACGAACAGTCCGATCATCCGGCGAAATCGCGCGAGCGCCGGCGTGCCGGTGATGACGCGCAACGGCGTCACCGCGAGCGTGAGGCACAAAAACCTGAGCGTCCAGTCGCCCAGCGAACGGATGAGGTGCTCGGCGGGGTTGGCGCCCAGGTTGTCCGTGATGGCTGCATAGACGAGCCATGTCAAGGGCAGTAGCGATGCGATGAACAGCACCGGCTTGGCGGCCGGATGCATGAGGGCTTTGGAAACGCGGGGCGAATGCATGAGGGATTGATTTCCTTGAGACCTGTCCCACTTTAGTCGGTAGCGGGCCGCATCCCTTACATCCTCGCTACGCGAGCGGAACGAACCGCAGTCCGGTGTTACCAACTGGCAGTCCTCAAGGAAACCGCCATGAACAACGCCACTGCCGAGAGTTACGACGAACTGATCCGCGCGTTTGCCGCACACATCGGGCTGGATGGCGAGCTGCTTGCCAAGACCCAGGAAGTGATGATTGACGGCCTCAGCGTCGGCCTGGCGTGCGAGGGAATGGAGGGTGCGTTCGACCTGCTGTATTTCGTGGACCTGGGTGCACCGCCGGCAGAACGCGCCCCTGCGGTCTACCGCACCTTGCTGCAGGCCAACAACCTCTGGGCAGGCACTGGAGGCGCAACGCTGGGACTGCAGGCCGACACCGGAGCCGTGATCCTTGCAGGACGCATTGATCTGGCAAGTGTCACCCCCGAAGGCCTTGCCGCCATGCTCGATGGATTCACGGACACGGGCCAGTTCTGGAAGAACGTCGTGGCAGGCCAGACTGAACCTGACGTGGAACCTTCCATGCCATTCGGGATGCGTGTGTGAAGTCCCGCAACGGAAAAGTCCTGCAACCGAAAATGGAGGGAAGCCGCATGAGCTCCAGCATCCACCTCGCCCCATTCACGCCCCAGGGCCAACCAGCAGCAGGCGTCAGGCATGGCCGGGTCGACACTATCTCGCCACCGCATCCGGACCACGCGCAGGTGCAGGCGTCGCAAGGCAGCGGGTTGCGCGGCAAGCAGATCGCCGTCGGCGACGGCCGGGCGCGCAACCAGACCCTGAGCTTCGGTGAAAAGGCAGCGCGTGTTTTCAAGACGGGCTTGAAGGGCATGGCCTTCGTGGTCCTGGCGCCAGTCGCCGCTTCGGTCGCCGTTTCCGGCTTGGCCGCGCTTGGCGCTTCGGTCGCGGTCATCAAGTCGATCAATCTGGCCGGGCGACTGGCCAACAAGCACATTTTCGAGCCCCGAGCCGAACGGAAGTATCGCGAAGCAAACCGCGCGCTGGTCACCGAACTGGAAACGCCGCGTCCAGGCAGCGTGCTCGAAAGGCCGGGCCTGGTCAGCAAGCTGCGCGAGCACTCGGTCCACAATGCCGACAGCGTCACACGAAGCGAGATCGAACAGATGGTGGCGATGGGCGAAAACATCGCCGCGGCGTTGCAGCACAGCGACGGCACGCTGCCGCTCTTTTTCAACGGCTACCCGGTCACCTCCAACACCTACACGGCACGCGCCCTCGCCTGGTACATGATGGCCACGGCAGCCAGCCAGGATCTGGACAGAACAAGCGAGGGCCTGCACGCCGGAACCAGCGACATGGTGAGCGCCGGCTCGATCCTGCTGAAGGATCCCGGCGGCAAGATATACGGCTTCATGAACAGCGCGCCGACTGCCTGTTCCCGCATGTCGTCACACTTCGCCGAACGCACCTTGCCTGGCGAAAAGCACAAGGTCCTCGGGCTCATACCTACAGGCAAGCCACGCCAGCGCGGGATCGAGGACTACGCCAGCAAGATGCCTGGCGAAGGCGGATCCATGCTCTTCGACCGGCTGCAAGACGAGGTGCTGTTCGTCAAGATCGAGTCCGGTGGGTGCCCCGCGTACTTCCAGCAGGAACCAGGTCAGGGCGTGCTCGCACCCATGGCCGGAATCTGCCGGTTCTTTCATGCGCTTGACCGCAATGTGGATCACAGCGTCTCGTTCATGTACACGAGATTCGCCGGCCCCTCCGAGCGGCAGGTGGTTCGACAGGAGCACCTGCACAAGGGCGTGCTGAAAGCAACCGTGGACAAGGAATTCGGTTCCCTCGTTCAAGACGCCATCGCCAGTGGAATCATCCAGGATGACGCAAAAGCCATTGGCAAGTCAGCGCACAAGTTCGGCCTGCCCTACGTGTTTCAAGCCGTCAGGCAGATTCGCGCGGCCGCATTGCTTCTTGACGCCCAGGGAATCGACGGGACGCGCTGCCGGGAGCTGATCCGCCAGTGCGATCACGTGCTGGACCTGACGCGGCGCGAAGTGGACAGAGCGGGCCCGTACCGGGGAATCGAGCGAAAGGCGTTCGAGACTCACCTCGCGTTCCCGGACTTTGGCCCCGGCGTGGAAGGTGTGCGGGCAAAGTCGTTCCCGCCACCTTCGGGCACTCCCCAGGCCGCTGCAGCCTTCGAGTCGATGGCCGCAGCGAATCAGGCAGCCAAGGTCTACAAAAATCGGAACTCGCCCATGCTTGGCACGTTGGTCATCAAGGCAACCCGTGATTTCGCAGCCTACCGAAAAACCGGACAGCGGGACCCGCAGGTCGAACACCAATCATGGACCTTCATGCGCCAACTGACCCTGAATCTGAAGCCGGCATCCAGTGAACTCTTTCTGGCCTCCCTGCCGAAAGAGAGTCTTGCGAGCTTCAGCGCGGACCTCCTGTCGCTCAACATGAAACAGGAAAGCAGACGCGTCGACCAGAAACTGGGTTGACCCTCACCTTGGAAAAAAAAAAGGGGGCGTGCGCCCCCTTTTTCCCTTGCGCTCGCAGTGCCCGATCAATAGCCGAAGTTGACCGTGACGGCAGCGTTCGCGCTCACGTCAGCAGGCTTGTCCAGCGCCGCGCGGCCCGGTGCCTGGATCTGGATCGTGTACTTGCCCGCGACGGCGGTGTCTGCCGTCCACGTGAGCGCGGTGCCGGCAGCGTAGGCAGCCTTCACAGGTGCAGCGGCCGGCACGCGGAACTGGTAGCTCGCCAGGAGGCCATCGACCGGCTTGCTCGCCACTTCGATCGTCGGCCCACCGGTCAATGCCTGCAAGGCGCGTGCAGTTGCGTCTGTGACCAGTACAGGCGGTACTGCGGTTCCCGAGGTGACGACACCGTTGATGTCAGCCATCGTGCTCGCCGGCAAATTGATCGCCGTCGTCGTGGTGCTGACAACGGTCGCAGTCGCGCCGCTCGGAACACCGGTCACGACGCCGGTGGCATGGGCGTCAGATGTGATCACCAGCGTATAGGTGCCGATAGGCAGATACGGCAGCGCGAAGTTGCCGGTGGCATCCGGCGTGGTCGAGCGGACGGTGACGCCGTTTTGCTGCGCCGCGATCGTGGTCCTGGTCAGTGGGAGTGTTGTCGCAACCGCTCCCTGGATCGTCGAGCTGGTGACACGCGGCAGTACCGTCATCACCGGCTTGAGGATGTATTGACCGGAATTGCCTGCCTTCACCACGGACTTGCAGGCGTCGAAGTCAAGCACCAGGTCCGCCGTCTGGCCGGACGCAACAACGAAGTTCGCCTGCAGCTTCAGGCCGCTTTGCTGGCCGCTGGGCGTCGTCAGCGCAGTCACCGCGCCGCCCGTGGGCTGGACAGCGTTGGCGGTGGCATTCGTGCCCGTGTTGCTCGACAGCACCAGCCGGATCTGCGAGTACGAACCCGCCGCGAGTTGCGTGCTACCCAGTTCTTCCAGGGCGCCGTTGGTCAGCGCGAGCAGGTCGACGCGCTTGGGCGTTGCAAGAGTGATTTCGGCCCAACCGGTGTCGGCATCGGCAGCCGTCGAACTCTGGTGGACACGGACCTTCTCGACGGTGACCCACACGTGGTCGTAGCCGCACGACGGTGCATCTGTCAGCGCGACCCGAAGGGTTCCATCGGCTGCGACGCTGCTGCCTCCTCCCCCACCGCCGCCGCAGGCGGCCAGGACAGCAGCTGCGAGCGCTGCACCAGACCATTGCAGGCCCCGTGCCCAGCGAACTTTTGCGTTTTCGAATTCCATAACGACTCCATGTGTAGGGTGGCGATGGTGGGGCAATGCATGAGGCGCACGCGGCCGGATGTGACAAGGCGATTCCAGCGGGTTACGAACCGCCAGCCTGCTTACAAGTGTCACGAATGCGAAGGTGTTTTCACAGCCGACCGACGATTGATTCAGGTCAAAGCGGGTCCACTCGCTACCCGGGAAGATGAATCCTCATCAATACGAAATGGAAATCATCATGTCCTTTCACCGCTTTTCGGCACCAATGCCCCTCGCGGGCATCGGCCTGGCGACCCTTCTGCTTTGGGGTTGCGCCAGCGCACCACCCACGGCCCTGCGCTACGTGCCTCCTGCGGTCGGTGCCACTGTCGAATACCAGATGGTGAACACCGGCAGTTTTGGCAGCAGCACCGGCCCGCTGACCATGAAAATCTCCGAGACTGCATATGAAGGCCGCATGCTGCGCCGGTACGACACGCCCAGCGGCTGGACGTTGCAAAGCCCCCTGGCGGGCACTGTGGCCGTTTTCGGTCCGCAAGGCCAGCCGCTGATGCGGTACAACCCGCCCCTGGATTTCAACTTTCCGTTTGTGGTGGGCAAGGCCTGGACGGTGGACCATGAGCTCACCGTGGGCGCGAGTAACAAGATGCCGATGAAGACCTCCTGGAAGATCGAGGCCTATGAAGACATCACCGTACCGGCCGGCACCTTCAAGGCGTGGCGGGTTGTGATGACCGATAACTTCGGCTTCCGGCAGACCAACTGGTCGATGCCCGACACAGTGGGCATGTTTGCCAAGCGCATCTCCGAGCGTCCGCGCGGGCATCCGCAAGGCGAAGGAAC
>JAZKFI010000032.1:0-174543 GCA_040386575.1 Pseudomonadota bacterium
TGGGCGGCATCATCGGCAAGTTCTTCCATGAGTTCGGCATCACCATCGTGGCGGCTGTGCTGATCTCGATGTTCGTGAGCTTCACGCTCGACCCGATGCTGTCGTCGATCTGGCACGACCCGGAAGTGGAAAAGCACGGCAAGACCGATCCCAGCCGCAAGCAATCGTTCTACGACCGCACCATAGGCCGCGTGACCGGCTGGTTCGATCGCTCGACCGAATCGCTCGCCGACGGCTATCAATCCATCCTGCGATGGTCGCTCGGACACCGGCTGGTCACGGTGCTGATGGCCGTCGCCGTCTTCGTCGTCAGTATTTTCATGGTCCCGCTGCTGGGCACCGAGTTCGTCCCCAAGGCGGACTTCTCCGAAACATCGATCAGCTTCTACACACCCGTGGGTTCGTCGCTGGAAACCACCGAAGCCAAGGCGCGCCAGGTGGAATCCATCGTGCGCGAATTCCCCGAGGTGAAGTACACGCTCGCGACGCTGAACACCGGCAATGCGCAGGGCAAGATGTACGCGTCCATCTATGTCCGCATGGTCGATCGCAAGGACCGCAAGCTCAGCGTGGACGCGATGTCTGGCGTGCTGCGCGACCGGCTCAAGCAGGTGCCGGGCATCACCGTGACACACGTGGGCCTGACCGATGCCGTGGGTGGCAACAAGCAGGTCGAGTTCTCGCTGCAGGGCCCCGACCTGAAGGAGCTGGAACGGCTGACGACACTGGTCAACGATCGCATCCGCAATGTGCCGGGCCTGGTCGATCTCGACTCCAGCGTCAAGCCCAACAAGCCGGTGCTCGATATCGATGTCAAGCGCGATGCGGCGTCTGACCTGGGCCTGTCCGTCGCGCAGATCGCAGGTCCTTTGCGCACCCTGGTCGCAGGCCAGACCGTCGGCAACTGGCGCGCGCCCGACGACCAGACCTACGACGTGAACGTGCGCCTCTCACCCGATGCACGCAACTCGCCAGAAGACCTGGAACGCCTGCCGTTCGCCACCGGCACCAACGCCGATGGATCACCGCGCATCGTGCGGCTCAACCAGATCGCCACCGTGCGCGAATCGACGGGTCCCAACCAGATCAACCGCCGCGACCTCACGCGCGAAGTCGCGATCAACGCCAACGTGTTCAATCGCTCGGCAGGTGAAGTCTCCAACGACCTGCGCGCGGTGCTCGACACCATCAGCTTTCCGCCGGGCTACCGCTACCAGTTCAGCGGCTCCACCAAGAACATGGCGGAGTCCTTCGGCTACGCGGTCTCGGCCCTGGCGATGGGCGTGATCTTCATCTACATGATCCTGGCCAGCCAGTTCAGGAGCTTCCTGCAGCCGCTGGCGCTGATGACGTCCCTGCCGCTGACGCTCATCGGCGTGGTGCTGGCCCTGCTCATGTTCCGCTCGTCGCTGTCGATGTTCTCCATCATCGGCGTCGTGATGCTGATGGGGCTGGTGACCAAGAACGCCATCTTGCTGGTGGACTTCGCGATACGAATGCGTGACGAAGGCATGGAACGCTCCGAAGCCCTGCTGATGGCCGCCAAGGTGCGCTTGCGCCCCATCCTCATGACCACGCTGGCGATGATCTTCGGCATGGTGCCGCTGGCCTTCGCACTGACCGAAGGCTCCGAGCAGCGCGCGCCCATGGGCCAGGCCGTCATCGGCGGCGTCATCACTTCATCGCTCTTGACGCTGGTCGTCGTGCCGGTTGTGTACTGCTACCTCGATGACCTCGCGATGTGGGCCAGGCGGCGCTTCAGCCGCGCGGGCACCGAGGCCAGCGGCCCCGGTTCCGGCGGCAGCGGCGCCCGGCCCCTGCCCGCCTCTAAAATCGACGGTTTGTCCTGAACTGTCCCGGATTGCCCATGACCGCCCCTTCCGACCTCGAACGCGCACGCTTCAACATGATCGAGCAGCAGATCCGCCCCTGGGATGTGCTCGACCTCGACATCCTGGCCCTGCTGGCTGTGTCTCGCCGCGAAAACTTCGTCCCGCTCGCCCACAAGGCGCTGGCCTTCGTCGACATGCAGATCCCCCTGCTGGGTTCGGGCGATGCCGACATGCAGCACGGCCGCAGCATGCTCGAGCCCAAGGTCGAAGCGCGCATCCTGCAGGACCTGCACATCCGACCGACCGACAAGGTGCTGGAAGTCGGCGCCGGCTCCGGCTACATGGCCTCGCTGCTGGCGGCTCGCGCCCAGCGCGTGATTTCGCTGGAGATCAACCCGGAACTCGCCCGCATGGCCCGTGAGAACCTCCAGCGCGCAGGCGTTTCCAATGCCGAAGTGCGCGAAGCCGACGGCTCCCGGGGTCTTTCCGGTGAAGCGCCCTTCGACGTGATCGTGCTGAGCGGCTCGGTGGCCGAAGTGCCGCCCGCCCTGCTCGCGCAGCTCAAGGTGGGCGGCAGGCTGGCAGCCATCGTCGGCTCGGAGCCTGTCATGCGCGCCACCTTCATCACCCGCGACAGCGAGACGTCTTACACGACGACCCAGCCCTGGGACACCCTCGCGCCGCGCCTTCTTAATTTCCCGGAACCTTCGCGGTTCCAGTTCTAGGACTCCAACACATGATCGAGCAGGTCAGGCCCGCATCGCTTCGCGACTGGATCGCTTCCCAGGGCGGCACTGCACTGGTGCTCGATGTTCGCGAACCCGCGGAGCTGCAGGTCGCCCGCGTGGCGACCGAAGGTTTCAACGTCAAGACAATTCCAATGATGGACGTGCCGGCCCGGTTAGCCGAGCTCGATCCGAACCAGCCAGTAGCGGTGCTCTGCCACCATGGCGCGCGCAGCCAGCGCGTGGCCATGTTCCTGGCCGGCAACGGTTTCGCCAGCGTTGCCAACATCGCCGGCGGTATCGATGCCTGGTCACAGGAACTCGATGCGGCAGTCGCCCGCTACTGAATCCGGACAAACGAGCAAAACCCAAGGTCAAGGACTCACCCCATGAAATCGTCGCGGCCGAACTTCAAGTTGGCGCCTCTCGCCTCCGGCTGTCATTGCGGACTTGATCCGCAATCCATTTCCGATCAAGCGCAGTTGCCGCTTCGCGGTGGATGCCGGATCAAGTCCGGCATGACAGCCGGTTATCTGAGTGTTTTCCTGCTCGCTGCCGCGTTTGCGCAACCCGCCAACGCCGAGAACCTGCTGCAACTCTACGAATCGGCGCGCGCCTACGACGCCACCTGGCAATCGGCCAAGGCGCAGTACGACGCCAACCTCTTTCGCGCGGAGCAGGCCAAGGCCGCGCTGCTGCCCACCGCAGGCCTGTCCGCAGGCGTGACGCGCTCCAATTTCGATAGCACGGTGCCCGCCATCGACCGCAGCTTCGGCACGCAAAGCGCAACCATCAGCGCCTCGCAGCCGCTGTTTCGCCCGGCGAACGTGGCAACCTGGGAGCAAGGCAAGCGGCAGGTGGAACTGGCGCAGGCCGTGCTGTCCACCGCCAGCCAGGACCTCATCATCCGCGTGAGCCAGGCCTACTTCGATGTGCTGGCCGCCGGCGACACGCTGGCCTTTGTGCGCGCGCAGAAGTCTGCAGTCGGCGAGCAGCTGGCATCGGCCAAGCGCAACTTCGAAGTCGGCACCTCGACCATCACCGACACGCGTGAAGCCCAGGCCCGGTTCGATCTGGTGATCGCGCAGGAGATCGCCGCCGAGAACGACCTGCGCGTCAAGAAGCTCGCGCTCGACTCGCTGGTCGGCAAGCCCGACGTGAAGCCCGATCCGCTGGTGCTGCCGGTCAATGTGCCCGGCCCCGTGCCACCCGACGTGAACGTGTGGGTTCAGCAGGGCGAAGAAAGCAGCCCGGCGATCCAGCAGGCCAAGACGGCCGTGGAGATCGCGCAGCTCGAAACCCAAAAGGCCAAGGCCGGCCACTTGCCGACGCTCGACCTCACGGCCAGCTACAACATCACCCGCAACCCCAGCGGCAACGTCAGCGTTCCGGCAGGCACGCGCAGCAACAATGGCGCGATCGGGATCGCGCTCAACGTGCCGCTGTTTGCAGGTTTCTCGACCCAGAACCGCATCCGCGAAACGCTGTCGCTCGAAGAAAAGGCGCAAGCCGATCTCGAAGGCGTACGCCGCGCAGTCGCGCAGGCCACCCGCACAGCGTTCTTCGGCCTGGTCTCGGGCCAGGGACAGGTCAAGGCACTCGAAGCAGCAGAAGCGTCCAGCCAGAGCGCGCTGGAAGCCAACCGCCTGGGCTACCAGGTGGGCGTGCGCATCAACATCGACGTGCTCAATTCGCAGAGCCAGCTGTTCCAGACCAAGCGCGACCTGGCGCAGGCCCGCTACAACGTCCTGCTCGGCCACCTGCGCCTGCGGCAGGCCAACGGCACCTTGCTGCCGGAAGACCTGGCACGCCTGAACACGCTCGTTGCCCCGGCGCGCGTGGCGTACCAGACGAGGTAGTCAGACGAGATAGGTGATTCCGCTGGCCGCAAGGCCGGTGAATCCGATGTTGTCCAGGTTGTACGAGAGGTCGGACGCGATCAGCACGAACTGCTCGCGGCTGACGGCTCCGGTGTCGATCAGGTCCGAGTAGTACGCGAGGTCCTGCGCATTCGGTGCAAAGCCCGCGATGCCCATGTACACCAGCGTCACCACGGCTTGTGCCGATGCGCCGGCACCCAGGATCAGCTCCAGCGCCCCGCCGGTCAGCACATCCAGCGGCAAGCCGCCATCGAGATAGCCGATGCCCACGCCGCGGAAATACTCGCTGGCCGCAACGGAAGCGCCGCCTACGGCACCCAGCACCTTCACCCAATCGCCCGGGTTGCCATCGACGTCGAAGGCGACCGACACATCGTCGAACTGCATGCGCTCGATGTTGGCGAGCGTGTCGAATCCCGAGATGCCGTCATGGGCCGTCACGTAGCGATAGCCGAATGCCTCGGTCAGGGCATAGGCTGACTTCAGCCCTGCGAACACCGCCGTGTCGATGCCATCTGCGCCATTCATGTCGTCGTTGCCCAGCCCGCCCGTGAGCTGGTTCGCGAGTGAGTTGCCGATCAGCACGTCGTCGTGGTCGGACCCGACGGCCCGCTCTATCCACGTGCCCAAGCCGATCGACAGGTTATCGACGGCGACGAGTCCCTGCGCCGTGACACCCACGCTGCTGCGGTGGCTGGGCGTGAGATCGAGCACCACACCGACCGCCGAAGCGGATGCATCGAGGGTGTCGATGCCGCCGTCGTCGAGCAGGCTGCGCTGGCCCGCTGCATCGGCGCTGATGCTGTGCACGGAGTCACCCGTTGAGACTGCGGTGGTGCCATAGAGGTAACGCAAGGCCGCCACGTCCATCACGCCCCAGTCGGCGCGAAAGAGGCCATCGACCGACGGTGTGTCGGACATGACGGTCAGGCTGGAGACGTCGTCTTCCTCGCGCCACTGCGCGGCCCAGGCGTCGCCGACATCCACATTGCGCGGATGGCGCAGCCCCAGGGCATGGCCGATCTCGTGCATCAGCGCCGCGTAGCCTTCGCTGCCCGCGGTGAGCAGCGTCATCGACTCCACGTCCATCCAGACGTCGCCTGGCGTTCCCGGCGTCACAGATGGCGCGTAGGCCACACCCTTGGTCGCAACCTGCTGGCTGATGCCAAAGCGCATCTGGCCGGCGGGACCGCTCGCCTCGTTGGCCTCCGCAAAGGTGATGTGCGTCACCGCGCTCACCGACGCCAGGATCGCGCGCACCGTGTCGCGCTCTTGCGGCGTGAATGCGCGAAATCCCACCGAGCCCATGCCCAGCGCCGGCGCCTGCTCCACGAAACTGAAGCTCACCGACACAGCAGTGCCGACTGCGCCCGGCGCGTTCCAGCGCTGCGCCGCGGCCGCCGTCAGCCCGACCTGCGCCAGGTCCAGCGGGTCGATGAATTCGCCGATGGCGTGATAGGGCTGGCTCCAGTCCGACGCGATGCGTTCGACGTCGGTGAGGTCAATGCGGAAATTGGCATCCAGCGGCGAAGTGATGACGGCCGTGTGCCCATCGGTGGACACCTGGATGTCGAACTCCTCGATGGTGCGGGGGCCGCCTGCGACCCAGGGCAGCACCAGGTAGTCGATGCCGCCACGCCCGTCTATCGTGTCCCGGCCGCCGCCGCCGCTGAAGCGGTTGGTCCCTGCCGTGCCGTAGAAGTGGTCGTTGCCACCGCCGCCGTGGGCGTCGTCCACGCCGACCAGCGTGTCGGTGCTGCCCCAGCCGTCGATCGCATAGCCTGCCTGCAGGTCCACTGTCGCGCCGTTCTGCGAATCCCAGTAAGCCACTGCCAGCGAGCGCCACCAGTCGTCGGAAGGCAAGTGCTCGATGTAATCGTTGCCTGCGCCGCCGATGACCTGGCCCTGGTACATCTTGACGGTGTCGTTGCCGCCCAGCCCGAAGTAATTGATCCAGTCGCCGTCGATCGGCGAAGCCTGGATGTAGACATCCGCCTGGGGTGTTCCGTTCACATCGCTCATGATGGATTCCCGTTGTGCTGACCGGTTGTCATGACGCCATGAACCCGAGGTTCTTCAGCTGGAAGTTGGCGAGATTCGGGAACACGGCAGGCACGTTCGCCGCCTCCAGCCCGAGCCACTGCATCAGCGTCGCGCCGACCTGGTCGGACGACGTCGTGGGCACGAAGCGCCCCTCGCCCGCACGGTCGAAGTCGTCGATGCCGCCCAGCACCAGAGACGGAAACTGCCCATAAACCTGGCCGCCCGCAACCGCGCCTCCCATCACCCACCAGTTGTTGCCCCACGAATGGTCGCTGCCACCGCCCGATGCGGGCTTGAGCGTGCGGCCGAAGTCCGACATCACCAGCGTCGTGACCTCCTGCCCGACACCCGATGCGATGTTGGCCTGGTCGAAAGCGGCCAGGGCACCGGCCAGTTCCGCAAGCTGCGTGTCCTGTGTCATGGGGCCGCTGCCGCGCTGGGCCGAATGCGTGTCGAACGAGCCCCAGTTGACCAGGAACACCTGCCTGCGCAAACCCTGGCTGCGAAACACCGGAAGCACCGATGCCAGCGACTTCAGGTTGGTGCCCAGGTAGGTGCTGCCGAAATTTCCCTGCGGTGTCTGCGCCTGCAGCATGGCCTGCGTGATGAGTGTGGAGTCGCGCACCGCACCGCCGAAGGTGCTGGAGTATTCAGCCTCGTACTCATTGGCGAACTGCCACTGGGCCATGCGGTTGACCGTCTGCGTCCACTCGGCCGACGGCTGCGCCAGGTCCGCCGGGCCCCAGTAGCGCAACCCGCCTGCATTCATGAATGCGACCCGCGACTCGCGGCCCAGCACCAGCGTGCGCTGGTTGTCCATGGTGACGGCATTGAGGTTGTTGCGAAGCGCCTGTGGCAAGAGCTCCAGCCCACGCCCGGCCCAGCCGCTGCCATCTTCATCACCCCCCCAGCCTTGCTGCATGGCAACCTGGTCGCTGTGGGACAGCAGGAAAGGCGGCAACGCGCCGGTGTGGTCGAGCACCTGCGCTGCAGTCGTCGGCGCGATGAGGGGCCCTGCATTGGCGATGAACGCCAGCCGCTGCTGGTTGTAGAGCGTTGCCATCGGCGCGAGTGCCGGATGCACGCCCAGCGTGTGGCCCGCACTGCTGCCATTGAGCGCGATGAGGCTGTTCTTAGGCAAGGTGAGGTCGTAGCGGCCCGCGCTGTAATCGTTGTACGCCCCGTCGGTGGGAATGACGACGTTGTTGCCGTCGTTGCCGCCGTTGAGAAAGACGCACACGAGCGCCTTGTAGTCGCCGCCGGCGGCAATGCCCGCACCCGATGCGCCGAGCAGGCCCGCCGTGGTGATGCCGCCCAGCGCCGGGACGCCGGCCGCATATCTGAGGAAGTCGCGGCGCTTCATTTGATGACTCCGTAGAAAGGCGTGGTCAGGGCATATTGGGTGAGCACCAGGGCGTTCGAGGTGGCATCGGTGCCCAGGTTCTGACCGGTGGCGAGCGTCTGCAGGTTGCTGCGCAGCGTCGGCGGCATCGCTCCACGGAACCAGCGCAGGCTGATCTGGTCGATGAGCGTGCGAGGCGACAGCGCGAATGCCTGTCCGAGCGAATTCGTGTCGCAGCCCGAGGCAGCGCCGGCGCCCTGCTGCAGCTGCCAGCCCATGCTGCCCAGCCGCTGCGTCAATTCACTGGCATTCACGATCTTCTGTTCGGGCGCCAGCAGGTTGCTCCCGGGCGCGCGGTCCGTCGGCAGGTAGTAGCTGAACACGCTGGGCGGATTGAAAGGCATCTGGCTGTTCGGCCCCATCGCCCAGGGCCCATTCGGATTGGTGAGGTTCTGGGTGCAGCCCAGGCCGCGCAGCATGCCGGTGTACCAGAGCATCGGCTCGCGGAATTTGCCAAAGCGGGTCGTGTCCGCGCCGGGCACATCGCCCCTGCGCGCTTCGACGTCCATCAGGATCGCACGGATGATGGCCTTCATGTCGCCTGCAACGCCCTGCCCGTTGTTGCGGAACACGGCTGCAACGCGGCCGACATAGGCGGGTGTCGGGTTGCTCGTGACCAGGTGCTGGATCAGGCGCTGGCTGACGAACGGTCCGATGTTGGGATGGGCCATCAGCAACGCGACCACCGCATCGAGTTCTTGCGGCGCGGTCTTGCCGGCGGGGAAAACCGTTCCCATGATCGTCTTGGCATTGCTGTCGTGCAGTGGCGGCCAGGTTTCGGGAACCATGGGATAGCCCGCATTGAGCCAGTCCTGCGAGGGCATGGGCGCCCCCACCTGCGAGAACATCCAGCCGGTCAGCGCGGCGGCGAGTTCTTCGACGTCTTCCTGTGAATACGTCTCGACCGGCTTGCCCTGTCCGTCGCGAACGGTGGTGCCGTCGGCATTGAGCTTGACGACGCCGAGCGTGAACAGCTGCATCAACTCGCGCGCATAGTTTTCGTTGGGCGCGCAACTGGGGCACTGGTCGGAGGTCGGCCGGTTCTGCACGTTGTCCAGGAACGCGCCCATCGCCGGGTGGATGGTCAGCTCGCGGATGAAATCGCCGTAATTGCCGAAGGCGTGCCGTTGCAGCAGGTTGTAGTACTGCGTGTGCGAATACGGCGGCACCTTGCCATTGATCGGGATGAACTGGAACAGGGCCCATGACACGCGAAGGCGCAACTGGTCCGGGCCGGATACCGCGTTGGTCAGGAACTGGTTGACCGGCCAGTTGAACGCCTGCGTCGAAGCCGTCGGGTCGTTGCTGTTGTAGGTGCGCAGGAATGACGGCGGGGACATCTGCGTGGGTGGCAGCGCCATCTGCCCGGTGATCCAGGCATCGAGCCCCTGCTGCGCCAGGCTGTCCACCAGCGCTGGCGTCGCGCCGAAGCTCACCTGGTCGGCCGCCCGCGCCGCCGCAAAGCGCGTCATGCCCAGGGGCGCCGTGGCTGCGCCAACCTGTCCGCTGGATGGCGAAGGGGCTTGCGCCACGCTGGTCTTGCCGCCTCCGCAGCCACTCACCGCCAGCAGGACGGCGAGCATCAAGGCGATGTTGCCCATGCGCATGTTTGTTGCTCCTCTTGTCACCATCCGAACGCGCAGCATGGACCATATTCCATGGATGAGCAAGGGGGGCGACAACGAGCGGGCTGTCATTGCGGACCGAGACCGAAGGGGCCGTTCGAATCCCCCGCAATCCATGTCTTCAACGGCCGCTGCCGCTGCGCGGTGGATGCCGGGTCAGGCCCGGCATGACAGCCACAGTGATCAATCCGGAACTAGCGCCAACACCGCGTCTGCCGTCTTGCCGGCTGCGCCTTTGTGACTCGCCGCGAACGAAAGCGCGGCAGCGGCCACGCGTGCACGTTGCGCGGGGTCCAGGCACAACGCGATCGCGCGTTCCACACCTGCTTCGATGTCATCAACACGCAGCGCGGCGCCTGCTTCTTCAGCGAGCTGCGCCGCCTCTTCGAAGTTGAACGTATGCAGCCCCATCACCACCGGGCAGCCGCACGCTGCCGCTTCAATCAGGTTCTGTCCGCCCAGCGGCTCGAAGCTGCCACCGAGCATCGCAACATCGGCCATGCCGTAGTACAGCGTCATCTCGCCCAGCGAGTCGCCGATCCACACATCGGCGGGCGCCGGCTGCGCGCCCCATTCGCTGCGGCGCGACACAGTCAGGCCGGCTTGCCTGACCAGTGCAGCGACCTCATCGAAGCGCTGCGGATGGCGCGGAACGATCAGCCACTGCACGGTGTGCCGGGCTGCAACCCGCGCCCCCAATGCGCGAAGCAACTGCGCCTCTTCACCTTCTCGCGAACTCGCGAACATCACCACGGGCCGCTTTGAAGCGGCGCGCCATTGCCGCCCGCGATCGAGCATCGCTTCGTCGGGCGCAGCGTCGAATTTCAGGTTGCCGAAAATGCCTTTGACAGTAGCGCCGGCCTGCGCGAGCCGCTGCGCATCGGATTCGGTTTGCGCCCATACGGCGTCAAGCGATTGATAAGCCGGACGCGACAGCCACGCAAGCCTGCGCGTGCCGGCGAGCGACTTCGCGCTCATGCGCGCATTGGCCAGCACCAGCGGCAAACCGTGCGCACGGGCTGCTGCCACGAGGTTGGGCCATATCTCCGTTTCCATCAGCACGCCAGCCGCCGGCTGGTAGTGCAGCAGGAATCGCTTCACGGCCTGTGGCGTATCCCAGGGCAGCCAGCTTTGCTCGTCGCCGGGCCGCAGGAGGCGCTCGCCCTCGGCACGCCCGGTCGCCGTGCCGTGCGTGAGCAGGATGCGTGTGCCGGGCTTGCGCCTGCGCAACTCGCCAATGAGGATGCCGGCCGCGCGAGTTTCCCCGAGCGACACCGCATGAATCCAGATCGCGCCGGGCAGCGCGGGCTTCGCATACTGACCGAACCGCTCTTCGACCGCCTGCAGGTAACCGGGCTCCGCAGCGCCGCGGCGCACCAGCTTGCGCCGGAGAAACGGCTGCGCTGCCCTGACGACGAGCGAGTACAGCGCACGCATCATGGGCGCACGCGCAACCACGCGTTCCAGACGTCTTCGAGCGATGGCGCGGGTGATGCGAACACGCTCTGCTGCCGGTCGGAGCCGACCGGGCCGGTGCGCCAGGCGGTGTCGAAGTTGTAGATCTGCACGTGCGGCAGATCGAGGGCCACGGCGATATGACTCAGCCCGCTGTCAACGCCGATGACGCCCGCGCACGCGGCAAGGCGCGCGGTGAGCGACCGCAGGTCTTCGCGCGGCCACACCTGCGCGCGCCCGCCCAGCGCGGCTGCAATGCGATTGGCGCGTTCATGTTCTTCGGCGCTGCCCTGCGGCAGGCCGATGCTAAAGCCCTGCGCGATCAGCTGCTCGCCGAGCGTCACCCACCTCGCGCCCGGCCAGAGCTTGTCGGCACGAGAGGTGCCGTGGACCAGGGCAATGCACCTGTCGGCCCGGGATGGCGGCAACACGGAACCCAGGCCATAGCGCACCTCGGACCGGAACGAATAACCCAGCGCCTTCGCGCACAACTCGCGCGAACGGGCCACGGCGTGGATGTGCGGCTCGATGCGAATCGCCACGTCTGCGACCCAGCGCGTGGGCGCTTCGTAGCCGGAGCCTTCGGTCTGGTTGGCCAGGGCGTATCGCTTGCCTGCGGGCGCGAGCTTTGCCATGCGAGACACCAGCGCCGACTTGGTCAGGCCCTGCAGGTCGATGACCGCGTCATAGGCCTGCCGGTGAAGGTCGTCCCTGAAGGCAGCCCACTCGCTGCGTGTCTTGCTGCCCAAAGGAGACTTTCTCCAGCGCCGCAATTCGCAGGGGATAACGCGGCGCACACCCGCGCACAGCGCCGCCAGCGGTGCGAATCCGCGCTCGACCACCCAGTCGATCTGTGCGTTGGGTAACGCGAGGCGAATGTCCTGTATCGCCGGCATGGCGTGGACCACATCCCCGAGCGAGGACAGTTTGACGATCAGGATCTTCACAGCGCGCGATTGTGCCTGCTCAGCCGTCGCCGCTTCGCGGTGGATGCCGGATCAGGTCCGGCATGACAGCCCATACCGGTTGTCATTGCGGGCTTGACCCGCAATCCATCGACGAACAGGCGCCGTGTCCGCTTCGCGGTGGATGCCGGATCAGGTCCGGCATAACAGCCGCAGGGATTTCAATGCGCAGCCGCTTCAATCCGCGCACCGGGCTTCACGCTGTGCAGCAGCGCCAGCATCTCGCGCTCGATCCGGTGCATCGCCTCGGGCGTATGCCCCTCGAATCTGAGTACCAGCACAGGCGTCGTGTTCGACGCACGGATCAGGCCGAACCCATCGGGCCAATCGACGCGAACACCATCGATGGTCGACACCTGCGCGGGCGCATCGAACTTCGCGGTGGCGATCAGCTCCTTGACGAGCGTGTGCGGCTCGCCCTCCTCACACTTCACGTTCAGCTCCGGCGTGGAAAAGCTGGTGGGCAAGCCATCGAGCACGGCACTCGGGTCATCGCTCTTCGACAGGATTTCGAGCAGGCGCGCACCCGCATAAGTGCCGTCATCAAAACCGAACCAGCGCTCCTTGAAAAAGATATGGCCGCTCATCTCGCCACCCAGCGGCGAATTGACTTCCTTCATCTTCGCCTTGATGAGCGAGTGGCCCGTCTTGTACATGAGCGGCACACCGCCGGCCTCGCGGATTGCCGGCGCCAGGCGCTGTGTGCACTTCACGTCGAAGAGGATCGTGCCGCCCGGTTCGCGCGAGAGCACATCGCGCGCGAACAGCATCATCTGGCGGTCGGGGTAGATGTTGTTGCCGCCGCGCGTGACGATGCCCAGCCGGTCGCCATCGCCATCGAACGCCAGACCCAGCTCCGCGTCATGCGCCTGGATCGCGGCGATCAGGTCCTTGAGGTTCTCGGGCTTGCTCGGGTCGGGATGGTGATTGGGAAAGGTGCCGTCGACTTCGCTGAAGAGCTCGATCACCTCGCAGCCGAGCGCGCGAAGAATGCCCGGCGCCGAAGCACCGGCAATGCCATTGCCCGAATCGACCACGATCTTCATGCGCCGCGCGAGCTTGACGTCCTGAAGGATGCGGGCGCTGTAAGGTGCAAGAACATTGATGTTGCGGATCGTGCCCGACCTTGCCGGCGAAACGGCTGCTGCGCCCGACTCCATCGCCGCGCGCAGCGCCTGGATTTCGTCGCCGTAGATCGCGCGTCCGGCCAGGACCATCTTGAAGCCGTTGTAGTCCCTGGGGTTGTGGCTGCCGGTCACCTGGATGCCGCTGGTGCACAGCGTGCTCGCCGCGAAGTACAGCATGGGCGTCGTGGCGGGGCCGATGTCGATCACGTTCACACCGGATTGCGCAAGGCCGCTGATGAGCGCGGCGCTCAGCGACGGCCCGCTCAGGCGCCCGTCCCTGCCCACGGCAACTGTCGTCTCGCCTTCGGCCAGCGCCGCAGCGCCGAACGCCCTGCCCAGCGCCTGCGCCACCTCATCATTCAACGTTGCGGGCACGATGCCGCGGATGTCGTAAGCCTTGAAGATTGCGGGTGTGAGTTGCATGGGGAAATTGTAGGGGCGATGGACATGTCCGATAACGGCCAGTGCTGCTGAGCAGGCTCTTTATCATCGCCCTCATGACATCGCCAGCATCCACCTTGCAGCCCGATGCGTGCTACCTCGCGATGAAGACGCGCGACGCGCGATTCGACGGCCGCTTTTTCATCGGCGTGACCTCTACAGGAATCTATTGCCGGCCTGTTTGCCGCGTGCGCATGCCCCGGCGCGAGAACTGCCGCTTCTTCGGTCATGCCGCACAAGCCGAGAGCGCAGGGTTCAGGCCGTGCCTGCGCTGCCGGCCCGAACTCGCCCCGCATTCGGTGACATGGTCGATCCACGACGCAAGCTACATCCTGGCTCATCAGGCAGCGCGGCTGCTCGACGAACCCGAAGCCTGGGGCGGTGAACCACCCACTGCCCAATTGCTCGCCGCACGGCTGGGCGTGAGCGACCGGCACGTTCGACGCATCTTCGAGGCGCAGTTCGGCGTGTCGCCCGTCCAGTACCTGCAGACCCGGCGCCTGCTCACGGCCAAGCAACTGCTGGCCGACACGAACCTGCCGGTCACGCAGGTCGCGCTCATCAGTGGGTATTCGAGCGTGCGGCGCTTCAATGCAGCGTTCGTCGAGCACTACGGCCTGAACCCGACCGGGATGCGGCGCGCGGGTGCGGCCAGGCCCGGAGAAGAAGGCTTTGCGATCCGCCTGGGTTACCGCCCGCCTTACGACGTGCATTCGATGCTCCAGTTTCTTCACAAGCGCGCGATGACCGGCATCGAACACGTGGACATCGAAGATCGCAGCGTCGCGCGCACCTGGTCGCTCGATGTTTCGGGCAAGCCGTACAGCGGCTGGCTCCACGCGCGCTTTGACGAAGAACGGCACCAGGTCGCGCTGCGCATTTCGGATTCACTGCGGGAAGTGTTGCCCCTGGTGATACACCGCGTTCGCGCCCTGCTCGACCTCGACGCCGATCCGCAAGCCATCAATGATCAGCTGCATGGGAGCTTTCCCGGGGGTGACGGCCTGCGCGTGCCGGGCACCGTCAGCGGCTATGAACTCGCGGTTCGCGCCGTGCTCGGCCAGCAGATCACCGTGGCGGCTGCGCGCACGCTGGCCCAGCGCCTCGTCGAGCGATTCGGCGAGCCGATCGCAACGCCCTTTGCTGCGCTGACCCGTATCTTTCCGTCACCCGCAACGCTGGCCGAAGCGAGCGGCGATGCGCTCGGGCAACTGGGCATCGTCAGGCAGCGGCAGGCAGCGATCGTGGCGATCGCGCAAGCGGTGGCGTCCAGGCGCATCGAGCTGCATGGGGGCGCCGATGTGCAGGCCACGATTGCTGCGCTCAAGGAGCTGCCCGGCATCGGAGACTGGACAGCGCAATACATCGCCATGCGCGCGCTTCGCTGGCCCGATGCGTTTCCCGCAGGCGACATCGCGCTGCAGAAATCGCTGGGCGTTCTCGATGCACCCAACCGCGCTCGCGCTGCCGAGGCTGCCTCGCAAGCCTGGAAGCCCTGGCGCAGCTACGCCGTCATCCGCGCATGGGCGACGCTTTGAAACCGGAGTGACCAGAAATGAAATTCGACACAGCCATGGTGCGGGCCCACTACCAGAGCCCGCTGGGTCCAATGGTCGTCGCGGCCACGGCGCGCGGCATCGCAGGCGTGTGGTTCGAGGGCCAGCGGCACATGCCCGATTGCGACGGCTGGAAGGTGCAGCAGGACCATCCCCTCATCGCGCAGGCGACATCGCAGCTGGACGAATATTTCCGCGGCGAGCGAACGCGATTCGACATGCCGCTGGACCTGCATCATGGCACCGCATTCCAGCAATCGGTGTGGCAGGCGCTGCTGCGCATTCCCAGCGGCGGCACCACGAGTTATGGCTTGCTCAGCCACTCCATCGGCAAGCCCGCTGCGGTGCGTGCCGTGGGCGCTGCGGTCGGGCGCAATCCTGTCAGCATCGTCGTGCCCTGCCACCGTGTGCTGGGCGCCAACGGATCGCTCACGGGCTATGCTGGCGGGCTCGAACGAAAGAGCGCACTGCTGCAACTCGAAGGCGTGATTTGAACCACTGGATCGTTGAATTTCTGTTGCTGGGCGCGATCTGGGGCGCTTCGTTTCTCTTCACGCGCATCGGCGTCGTGGAGTTCGGCGCGATTCCAACTGCTTTCGTGCGCGTGGCAATCGCGACCGCGTTCCTGTTGCCGCTCGTGATGATGCGAGGCATGGGTCGGCAACTGCGCAAGGACGGCAGGCTGATCTGCCTGATCGGCGTCTTCAACTCGGCCGTGCCCTTCGTGTGCTTCGCGTTTGCCCTGCTCTCGATCACCACCGGCATGTCGGCGATCCTCAATGCAACCGTGCCGCTCTTCGGCGCGCTGGTGGCATGGGTGTGGCTCAAGGACAGGCCAACACCGTCGCGCCTTGCGGGGCTGGCGATCGGCTTCATCGGCATCGCGCTGCTCTCGTGGGACAAGGCGACGTTCAAGCCCGATGCGAGCGGCGTGGCGCCGGGGTTCGCCGTGCTCGCCTGCTTGCTGGCCACGATCTGCTACGCGGTTTCAGCCAACGCAGCCAAAAAATACCTGGGCGGTGTGCCGGCTCTGGTCATAGCGGCGGGCAGCCAGCTGGGCGCGACGCTCGCGCTGGCGGTCCCTGCCGCGATCTTCTGGCCGGACCAGATGCCCGGCCTGCAGGCGTGGCTTTCACTGACAGCAGTGGGTGTGCTTTGCACCGGCGTGGCGTACATCCTTTACTTTCGCCTGATCGAGCGTGCCGGAGCCGCTCGCGCGCTCGCCGTGACGTTCATCCTTCCGGTGTTCGCGGTGATTTACGGCGTGGCGTTCCTGGGTGAGCATGTCACGAGCTGGATGCTGGTCTGCGGCGCGGTCATCGTGTGTGGAACGGCACTGTCAACGGGCTTGCTGGCATTGGGCAGGCGAGCGCCGGCCAAGACTGCCTGAGAGCTCTCAGAACCGCGGCAGGTCGCGAAGGCAACGGCCGGATTGCTCGTCGTCGAGCGCCAGTGTCTCCGTGCCTTCGGGCAGCACGTCCACCAGCACGATAGGTCCCGCAGACAGACGCCCGTCATGGCCGGGGAACAGGCTGATGACGGTGTCGCCTTCCATCAGCTTGTCCACCACTTCGGTGATGCGCGCAGGCATGGGGCTGAAATCCCAGCATGTTTCGCTGTCGTCGATCAGGCCCATCATGGCTCCGATGACTTCGGCGCCTGCGTAGCGCACAGCGGTGATTCCGTATTTGGCGTTTTCTAGCATGGGGCCATTGTGTGGAGGTGCCGGAGCGGGCGAATCAGCCAACAGCGCCACCCCCCGTCGGAGCGCACCTACCGCACACTTGGCCGCAGTGCGTTGCGCGCTAAACTGCCAGCGCACGCAGCAGTACCCGCCAATCGAAATCGGCATGAGCCCGCCCATCCAACCCATCATCACCCAGCCCCCAACGCTGTCGCTGGGCAAGGCGCACGCACGGCGTTTGCGTGACATCTACCGGTCCGCCGGATGGCCCTCGCAGGACCCGCTGGAAATCGAGCTGCTCGCTGCCGGTCTGGTGGACCGTATTCACGCGCCTTCGGGCCACGAGTCGCTGCGGGTCACGGATGCGGGCGTCCGATTGCTGGCAGCGACGCTCGTGAGCAACCGCGCAGCCTTCTCGGCGCACGAATCACTGGTCGCGCGGGTCGCCCAGGAGATGACACGCAACGGGCGCATTGCATGGCGGGGCCTCAGCCTGCGCGCGCAGGTGCCTCACGACGACCCGGCGAAGCCGTTGAAGTGGTGCATCGCCAGGCCCGATGTTTTCTCGATCCGCAACACCTCGGTCGCCCACTACGTCGAGCCCATCGTCCACGAGGTCAAGGTTCGTCGTGCTGATTTGCTCGGCGACCTCAAGCACGCGGCCAAGCGCGCGTCGTACCTGGATCTGGGCGAGTGCTGGTACGTCTTGGGCAACGACGCGAAGGGCCGCTGCATCGGTCAACCCGAAGAAGTGCCGGTCGAATGCGGCGTGATGGTCGTCGAAGGCGAGCGGCTGGTGGTGGCGAGGGCAGCGCAGCGGCGCACGCGCAGCGCGATACCGTTCGGCGTCTGGATGGCACTGGCCAAGGCGACACCTGTGCCATTCGCGGATGGCGATGCGCAAGCCATGCTCGGCGATGCGCAAACAGACCCGGATCAACCGGCCGGATGATCGCTCTTGCCGGATGGCGGGTTCGGCACGCTGCCTTTTTCCGGATCTTCGGGCTCTTGCCGGGGTTCGGGATCGACGGGCTTGGGCGGATGTGCGGGCGCGTGTGCGGGCGGGGAGGTCGGCGCAGCGGGCACCGGTGAGGCGGCGGGCGTGCTCACGAGCGGTTCCTCAGACAGTGGGCGGCGTCACACCCGGGTCTTCGGGCTCGGCAGGCGGCAACGCAATACCAAACTCGGGCTGCACCGGCAGCTGGGTGGGGTTGGGTTCTTCAGGCTCAGCGCCGGGTTGCAGCGGCTCGGGCTCGACGGGATGTGTGGCCATGTTCAACGATCGTGGTGGCGAATACCCGTCGTCCAGCAACTGCCCCTGTGGCTGCTGCGAAAAGAGCGTCGGGTCTGTGGCATAGGCAATCATAGTTCGTCATGACCCGTGGTGATGCGTTCGGCCTCACGGCGCAGCACGGTGCTGGGTTCATGCGTGAACGGGAGGCTGGGCAGGCCGATCAGGCTTTGCAGGTGCGCATGGGATCGGTCCATGTCGGCGCCGATCATCGCGAGCGCCACCTCATGGGTAGGGTCCACACGCATCAGTTCGAGATACGCCGCGCGCAGTCGCTGGTAATCGGCCTCGGCGCGCGCAACCTGCGCCTGGGCGGCCTGGACATTGGTGTGTTCGCTGGAGCTGTAGCGCATAAACCCATGCTAGGAGGCCGATTCAAACCCCTGCTGTAGGACAACCCAGACAGCACTCGAAAGCCAGCACCGTTGCGCCCTGAACGCAGGGAGAATCCGCGCACCACTTCACTCGCGCCATGGCATCTTCCCCTTCCACTCCCGGCAACCGGTTCGAAGCACTTGATGGCTGGCGAGGCATCTGCGCGTGCCTGGTCGTGCTGTTTCACTTCCATGGCTTCAGCCCGCTCTACACGTCGGGGCTGATACGCAACAGTTATCTCTTCGTCGACTTCTTCTTCGTGCTCTCGGGCTTCGTTATTGCGTGCAACTATTCAACGCGACTGGGCAACTGGGAAGGCGTCAGGCGTTTCCTGGTCCTTCGGGTGGGGCGCGTGTATCCGCTGCACCTGTTCATGCTGGCGCTGCTTGTCGCCTACGAAGCATTCCGTCTGCTCAAGGGCGCAGCCGACGGATCGGACGCTTCCGTGTTTTCGGGCGAGACACATCCGCTGGCCATCTTCACCAACCTGCTGCTCGTGCAGAGCCTCCACATTCATGACAGCCTGACGTGGAACGGCCCGGCCTGGTCGATCTCCACCGAACTGTGGACTTACGTGATCTTCGCGCTCGTCAGCGTGTGGCTGGGCATGCGCAACTGGATGCTGCTGCTTGCGGCGCTGGCGGCACCCGTGTTACTGCTGCTGCTGTCGAAGACGGGAATGGACACCACCTACGACTACGGACTCATACGCTGCGTCTTCGGTTTTGCGCTTGGCGTTGCCTGTTTTCGCCTCCACCGGGCGCTGCCTGCAGCGGCCCCGGGCGGCAAACCGATCCTGATGAGCTTGCTGGAAGTGATGGTGGTCACAACGGTTGTTGCCTTCGTTTCTCTTGTCGGCACAGGCGTGTGGTCGTTCACCGCTCCATTCATCTTCGCGATTGCGGTGCTCGTGTTCGCCATCGAGGGCGGCGTGGTCAGCCGGCTGCTTCGCCTGCCCCTGCTGCGATGGCTGGGGATGGTGTCGTATTCGATCTACATGACGCACTTCTTTTTCGTCATGGTTTTTCCGCGAATTGCCAAGCGTATTGCCGGCCAGGACCTCTGGACAGCCATGCCCGTTGGCAACGGACAGTTCGTGCTCGCCTTCGGCCGCAACGACCTGGAGGGCACGCTGTTCTATGCGGTCGTACTGGGGATGACGCTGGCTTTCAGCGCGCTCACCTACCGGTGGGTGGAGGTGCCCGGCAGGGAGTGGACACGGCGCTGGGTGAACCCATCCACGCCGCCTGTTACACGCGCTTCACCACAGCGCACTTGAACATTCGCCCAAGTCCTACACATTACGTTGCATTCGGTTTCTAGGATGACTGAAGCCCTGCCGTAAGGGACGTTCAACACAAGGCGTCACGTGCGGCAACCAACCCGTTGCAGTTTCAGTCCCAGGAGTACCCACATGCAAAGTCAAATGATTGCGATCGTGCTTTGCGTTTTCGCCACCACCGCCGGCGCGCACAGCCTCGCCGAGCCCGCTTCGGCGGCACCCGCGGTGCATCGCGCAGACCCTTCACATGTCACACCCGCGCGCGCCGGCGCAGCCAGGGTGCGTGCCGCGGACCCGGCCAGTGCACGGCCCGGCCTGATCACCGCGGCCGCTGCATCGACGACGGACGTACCGCCGCTGGCGCGCGACAACGTTGCGCGCGCAACCTTGTCCGCGCCGGATGAAACCCTGCCCCATGAGCAGCGCGGAACTGCCGGCATGGTGCTGGCGGCCCTGGCGCTCATGAGCGGCATTGCACTGCGTCGATACGGCTCCACCAGCTGATGACCACGGGCTCGCTCGCCGCGCTCGCAGAGCGGGCGTTGAAATGGAGCGCCGCGACCACGGTCGCGCGCTTCGTGCTGCAGCTGGGCTCCCAGATAGCGCTGGCCCGCATGCTGGGGCCGGAGAATTTTGGTGTCTATGGCATCGCCCTGACGGTTCTCACCTTCGCTTCTTTTCTCTCCGGAGCCAGCTTCAGCTGGAATCTGATGCTGCTGCCGCAGGTGTCGGATGACGACATCCGCTTCTCCTTCACCTGGCAGGTCATCGCGGGCCTGCTGACGGCTGGCGCGATGTTCGCTGCCGCACCGGCCATCGCACTGTTTTTCGACGAGCCGCGGGTACGCGGGATGGTCGAGCTGATGTCGCTCGCCAGCTTCCTGGGCGCCGCCAGCGCGCCGGCCACCTGCCTGCTGCAACGCGACCTCAATTTCCGTACGCTGGGCCTGATCCAGCTGGCCAGCTATGCCGTGGGCTACCTGGGCGTCGGGATCCCGATGGCGCTGGCCGGCTACGGTGCGTGGTCGCTGGGCGTGGCCTGCGTGGTGCAGGCAGCGGTGGTGTTGATCGCAGCCTACATCGCGCGTCCGCATCCGGTGCGGCCGCTATTGCGTCACGCCGGGGGCACCGAGGCGCTGCAGACGGGGCGCACCGTGTTCTTCACCAACATCGTGAACTGGCTGCTGTCGAACCTCGACCGCGTGGTCATCGGCCGTGCACTGAGCGCGCACTTCGTGGGCCTGTATTCGATGGCGTACAACCTCGCCTCCATCCCCAACCAGCTGCTGCTCGGTGCCTTGCAGCCTGCTTTCCTGGCGACGGGCGCGAGGCTGCAGGACGACCCGCGCCGCCTGGGCCAGGGCTGGCTCCTGGGCCTGGCCTGCATCCTTGTCCTGGCAACACCCGTTGCCTTCGTCGCCGCCCTGCTCTCTGCCGACCTGGTCAACCTGCTGTACGGCCCGGCCTGGGCAGATTCGGCCTGGGTGCTGAGCGTCTTGTTCCTGTGCCTGCCGGCATGGGCCTGCTGGGGGCTGTCCACGCCGGTGCTGTGGAACACGGGCCGCCGCCACCAGGAATACCTGCTGCAACTGCCGCTGCTGGCCGTCGCCGCGCCTGCCTGGTGGTTCTTCGCCCCGTCCGGCATTCAAGGAGTGGCTATCGTCTCGGCGCTGGTCATCTACGCGCGGGCGCTGGTGATCGTGGGTGCGGCCCTCGCTGCCTTGCAACTGCGCTGGACCCAGGTGTTGCCGTCGGTCGCACGCGGCGCCGCGCTGGCCGCTGTCTGTTCGCTGGCCGTGATCGCGGGCCAGCTGGCTGTGTCTTCGGTTCGTTTTCCGGGCGTAGGCCTGGTGGTCGGCGCGAGTTGCGCCGTGCTCACGATGATGATCGTGCTGATGGTTCGCCCGACGCTGCTCGGCGACTCGGCACTGGTGGCCATCGGCCGCATCTCGCCCCGGCTGGGCGCTCGCCTCACGATGGCCGCTCCGGTCAAACCGCAAGGCGTTGAACCATGATCCGGCGCGATTCGACCGGATACCTGCACTGGATCATCGCGGCGATGATCGGCCTGGGCGCCATTGACGTGCTGCTGTCAGGACGCAACCTGTCGGCGCTGTTCCTCGAACTGGCCAACGGCTCCGGCAGCAGGCACGCGATCACACCGTGGCTGCAGCGCCTGGTGTCGGTGTTGCTGATGATTGCGGTGGCCGAGCGGCTCGTTCACCACTACAAGCTCAAACGCGGCCTGCCCTCGCCGCTCCTGGCTGCGGCCTACCTGACCTACTGGGTGTGCACCGTCGCGACAACTGCCCTGTTCAGCGCGCATCCGCAGATTTCGCACGAGTACCTCTACACCATTGCCATTGGTGGCGCGGTCATGCTGGCCACCGTGGCCGAGCGCGACCGCATCCTGGAGACAGCGCGCGACGCGCTCGTGATCCTGCTGGCTGCCGGCGTGCTGCTGATTCCCGTCAATCCTTCGCTGGTGATGGACTCGTCGTACACGCAAGGCCTCATCCCCGGACTGCCGCGCCTGGGCGGCCTCGCGCCGCACCCGGTGGCGCTGGGCATGTTCGCGCAGATCTGCCTGCTGCTGCTGCTGCACCGCCGCTACCGCAGCGGCCTGCTCAACACCGCGGCCTGGGTGCTCGGACTTGGCGTGCTGTTCATGGCGCAGTCCAAGACCGCATGGATCGCCTTCATCCTGTGCAGCGCGTGCGTGCTGGTCGTGCGGCACGGCTCGGGCTTCTGGCGGCGCATGGGCGACCCACGCCAGAGCGCGTTCGCCGTGGCGGTATGCGCCGGCGTCATCGTCGTCGTCACGGTGCTGGGGGCCTTGCTGATCACGGGCGAAGCCGCCTCGTTCGCGGACAGCTTGCTGGACACGAGCCAGGGCGCGCAGCTGATGTCGATGACCGGGCGCGATCGCATCTGGGAAGTGGCGATGCAGGAGTGGCGCGCCAGCCCGGTTTTCGGATACGGGCCGCTGCTGTGGGACGACGCGTTTCGCGCGAGCATCAACATGCCCAACGCCACCAATGCGCACAACCAGTTCATGGACACCCTGGCCCGCTCGGGCAGCGTCGGTGCATTCGGCCTGCTGTTCTACGCAGCCGTCCTGCTGGCGCTGTCGATCCGTTATGCCCGCGACACCGGCGGCCTCAGCCTGGCGCTGTTCGTCGCGCTCGCCCTGCGCTCCATGACCGAAGTGCCCCTGCTGCTGCTGGGCTACGGATACGAGCTCTTTTCGCATTTGCTGCTGCTGGTGACCATTGCCGCTGCGGCCGGGGCGCGCTCGCCCCGCGTCGCGCCACAGCCCTCCCCCCTTTACCGGGCCGCCCTATGAAGTTCTCAGTCGTCATCCCCCTGTACAACAAGGCCCGCTTCGTCCAGGGCGCGGTGCGTTCCGCGTTAGCGCAGACGCTGCCGGTGCACGAAATCATCGTCGTGGACGACGGCTCGTCGGACGGCGGCGCGGACATCGTGCGCGCCATCGATGACGACCGAATCAAGGTCGTCACCCAGAAAAACGCTGGCGTGTCGGCCGCGCGCAATCGGGGCATCGCCATGGCGCAGGGCGACTGGGTGGTGTTTCTCGATGCCGACGATTGGCACCATCCCGAACTGCTCAACTTCCTGGCTCGCGCCCATGCCGTCCATCCGCAAGCCCAGGTGCTGGCCGCCGGGTTTCGATGCATGGACGAGCCCGATGGCGTCGAGATCGAGCCATGGGACGTGCCGCCTACATTTTGCGAGGTGGAACTGGTCACCGACCTGCGCACACGCTGGATGAAGAGCCCGCCGTTTTTCACCGGCACCGTGGCCGCAAAGACCGAGTTGCTGCATCGATTGCAGCCGTGCTTTCCGCAAGGCGAGTCGTATGGAGAAGACCTGGACCTGTGGTTTCGCCTGTCCGACCAGTCGCCCATCGCGCTGTCGCACGCTGCGCTGGGCGCGTACCGGGTTGCTGTCGCAGGCGGCCTGGCGAGCGCCAGCGCAGGAACGCTGGCGCCCTACCTGGAACGCATGCGACGCGACGCGCTCGAAGGCGCCATCCCCCGGCATCACTGCAATTCCGCGCTGTGGTTCGTGGCGCAGCAGGAAATCACCCTCGCACGCGAACAGCTCGCCGCAGGCAAGCGGCGCGAGGCGCTCAACTGGCTTTACAAGGCGCGTTACGCCGCCCTCGGGCGACGCTGGCAACTCACGGCGCTGATGGCGCTGTTCCTGCCCGGGCAGTTCGCCGGCAGGTGGCAGCGCTGGCGCCTGCGCAGCTCCGAAGTGTTTTCGCAGCAGGGGACCCATCCATGAGCAACGCACCCATGAGCCCCGCCGCATCGTCACGGCCTTGCCGCGTGTCGATCATCATCAAGGCCTACAACGAGCAGGCCCATATCGAAGCGGCCATCGAAAGCAGCCTGCGCGCCGTCAGCGAAGTCGGCGGCGAAGTGGTGCTGGCCGACGGACACTCCACCGACCGCACCGTGGAACTCGCGTCGAAGTACCCGATCCGGGTTGCGCGGCTGGCCAACGCGGGCGAACGCTGCTGCGGCGTCGGTCCCCAACTGGGCTACCAGCATTCGCTGGGTGAATACGTCTACCTGCTCGACGGCGACATGCAGATGGTGCCGGGGTTTCTCGAAGAGGCGCTGGGCTTCCTGGCGCAGCATCCGGAAGTGGCCGGCGTGGGCGGCCGGGTGGTCGAACAGAACCTCACCAGCCTGGAGTACCGGGAGCGGGCGCTGCGTGCAGCCCCTCACATGTCGCCCGGGGATGTCGATCGTCTCGACGGCGGAGGCCTCTATCGCCGCCGCGCCATCGAAGAGGCGGGATTCCTGTCGGATCGCAACCTGCACAGCTACGAAGAGTTCGACCTGGCCGTGCGCCTTCGCGCCTGCGGCTGGAAGCTGGGCCGCATACCGGCCGATGCAGTGACCCATGACGGCCACGACGCGCCGCCCTATGCGCTGCTGCGCCGCCGCTGGCGCACGCGCTACGTCGATGGCCTTGGCGAACTGGTGCGCGGCGCCATCGGCAGGCCGCACATGAAGCTGGTGCTGCGCGACATGCGCGAGCTGCGGCTCTACTGCGTCGTGCTGGCGTGGTGGATGGTGATCCTCTCGATTGCGTTCTGGCCCCTTACGCCCGTCGCGCGGCTCGCGCTCGCGGCAGGCGTCGTGGCCGCGCCGTTCGTGCTGATGGCCTGGCGCAAGAAGTCATGGTCGCGCGCGGCGTATTCAGTGACCTCGTGGTGCTTCTACACAGCCGGCATGGTGCGCGGCTTCCTGACGCCCCGCAAGAACGCCCAGGCACCCATCCCGTGTCACATCGTTCGCGAGCCGCAGGCGCAAGCACCCGCCGATATCCCGCGAGATCCCATCCAGTCCCTGGCCCCCGAGCAGCAGTACCGCTAGTCGCCTCAAAATGCAAACCAATCCCCTCACGCAGACGGACGCCACCGCGACCGATCGCAGCCAACGCTACATCTACCTGGCCAGCCCCTGGACGCCGGTGTGCGGCGGCATCTACAAGGTCGTCGACTACCTCGTGCAGTCGCAGGCCGCCAAGCCGCCTGCCACCGCCGCGCAGCTGCGGCCGCTCGACACGCGCAGCGGCGGGCGCGCGGTGTTCTCGGCGTGGTTCCTGTTCGTGGCCCTGCTCAAGATCATCATGGGCCGTATCAGCGGCCGGCTGGCCGGCGTGCATGTCAACGTGGCCGAGCGCCTGAGCCTGATCCGCAAGGGCACGATCGTGGTGCTCTGCAAGGCCATCGGCGTGCCGGTGGTCGTGCACCTGCATGCACAGATGAAAAGTTTCTACCACCGCATTCCGGGCCCCTTCCAGTGGTTCGCCCGCTGGGTATTCAATGCGGCCGACGGCGTCGTCGTCCTGGGGCCTTCGGCGCACAAGTTCGTGCTGGAAGACCTGGGTGTTCCGCCCGAGCGCGTCGAGCTGGTCTACAACGGCGTGCCCGAGCCGGTGGCGCAGCGGCGCACGTTCGATCCGCAGGCAGTGCGCAACGTGCTCTTCCTGGGGCGGCTGGACAAGCTCAAGGGCGTCGCCGACCTGATCGCCGCTATCGCGCAGCCCGGCTTCGATCGTGATCGCCTGTGCGTCAAGGTGGCGGGCGGCGGCGACATTGCCGCTTATGAGGCGCAGGCTCGTGCGCTGGGCGTCGATGGCATCGTCAAGTTCCAGGGCATGTGCGACCAGGCGCAGGTCGCAAGCCTTCTGGCGCAGGCCGATGTGCTGGTGCTGCCCTCGTACGACGAAGTGCTGCCGCTGGTCATCCTGGAGGCACTCGCCAACGGTGTCGCCGTCGTGTGCACGCCCGTGGGCGAGGTGTCGGCGGTGCTCACCGACAACGTCAACACGCGCTTCATCCAGCCGGGCGATGTACCCGGCATTGCCCGCGAACTGCAGGCCGTGCTGGCCGACCGCGACCTGATGGAAACGCTGGGCACCAACGGCCGCGCGCTGTACGACCAGCACTTTTCGCTGGCCCGCTACTTCGCAGGCATCGCGAAGATGCACGAACGGTGTTTCGGCATTTCCGCGGCTTCGAAGAAAGCCTGAGCACCCGGCCTGGGGCCTTGCGCGTTACTTGTAGAAGGCCTGCACGGCGCCCTTGAGCTTGATCATGACGGGAAAGCCCTTGCGGTCCACCGTCTTGCCGGCAGGGACCTTGATCCACCCTTCGCTGATGCAGTACTCCTGCACGTCATGGCGTTCCTTGCCGTTGAAAAGAATGCCCACGTCATGCTCGAAGCATTCGGCGATGTGATGCGGACTGCGCGCGTCCGCCGAAAGGTGATCGGGCAGCGCCGGGCGCGATGGTTGGGGTGTTGCTTCTTCCATGCGGCGTATTGTCGCCGCTCGACCGCCGCGTCAGTGCACTGGCGCGTCGTCCCGGTAACCCTGGGGATTGGCGCTCTGCCAGCGCCAGGCGTCCTCACACATCTGCAGGAGCGTGCGCTGCGCCTGCCAGCCCAGCTTCTGCCGCGCCAGCGCCGGATCGGCGTAGCACTGAGCCACGTCGCCGGGCCGGCGCGCGACGATGCGATGACTGACCTGGCGGCCGCTCGCCTGCTCGAAAGCGCGTACGACTTCGAGCACGCTGTAGCCGCGTCCGGTGCCCAGGTTCACTTGCATGCTCGCGCCGTTGCCCAGCAGCGCCCTGACGGCGGCGACGTGACCTTCGGCCAGATCGCACACATGGATGTAGTCGCGCACGCCGGTGCCGTCGGGCGTCGGGTAGTCGCCGCCGTACACCTGCAGGAACGGCAGCTGGCCCAGCGCCACGCGCGAGATGTAGGGCATGAGGTTGTTGGGGATGCCTGACGGGTCTTCGCCGATCAGGCCGCAGGCGTGCGCACCCACCGGGTTGAAGTAGCGCAGGACCGCGACCTTCCAGTCGGGGCGAGCCGCCGATTGCGCGGCCAGCATGTCCTCGATGACCAGCTTGGTGTGGCCATAGGGATTGGTGTGGCTGCGCGGAAAGTGTTCTGCAATCGGCACGCTCGCCGGGTCGCCGTAAACGGTGGCGCTGCTGGAGAACACCAGCACCTTGCAATCGACGGCTTCCATCGCCTGCATCAGGCTGATGGCCCCGACGAGATTGTTGCGGTAGTACTTCAGCGGCTTTGCAACGCTTTCGCCGACGGCCTTGTCGCCTGCCAGGTGGATCACGCCCGCGATCCGGTGCCTGCGCAGCACCTCCTCGACGAAAGGCGTGTCGAGCACGTCGCCGGTTTCGCAAACGACCTCGCTGCCGGTGATGCGTTGCAGGCGCGCCAGCACCGCCGGGTGGCTGTTGGAGAAGTTGTCGAGGACGACGGGCGTGTAGCCGGCTTCCTGCAGCGCCACGACGGTGTGGCTGCCGATGTAGCCAGCACCGCCTGTGAGAAGGATGTTCATGCGTTCAGGTCGCTGTGCGGTCAGCCTTGGAGGACATGGCAGCCAGTGTAAATGCGCGTGCCAGGAACAGGGGATTGCCCATCACGTAGCGCCGGAAGAGGCGCTTGGGTTCCAGCGCCAGACGCCAGGCCCATTCGAGGTGAACGCTGCGCACCCACTGCGGCGCACGGGTCGCCTTGCCGCCCATGAAGTCGATGATGGCGCCGCCGCAGACGATCAGGCAGGGATGGTGCAGCGCGGCGCGCAGCATGACCGCGACCTCTTCCTGCCTGGGCATGCCCATGCCCAGCACGATCAGCTCGGGCTTGTGGGCCGCTGCAAGCCGCAGGTACTCGGTCGCTTCCAGGAAGCCGTGAGCGGTGATGCATTCGCTGCCCGGCGCGAGTTGCGCGACCACGCGGTCGCGCGCCTTGCCCAGGTACGGCTCCTCGGTGCCGAACAGCGCGATCGGGCGGCCCGCATAGCGGCTGATGATCTTGGGGATCAGGTCGGTGCCGTTCAGGTTCAGCCCGGGCACCTGGTTGAGCAGGCGAAACAGGATGTCCATGCCTATGCCGTCGCGCAGCACGATGTCGGACTCCATCAGCGCGCGATAGAACCGGGGATCGTGCGCGACTGAATTCATCGCGTGCGCATTCACGAACGCCACCACCAGCGGCTCTGCCGGTCGGGTCAGCGTGTCGATCAGTTGCTGCTCACCGTGATCGGAGTGCACGCGCACGACGCCTTGCACCAGCGAGTGCCAGCGCGGTCGCCAGCCCTGCGTGGCCGATGCCGCAGCGCTCATGCGATCTCCGCGTTGTTCAGCACGGCACCCACGACGCTGACCCCGATCTGGCGCAGGTCATCGGCCACCTTGGCCACGCGAGGCACCGAAGTCGCATCGCGGCACGCCACCATCAGGGCGGCACCCGCACGGGACGCGATGGTGCTGGCATCAGCCCAATGGGTGGCGGGCGGCGTGTCGATCAGGATCACCTCATAGGTCGAACGCAGTGCCGCGATCAGCCGGGGAAAGCCGGTGCCGGCGAGCAGCTCTTGCGGATTGGGCGGCACCGCGCCTGCGGGCAGCACCCACAGGGACGGCAGCGACTTGATTTCATTGACCGCGTCCCAGCCCGCGCGTCCCGAGAGCACCGTTGAAAGGCCCACCCGGCCGGGCAGCGCAAAGATCTTGTGCTGCCGGGGCTTGCGCATGTCGGCGTCGATCAGCAGCGTGCGCTTGCCCAGCTGCGAAAACAGCACCGCCAGGTTGGCCGCGATGTAGCTGCGACCTTCCCCCGAGCCTGCGCTCACCACTGCGAGCGCCGCCTGCCGCGCGTCGTTTTCGAACCATCGCAGCATCAGCTGGCTGCGCAGCACCCGCAGGTGCTCCACCGCGTCGCTGTTGGGATCGATTGCCGCGACGAGCTCGCTGCCCAGCCCCGAATTGGGCGGAACGTAGGTCTGCCCGAACTGCAGGGCCAGCGCTGCGCGAACATCTTCATCGGCCAGCAGCCCCATGGCCACGCCCGACTCGCCAAACAGCAGCCCGGACTTCTTCTGGTAGTCCAGGATGCGCTGCACGTTGTCTTCGGTCAGGCGGCCCGCCTTGACCAGCAAGGCGCCGATGGGCAGCGCCGCTTCATGCGTCGCCGGGACGATGTCGAATTCCGCCCGCGAAGGCAGTGGATAGATCTGGCTGTTCATGCGGGGGCACTCCGGTTTGCCAGCGCCAGTCGGGGCGCGAACGGCAGGCGCATCGGCCCTGCAGCGCGGCGTCCGCCAGGAACGGTGGCCAGGATCGGCAGCTGCGTCACCGTCGACAGATCTTCCGCGGACCGGATGCGGCGGTTGCCCAGCTCCAGCAGCAGCGCGCCCGCGATGGAAAGGATGGTTCCTGCCACGATGGCGATGATCAGTGTCTGGGCACCCGACGGGCCGGTCTTTTGCAGCGGCTCGACCGCAGGGGCCAGGCGCATCACGTTGGTCTGGTTGGTCATGCTTTGCAGGTGCGATTGCGCCGCGCTGGCACTGACAGTCTCGAAGGCCTTCTGGGCCGTATCCACATCGCGCTGAAGCACGCTCAGCTCACCGCGTTGCTTGTTGAGCGCCAGCACGCGGGTCTTCTGGTCGGCGAGCGATTTCTCCAGCGAGGCCACGCGGGCACGGCCGGCATCGCGGGACACACCGGCCGAAGCACCGACCCGCTGCGACTCGCTGGCGAGACGGCCGCGCATCGCCATGAGCTGCGCCTGCTGCTGCTGCATCGTCGGATGGGCAGGGCCCAGGGTTGCGCTGCTTTCCTGCACCTTGGCTTCCATGCGCGCCACTTCGGCGCGCAGGTTGTTCACCAGCGGGCTGCTGTCGGCACTGGCCGAGCCGCCGCCGGCGCCGCGAACCTGCGACGCCATGACCTGGCTCGAAAGCTCCTTCAGGCGCTCGGTCTCGAAGTCGCCCTGACCGTCGGCCGAAAACAGGCCCGCCTTCTGCTGGAAGTCCGACAGGCGTGCCTGCGTCTGCTCCAGCTTCTCGCGGGCGAGCTTGACCTGTTCGTCGAACCAGACCGCATATTTGCGGGCCGGATCGGTCTTGATTTCAAGGCTGGTATCGAGATAGGCCTCGGCGAATGCGTTAGCCACGCGCGCCGCTTCGGCAGGCGAGCGCCCGGTCCAGGAAATATTGATGATGTTGCTCTCGCGCGCCGGCTTGACGTCCAGCTGCTGGCTGATGGCATCGGCCACCCACGCCTGGCCGTTGGCGCGCTTGCCGGCCTCGGCCCAAAGCGCATTCATCGGCGCCTGGTCCCTGGGCAGCTTGCGAACAACCGCCTGCGCCACGCGCTCACTGCGGATGATGTCGATCTGCGTGGACATGAAGCTCGGCGCAAGACCGCCCTGGTAGGGATTGCCTGCGACCGGGTCGAGCCGCACGTCCACCAGGACGGGGGCACGCGCGGTGTAGCTGGCCGGACGCAGGAAGATCCACGCGAGCGCCAATGCCAGCGTGGTCAGCAGGATGAGGCCTGCGACCGCGCGCCGCGCTCGCAGGATGGAAAGTAGCTGGTGCAGGCTCATCGGGCTGACCTTTTAAAAAATGCTTTCGCGCACGTACAGCACGTCGCCGGGCTGCACCACGTCGGTCAGGCGGGGCACGATCTGCGAGACGTTTCCATCGGCGCCCGCGCGATGCAGGCGCAGGCGGTGCTCGCTGCCACGCGGGGTCACGCCGCCGCCGGCGGCGATGGCCTGCATCACGGTCATGCCGCGCTCGACGCGATAAGGGCCGGGGCGCTGCGCCTCGCCATAGATGTAATAGGTCGGCGCCTTGGCCACGTAGATGGTGTCGCCTGCCGTCAGGACGATGTCGTCCTGCGGGCGCGTGCCGCTGAAGATCGCGTTGACGTCCACTTCACGGCGAAACGGCTTGCCGTCGCGCATGCCGGTCACGACCACCCGGTCGTCACCCGTGGGAGCGACACCGCCGGCTGCGGCGAGCATGTCGCTCACCCGCACGTTCATGGTCTCGAGCGGGAAGCGCCCGGGCCGCTGCACCTGTCCCAGCACCGACACCTGGTTGCCGCGCACCTGCTGCAGCACGATGTTGACCTGGGGATCTTTCAGGATCTGGCGGGCCTTGAGCGCCGAAGCAATGCGGCCTTCTGCTTCTGCGATCGACAGGCCGCCCAGGTTGACGCCGCCGACCAGCGGGTAGTTCACCGTCCCGCTTTCGGACACGCGTGCTTCCACGGTCAGGTCCGGATTCTGGTAGACCTGCACCCTGATGGAATCGCCGGCGGCCAGCCTGTAGTCACCTGGTTTTGGGGTCTGTGCCATGGCGAGCGTGGTGCACGCTGCGAGGGCGACGGAGAGGGCTGTTTTCAAGACCGTGTTGCGCATGAGATTTCTCCCGGTTGGAAATTTAGAAATAGGCTTTCAGCCCGACCGAATAGACGGTCGCGCGATAACCCGTGGTGACAATGCTCGATCGGAGGCGCTCGCGCCGCACGCCGCCGGTGACGGCGAGGTTGCGCACCGGCTCCCAGTCCACGCCCGCACCGATCACCTGGATGGTCTCGGCACGGCCTGCGTCGGGGGAGCCCGCCGGGGTGTCGCGCCATTGCCGGCGTGTGTGTTCAAAGCGCAGGTTGAATGCGGTCTTGGCCGTGGCCTTCCACACCGGCGCCAGGTAGACGCGGTCGCTCACGACATGCCCGCCCAGCGACTGCCCGATGCCGCTCATGTCGCGTGACGCGGCTGCCACCAGCCGGGTCTTGCCCGTGATGTCCCAGGCCAGTGTCACGCCGCCGACAACGCCGCTGAAGTCGCGCAGGGGCGCGCCTGCATTGCTGCGGTCGATGTGGGCCAGGCGCGCTTCCACGGCGGTCTTGCCGGTGGCCATCGGCCACTTCAGCAGGAACTCGATCTCACGGTCCCGAAAATCGCTGGGACCGGGCGTCGTCAACGCCGTGTAATGCCCGTCGCCGTTCTTGTAGCGCAGCTGCATGGTGGTGCCCGACGCGAACTCATAGCCGCCGCCGATGTGCACGGTGTTGATGGAGGGGCTGGCGTCGTAGCTGTTGGGATCCGTGCTGCTCGAACGGGTGTGCGCCACGCCGGCCAGCGCGCGCCATGCGCCGTCGATGTCATAGACCGCATCGAGCAATTCGCTGCGCTCGGTACGCCGTCCGATCCGGTTGGTGCCGGTGACCGAATCGGTCGTCACTTCGCGAAACTGCCGCCGGTCGGCGCTGGCTACGCCATGGAACGCAGACGCCACGCGCCAGTCCCACGCTGCCGAGTAATTGATGGTGTTGTAGTTCAGGCTCGACAGATCGTCGTAGCGATAGGCTGTCGCCTCGATATCGCCGCGAAACCGCTGCAGCCCGACGCGCTTGTCGAACTTCAGGCCCAGGCCTGCGGACGTCACGGTGTCGGACACCTGTGCGCTGGCGGTACGCAACACATTCGTGTCGTATTCGACGCCGCCGAATGCCCGCCATTGCAGGGGATCGGGAGCCTCCTGGCCCAGCACTGCACAAGGCAGTGACAGGACGGCGATGGTGATCATGGAAATTCGGTATTTGTTCAAGTTGGCCTCGCGCCTGGTTGATCGTTTCAGTAAGCGGCCGAGTCCTTGAACACCAGCCTGATCGTGCGCAGGATGATGAGCATGTCCATGCGCAGCGACCAGTTGCGCAGGTAGTCCAGGTCCAGGCGGATACGCCCTTCCATCTTGTCCAGGGAATCGGTCTCACCGCGAAAGCCGTTGACCTGCGCCCAGCCCGTGATGCCCGGGCGGACCTTGTGACGAACCATGTAGCTCTTGATGAGGCCGCGGTACATCTCGTTGTGCGCGACGGCGTGAGGCCGTGGGCCCACGATGCTCATGCGGCCCTGCAAGACGTTGATGAACTGCGGCAGTTCATCCAGCGAAGTCTTGCGAAGAATCGCGCCGAGCCGCGTGATGCGTGCATCGCCCTTGGTCGCCTGCTGCACCTTGTCGCCGTCTTCGGTGACGGTCATGGAACGAAACTTGTAGACAACGATCTGCTCGCCATCGAGGCCATAGCGGCGCTGCTTGAAGATCGCCGGGCCTTTGGACGTGAGTTTGACCGCCGCCGCGATGCCCAGCAGGATGGGCGAAATCAGCAGCAGGATGATCGACGACAGGACAATGTCGCTCACGCGCTTGAGCACACCTGCAGGCCCGCGAAACGGCGTCTCGCATACCGAGATCACCGGCATGCCGCAGACCGAATCGGGCCGGCCCTGGATGAGGTCGGTGACGAACATGTCAGGCACGAAATACACCGAGGCGGTGGTGTCCTTGAGCCCATCGAGCAGGTCCTTGATCCGTTTTTGCGAAGCCATGGGCAGCGACAGATAGATCAGCTGAACGCGGTTGGCTTTCACATAAGCGGCGATCTCGGGGATGCGGCCCAGCATGCGGTGGCGCTCGTGTCCGACCTGCCGGTCCGGCTCGCGGTCGTCAAAGAATCCCAGCAGCTGCACACCCGTGAACGGCGTGTCCGACAAGCGGTCGGCCAGCATGCAGCCCTGGTCGTTCATACCCACGACAACGGCCCGAAGCGCGGGACCTTGCAGCCGCACGAGGTGAGGCGCCACCGAGCGCAACGCCCAGTGCGTCACCAGCTGCGAGGCGGGTGCCAGCCACAGCCAGTGCACGATCACCTCGGTTGAAAACAGGTGAATCTGGTCGGTGGCAAAACCCATGGCCAGTAGCAGACCGGCCGTCCATCCCCAGGCCAGCAGGATGCTCACCAGCACCTTGTTGGGCGGTGAGCGCAACAGCTGGCGGCCGGGAAATGCGAGCGCGAAGGCGACCACCGAAGCGACCAGCCACGAGGGGCCGATCTGGCCCTCGTAAATCAGGACCAGCGCCCAGAGCGAGAGCACGATGCACAACGGCTCCAGGAACGTCTCGAGCGCGACCAGCAGGCGGCTCTGCGCAAGCGCAGCAGCACCGGCGGTGGAAGCGTGTGCGGGAACGTGAGGCACCTGAAGCGCGGAACGGGGTTCGATCATGGGAGTGCGCCGATTGGTGGACAGTTGTAAGAAAGTGGATCTTGCGAGTGATCAATGTAAGAACCGCTGAGGTTGGGTTTTGTGGGACAGTCGCAGCAGTCCCTGTAAGCAGCCGCCGACCTCAGGCGTGCGCGCTGATGGTTGAAAGCGTGGAGACCGCCTGCGCCCGGTTGGTCACGTCCAGCTTGCAGAAGATGTTCTTCATGTGGTTTTTCACCGTGAACTCGCTGATCGACAGGATGGAGCCGATCTCGGGATTGGTCTTGCCCAGCGCGACCCAGGACATGATCTGGCGCTCGCGCCCGCTCAAGGCTGCCAGTCGCGCTGCATCGAGGTCGGCCTTGTTTCGATCGCGGCTGGCACGCTCCGGGGCGGGCGGCATGCGGCGCAACGCGCAATCCATGAAGGGCACCAGCAGCTTGAGTGCCGTTCCGGCGCCTCGGCGGCAAAACGGTTCGCGCGACACCGCTGCGAAGATGCGGTCGCTGCCATGGCGCGAGCCGGCGATGCCATGCACCAGTGCACCGCTCATGCAGGTGAGTTTCTCAACGGGAACAGCATCGCGCCGCGCATCTGCCACCAGATCGGCGCACGACCCGAGGTCCAGATCGCACGGCTGCTGCTGCGCCGCGATCCAGCAGTCGCGAAAGTAGCTGATCAATGGCGCGAGCGAGCGCATGGTCCAGTCATGCGAGCGCAGGCCCGGCTCGCTGGAGATGATGTCGAAGTGCAGTGCCGATGTACGGAAGTCACCCCACGCCACCAGCATCGCGTCGTGCTGCAGCCACTGCTGTACATCACCCTGCAACCAGCGCCACAGGTCCTGGTGCGTGCTGATGGCCGCGCCCTGGCTCGCGATCTTCAGGAAGTGCGCAGGGTCGTTTTCGGTGGTGCTCAGCAAGGCAGACATGAAGGCTGGTCGGATGAAAGTTGGTAATGATTTGTGGCGGCGTCCAACACTGTAAGAAGGCTGCGAGGCACAGCCGTGTCAGATACTTGGGCAAGCATTTGTAGGACGCTCGCGCCCTCTCATGAAGCGCTTCACAGAGCGTTAACGTGCCGTTTACATCCTCTGTAGGACGGCACCGTGACACGCGTCGCGCCGCCCCCACTGTCGCGTCTCGAACGCCAAAATGAGCGCAATGAAAAACATCAGCTTGCTGTTGACGCTGTTGGTTACCCTGCTCGCGTTCGTATTGACTCCTGCCCGGGCACAGACGCGGCCCGCATCGGCCAAAGCCGCTCCGTCGTGCGCCGCCGTTTCCACGCAGACCTGCCGGACGGCCCAGGCGCTGGGCCGTGGCATCAACCTGGGCAACATGCTCGACGCGCCGCGTGAAGGCGACTGGGGCGTCAGGTTCGAACCGGACTATGTCGAGAAAATTGCAGGCAGGTTCGACACCGTGCGCCTTCCGGTTCGCTGGAGCAACCACGCCGACGCCTCCGCAGATGCAAAGCTCGACGAGGCATTCGCCGCCCGGGTGGACAAGGTGATCGACGCCCTGCTGGCCCGGGGCCTGCACGTCATCCTCAACATGCATCACTACAGCCAGATCCATGGCGACCCGCTGCATCCCAACGAGACCGCCGTCGATGCGGCCGTGACGGATGCGCGCCTGGTCAACATGTGGCGGCAGCTCGCGGTGCGTTACAAGGACCGATCGCCGCGGCTCGTGTTCGAGCTGCTCAATGAGCCGCATGGAAGGCTCGCCGGAGACACCTGGAACGAGCTCGCGGCGCGCACGCTCGCGGCCGTGCGGCCGACGAACCCGACGCGCGTGGTGCTGATCGGCCCGGGCGAGTGGAACAACGTGAGCGAGTTGCCCCGGCTCAAACTGCCGCAGGACCGCAACCTGATCGTCGCCATCCACAACTACGATCCCTTTCCTTTCACGCACCAGGGCGTGGAGCATCTGGCCAAGCCGTTTCCAGTGGGCACCACCTGTTGCGATGCCGGCCAGCGCAAGTCACTGGTCGATGCACTCGATTCGGCGCAACGCTGGAGCAGGGCCAGCGGCTACCCCTTGCACCTCGGTGAGTTTGGCGCCTACGAAAAGGCCGACATGAAGTCGCGCGAGACCTACACCCGCATGGTTCGCGACGAGGCCGAGCGGCGCGGTATCAGCTGGGCCTACTGGGAATTCGCATCCTCCTTCGGCGTTTATTCGCCCAGGAGCGGCACGTGGGTGGAACCGATCCGCCGCGCGCTGCTCGACTGAACAGGCATGAAAGCAAACGCAGTACATGTCTGGACAGCCCGGCCGGCGCAGGTCGCACCCCCGCAGTGGGCCGGGCTGGAATCGCTGCTGGACCGCCATGAGGCAGCGCAGGCCGATCGCTTCCGGTTCGATGAAGACCGATGCGCCTATGTGCTGGCACATGCGCTGCGCCGGCAGGCCCTGGCATCGGCGCTCGGCGTTTCCCCGTACGACCTGCACTTCGGGGCAGACGCATCGGGCAAACCCTTCATGCTGTCGCCGGTGCCGTGCGATCTTCAGTTCAGCCATTCGCACACCCGCCGCGCCGTCGCGGTTGCCGTCACGCGCGCAGGCCCCGTCGGCATCGACATCGAATTGCTGGGCGATGCCTGGAGCCACGACGAACTGCTCGAGCCCTTCATCGAAAGCGCCGACACCGGCTGCTTCCATGCGCAGTGGACAACGCTGGAAGCTTTCTGGAAGGCCCAGGGCAAAGGGCTGGACACCGCCAACCCGCGCATCCGCATTTCGAGTGCGGACGATGGAAGCATGGACATCTCGCTGGCCGCACGCTCGCAGGCGCGCGGTGCCCGCGCCGTTGGGCACCCGCTCGACCTGCAGGCCGACTGTGCCGCGACGGTGGTGCTTTTGCAGCCGCGCACGCACACCATGCACCCGCCTGAAATTCTCAGGCAACCCCCCTTCAGTCAGGAACGGCGATGAGAAGTACAAGCGCTGTATTTACAGGCGACGGCAGCCTGCTGGTGCGATGCGCGCAGGCGTGGCTTGCCGCAGGCCACCGGATCGAGCGCATCGCCACCCGCAGCGACCAGGTGCTCCAGTGGGCGCAGGCCAACGAGGTCAGCGTGGTGAACGCTGGTGCGGACGCGCCGCTGGCGCTGGCCGGCACCACGTTCGACTATCTCTTCAGCGTGGCCAACCTCCACGTGCTCAAGGCCGAACTCATCGGCAGGGCACGCGTGATGGCCATCAACTTTCATGATGGACCGTTGCCACGCTATGCGGGGCTGCATGCAACGAGCTGGGCGCTGATGGCCCGCGAGTACACCCACGGCATCACCTGGCATGAGATGACGGCCCGGGTCGACGCCGGCCGGATCGTGCGGCAGGTCACCTTCGATATCGCCGAAAACGAGACCGCGCTGGGCCTGAACATGCGTTGCTACGAAGCGGGCCTGGCGGCGTTCGAGGAAATCGCCCAGGACATCGCGCGTGGCGAGCTCGCGCTCACCGCGCAATCGGACGAGCGCAGGTACTTCGCGCGCGACCTGCGACCCGAGGCGCTGGGAACGCTCGACTGGCGTCGGCCGGCGACTGAACTGGCCGCGCTGGTGCGCGCGCTCGACTACGGCGCCTACCCCAATCCACTGGCACTGCCCAAGGCGTGGACCGGCACCGACATCCTGCTGGTGCGAACCGCCAGCTCCTTGCCGCGCACTTCGTACGCAGAACCCGGAACGGTGCTGCGGGTCGATGGCGACACGCTGCATGTGGCGACGGCACTGGGCGACCTGAGCCTGGGCGGCTGCACCGACGCCCTTGGCAACGCCGGGGTAGGCGGCGTGGCGGCAGGACAGGTGTTGCCACCCCTGCCGCCGGCTGTGCGGGACCGGTTTGCCGATCGCATCACAGCCATCGCCAGGGGCGAAATCGGGTGGCGGCGCGCATGGAGCGAGCTGTCTCCCGTGGAGCTGCCGTATCCACGCCAGATGCAGGCCGCAGCGCAAGCCGCGCCGTCAGACCTGCGTGTTGCCCTGGGCACCGCGCCCCGTGCCGCCACGACCGCTGCGGCGTTCATGGCCTGGCTTGCCGCACTCACCGGCCAGGCGCGGGTGTCGATCGCTTACGGCGATGCAGAACTTGCTGCGCAGGCACACGGGCTGGAAAACTGGTTGTCGGCGATGGTGCCGCTGAACGCGGACATCGCGCCCGGCACCTCGCAGGCGTCCCTGGTGCGGGCAGTGGACAGCGACATCGCCGCCTGCCGCGTTGCAGGGCCGTGCCCGCGCGACCTGCGCCTTCGCCTGGGCGAGCGCCAGGCGGCCCCCTTGCGGATCGGCCTGGCACTTGCGCCCGTCGAAAATGCGGGCGGCTTCGATCTGCTGCTGGCATGCGATGCGAACGGCCAGCTCGAAGTACGTTCCAGTGACAGCGTGTTCAGTGCCGGGACCCTGGGTGTTCTCGCGTCGCACCTCACGCACTGGATCGGCGCCTTCGATGGCGGTGACGCGGCTGTCGACACCATCGCGCTGATTCCCCCGCATGAAGCCGAACAGGTGGCCTCGTCCAACGACACTGCCGTGGCCCTGGCTGCAGAGTCCATTCACGCCGCATTCGATCGCCAGGCTGCAAGGACGCCGGACCGCACGGCTGCCAGCTTCAACGGCGCCGACCTGCGCTACGCCGATCTCGCGGTGCGCGCTGACGCCATAGCGCACGCGCTGGTTCAGCGCGGCGTGCGCCCCGGCGACATCGTGGGCCTGTGCCTGCCCCGCAGCCTGGACCTGGTGGCCGGTGTGCTGGGCATTCTCAAGGCCGGCGCCGCCTACCTGCCGCTGGACCCCGAATACCCCGCCGAGCGCGTCCGTTTCATGATCGGCGATAGCGCAACGCGGGTGGTCGTGACCGACTCTGTTTGCGCTGCGCAGTTCGACATGGCTGAGGACCTGGTACTCGACCTGGCTGCCGTGACAGCGCAGGATCCGGCACCCCCAGCTGCCGCGCCACGCGACCTGCAGGCCGATGCTCAATCCGATCCTCGATCCGCGGCCTACCTGATCTACACCTCGGGTTCCACCGGCAAGCCCAAGGGCGTGGTGGTGACGCACGCCAACGTGATGAACTTCTTCGCGGGAATGGATTCGCGCATCGCGCATGACGGCCCTGCGCGGTGGCTCGCGGTCACCAGCCTGTCGTTCGACATTTCGGTGCTGGAGCTGTGCTGGACGCTGACCCGGGGCATGACCGTGGTGCTGCATTCGAACAGCGCACCGGCCCAGGTGGACGGGCCCGAATTCAGCCTCTTTTATTTTGCGAGCGACCATGCCTCGCGGGCGCAGGACCGCTATCGGCTCCTGATGGAGGGGGCGAAGTTCGCCGACCAGGGCGGGTTCAAGGCGGTATGGACACCGGAGCGGCATTTCCACGCGTTCGGCGGGCTCTATCCCAACCCTGCCGTCACCAGCGCAGCGCTGGCTGCGGCGACCTCGCATATCCAGATTCGCGCGGGCAGCTGCGTGCTGCCGCTGCACCACCCGATTCGTGTGGCCGAAGAGTGGGCCTTCGTGGACAACATTTCCCAGGGGCGCGTCGGCGTGTCGTTTGCCTCGGGCTGGCAACCGAACGATTTCGTGATCTCGCCGCAAGCGTTTGCGGACCGCAAGAACCTGATGCTGGCCAACATCGACGTGGTGCGGCGGCTGTGGCGCGGCGAAGCGGTTGCGTTCGACGGTCCGCACGGCAAGCCGGTCGAAGTCACGACCCTGCCCCGGCCGATACAGCCGGAGCTGCCTGTCTGGCTCACTGCTGCCGGCAACCCGGAAACCTTCGAGCAGGCGGGGCAGCATGGCTGCAACCTGCTCACGCACCTGCTGGGCCAGACGCTGGAAGAGGTAGCCGCGAAGGTGCGTCTCTACCATGAGGCGTGGCGCAAGGCCGGGCATCCGGGCCGGGGTCATGTGACGCTGATGCTGCACACCTTTGTCGGCGACGACGACGATGCCGTCCGAGAGCGGGTGCGCGGCCCCATGAAGGAATACCTGCGCAGTTCCGTGGACATCATCCGGCAGGCCGCCTGGTCCTTCCCGACCTTTGTGCAGCGCGCAGCGCAGGGCGGCCGCAGCCCGGTCGAAGTCATGGATGCAGAGCCGCTGTCGGCCGAAGAACTCGATGCCCTGCTGGAGCACGCGTTCAACCGCTACTACGGCACGAGCGCGCTTTTCGGCACGCACGAACGCTGTCTGCAACGGGTCGGCGAAATCGGGGCCGCCGGCGTGGACGAGATCGCCTGCCTGATCGACTTCGGCGTCGATACCGACACGGTGCTGGCTCACCTGCACCACCTCAAGCGCCTGATGGAAAGTGCGCGGGGAGGCCGCCGCTCACAGCATCGTATCTCGGTGGCCGAACAGATCGTCAACAACGATGTCACGCACCTGCAGTGCACGCCCTCGATGGCGTCGATGCTGGTGGCCGACGCTGCCGGCCGCCGAGCGCTCGGACAACTTCGGGTGCTCATGGTGGGCGGGGAAGCGTTGCCGCTGGAGCTTGCGCGGCAGCTGCGCGAACTGGTACCCGGGCAACTGCTCAACATGTATGGGCCGACCGAAACCACCATCTGGTCCACGACCTGCCAGCTCGACAGCATCGAAGGGTTCGTGCCGCTGGGCACACCGATCGCGAACACGGTGCTCGCCTTGCGTGCCCCCTGGGGCGGCGAGTGCCCCGCCCTCATGCCGGGCGAACTGCTGATCGGCGGCGACGGTGTGGCGCAAGGCTACTGGCAGCGGCCCGAGCTCGATGCAGAGCGATTCGTGGTGCACGGGGGCCGGCGCTTCTACCGAACGGGCGACCTCGCGCGGCGCCATGCGGACGGCTCGCTCGAATTTCTCGGGCGCATCGATCACCAGGTGAAGATTCGCGGACATCGCATCGAACTCGGAGAAATCGAAAGCGCCCTCGCCGCCCTGCCCGGCGTGCAGCAGGCTGTCGTCGTCGCCCATGACAGTGACGCGGGCGACAAACGGATTGCGGCCTACGTGACACCGAAGCCGGGCGTGAATCTCTCCATCGAGACACTTCGCACGGCGCTCGCACAGTCGCTGCCCGAAGTGATGGTGCCCCAGCACGTGGTGCTGCTCGCGCAGCTTCCACTCACGCCAAACGGCAAGGTCGACCGCAACGCCCTGCCCGACCCGGTGGCCGCGCCGGTGCTGCAGGCGCAGGCAGCGCCGCAAAGCCAGCTGGAGCAGGCCATCGCCGGCATCTGGCAGGAAGCGCTCGGACTGCAGCAGGTGGGCCTGAACGACAACTTCTTCGACCTCGGCGGTCATTCGCTGCTGGTCGTCCACGTGCAGCGGCGCTTGCGCGAAGTGTGCGGACGCGAAGTGTCGATCACCGACATGTTCCGCCTGCCGACGATTCGCGCGCTCGCCGTGCATCTGGGCGGCGACGCGCCCATCACCACGGCCGTTGACGACGGCATGAGCCGGGCCAATGCGCGCAGGCACATGCGTGCCCGCACGCTCGGCGCTTCCATCACCGGACGGTCGAACCCATGACGACGCCTGCACAGACACCGACCGCAGAGGTCGAACCCGGCAGCATCGCGATCGTCGGGATGGCGGGCCGGTTTCCGTCGGCCTCGACGCCATCGCAGCTGTGGGAGCTGCTGCAGCACGGCCGCGAAGCAACACAATGGCCGAGCGACGAAGAACTGCGCGCAGCGGGCGTATCGGACGAAGAGCTGGCTGATCCCGCGTATGTGCGTGCCACCCTCGTGTTGCCCGACATGGAAATGTTCGATGCGGGTTTCTTCGGCTTCAGCAAGCGCGACGCAGCGGTGCTGGACCCCCAGCACCGGCACTTTCTCGAATGCGCGTGGGAGGCGCTCGAAGACGCGGGTCACATGCCCGAAAACTTCAAGGGCGCCATCGGTGTGTTCGGCGGTTGCGGCATGCAGGCCTACCTGCCGTTCAACCTGCTGTCCAACCCGGAACTCATCAAGTCGATGGGCATGTTCCTGCTGCGCCATACCGGCAACGACAAGGATTTTCTCTGTTCGCGCGTGTCGTACCTGCTGGACCTCAAGGGCCCGAGCATCTCGGTTCAGACGGCTTGCTCGACATCTCTGGTAGCCGTGCACGTCGCGGCGCAAAGCCTGTTGTCGGGCGAGTGCGACATGGCGCTGGCCGGTGGTGCCAGCATCGAACTGCCGCATCGGCGCGGCTACCGCTTCGCCACCGGCGAGATCATGTCGCCCGACGGCCACTGCCGCGCCTTCGACGATGCGGCCGCGGGCACTGTCTTTGGCAGCGGCGCTGCCATCGTCGTGCTGCGCCGCCTGGAAGATGCGATGCGCGACGGCGACAACATCTATGCCGTGATTCGCGGCTCGGCCGTCAACAACGACGGCTCGGGCAAGGCGGGTTACTTCGCGCCCAGTGTCGACGGCCAGGCGCGCGCTGCCGTCGAAGCCCTCGGCGTGGCCGGCGTCGATCCGGCCAGCGTGTCGTACATCGAGGCACACGGCACCGGAACGCCCGTCGGCGACCCGATCGAGATCGCTGCGCTGTCGCAGGCCTACGGCACCAGCGGCGCGCAGGGGTTCTGCGGCATCGGCTCCATCAAGACCAATATCGGCCACCTCGACACGGCCGCCGGTGCAGCTTCGCTCATCAAGGTCGCCTTGGCGATGCGCCACGGCCTGATCCCCGCGAGCCTGAACTTCAGCAAGCCCAATGCACGCCTGGACATGGCCGGCACGCCGTTCCATGTCGTGGCGCAGCACCGTCCCTGGGCTCGCTCGCAGTTGCCCAGGCGCGCGGGCGTCAACTCGCTCGGCGTGGGCGGCACCAATGCCCACGTCATCGTGGAAGAGGCCCCACGCGTGCATGAGCAGGCGCCCGATGCGGCGCTGCATGTCGTGACGCTCTCCGCGCGCACGGCAGCCTCGCTCGATCGGCTCAAGGCGAAGTGGGTCGAATTTCTCGCCGCACCGCCCGCTGGCTTGCGCATGGCGGACGCCGCGTTCACCACGCAGGTCGGACGCCGCGCATTCGAGCACCGCTGCGCCATTGCAGCGGCCGACGCGAAAAGCTTGCGCAGTGCGCTCCAGGCACCCAGCCATGCGCGCTGCGTGAGCGGCAAGGCGGCTACCGATGCGCCGCCGGTGGTGATGATGTTTCCCGGCGGCGGGGCGCACTACCCCGGCGCCGGGCGTGAACTGCTGGTGCACGCCGCATTTCGCGAAGCCGTCGATGCGTGCCTGTCCACCATGCCTGCGCAGGCTCCGCGCGACCTTCGCGCCGTGATGTTCGAAGCGGCGCCGGACGATGTGCGTTGCGCGCAGCTGCTGGAAAGGCCCAGCTATGCGATGCCCGCGCTCTTCACGCTCGAGTACGCCATCGCCAGGCTCTGGGCCAGCTGGGGCATCCGGCCCGCAGCCGTGATCGGGCACAGCGCCGGCGAATATGCAGCCGCCGCCGTTGCAGGCGTGCTGTCGGTTGCCGATGCGCTTGCCATCGTGTGCCTGCGCAGCGAGTTGTTCGAGCAGACCGCACCGGGTTCCATGCTGGCCGTCGATTTACCGCCGCACGAACTGGGTGAGCTGATGCACGGCACCCAGCTGGACATTGCAGCGATCAACGCGCCCGACCTGTGCATCGCCTCGGGTGCGCTGGATGCCATCGCGCAACTCGAACAACGTCTCGCGTCCCGCGGCCTGGAGGGGCGGCGCCTGCACATCAACGTCGCTGCCCATTCCCGGCTGCTGGACGATGTGCTGGAGCCCTTCCGGGAGCGCCTGTCGCGCATCCGCTTCCAGGCACCGCAGGTGCCCTTCATTTCCAACCTCACCGGCGACTGGGCGCAGGCCTCCGCGCTGACCACGGCGGACTACTGGGTGCGCCACCTGCGCAACCCAGTGCGCTTTGCCGACGGACTCCAGCGAGCGCTTGCGCTGCCTGGCGCCGTGCTGCTGGAAGCCGGTCCCGGCCAGGGCCTGTGCGCCCTGGCACGGCAGAACACCCTGGGGCCGAACAGGCCGGGCACGGACAGCACCATCGTCCCATCCACGGGCCGGGCGAACGCGCCGGGTGGCGACCTGGCGGTGATGATGACATCGGCCGCTGCGCTATGGACGCGCGGCCTTGCGCCCGACTGGCGGGCGATGAGCGGGACTGGACAGCGCAGGCGCATCTCGCTGCCGACCTATGCGTTCGACCATGAGCGCCACTGGATAGATCCCGGCGTGCATGCACCTGCGCAGCCCGCGCAGCCCGCGTCATTGGCTCCCGAAAAGAAGACAGGGCCTGCGGTCCTGTCGCGCCTCGCGTCCCATGACGACTGGTTCAGCGTGCCCGAATGGGTGCGCCTGCCGGCGCTGCCTGCCATGCCCGATGTCGCAGGCCAGTGGCTGGTTTTCGGCAACCGCTCACAGCTCACCGCCGATATCGTGGCCCAGGCATCCGCCCGCGGCGCCGCGGTCACGCTCGTGTGCCGCGCAGAGAATTTCGCTGTGCTCGGCGATGGCAGCTACACGATCGCGCCATCGCAGCCCGAGCACCATGCGCGCCTCATGCACGAGCTGGAGCAGGCGGGCTCTTCGCCCGATTGCATCGTGCATCTCTGGGCGCTGGACACCATGCCCGGAGCAGGCAGCCGCCAGGTGTCCGACCAGACACTCGCATTCGACAGCATCGTCGCCATCGCCCGTGCGTCGCAGGAACTGACCTCGGCCAAAGACATCCGGCTCACCATCGTGACCGCGGCGAGCCAGTCGGTGCACGGCGAGCCGCTTTCGCATCCCGAACGCGCACTGGCCGTCGGACCCTGCCGCGTCATCCCGCGCGAGATGCCCAACATCCGCACGAAGCTGGTGGACCTGGCATCGATGGGAACCCATGCACAGCCGCTGGCGCAGTCCATCGTCGATGAGGCATCGTGTGACCACCACGCGGATGTCGTCGCGCTGCGCGGCAATGAACGCTGGACAACGAAGCTCGCGCCCTCGCGTCCAACACAGGCCCACGGCCGACCGTTTGCGCGCAAGCGCGGCGTCTATCTCATCACGGGCGGCCTGGGCGACATCGCGCTGGATCTCGCAAGCTTCCTCGCATCTGCGTACCAGGCGCGGCTGGCGCTGGTGAGCCGCCGGGTCCTGCCGGCCAAGGCGAACTGGCGCGGCCTGGCCGCCAGTGGCGATCATTCGGCTGACGTGCGACTGGTGCGCCGGCTCCTCACGCTCGAAGACGCGGGCGCGCAGGTCCTCCTGCTGAGCGCGGACGTAGCGGACCCGCAAGCCATGGCACGGGCGGTGGGCGAGTGCCAGGCCCGGCTCGGCGCGATCAACGGCGTGTTCCACACCGCAGGCGCACTGGATGACGGGCCTATCGGCACCAAGACGCCCGAGAGCATCGAGCACGTGCTGCGGGCCAAGGTCAGGGGCGGACAGGTCCTGCACGAACTGCTGCCCTCGGGCGACCTCGACGTGTTCGCGGTGTTCTCTTCCACCAGTGTTTACCTGGGCGCTGCAGGCCAGGTGGACTATGTGGCGGCCAATGCCTTTCTCGACGCGCTGGCCGCCTCACGCAGCGACGGCCTGAGCATCCACTGGGGCGTCTGGGGCGACCGGGGCATGGCCGCCCGCACGTACGGTCACCCGGGTGTGGCGCGCGCAGCGCAGCCCGGCGTTCATCCCCTGCTGGGCATGCAGATCGACAGTGACGACGGCGCCATCTTCGAAGCCACCTATTCCAGCAGCAACCTGTGGGTGTTGCGCGAGCACTGCCTGGCGGGCCGCCCTGTGCTGCCCGGCACGGCCTACATCGAGATCGCCCATGCGGCCATGATGGTGCTGCACCCGCGGGCAGCCGTCGAAATCCGATCGCTGTCTTTCGAGGAAGCGATGGTGTTCGAGGCGCAGGCTCCGCGGCTGGTGCGCGTGGAGATGCGGCCCGACAGCCTGGGGTATGACTTCGTCGTGCGCAGCCGCTCGCTGGCCGACGACGCATGGCTCGAACACGCGCGCGCCAGTGTCGGTGTTTTTCACGGGGCGCTCGCAGCCCCATCCGAAGGTTCGCTCCCGGATGCAGCGGCGCCCTGGCAGCCGGGCGCGATTCCGCAGGAGGCCAGCGTCGCGTTCGGTCCCCGCTGGCGCAACATCGCTCGCATGCAGATCGGGCAACAGGTCGCCACCGCCGAACTCGAATTGCCTCAGCAGTTCGCCTCTGACCTCACCGATTACGCCGTGCACCCGGCTCTCGTGGACATGGCAGCGACTTTCGGGCTGCACATGGTCGATGACGCCCTGCGCCTGCAAAGCGTCTATGTCCCGATTTCAATCGAACGCATCCGCATTGCAGGGCCGGTGCCGCTTCGCTGCGTCAGCCAGGCGAGATTGAAAGAGCCGGTGCGCGACCGCTTCCTCGCGTTCGACGTCAGTCTGTACGGCCCGCACGGCGCGCCGGTGGCCACCTTCGAAGGCTTCTCGCTGCGCGGCGTCCAGCCCCAGGCCTTGGCGCAGCACAGTGCAGCGCCCCACGAGGCCACGCTCGTCGATCAGATGCTCGCCTGCGGGATTCGCGGGGAAGATTCGCACGAGTTGTTCAAGCGGATTCTCGGCGGTGGTCCGCGCGATATCGTGGTCTCCTCGATCGACCTGGCACAGCTGCGGCGGGCCATGGCGGACGCTGCGCCTCGCTCGCCCGCGCGCCGAGCGAGCCCCGCTTCTCAGCCTGCGGCCGGCACGGCACTCAATCGCGTGGAACGCACGATTGCGCAGGCCTGGTGTGAACTGCTCGGTGTGGATGACGTGCAGCCTGACGACGACTTTTTTGCGCTCGGCGGGCATTCGCTGGCGGCGGTGCGACTGTTCGCGCAGATCCGCAAGCACTTCCAGGTGGACCTGCCGCTGGCCACGCTTTTCCAGACGCCAACGCTCGCAACGCTCTCGGCGCTGGTCGCGCAATCAGCGGGCATCGATATCGCGGCGGAAACAGCAGCTGCGGTGGTGAGCACCCAGGCACCCCCTGCAAAGAAGAGTTCTTCCAACGTGATCGCGTTGCTCGCGCGGGCATGGTCGCCCCTGATTGCCATCAACCGGGGCGAGCCCGGGCGCACGCCACTTTTTTGCGTGCACGGCGCCGGCGGAAACGTGCTGAACTTCAAGGTGATTGCGGACCGCCTCGGCGCTGCCCAGCCGTTCTACGGACTGCAGGCGCAGGGCGCTGACGGACGCATGCCACCCCTTGCCACCATCGAGGAGATGGCCGCGCAGTATGTCGAAGCCGTGCACGCGATCGACGCGAACGGGCCGTATCGACTGGCCGGCTATTCGGCCGGCGGCATGATCGCGCTGGAGATGGCGCAGCAGCTGAAAAAGGGCGGCGCGCAAGTCGAACTCCTGGTGATGATCGACACGCTGTCACCCGGCGCTTCGCGGCGCAAGGTGTCGCTGTTTCGCAAGCTGTGGCTCATGCGCCGCTGGTCGCTGCAGTTCGCACTGGAATGGCCGGGCCGGCGCCGCCGCAACCAGCAGGCGCAGGCGAGCTATGCGCAGGCGCTGGAGCGTCTCGCACGCGGCGAGCCCCTGCCGCCGGAGCTCGTGGAGTTTCACCTGTTTCGCAACTTCATCAACGCGCAATCGCAGTACAGCCCGTCGCCCTATGAAGGCGACATGGTGCTGTTCAAGGCGCGCGAGTCGGACACGCAGTACCTGGGCTCGGGCGACCGGCTCGGCTGGGAAGAACATGTGACTGGAGAGATCCGCGTGGTCGAAATCCAGGGCTCGCACTTTTCGATGATGGCCGAGCCCGGCGTCAGCGAGCTCACCCATGCCCTGCGTGCCGAGCTGGACCGCGCCGCGCAGAGGGTGGGGTCCGCCGTGTCCTACACACCGCAACTGGGTGCTCCGACAGGGCAGACGCGCGCGCCTTCCTAGACTGGCGCGATGCTCAAACGCCTTGCCCGAAAGGGGCTGGACGTGGCGGATAACGTGTTCGCTGCGCTGGCTCCCCGGGTGCAACGCGAGTCGGGTTGTCTTGTCACGCTCCTTTTCCACTCCCTCTACGGGGATTCATCGCAAGCCACGGATCCGCGTCTGGCCCCCAGCGAGAACCTCACCGTCGAGGAATTCCGCCGGCTGATCGGCGCGGCGATCGACAGCGGCTACACGCCAGTCAGTCCGGCTCAGGTCGATGCGGGCCTCGCGCACGGCCGCAACTACGTGATGATCACGTTCGACGACGGCTACTTCAACAATACAGCTGCGCTGGATGTGCTGGAGCGTTTCCAGGCACCCGCCACTTTTTTCATCTCGACCGATCACGTCTTGCAGGGCAAGGGTTTCTGGTGGGACGCCTTTCACCGCGAGCTGGCGGCATCCGGCGCCAACGCACAGGCGCGCAAGCGCGAGATCGAACGCGTCAAGGCCTGGAGCAGCGACCGGATCGAAGCCCATCTGTACGAACGCTACGGCAGCGATGTGCTTCGTCCGCGAAGCGATCTCGACCGGCCTTTTTCTGTCCCCGAGTTGCAGGACTTCTCGCGCAACAAGTGGGTGCACCTGGGCAATCACACCTGCAATCACGCCATCCTCACGAACTGCACGCCAGCGCAGGCCGAGCAGCAGATCCAGGGTTGCCAGGACGCGCTCAGGTCGCTGGTGGGTTACGCGCCGATTGCCATCGCTTATCCCAATGGCGACTACCGCGAAGCAGCGGTGAATGCCGCCAGGCGCTGCGGCCTGTCGATCGGGGTGACGGTGCGGCCCTTTGCCAACCCGCTGCCGCTGCGCAGCGACAAAAGCCGCATGACGCTCGGCCGCTTTGCTCCGGCGGGCGGGCGCGACATGCGCGCGCAGTGGCAGAAGTTCAGCACACCTTTTGTGCCCAGCCATATGGTCAAGACGCTGATCACGTCGGCGTATTAGGCCGTGACGAATAGTCCGGACGCGCTATGGACCCACCCGATCTGAAATCCTAAAGTGGGATCACGAAATTTCTCGATTCGATTACTCGAAAGGCAATCATGGCAGACACAGTTATCTACGGTACAGCCGGCAACGACACCATCTCGGCAAACGCTTCCGGCACCAGCAACGGCAGTCTCGTACTCACCGTCGCAGGCACGATCGGCGAGAACCAGCTTCCCATGTTCAACGTGCTGATCAACGGCGTCATCGTCCGTTCGTCGATCGTTGCCACGGCAGACTATTTCGGCAATGAAACGCAGCAGGTCTATGTTGCGTTGCCTGCCGGCCCGATCAACAGCGTGCAGATCGACTACACGAACGATCCGCAAAACGACGATTACAGGCTGGACCGCAACCTCATCATCCACAAGGTCACGCTCAACGGCACCGATTTGCCAGTGACGTCCGCCGTGTACACACGCGACGGCTACACCGGCCCGCACAACGCCGAAAACGGCGCGACCATCGATGGACAGTCGGACATGAACTGGGGCGGCGAGCTCACCTGGACCGGCCCGGCCGTCACCGCCGCAGTCGCAGGACCCGGCGGCAGCACGCTCATCGACACAGGCCTGGGCATCGACACCGTGACGTTCTCCGGCACGATCGCCAGCTACAACGTCGGCCATACCGCAACCGGCTTTTCCGTCACACCGGACGCTGGCGGTGCAACAACCTATTTCGGTAGCGTCGAGCGCCTGGATTTCAGCGACAAGTCGCTGGCGATCGACATGGACGGCAACGCCGGTGTCGCCGCCAAGCTGCTGATCACGTTGCTGGGCGAGGAGTTCCTGCAGGACGAAAACCTGGCGGGCCTGTTCATCAGCTACCTGGACCAGGGCCTGTCCGCCGAGACACTGGCCGGCGGCATCCTGGACAACGCCGACTGGCAGGCATACGCAGGCGGCTCGTCCAATGCGGCTTACGTGACCGAGATGTACACCAACCTCGCGGGCTTCGCTCCCTCGGACGCCGACTTCGACTACCTCGTGGGCCTGCTCGACAGCGGCGCCATCACCAAGGCTGGCATGACGTTGATCGCCATGGAGCATGAGGCGGTCGATATCCGCATGACGGGCGTGATGACGACCGGTCTCGAATACATGGAAATGTGAAGCTGAGCAGGCAGGCGACTTCGATCGCTTCCGGCTGATCTGCCGCCCTCCGGGGCGGCTTTTTTTCGCCTGCCGACGACAGTCGCGACTAATGTCACGGATTGGCTGCGCCCCCGTAACGCATTCACGCCAGCGCTTGCATCGAGTGACGTGTGTCGGACGACTCCTACGCCTACGATCCAGCCCTTGTGTTGCGTAGCTGGAGAAGAGATGAGCGTTGGGGACAAGTGGCCTTCGGTGGCCGGGACATTCTTTTGCGGCGTCGCGATCGCGGGGCTTGCCGGATGCGGTGGTGGTGGCGGTGATGGCACGACTGCCGGGGCGGGCGCCGATACGGCATTGACCGCCGCGGCATCGTCGGATTCCGATCCGGAATTGAAACGCAAGAATGCACCTGCACCTGCACCTGCACCAGCACCAGCGCCTGCGCCGGCCCCCGCGCCCATCGCATCAGGCATGGGACCCACCCTCGCCGACTGCGAGATGTTTCCTTCGACGGCGATCTTCAACACGCGAATCGACGACGCGGTGAAGTTTCCGGTTCATGCGAACAGCGCCCGCTGGATCACGATGGTCGGCGCCACTTTGCCGTTCACAGCCAACTGGGGCGTGACCGATGATCCGGGCCACGTGGAGTTCTACGGCATTCCGTACAACGTCGTGGACGGCACATCCGCGACGACGGACTGGCCGCTGTTCTCCTACGACTTCGCACCGGCAGGCATCAGCTGGATCAAGGGATACCCCGAGGGCAGCGACTGCGCAGTGCCCAGTGGCGGCGGCTTCGCCATCCAGCGCCCCTGCAACGGTGTGCAGGCCAGCCAGATTCACTTTCCCTTCCCGAAGTCGAACGTCCTGAGCGAGCACGGCACGACCTGCGAGGACGCGACCTACTGCGGCGACCATCACGTGCTGATCGTCGAGAAAGGCGCTTGCCGCCTGTGGGAGAGCTACTACTCGTACAAGATCGCGGGCAACTGGTATTCGATGGCCACCGCGGCGTGGGACCTGAAATCCAATGCACTGCGGCCGAACAACCGCGCGTCTGCCGACGCCGCCGGGCTGCCCATCACCCCGCTGCTGGCCAAGGCGCATGAAGCGCAGTCCGGCGAGATCCGGCATGCCCTGCGGATGACGCTTCGGGATGCAGCGATCGCGCTGAACTGGCAGTGGCCCGCGCGCTATTCGGCAGGCGGCGACAACCCCGGCAACGTGCCGATGGGCGCGCTGCTTCGCCTCAAAGCCGACTTCGTGATTCCGGCGTGGTGGACGCCGCAAGCCCGCGCGGTGGCGACAGCCGCGAAGCAGTACGGCATCTACGTGGCCGACAACGGCCCCGACTTCTACATACAGGGCGCACCGAGCAGCGCATGGGGCGGCTGGACCACCTACGAGAATCTTCGGGGTATCTCGATGCAGAACATGGAGTTCGTGGACCTGAAGGCCGTGACCAGCGATCCCCGCTTCAGCCCGGATTCGATGCAGGCGCGCTGGTAGGACAAAGGGTTCCGCGAAATATTGCGCCCAGGGCGTCAACCCATGCTCATCCAGAGTCGTTATGAGGCGGCCACCGGCCGTTTGGCAGGACAAGGCAAATTACCTCATCCAAGGAAACTTCATGACCAAACTTCTCGCCGTCCTCATCGCAGGCTTGTTCTCTGCCGGTGCATTTGCCCAGGCCCCGGGCGCTGGCGTCCCCAAGGACACTCCTGGCGCCACGCCAACCACCAAGCCGCAAGCCAAGGCTGAAGCCAAGGTCGAAGCCCGCAAGGAAGCCAAGCCTGACGTCGCCCCCAAGGCCACGCCAGCTCCCGGCGGCGCCGCTGCCGCAGCAGCCGGCTCCACCGTAGCCGCCGAAACCAAGTCGCAAAAGGCTGCCGAGACCAAGAAGGCCAAGCGCAAGGTCAAGAAGGCTCCTGAGCAAGGCAAGACCCCAACCTGAGCACCCAGGCAGTTTTCTGCCTGTGAATCTCACGAGAACTGGCCCGCATCACGGGCCAGTTTTTTTTTGGCTTCAGGCCGCGGCCACGGGCGCCGGTTCGAACTTGCCGGCAAGCGCGCGCCAGACATGTTCGGCCGTGAGCGGCATCTGCACCCGCTCCGCATCGCGCCCGAGACCCGTCGCCGCCAGTGCGTCGATGACTGCATTGACCACTGCGGGCGTTGCGCCGATCGTGCCGAGTTCGCCCACGCCCTTGACGCCCAGCGTGTTCGTCCTGCAAGGCACCGAGGTGTCGAACTGCGTCCTGAAGTCGCGAAACACATCGGCCCGCGGCATGGCGTAGTCCATGAAGCTGGCCGTGAGCAGCTGGCCCGACTCGCTGTCGTACACCACTTTTTCGCACAGCGCCTGGCCGATGCCCTGCATCGCACCGCCATCGATCTGGCCGCGCACGATGCCAGGGCTCACCACGCGTCCGATGTCATTGACCGATGCGTAGGCGACCAGTTCGACAACGCCCGTCTGCGGATCGACTTCGACTTCGCAGATGTGGCAGCCGTTGGGCCAGCTCGGCGCGGCGGCCGTCGCAGTGCCTTGCGCCTTGATGCTGCCCTCGCCCTGCTTGCCGGCCAGCTCGAACAGGCCGATGCCCACATCGGTGCCCTTGACGCTGAAGCGGCCCGCCGTGTATTCGATGTCGGCGGCCGATGCTTCCAACGCCTGCGCAGCCAGGGCCTTGGCCGCATCGACAGTGTTCTCCGATGCCACCTGCACTGCCGAGCCGCCGGTAAACAGCGAGCGCGAGCCGGCGCTGCCGAAACCATTGGCGCGATCGGTGTCGCCCTGCAGGACGCGGATGCTTTCTATCGGCAAGCCGAACACATCGACGGCCAGTTGCGCGTAGCTGGTGGCGATGCCCTGGCCCATGGCCTGCGTGGCGGAAGTCAGTTCGATGATGCCTTCGGGCAGGACGTTGACCTTCACTTCTTCAACCAGCGCATTGCCGCCGGTCCACTCCAGGAAGGTGGCGATGCCACGGCCGCGCAGTTTGCCCTTTGCGGTCGAAGCGGCCCGGCGCGATTCAAAACCCTTCCAGTCGGCCAGCACCAGCGCCTGGTCCATGATCTTTTCGAACTCGCCCACGTCGTACACCTGCGCCATCGGGTTGGTGTAGGGCATCTGGTCGGGCCGGATCATGTTGCGGCGGCGCAGCTCGGCGGGGTCCATCTTCATCTCGCGCGCGGCCGCGTCCATCAGCCGCTCGGTGATGTAGATCGCCTCGGGACGTCCCGCGCCGCGGTACGCGCCGACAGGCATCGTGTTGGTCATCACCGCCGTCAGGTGCAGGTCGATGGTCTGTATGTCGTAGATGCTGGTCGTGACCCACGGGCCGATCAGCAGCGCGATGACCACGCCAGTGGTCGATGCGTATGCACCGACGTTGGCGACCGCACGCACGCGCAGGGCGAGCACCTTGCCGTTGGCATCGAGCGCCATTTCGGCGTGCGAGTTCGAGTCGCGGCCATGGGTGGATGCCTGGAATTCCTCGATGCGTTGCGAACACCACTTCACCGGTCGCTTCAGCAGGCGCGCTGCGTAGGCAACAGCAACGTCCTCGGGATAGGCACCGGTCTTCATGCCGAAGCCGCCGCCCACATCGCTCACCAGGACGCGCACCTGGTCGGGCTTCATGCCCAGCGCATTGGCGACGCCATCGCGCACTGCCGTCGGCATCTGGCTGGAGACGCGGATCACGATGCGGTCGCTGCCGGCTTCGGGTTCTGCAATCGCCACGCGCGGCTCGATGGGGCTGGGCGCGAGACGCTGGTTCACGATGTCGACCGAGACACGCACTGCCGCTTTGGCAAATGCGGCATCGACGGCGCCCGCATTGCCGTGGCGCATGTGCGATGCGATGTTGTCGGGCGCCTGCTCGCACAGCACGGGCGCGCCGGGCTTCATGGCGGCCGTCGCATCGACGACGCTCTGCAGCTCTTCGTAGTCCACCATCACTGCCTCGGCGGCGTTGATCGCGGCTTCGCGCGTGTCGGCCACCACTGCGGCAACGGCCTCGCCGACATAACGCACCATCTCATGCGCGAGCACGCGGCGCATCGCCGTCGCGCCCGGCTTGCCATCGGGCCTTGGAAACGGCAAGGGCTGCGACAGTGGCTTGACGCCCGCTTGCACCAGGTCCGCGCCGCTGAACACGGCGACCACGCCCGGCATGTCAGCGGCTGCACGGGTGTCCACCGAGTTGATGCGCGCGTGCGCATAGGGCGACCGCACAAAGGCGATGTGCGCCTGGTTGGGCAGCGTGATGTCGTCGGTGTAGCGGCCCTTGCCGGTGACCAGCGCCGGATCCTCGATGCGGCGAACCGTCTTGCCGCTGCCGAACCGGGTGGCTTCGATGGGGGCGCTCATGCCTTGGCTCCCGTCATCGCGCCGGCAGCCTGCTTCACCGCAGCGACGATATTGGTGTAGCCGGTGCAACGGCAGATGTTGCCGTCGAGCGCGCGCACGATCTCGTCTTCGCTGGGCGCCGGATTGGTGGCGAGCAGTCCGGCGGCGGCCATCATCATCCCGGGTGTGCAGAACCCGCACTGCAGTCCGTGGCAGGCGATGAACGCTTCCTGCAAGGGGTGCAGTGCATCTGCCCCCTGCTGGTTTGCCAGGCCTTCGACCGTGGTCACCGCCTTGTCCTGTGCCTGCAGCGCCAGGATGCTGCAACTCTTGACTGCCGCGCCGTCGATGAGCACCGTGCACGCGCCGCACTGCGCCGTATCGCAACCCATGTGGGTGCCCGTGAGCGCGAGGTCGCCTCGCAGCAGGTCGATCAGCAATGTCGTGGGCGCCACATCGGTTTCGATGGCGCGGCCGTTGACTGAAATCTTCATCACCGTCATTGAATGTGTTCCTGCAGTTCTTGGTGTTCTTGGCTGGGGCGCAACTTCAGCGCGCCATGAAATAAATGATGGCCGCGATGACCACGGCCCCTGCGATCAACCATCCGGTCTTGATGCCGGCCGGGGCGGGTGCGGGCGGCACGATTGGCGCCGTCGACTCGCCGGCTGCACCCTCGACGACCGCAGGCCGCAGGTGCTCTTCGAAGGCGGTGAAGAACTGCTCGGTGAGTTTCTGCGCAGTGGCGTCCACCAGCCGCGAGCCGATCTGAGCCATCTTGCCGCCGACCTGCGCCTTGGCTGCGAATTTCAGTCGCGTGCCATCGCCATCGGGTGCGAGCGACACATCGGCCGAGCCCTTGCCGAAACCGGCTGCGCCGCCCTGCCCGTCGAAGTTGATGGTGTAGGCGCGCGGCGGCTCGACATTGGTCATCTGCAGCTTGCCCTTGAAGCGCGCGCTGACCGGGCCGATCTTGACCGCGACCACGGATTCAAAACTGTTGTCGCCGGTGCGGGTGACCGACTCGCAACCGGGGATGCACGCCTTGAGCGTTTCCGGATCGTTGAGTGCTTCCCACGTGCGGTCGATGTTGGCGGGGATGAGGCGTTCGCCCTGGAGTTCCATATTCAGCTCGCTTTCGCGACAGCGCGCTGCGCCATCACCGTCACCATGGCCGCGCGGTAGGCGGCCGTTGCATGCATGTCGCTGTTCAGGCCGTCGGCCGCAACGACAACGCCCCCGATGGCATCGGCCGTGAAGCTTTTCGCCAGCGCGTCTTCCATGGCCTTGACGCGGAACACGCTCGCGCCTGCGCCGGTCACGGCAACCTTCACACCCTGCGCGCCTTCGCTCACGAAGACGCCGACCATCGCGAACCGCGAAGCCGGCTGCTTGAATTTTTCGTAAGCGGCCCGTTTGGGAATCGGGAAAGTCACGGCCTGGAGCAACTCGCCGGGGCGCAGTGCCGTCTCATACAGGCCGGTAAAAAAGTCTTCGGCGGCAATCTCGCGCTGATCGGTCTGCACTGTTGCGCCCAGAGCCACCAGCGCAGCCGGGTAATCCGCGGCCGGGTCGGCATTGGCGACAGCACCGCCGAGCGTGCCCATGTTGCGCACCGACGGATCGCCGATGTCGCCGGCCAGCTTCGCCAGCGCCGGGATTGCACGCTGCACGTCTGCAGATGCAGCGACCGCGGCATGCGTGGCCATGGCGCCGATCGTGACTGAGGCAGCATCGACCGTGATGGCCGCCATCCCCGGTACGCCGCCCAGGTCCACCAGTGTTTCCGATGACGAAAGCCGCAGGCGCATGGCCTGCACCAGGCTTTGCCCGCCGGCCAGGTAGCGCGCATCGCCCTGCGCCGCTTTCACCGCATCGGCCGCCGTGCGCGGCCTCTGGTAATCGAACGAATACATATCGCTAGTGCCTCTCGACGGGCATGGCGCCCGACCGCCTTTGTACCTTACTTCCGGGACGCACTTGCCAGGCTACTGCTTTGGCACCTTCGCGCGAACGATCACCTCGGACCAGCGCGCGATCTCCGACGCGAGCAGCGCGCGCAACTGTTCAGGCGTGCCGCCTCGCGGCGTGACATTCAGGTCGGCGAGTTGCCTGCGCAATCCTGCATCCGCCAGCGCCCTGTTCAACTCGCGATTGAGCGTGGTGATCACCGCCTGCGGCGTACCGGCAGGCGCGGCCAGCGCATTCCACGAAGTGACGTCGAAGCTGGCAAGGCCGCTTTCGGCCATGGTCGGGACTTGCGCGAGGGCCGAAGCACGCCGCGCGCCCATGACAGCCAGCGGTTGCACGACCCCCGCTGAAATCTGCGGCAGCATGGGCCCGAGGATCTCGACCGCCGCATCGATCTGTCCACCGCGCAACGCCGTCAACACCGCAGGCGAGCCATTGAACGGAACGACCTGGAAATCGACCCCGGCACGGGTCTTGAGCAATTCGGCAGCCAGGTGCTGTGTGCTGCCGACATTGATCGTGCCCACATTGAGCTTGCCAGGATGGGCTCGCGCATCAGCCAGCAAATCCTTCATCGTCCTGAACCGCGAACCCGCCTGCGCCAGCATCGCGATGTCGAAGGTTCCGATCAAGCCCACCGGCGCAAAGTCCTTGAGCGCATCGAAAGGCAGCGAGTTGAAAAGCCCCGCGCTCACCGCCGTCGCATTGCTCATGAGCAGCAGGACGTGCCCGTCGGGCGGTGACTTGGCGACGACGTCACCGGCGACGACACCGCCCGCGCCGGGCTTGTTTTCGATGACGACGGCTTGCCGGAGCTGGTCGGCCCATCGGGCAGCGACCGCCCGCGCGGTGAGGTCGGCGATTCCGCCTGCACCGAAGGGCACGACGATGCGAATGGGTTTGGTGGGGAACGATTGCCCATGGCCCAGGGTGGGCCATGTCGCGGCGGCGGCGAACCCAGCGGCACCAGCCAGGGTTTGCCTGCGAGTGATTCGCACCGACCCTCGCGCGCTCAGCCCTGGACGGGCTTGTCGTCGTCGTGCACCGGTTCGCGGCGCTCTTCGATGTACTTCAGGAGACTGGCCGAGCCCTCTCCCATCCGGCCTGCCGTCTTGTCCGACGACTGCTCCACCTGGGCGTTCTTGATCAGTTCCTTGACGGTCTCGAGTTCTTCGACGGCGTCATGCACCTTGGCTTCGGTTGCGACGTTGAGGGCAACCGCATCGGCCACCACGGTGGCAACCTGCGAAATGGCCTGCGGGTGGGTGAGCACCGAGTTCGCGTGTTCGAGATTCTCGGCCGCCGCGCTCAGCTCCTCCTGGACCTTGTCGGTTTTCTCGATGGCCTTGGTCAGGATCTTCGAAGCGCGCAAATGGGAGGGGGACTTCGTCATAGCGCGAATTGTCCCCCAAACGCAGCAAGATGGAGACGATGCGGGGTGGTTAAGCCATTTGCCCTAATGGCACGCGCTTTGCGTGGAGTGCATCTGTGTATCCACTGATCCAGTCCACCGCACCATGAACGCGCACCCCAGCACCGGCCTGTATCCCATCGACCAGGCGCTCACCGCCGAGGACGAGGCGTACCGGCACATACACGCCGCCATCCGCCTGGGCCGCTACGTGGGTGGCGAGCGACTGGTACCAGAAGTCATCGCCACTGAAATCGGCACGAGCCGCATGCCGGTGCGCGAGGCCTTCCGGCGCCTGGCGACCGAGGGACTCGTGACGATACGCCCGAATCGCGGCGTCACCGTGTGCGGGCTGAACACCGACGACATGCAGGAAATCTTCGAGATGCGCGCTGTGCTCGAAGGCCTGGCGGTGCGGCTCGCGCTTCCCAACATCACACCGGCCGCACTGAAGCGGCTCGAAGCCCTGATCGACCCGCTGGACGACCGCGATGGCGTGCAGCCGGACTGGACGGCCGCGCACCGCGCATTCCATGAAACCCTGTGCGCCCTGAGCGGGCGGCCTCGCCTCATCAAGCAGATCGCCGCTCTGCACTCGCTGGTGGAGCCGCACATGCGCCTGTGGGTGCTCGCCGACCGCCCCACGACGGCGCGCGTGCACCACCAGGAGCTCATCGCTGCACTGCGCAGCGCCGATGCGCAGCGCTGCGAAACCGCCATGCGCGAGCACGTGATGGTGACGGTGCCCGACGTCATGAAGTACCTGCAAAAACGCGACTCCTGATCACACAGGGGCATTTTCATTTCCATGTCCATTTCGATTTTCACTTTCCTTTCAACCGCCTGGAGTAACCATGTCTGACATCGACCACAAGGCCGCGCTCGCGGCACGTCTTGCCGCCGGCTTCGGCCGCCGCGACTTTCTCAAGACCACCGGCGCTGGCCTGGGGCTGGTAGCGGCTTCGGCCGTCGGGATGAACTCGGCCCATGCCGCGCCCAAGAAGGGCGGAACGCTCACGCTGGCGTGGCTGGACGCCATCGACACGCTCGATCCGCACTTCACCGCATCGGGCGGCTCGATCAAGGTGATCAACAACATCTTCAACGGCCTGCTGAAGGTGTCTTATGACGGCAAGAAAGTCAGCTTCACACCCGACCTGGCCTCGAAGTGGGACATGGTCGATGAGAAGACGCACGTGTTCAAGCTGCGCCCCGGCGTCAAGTTCCATAACGGCGACGTCTGCGATGCCGCTGCCGTGAAATGGAGCGTCGAACGCGTGGCCGACCCCGAGGTGAAGTCGCCGCACGCGTGGAAGTTCGAGCAGCTCGCCGGCGTGGACATCGTGGACCCCTTGACGGTGCGTCTGCGCTTCAAGAAGCCCTTCGCGTTCCTGCCCGTGGCGCTGACGGGCAGCACGGGCCGCGCGGGCACCATCGTCAGCAAGCGCGCCGTCGAGCAATCCGGCAAGGGCTTCGGGCGCAACCCGGTAGGCACCGGCCCGTTCAAGTTCGCCAGCTGGAGGGAAAACGATTCCATCGAACTGGTGCGCAACCCCGACTACTTCCAGGCGGGCCTTCCCTACCTGGACAAGGTCGTGATCCGCCTGATCAAGGAGCCGAGCGCAGGCGTCGCAGCCATGATGTCGGGCCAGGTCGATGGCATGTCGGCGTGCCCGTTCCAGTTCATCCCCGACCTGCGCAAGAACGCCAACCTGTCGGTGTACGGCCAGGTCGAAGGCAACTACTCCTTCGTCGGCATGAACAACAAGCGCGCGCCGTTCAACGACCCCATGCTGCGCCAGGCCGTGTCGTTTGCCATCGACCGCGATGTGATCGTGCAGCAAAGCTACTTCGGCGAGGCGATTCCTGCGTACACCTGCATCTCGCCGCCGATGACCAACTTCTATGACCCCAACATCGCCAAGTCGGGTCGCGGCCAGTACTTCGACATGGCCAAGGCTCGCGCGCTGCGCGCCAAGGCCAAGGTGCAAGGCGAAATCAACCCGGTGTACATCGTCACCGAAGGTTTCACCGGATCGGGCGGCATGGGCACGCGCAATGCGCAATTGCTCGCGCCGATGCTGGCGCAGATCGGCATCAAGCCCAAGATCGAACTGGTCGATCGCGCGGTGTGGACGCAGCGCCGCAACGCGAGCGACTTCGACATGTACGACGAAGCCTGGATCGCCGACCTGGACCCTGACGAGACCATCACCCCCGAGTGGTCCACCGGCAAGCCGTGGAACTTCGTCGGCTACAGCAACCCCGTGTTCGACAAGGCGGCGGCTGCAGCAGGCGAAACCACCGATCTGGCGACGCGCCGCAAGCTCTACCTCGAAGCCGAGAACACCCTGATGGCCGATGCACCGCTGGCAGTGCTTGCGCACATGAAGGTGTTCAAGATCATGGCCAAGAAGGTGCAGGGCTTTGAGTACATCCCGGCGGACCTGTTGAACCTGCACACCGTTTCACTGGCCTGAAGGACCCCAAGGCAATGCTTGCTGCAACCTGGGCCCGCGGGCCCGGCCCGGCCGTCATCGGCCGGGCGCTGGGCGCCATCGCCCAGACCCTTCTCGTGCTGCTGGTCGTCTCGGTCGTGAGCTTCGGTTTCCTGAAGCTCACGCCGGGCGATCCGGTGGCGGTGGTGCTGGGTTCCGATTTCTCGAAAGAGTCTTACGACAAGCTGCACAGCGAACTGGGGCTCGACCAGCCCATCGCCGTGCAGTACGGCCGTTGGCTGGTGCGCTTCGTGCAGGGCGACTGGGGACAGTCGTACATCAGCCGGCAAGACATCTTCGAGCAGGCGGTGCAGCAGGCATTGCCCGTGACACTCGTGCTCGCGGGGCTGTCGCTGGCGATTGCGCTGCTGGTGGGGATTCCGCTGGGGGTGCTGGCGGCGCTGCGACGCAACAGCTGGATCGACCTCACGGCCAGCGCCATCGCGATCGGCGGCAACGCGTTTCCGAGCTATTTCCTCGGAGTCGTCCTGATCTGGATCTTCGGCGTCACGCTGGGCTGGTTCCCGACCATGGGCTATGTCGCGCCCTGGGACAACCTGGCCGGCGGCTTGTGGCACCTGGCCCTTCCGTCCATCACGCTGGGGGCCTGGTACGTGGGCCTGATCGCCACCATCACCCGATCCAGCCTGCTCGAAGTGCTGGCCCAGCCGTACATGGCCGCGGCGCGGGCGCGAGGCGAACCGGCCTGGCGCGTGGTGTGGGTGCACGGCATGCGCAACGTCCTGATGCCGCTGGTCACCGTGATCGGCCTGCAACTGGGCGGCATGCTGCGCGGCGCCGTCATGACCGAAGTGGTGTTCACGCTGCCTGGCCTTGGAATGATGATCACCAACGCCGTGCAGACGCGCGAATACCCGGTGGTGCAGGCCGGGATCATGATCACCGCCCTTCTCTTCGTCGCGGTGAACTTCATCGTGGACCGCACCTACGTGCTGCTTGATCCGAGGTTGCGCAAACATGGCCGCTGAAATACTCATTGCTCCCATCGGCGCTGCCGAAGCGGCGCCGCGCCCCGGCTCGTGGATGCGCGCATGGCACCTGCTGCGCGCGCAGCGCAAGGCGATGGTCGGCGGCATCATCGTGCTGATGTTCCTGGCGGCCGCTGTGTTCGCGCCAGTGCTCGCGCCCTATTCGCCCACCGAGCAGAACTTTCTCGCCTCGATGAAGCCGCCCTCGGCCGCGCATTGGCTCGGGACCGATTCGTTCGGGCAGGACATTTTGTCACGCCTCTTTTACGGCGCGCGATCTGCGCTGGCCGTGGGCTTCGGCTCGGTGGCGCTGGGCCTGGCGGTCGGCGTGCCGCTGGGCCTGCTGGCCGGCCTGCGCGGCGGACGCACCGAGTGGGCGCTGATGCGTGTCGTTGACGGGCTGCTCGCGTTTCCGGAACTGATCATGGCAATGGCGTTCATGGCCGTGCTCGGCCTGGGCCTGGGCAACGTGATGCTCGCGCTCGGCCTGTCGTTCGTCGGGCCGTTCGCGCGGACCGTGCGCGCCGATGTGCTGCAGGTCAAGGCTCGGCCGTTCGTCGAAGCGGCACGCCTGATGGGCGTGCCTGCGCGCGAGGTGGTGCTGCGTCACGTGCTGCCCAACATCGCATCGCCCATTCTGATCCAGGCCGGCATGCGCGTTTCCATCGCGATCCTGCTTGGCTCGGGGCTGTCGTTCCTGGGCCTGGGTGTCGTGCCGCCGACGGCCGACTGGGGCCTGATGATTTCAGAAGGCCGCGGCTTCATCACGATGGCGCCCTGGATTTCGGGCGTACCCGGTATCGCGCTGGCGGTGTTGCTGGTGGGGCTCAACCTGCTGGCCGAAGGCCTGCGCGATGCGCTCGACCCCGGCACACGGGGGGACTGACATGAACACAACCACTGCACCGCTGCTATCCGCGCGGAACCTCACGCTGCGCCGACGCGGCGTGGCCGTGCTCGACGACGTGTCGATCGAGCTGCCCAAAGGACGCACGCTGGCGCTCATCGGCGAATCGGGCGCTGGCAAATCGACTTTTGCATTCGCTGCGATGGGCCTGCTGCGGCCGCCCGAGGTCGTGCTCGAAGGTGAGTTGCAGGTCGGCGGCACCGACATCGTGCGCGCCGCCGAACGCGAACTGCAGGCACTGCGCGGCCCGCGCATGGGTCTGGTCTTTCAGGATGCAGCCGCGGCGCTCAACCCCTGCTTCACCGTGCTGCAACACCTGTCGGAGCCCCTGCGCCGGCACAAGGGGCTGGACAAGACCGCATGCCGCGAACGATCCATCGCCTTGCTCGACAGCGTCGGCATCGCCGATCCGCAGGCGCGCCTGGCGGCCTATCCGCACGAGCTGTCGGGTGGCATGCAGCAGCGCGTGATGATCGCCATCGCGCTGGCCTGCGAGCCCGAGCTGCTGATCGCGGATGAACCCACCAGCGCGCTGGACGTGACCATACAGGCGCAGATCATGACGCTCATCCTCGAGCGTGTCCGGGCGCTGGGCGCATCGGCGATCTTCGTGCTGCACGACCTGGCGCTGGCCGCGCAGGTGGCCGACCGCGTGGCGGTGATGTATGCGGGCCAGATCGTGGAAGAAGGCCCCGCTGCGCAAGTGCTGCAAGAGCCGCAGCATCCCTACACCCAGGGACTGCGGGCCAGCGCCATCGAGTTCGGCGCCGATCGGCTGATGCCCATCCCCGGGGTGGTGCCGGCCTTGTCGGCCATGCCGGGCGGGTGCCGCTTTGCTGCGCGCTGCGAACGCGCATCGCCCCAATGCGCCGAACGACCGCCCCGCGTCACGCGCGGCGACATCTCCATTGCCTGCTGGCATGTTTGAAGCACCTGCGATGACACCTGAAACCACCCTGCCCCTGTTTTCGCTGCTCGACGTCGAGAAGGCTTTCCCGATTGAAGGGGGACGCCGCGAGATCAAGGCGCTCGACGGCATCCGCCTGAACCTGCTGCCCGGCCAGTCGCTTGCCCTGGTGGGCGAGAGCGGCTCGGGCAAATCGACCCTGGTGCGCGTGATGCTCGGCCTGGAGGCGCCCACCAACGGGCGAGTTCTGGTGGGCGCAGCCGAACTGACCAGCATGGACAGCACGCAACGCCGCGGCTTTGCCCGTGACGTCGCCTACATCTACCAGGACGCGCGCGGCTCGCTGAACCCGCGCATGGATGTGGCAACGCTGCTGGCCGAACCGATTCGCCTGCACGGTTTGCGCGCCGAACGCGAGATCGACGGCCGGGTGGACGAACTGCTGGCGCAGGTCGGACTGCCGCGTGCGCTGCGCCACAAGTTCGCCACTGAACTGTCGGGCGGACAGGTCCGGCGGGTTGCCGTGGCGCGGGCACTGGCCTGCGAGCCGCGCGTGATCGTCGCCGATGAGTCCGTGGCCGGTCTTGACGTGTCGGTGCAGGCCCAGCTCCTGAACCTGCTGCGCGACCTGCAACGCACCAGCGGTATCGCGATGGTGTTCGTCACGCACGACCTGGGCGTTGCTGCCTACCTGTGCGAACAGGTGGCGGTGATGTACCTGGGGCGCATCGTCGAGATGGGCCCAACCGCGCAGATTCTCCAGGCACCGCGGCATCCCTACACAAGGGCACTGATGAAGGCGTTTCCGCGATTCGACACGCCGCTGGCGGTCAGCCTGCAAGGCGAGATTCCGAGCCCTGCCAACCTGCCCTCGGGCTGCCGCTTCCGAACGCGCTGCGATGAAGCGCGGCCCGACTGCGCACTCACCGATCCGGTGCAGTCGCTGCTCGACGGCCAGCGCCATGTGGCGTGCCTGCATCCATTGGCGGTCGCAGCATGAGCCGCGTCTTCACCCCCAACCCGGCCCGCAGTGCGCGTGGCATGGCCGTCGCGCCGAACGCACTCGCCGCGCAGAGCGCCATCGGTGTCTTGCGCGAAGGCGGCAACGCTGTCGAGGCGATGGTCGCCGCTGCGGCCACCATCGCCGTGACCTATCCGCACATGAACGGCATCGGTGGCGACAGCTTCTGGTTGATTGCGCGCCCCGGTGAAGCGCCGCTCGCGCTGGAAAGTTGCGGCGCTGCGGCGCAGGCGGCAAGCATCGACAAGCTCCGCGCGCAAGGCCTGGAGCGCATTCCGTTTCGTGGCGGGGTGGCGGCGAACACCGTGGCCGGAACCATTTCTGGCTGGGATGCAGCGCTGCAATGGTCACGCGATGCGCTTGGCGCACGGCTGCCGCTTTCCCGGCTGCTGCAGGACGCGATCGGACATGCGCGAGGCGGCATCGCGGTGACGCGCAGCCAGTCAAATTGCACCGCCACGCGCCTGGATGAACTTCGCAGCGTCCCCGGCTTTGCCGCGACCTTTGCGCCCGATGGTGCAGCGCCCGCTGTCGGCACGCGCTGGCGCCATCCGCGCATGGCTGCAACGCTTGAACAACTGGTGCGCTGCGGCCTGGGCGATTTCTATCGTGGCGACCTGGCGCAAAGCATGGCCCGCGACCTGGCCGCTGCGGGCAGCCCCCTCACCCTCGCTGACCTGCAAGCACATGCGCCTGTCTGGCGCACGGCGCTGGCGATGGCCCATTCGCGCGGCATGCTGTACAACACACCGCCGCCGACCCAGGGGCTGGTGTCGCTCTTGATCCTGGGACAGCTCGACCGCGTGCTGGGCAGTGACTGCACCGACCCACTCGGTGCGCAGTTCGTCCACGCCTGCGTCGAAGCGACCAAGCAAGCCTTTGCCATTCGCGATGCGCACATCACCGACCCGCTACACATGACGGTGGATGCCCAGAGCCTGCTGACTCCTGCGAGGCTGGATGCGATGGCTGCGCGCATCGATCCGACCCGTGCCAGCGCCTGGGGTGCCGGTCAGGGCCCGGCCGACACCGTCTGGATGGGTGTGGTGGATGAACAGGGCGTGGCCGTCAGTTTCATCCAGAGCATCTATCACGAGTTCGGCAGCGGCGTGGTTTTGCCTGCAACCGGTGTGAACTGGCAAAACCGCGGTTGCAGCTTCTCGCTGGACCCCGAGTCCCTGAATCCGCTGATGCCGGGCCGCAAGCCGTTTCACACGCTCAACCCGGCTCTCGCGCGGCTGAACGATGGCCGCACGCTGGTGTACGGCAACATGGGCGGCGACGGCCAGCCGCAATCGCAAAGCGCGGTGTTCTCGCGCATCGTGAATTTCGGCATGAACCCGCAGGCCGCGATTGCCGCACCGCGCTGGCTGCTGGGCCGCACCTGGGGCCAGGAGAGCGATTCGCTCAAGCTCGAAGCGCGCTTTCCGAAAGAGACGCAGGACGCACTGCGCGCGATGGGACACCCGGTGGACATGCTCGATGACTACGACGAGACCATGGGCCACGCAGGCGCCATCGTGCTCGGCGCGGATGGCATCACCGAAGGCGGGAGCGATCCTCGAAGTGACGGGGCTGCGCTGGGCTGGTAGGCAGCAGGACAGCCGGCGTTCCCGTCCGGGTTGCCGCAGCAGGCTCCTCGCCACCGATCTCTCGCAGGTACTGGGCCAGTTGCTTGAGCTGCGTGCTGGTCGCCACCAACCCCTTGTGCGCGCTGATCGCCTTTTCCAGCGTGGGGGCGGAGCCGTCGTGCAGGTAGGGCGCGGTAGCCCACACATCGCGCAACGTAGGAACATCGATGCCCGTGAGAGGGCCGCCCAGGCGCAGGCCGCTGGCGGATTTCAGTGTTCCGATGTCGGCCGGGTTGTCGGCAGCGCTTCGCGTGAAGTTGGCGCCGCCATGGCAGGACGCACAGCCCATGCTGATGAAGGCCGTCCGGCCTTTGGCGCCCGTGCTGCTGAGGGCAACGGCGCTGGGACGCGCCGGTGCCGGCGCGAACGTGTCCAGCGACTTCACATACGCGGCCAGCGCATCGAGGTCTTGCGATACGCCGGCCTTGTTGTCACCCAGCGGCTGATTGCGAGTGCCGACGCGATACGTCTCATCGCTCATCAAGCCCGTGCCGCCTGCGAGGTTCCGAATCTGGTCTTCGAAGTCCTGGACCTCATTGAAGTTGTTGCTCCAGTGCAGGTTGCCGTGACCCCCCCCGCGCCCGAGCAGGCTGGTCGTGTTGCGCAGGCCCTCGCCCTGCGCGCGCAGGTCCCACACACGGCCGTCAGAGCCTCCCTCGTTGTGGCAGCTCGCGCAGCTCATGTAGCGATCGCGCGCGAGCCGCACGTCGCGCGCGTCGTAGAAAAACTGCTTGCCGCGCAGCACGTTCGCTGCGAGCTTTTCGGTTGTCACTGCGCCCAGCGTAGCCATCAGGCTGGCCTGCGCCAGCGACTGCTGCACCAGCAGACGCAGGTCGAACACATCCACCGTGCGGTCCATGAAGTTGTGGACATACAGCGTCAGGCCATCGGGTGCGACTGCCAGCCCCTGCGGCGCGCGGCCCACGTCGATGCGCAGAAACTGGTTGCGCCGGTGCGCATCGAGCACCGCCACCTCGCGGCTCGTCTCCAGCGCAACGAACAGGAAGACGCCCAGAGGATCAAACGCGGCGGCACTCGCTACCCCGGCGTTGTCGTGGTCGATCCGGGCACCCAGGACCTCGGTCTGGCTGACCAATGAGATGCGCGAGCTGACAGCGCGCACGGTGTGCTGGAAGTTCAGCGCGAGACCGTCACGCTGCGCGCCGCGCTTGACGTTGTCCTGCTTGCTGGGCACAAACGCCTGCGTGCCGTCGGGCGAAATCGCCGCAGCGCCCAGATAGTTGGGTATGCCACGCCCCTGTGTCTCGCCGTCAGGGACATCGCTGTGCGCGAGCACCACCGTGCGCTTCCTGGCCATGGTGGCGCTGTTGACCACCACCACCTCGCCGCCTGCGGTACCCGGGTTGACGAAGACCGTGCTTTCCCCAGGCAAGGGCGGCGTGATGAAGCGCGACACGTAGGCTGTGCGCCCGTCAGCGGCCACCGATACATGCCGCGGATTGCTGCCCACAGCCAACGCGGCTGCAATGGCGAAGGTGCCGGTGTTGATCTTCAGGAGCTGGCCGGTCGCTTCCAGCGTGACGAGCGCACTGCCGATGCCACGCGCCATCGCGATGCCGTGTGGTTGCGACGCACGCGGCAACTGCACCGTGCGTGAGACGGCCAGGCTTGCAGGGTCGATCACGCTCAAGGTGGCTGCACCCTTGTTCACCACCCACACCTTGCCGTCCGGTGCCAGCGCCAGCGTGCGCGGCGAGGCGCCAACAGAAATCTCGGCGAGCCGGGCGCGGCTCGCGGTGTCGAATACCGACACGCTGTCGTTGTCTGCATTGACGACCCAGAGCCGTGCAGCAGATGCCCCGCGCGGCTCCAGCAGCAGGGACGTGGATTGCACCGAGGCCTGTTGCTGCAGCGGCAGGTGGGCGCGATGCATGACTGTCTTTCGCTGCTCGTTGCCGCCACCGTCGCGCGCGGTCACGGTCACGAAATAGACGCCGGGTGCCGCATACACGTGGCTGGCATTTGCACTGGCGGACCATGCGCTGGGAGCCGTGCCGTCGCCGAATTCCCAGCTATAGCGCACGTCGCTACCCGTAGCGAATGCCGTGAACGCGGCGATGCCGCCCACCACTGCGGGTGCAGGCGCAGGGGGGTCACCCAGCACCAGCTTGGGAACGGCACTGCCCACCGTCCAGGTGAACGATGCGCTCGTGCTGTTGATGCCGTCCGTTGCGGCCACGTTGACGCGGTACGTGCCGGGTGTGGTGGCCGTGCCCGTGATTCGCCCCGTCGCCCGGCCCATCACCAGGCCCGGCGGCAAGCCGCTGGCTGACCACGAGAGCGAATCTCCGTTGGGGTCGGTTCCTGCGAACGAGCGGTCTATCGCCGTGCCGGCCACGTCGGCCAGATCCGCGATCTGGGCGATGACCGGAGCGACAGCGCTATCGGGCACCGACGCCACATTGACGCGAATGAACTTCGCCACCGAAGGCACACCGGCATCGTCGAAGACAAACATCATCCAGGTGCCGGGCGGCACATCCGATGCGCGTGCGGGGATCTGCACCGACAGTTGCGCACCTTGCGCCTGGAAGGGCAACTCGACGAAGCGTTGGCCCATGTTGAACCCATGCGTCACCGAGCCGGTCGCAACGAAGGTGACGCGGCTGATCGGCCTGCCGCTGATCACATCCACCTGCACGGTACGGCCCGGATCGACCACCGGCGGCGCAGCAGCGATGGCGGGCCTTGCGGCCTGCTCGCCCGTTGCCGTGAACAGGTAAGGCGGATAGAAGATCTCGCCATTGGTGTTGTTCTGCGGGCCGGGTGCGCCGCCGCCAGCAACCAGCACAGAGGCATCGGGCAGGAGCAGCGCCACGCTGTGATACAGCCGCGCGCGCTGCATCACGGCACCCGTGGTCCACTGCCCGCTGGCGGGGTTCCATATCTCCGCCTCGTAGCTTACGTCGGTCATCTCGTTCCAGTTGCGGCTGCCGCCGGTCACCAGCACACGGCCATCGGCCATCACGGTCGCCGTGGCCAGACGCCGCTGGCGCAGCATCGACGCCGTGGTGGTCACCGCCGGCTTGGCGCCCGTGATGTCGATGACAATCGCGCCGCTGGAATTGCCGCCCGCCTGCAGGATCTTGCCGGGCTGGTACATCGCCGCCGTGGCGTCATTGCCGGCGGTCGCGCTCGAGAACTGGCCCGCCATCGTGACGCTGCCCGCGCCAGAGGCGTCAACCCAGTACATGCGCCCGGCACCATCGAAGCCGAACAATCGACCATCAGGCGCGATGAAGTTGCGCGGGTAGTAGGGAGCCAGCTTCGTGGTGTCCGCGCCTTCCAGCAGCCGGTAGGTGCCGTCCTCGCCCCGCACTTCGGGCCGGTCGCCTCCACCGGTGCCGCCCTGCACATAGAGCTCGCCGTTTGGCAGCATGGTGGTCGTGCTGTACCAGCGTGCGCGATTCATCTTGCTTGCAGATACCAGGGTGCGGCTGGCGACGCCGAAGATGTTGCTGTCGCTGTTGCCGGCGCCCGTGGTCGTCGTGCCCGCCCAGTTGTCGCCGCCACTGATGACGACGCTGTTGCCCCCGGGCAGCATCAGCTGGCTGCTGCAAAACAGGTCGGTGCCCGTGCCGTTGTCGAGCGTGAGATGACTGTCGTCGGCCGGGTCCCAGACGTCGTAGATGAAGAAACCGGTCTGGGTGCCGTCGGCCTGCGTGCCGTAGCTCATGACGCGGCCGTCGGACAACAGCACCGCATGCACCGGAATCAGCGGCCAGCCTCGCACCGGGCCGAACATGCCCTTGGTCGAGGCGTCGAGCGCACTCGTCGTTGCCGGCATCGCCAGGGGCCCCTTGTTTCTTTGTTGCGCAAGGGGAGAGGGTCCGGCCACGGGCGGGTCGTTGCCGGACCCGCCGCACCCTGCCAGCAGGACGGCGGCAGCCAGGCAGACGCGCGCCAGCGCACGCATCGTGAATCGACCTTCATCGATGTTCATGCGGCAGGGGCGGTCCATGCGGGCTTGCGGGCCGGCTGGGTGGCGACGGAGCCCGGTTGCAACGCCTCTGCAAAGGCCAGCAGCCGTCCGGTGGCACTTCCGGTCTCGATCTCGTGCGCCGTGCAAGCGACCGCATCGATAAGCCCATGTCCCAGCAACTGCGCGATCTCGCCGAAGGCATTTGACGCGCCCGCCGAGTTCATGGTCTGGACGACCGCTACGCGCTTCAGAGCGTCTCTATGGTCCACGACGAAGCTGCGCATCGGCCCGGCCAGCCGGTACACCCAGATCGGCGAGACCAGCACCACGGTGCGAAAGTCCGCAGGGTCCGGGCCCTGGTAGCGAATGGCCGGTCGGCGCCGCAGCAGCGAATCCAGCACGCAGCGCCAGTTACCGCGTCCGGCCTCCTTCCCGGAGATCTCACCGAGCGGCCAGCTGTGGTGGGAGCACAGCAACTGGGCTGCGCGGCGCGAGGTACCCGTCAATGAGTAGCTGACGACCAGGATGCTGTCCATACGAGACCTCCTTGAAGCCGAATCCAGTTTCGGAGCCTTTAGCGGCCCTTGTCGGCCGCCGCCCTGGCGGCGTCGGCGGCCTCGCGCGCGGCCTGCCCCGCATGTTTCAAGGCTGCCCGCGTGGCTTCGGCTGCCTTCGCCGCATCTTCCTTGCTGGCGCGGCCGGCCCCACGCGCCGCGTGCTCGGCCTTTTGCCGCGCGTCGTGCACGGCTGCATCTGCCTTGCGGCCGGCCTCTTCGGCTTTCCTGGCTAGTTCCCTGGCATCTCCGGAGGCGCTCGCGCTGGCCGTCGCAAAGCGGCGCTGTGCGTTGCGAGCTGCTTCTGCTGCCTTGCGCACCAGCCGGCGAACCGTACGTGCCGCTCCCGCCGAAGTGTCTTGTGCAGCTTCTTCAGCCTGCCGAGCGGCGGACTCGACCGCAGCGACCGTTGCACGAGCGGCCTCGGCCGCATCCTGGGCCGCCCTGCTCTGCGTGCGGGATGGGGCCGCCGCCGGCTGAGCACTGGTGCCTGCGCCGGTCTGCGCCTGCGCGTGAACGCAACCGCCGGCCAATGCGACTGCGAAGAGCCAGTTAAGTGTGAGAGCGGATTTCATTTTTTCGGTCTCCTTGACCCTCGCGTTGCACATCCCTGAAGATGAAGGCTTCCGCTAACTTATGCCCTCCAGCTCATCCACAACTTGACGAAGCGCAAACTCGCGTGCTTTTGTCGCGCTGCTGGGCCGATGCGGCCAGGGGATTGGCCCGGCCGACTCGCGCGGCAGCTTGCGGCAGATCAAGATCGCGCATCACACAGCCCCTAAAGTGGAGCTATGCACGACGCGCAAGCTCACATGGAAGAAGCGCTGGCCCGGGTCCAAGCCCTGGTGCGCACGTTGAGCGCCGACCTCATCGAGACGCACATCTCGTGGGTGCTTCTGGCCGGCGAGATGGCCTACAAGATCAAGAAGCCGGTGCACCTGCCGTTCGTGGACTACTCGACCCTGGCTGCGCGGCAGCACTTCTGCGAGGAAGAGGTACGACTGAACCGGCGACTGGCGCCCTCGCTGTACCTGGGCGTGACGCGAATCACCGGCACCTGTTTGTCCCCGACATTGGATGCACCGGGCGACCCGATCGAATACGCCGTGCGAATGCGCCGCTTTGCCAAAGGCGCCCTGTTCAGCGAACGCCTCGAACGACAGATCCTGGGCCACACCGAACTCGACGCGCTTGCCGGTCTGCTGGCGCGGTTCCACCTTCGATCCAGCCCGGCGGCCGACGCATTCGCAACCCCGAAGGATCGACGCGCCGTGGCTCTGTCGGCACTGGACGGCGCAGCGCCGCTCTTCTTGCCATCCGCCCTGGAGAGCCTGCGCAACTGGATCGAAGCCAGCGCGGCTGCACTGACGCCGAAATGGAAGCGACGCCTGGCGCAGGGCCGCGTGCGTCAATGCCACGGCGACCTTCACCTCGACAACGTCGTCCTGCTGGAAGAAGGCGTGGCCGCCTTCGACTGCATCGAGTTCGACCCGGCGTTGAGCTGGATCGACGTCATCGACGACATCGCATTTGCGGTGATGGACCTGGCCGCTCGCGGGCGTCGCGACTTCGCGTTCAGGCTGCTCAATGCATGGCTGGATCAGACAGGCGATCACGCGGGACTCGATTGCCTGGCGTTTGCCTGCGTCTATCGTGCGCTGGTGCGGGGGCAGGTCGCGCACATGCGCGGCCATGGGGAGATGGCACACCGATATGCACAGGCAGCACTGGAGTGGTCGCAGCCCCGCCAGCCGCATCTGTACATCACGACCGGCCTGCCCGGCTCGGGCAAGACTTTTCAGTCGCAGCGCTTGCTGGAGCGTGAAGGGGCCATCCGACTGCGCTCGGACGTGGAGCGCAAGCGTCTGTTCGGGCTCGGCGCGCAGGACAGCTCTCGCGCCAGGGGCCTGGATATCTACAGTGCCGAAGCAACGGCTCGCACCTATGCTCACTTGCTGACCACGGCACGCTCGGTGCTCGCCGCGGGCTACCAGGTGGTGATTGACGCCGCGTTCCTGCTCCGCAGCGAAAGGGCAGCGGCACGCAAGCTGGCCGAGGCGGCGAATGTGCCCTTCACCATCGTCGTCTGTGAGGCTGCGCCGTCGGTGCTGGAGGAGCGCCTGAGGCTACGCAAGGGCGATGCGTCCGAGGCCGACGTGAACGTTCTCGGCCAACTGCGTGGCGTTGCGCAGCCGTTGGATTCCGAAGAAATGAGGTACGCGCTTTTGATTCCGGCCGGAGCTAGTCAAGAATGAATAGCAGCGCCCACCCTGTGGCGTTGCTGAGGGCGTGCGGCGCGAGCGCTGCGGTGAATGCCATCGGGAATGAAGCCGGCCTCCAGGCCACGTAGGCAGAGGCGAATACGAAGAACCCCCATGCGGTTGAAAAGAACCACGTGGGGCTGATGATCGCGTGGAGCAATCCAGCGATCACTGCGGCCGTTGCTGCGACGAAGAGCCGCTTCGATCCGAAGCGGGCCAACAGATCAACCCAGACGCACAGAAGCAATGTCTCCACAAAGGGCGCGAACACAATCGACTGGAAAGAGGACGTCCAGGCGTTTTGGACACTCGTGGCGCGTTGAACCCGGTCGATTCCCAACACGAATACGGCCCCGTGAACCACGGCACCAATCGCCAGGCTCCCGAACAGGACGATGGCCCAAAGCCACAAGACGTGCTTCCACAGGGGCGGCATGGCCTCGAACAGAGTTCGCCGCATCCATTGCATGAAATAGAAGCGACGGCTGTGAACGCGCATGGTTGGACTTAGAAAAGCAAAAAGCCCCGACTGGCGGGGCTTTCTGGGTATCAAGTTGGTCCGTATTGGACCTCTTGAAAACTATTACTGGCGGAGTGGACGACCGCAAGAGCAGACTACCAAAGAAGCGCAAGGAGGTGCAACAGCGTTGATTTCATTGGTTTTTTCTTCTGCGAGCCCCATCAAGCAAGCGCAGCAAAGAGCAACGAAGTACAATGCATAATGGGGGTAACAATGCGGGTATGACACGGCGAAATCAGCTCACGGACGTGGCTGTTAAGAGCCGCAACAAGGCGCCGGGTTATTACCTTGACGGCCATGGCCTCTACTTGCAAGTGAGCGCGTCTGGCTCGCGCTCTTGGGTCCTGCGGTACACCCTGCAGGGGCGCGTTCGTGAGATGGGACTGGGCTCCACCGACGATTTTCCGCTTGCTTTGGCAAGGGAACGAGCACAGCGAGCTCGTCAGCTGCTGGCTGACGGAATCGATCCGATCGACCACCGCAACGCCGCGCGGGCTACGAGGGATGCTGAGGCGAAGGCGGCGGTTGCACAGGCAACGACATTCGAGCAGTGCGCACTCGAATTTCATACTGCCAACCGCGACGAGTGGAGGAATGCGAAACACGCCGCTCAGTGGATCAACACGCTGCGTGTGTATGCGTTTCCTAAGTTCGGGCACGTGTCGATCGACTCCGTCAGCAAGACGGAGATCCTCAGCGCTATCAGTCCGATCTGGAAGACGAAAGCAGAAACTGCCGGGCGCGTGCTGCAGCGAGTCCGCACGGTCCTCAACTACGGAGCGGCGAAAGACTATTGCAGGGGTCGAGATGCTGAGTTTTGGGAGCAGGTGCGATTGGCGCTGGGCACGAACGAGCGTGCCAAGAAGGTCGAACACCACAGCGCCTGCCCATACTCAGAAGTGGCGCAGCTTCTTGAGTACGTCAAAGGCGGGCCATCGACGGAGGTCGTGAAGCTCGCGTTCGAGTTCACGGTGTTGACAGCGGCTCGTTCTGGTGAGACGCGCGGAGCGACTTGGACGGAAATCGACTGGGAGACGGCTAGCTGGGTCATCCCGGATGACCGGATGAAAGCTGGAAAGGTCCATCGGGTCCCACTTTCTCAGCACGTCCTGGCCATGTTGAAGTCGCTAAAGGTACGCAGGGAAGACGACGGCGCCACGTCCGCCCTGATCTTCCCCAATAACAAAGGACAGCAGCTAAGCGACATGGTCTTCACTCAGCTGCTTCGTCGTATGGGGGTGCCGTACACGATGCACGGGTTCCGAGCGACGTTCAGAACGTGGGCGACGGAGCGCACCGAATTCCCGCACGAAATGGTCGAGATGGCGCTCGCGCACGCGGTGGGCGACGAAACGGTGCGCGCGTACATGCGTACGACGATGGTGGAGCGGCGGCGCGAGTTGATGGAGCACTGGGCCGCACATGTCTTAATCCGTGAAGCTCAGCAGCCTCCAGACTCTAACGTTGAGCTAGTTAAAAACCCAGAAACAGGTACTATTTAGCTACTTTTCCTGTACAATCAAGCTACGCATCGGCACAGCCTCCACTTCAGGTGGCGCGGCAGTGTTCTCAAGATGCGCAGGCGCGGGCGCCGTAGCGGGCCGCTCGCTCTAGCAATCAACATTTCAAGTGAAGGATCTGCAATGTCGAATCACCGGCAGGGCGAAGCCTGCGCGCCCAAATTTCAACTCGGACGCGCAGTGATCACACGGGGAGCCGACGACGTCGTGCGTCGATTTCACGTCTCGCCGCTTGAACTCCTGACACGCCACGCCTGCGGCGACTGGGGAAGCGTTGATGAGGAGGACGTGGCGGCAAACGAGCGTGCCCTGGTTGAGGGAACACGGCTGCTGTCCGTGTACGTACTGAGCGGGAGCAGAGTAAATCAATCTAGTTTGATGAGCGAGCACCCGGGGAACGCAACGGTCTGGGTCATCACAGAAGCGGACCGCAGTAGCACTACGCTGTTGCTGCCGGAGGAGTACTGATGAGCACGCCGGCAAACAAAAGACGGAGGCAGACTGCTGTCGAACAGTTTGTGAGTTGCTCGCTGTCAGTGAACACTCAACGCGCGTATGCAGCCGATCTGCGGCGGTTCGAAGCGTGGGGCGGCCGAATCCCAACCAGCGCGGAGCAACTCGCCCGTTACCTCGCAGCACACGCAAAAACGCTGAGAGTCGCAACGCTGAAGCGGCAACTGGCCGCGATCGCACACGCTCACGACCGGCTCGCACTCCCCTGCCCCTCCCGGACCCCTCTCGTGCGGAACACGCTGCGCGGCATCAGAAGAAAGCACGGAGCACAGCAGAAACAAGCAAAAGCCCTGACTACCGGCGCTCTCAGCAAGCTGGTCACCGCGACCCCGCACTTCAGTGCGCTGCAAAACAGCCGCGACCGCGCACTTCTCTTGCTCGGATTCGCTGGTGGGTTCAGGCGGTCGGAGCTGTGTGCGCTGCACGTGGGCGACTTGAACTTCACGAAAGCCGGCGTGCTTGTGCGGCTGCGACAGGGGAAGACGGATCAGTTCGCTTCCGGCCGTGACGTCGCGATCCCCGGCGCGGCCAACAGCAAACTGTGCCCAGTGGCAGCACTGCGCAAGTGGCTTCAGCTAGTCAAGCGCCGGTTCACAGCCGTCGCGAACGAACTGCCGCTGTTCGGGAGCATAGACAGGTACGGGAATATCCGGCCGGGGCTGAACGCAGCGACGGTCGGGGTGATTTTGCGCAGGCGGATGGAAGCCAAGGGGCTGGACCCGCGCGGCTTCTCAGCGCACAGCTTGCGAGCTGGACTCGTGACGAGTGCGGCACAAGCGGGAGTGCCGGTGTGGGCGATTCAACGACAGACCGGACACAAATCGGCCGCCAGCGCGACGAAGTACATCCGCGAGGTCGACGCGTTTCGCTGCAATGCGGCACAGGCGGTGCTATGACAACGGCACCTCCACTAAGGACTGCTGCCACGCAAGTGCCCACACGACGTACGCCGCCCAAGACGATTCAGCAGCTCGCTAGCCTACGGCGCGCGTTCAGCAAGCTGCCGCCACGCTTTGATCCGGTGGCATGGGCGGCGCTCAGCGGACTGGACTGGTCCGTGTGCGAAACCCCCGTGACTTACCAACCCCAAACGCTCTTGCCGGAGCCGGGCATGTCATTCGAAAGCATGAAAGTGCTGTATCGCAGCGACAACCTTCAGCCGCTCGCGATCGTGCCAAGTCACCACCGCGCACAGCAACCACTCGACGCACTCACGTTCTACGCGCGCTTGGCGTCGTTCTACGACTGGCGCGTGTGCGCAGCGTCGTCGATGCAAGGGGGCAAACTTTGGTGGTGCTTGCTGGAGACGGGAGATCGGGCGACGGTCATTGGCACAGGAGAGGAGCTGGTGTGCACGCTGATTTTAAGCATGGAGTGCGAGAGCTCGTTTGGGGCGAGCATGCAAGCGATGTGGCACGTCGTTTCTTCCGGCGTTTGGCTGCCCGGAGCGATTGACGACGGAAAGCCCGTCAAGATTCCAAACAGCCCCGAGTTCCTGTCGCCGGAAACGATGATGGACATCGGACTGGGCTTGAGCAAGGCGGTGGGCTTGTTGAACACGCTCGATGGTCTTTCTCGAGTGCGTGTGCAGCCAGACGCGGCACAGAAGTACGTGCTTCGGCTGCTGGAAGGTCAGCGCAGTGGGACTCAGCGGGGGTTGCAAGCTACCGCTGCCACGCTGCTGCAGCAGTCGATTGTGCCGCAGCAATGGCACACGGCGTGGTCGCTGCTGCGCGCGTTTGCCATCTATGTGGACACCGGACAGCTGCGAGGCAGCGAGCTGAACCGTCTCGAGAGCACTTGGAACGGCATCGGGTACTTGGCAAAACGCGACGCTTTGCGGCTGAGCGTGAACTTTCTCGGATGAAGGCCATGAACATGTCACTACAACTCGCGGCAGGCGTTCATGTCAGGGTGCGGCAGCAAACAAGCGCGATCAGGCCACTGAGGGCGCTTGCTCGCTGCACGTTCACTGCGACATCGATTCACGTCACGCTACACGCCCCCGATGCACAGCCACGTGAGTTCGGCGTGAAATTTCGCTGGCTGCTCAATGAACTCGAAGCCAGCTACGCAACACTCGTACTCGAGATGCGTGGGCCGCACTCAGACGCGTGCACGCGACTTGCGCAGCGCGCCATTGCTACCGTGCGCTCAAGCAAGCACGTGCTCACGCTCGCGGCAGCTTGCGCTGCACAACCAGAGCGCTCATCGCTGCGCGGAGTGGACGGATGGCTGCGCTGCACGTCGGGCGACTGCGACACAGCAAATCAACTCGCTGCGGTACTACTCGGCGCCGAGTGCGCATGCTCGATCGTGCAAGTGGCGGATGCGCTCGGCACTTGTGCGCGGCCGGCTGCGCTGACGCAGGTGGCGCTTACAGAAGTTGACACTCGGCTCGCGTGGGCAGACGTGGTCGTGAGACATAGCATTGCGCGCAGCAGCAGCGTCGTGCTGCTTCACCGCGAGCACGACGCACGACGGCTCGCGAGCGCGTACAAAGCAGTTCGTGCTCACGCTCAATCGACTGCAGCTGTGTACTCACTGCGACTGAATAGCGACTCCGTGGCGGCAGGCAAGTTCGTAGTTCTCTATCAATGATACGGAAGAAGCAACAACGTGCGAGCTGCGCACAATCGTCCGTACCGGCTGCGTAACTTCGCATCGGTGCTCAGGATGCGATACGCCAACGTTTACGCGCGGGAGACTGTGCTCTCGGCGCTCGCCGTGCAAACCCCGTCACCGTGCCGCGAGCGCGCCGCAGCTTCGCAGAGCAGGTCCACTTAGGTGGCACTGGAGGTCACATCCATGCGCCAGATCAGGCAAGATTGTTGAATCTTTGAGAAGCTGCCTAACACACGGCCGCTGATGAGCCGGTTAGACTCCAGTTGTGACTAAGCTTTCGTCCACTACACCCACGATGCTGATCGTGGAGCATCGTGGCTGGAGGCTCCAGGCTCGCTGGACCCATTCGATGATGGGGGCCGAAGATGGGTGGATCTGCTATGCCAGCGGGCCAGCCTCATCTCACGAGCTCAATCTCGGGCGCTGGGCGAGTAGTGACGATGCGTTCGACCACGGGCGAGCGTATGTTGACCGCCGGCTCGACGCCGCAGCTCTGAGCGGGCGACGGGCGGATGTCCACCGACTCAAAAGCTAGCTCGATCGGTCGATCTCACAGAACCGCAGTTGGGTTGGCTCGCCCACCTGGAGGCATGTAAGCACGTAGGCGCAGGGGTGCCGGCCAATCGAGCAAAAGCAACCACGCCAGCTACACCCTACACGAAAACGTGGGCACTGGTGCTGGTTGTTCCATGAAGGACACTAAACGTACCGACACCTTTGATTACGGTGATTGGAACTGCGAGTGGCTCCGTTTGCTCGACCTTGCCCGGTCTGCTGGGGATCGGGCGCAAGAAAAACGAGCACGTGACGCCCCCCGCGGCTCACCGCGCGACTTGGAACGTTCGCGAAGCAGCAAGTAGATCTAGAACAGGGTGGTAGACGAGGATCTGGGTCATAGGCCCATGGAACTTACGCTCGTCCTCACCACCGACACCGGCACTCGTTCGCATGCCGCAGTACTCATTGCGCGTGCACAGCGGCGTCGTCGCGGCGGGATTACCGTCCGGCACCAGTGACGCCGATAGAGCAACGGGCACTTGTTAGGAGCGAAGCGCGGTCCTGCACGTCCGACACCGTGAAGGCGCGTGCTGATCGAGTTGACACAAGAACACCACCTCCTCGGTCTTCGAGGTATTCACCCGAGCCGAGCAGCTTGACGTAGCGCCTAAGTGGAACAACGTGATACGCAAGCCGCATCTCGTCTAGGCTTGCGGCCCAGTACTCCACGGCCGGTACGCAGGTGCCCGCCGAATCGTAGACGATAAAGTAGCGTCGACGCAGTGACCGATTGTCGGGTTCCATGCTGTCAAGTAGATCGTCGTGTCCCGCTGAGCCTCGGCTCGGAGCCTGTTATCGACGCAGCCGTCGCATGATGGATTTCTATCCCTCGACGAGGGTTAGTTCGGCCCTAAAACGTCGACTGTTCGCAACATAGTGCGCGGCATTCTTCATTAGGCTTTCAACTTGCTCTTGCGATAGCTGTTTAACCAGTTTGGCGGGGGTGCCAACCACCATCGAGAAGTCTGGGAACGTTTTGCCCTCGGTGACTACGGCACCTGCGCCGACCAGGCAACCTCGTCCGAGGCAAGCTCCATTGAGAACGATGGCGCCGATCCCGATGAGGGAACCATCGCCAACAGTGCAACCGTGCAGCGTGGCTCGGTGCCCCACAGTCACATCATTTCCGAGCGTCAAGGGATAGCCAGGGTCCGAGTGAAGGATCGCTCCCTCTTGTACGTTACTCCTGCTCCCGACGAAAATCGGTTCGTTGTCACCGCGAATAACCGCGGTAGGCCAAACGCTAACACCATCCTCCAGCCATACGTCACCCAGTACCTCCGCACTCGCAGAGACCCAAGCGTTCGGGTGCTTATTGGGGGTAGATTTGCCAATTCTGTATAACGCCATTGGAAAGCTCACTAATCTGAAGTTATTTAGATCTAGAGATGACTCGAGCGGCCATCGCTAGGAATCTAGCCGCCACTGATCATCGATGGTTGGTCGTTAGTGGACACCTGAACACAGCCGAACGCCGAATCGGGCACGAGGGCTTCGTATCGGCTGCGCTCAGACCAGGGTATTCAGCAGTTTCGCCATCTCGGATGGGTTGCGCGTGACGGTGAAACCGCACTCTTCCATGACGGCGAGCTTGGCATCGGCCGTGTCTGCGCCGCCGGAGATCAGCGCGCCGGCGTGGCCCATGCGCTTGCCCGGCGGGGCCGTGACGCCGGCGATGAAGCCGACCACGGGCTTCTTCATGTTGGCCTTGCACCAGCGCGCGGCATCCGCCTCGTCCGGGCCGCCGATCTCCCCGATCATGATCACGGCGTCGGTGTCGGGGTCGTCATTGAAGGCCTGCATCACGTCGATGTGCTTGAGGCCATTGATGGGGTCCCCGCCGATGCCGACCGCGCTGGACTGGCCCAGGCCGATTTCTGTCAGCTGAGCCACGGCTTCATACGTGAGCGTGCCCGAGCGCGACACCACGCCGATGCGTCCCTTGCGATGGATGTGGCCCGGCATGATGCCGATCTTGATTTCGTCCGGCGTGATCAGGCCCGGGCAGTTGGGGCCGAGCAGCAGGGTCTTCTTGCCGCCCTTGGCTTCCTTGGCGCGCATCTTGTTGCGCACTTCCAGCATGTCCTTGACCGGGACGCCTTCGGTGATGCAGATGGCCAGGTCCAGGTCAGCCTCCACGGCTTCCCAGATGGCGGCGGCGGCGCCCGCCGGCGGCACGTAGATCACGGACACCGTTGCGCCGGTCTGCTGCTTGGCTTCAGCGACGGAGGCGTAGATCGGGATGTTGAAGATCTTCTCGCCGGCCTTCTTGGGGTTCACGCCGGCGACGAAGCAGTTCTTGCCGTTGGCGTATTCCTGGCACTTCTCGGTGTGGAACTGGCCGGTCTTCCCAGTAATGCCCTGGGTGATGACCTTGGTGTCTTTGTTGATGTAGATGGACATGTTCGTTCCTTATGCCTTGAGCGCGGCGACGACTTTTTGCGCGGCTTCGGCCATCGTGTCCGCGCTGATGATCGGCAGGCCCGACTCGGCCAGCATCTTCTTGCCCAGCTCCTCGTTCGTGCCCTTCATGCGCACCACCAGCGGCACCGACAGGTTCACGGCCTTGCAGGCGGTGATCACGCCGGTGGCGATGGTGTCGCACTTCATGATGCCGCCGAAGATGTTGACCAGGATGCCCTTGACCTTCTTGTTCTTGAGCATGATCTTGAAGGCTTCGGTCACCTTCTCGGGGGTGGCGCCGCCACCCACGTCCAGGAAGTTGGCCGGCTCGGCGCCGAACAGCTTGATGGTGTCCATGGTGGCCATGGCCAGGCCGGCACCGTTGACCAGGCAGCCGATGTTGCCATCCAGGGAGATGTAGGCCAGGTCGAACTTGCTCGCCTCGATCTCGGCCGGATCTTCTTCGTCCAGGTCACGCAAGGCAACGATCTCGGGGTGGCGGAACAGCGCGTTGGAGTCGAAGTTGAACTTCGCGTCCAGGGCCATGATGTTGCCCTTGCCGTCACGATTGAGCGGATTGATCTCGACCAGCGAGGCGTCCGTCTCCATGTAGCAGGTGTAGAGCTTCTTGAGCACGTCCACCGCCTTGGCGGTGGAATCGGCCGGGATGCCGATGCCGTCGGCGATTTCCTTGGCCTGCGCGTCGGTCAAACCGGCGATCGGGTCGGCGAAGACCTTGATGATCTTCTCGGGGTGGCTGTGCGCCACTTCCTCGATGTCCATGCCGCCTTCACTGGAGGCGATGAATGCGACCGTCTGGGTGGCACGGTCTGTCACGGCCGAGACGTAGTATTCCTTCTGGATGTCGGCGCCGTCCTCGATGTAGAGGCGACGCACCTTCTGGCCTTCAGGGCCCGTCTGCGGCGTCTTGAGCTGCATCCCCAGGATCTCGCCCGAGATGCGCTTGACGTCCTCGATGGACTTGGCCACCTTCACGCCACCGCCCTTGCCGCGGCCGCCGGCGTGGATCTGGGCCTTGACCACCCACACGGGACCGCCGAGTTTTTGGGCCGCTTCCACGGCTTCCTGGACAGTGAAGGCAGCGATGCCGCGCGGGACGGGCACGCCGAAATTGCGCAAGATTTCCTTGCCCTGGTACTCGTGAATCTTCATGAACAGGTCTTATGGCGTGGCAAAGATGGTTGGAAAGGCTGGGGAGGCTCGTGCGCGACTGTCTACCTCGCTACCGAAGCACTAGCTACTAGCTTGGGTGCTACCAGGCTTTGCAGGCTTGCAGGCACAGAACACCCCGCCCCGGGACGCGGAACCCAGGCATCCGGGGAAGGCTTGTGGCTACTCCAGTTTGATCTTTGCCTGCATTGCAACCGCCTTCCATTTTGCAAGTTCAGCATGGATGAATGCACCGAATGCTTCAGGAGTTCCGCCGGCTATCTGGGCACCTTGTGCACGAAGTTTATCTGCGATATCAGGTGTAGTCAGCGCTCTATTCACTTCAGCATTGATCTTCAGGATGATGTGCTTCGGTGTTGCAGCTGGTGCCATAAACCCGCCCCATGAGACCGCTTCGAACCCTGCCAAGCCCAGCGCCTCTTCCACCGTCGGGACGTCGGCCATCGACGGCAGGCGAGTTCGGCTAGTCACAGCTAGCGCCCTTAGTTTCCCGGACTGCACGTGCGGAGTCGCAGCCAGCGCAGTCGGCAACGCGGCGGCAATCTGCCTGCTCATCACATCCATGATTGCTGGCGCGTCACCTTTGTACGGGATATGCAGCATGGAAGCACCCAAGGCAGAGAAAAGCAGTTCTCCCGCCAGGTGACTTCCAGACCCATTACCAGCCGATCCGAACGAGAGCTTGGTATTCGGCCGTTTTGCTGTGACGACGAAATCTCGCAGCGATTGAACAGGCGAGTCTGCAGCCGTGACAACGACCAACGGAACCAAAGTTGTAAGGACGATGGGCTGAAAATCCCTCACGGTGTCATATGGCAGCTTTGAATACACCGCGTGATTGATACCGTTCGGTCCAAGGTTTGCCATCAGGAGCGTGTACCCGTCTGCTGGCGATTTGGCCACGGCGAGGTTTGCAATCGTTCCGTTAGCACCTGGACGATTCTCGATTACAACGGGTTGTCCCCAAGCCTGTGACAGGCGCCCCCCTATCAATCGTGCGGTAACGTCGGAAGCACCACCAGGAGGGTATGGAAGAACGATTTTGATTGGCTGGCTTGGCCATTCGGCGGCATGAACGAGAGATGCCCCAATGAATATAGAAGAGGCAAGAAGACGTTTGAAGTAGTTCATTTTCAGCCGTATACGGGTTTTGCCTAGATGGTTCCTGCGGCTTTCAGCGCCTGGATACTTTGCAGTGACAAGCCAAGCTCTTCGGAAAGTATCGCCTCTGTGTGCTCCCCAAGAGAAGGAGCTGCCCTGCGATAGTCAATCTCGGTTCTGGAAAACTTGATTGGATTCGCAATCTGAGGAACCGCAGCACCCCGTGAATGCGGCAGACTGAATACCATCCCGCGCGCGAGAACGTGTTCGTCGTTCAGTGCTTGAGGAATTGTCAGGACTGGCCCGGCGGGAACACCCACTTGTTCGAGCCGGCTTAGCCATTCCTCCGTCGCGTCTTTCGCGAAGGCCGCACTTAACATAGCCGAGAGTGCCTCTCTGTTGCTCAAACGAGCGGCATTCGTTTCAAAACGCTCATCGTGGGCCATCTCGTTCAATCCGATAGCACTGCAAAGCGCCACAAACTGGCGGTCGTTGCCGACCGCCAGGATGAATTCACCGTCGCTCGCGGTGAACGACTGATAGGGAGCGAGGTTCGGATGAGCATTGCCCCAGCGCTTTGGATGCTTTCCTGAAACCAGGTAGTTCGACGCCTGATTGGCCAGCCAAGCCACCTGCGTATCAAGAAGACTCATATCCACGTGCTGGCCTTTTCCACTGCTCTTTCGCTCCAGTAGTGCGCTGAGCATCGCTACCGTCGAATACATCCCAGTCATCAGATCCGCTATCGGAACGCCGCATTTCTGTGGCCCTCCACCGCGGTCGTCGCTTTCACCCGTGATGCTCATCAAACCGCCCATTGCCTGAATCACGAAGTCGTACCCCGCCCGATGCCTGTACGGACCAGACTGCCCAAAACCGGTTATTGAGCAATACACCAAACCGGGATTGATAGTGTTAAGCGACGGGTAGTCCAACCCATACCGCTGCATGTCCCCGACTTTGTAGTTCTCTATGAAGACGTCAGCCTTTGCTGCTAGCTGGCGGACGATTTCCTGCCCATCCGAGGTACTCACGTCAACTGTGATAGACCGCTTGCCACGATTTGCGGACAGGAAATAGGCAGCCTCACCGACTGTCCCACTGTCTTCGCAGTCAAGGAACGGCGGTCCCCACCCTCTCGTGTCATCGCCAGTGACAGGGCGCTCAACTTTGATAACATCTGCGCCAAGATCGGCGAGCAACTGCGTGCTCCAAGGGCCTGCGAGGATGCGACTGAGGTCAACGACCTTGATGCCGGAAAGTGGGCCTGCCATTTTGTTAACTCGGGTCGAAGAGAACACCAGGGTTTAAAATCTGCTTCGGATCAAACGCCTGCTTAGCCGCCTTCAAAGCAGTGCAGAACAGTTCGGGCCGCTCCTTGTCGTACCATGGCCTATGGTCCCTTCCAAGTGAGTGATGGTGAGTCACTGTTCCCCCAGCGTCTACCATGGCTTGCTCGCCAATTCGCTTTATGGCCATGAATTGTTCAGCAAGCCGCGACTTATCTCCATAAGCGAACCAAGTAAAGTATGGTGCAGGACCGTCAGGGTAAATGTGCGTAAAGCGACAGGTTACCGAGCCTGGCCGACCGGTGACCTCACGAATGGCTCGATGTGTTTCGGCCTTGACATGCTCTCGCAAGGCAGCAAAGCGATTCCACGTGACCGCAGTCTCCATAGTTTCACGCATCACACCGCGTGCAATTGCATACTCGCGCAGATAAGGCCCGCGCAGGAACTTGTGTCGCCAACTATTCGCGCCGCTATCGGATATCTCAGCGCTTTTCCCTGCAAGGCTGTCAGCGTCCCATCTACCTCCGTGATCCGCGCAGATCTCGAGAGCGCGACCCATCCAATGGTCTACGGGGTGATCAGCCGATTCGAATCCGAGAACCAGAATGTCAAAAGTCCCGTCGCTCGAACCCGTGTACTCAGCCTCTTCACGTTCAATCAGGCGAGCGTTCGCCGGATTGAGTCCGGACTGTGAAAGAACACGCGTGGCTTCGACCGCTTTTTCGTAGCTCCCAAACTTCACTGACGTCATTGCGCGGTATCTCGGACGTTGATGAAGTCGCACCCAAGCTTCCGTGATGATGCCGAGCGCGCCCTCGGATCCCAAGAACATCCGGTCTGGATTCGGGCCTGAACCGGATACAGGGAATCGCTTAGATTCTATGTTGCCGCTCGGTGTCACTACCCTAAGGCTTTGTACATGATCGTCAATCTGGGTATACGCAGTTGCGAAGTGACCAGCCGCGCGGGTAGCAATCCAACCGCCAAGAGATGAAAACTCCCACGCTTGAAGGAAAAAGCGCAGCGTGAGCCCAGTTGGCTTGAGTTGTTTTTCGAGACTTGGGCCTAGTACCCCTGCCTGTATGCGTGCGGACTGCGAAGCTTTGTCAACTTCAAGCACTTGGTCGAAATGCTTCATGTCGAGCGAAACAGTACCGCGATACCGGTCGTGTTCAGGTGGGTTCACCCCCCCCGTAACACTCGTCCCGCCGCCATAAGGAACTACCGCTAAGTTCCTAGACCCGCACCAGTCGAACAGGTCGACGATGTCTTCTTCACTCTTCGGATAGGCGATTACGTCCGGCGGGTTGTGAAACTCGCCTCGGAGCGACTTCGCGACATCGACGGTGCCCGCTCCGTAAGTATGGTACAGACGGTCATACTTATCTTGGTTGCAGATCGAAGCAAGCGCAGCCGGGATCTTGACTCGCGGCTCCCTGATTCGAACATCCTCCAGTTTAGGGAAGGGTGTGGCCTCGAATTCTTTCACGCCAAGCAGACGGGTCCATGCGCTTTCGAATTCGCGAAGTTCAGCCGTGGACACTTCGTCTCCTTCGTACCCCCAGCCATAAAATTTTCTGCGTTTATCGTTCATGTCATTCCTTGGTTTGATTAACGTTTAAAGATTGCGGTTAATTTGCAGGTCACGGCGGAGCTCTTACGGGACGGGGCCCGGTGCATACGCTTCGAACCTGGAATCCAACTGTTCGACCCGCTGACGGAAAGCCGCTTCTCTCAGTAAAGAGTGAGTCACGGAAGCAGCTTGACGACCAGCATCTCCGACCTCTTGAGACGCCGCCGTATCTCCCGCAGCCCTAAACACCTGCGACCGCAACCGCTTTGGTGACCAGATATGCGTCCATGGCTTCGGTTCCCCCCTCAGAGCCATAGCCAGACTCCTTGACTCCACCAAAGGGCATTTCTGCAGGGGCTGCTGCGGGCTGGTTGATCCATAGCATTCCTACTTCTAACTGCCGTGACAGCCTGTGCACAGTCTTGATGGACTTTGTGAATGCATAACCCGCAAGGCCAAAGGGAAGCCTGTTCGCTTCGGCGATTGCCTCTTCAAGCGTGTCGAATCCGCGGATCGCTGCTATAGGGCCAAACGGCTCCTCGTTGAATAAGTTCGCAGTCAGCGGAACGTTGGTTAGCACTGTGGGGGCGAAGAAGTTTCCGACGTCGCCGAGACGTTGACCACCGGTTGCGCATGTAGCGCCCTTCCCTTGCGCGTCCTCAACAAACCGCTTCATGGCAGCAAGCCGGCGGTGGTTAGCTAGTGGGCCCATGGTTGTGCCGGAAGCGAGACCATCGCCTAGCTTCAGGTGCTCCGCCTGGGCAATCATCAAGTCGGAGAACTCTTCCAGCACACTTCGGTGCACAAGGAAGCGTGTTGGAGAAATGCACACCTGCCCAGCGTTGCGAAACTTCGCTGTACCGGCCGCCCGGGCTGCGAGTTCAACGTCTGCATCTTCTGAGACGATCACGGGAGCGTGACCTCCAAGTTCCATGGTGACGCGCTTCATGTGGCGGCCAGCTAGCTCAGCGAGGTGCTTGCCGACTGGAGTGGACCCCGTGAACGTCACCTTCCGCACCACCGGACTGGCGATGAGATAGCTTGAGATTTCAGCCGGATTGCCGAAAACGAGACCGACTGTTCCGGGGGGCACGCCCGCATCAACGAATGTCCTTAGCAGTGCAGCTGGCGCGGCCGGTGTTTCTTCAGGAGCCTTCACTAAGATTGAACAGCCAGTGGCGAGAGCGGCGCCCAACTTCCGAGCAATCTGGTTGACGGGAAAGTTCCACGGAGTGAACGCCGCTACTGGCCCGACGGGCTCTTTTAGCACCAGCTGCTGAGATTCGAGACTTCGCGACGGTATGATTCGCCCATAGACACGACGAGCTTCGTCCGCGAACCACTCGATGATGTCCGCACCTGCCAGGACCTCGGTGCGCGCTTCTGCGATTGGCTTACCTTGCTCTTGAGTTAGCAACTGCGCGATGTCTTCCGCGCGTTCACGTAACAGCGCCGCTGCGCTCCGCATAACGATGGATCGCTCGTGAGCGGATCTCTGCTTCCATTTGTCGAAGCCGCGTTGCGCGGACGATAGTGCTTCGTCTAGATCGGAGATTGTTGCGTACGCGACCTTCCCAATCACTGTCCCGGTGGCAGGACTTATGACGTCCAGTGTCTTTCCACCAGCGCCCTCACGCCACTCGCCGTTTATGAGCAAGCGAGTGTCAACATAGCTCGGAACCGTCGAACTCATGGTTTTACGAAGGAATTAGTTTTGATCACTCGAGCGAAAACCCGGGCACTGACATGACGCTTTTAATGCGCTTACTGACGCCGCTTAAATATGCATCCAGCTCTGCGGGCCCCATGGTGCTGGGATCCATAGCAGCATTCAGAAACCGTGTCCTGATTTCGGGGCGCTTCAGGACCGTGTCGACGTCCTTGTGAATCTTCGATCGCACGTTGTCGGGCAAATTTGCGGGACCATACAGTGCGATGAACCCTGTCCAATCAAAGTCGACCCCTTGCTCCCTAAGCGTCGGCACATCGGGCAGCGTAGCCGAGCGGGTGGGGGTGGTGACAGCTAGGGCTTTCGCTTTTCCACCCTTCAACAGCCCGACAACTGGCCCAGCGTCAATCACCAACATCTGGACGTCACCCGCCAGCAATGCTGGAACACTCTGTCCGGCAGACTTGTAGCCGACAGGGAACATCTTGATCCCGACAGCGTCGCTAAACAGTTGGGTCGAAACTCGCATCCCGGGATTGCCCCAACCGTAGTTCAGACCAGATTTCGTCTGTTTCGCCGCCGCGATGAGATCACGCACATTGTTCAAAGGCGAACTAGCGCTCACGGTGTAAACCAACGGCGTTGAAGCAAGGCCGGCAAGCGCTGTCAATTCCTTCGCCGGGTCGATCGCACTGTTGGGCCGCCAAGCTGCGTCGATCATCATCGTCGTAGGAGGCATCACAAGGAGAGTGTGGCCGTCTGGCGCTGATCGAGCGACCTGCGTGCTTGCGATCGCACCGTTCGCGCCGGGCTTATTCTCGACCACCACCGGCTGGCCCCACATCTTGCTCAGTTCCTCCGAGATGATGCGCGCGGCTATATCGTTCCCGCCTCCTGGACCATACCCAACCAGTATTTTCACTGGCCCCTGAGGAAATGCCCGTGCTTGACTCCACGCTGCATCAACGAGCGACACTGCTAGCAGTGTCGCGCACAGCACTCGCCGAGATACCTTTGCCTGATTCATAACTGTTTCTCCTGTGGTTAGCTCTTCACGTAAATCCGTTTTATGGACGGCCTTCGATTCGTGCAGCGGGAGTGCCGCTCCTAAAAGTTTTTCCAATGCTCTCGTATCAATGGGACATACAGGCGCGCTTGTCTCAAGGCGCCCCAGCTCAGGACGCCGCAGAGAGCGTCATCCTCATAGAAGCCAAGAACGAAGGTGGGAGAATCGAGGGCGCCATACAGCACCCGCACATTCAAGCTGTTTGAGGCCACTCCAAACATCTGAAGTTTGCTTTCGTACTGATCCGACCAGAAGAACGGCATTGGCGCATAAGGCACATGCCCGCCAAGCATGTTCGTCGCGACTGCTAACGCTTGTTCTGCAGCATTGGTTCGATGCTCGATGCGCATACGCCGGCCATACCCCGGGTGAAACCACTCCGCAACGTCTCCAGCGGCATAGATTCCGCCGCTCGAACGACAGCACTCATCGCACTGAACACCATTGCCCAATTGCAGGCGGCTGCTCTTAAGCCAATCCACATTCGGAGTTGCGCCAATGGCCACCACCACTTCGTCGCATTCGACAGTGGTCCCATCGCTGAGGTGGAGTGCGCTGATGCGCGCCCCCGGTTCTGACCTGACCGCCGCTTCCACGCTGACGGCCATGCGCATATCTACGCCGCGAGCTCTGTGCAGCTGAGTGAGCAATTTCCCTACGGCAGGACCCAGCCTCGGCTCGAGCGGATTCGCCGCCGAGTCAATAAGCGAAACGGGCAAGCCTGAAGTACGCGCGGTAGCAGCGAGCTCAGTTCCTACGAATCCCGCGCCAATGACTGCGAGCCGAGTGTCCTTCGACTCGAACACCTTCCGCATTTTCAATGCGTCATGGATCGTTCGCACACTGTGCACATTCGGAGAAGAGGAAAGCCCCGGGATGGACCTTGCCGAGGATCCCGTCGCTATGATCAGTCCGTCAAACGTCAGGTGCTCGCCGTCGTCGAGTCGAAGAGTACGTCTGTCGACGTCCAGGGCCGCAGCGCGTCTTCCGAGCATGAGCTCGATGCCCAGCCTGTCGTATTCGGCAGCATCGAACAGTTGCAATCGCTCAGGCTCCCATTGTCCTAGCAGTGCCTGCTTTGAAAGAGGCGGCCGATCGTACGGAAGGTCAGCCTCCTCTCCCACTAGGACAAGCGCGCCGCTGTATCCCGCGGAGCGCAGAGCATGCGCGGCACCAGCTCCTGCAGCTGATGCCCCCACAACTACGATGCGCTCGAGTTTTGTCACTGCGGATCCTCGTCGACTCTGATCGCGAGTGCGGGACAAATTTGCGCCGACCGACGCACATTGGCGTGCTGCTCCGCTGGTGGGTATGCGTGTAGCAAAACTACGATGCCGTCTTCGTCCCGCTGATCGAACACGGCGGGCGCGTTCATTACGCATTGCCCTGAACCACAGCACTTTTCAGGATAGATCGTTACCTTCAACTCTGCCTCCTACTGTTAAAGCCTTCTTACCAGGCGACCGGGAGCGCCTTCACGCCGTACATGAGCGAGTCAGTTTTGAACTCGAGTTCCTCGAAGGGGACCGCGAGGCGCAACTTGGGCATGCGCTGTAGCAGCGCCTCGAAAAGGACGTGCATCTCCATCCTTGCTAACGGCTGGCCGATGCATTGATGGATTCCATACCCGAAGGAGACCTGATGCCGCGCCTCGCGATGGATGTCAAAGTGCTCAGGCGCCGAGAAGGCCCCCTCGTCCCGATTGGCCGCCACGCTTAGCACGATGACTGCTTCGCCCGCACGAATTAGCTGTCCCCCAACTGGGACGTCCTGAAGCGCAACGCGCCGCTTACCCGAATGAGTCACGTCAACGAAACGCAGCATTTCTTCGATCGCCTGCGGCACCAAGGAGGGGTTCTGGCGCAATTCCTCCCAGACGGACGGTCGCTGCAGCAGCAGCAGCACCCCCATGGCGGTCGTGTTGGCGGTCGTTTCGTGCCCGGCGATGAGAAGAAGACGCGCGAGCGATACGACCTGGTCCTCTGTCAGCTCGCCCTTACTCACATAGTTCACTACGAGGCGGCTGAGAATGTCCTCTTTCGGCTCTCGTACCTTATGGCGGACAAGCTGACGAAGGTACTTCTCGCAGAGAGCGTCGTTCGCCGCGACCGCCTCCTCCAGGCTCGCTGTGCTTGAGGTAAGGATCAGCGCTTGAGCTTGGAAGAAATCATGATCCTCGTACGGAACTCCGAGAAGTTCGCAAATCGCATAGGCAGGCGTGGATAGCGTCAGCCCCTCGACCAAGTCAGCCGGCTGCTCCTGCAGCATCAGTTTGTCAATTAGCAGATTGACAATTTCCCTGACTTTGGGACGAAAGGCTTCCACGCGTTTGATGGAGAACTCCCCCGTGAGCATCCGGCGCTGCGTGGTGTGATCCGGCGGATCCATAGTGATGAAGGTCCGGTTTTTACCGCGGGCTACCTTCATCGCCGCACTGACCGTTGGGTAGCCAGGCAGCCTGATGTCCGAGCTGAAGCGCGGATCACTGAGCACCGCGCGAACGTCCTCGTAACGCGTGATTAACCAGGCTTCCTTACCGTCCCAGAGTCTCACTTTACCCAGGATGTTCGCCTTGCGAAGTTCCGTGTAAACGGGCGGCGGGCTCATGGGATCGTCACGAGGCGGCGGGAAACTCGGCAGCGTACGTTGTAGCTCGGCCAGGCGGGCCAAGTGGGGGCAGACACCGGGTGCGAGGTGATCTGCACTATTCGAGACATTCATTTCACTATCCCCTTCGAACGATGGAGAGATATTAGGATGCCTAACTAACATGTGAAATAGGGTTTACCCTTATTTGATGGCGGAGGTGGAGACGGGGACGGCCACCGATACACTCCGCTCAAGCGTTCGGCCTGGCTCATTGGTAAGCAACGTTCAGCGCTTTGCCATATCGTTGAATTGGTCGAACCAGACGCCCACGTCCCAATGGGGACTTGTGCACCGAACTACTACTAACCACAGCCCTGCTGTTCACCTTTGACTGAACCCTTAAAGCCGAGCAAGCGCCGAGAGATCGCAGATCAGCTGCGTCCTCGACTGATGCGTGTAAGCGTCGCAATGCGGCGAGAAATGAGATCTGCGCCCGTCACCGTCGCCCAGAGTGCAGTGATGAGTGCCTTGTTGATTGCCGAAGCCATGCGCGTCAGCGATTTGGCGCGGAACGAAGGCGTAACTTTGCCTACCATGACGCAGATCGTCGGACGCATGGAGGCCGCGGGGTGGGTGTCACGGGCTGCGCCCTCCGGCACTTACAACAATTTGATTCGAATAACACCAGAAGGAGCAGCGTTAGCGGAACAGCTCGCAAGCCAGCGCAACGAAGCACTGGCGGAACGCATGGCGGGACTCGATAGCAACGAGTTGGACTTACTGGAGAAGGTAGTCTCGGTTCTGGACAGGATGTTTCCGCAGGAGCCTTGGCGCGACGCTTGACGAATGCCTCTTTGGTCGTGAATGCTTAGGCAAGCAAGGTCCGGGGCGCAGCAGCGGGTGACGCAAGTGCCTGCGAAGCAGATGCCCCTCGGAGCCCTGGGCGCGCAGTCTTCAGCGACATCTTTGCGGCGCCCCGTCTCCGTCACACCAAATGCTTCTTTCTCTTACCTCACCACCCCGTTGCTCGCGCCGCGCCAGCAGGGGGAGGCGTAGTCAATTCCCGGCCACCCGACTCACGTATGAGGTCAGCGGCCTTTTCGGCCATGGCGAGTATCGGCAGGTTAGTGTTGCCGCTGATCACCATCGGCATAATTGACCCGTCCACGACGCGTAACTTGCTGATCCCCCGAACCCGCAGCTGCGCATCGACGACAGCCTCGCTGTCTGCGCCCATGCGGCAGGTGCCGACCGGGTGGTAAATTGTCTCTGCGCGGTCGCGAATCCACTGGCGCCGAGTGGCCGCGCTGGAGAAGGCGTCTGCATCGATGCGTCTCTTGACGAGGCGTGCGAGCGCAGGCTGGTCGATGATGCCGCACATCTGCTCGACGGCCGACTGCATGCTCACGAAGTCGGATTCGTCGGTTAGGAAGCCTGGGTCGATCGCCGGTGCTGCGGTGGGATCAGCCGACCGCAAGCGCAGCGTTCCACGGCTCTTAGGTCGGAGCTGACAGACGCGAATGGTGAAGCCGTGCAGAATCTTCTCGTTCGGAGGTGGATTGCGCATCGCAACGCTCAGGTGAGCCTGCCACTCCGGCCAGCTGCTGTTGACGCCCGGCCCCCAGAAGGCACCGGCTTCGATACCCTGCGACGTGGCTGGTCCGCCGCCGGTCAGGAGGTACTGCGCACCGGCAACTCCTCCCTTCAACATACCGAGATAAGGCATGAGGGTGACCGGTTGTGAAGCCTCCATGCGCAACGCACAGTCGAGATGGTCGTGGAGATTCTCCCCAACGCTCGGCTGGTCCAAGATCGGAGCGATACCATGTGCCTTCAGATGATCCGCGGGGCCAATTCCTGACAGCATCAGCAGCTGCGGCGAGCAGATGGCTCCGGCTGACAGGATCACCTCGCGCTCGGCAACCAGCGTTGTCTCGCGGCCGCCCTTCGAGATCACGACGCCGCGAGCTTCCAGCCCGTTCATCGCCAGCCGACGGACGCGACAATCGGTAAGGAGAGTGAGATTGGGCCGACCCTTAGACTGCTCCAAATATTTCGATGCACCCGAACGGCGACCGTCGGCAATGCTGAGTTCGTAGAAACCCGCTCCCGCTTGCTGTTGATTTCCGAGCAAATCTGACCCCTTTGAGCTGAGTTTTTTCATCCAAATTTGACCCCTTGAATAAAGTCCTCTGCTTAACTTTTGAGCAGAGGGAGTCAAGGAGTGATCAAAGTGGGAACACTTGCGAAGATCCGGAGGCTGCACCTGCGAGAAGGCCTGCCGATCAAGGAAATCGAGAGGCGCACGGGGATTGCGCGAAACACCATCAAGAGCTGGCTGCGTAAAGGCCAGATGGTCGAGCCCAAATATCCGCCGCGCGAGGTGGCTACAAAGCTGGACGGCTACACCGAGCAGCTGGCCACCTGGTTGAAGGCGGACGCACACCGCGGCAAGCGTGACCGACGCACTGTGAAGTTGATGTACGAGGAGCTTGCTGCCCAGGGCTACCGGGGCGGCTACGGCCGCGTAGCGGCCTTTGCCCGCCGCTGGCGCGAGGAGCAAGCCGGCAGTGCCAACAAGGGCGCATTCGTTCCCCTGAAATTCGTGCTGGGCGAGGCGTTCCAGTTCGACTGGAGCACGGAGTACGCCTTTGTGGGTGGCCTGCGCCGGCGCCTGGAAGTGGCGCACACGAAACTCTGCGCGAGCCGTGCGTTCTGGCTGGTGGCCTACCCCACGCAAAGCCACGAGATGCTGTTCGACGCGCATGCCCGCTCGTTTGCGGCCTTTGGCGGTGTCCCCCAGCGCGGCATCTACGACAACATGAAGACCGCTGTCGACAAAGTCGGTCTTGGCAAGAAGCGCGTCATCAACGCGCGCTTCGAGACGATGACCGGCCACTACCTGTTCGAGCCGGAGTTCTGCAACGTGGCCAGCGGCTGGGAGAAAGGCATCGTCGAGAAGAACGTGCGCGACCGGCGAACGAGCATCTGGCACAAGGCGGTGAAGTTGCGCTGGGACAGTATGGAAACGCTGAACGCCTGGCTGGCCGATGAATGCCGCAGCGCGTGGAGCGAGTTGAACCACCCCGAGTGGCCCGCGCTCAAAGTGGTCGACGTGCTGCAGGACGAGCAGACGCGCCTGATGCCCAACCCCAAACCCTTCGACGGCTACGTGGAGGTGCCAGCGCGCGTGTCCAGCACAGCCCTGGTACACCTGCAGCGCAACCGTTACAGCGTGCCCAGCGAGCACGCGCACGAGGTGGTGAGCCTGCGCCTGTACCCGGATCGCCTGGAAGTGGTCGCCGAGAACGCGCGCGTGGCCACGCATGTGCGCAGCTTCGAGCGCAGCCAGACCTTCTACGACTGGCGCCACTATGTGAGCCTGATCGAACGTAAGCCCGGGGCGTTGCGTAACGGGGCGCCGTTCGAGACGCTGCCCGAGGCGCTGAAGAAGTTGCAGGGCATCCTGCTGCGCCGCGAAGGAGGCGACCGCGTCATGGCTCAAGTCCTGGCGGCTGTGCCGGTGCATGGGCTGGACGCGGTGCTGGTGGCCGCCGAGTTGGCGCTGGAAGCTGGCAAGCCCAGCGGCGAGCATGTGCTCAATGTGCTGGCGCGGCTGAAGGCGCCGAGTGAGCCGGCTTCGCTGGAAGCGGCCAGTACGCCGCTCAAGCTGGCCGTGGAGCCGCTGGCCAACGTGCAGCGCTACGACCGTCTGCGAGGCGCGGCCGGGGAGGCTACACCATGAGCGCTGAAATCATCTCGGCCCTCAAGGCCATGAAGCTGCACGGCATGGCGTCCAACTACCCAGAGGTGGCCGCGCAGGCGCGCCACACCGACTTCACGCCCGAGGCGTTCCTCACGCAACTGCTCAAGGCCGAGACGGCTGAGCGGGCGGTGCGCTCCATGGCCTACCAGATGGGCGCGGCGCGCTTCCCGGCGCATCGGGACCTGGCGGGCTTCGAGTTCGCGCAGGCCAACGTCGATGAAGCCTTGGTTCGAGTCCTGCACGCCGGCCAGTTCATCGAGGCCGCGCACAACGCGGTGCTCATTGGCGGGCCAGGCACGGGCAAGACGCATCTGGCCACGGCGATCGGCATTGAGGCGATCCAGCGCAACGGCAAACGGGTGCGGTTCTTCTCGACGGTGGAACTGGTCAACGCGCTGGAGCAGGAGAAAGTGCAAGGCAAGGCCGGCCAGATCGCGCACCGGCTTATGTACACGGACCTGGTGGTGCTGGACGAGTTGGGCTACCTGCCCTTCAGCCAGGCCGGCGGGGCCTTGCTGTTCCATCTGCTCTCAAAACTGTACGAGCACACCAGCGTGATGATCACGACCAACCTGAGCTTCGGCGAATGGAGCCAGGTGTTCGGCGACGCGAAGATGACCACCGCGCTGCTGGACCGCTTCACGCATCACTGCCACATCGTGGAGACGGGCAACGACAGCTGGAGGTTCAAGAATTCAACGGCCGCAACGGTGCCCGCGCCCAAATCACGGGGCAGAAAAGCACAGACGAAAGGAGAAACAATACCGTCGACGTTAGACTTATCCACAACCGAGTAGCCCGGCTACTCCACCAAGGGTGGGGTCAAGTTGAAATGAAAAACCGGGGTCAGGATTCAGTGGAAATCAACACGTTTACCCGTGTCAGCTTAAAAGCGACTGCAGCCAGTGGCCGCTACGCTGCTGCCGCGAGCATCTCAAGCCGCTGCGCCGCTTCGCGTTTGCCCAGCCCACGCACCGTTGCAATCGCTGCAATCTGCTTGTCGCGCGGCCGCGTCTTGCCCGATTCCCACTTGTACACAGACAGCGCCGAGACGCCAATCAGCTTCGCGAAGTCTGCAGCCGACAACTCAAGCTTCTTGCGCTGAGCCGCCAACCGCTCCGCACTGAAGCGGCGAGACACACCAGCGTCCTCCCCTTCGCTTTTAGCCGGCTCGGCAACCGACGCCTTCCTGGCTCTGTTCTGGCTCTTGACAGCTTTCTCCAGTGCCTGAATTTGGCGGCGCAGTGCAGCGAGTTGCGATCGCTGGCTCGCGACAGTCTTCTGCAATGAGGCAACTTCTGCGCGGATCTCTTTGCGAGCGACGCGCCCGATTTCTTCTTTGAGGACTGATGCGATGTTGGGCATCTTGCAATTATCGCCACAAATACAAGCGGCATCGGCTTCGCAGCAAGGAGAGGGGATACGAACCCCGACGGGTTCTACTAACTCGCGTCAGCTGAAGTCTTTTGCGAGTTGCTGCACAGCGGAGTCAGGCACCCCGTAGCTCACAAGGCGAACGTCCAAGCCCCAGCCTCTTGCTTGCTCGAGCGACCGTCGCATCGCACCATCAATCCACTCAGAACGATTGCCGAATGCGCCACCGCCTAAGCGGGTGAGGAACAAGCGGTCGCTGAAGCCGCGCTCCTTATTGAGCCACGCCGCCCGCAATGTTGCTTCGTATGCGGCCTCAAGTACCAGCACGGCGAAGCGTCTCCACAGCGGCTCCTCTCGGATGCGGTTGTAGCTGACGGGCAGTGCCGAGCACAACGCTTGGGAAACCGTCGGGCCCGGCTCTCCGTCCGTGAGTCCTGCCTCCCAATGCAGACCGATGCGCAGGAGCCCGCGCAGATGATCAATCACATTCTCGCTAGCGGCGGCAAGTATTCGATCGACCGTGGTCAACTGATCGTCATTGAACAGCACGTAACCGTTTTTCATTTTCCATGGGCTTCCGCGTTCATTGCCCAACGCTTGGCCGAGATCAGCCAGGCAATCGATCTGACGCGCGCGAGTCTGCCCAATCGTTCCATCCGGGAACTGCGTAAGGTAGTTCCGGTAGATCGTCGCCGCCCCTACTGCCATCGCGCACGCCGGCCCCTGCGTCCGATCGAACTCATAGCGGGACACGCCGTCTTCAGGCGACACGTGGGGCCGACCATCTCAAGGAGGTTGAACTGAGAAGCCACTTGGAACAACGCGTTCGCATTCTCAGGGGCTGCATGCAGCTTGCGAACGTCACCTTGCACAACACTGAAGCGGGTGGCGCCGGCCTCGGCGGGCTTGGCCGTGCGCTCACGCAACTCGCTCAAAGATGGAGTCACAAGCGTGCCGACCTTGAACAGCTTACTGCACACGTCAGAAGTCAGCTTCCCATCCGCCACGCGCAAACGCCGCTGCGTCTCTGCGTATGTCGCTTCCGGGAACCCGGTGATCGCTTCAAACCAGTTCATCGCCGAGCGCCTGTCGCGTAGCTGAGCACGTATCTCTCTTGCGCTGCCGTCTGTATAGCGCCCGGACGTACCTTGCGCACCCTTCGAATTGCTGCCTCTGGCCGCTCCCCGCTCTCGATCAGCAAGAACGCCGCGGCCATGCCCGCACGCCCGAGTCCGCCTTTGCAGTGAACCAGCACCCTGCCCCCCTCATCCAGAGTGCGAATCAACTCGGGAAGCTCCTCGTTCCACTGCTTCTCGAACCTTGCATCGGGCACGTCGACGTCGACGATCGGAAGGTGCAGCCACCGCATACCCCTGCTTTGCACGCGCTCGCCGAGCTGAGCGACCTTCAGATCAGCGAGTTCGAAAGCCTCCACTAATGTCAGCACGATCTTCGCGCCCCAAGCCTCGATCACATCAATGTCGAGGTCGAGGTCTCGCTTCCACGTGTGCCCGAATAAGCTTGGGCCGCACTTGCCCGGACAGAATGTGACGCCGACCATTCCGCCGCTGGCCGTAGCGAGTTCGGCGATTTGAAGTGGGTGCGTGCTGCTTGACCGGATCTGCACAAGACCTCCGTGCGACGTGGGGATTACTGATGGTGCCACGGAATTCGAAGCGACTGGGCAAGCTCAACCGTGCTCCTAGCGCCTTCGCTGAAGGAGGGAAAGAGTGCCAACCACTCGCCATCAGTTTACAAACGCGGCGCCAGGCAAGACACTACGCACTATCGTCTACTGATCACGTTATGGCACTCGGCAAAAGCATCCAGATTTACCTCTCTGACGGCACTGTGAACGGCATCCGCCACGGTCAGATTACTAATTGGACAGGACAAGCAATCAGCTGCTCTCGAGCACGTTTTGCTGATTTGAAAGACTGGCCGGAGATCAAGCGGCCCGGGGTGTACTTACTTTTCGGCCTGGACGAAGAGTCGGGCGCAGACGCCGCTTACATCGGGGAGGCGGAGCATGTACTTGATCGGCTTACGGCTCACCTGTCTGGGAAAGAGTTCTGGAGCGAGGTCATCGTTTTCACAAGCAAAGACGACTATTTGACGAAGGCGCACGTCAAGTTTTTGGAGGCGCGGCTTGTTCAACAAGCCGGACAAGCCGGCCGGTACCAGCTGAAGAACACGGTGAATCCGGCGCTTCCGTCGCTCTCGAAAGCGGATCGGGACGCGATGGAAGATTACGCTCAGAACATCAGAACGCTGATCGGCGTTCTCGGCCATCGCATTCTGGAGCCCAAGGTTGCTGCCAAAGCCAGCGTTGCCTTGCACTCAGTTCCCAGCGCCAATGTCGCTCAGCACGTTGCGGCGCCCGTGAAAGCTGGCGAGCTGCAGACGCAGTTCTCGCTCAAGGTGTCAGGTCTAGCCGCGAGTGCGTTGCGCACGGACGAAGGGATCGTGGTACTGGCCGGATCATCGTTTGCTGGTTCAGCGCAGCCCAGCCTCTCTAGCGGCTACTTGGCTATGCGCGAGACGCTGATTTCCCAGAACGTGGTGGTGCCCGCCAATGGCCAATCCAATTTCCAGTTCGCGAAGGACCACGTCTTCCCCAGCCCCTCTCAAGCCGCAGCAGTCATCGTTGGATACCCCGTCAACGGTCGGGAAGTTTGGAAAACGCCCGACGGTCAGACGTGGCGAAGCGTAGAAGAAAAATCTTTCAGCGCGACGAACTAGCGGCGATTCCGAACCGGCCTTTTTCTAGGTCTAGTCACGCAACCGCGGCCGTTCTGATCTTCGGTTCCGGCACAGACCAAACTCGTCGAGCTAGCTCCACCAGATAAGCGTGACGGCGCCGCATCTCTTCTTGGCTCCAATGCTTAAAGCTGGGAAGGCCGGCGACGGCGACGTCAATTCGCGTGTTCTGCCCCACTCTAGGACGCTCGCTAAGGCTACGCGTCAGCAACAGTTGAGACTGCTGGTAGACGGGTCGTTTTTCACTGTAGGGCCGATTCCCAAGTGATGCGTTGATCGACTTCTCAACCAGCACCAAATTCCCAAGCGACTCCACAATTTCAGGGGATGCCACTCCGGATTCATCGTGGACGGACGCTGTGGGACTACGAGGGTAGATGTGCTCGATCTCGTAGCCGCCGCTGGTGAATCGGTCCAACCATCGCGTCCCTTCGGTCTCCCCATAAGCATCTAACTCAAGCTGCTGAGAGAGCTTGGCGAGTACGTACATGAGTCGATATTTGGCGACCACATCTGCTGAGAGTCGGCTCATTTCCTCGTCGAACCGAACCGCCATTGCCTCGCGCTGTTTCACGAGGGAAGTTGCAAGAAAGTCTTCGAGCGTTGCTTCTGAGTCCACCTTGCGCAGTCCCTTCGCCCACTTCGCAAGGTGATTGTCAATCGTTCGCGTGTGCTCGCGTGTGATCAAGAAGCAGAAGAACAGGTCTTCAATCTCACGAACGACCCGGACGAAAAGCTTGTCCGGCAAGTGACGTCCTGCCAGCAGCAAAATCAAGTGCATCCGCAACCGACCGCCCAAATACTGAAGTGACTTCAAGCCCGGGTGCGCTTCCCCATGCTGATCACAACCTCGTATGAAGTTGGTGTAGGCTTTCGCAGCAGCAAGCAGATTTCGAGCAAAGCCCAGAGGATCACGAGAGTAGCCACATACTTCCTCGTTCTTACTCATCCAGCCGTAGATTTGGTCTTCTCGCAGCTCGTCGATGTCATAGCTGCTGATGACGTAGTAGCGCAGGAAGCGCAACGGCTTCTCGCCGATGCCGTAGATCGTGTCCTGCAAGCCCTTCCACAGCCCCTTCAGTTCGTCGAACTGCGCGCGGCTGGCTCGCATGAAAAGCAGATTTTTCAGCAGATCCATGCTGTCGAGTCCGACGCCCCGATCGTTGATCGTCTCGAACACTTTGAGCGCGCGAGCAACGTCTTGAGTCTCGATACGAATCAATTTCACGCGGTTCGTGAAGTAGCCGTAGAAGCGCCTCACAGACTCCAAGTCAGAAAACTCCTGCGCCAAGAATCTGCGAACTGTTTTGTAGGCGCCCAGGATGTTGTCCATCGAACGCGTCTTTTGCCGCAGCTCGGTACCGACGGGCTCGGAGATCGCCAGTTTCGACAGCACGTCTCCGCTGTCGGGGTACTGGAGCTCGAGACGATGGCGGAAGCTGTCTAAACCGTTCACATCTGTCGACGTAGCGGAAAGCTGCGCATGCAGTGCGCCGGGGGGCTGCTGGCCAGCGGCGAGCACATGATCTCGTATCGCGCAGAGCGCAACATAGATCGTAGTGAGTCGCTGCTGACCGTCGATCAGCTCCAGTGTTCCGCCCTCCCCCGGGCACACCACGATGCTGCCGATAAAGTATTCAGAGACATGGTCGGATGAGTTGTGCTCTAGAAGGATGTCTGAGAGTAGTTGCTCGACTTGCTCCGGCTCCCAAACATACTCGCGCTGGTAGGTCGGTACGACGTAGAAGGCCTGCAGAACTTGCGCGATCGAAACGTCTTGACTCTGAACCGTCTGAACCGAGTTTGCTGCCGCTGAATGCATGTCGGGATTCCATTTGCCAGTGGTTGAATTGGTCGTGAGCATAGGAGGGGCGGTTTTGACAGGGGCCACGGGATCAGCGCTTCTCTCTGCGGAAACATGGCCATTCGGCGTGGGAACCGCCTGCTTGGAGGCGGGAGAAATCGACGCTTGCACGGGGGGCATGAACCGCAAATATCCGTTTCTCTCCAGTTGATGCAGGTGCCGCTTCGTGACGCCAGCTTCCCGTTTTGCGAGTTCGATCCCTCCGTCCACCCCGCTGTACTTGCAAATCACCGGCCAGCGAGCGGCCCGCAGCGTCCCGTCGCGGCTGGAGTTCTTCGCCTCAGGCAACAACACATAGCCGGCTGCATCGAGCACTGATTGGGGCAATGACTGGTCGTGCTTTGGCACGGCTGCTCCTCGATGTTCACGAATGAGTGCGTCAAGCGACGCTGGGCGGAGGACTGATTAATGTCCCGCTCGAGCGATGATAGATTTTTGTCACCCTGCCGTGGGGTGGACAGACTCACTCAGCTCAGATTGATTGATCCAGCGGCTGGCACATGTGCACGCTTGAGTGCCGGTGCTTGAACACGCATGCTTCTGGGCAACTATTAAAGCGGAACAGAATTGCACAAAGCAGCGCACCCCAAAAGTGGGGTAGGAATGGGAGTAAAAAAGCGCCATGGTCCGTTAAGCCGCATGGCGCCTAGTGTACTTGGCGGAGTGGACGGGACTCGAACCCGCGACCCCCGGCGTGACAGGTGAGTAATTGCGGATTTCCCTGGACGTCCCAGGATCGAAAATACCCATACAAAACAATAGCTTATATCGTTTTCTTGTCCGCGATCGTTCGGCTGGATACACTGAAATCCACCGATTTTTAGGACACGGCTAGGACACGGAAATGGCGAAGCTGACTGTACGCGGCATCGAAGCGCTCAAGCCCAAGGACGCCGGCTACAAGGTCACGGCCGACCGCGGCCTCTACCTGCGCGTGGCCCCGGACGGCACCAAGACATGGCTCGTGCGCTACGTCGTTGCTGGCAACCAGATCCAAGCTCGCCTACCGCGTCCATATGGCAGCAGCGGCACTGATGGCTACATGTCGCTCGCCCAGGCGGTGACGGAGAACGCGCGCATTCAGTCGCTCGCGCGGGACGGGGTCGATTTTCAGGTGCAGCGCGCGGAAGCCGATCGTGCGGCCGCAGAAGCAAAGGCTGCAGCGTTGGCGGCTAATGCTCCTTTCCGCACGTTGTTCGAGACCTGGCTGGCCGACGGCGTGAGCCGTAAGGACGCCAACGCCGAACTTCGCCGGACTTTCGAGAAGGACGTCCTGCCCACCATCGGCGACACGCCGGTGCGCGAACTCGGCGACGCCCAACTACTCGACCTCCTTCGTAACGTCGGGCGCAAACGCGGACGAGCCCGAACTGCGGAACGCATGCTGACAGAGATGCGCCAGATGTTCCGCTGGGCCATCAAGCGCCAGCCCTGGCGCTTGCTGCTGGTCCATGGCAACCCGGCCGAGTTGGTCGAACTGAAGCAGGTCGTACCGCAAGGCTACGAGCCGGGCATCCGTGAACGCACCCTTTCTGCCAATGAGATCGGGGAGCTTCGCGACATCTTCGCCAGCATGGCGACCACCTACGAGGCTGCGAAGGACAAGCGGATCGCAGACAGGCCGGTACTGCGAGAAACGCAGTTCGCTTTGTGGATCTGTCTCGGGACCGGCTGCCGCATTGGTGAACTGCTCCAAACCCGCTGGGAGCACGTAGACCTTGAAAAGGCGACCTGGTTCGTTCCGCGCGAAAACACCAAGACGCACGTTGACTGGCAGGTCTATCTATCTGATTTCGCGCTGCGACAGTTCAAAGCGCTGCATGAACTGACCGGCAAAGCCAATTGGTGCTTCCCTGCCAGCCAACAGGAAGGCCACGTCTTCGTCAAAAGTGTCAGCAAACAGGTCGGCGACCGCCAGACCCGGTTCAAGAACCGCAAGCCACTCGCGCATCGAAGGAACGATGACTCGCTGGTGCTGGCTGATGGCAAGAACGGGGAATGGACGCCGCATGATCTGCGCCGAACCGCCTCCACGATGATGCAGGCGCTGCGCGTCAGCCCAGACGTAATTGATCGCTGCCAGAATCACGTGTTGCCGGGCAGTAAAGTGCGCAGGCACTATCTGCATCATGACTACGCCGAAGAAAAGCGTGAGGCATGGAGGCTACTCGGTCAGCGCCTTGATGCGATCTTGACGGCCAGCAACGTAGTGCCGCTGCAGCGGGCGGCTTAGCCAGGAGCCGCGGCAACGCCACCGCGCTGTGCCCTACGACGTGGAGCCCACTCAATCGTTTCCGAGGGCCGGAAACCCGCATGAATGCTTGCTTTGAGGGGTCGTTGCATCGTACTTTACCGTCACTTCTACCGTCGAAAAACGAGCGCTTTTGCTGGCGCGGGAGATGGACTCGGTTTGCGGGACGGCTACTCCAGCCCATCCATCGTCAACTATCGAAGCCTACCGTCTCCACCAGACAAGCCTCTTCCCCTCAACGGGCTATTTGAGCAAGCTTCGCAAATTCTCGCGAACAGCGGCCGCGACCTCGACAGCCGGTAGCCCGTGCAGACGCCCCAGGCCCTCAACCACGAGCGACACGTCCGCCGGTTTCGATGGCCGTTCACCGGTCTTCGTGAACGGGCCGTCTGTCTCAGTCAGCAACCTGTGCAGCGGAATGACCCCGACCATCGGCGCGTGGCGCTCATTGTCCAGCATCGCAGCATTGATCGAAAAGAAGCAGCCGAGATCAAGCGCACGCTTCGCTTCGCTCTTGGTTCCCGTGAACCAATGGAGCACGATCTTGCCGCGCGCGGATGGCAAGTACGCCTCAACGTGGTCAAGAACCGCCTTCGCGGCACGGATGCTATGCACCGTGACGACTTTGTCGCCAGCTTCGGCGCAGCGCTGCAGGACATGCTGGAACACCTGCTTCTGCAGATCGAACGATTTGTAGAAGCGCGGACCAGCATCGAGGCCGACCTCACCAACGTAGCGCGTTTCTGACAGGTGCCTGTCCCACAGATCCAGTTCATTGGCCCGTTCGGCCACCAGTTGCGGATGGAGGCCGAGTGCTGCGCGCACGTGTCGCGTGCGCTGCGCCAGTTCATGGTTGCGCGGCCAGGCCCTCGGGGTCGTCGTTACTGCCAGCGTGAAGACGCCCGCTTGGTCCGCTTCCAGCACCGCAGCTTCGTGGTCCGGATAGAGGTCGAGATGGCAGTGGAAATCCACAAGCCCTGCTGCGGCGGTCATGAGCGATCCAGCATCAGCTTGGCCTTGTCTCGACACCATCGATCAAGCGTGCAACTTCGTCGAGGCCACGACGATAAACATCAGCGAGTTCGTCCAACCGCGCGACTTCGTCGGTCAGTGAGCCGGGCTTGTGAATGAGAAGGTTCGCGAGCTGCGGATGTCCACGAAGACGCTCGATGGCGTATTGGAAAGACCGTATCTGTTGACCCGTCGACTCTCGGGTGTCCAATGCCTTGGCACGGAGATCAGACACCGTGTAGGTCGTCTCATCTTTGCCGGGACCCCAAGCCCTGTCCAAGGCAGCACGCCTGATCAAGCACGGCAGGCAGTAGCCGCAATGTTCGATGCCAAGCCCCTGCCAGCGCCCCTTCGTGGGCGACGAACAAGACAGAGAGTCTGGCGCGAGCCTGGCCAGCAACGCGGGGTTCTCGCAAGCCGATGCCATTTCACCCTTGGTCTTATCCCAGTACGGGTTCTCAACGCGGCCGTTGATGCCCAACTCCGAGAGCAAGTCGTTCCAGCGAGCCATGTAGTAGGGGTGAGTGGTGCGTGTGCTGTTCGAACCCAAGCGCAATGGATCTAGCGGAACATTCAAGGCGATCAGCCCATTCTCGGGCACGCGCAAAGTGAAATCCTTGCCCAGGCCGGTCCCGGCAAATACCCCAAGCGCGAAGAAGAGGAACGAACGCCCGCGCGTGGTGTTCTCCGACCCGACATCTTCGACCAGCCCGTCATCGAACGTCATGCCAACACGCAGACGCTCAAAAGACGACTTGTCGTAGTTCTTCTTCAATCCGGAAAAGAGCTTGCCCTGAGCATCGCTGGTGGCGCCTTCGCCGAAGTGACTCACCAACAGCGGAGTCGACCCGCGATGCAGCAAGTCGATGGCACCGATCAAACTGTCCAGGCCGCCCGAAAACAGGCTCACTGAGTCGAACGGCGGCGCAAGTAGGGTGGGAGGCGCATCGCTGGCGATAGTGGCGAATCTGTGCGGACGCGCCCTATACCCGACCGTCCAGCGGTCACCAGTCAGGAAGTTCAAGGCCTTCGTCAGCGTTGGAGTCGCGGCGGTCCAACGCGTCGGATCGCTCACTGGCACGACCAAACGAATCTCCCGGGTCCACGAGTCCTGCGACTGCTCGGCACGGGAGATGCGGGTGTCGGCTGCATGGACATGCGCTGCGACGACCAATAGGTCAATTCCAATCTCGGACGGGAAGATGCCCAGCTTCTTCAAGCTTGTGAGAGCGCTCCCGATGCCGTGATCAAGCGACTTTTCGCCAGCGACCATTTGAAGCAAGGTCCGCTGCTCGTCCGCGGCCATGGGGATGTCGACTTGATCGTCAGGGCCAAAGCGGCCGGCCAGAAGTTGCCGTTTCATTGATCTGCCTCCGCTTGGCCGAGGGTCTGGAGGATCGAAAACGCCGATTCGTACACCGTGTCCACGAACGACTGGATACGCTCCGGGGTCAGATTGGGCGATTCGGCGCGCGCCCTCGTGAGCGCATCACTTACTCCGCCACGGATGAAGTCACGTAGTTGCGCTTCCACCTTGTGGGCAGCCTGCACATCCGTGGGCATGGTCACGGCCTTGGTGCCGATGTCGTTGCAAATGCGCGCTTCGATCGCATGCGTCGCATACAACTCGAACACGGTTTGCATCTGGTCGGGTGTGAAGGTCGAAAGATCGGTCAACCCCTCGGTGGCTAGTTCGATGATCGTCTCGATATAGGCTTCTCGCGCGATTCCCTCGTCGACTGTGCCGGCTCCTGGGCAGATGTAATCGGCCAAGCCGACAAAGATTTCTTGGATTGGTCTCCCCGCAAGCGACTCGAGGTCCAGCGAGCGCAGCGCTTCACGCACGCCTCTGGCTTGGGCATCCGCAAGAAAGCCCAGCAATCTCGCACCAGAGCCCCGCGAGGCCCCCATGCGTTGCGCCGCTTGGCGCGCACCACCCGCCGACGTGGACACATATCGAGAGACGGCACGTCCCAAGTTGACCCGGTCACTACCGCCCGATCCGGCAAACCGCGTGAAACTATTGCGTGCGCCGGAGAAGCGTTGAGGGTCAGCGGCTGCAGGAATGGACGGGCGGCTCGGCGCGATGGGCGGCGCGCCTCCGTCACCAGGTGAAACGCCGTCGCCTGCAGAGCCATCACCTCCGGCAGGCGATGCTGGCGGCGCGGCCCCACCGTCAGCACCTCCCAACCACGAGGGGATCAGTGGCGTCCCGCCCCCTGGGCCGCCGTACGCTGTCGAAGTTCCCATCAGCGAACCCCCTTCGTGTCTTTGAGCGCCAGTTCAGCGGTCGCTTTGAGCGTGGGGTTGTTCGTTACCTTGCTCCAATCCGTCAACAGCTTGGTCAGGCGGGCGACGCAATCCGGATCCTTGATGACACCCTGCCATCCGCGCACGGCCCATGGCCCGCACTTGCTGCTCGGCAAAGCCTCCAGGAAGTCGAGCAACTTCCCTTGCAGTCCGGGCTGAGCCTTCACCAAGACGATGAGGCCATCGACGCCAGGTGGCATCGTGTCGAAGGTCCCAGTGCCCATGATCGTAGTGCGCACGGCTTCGAATACCTTGTCTGCCTCTGGCTGGGCCAATTGCTTCAACTCGGCTTCATAACCTTGAACCATCATCTTCCCGCCGAACAGCTTCTCCACCACGCTAGCTAGGTGCCCCAACACCGACACCGCCCCGAAGTAGTCTTTCTTGTCCTTCGTCACAAACAAATATGGACGCAGATCGACGCCGGACAGAGTTGGCTGCACGCGGGCCCAATCACAAACCGTATCAGACGATTTCCACTCCGACAGAACAGCGTTGTCAGAGATGGGCACAGGCGAGTCCGGTGGCTTCGCCCCCTTGCTCGTTCCTTGCGCGCTTGTCTTACCGTCCGCGGCCAGACTCTTCTCTAGCGCCTCAAGGTCATCGCAGAAGCCTTTCGGATGGACTGCCGCGACGAATGCGATCTGCTCGAACAGTCGGGGGATGAAACGCTCGGCGAGCATCAGCTTTGCCAATACGGGCAACGTGATGTCATCGCCGAACCCCCGTGCCGTTGCCGTCCGTTCCCGGAGCAACAGGGTGTTCAGGAATCGTTTGATCTGGCGCGGGTTGCCCTTCACCCCACTCGCAAGGATGGGGCCGATTTGGTCACTGAGGGCGAGCGCGTTGTTGGCTTGTTCGGCCTTCTCCCCAAGTGCCGCCTTGACAGTCGCTGCATCCAGTCCACCGCTTGCCCAAGGACGCTTGAGGCGTTCACGCGCCACCTCGATGAGGTTCGAGTAGGCAGCATCCCCGTCGCCGATCTCCGCGCCCGTCAACAACAACGTCACGTAGATGCGCGTCTCGGTCTCACCCAAAGCCGGAATGCGAAACGGCACTTGGATCAGTTTTTCCAGATAGTTCCGGGCATAGTCGCGCGGGCCCGTGGTCTCGGGTAGATCCGGAAAGTGCTTGCGCACCGCATACTCGATCATCGCCTCATCGGCGGCGACCACAAACGCGGTGCGCGCGGTAAACACGAACAATCGGATCGCTTCAAGCGTCTCGATGGCAGTATCTGGCAAGCAGCGATCAAGGTCATCGATCAGCACGACGAGCTGCCTAATGCCCGCATCCTTCAGAAGCTTATCGAAGGCTTTGCGAAAGGCTTCGACCTCCTCTGGGACGTTCTTGGTTTCCGCAGGCTTCAACATTTCCTTCACGCCATCAATGGCGGACGTGAGGTTTTCTTTCGTCGCCAGCTTGCCAGGGTCGGCAAACATGCCTTCGAGCGTCCCCAGAACGGCACCAATCTGGTCCGGCGTCGGAATGCCGGTGAATGCGGTCACCGCCAAACCACCTGCGCGCTTTGCGACCTTCAACCAATCGATGCGATTGAAAACATCCTTGACCGCACCCCCAGCCTTCGTCAATGCGGGGCGCTTTTCGACCAGGCCAGTCACGATGCCCTCGATCAACGCGATCTTGGCATCCTCGAACCCCTGGAAGCGCCAACCGTTGAACTTCAGGCAGAGCACATCGTCCTGACCCGAGAACCCGGCCTCGATCATCTCCAAGACGCTGGATTTCCCAGCGCCCCAATCGCCGTGGACACCGATCGTGACTGGATGGTCCGGTTTCTCGCGCAACAGTTCGATGATGGTCTTGGCTATCGCCTCGTTGTTGAGCAAGTCAACTTTGGTTTCGTTGTCGGTCAGAATCATTTGTTTCTTCCTCCCCAGTTAAACCGCCGGCAACGCCAGCAACACCGACCGGATGGCCGCAGAGATCGCCTCTCGCGGCCCGTGCAGCCTCAGCGCCATCGTCATCTCGATCTGCACGCCAACGCCGCGGCGCCCACGATTGCAAATATTTTTTGGATCGGTTGCCGGGAATTGGTGCCCCCGCAGCCGGGTATCGATACCCAGATCAGCGATGGTTTTCGCCACAGCGGCCTTCAAGGGCTCGTCTAGGCCCCCGACAAGGGCCTGTTGAACGTCGCCAGCACATCCGTGTAACGCGACCACGTGATCGCAGCTGGACAGCAACTCCAGACATCGCGGCTCATCAAACCTATGACTGGTCAGGTGAAGCGCGGAATAGTTGCCGGCATGGCGAATTCCTTCGAAGATGTAGAGATTGAAGTCCGCCCCTGCAACGTCGCGTGCAACGTCCGATGTGTATTGCTCGATGCTGCCCCCATGGGGGGCTATTACGGCGACGGTCGAACCGGCGTTCGCCCGCACATGGACTCGGTAATCGGTGCCTTCGACCTGAGCGGTGGCCAAGTCCGTGAAGCCCTTGTAGTTGTCCGCGGGGCTACTCATGACATCTCGATGTCGTGAGAGGATGGGTTCGAACGGCATGTTGGCGTGGCCAAAGATGCAAGCCGACATGGCGCCTCACGCATCGGGACGCCTTTCGAAGAAGAAGCAGTCAGGCAGGATGGCCGGGGCGATGTAGTCGATGTCCTCTGCCGAGACACCACAGGCGAAGAAGCTTTCGCGCCAATGCCGGACGGTGTCGACGAGTCGAGCGATTTGCCCGCGTGCCTCTTCAGCCGACAAACCGAAGCGCCCCGCCTGCGACAGCAAGTTGTAGAGACTGGCCGTGCGGCCGTAGTCGCCGACAGTCAACGCCAGATCGCGCCTCTCCAGGCTCACTACGGGCGCGGGCACGAGGTCGTAGGCCGGCGACAACCGCCATCCCTTTTGCCTGCGCAGCAGAGCGTGGTTGCGAGGATGATCATCGTTGTTGGTCACGGCAGCATTGAAGACCATCCGCCTGAAGAGTTCGGCACAGTCAGCTTCCGGCTTGTCAGACCATCGGCGCAAGTTGTCGGCCAGCAGCGGGTAGGACCAACGTTCCCGGTCCAGGTGGCTATCGCCGCAGTCGAGCACTGTCAGGCCACTGACGAGACCGAAACGCAGGTAACCCTTGTCGGTGTAATCGCGATCGAACCGCTGCAGCATCAGCACGTCGCTCTCGCCAACCGTCTCCAGCCGGGATTGTGTGACGTTCAAGCCGCATCTCCGAGCCAAGTCGAGCGTCGCAAATTCGACCCGCTGCAGATTGAAGCGGTCATCTCTAGCGGGAAACTTGCCGAGCCAGAGACTTTGCGCGTCCTCGATCGTGGCCTTCGGCCGCGCACCACCCATGCTGGTGCCAGGATCGAGCTGTTCGAGCAGATGGGCGGCCACTGGGCGCCCCTCTTCGATCGCCTGCGTGGCCGCGATCAGCTCGGCCAACTGGTGCGTGCGGTTGTACTGGCGCTTTGGCGCGGGCGGTTCGGCCTTCAGCCCAAAGCTCAGGTACCCTGCCCCGTCTTGCGGACCATGTAGCAAATAGTCGATTTCCTGGAGGTCAGCCGCGCTGCGCTCGAGCTTGTGCTCGATCACCCGCCGTCCCCAGGCGTCGGGACCGGCGTCTCGAACCGCACCGGGAATCCCCTTGAGCTGGGTGAACTCAAAGACTTCCTTGGCAAGAGGCAGCTGGAACGGATCGAGTGCAACCGCCTCTTGGCGCTGAAGGTAGCGGTCGCCGTAGCGAAACCGCCCTATTTGCATGCCGTCGGGCAGCGTCTGCACCCTGAGCAGCGCTGCCGGCACCGTTTCCAACGTGCCGGGTAGCTGAATGTAGACATAGGCTTCGCGCTCAGAAGTCATAGTCGTCGCTCGCCTTCCGGACCTTGCCCGCCCGCGTAGGGCGGCGCGACGCTTCGAGCGCCTTGCCGTGGAGATCGCTGTCGGGATCCGCAACAGGGTCCAGAGACTTGTCCAGGCCGAGTGCCCACAGTACCGTGAAGCACACGCCGATCGCCGTACCTGGCTTACCGAGTTCCAGCGCCGTGAGGGTGTTTCGGTTGATACCCGCCTTGCTGGCGAGATCGGCGACCGACCACCCGCGCCGAATCCGCGCCACCCGGATGCGCTGACCCAGCTGGGCAACCCGCTCGGTGGCTTGCAGTGGCATCACGAATTTGCTCATGAAATTAGGCATTCTCTGTACTCAACGCCCGCTATATTAGGCTTTTGCCACATGGAGCGCAAGCCAGGCACTCGGAAGAAAATCGCCAAATTAGGCAAATAAGTTGATAATGCCCTGTATTTTAGGCATTTGAGGGCCGGATCTACGCGCTTCCTGTCGCTCTGCGACGGGAGCGTGGCGGGGTACGTCCCTCCTCAGAAGAACACTGAAGAGGACCCATGGCCGACATGTTCGACGTACAAAGCAAACGAGGCTCGATCTGGCATCGCTGGGACCCTCACATCCACACGCCGGGCACCGCCCTGAACGACCAGTACGCCGGTCTAGATCCTTGGGCAGCGTTCCTGGACGCCATCGAGGCGTCGAACCCGCCGATTCGCGCGATGGGTATCACCGACTACTTCGGCATTGAACGCTACGAGCAGGTCGTCGACGAAAAACGCCGCGGGCGTTTGTCTGGCGTGGGTTTGATATTCCCCAACGTCGAGTTGCGACTTGGCATCGAAACCGCGAAGGCATCGGCGGTCAACATCCACCTGCTCTTCTCGCCGCATGATGCCGACCACATCGACCGGATCAAGCGCTTCCTGCTGGAGTTCGAGTTCCCCTACCTGGGCGAGTCCTACCGCTGCCAACGCAGCGACCTCATCCGCCTAGGCCGCGCCCATAAACCAGATCTGACAGACGACGAGGCGGCCCGGTCCGAAGGTGCCAACCAGTTCAAGGTGAACTTCGAGCAGCTCAAGCAGGCATGGTCAAAAAACGAGTGGATCAAGAAGAACACCCTGATCGCCGTCGCTGGCGGAGAGAAGGACGGGACCTCTGGTCTGCGTGACGCCACCGCCTCGTTCGCGGCGCAGCGCAAGAACGTCGAGGGCCTTGCCCACATCATCTTCAGCGCCAACCCCAAACAGGTCCGCTTCTGGCTGGGCAAGGAGTCGGCCACCGTCGAAGAACTCGAAAGCCAGTACAACGGATGCAAGCCTTGCCTGCACGGGTCGGATGCACATTCGCTCGCCAAGGCCGGGCAGCCTGACGGCGACCGCCGCTGCTGGATCAAGGGCGACCTGATGTTTGACTCGCTACGCCAGGCCTGCATCGAACCCGAAGAGCGTGTTTCCATCGGAACCGAGCCACCGCGCGGCGCATTGGACAGCCACACCATCAACTCGCTGTCTGTGACGAACGCGCCCTGGATCGCGAATGGTGCCCTTCAGCTGAACGCGGGACTGGTTGCCGTGATCGGTGCGCGGGGTTCGGGGAAAACCGCCTTGGCCGATCTCATTGCGGCAGGCGGTCTTGCGCTCTCTCCTCATTTGAACGAGCGCTCCTTCATCCTTCGCGCGAAACAGCACCTCGGTGACAGCAAAGCCGAGCTGCAATGGGCGTCTGGCGAAAAGACTGGCAACGAACTCACCCAGACCGACATGGAGGATTTCCTGGCCAGCCCCTACGTCCAGTACCTGTCGCAGCAGTTCGTTGACCAGCTCTGCTCGGCGGAAGGCTTGAACGATGCGTTGGTCACCGAGATCGAACGTGTGATTTTCAATGCCCATCCGCTCAACGAACGTCAAGGCGCCGACTCTTTCCAGGAGTTGCTGGGCTTTCGGCTGGAAACTTCGCGCCAGAAGCGTGAACGCCAGCAACAGGCTCTGACCAGGGCGTCCGCAGACCTCACCGACGAACGTGTCAAGAAGGACGGCCTCAAGGCGCTTGAGAAGGACCGGGACGAGAAGAAGCGTGCGATCGACAAGGACAAGACCGACCGCAAGTCGCTGGTTGCCAAGGGCAACGAAGACCGCGCAAGGCGCCATGAGCAGATTTCGCTCGCGGTCGATGCGAAGCGACAACTCGTAGACCAAGCCAAGCGCCGACACCAGGCCCTGCTTCACTTGCAAGACGACGTGCGCGACTTCCGCACCCGCCAGGCGCCATCTCTGCTCGCCGACATGAAGCAAGAGCGTGAGCATGCCGGCCTCAGTGCCAATGACTGGGAAGCCTTCAGGCTCGACTATGCCGGCCCGGTTGACACGCTGCTGACCGAGCGCATCCAACAGGCGAACCTGTCGGTGGCCGCGCTGCGAGGCCCTGCCAAAACCGATCCGGTGCCTCCAGCCAATCCCGACCCGACGGTCGCGCTGATCCCCGTCGACGTCAACCTCGCGGATCAATCGCTCTCGCTCCTTGAGCGGGAGCTCGCTCGCCTGCGCACGCTGGTTGGTGTCGACGCGCAGAACGCCAAACGCTTCACCACCCTCTCGGACAAGATCACCAAGGCCGAGACCGCGCTGACCAAGGTGCTCCAGCAGATCGAACGCATTCAGGGTGCAGACGAGCGCATCCGCGCGCTGGTCGATGCGCGGCGCGGCGCCTATGCCGCCATCTTCGAAGCCATCGTTGAGGAGGAGCTGGAACTCGCGGATCTCTACGCGCCCATCAAGGCGCGCATCGAAGAGGCGGCGGGCTCCTTGTCGAAATTGTCTTTCTCGGTGCGTCGAAATGTGGATCTGGCGCAGTGGGCCGCCAAGGGTGAGGACCTGTTGGATCTGCGGACCAACGGCCCGTTCAAGGGGCGCGGTGAGTTGCTGCGGTCGGCGCGCGCCGGGCTGATGGCGGCATGGACAACCGGTGACGCTGCGCAAGCCGCCACGGCCTTGCTCAATTTCGTCAAGGCCAATGAGGCGGCGCTCCGGACCCACATGCCGGAAAACGCCGAGTTCCGCGCATGGGCGCGCAACATCTCTGACTGGTTGTACAGCACCGATCACATCACTGTTGGCTACGGTTTGCAGTATGACGGCGTAGATATCGAGCAGTTGTCACCTGGCACGCGCGGCATCGTCTTGCTGTTACTGTATTTGGCCATCGATGCGGAAGATGACCGACCATTGATCATCGATCAGCCCGAAGAGAATTTGGACCCTCAGTCCATCTATCAAGAGCTGGTGCATCGCTTCCGCGACGCCAAGAAGCGGCGCCAGATCGTGATCGTGACGCACAACGCCAACTTGGTGGTGAACACCGATGCGGATCAGGTGATCGTCGCGCAGTGCGGACCGCACAGGCCCGGCCAGTTGCCGCTCACCACGTATGAGAGCGGTAGTCTCGAGAACCCGCTCATCCGGCAGCACGTGTGCGACATCCTCGAAGGTGGAGAGCGCGCCTTCAAGGAGCGCGCCAAGCGCTTGCGGGTGACCATTTGATCGGCGATCAACGAGAAAGCGGATACCAAGTACCCGCCTTCGCCGCCGCATAGGAATTCCTCAATGGACGTTCTCTACTTCCTCAAGGAACGTACTCGGCTCATCCGCCAGTACTACGAACAGGCCGCGAAGCCGTTCAGCGAAACCATACGAAAGATCGAGGCGGAAGAAGAGCCATTCGTTCCACCTTACAGCGAGGATCCGGAGCCGGCATTTCTGACCGAGTGGATCGAAGCCAACGAACTGCTCGAAGTGACGGGGCGGAGTTGCGTGTCGATGCTGTCCGCATCACTGCAGCTCTACCTGAACGCTTGGGACCGAATCCTGGGGCTGCAGTGCAAGGCCCAGTTCAAGACTGATTTCAAACGCGATGGCCTGATCGGCGGCTATCGACAGTGTCTTGCCACGCGACTGGTGTTGGACTGGAAAGATTGCCCTGCCGACCTCGCCATCATCGAGCAGGTGGTGCTTGCGCGAAACCGCGATCAACATCCGGACAGCATCACCACGCTCCGCGTAACGCATGCAGACCAGGATCGAGCCCGGCATCCACGCCCCTTCTTTCTCAACGACAAGGAAGCAGAGCTCTATGACAACGGCGATGGAGCAGGCTTGTGGATGTCACCTAGCCTGCACGTGCCCCGCGAGAAGCTGATGGAAGCCATCTCCAATGTCGAGTCATTGTGCGAATGGCTCGAAGAGAAGATGTTTGACGCAAACTATCCGGCAAGTCACGACAGCGCCCCGCCGACTGTCGATTCAGCGCAAGATCTCAGAACCACACCGGGCAATGCATCCACATGACCGCGAAGAAATTGACGACCTCACCGACGGAAGCGGACCTCGAAGCGGAAATACATCACGCGATTGCGCTGGCAATCCCTTGGCTGCCAGCCAAGTCCATCCGCCATCAGACAAAGTTCTCATTCACCTTCGGTCGCAAGAAGATCGATGTCGACGGCACCGAAGCGTCTCGGGCGGAGGCACGATCCGATATCGTTCTGTACAACGGTGATCGTCCTCTCGCAGTACTGGAGCTTAAGCGTGCCGGCGTGCCGCTGACACCAGATGACGACGCACAAGGTCTTTCCTACGCGCGGGTTCTGAACCCGTCCCCCCCGTTGGTCGTCGTGACCAACGGTACCGATTTGCACTTCATCGAAACCCACAGCGGCAAACGCTGGCAACCGACACAGCGCTCGGAACACGAATTTCAGGCTCTTGTGACCAGCGCCGCTCGGGTTGCAGCTGCAGACATGAAGCAAGCCATCGAGACCTTGATGGGAACCAACGCTGCGGTGTGGATGCAGGCGGTCCGTCTTACCGCCGCGGAAACGATGGAAGAACTCAGCGCCTCCTGGGATGAACCCGCGCGCCCGTTTGCTCGGGGCTTCCTGATTCCACGCAAAGCTACCGCTCAGGTGTTGCGACGTGCAACCGGAGGTGCCAAGCTCATCCTTGTCGAAGGAGCTCCCCTGGCAGGAAAAAGCAATGTCTTGCGTGAAGTAAGCCTCCGCACGACGCAGCTGGATAACATCGCTACGCTGTACGTCGAAGCCGGAGTAGCAGGAGGCATCCTGCAATCCCTCGCAGATGCGCTCGCCCGCTCACTCGCGTGGCCAGTAACGCGAGAGGAAGCGCGCAATTGGCTGATGCGTCTATCACAGTCCAGCGACCACAGATTGCTGCTGGCGGTCGATGGCCTCGATGCCGGCGACAACGATACCCGCAGAGAGATCGAAGACCTTTCTTCGACGACATTTGGGCCGGGCCTTTTCGTCATCGTCGCTGTAGACGATGCCGTGGCCGGGAAGCTGGTGACAGCGCCCAACGGGTTGACAGAATCGGCCATCGGGCGGCGCGCACAACAGGTCCATGTCGGACCGCTGGACGATCGCGAATTCCAGATCGCGCTACGCGTGCTGCGGGGGCATCGAATTGAACTGATGCATGGCGCCCAGGCCACCCCCGAATTCCGCCAGCCCTGGGTCCTGCGAGCAACGAGCGCGCAGGTGATCGAACGCATTGAAGGCGCTGCCCCGACTCTTGCTGTCGCACTGCCGCCGTTGCTCAGCCTGGATTTGATTCGGCACGCGCGAGAGCGATTCACCGATCATGAACTGCGTCGACTTTTCAAGGCTATCGCGAAGGCCGTGCTAGCCGACACCAGGGATCAAAAGCGCGATACCTCCCTGATGCTGGAGTCCCTTGAAATCAACGTCGTTCGTCGCGAGACTCTGCGCCAGCATGTGGACGCTACGGAGTTGACTTGGCTGATCGATCGAGGTTTCGTGAAGCCTGCCATACATGCCTCAGGGGACTCGATCCTATTCATTCGGTTGCCGGAGCTTCTGGCCAGCGAGTTGGCCCGGCTGCTGGCCGATGAACTTGTTCCACTTGTTCAGGCCGATGCGCAAAATGCTGCCACCTGGATCGCCGGCGCAGCGAGCAATTTTCCGATCGGCGACGTGATTGCCGCTCAGGCGATCTCCGACGCTGTGCATCGGCCAGGCAGCCTGTCGTTCGATCTCATTAGAGCCTTGCTCGAGACGCCACCGGAGCGTCAGCCGGTGTCCGCCGGCGGGCGGTTCGCCACCCATTTCCCCGGCGTGGGGCTGGTCGAGTTGGTCTTCAAGGAAGACGGAACTGCTGTGGTGGACATCGATGGACATCTGCACACCATCGATCTGGGCGACGATGGCTTTTCCGACACTTACACAAACATCCACCAGTGGTTGATCCTTTCCCACCTCGCAGCAGTGCCGTTCGCGATGGAGACCCCCGAAGGCCTTCAACGCGTCGATCCAGGGATCTTGCTGATCGTCGGCACGGCCTCCATCGTTTTGCGCAAGCCTGGCGGAGATCACGAAATGCGCGCGGCACCGACCCATGATGTGCCGGGCATCGGCTCGATGGTTTGCCACGAGGCGGGGATCATCGAGCCGATCACACTCTCCATTTTCCGGTACCTGATGCGCGACGGCGCGGCGGCAGGCGACTGGATCGACGCCGCGATCGCAGCAGATTCAATGCCATTGCTAGGGCGCATCCACATCGCTTTGCTGCAGGCCTCATCTTCAGCGAACAAAGAACTGGCGACGTGGGCGGGGGAGATGCTGACATTGAAGGTCTTGCCGGCATTCAAGCTTTTTCCTGCCTTGCATGGCGACGGAGCCTAGAACCTCGCGCACACCGCTGCTAAACCTTGCCGCTGATCGCCGTCAGGACACTGCGAAACAGCAATTGGCCGTCACGCTGCTCATAGACCCAATCGCCGTTTTCATAGTACGACTGAAACACGCTGGGATGGCGAAACAGCGTGGGGTCCAGCGGATGCGTCGCATAGGGGTTGTGGTAGACCCGCAGCCCGTCGAGCAGATTCTCCGCGTAGCTCCGCTTCGGCGCCTTGATGATGTGCGGCTGGTCCGATGCAGGATTCAGGCGCAAAGCGGTGAACACGATGCCCGGACTGGGGTCGGATGACAGTGCCCTCACCTTTCCCATGTTCGCACAGCCACTGAAGATGACGGCGCTGACCTCGCGATACGCAGGCGTCGAGAACAGGCCGAGTTCGATCGGACTCCCGTTGTCCTTGAAAACCTTCGACAGCGCCTCGCCTTCCAACCGTCCCTCGCGACGGCCGCTCGCGATGTAGCGCTCTTCGTCGACGTAGTAGCCGTGCAGTACGGCCTCGATCGGCCGCTGACAGGCCATGAAGCTGAAAGGCTGATCGAAATTGGTGACTGCCACCACGTACGGGCGACTCTGCACGTGGTCCAGCACGGCATAGGAGTCCAGGTACTTGCGATGCTTTGCAGCCAGGCTGTTCGATAGCCGGATGATTGACTGGAGGTTGAATGCGTTGAGATCCGGCGGTGGGACCTCCTCCAGCCGCGAGTGCTCCGGAGCAGCGTCTTGCGCATTCGACGCGACCGTCGCTTCGATATTGAAGCCTATGTTCGGAATGCAGAAGTCCGGGCGCGCCTTGGTGAAATCCACGGGCATGCCGTACTTCTTCAGCACTGCGTACAGGTACAACTCCCAGAAGCTGGAGTTGAACGTCGTCTGAAACTCGGCGACGAACTTGCCATCTCGATCGACGAACCCACGCGCCCAATCGGTCAACACGTCCAGAGTGAATCCGTTTCCAACGCGCAGAAGGTTCTGGAAATTCGGATGCTGCCGGGTTGTCGGCACGACTGATTCGAAGAGATTCACCCTAGCGGCCTCCGCTTCTTACTTCATGGAAAGACATGCGCGTCAGGGCACAAGTTGTACGTCAGGCGCGCGCCGCCAAGGTCAGCAGGCCCGCGACCCCGCCCAGGAACGCCCATTGCCGAAGTTGTGGGCTTTCCACGTCAACGCCATGCGCGTAGCGCACGAAATGCTCACAGTTGAAAGCCATCCACGAGTAGACCTGTCCCCGCTTCATCCGTGCGCGGTGCATGACGACCGCTGAAGGCAGCACGCCCAGGTAGCCCTCCACGGTTACTGCCTGCCCGCGGGCAAAGCTCATGTACGTCTGCTCCATGAAGCCGCCAGCCTGCGCGGAGAAGGCCATAACGCTGCGTTCTCCGGCTACGGCGCGGTCGCCGAGCATGGCGACATGGTCGTACCAGCCATGTTTGACGCGGATAACCGTGCCCGCCGGATGCGACCAGATGTCTTGATGAAATTGGTGAGGAATCATGGTATTCTCTGCTTGAACATATTTGCATTAAACGCATACATGCAAGAGAAGTCAACCCCTACGCCCAACCCCGTCGTGACCTACCCTACCTTGGTCGGTAGATTGCTGGTGCAAAGAAGGGAGCAGCTCGGCCTCAAGCAAGGCGCTTTGGCCGAAGCTATTGGGCTGTCGCAATCGGCTTATTCCCGCCTGGAGTCGGGAGAGTCGGTACTCAATCTGTCGCAACTGCGGAACGTCTGCGCCCAGCTAGGTCTCTCTCCCGCCCAAGTGCTGCATGCAGCCGATCAGTATGAGCAGCAACTGCGCCAGCAGGGAGTCGACGTCGTCGCGGAAAAGCCAATCAATCCGGCAGCTATCGCCATTGGTCTGGGACTGCTTGCCGCGCTCTTCTTGGGTGGAAAATAAGAAACCGCAGTGTCGCCGGCACTTTCCGTTTTCTCGTCGGCCGAGTTCACGCTTCAATGCGCCTTCGTGAAGCCTGCCCCTGCGGCCTGCGCGTCGGGCTGCAAGCAGCGTCTCGGCGCTCCTGCTCGGGCAGAGGACCAGCGAGATATCACGGGCTGGCGTTTCTAGGATGCCTCACTTGACCCAGCCGATGACTGCCACTCTTCGGGCAGGTTGTCTTCGTGAAAGGTAGCCTGCTCCCAGATGTGATCTAGATGGAGCAACTGGCCATCCTTCGCGAGGGTCCGCAAAGCATTCAGATTGTCCTCCCCGGCTTGGCGCTGCGCCGTGCTGTACTTGAAAGTCACCCGGGGCGGCAAGTGTCCGCCAGTTCTGTAGGTCACGTACCCGTCATCGTCGAGCTTGATCGAGGCCACCGATGATGGATTGAAACTGTCCATATCGATCCTTGAGACATGCGCCCTGATCCGGAGGACCATTTGCCGCATGCGGGTGAACTCGGACTTGTTCCAAACCTGGTGCATGCGCTCCGCCTGCTGGCGAATTGCCGTGCCGCTCTGGTGAGGCTTAATGGGATACCGCGCATTGAACAGCACCATCTTCTTCAGGATGCCGAGATCCTTGCGGTCTCGCTCGCTGGAATCAAAAGCCACTTCCTTTGCCAGCTTCTTGAAATCGTGGCTGAACTGGCGCACATCGCGATCGAACATTTGTTCGCTACACCCCTGATAGGCCTTCGCCAAACCAGCCTTCAGGAACATCTCGACGGAATAGCCCAAGAGGAGCAGCGAAGCCTTGGGCAGGCCCTCAAGGTCCGCCCACATGCCCGTTCCATGTGTCCAGTTCCCCGTTGCATTCAACGACCGTTTGAGCTTGCGCCGTTTCACTACCCACATTGCACGCGCCGCCTTGGAGGACGCAAACAAGTGATTGCCCTCTTTGATCCAGTCTCTTGAGTTGAACTGCCCCTCGCTCTTGTTCGTCAACATTTGAGGTTTGGATGACGTTTTGAGCTTGCTGACCTCATTGCTCTCTTTCGGCATGTCCCATTTCCCATTCTCTGCGACGGCCACTCGGGTCTCGCTGGTCGGTCAAATCGTGCTCGTCCGAAATCTCAGTCATCCTCCTACCACGCCAGGCCGCGTATTGCGCAGCCACGGCGCCTCGTCCCTGTTGGCTTCGATCGCTCTGACGCCTCTGATCTTTCGGGCCCGTGCTCGTGCCGCTGTCCCGATCAGCGTCCACTTCGTCATAGGCCTGCAGGCTCGCGTCCTTGCGGTCGGCCCCGGCCATGTGATTCACGCTCACAGGGCCGCGGCCTTCCGCGAGGCGAGGTAGCTCTCCACGCCATGACGATGCAGGGCCTTCTTGGCTTGCACCGCCGTTACCCGGCGTTCTGCCAGCAACGGTTCCAACTGGTCTTGCCACCGAATGACGCGATGCGCCTCAAGGTGCTCCATCAGTGCGCCAACGCGGGCGCCCTCCGGGGCGGACGGCGCACCGGCGACGAAGGCGTCGCACACAACGAATGACTCTTTCTTGTTTTCGATGTCGGCCACACAGAGCAGCGCGATGATGGATTCCAGGCCGTCCGGCCAGTCCTGGTGACGAGGCATGGCATCCATCCAGGCGCCGGCAACCTCCGTCGAATACGACGTGAGCATGAAACACACGTCCCCAGCCCGCGCCGCCATGGCTTTCGATACGCCGTGGTAGGACGACTCGATGACCATGCGCCTGAAGCCATGCGCGTAGGCGCTCTCGACGGACGGAAAGATCGCCAGGCCCGCGAAGTGTGGCGAGAGCGGCGTATCGTCTTTGCCGTACCCGCTGCGGAAGGTCGGCTGGATGCGAACGGCCGGACCGGCATGCTCAGTCAACGGAAGCACGGCTTCGAGCAGTGCCCGGCGTGGCTTGTCGGAGGGAGTGACGCCGAGCACGATGACACCATAAGGCCGCTGCGACACCCCCTGCCTGAGCGCGTCCTCCAACACCTGCGGCAGCTTCTGTGTCGTGGTGAAGGCTTGTGTTGTCGGAGGAGCCATGCGGCGTTCGACGAATGGTTGAACGACCCTCAATTCACCGGTGTCCGTGACTACCCCGAGCACATCCACCGGCTCGCTGTCCAGCCCTTCATCCTCGGGGCGGAGGAGCAGATCGATATCGCTGTGCAGATTCTCCGGCAGGGGCGTGTCCACCAGCACGACGATACGCAAGGATGAGGTGTAGGCCAGACCAGCCGCCGTGTTCAAGCGGTCTCTGTTGTCGCTCCAGGACTCTTGCGTGAGCGGAAGAGGACCGACCACCACCAGCGTGCCGCTCGGCAGACGGTCCATGCCCTTCGAGAACAAGCCGTGCTCCCCAAGATCGATGCCGCTGTCGGATGACCGGCCAGCATCCTCGGCGTAGAGGAGCGCGCCTTCTGCAGCAGCCTCGTAGCTGGCGATGGCGGCGTCGACGGCATCTCGCGATGTCGTCACATACACGCCCGGCACCGGGCCATCCGGCCAGATCCTGAGGCCAAGGGCCGGTGCGGCGGGCTCCAGAACCTGCACCAGCGCTGCAGCCGTGAGCGTAACGTTGTGGAGGCTGGCCAGACGCTTGGCGAGACGTTCGGCCGACTCGCCGTTGACTTGTGCCGCCGCTACTCGCACAGGAAAGGCGTTGACCTCGGGCCAGTTGCGAAGCCCCGGAAGTGCGGCGATCAGGTCGAGGGCTTGACCGTGCTTGAGGTGAAGTTGGTGTTGTTCGAGGTGCGCACGCAGGCGCTCCGCGAACACCTTGAGCATTTGGGTGTCCATATCGATCTCCGTCGGGCGAAATTCCGGTGCACGCTTTGCGGGCCGCCCAAGGGATCAAACATGGATGGGTGGGCTCAGAAACTACTCCGTCTTCGTCGTACCCCGAAGGGCGCGTGCGGCAGGCGACGGCAACCGAATTCAATTTTACACTTTACCGTCCCTGGACGATAATCCGTCCAAGGCTTCGGGCAGGAGCCTGCCACCCGTCATAGCAAAGCTGTTGACAGCACTGCCGACACTCCCTCTCTTCCCGCATGTCATGTTCGGGTTCGAGAAGCGGCAGACGGGTGACGTTTCGTCATGGACTCAGGAGCATTGTCATGTCGAGTGAAGCCATTCGTCCGTCCACCCTGGACGGCATCAAACGCCTCGCCAATTCGATCAAGGTCGAGCGAGGCATAAAACACATACCCGCTCTGGAAGTTGCCGCCCAATTGGCCGGCTTCCAGAACCTCAAGCACGCGCAAAACGTGCTGAAAAACGGGGGCAATCGTCCAAACGCCCGTCCGGGCCACCGTGTCTACCTCACCGTGTACTGGCGCGACAAGGAGTCGGACACCCGCGGTCGCGAAACGCTGGCCATCTGGCTCGGTACGTTGTGGAGCGACTTGATCACCCCGGCGCAGCTGGACCATCACCGCGCGCTGACCCATTTCCAGCCGGAAGGCCCAGACCACCTGGCGCGCCGCGACATGGTGCAATCGCAGGCCCAGGCGCGCCGGGCGATCTGCGCCGCCGCGCGCACGCTCCAGTTCATGGACACGACCAAGCTGCGGCCTTCCAAGAGCCACAGCCGCGCATTTCCCGCCGGCCGGTCCAGCAATGCCGTACCTGGCCGGGACCACTACAGCATCTGGTACGACCGCGAATCCAAGCGCTACCTGTTCGCTGACGAACCCTATGAGCCAGCCGTCGAGAGCAGGGCTGCCGAGCGCGCGGCATGGTCCGAGCATCACGGATTCGACATTGCCAAGCCATCGTGGCCCGGCATGTACAACCCAGATGGCGGCTCGCGTCTTTATCTCATCGCCGACCCGACGAAGGGCGTCCCGCTGGCTCCCATCGTCGCCGCACTAGACCGGTTGCCGGCGCCGATCGTCGAAGCGACCTGGGATGGCGAATCGGCGCCCTCCACACCGATTTTCTTCAGCCCTGGAACCATCGCCCGCAATGAGGCCGCCGCCAAGCTGCCAGCGACGGAGACCCGCAAGGTCACGAGGGGTCCGCGCAGCACGGTCGGCTATGTGCAGACCTTTGTCGGCCCGCAGCGCCGCCCCAAAGGCAGGATGCCGATTGAAGTGCACGCACAGGTGGGCAAGCTGCTCAAGTCGGTGCTGGCGACCTCGTACAACCGCAAGGGCGTCTACAACCGCGTCAACGGCATTCGCAGCGAACTCGATGAGTGGACTCAGCGTGAGTACAACCATGCCGAGCTTCCCAACGAGCAATTCTTCGAACTCTACTATCACGAGTCCGGATCGTCGTTCGCGCGTACCCTTTCGCCGGACGAGCGCACTCTTCACGTCGGCAGTCTGGAACAGGTCAAGCAGATCCTGGCCCAGCACTATCCGGACAGCCCGCCTCTGCGCGCGCTGATGAAGAAGCTGGATGCTTCCATCGGTTCGATGCAGACCTGGTCAAGCTGACGCTGTCAGAGCTGCATCCGTACCTGTGCGTCACCCGGCATTGCCGGGTCGCGCTGTCGTGCTGCGCATCGAGCCGCTGGCGGCGTCTCGCCCATTCGGCATCCATCGCTGACGCCTTCGCGCGTGTCCCCGCTGCGCGCTTCGCTTGCCAATCCCGCAACGGGGTGTGTGGCGGTGGGTTGGCTTGCTGTTCCCTTCACCGTATCACGCCGTTCTCGTCGTCAAGGTCTGCGCGCCCTGCCCTGCGGTTGTGCGCTTGCGTCCTGGCGGCCGTCTTCGAACCCCGACCACTGCGCTGCGCCGTGCTGGTGCCGGTCTCGGGCAATCCCGCCCGATTCACGGAGCCGACGATGGCACACGATCTCTTCTCTTTCGATTCTTCCGTTCTTCTGGTCCGCGATGTCGCGGGCGAGTACCGGCCGGCCGAGGCCGGCGAGGTGCTGCAGGCTGCGCAGCGGCTGCTGGGCCAGCAGTTGCAGGGGCGCGAGGTGTTGTCGTCGCCGCAGGTGGTGCGCGACTTCCTGCGGGTCAAGCTCGGGGCGTTGGAGCACGAGGTGTTTGCCGTGTTGATGCTCGATGCGCAGAACCGGCTGATCGAATACGTCGAACTGTTCCGCGGCACGGTGAGCCAAGCATCGGTCTATCCGCGGGAGGTTGTCAAGGAATCGCTGGCGCGCAATGCGGCGGCGCTGGTCCTGGTGCACAACCATCCGTCCGGGGTTGCTGAGCCGTCGCGGGCCGATGAGCACTTGACGCAAACGTTGAAGGCTGCGCTGGCGCTGGTGGACGTGCGCGTGCTGGATCACCTGATCGTCGCGGGCAGCGACGTGCTCAGCTTCGCGGAGCGCGGGTTGCTGTGACACAAAGGGCCTGAGGGCCCTTGAATTCCTTCGTCATCGTGCGCGCTGCGCGCGTGATCGAGGGTTCTCCAGGGGACTGGCTGAAGCCAATCCCCGCCGCGCAGGCTTGGCGCCCCTCGATACCGCCGAACAGGCGACGCCTGATCGGCCAGCGCACGGTGCCGATGCGCGCTGCGCGCTTGTTCACCTCCAGCCAGGCGTGCCCGCGGCACGCAGGGGCGCTCGCCGCGCGGCCGTGGGTTCGTCGCTCCCCTGGCCGTGGCCGGGTTTCCGTCTTTCCCCTCCTTCATCGCTGATGCCGCGACCGTAGCCGCCGGTCCCTGGCCGTCAAGGCGCGCAGGGCCGTGTCCTCGCCTGCGGCTGCGGGCCGCACCAACCCTGCGCTTGTTTCCTTGACGGCCCGTCCCCGCCGGCCCGGTTTTTCGCGGGCGATGAACTCAGGAAAGACGGCGGCAACGGCGACCAGCCCAGGTCACTGCGCCGAACCCACCGAAGCCAACACCGGGCTCCGAATCTTGGAATCCGGCTTGGGTGGGAAACCACAGGAGAGCCGCGCATGCAGACACCGACACCTTGAACCCGTTCCCCTTTTCTTCCCTTTTTCTCACTTTCAACGTCCCGGCACGGGACAGGAGTTTTCAAATATGAATACCGCTACCCTTCACGAAACCACCGCCATCGCCGCTGCTGTCGCAGCCGTCACGGCTGCGCAGGAACTGCTGTTGATTCCGCTGTCCAAGCTGCGGCCTTCCAGCCGCAACGTGCGCAAGGGCGGGGGCACCTCCATTCCCGAACTGGCCGCCAGCATCGCCCGTGTGGGCTTGCTGCAAAACCTCAACGTGGTGCTGGCCGCCGATGGCGAACATTACGAGGTCGTGGCCGGTCGCCGTCGCCTCGCCGCGCTCAAGCTGCTGGTCAAGCGGCGCAAGCTCGCCAAGGACTTTGAGGTGGCCTGCCTGCTGGGGTCAGATGCGGCAGCGCGCACCGTCAGCCTGACCGAGAACGTGCAGCGCGAGGCCATGCACCCGGCCGACCAGTTCGAGGCCTTCGCCGATCTGGTGGCCGAGGGCCGACCGATCGAGGACATTGCCGCCGACTTTGGCGTGACCCCCTTGGTGGTGCAGCGGCGCTTGAAGCTCGCCAACGTCTCGCCGCGCCTGTTGGCTGACTACCGGGCCGACAACGTGACGCTGGAGCAATTGATGGCCCTTGCTATCACCGACGACCATGCGGCGCAGGAGGCGGCGTTCTATGAATCGCCGCAGTGGCAGCGCAGCCCGGAGGCGCTGCGCGACCACCTCACGCATGAAGAGATCGATGCGGGCCGCGATGCGTTGGCGAAGTTCGTGGGCGTTGAGGTCTACGAGCAGGCTGGCGGCGCTGTGCGGCGCGACTTGTTCGCGGACGAGCAGAACGGCATCTTCCTCACGGATGCAGCGTTGCTGGAGTCGCTGACGAAGGATAGGCTCATGCCGGTGGCTGAGCAGGTGCAGTCCGAGGGCTGGGGTTGGGTGGACGTGGCGCCGCGTGCCACCTACGCGGACCTGCACCAGTTCCAGCGGATGCGCAGCAAGCGGCGCGAGCCGGGCAAGGCCGAAGCCAAGCGCATCGCCAAGCTCGAAGCGCAGCAACGCAAGCTGCAAGACCGCCTGGACGACGAGAACGAGGACATGACGGACGAGCAGGCGCAGACCATGCAGGACGAGATGGACAACCTGGGCAATGAGCTGGAAGCCTTCGAGCGCACGCTGGTGGTCTATCCGCCGCGCGGGATGGCGACGGCGGGAGCCGTGGTGTCACTCGACCGCATGGGCGGCGTGATCGTGCATCGCGGGCTGCTGCGCGAGGAACAGGCCAAGGCGTTGCGGGAGCAGGAACGCGACGGGCACAGTGCGGATGACGAAGCCGAAGCCGAAGACGGCAGCGGGCGGCAGGAGGCCAAGCTCACCATTTCGGAGAAGCTGGTCAAGCGCCTGAGTGCCCATCGCACCGCCGCCCTGCAGGCCGAGGTCGCCCGGCATCCGCATGTGGCGCTGGTGGCCGTGATGCACCGGCTTGCGTTGCGCGTCATCCATGACGCGCACTACGGTTCGCCCATCAACATCACCGCCAACCCGCAGGACCGGCTGGAGCAGTACGCGCCGGACGTAGCAGAGGCACCGGCTGCGGTGGGCATGCGACAGGTGCGGGAGGCTTGGGGCAAGCGCCTGCCCAGCGACCCGGATGCGCTGTTCGCCGAGTTGCTGGCAATGCCACAGCAGGAGTTGCTGTCGCTGCTGGCAGTGTGCGTGAGTTTCACGGTGACCGCCATCGCTTCGCGTGAGGACGAAGCCCCGGCTGCTGCGCTGGCGCAAGCAGTCGGGCTGGACATGCACGCGTGGTGGACGCCGACCGCAGCAGGCTACTTCGACCACGTCTCCAAGGCCAGGGCACTGGAAGGAGTGCATGCCTTCGCGCCCGCTGAAGTGAATCGGCTCGGCAAGCTCAAGAAGGCGCAGATCGCCAGCGAGGCCGAGCGACTGGCGGCGGGTACAGGCTGGCTGCCTGCGATGCTCCGCGCCCCGGAGGTAACGCCGGCTGACGTTGCAGGCGCTGAACCGATTGCTGAGGGGCAGGCCGAAGCCGAAAACCACGAGGACGCGCACGCAACGGCGTGATCCATATGACTCCCCGGCCGCGAGGCCGGGGATCAAGAAATCGGCGCGACGCGCGCGGCAGGTCTGCCGCGCGCGTTTTGACTTCCGGAACGCGCAAGCCCAACGCTCCCTGCGTGCCGCCTTACGCCAGCGCTCGCTGCGGTGGGTTGGGGATGCCTGCTGGTCACGGGAGCATCGAACAGCACCGATCGCCTGCAATCCAGCGCGCTGATCGAGCCTTCGACAACCCCATCCGGATACCCCATGAACCACCAAGGCGTCAGCGAGATATTCTTTGAAGAGTCCTACACCGTGCCGGTGGACCAGACGGCGAAGTCGCTTTTCGCGCGGCTTCCGCACGGAAGCGGGTATGCGGAGCGACTGATCGAATGTCTTGCCACCGGCTACCTGGTGGCGGTGGTCGAATCCATTTGCATTCGTGAGATGCAGCAGCACGTCGATGCCGTCGCCGAAGTGGTGGTCGGCCGTTCGATCCGTATCGACCATCGAGGACCGATCCCGCCTGGGTCGCCATTGCGGCTGCGCGGATGGCTCGAACGGCTGGGGGACCGGAGCGCCACATTCCGCGTTCAGGCCCACGATGCGCACGAGGTCGTCTGCGAAGCCACTGTCACGCTGGTGGCTGTCCAGCGGGCGCAGATGGAGTTGCGCATCGCGACAAAGGTATTGGCACTCCAATGCCCTGGAACCTAGAAGTGGGCGCCCCGCCGGTGGCGGAGCGCGGACACGACGCAGTTTGCCGCGCTCGAATGTCGTGCAAGCCGTCCTGAATAAAGCGGGCGAATAGTCCGCCAGACGACGGTGGCTCACAGAGAGCGTTCCGATGCGCAGCTTCTTCCACGCCGCAAATGCCGATCCACTGGCAGCACGGATGCGGTGGGATCGTTCCTCCTTTTTCGTTGCGCGACCGACATGGACTGGGATCGCTTCGGGGGCCGTGCCGGAAACGCTGTTGCGGCGGAGACGGTGCTGGGGCCATGCGTCCTTTCGGTACAGGATCACACCCAAAGCGGCCTTGTATTTGTCGTGAATCCTGGCGAGGGCACGGCGGCGCTGCACTTTGTTTCGCGCCGCCTCGGGCTTCTTCGCCGCAACCGTCCGGCCCGACAAATTTCCCCGACCTGCGGTCTTCCTCGCGAGGCAAATTTCTCGTTCCTCCCGGTCCTTCACTGCGTTGCGGCCCCTTCGCTTCGCTGCGGGATGCGGCGCGCCCGGACCCTCACCCATCGGATCACGCCAAGGCCGCGATGGGCGCGGCCTGGTTAACTTCAAAGGACTTCATCATGGCCAACATCGGCACCTTCACCGCACAGAACGACAGCTACACCGGCATGGTTCGCACCCTGACGCTCAACGTCAAGGTCAAGATCGTGCCCAACGACAAGGAGAGCGAGAACGCTCCGGACTACCGCATCGTCGCCGGCAACTTCGAGATCGGCGCGGCGTGGAAGAAGATGAGCCGTCAGGACCGCCCCTACCTGTCGGTGACCCTGGATGACCCGTCGTTCCCGGCAACGATCTACGCCCGCCTGGTCGAAGGCGAGGACGGCGCGCACAACCTGATCTGGTCGCGCAGCAAGGGCGACTGAACGTCGCCCTCGGCGCCCCGCTTCGGCGGGGCGCTGCTCCTCTGCGAGACCGCTATTTCAACAGTTCGGGCAGGCAGTCGGCGTACGCGGGCTGGATCTTGCGCATGGGCTTGGCGACGGCTTCGTCCCACGTCAGGACCGCCAGGGCCATGGCGGTCATCGTGAGCAGGCCATTGGAATTGCGCAGGATCTGCAGGGCCAGGTCGACCGGGAAGCCCTCGGACTGGCGGCGCAGTGGGTGGATGCCGCCGTGCACGAACGAGTTCAGGGAGTGCCACGACACGTCCTTGAAATGCGCAAGCATCTGATGCGCGGCCGCGGGCACGTTCGGTCCGACACGTTTGCCGATCTGCTCGATCATCTCGCTGGCCGAGGGGAGGTTCTTCGCGGCCTGCTCGCTCTGCAGGGTCAGCGGTGCGCTGAGCTTCTCGATGGCCAGGTCGCTGGCGGCATATTGCAGCCACGTGGCGCGGGTCAAGGCCTCGAACTGAAGCCGCATCAGGCCGACCGCCGACGTGGCCAATCCCATCGCCATCAAGGCGCGCAGGCTGCGTCCATGCTCGAGCGCCACGGAGCACATGCCGAAGGCGGCCTCGCCGCGAGGTGAGGGATCGAACTCGGCGCCGTCGAGCAGGTGCAGCAGCTCTTGGTGCAGTTCGTCGGACCGACGGAGCATGACTTCCAGGGGTTCGTCCGAGGTTTCTTGTTGGGGAGCTTCCATACAGGCATCGTATTCGCTCCCTGTTGGGCTGCGCGTCATCAGACCGGCGCAGGCTCGCCCCTGATTCACGGCTTTGCGGATACTCCCAATTTTGTACACCCGTATCTGCGTCTGCTCGCCAATCCTCTTTTACGGCTTTGCGGCTCCACGGTTCAACGGCGATTCGTGAAGGCGACTTTGCGCTTCGGAGGTTTTGTTGAATGCCGGATCGCTGGCTCTACGACTCTCCACATATCCGTCATTCAGTCCAAACGATTTTGTGCGTCTCCGGCGATGCCGGCCGCGCTGTCGTGCTGCGCATCGAGCCGCCGGTGGCGTCTCGCCCCTTCGGGCTTTCATCGCTGACGCCTGCGCGCCTGTGGGCGCTGCGCACTGCGTTTGCAGGAGCAGGGGCAAAAAGGAGGGCTGGCTTGCTGTTCCCTGCACCGTATCACGCCGTTCTCGACGTCAAGGTCTGCGCGTGCTGTGCACGCTAGCGGCCTGGCGGCCGTCTGTCGAACCCTGACGGCTGCGCTGCGCCGTGCTGCTTCGGTCTCGGGCAATCCCGCCCTGATTCCTTCCAAGGAGAAGACCATGACGAAACTCATCACGGACGAGCAACGCGCGCAGCTGCTGGCCAACGGCCGACAGTCCCTCGAGCAGGAAAACTTCGATCCCGCTCCGGTGGTCAAGCTGTTCACACCGGACGCCGGTGCGACCTGGCTGCTGACCGAGATTGACCCGGACGACCATGACCATGCGTTCGGGCTGTGCGACCTGGGCTTGGGCTACCCTGAGCTGGGGTGGGTCAGCCTGGCGGAAATCGCAACTGTGCGCGGCCGGCTCGGACTTCCCATTGAACGGGACTTGCACTTCGCGGTGCAGAAGCGCTTGAGCGCGTATGCGCGCGAGGCACGTCTCGTCGGACGCATCGCGGTCTAGTCGCGGTGCATTGGCCGCCGGCGACGGTCGGCGGCCAATCTCGTCCTACCCCTCTTTCTTGGGCAGACGTGCTTCGGTTTCCAGCATCAATTCGCCAGCGCTGCGTTCGAGCGCTCGCGCGATCTTCAGGATCATCGCCAAGGTCGGCATGTGCTCGCCGCGCTCGATCTTGCCCATATGCGAACGCTCGATGCCGGCCCGGTGCGCCAGCGTTTCCTGGGCAACGCCATCCTCGGTACGCAAGGCGCGCACTGCATCGCCAAAGGCCCGTGCCGGGCCTGCCTCAAATGTCGTCGCGCCGGTCGGCCGCCCGCGCTGTATTCCCTGCTTCTGCATGAACAGAAGCGTTACGTTTTAAAGCAATTAAAACCACGTTATCTTTAACTCATAGAATGCTGCGCCGACAGTTTTTTCGGTTTGATTTGCTGAAAAAGACGGCTTCCTAGCGACCGGTAGGAAGCGCCTGGTCGTCGCTTCTGGGACTTGCTTTATGCCACCTGCGAATTAGTATTTAACGGCCTCACGCGAAAACCATGACTTTCCTGACCGAAGAACAGCGAGACCAGCTGCTGGCCAATGGCGCGGCGCGGGCGCGCGGGGACGCCGTTGATCCGCTGCCGGTGGTCAAGCTCTACACCCTGGATGCTGGGGCCGCCTGGCTGCTGACTGAGCTCGATTCCGACGGGGACAAGGCGTATGGCCTGTGCGACGCCGGCACCGGCTGTCCCGAGCTGGGCCGGGTCAGCCTGTCCGCCCTCGAAGGCGTGCGCGGACCGCGCGGCATGCGGATCGTGGCCGATCCACACTTCAAGCCGCGTCAGACACTGTCGAGCTACCTGGCCGACGCGCAGCGCGACGGTTCGATCAACGACTGACGCGTTGCTGCAACATCGCCGATCGCGCGACGGAGGGTCGCCGCAAAAGCGACCCTGATTTCCCTCGCCTCTGGCAGCGTTCCTCTTCCAAAGGAGGATTGCATGTTGAAACCCAACCCCGAAGACTTGCCCCGCGCGCCATGGAGCGTGTCGGCCGCCTACCTCTACGCGCTGGAGCTCGACGATTCGGCACTTGCGTGGGAATACTTGCGCCGCCATCCGGGCTACCGCTCGGATTGGGCGCGCCGCAAGCGCGTGGTGTCCTTCGCACGCTGGGGGTTGCGACAGCGCCGAAGATCCGGACACGGACGGGCGCAATGCACAGCCGCTGTGGCTGTCGTCCTCTGACGGCTTGCTGCATGTGCGTGCTGCGCACGCCAATAATGCAGCAGCCCGCCGATTCGACCTGTGGCGAATCCCCGGCCGCAAGCGCCTGGCGCCTGATGGCCCCGACTTGGCGCTGACTGCCGACCTCGGCGCCCAGCGCATGCGCTTGTCGCTGTCGGGCGCCCTGGCTGACGGCACCGCTTACGCGAGCGCCGTACCGTTGGCTCCGCAGATGCGTGGCCAGCTTGACGCCTTCAACGCGCAGGCGCAGGCCCTGGAAGGTCATGCGCTGCAGGTCAATCCTGCACGACCAGTCACCCGCGCCGCGCTGTTGCATTTGCGCGCTCTGCAGGCGCTCGATGCCTCGCAGGCAGGCGCGTCGCACCGCGACATCGCCCAGGCCTTGTTCGGCCTCGAGGCCGTCGTCCTGCGCTGGCATGAGGATGGCGAGTTGCGTGCGCAGGTGCGGCACCTGCTGCGCCGTGCCGAGGCGCTCATGAACGGCGGCTATCTGGCCCTTGCCGGCGTATCGCATGCCGCAGCAACCCACCCCGGAGACGAACCGTTGCGCTGAATCTCTCCCTGCCTTGATCGGGCCTGGTTCCCGAGACTGCCTCCATCGGGCCGCGAATGGTTTGCGGCCCATCGACAGCGATGGAGTCCGTCATGGCAGTTGGCAGTTCTTTCCCTTCCCGCACGGCCGCAGCAACTGCGCCGCACCCTGCCGCGGTTTCGCCTGCGCCGGCCAATCCCGAGTTCCTGACCACCGACGAAGCCGGCGCCTTCCTGCGGCTGTCGCCGCGCACCTTGGAGAAGCAGCGGGTACTCGGTGGTGGTCCGCGCTTTCGCAAGTTCGGCGCGCGCGTGGTCTACGCTGCCGCCGACCTGCGCGCCTGGGCCGACAGTCACACCTACGGCATGACTTCGGACCCCGGCTACGTACAGCGCGACTCCGTCCGCTGACGAGCTTAGGGGCAACACCGCATGTCGAAGCGCCTGAGCGAACGCGAACAGCTCACGCTGTTCCGCGCGCTGCCGCACGGCGACATGGCGCTGCGCGATGCGCAGGACCTGATGGCCTACCCCTTTTTCTCCCTGGCCAAGTCGCCGCGCATCGTACCGATCCGCTTCGAGGCCGGAGGCATCTCGCTCACCGTCGAGGGCGTGCCCGAGCACGGCATCGCCACCATCTGGGACGCCGATGTGCTGATCTGGGCCGCCAGCCAGATCATCCAGGCGAAGAAGGAAGGCATCGCGCCTTCGCGCCTGATGGTGGCCACGCCCTACGAGATCCTGCGCTTTGCGGAGCGCGGCACCGGCCGCAGCGACTACCTGGCGCTACGCGCCGCACTCGACCGCCTGCAGTCCACCACTGTCGCCACCACGCTGCGCCAGCGCGAGCGCCCGAACGGCGGCAAGCGGGTGCACCGCTTCTCCTGGATCAACGAGTGGAAGGAATACATCCGGCCGGACGGCCGCTCAGACGGTATCGAGCTGATCCTGGCCGACTGGTTCTTCACCGGCGTGATGGACGAGGCTCTGGTGCTCACGCTCGATCCGACGTATTTCCGGCTTTCAGGCGGCATCGAACGATGGCTGTATCGGCTGGTGCGCAAGCACGGCGGGCGGCAGCCGGGTGGATGGCGCTTCGAGATGCGTCACCTGTACTTGAAGTCCGGCGCGCTCCAGCGCTCCCGCGACTTCGCCGCGCATGTGCGCGGCCTCGCACTGCGCCAGGCGCTGCCGGGCTACCGACTGTCCATCGAACGCAGTGGCGGCATCGAGTGGCTGGCCTTCCGCCCTTGCACCGACAACGCCGGGAGCACCGACTTATCCACAGCTTCTGTTGAAGAACCTGTGGATGTCATGGGGACGGGCTCGGTGGATCACCGGCGCGGGACTCGGTGGATCACCGGCGCAAACATCGGTGGATCACCGGCGCCAATCAGCCCGCAGGCCGCGCCCAGCAACGGTTGGGGGCCTCCCTAAACATCTAAAGGGATACATAAATGGAATTCACGCGCGCGCGAACAGCGGTTGCTCAAAAGACGGGCAATGCTGCGGCGGAGGCAGTCCGCACAGCCCAAACAGCCGAATACCGCTTGTCAGAAAGGGAACACCGGCCAGGCAAGGTGATCGCTTTGCTCAACCAGAAAGGCGGCGCGGGCAAGACAACCCTTGCCACGCACCTGGCCGGCGAGCTGGCGATGGCGGGAAGCCGCGTGACGCTGCTCGATGCCGATCCGCAGGGCTCGGCTCTCGACTGGGCCCAACGGCGGCTTCAGAACGGGCAGGGACGGCTCTACGGCGTGTTCGGGCTGGCCCGGGACTCGCTGCATCAGGAAGCACCCCAGATCGCCTTGGAAGCGGATTTCGTCGTGATCGACGGGCCGCCCCGCGTCGCTGCCCTCGCACGCTCCGCGCTTCTGGCCGCCGACCTGGTGCTGATCCCCGTGCAACCGAGCGCGTATGACGTCTGGGCCAGCCATGAGATGGTGGCACTCATCGCCGAGGCCCGCGTGTTCAGACCTCAGCTTCGCGCGGCCTTCGTCATCAACCGGCGCGTGGTCGGCACCGTGATCGGCCGCGAAGCACGCGCAGCACTGGCCGACCAACCGTTTGCCGCGCTGCAGGCCGAAGTCTCGCAGCGCATCGTGTTCGCCGACAGCGTGGCCGCCGGCCGGCTCGCATGCGAAGCCGCGCCGAAGTGCGCCGCCGCGCGCGAGATCGCGGCGCTGGCGCAGGCTGTGCGGGAGACGCTGCGATGACGGCGCCTGCGTCATCAGGTGCGCCGAAGCGTGCGTCCATCGGACGCAAGCCCGCTGCCGATCCTGCGTCGACTTGGGTGCGGCAGGCCGACGCGCCAAAGGTCGCTGCGCGGGCATCGATCTACACCGCTCGACTGACCATCGACGTGACACCGACGCTGCGGGGGCGCATCAAGGTGATCGCATTCGAACGCGGCGTAACCGCGGCCGAGATGTTGCGCGAGCTGCTGGAGCGCGAATACGGTGGGGGCCAGCCGTGATGCAGTTGCTGCCCATCACCGCGCAGGCCGTGCTACCGCCACGGCCCGTCCATATGCGGATCTCGCTCGCTTTCGTCGAGCATCGCGTAAACGTCTGGTTGCGCTTCGGCAAGCCGGTGCGTGAGACGACGTTGGACCGCTGGCGGCGCGTCGCGATCTTCGAGCCCAACGCGGTGTGCTGCCGCGTCAAATGGATCGGCAACGACTACGGCACGGCGCTCTGGCAGCTCATGGTGCTGCAAGCACCGATGCCGTTCGATGGCGCACAGCGCATCGCCGGCGTGGTGCCTGGCGCGCGCATCCTGCTGCGCGCCGATGGCGAGCAGCAGGTCAAGGCAGTGCTCGAAGTGATCGACGCCATCGAAGCGCTGGGCATCGAACCGGCAGCGGTTGCCGCCACGTACTGGCACACCGCTGGCAACCGGCTGGCTGCACGCCAGCCGCTGCCGGACTACACAAGCGAGCGACATGCGGCGCATCTTGTGCGCGGGGCGCTGCGATGAGCCGGCGGGTACTTTTCGCCGGCATGGGCGTGGGCTTGGCTGTGCTGTGCGCGCCGGCCTTCATGCCGATGACGGTGCATGAACGTGCGTTCGTGGTCTACAACCCGACGAACAGCGTGCCGCGCGGCTGGTACCGGGTCGGCAGCATCGACAGCGGAGTTGCGCTGCACGTCGGCAGCATCGTGCTGGCCCGCCTCCCTGTCGACGTAGCGGCCTTCGCAGGACAACGCGGCTACCTGCCGAGCGGCGTGCCGATCCTCAAGCGTATCGGCGCCATCGCACCGCAGTCGGTGTGTGTTCGAGAACAGGTCGTGCTGATTGATGGCGCGGTGGCGGCGATCGCACGCGCACATGACGGCGCGCGCCGGCCACTGCCTGCTTGGCAGCATTGCCGCCCTCTCGCTGGTGGCGAACTATTCCTGCTCAGCGATACGAATCCGGCGTCGTTCGACAGCCGCTACTTCGGCCCCATCGCCGCCTCTGCCGTGCTCGGCATCGCGAGACCGCTGTGGACTTGGAGCACGCCATGAGCCCTGCCCTATCGCGTCGTCAAACATGCCGCCGAACCGTAGCTGGGCATGCGCTCGCGCAGCACTCCGTCGTGCAGGGAGCCCGTCGACAGCGTGCAGCACGCGCTGCACCGCCGCTGCCTCACGGGCAGCGTTGCGCACTCGGTGCGCGGCTGGCGGCAGGTCGGAGCCGGGAGCGGATGCGGAAGGCGGAGACGGAGGGCCAGATAAAAGGGGTGGCACGCCGCGCCCCTCCAAGCCAGTCTGCACGAGGGGTTGCGGCGGCACCGCAAGGGGTCTTGCGCGTGCCGCGCAGAGGCTGGAATCAGCAGTGCAGCAGCGATTGCCGCGCGCCGTTTCCGATGCGCTGCGCTGAGGTGCGTTGGGGTCTTCGTGGCTGCCAATGAAGAAGATCGCTTTCGCGTAAAGCCCGCGGCGCCGGAGTCGCGCGGTGGACCGCGCTCGCAGCGCTTCGTTTCGCAGGTGCTCAAGCAGGTGTCGAAGACCGGCGCAAAACCGTCGGGCAAGAGCCTTGGCAGACCCGCCAGCAAGTTCGGACGCGGCCGCGTCGCGGCCTCTGTGGCCGGCCAGCGCCTAGGGCCGAACGCGCGGCGTGTTGTCGTCAAGTCGCGCTTCGTCGTGCTCCAGCGCGCCAGCCCAAACTCGGTGGCCGTGCACCTGCGCTACATCGAGCGCGACGGCGTCACACGCGAGGGGCAAAAGGGCCAGGCCTACGGCGCTGACACCGATGCGACCGACCTCAAGGACTTTCAGGAACGCGGGCAGAACGATCGCCACCAGTTCCGCTTCATCGTATCGGCCGAGGACGGGCTGGAGCTGGAAGACCTGAAAGCCTTCACCCGCCAGCTGATGCGCCGCATGGAGATCGACCTGGAGATCCGACTGGATTGGGTAGCCGTGGACCATTGGGACACAGACAATCCGCACACCCACATCGTGCTGAACGGCCACACGGGCGGGCGCGCCAGTAGCAGGGATCTCGTGATCGCCCCCGACTACATGGCGCACGGCATGCGCCTGCGCGCCAGCGAGATCGCCACGGAATGGCTGGGACCGCGCACCGAGGCGGAAATCCGCCAGAGCCTGCTGCGGGAGGTCGACCAGCAGCGGCTCACCAGCCTGGACCGGGCGCTAATCCGGCAAGCTGGTGCCGATGGCATTGACCTTACGGGCAACCCGCAAGCCCGGGAGCGTCAGAACGCACTGCGGGCACGGCTGCTGCGGCTCGAAAGCATGGGTTTGGCCGAGAGGATGAATGCGAACCGCTGGAAGCTCCAGCCTGGGATGGCGGCCACACTCGACGCCATGGGCCAGCGCGAGGATGCGCTGGAGACGGTGCGCCGTGCGCTCAAGGGCCAGCGGCGGGAATGCGTGGTCGATGAGCGGCCGACCTACACGCTCATCGGTCGGGTCGCGGGCAAGGGCCTGGTCGACGAACTGCATGACCGGGGCTACCTGGTGGTCGATGGCATCGACGGGCGGGCGCACTACCTGAATCTGCCAGCCGGTCCCGACCTCGCAGAACTGCCCCTACACGGCATTGTGGAGGCGAGGCCGCCGGGCCAGGAGAAGCCGGTGGACCGCAGCATCGCCACCGTGGCGAGAGGCGGCCTCTACAAGACGGCCGACCACTTGGTGCAACTAACGCATGCCAACGACCGCTACCCGCAGTCAACCGTCGATGCGCATGTGCGCCGACTTGAAGCCCTGCGCCGCGCCGGTATCGTGGAGCGCATCGCCGATGGGGTCTGGAAGGTGCCGCGGGATTTGCTGCAGAAGGCTCGAGCGCATGACAAGCAGAAAAATGCTGGATTGGTGATCGAGCTGCGATCGCATCTGCCCATTGATCAACAGGTGCGCGCCATCGGCGCCACGTGGTTGGACAAGCGGCTAGTGGGCGACGGTTCGGTCTTGGCCGGCCAAGGCTTTGGGGCTCAAGTGCGGGATGCGATGCGCGAGCGTGTAGGTTTTCTTGCCACACAGGGACTTGCTAAATGGCGTGACCAGCGCGCAGTTCTCGTGAACGATCTGCTTGCAACCCTGCGCGAGCAGGATCTGGCGGCTGCCGGCAGGGCGCTGGAGGGAGAGACAGGACACAACTATCGTCCAGTGCAAGCTAACTCGCGCGTAGACGGTCTCTATCGCCAGAGCATACAACTCGCCAGCGGCCGCTTCGCCGTGCTCGACGATGGCGTGGGTTTCAGCCTGGTGCCGTGGCGCCCAGTTATCGAGCAGCGATTGGGGCAGCACTTATCGGTCGTCATGACTGGGGGGTCATCGACATGGCTGCTTGGGCGGCAACGCGATCCTGGCATTTGAAAAACAAAGACCGACGCCGATGCTGTGACATCGGCTCTCCTCGGACGCGCGACGGCTCCAATGGTTTTTCCCCGTGGATGCGATGCCTTATGCATAGGTGCCGATGGTGCAGGCTTCCGCTTGGCACGTTGATGCCGCTATGGGGTAAGGCGCGCATCCCTTCGTCATGCTAGCAGGATTTAAGGGTAAACCCTGAGTTTGACGCCTTCTGATGATTCTACAATGGTAACGATTGCATCGCTTGAACTATGTGTCTTTGAGTGCTAAGAGATCGCGTTCCTCGCTCACTTGTGCAATCGTTACCATCAACTTTAGAAGGTGTATTTATGACAGACCGTCGCAGAAAGTTTTACGGGTGGGGTTACGAAGACGACGCGGTTACTCCCGCCGAGATCGGCGAATTTGAAACCGCATGGACACGACTCTTAGGCGTCGAAAAGTTTGAGGCCGTGCCATTTCCCACACTCGACAAGATTGCTATCAGAGAGCCACGCATCAAGGTTCCAGGCGCCTTGAGTTCAGTCTGCACAACCGACAAATATGACCGGCTGTACCACACCTATGGAGCGGGAACGGTCGATGTGGCCAAGGCCATCCGCGGCGAGTTTCGTAACCCACCGGATGTTGTCGCCTACCCGCAAAGCGAGCAAGACATAGTGGATCTCTTCGACTGGTGTGGAACGAACAGCCTGGCCGCAGTGCCCTATGGCGGCGGCACCAGTGTGACGGGCGGCGTCAACCCGCCCGACCACGATCGATACCGCGGCACGGTGTCGATCGACATGAAGCACTTCGACAAGGTGCTTGAAATCGACGCGACGTCGCAGTCGGCCCGGATCCAGGCCGGCGTGCTAGGCCCACACCTTGAGAAGCAGCTCAAGCCCAGCGGGCTCACCATGCGCTTTTTCCTCCAAGCTTGGGAGTTCTCCTCGCTGGGCGGATGGATTGCAACGCGGGCCGCCGGACACTTTGCCACGGCTTACACACAGATCGACGATCACGTCCAAAGCCTGAAGGTCGTCACACCATCGGGCAACGTCGAGTCCAAGCGATTCCCGGTATCCGGATCGGGTCCAAATCCGGATCGGCTTTTCCTGGGATCCGAGGGAGCGCTGGGAATCATCACGGAGGCATGGATCCGCCTGCACAAGCGCCCTACTCATCGCGCAATGACGGCAGTCAAATTTACGGACTACGACAAGGCAGTCGAAGCCGTCCGAGTTCTTTCGCAATCAGGTCTAAATCCTGCCAATGCCCGACTTATCGAACGTGAAGAGGCGGAATACACCGGCTCCAGCGACGGTACCTACGACATTCTGGTACTAGGGTTTGAATCGGCAGATCACCCCGTTGACCACTGGATGGCAAGGGCACTCGAAATTTGCGCCGGCTTTGGCGGCAAATGGGAGACAGAAAGTCTCTCCAGCAAAAGCGCCGAAATTGCCGACGCCGGCGCCAATAGCTGGAGGCAGAAATTCCTGCGAGGTCCCTATCTGCGTGAATACGCCATTGCACGAGGCGTCATGCGCGAAACGATGGAAACGGCCGTAACCTGGGAGCGCTTCGCCGCTTTGCGGGAACACGTCAAGGCCGAAACCCATCGCGCGATCCGTGAAGTTACAGGCAGACCGGGGTCCGTTACTTGTCGCTTCACGCATATTTATCCAGATGGACCCGCCCCTTACTTCACATGGTTTGCATACGGCGACAAGTCGCGACTTGCGGAGCAGTTCATGGCCATCAAGCGAATTGGTGAACAAGCGATGGTCGATGCTGGTGGAACAGTTACTCACCACCACTCACTCGGCAGAGATCACCGTCCGTGGTACGACAAGGAACGGCCGGAACTGTTCTGTACCGTGCTGAAGTCCGCCAAACACGCACTGGACCCCAGACAAATTCTCAACCCAGGCGTTCTCTTTGATCCTAGTTGAGAGAAGGTATCGAAAGATCAAATTATGACAGGCCCACTTTCGGGAATAAGAGTTCTTGATCTCAGCCGGATCCTAGCCGGTCCTTGGAGTACCCAGCTGCTGGCCGATTTGGGTGCGGACGTGATCAAGATAGAACGGCCGGTAAGCGGCGACGACACAAGGGGATGGGGTCCCCCATTTCTCCATGGCAATGACGGGCCGCTGACCGGCGAGTCTGCCTATTTCTTATCGGCTAACCGTGGCAAGCGTTCGGTTACTGTCGACATCAGCAGACCAGAGGGGCAAGACCTGGTGCGTCAGCTGGCAATGAAAGCAGACGTATTTATCGAGAACTATAAAGTCGGCGATATGAAACGCTACGGTTTGGATTACGAATCGTTGAGTGGATCGAACCAGGGCCTCGTTTATTGTTCAATTACTGGCTTTGGCCAGACGGGTCCATATAAAGATCGAGCAGGCTACGATTTCGTCATTCAGGCCATGGGAGGACTGATGAGCATCACCGGAGAAAGTGATGAGCAGATCGGTGGAGGTCCGCAAAAATGCGGGGTGCCCATCTCTGATCTGATGACCGGAATGTATTCAGCCGTGGCAATGCTCAGTGCATTGATGGAAAGGAAAGCCAGCGGCAAAGGCCAATACATCGACATGAGCTTGCTTGACACCCAGGTCGCATGGCTTGCCAATCAAGCTTCCAACTACCTCGTGTCAGGAACTGAACCGAGGCGCTGGGGCAATGCGCACCCGAACCTTGCCCCATACCAGTCATTCTCTGCGCTGGATGGCGACTTCATCGTGGCAGTCGGGAACGACAGGCAATTCACAGCGCTTTGTCAGGCGCTGGGGCTGATCGAAATGGCAAAAGATGGGCGGTTTACCACAAATGCCGACCGTCTGAAAAATCGGACTCTTTTGGTTGCCGAGCTGAACGCTGCATTCGCGAAACTCTCGATCGCGGAATGTCTGCAGCGTTTGGAAAAGGTCGGAGTTCCGTCAGGGCCGATTCTCAGTATTCCTCAAGCGCTAGCCAATGAACACGTCGTGGCACGTCGGATGCTCTTCGATCTGCCGCACTCCAGAGGGGCGGAAGCGCCTCAGATCGCGAATCCCATCAAGTTTTCGAGGTCCCAGTTGGACTATGGCCGCGCGCCCCCTGCGCTTGGAGAGCATACGAATGAGGTCCTTGTCAATGAACTTGGCTGGACTGAGGAAAAAGTCAACGCCCTAAGAGCAGCGGGAACAGTGTAGGACCCTTCAATTTAAATCAGGAGACAACTATGAACGGATTCAGTCGTTTTATTTCATGCGCAATATTAGCTGTGATTTCATTGGTCGCTAACGCGGGCGACTGGCCACGTCAGCCAGTGAAAATTGTTCTTCCTTATCCGCCAGGAGGCGCGTCGGATGTTACGGCGAGGCTTCTCGGTGCAAAACTGACGCAAGCTTGGGGGCAACCGGTAATTATCGAGAACCGCCCTGGAGCTAATGGCATTGTGGCAAATCAACTGGTTGCAAAATCCCCTGCTGATGGATACACAATACTGATGGCAAATTTAGGCCCGAACGGCATCAATCCAGCGGTTTATGCAAAGCTCCCCTACGACACTCTGAAGGATTTCGAGCCAGTCGTTTTGTCTACGTTTGTGCCGCTTGTGATCGTCACTGCTACAGACTCGCAGTATAAATCGCTAACTCAATTGATTGCCGCTGCCAGGGACAAATCGAACAAGCTTTCATTTGGTTCCGCTGGCAATGGATCAGGGAGCCACTTAGCTGGCGAGCTGCTTTTCTCGTCTGTCGGGGTGCCCATGCTTCATGTGCCGTACAAAGGCGACGCCCCCGCCCTCACTGATGTAATGGGAGGGCAAATAGCAGTCGCGCTACCTACTGCCCTTGCTGCCACACCTCAGGTAAAAGGCGGAAAGCTTCGGGCGCTTGCTGTTACCAGCAAGAAGCGATTGCCGTCGATGCCTGAAGTTCCGACCGTGGAGGAAGCGTTGGGTTTGCGCGAATTTGAGGCTGTCTCGTGGGGTGGTTTCATGGTTCCAGCCGGTACCCCGAGGGAGATTGTCGGCAAGATAAATAACGACATGAATGAAGCCCTTCTTGCGCCTGATGTGGCAGAGAAGTTGCGGGCTCAAGGGGCCCAAGTCGTGGGGGGAAGTTCGGAGGCCTTCAAAACGTTTTTGCATTCTGAGGTCACAAAATGGAAGGCGGTTGCAAGTCGAGCCAATATTAGGTTGGATTGATTAGCCTGCCTTGTCGCTAGAAACTTCCAAATAGCTCAGAAAATTTCTCCCTATTTTTTTGCGTTGGCAACTTAGTCTTTTAATGCCGCTAATTTCACGCGCTGTGGGACGCGTAAACGCTCGTGAAATTGGCGCTACATGGCAGTTCATCTGCCCTTATGCACGAGAGAACCGTCATGAAGATTCACGAGTACCAGGGCAAGGAAATCCTTGCCAAATTTGGTGTGCCGGTGCCGCGCGGCATTCCGGCCTATACCGTCCAGGAGGCGGTCGAGGCCGCTCAGAAACTCGGTGGCCCGGTCTGGGTGGTCAAGGCCCAGATCCATGCGGGGGGCCGCGGCAAGGGCGGCGGCGTCAAGGTCGCCAAGAGCATCGACCACGTTAAGAAGCTCGCCGGGGACATCCTCGGCATGCAGCTCAAGACCCATCAGACCGGCCCCGAAGGCCAAAAGGTCCGCCGCCTCTACATCGAGGACGGCGCCGACATCCAGAAGGAATACTACGTCTCGGCCGTGACCGACCGCGCGACGCAGAAGGTGGCCTTCATCGCCTCCAGCGAAGGCGGCATGGACATCGAGGAAGTCGCGCACTCGTCGCCCGAGAAGATCATCACCGTCTTCGCCGATCCCAAGGACGGCCTGACGGACGCGCAAGCCAAGCAGATCGCCGACGGCATCGGCATCCCGGCCGACTCCACCGCACAGGCCGTGGACATCTTCAAGAAGCTCTACGCCTGCTACATGGAGACGGACGCCTCGCTGGTCGAGATCAACCCGCTCAACCGTGACAGCAAGGGCAAGGTCATGGCGCTGGACGCCAAGTTCAACTTCGACAGCAACGCGCTGTTCCGTCACCCCGAGATCGTCGCGCTGCGCGACCTCGACGAGGAAGACGCGGCCGAAGTCGAAGCCTCCAAATTCGACCTCGCCTACATCTCGCTCGACGGCAACATCGGCTGCCTCGTGAACGGCGCAGGCCTTGCGATGGCCACCATGGACACCATCAAGCTGTTCGGCGGCGAGCCGGCCAACTTCCTGGACGTGGGCGGCGGCGCCACCCCCGAGAAGGTGACCGAAGCCTTCAAGATCATGCTGAAGAACAAGAATGTGGAGGCCATCCTGGTCAACATCTTCGGCGGCATCATGAAGTGCGACACCATCGCCACCGGCGTGATCGCGGCCTGCAAGGCCGTGAACCTGCAGGTGCCGCTGGTGGTGCGCATGAAGGGCACCAACGAAGTCGAAGGCAAGAAGCTGCTGGCCGAGTCGGGCCTGCCGATCATCAGCGCCGACACCATGGCGGACGCGGCCCAGAAGGTCGTTGCAGCGGTTAAGACCAAGGCCTAAGGAATACAGTCATGTCGATCTATATCAACAAAGACACCAAAGTCATCACGCAAGGCATCACCGGCAAGACCGGTCAGTTCCACACGGAAAAGTGCCAGGAATACGCCAACGGCAAGAACTGCTTCGTCGCGGGCGTGAACCCGAAGAAGGCCGGCGAGTCGATCTTCAACATCCCGATCTTCGGTTCGGTGAAGGAAGCCGCGTCGCAGACCGGCGCCACCGTGTCGGTGATCTACGTGCCGCCGGCCGGCGCTGCCGCTGCCATCTGGGAAGCCGTCGAGGCCGACCTCGACATGGCGATCTGCATCACCGAAGGCATCCCGGTGCGCGACATGCTCGAAGTGCGCAACAAGATGAAGGCCAAGGTCGCAGCAGGCGGCAAAGAGACGCTGCTGCTGGGCCCGAACTGCCCCGGCCTGATCACGCCCGACGAGATCAAGATCGGCATCATGCCCGGCCACATCCACCGCAAGGGCCGCATCGGCGTGGTCAGCCGCTCCGGCACGCTGACCTACGAAGCCGTGGCGCAGCTCACCGAGATCGGCCTCGGCCAGTCCAGCGCCGTGGGCATCGGCGGCGATCCGATCAACGGCCTGAAGCACATCGATGTGATGAAGGCTTTCAACGACGACCCGGAAACCGATGCCGTCATCATGATCGGCGAGATCGGCGGCCCCGACGAAGCCGACGCGGCGCGCTGGTGCAAGGACAACATGAAGAAGCCGATCGTCGGCTTCATCGCCGGTGTGACGGCGCCCCCCGGCAAGCGCATGGGCCATGCAGGCGCGCTGATCTCCGGCGGCGCCGACACCGCGGATGCCAAGCTCGCCATCATGGAAGAGTGCGGCTTCACGGTCACGCGCAACTTCTCGGAACTGGGCAAGCTGATCAAGGTTCAAATCTGATGGCTAGCTCCGTGGCTCGGAACGTTAGACCTTGGGCTGCCGGTGCTCTCTTCGCAGAAGAGCCAGCCCGTCCCGAGGATCAATTACAAACAATTCGATCGCTGCAGGCGGACCTGCCCTCGCATGCGCTGCTCTGGCAGGACGAGGACACCACGCCCTACGAATGCGATGGCCTCACTGCCTACCGGGCGCGGCCGCTCGCGGTCGCGCTCCCTGAGACAGAGGCGCAGGTGCAGGCCGTGCTGCGCACCTGCCATCGCCTCGGCGTGCCCGTGGTGGCGCGTGGCGCCGGTACCGGTCTGTCGGGCGGCGCGACGCCCAACGCGCAGGGCGTGACGCTCTCGCTCGCCAAGTTCAACCGGATCGTCGATATCGACCCGGTCGCGCGCACCGCCACCGTGCAATGCGGCGTGCGCAACCTCGCGATCAGCGAGGCCGCCGCGCCGTTCGGTCTCTACTACGCGCCCGATCCGTCAAGCCAGATCGCATGCACCATCGGCGGCAATGTGGCCGAGAACTCGGGCGGGGTGCACTGCCTTAAGTACGGGCTCACGCTGCACAACGTTCTGCGCGTGCGCGGCTTCATGGCCGACGGCGAGCCGGTCGAGTTCGGCGGCGCGGCGCTCGATGCGGCCGGCCTGGACCTGCTGGCGCTGGTGGTCGGCAGCGAAGGCATGCTGGCCGTCACCACCGAGGTGCTGGTCAAGCTGGTGCCCAAGCCGCAGTTGGCGCGCTGCATCATGGCCAGCTTCGACGACGTGCGCAAAGCCGGCGACGCGGTGGCAGCGGTGATCGCGGCCGGCATCATCCCGGCGGGGCTCGAGATGATGGACAAGCCGATGACCGCCGCCGTCGAGGACTTCGTGCGCGCCGGCTACGACCTGTCGGCCGCCGCGATCCTGCTCTGCGAATCCGACGGTACGCCAGAGGAGGTGGAGGAAGAAATCGGCCGCATGAGCGCGGTGCTGCGCGGCTGCGGCGCCACCGCCATCGCGGTGAGCGAGAACGAGGAAGAACGCCTGAAGTTCTGGAGCGGCCGCAAGAACGCATTCCCGGCGTCGGGCCGCATCAGCCCCGACTACATGTGCCTGGACTCGACCATCCCGCGCAAGCGCCTGGCCGACATCCTGCTGGCCATCCAGGAGATGGAGAAGAAGTACGGCCTTCGCTGCTGCAACGTCTTCCACGCGGGCGACGGTAACCTGCATCCGCTCGTGCTGTTCGATGCGAACGATCCCGACGAACTGCACCGCTGCGAGCTGTTCGGCGCCGACATCCTCGAGACCAGCGTCGCGATGGGCGGCACGGTGTCGGGCGAGCACGGCGTCGGCGTCGAGAAGCTCAACAGCATGTGCGTGCAGTTCACCGCGGCCGAGAACGAGGCGATGTTCGGCGTGAAGCGCGCCTTCGACCCTCGCGGCCTGCTGAACCCCGGCAAGGTAATCCCCACGTTGCAGCGCTGCGCCGAATACGGCAAGCAGGTGTTCCGCGCCGGTCGCCCCGCGCCGTTCGCCGACCTGCCGCGCTTCTGAGAGGCCGCGCGATGGACACATCTCTGCAAACTCTGGCCGAGCGCGTCCGCGCGGCGGCCACCGACGGCACCACGCTGCGCATCCGCGGCGGCGGCACCAAGGACTTCTACGGCGAGGCGCCCGTGGGCGAGGTGCTCGACACGCGGCCGCTGGCTGGCATCACGAGCTACGAACCGAGCGAGCTGGTCGTCACCGTGCGCGCCGGCACGCCGCTCGACGAACTCGAGGCCGCGCTGGCCGAGTCGGACCAGTGCCTCGCGTTCGAGCCGCCGCGCTTCGCGTCCGGCGGCACGGTCGGCGGCATGCTGTCAGCCGGGCTCGGCGGCCCGTCGCGCGCGAGCGTCGGCGCGGTGCGCGACCACGTGCTCGGCATCGAGCTGCTCGACGGCCGCGCCGAACTGCTGCGCTTCGGCGGCACGGTGATGAAGAACGTCGCGGGCTACGACGTCTCGCGCGTGCTGGCCGGCGCGCTCGGCACGCTCGGCGTGGTTACCGAGGTGAGCCTCAAGGTGCTGCCGGTGGCGCCGGCCGAGGCCACGCTCGAGTTCGAATGCACCCAGGCCGACGCGTTGCGCCTGCTCAACGCCTGGGGCGGCCAGCCGCTTCCGCTGAACGCGAGCCTGTGGCGCGAACGCGCGGGCGTGGGCTACCTGTCGCTGCGGCTGCGCGGCGCGGTCGCGGCGGTCGAGGCGGCCTGCCGTCACCTCGGCAGCGAGCGGCAGGCGCCCGAGCGCACCGCAGCCGCCTGGCAGTCGGTGCGTGACCAGCAGCACCCGTGGTTTGCCGAGGCGCGCGATGCGGGGCAGGCGCTCTGGCGCGTGTCGGTGCCGCAGACCGCACCGGTGCTCGCGCTCGACGGCGAGGCCCCGTGGATCGAATGGCACGGCGGCCAGCGTTGGTACCGGCGCGCGGCGGGGCAGAGCGACGCGGCGATCCGCGCCGCGGCGAAGGCCCAAGGAGGCCATGCGACGCTGTTCCACACGCCGGCCGGCGGCGGCGCGCACACGGTGCCGCGCTTCGAGCCGCTCGCGCCGGTGCTGGCGCGCGTGCAGCACGCGCTGCAGCTGCAGTTCGATCCGCACTGCATCTTCGACCGCCGCCGACTCGGCGCGGTGCCCGCCGCGGAGGCCGCAGGGCACCCCCCCCACGCCGCGACCGCCGTGTCGTCGCACCACTGAGAACGCAGCCGTCATGCAAACCGAACTCGCTCCCGAATTCCGCGACAGTGCCGACGGCCGCGAAGCCGAAGCCATCCTGCGCAAGTGCGTGCACTGCGGCTTCTGCACCGCGACCTGCCCGACCTATCAGCTGCTTGGCGACGAGCTCGACGGCCCGCGCGGTCGCATCTACCTGATCAAGCAGGTGCTGGAAGGCCAGGCGCCGACCCGCAAAACCCAGTTGCACCTCGACCGCTGCCTCACCTGCCGTAGCTGCGAGAGTACCTGTCCGAGCGGCGTGCAGTATGGGCACCTGGTCGACATCGGCCGCAAGATCGTCGACCAGAAGGTGCCGCGCCCGGCGCTCGAATCGGCCACGCGCTGGCTGCTGAAGGAAGCCCTGCCGTCGCCGCTGTTCGGCCCCGCGATGAAGCTGGGCCAGTCGGTGCGCGGCCTGCTGCCCGAGGTCCTAAAGGCCAAGGTGCCCGCGAAGCAGGACGCTGGCTGCTGGCCCACGCGCACACATGCCCGCAAGGTGCTTATGCTGGCCGGTTGCGTGCAGCCGTCGATGATGCCCAACATCAACAGCGCGACAGCGCGCGTGCTCGACGCGGCCGGCATCGAGACCCTGATCGCGCCAGAGGCGGGCTGCTGCGGCGCGGTCAGTTTCCACCTCAACGACCAGGACGGTGGCATGGCGCAGATGCGCGCCAACATCGACGCATGGTGGCCGCTGGTCGAGCGGAGCGAGGTGGAGGCGATCGTCATGAACGCTTCGGGCTGCGGCGTCACCGTGCGCGAATATGGCCACATCCTGCGCGACGACCCGACCCACGCGCTGAAGGCGAGGCGCATCAGCGAACTCACGCGCGACCTCAGCGAGCTGCTGCCCGACCTAGTGCCGACGCTGAAGTCTCGCGTGAAGGCCCCGGCCGGAGTGGTGGCCTACCACCCGCCCTGCACCCTGCAGCACGGCCAGAAGCTGCGCGGTGGGGTCGAAGTCAACCTGCGTGCGCTCGGCTTCGACGTGCAGGTGGCGAAGAGCGAGGCGCATCTATGCTGCGGCTCCGCCGGCACCTATTCGGTATTGCAACCCGAACTTGCGTACCCGTTGCGCGATCGCAAACTCGGCCACCTGCAGCTGCTGCAGCCCAGCGCCATCGCCTCGGCCAACATCGGTTGCATTGCGCACTTGCAGAGCGGCAGTATAGTGCCGGTGCGGCATTGGGTCGAACTGCTGGACGCCGCGCTCGTGGCAACCAACAGCGAAGAGTAGTCGTCGGCAACCGGGTTCCATGCTTATCACCACGCCGGCGGCGGTCCAGAAGGACGATGGTGTGGGTTAGCTCCCTACTCATCATCAGCCGTCTTGCCACCCAACGCACGGCCGTGTGTGGCAAAAGCCAACGCCATCTGTGGTGATAATGAGGAATGATAAACGTCAAGCAAGTGGCCGCGCTGGCGGGGGTGTCCACCACCACCGTCTCGCGGAGCTACTCCGATCCAGACCGAGTGCACCCGGATACGCTAAGACGGGTTAAGCAGGCGATTTCGCAGCTGGGCTATGTACCGTTTGCTTCCGCACGCGGGCTTCGTGTCGGCAGAACCCTTACTGTGGGGATTTTGGTACCGACATTGATGAACGAGCTTTATGCGAAAGCAGTGGACGTTCTTGAGGAACGACTCAACCATCAGGGCTTTAATGTCTTGCTCACTTGCCATCGGAACAATGCTGAAACTGAAATGAAGTGCGCGCGCGCGCTTCTTGGACGCCAGGTTGAAGCACTTGTGATGATTGGCGCGCAGCATCATCCGGAATTGATCCCGTTAATTCATCGCCAGAATATTCCCTATGTTTTGATGTGGGCGATCGACCCTACAGGATCGCACTCCGTTGTTGGATATGACAACCGACTGGCAATGCGCCATCTGACGGAGCATTTGATAGAGCTTGGACATCGGCATTTTGCCGTGCTTCCAGGCCCGCTCGGACTACAGGATATATTGCAGCAGCGTCTAGATGGTATCAAAGATGCTTTGGTCAGTGCAGGTATATCGCTTCACGGCGATCAAGTCCTCCCTACGGATTACACAACCAGTTCGATTCGTAATGCGACGAGAACGCTATTGCGGGGCAATGCCGCTCCTACTGCGCTAATGTGCAGCAATGACCTTGTAGCTGCGGCCGCAATCGCTGAATGCCATGCACTTAATATTTCGGTACCCAACAATGTTTCTGTTACCGGATTCGGTGACTGGCAATTGGCGGAGCTGATCACTCCGACCTTAACTACCGTGAAGTCGAATCCTGTATATATCGGAGAAACGACCGCAACTTTGTTGGCATCAAAAATCAGCGGAATGGCCGGAGCAAAGCTTGCACAATCGCAATTCGAAGCACAAATGGTGTTTCGTGACAGCACTGCAGCGGCCCCGATGAAGTCTATTCCCCAGCCTTCCAGTTCGGCTAATCCGGTGTCAAATGTGCGTTGAGGATGTCGGGCTCGCTCCTGGATGCTTGACCAGCTTCACCGGCTCACGCATTCGAACTCGTCCGTAAAGGTCCGTCTCGTCCTTGGCTATACCTGCCTCCTGAACACATCAGGTCATTCGATGTGTCCGGGAAACCGGAGGAATCCCAAGGTGCACTCTTGCGCAATCAAGCTTGATGTCTCGTAAGCCAAACGAATTTCTGGCGAACGACGCGACCGGTACGACTCATCCAGCCCATTACGCAAAACGAGACGGAACGCGGTTGAATTCGACCGCGGCATTGAAAACATATTTTGACGGGCTGTTGGGGGCTGTTGGTATTCCACTGAAGAATATTGGTAATGCGCTGGACAACACTTCCGAACAAGCGTCAATCTTGTACGATCGATTTGCATTTCAAACAGCAAGAGTTAAGCACGGCAGGGACGAAAGGCGCTAGCTGCGTTGATTCTGGAGAAGACGGCATGTTATGCGCCTCTGGCGTGCAAGCGCTCGTGCTCGTTGGGATCCAGCAAACAAGCAAGGTCGTCGAACGGCTAAATCAAACTGCTCAAGTACTTGAGATTCGCGACTGCAGCAGCACTAACCTTCAAGCATACATATGACTATTTACCGTATTGGCGGTTACGAGCCGAAAATTCCACGTTCAGCCTTCGTCGCAAACGAGGCGACGGTGATCGGCCAAGTCAAACTGGGCGAACGTGCGAGCGTTTGGTTCGGTGCCGTAGTGCGCGGCGACAACGAGCCGATCGAAGTCGGCGACGCGAGCAATGTTCAGGAGGGCGCTGTGCTGCACGCCGACCCCGGATTTCCGTTAACAATAGCCGCTAACGTCACAGTCGGCCATCAGGCGATGTTGCACGGTTGCACTATCGGGGAGGGAACGCTGATCGGCATTCAAGCGGTTATATTGAACGGGGCCATAATTGGGAAGAATAGCCTTGTCGGCGCCGGCGCTATCGTTACAGAGGGCAAAGTCTTTCCTGATCGTTCGCTCATCTTGGGTGCACCTGCCAAAGTGGTGCGTCAACTTCGTGATGAAGACGTTGCCAAGTTGCTTGCTAGCGCGGCAGACTACGCGAGCCGTGCAGCCTCGTATAAAGCTAATCTTGCAATTGTGGTTTGAAGGATTACTTAGACGCCCTGGCCCTTGACGTCCGATTGCCAGTGCAATTTTCCGCCCATTGCTAGTAAGCGCAGAGCGTGCTCGGCCGTGTTGTTGTGCGTCCCGATGCAGCTGTCGTTGACAAAACGCGTCAGCATGGCTGTGTTGCCGACCGAGCAACCGATTGCTAACGCCATCGGCAACTTCGCCGAAAGCTGCATGAGCGTCGAGGCAAGCTAGGCTCCGCAAGATTCCAGCAGAGCCGCCTCTGCGATCCAGCCGTCTTCAGAATGCAAATTGCAAGTCCCTTAGGAAGGCGTTTGAACGCATCGTTCGTCAAGGTTATGCAATGTGTTTTAGGAACGCGAACTTCGCACGGCGCGCGTAGGCTCAGGATTGACTACGTTGAACGCATTGAAACTATAGCACCCGTTAAAGCCGCTTCTTGCGTCTGTGTGCGATCGCCGCCACCTGGTGCGGCCGCGATTGAACGTAGGTCACGCACACCAGAGCGCCACCAGTTGTCCGTAAACGTCCCTTTGAGCCAGGCGACGAGTTCGTGCACTTTCGCTGGCACCATCCTTGGTGAGGGATACACCGCATGCACTTCCTGAATTGGTAGCCTCCAATCGTCCAGAATTGAGACAATCTCGCCGCTGAGCAGCGCATCACTAGCCACGTAGTGCGGCAAGACAGCTACGCCAAGTTCGTCACATGCGGCGCCAAGCAAAACCGACAAGTTGTTCGACCGCAAGCGTCCGGTCACTGGAATTGCCAACGTCTTCTTGTGATCGCCTGTAAAGTGCCAAATGGCATCTCCTTGCGCTGTGCTGTAGACAAGTGCATCGTGCGTGCCCAGTTGATCTGGCATGATCGGAATGCCTCTCTTCTGCAAGTACCCTGGAGCCGCCACAGCCAGCCACGGACTCACGCTTAGATATGTAGAGCCAAGCGATGAATCGGCTAGCCTGCCCATTCTGATCGCCACATCCACGCCTTGTTCTATCAAGTTTACATACCGATCATCAAAGCTGAGTTCGATCTGCACGCGAGGATGGGTCCGCATGAAGTTCAGCACCATCGGCGCCAACACGCGCCGGCCAAATGCGATTGATGCACTGATTCGCAAAACACCTTGAATCTGTGACTGCATCAGCATCGCCACGGAGCGCGCTTCCTCATCGTGGTGCACGATGATCTTGCACTTTTCGTAGTAAAGAGTTCCCACTTCGGTCGGCGTCACGCCCTGCGTAGAGCGATGCAGCAGCCGTGCGCCGAGTTCCTTCTCCATGCGTGCCACCTGCTTCGTTGCAGCAGGCTGACCAATGCCCAATTCCGAGGCTGCCCGACTAAATGAGCCCAGGTCCACGACCCGCGTGAACAGGCGAAGCGCTTGTATTCGGTCCATGCAGGATTAGATGCTCGACTTATTCGAGTTGGGTATTCTATGGTGGAATAAACGTCATTCAATCAATATGCCTTCCATGTGATCGATGAAGCAGGGACTATTGATCTCGGCTTACAGACCTTGACTCGGCAGGAGAATCACATGGCAAAGATGAAGGCGGCTTTGGCCGCAGTGTTGGTGTTGGAAAAGGAAGGTATCTCGCAGGCGTTCGGTGTACCCGGCGCCGCGATCAACCCCTTCTATGCAGCGTTGCGTGAGCGGCAGTCGATCGCCCACGTCTTGGCGCGGCACGTCGAAGGGGCCTCACACATGGCCGAGGGCTACACACGCGCCAAGGCCGGCAACATCGGCGTGTGCATCGGCACCAGCGGTCCCGCTGGCACGGACATGATCACAGGTCTGTACTCCGCCGGCGCCGACAGCATCCCGATTCTGTGCATCACGGGCCAGGCGCCCCGCGCTCGCCTGTACAAGGAAGACTTCCAGGCTGTCGACATCGAGTCCATTGCCAAGCCGGTGACCAAGTGGGCAGTGACGGTTCGCGAACCTGCGCTCGTCCCGCGCGCCTTCCAGCAGGCTTTTCACCTGATGCGATCCGGACGACCCGGCCCGGTGCTGATCGATCTGCCCTTTGATGTGCAGATGGCCGAGATCGAGTTCGACATCGATACCTACGAGCCGCTGCCCGTGTACAAACCCGCAGCGACGCGCAAACAGATCGAGAAGGCGCTCGACATGCTCGTGGAATCGTCCAAGCCGTTGATCGTGGCAGGCGGTGGCATCATCAACGCCGATGCCTCTGAGTTGCTGGTCGAGCTCGCCGAACTGACCGGCGTGCCGGTCATCCCGACGCTGATGGGCTGGGGCACGATCCCTGACGATCACCCGCTGATGGCAGGCATGTGCGGTCTGCAGACCAGCCACCGCTACGGCAACGTCACGCTGCTGGCCAGCGACTTCGTGCTGGGCATCGGCAACCGGTGGGCCAATCGGCACACGGGTTCCGTGGAGACCTACACGAAGGGCCGCAAGTTCGTCCACGTCGACATCGAGCCGACGCAGATCGGACGCATCTTCAACCCCGATCTGGGCATCGTGTCCGATGCCAAGGCGGCGCTGGAGCTGTTCGTCCAGGTCGCCCGCGAGCGCAAGACGGCCGGCCAGCTGAAGGACTACGGCGAATGGGCCGGCCGCTGCGCAGAGCGCAAGAAGCTGATGCGGCGCAAGACCGACTTCGACAACGTGCCGGTCAAGCCGCAGCGCGTGTACGCCGAGATGAATGCGGCCTTCGGGCGCGATGCGATCTACGTGTCCACCATCGGCCTGTCCCAGATCGCGGGCGCGCAGTTCTTGAATGTCTACGGCCCACGCCAATGGATCAACTGCGGCCAGGCCGGGCCGCTGGGCTGGACCATCCCGGCGGCGCTCGGCGTGGTCGCGGCCGATCCGCAAAAGACGGTCGTGGGCCTGTCCGGCGACTACGACTTCCAGTTCATGGTCGAAGAGCTGGCCGTGGGCGCGCAGTTCAACCTGCCCTATGTGCAGGTGCTGGTCAACAACAGCTATCTGGGTCTCATCCGGCAGGCGCAGCGCGGCTTCGAGATGGACTACTGCGTGCAGCTGGCCTTCGAGAACCAGAACGTCACCGATCCCGAGCTGCAAGGCTACGGCGTCGACCACGTACAGGTCATCCTTGGGCTGGGCTGCAAGGCGATCCGGGTGACAGATCCCGCCAAGTTGCAGGACGCACTGCGCGAGGCGCAGGTGCTCGCACGCAAGCACCGGGTGCCGGTCGTCGTGGAAGTGATCCTCGAGCGCGTCACCAACATCGCGATGGGCACCGAGATCGACAACATCGTCGAATTCGAGGAGATCGACTGCCGCCATCCCGAGGGCGTCAAGGGCCTCGCGGAAGCCGGCCTGCTCGAGTAGGCCGGCCATTCGACGCCAGTTCCGGCGGGGCCCTTGCGGCCGCAGCGGGACTTCGCCTTGATTCATACAACCACGGAGTATCACCATGCCTCGTTTCGCGGCGAACCTCACCATGCTCTTCACGGAGGTTCCTTTCCTCGATCGCTTTGAGCTCGCAGCCAAGGCCGGCTTCAAGGCTGTCGAGTTCCTCTTCCCCTACGCCTGGCCGGCCCAGGAGATCCGCAGCCGGCTCGATGCCAACGGCCTCACGCTGGTCCTGCACAACCTGCCCGCGGGCGATTGGGAGGCGGGCGAGCGCGGCATCGCCTGCCTGCCAGACCGGATCGACGAGTTCCGCACCGGTGTCGCACGCGCCATCGCGTACGCAGGCGCGCTCGGTGTGACGCAGCTCAACTGCCTGGCCGGCAAGGCTCCGACCAGCGTGCCGGAAGGCGTGCTGCGCCAGACCTTCGTCGACAACCTGCGCTTTGCCGCGCGAGAACTCAAGAAGGCCGGACTGAACCTGTTGATCGAGCCCGTCAACACCCTCGACATCCCGGCCTTCTATCTGCACCACACCGTGCAGGCAGCCAGCATCCTCGTCGAGGTCGGCGAGGACAACGCATTCCTGCAGTACGACATCTATCACGCGCAGCGCATGGAGGGCGAGCTGGCTGCAACGCTGCAGAAGTACTTCCCACTGATCCGACACGTGCAGCTCGCCGACAACCCGGGCCGCAACGAGCCCGGCACCGGCGAGATCAACTACCCCTTTCTCTTCGCCCTACTGGACCGCCTCGGCTACGCGGGCTGGATCGGCTGCGAGTACAAGCCGGCCGCGACGACCGAAGCCGGCCTGGGCTGGCGCCAGCAATTCGCGCAGTAAGCAACCTCATTCGATACCAAGGAGATATTCGTGACTTCCACTTTCCCCACGCTCAAGATCGGCTTCGTCGGCCTCGGCATCATGGGCGCGCCCATGGCCGGCCATCTCATCAAGGCGGGCCACCAGCTGTTCGTCTACACCCTGGGCAAGATGCCCCAGGAGATCGCCGACTCCGGCGCAACGCAGTGCCTGAACGGGCGCGGCGTCGCCGAGCGCGCCGACATCATTTTCACGATGGTGCCGGACACGCCCGACGTCGAAGCGGCCCTGTTCTCGGAGAACGGCATCGCCGCCGGCCTCGGCAAGGGCAAGACCGTGGTCGACATGAGCTCGATCTCGCCGATCGCGACCAAGACCTTCGCCGAGAAGATCAATGCGAAGGGTTGCGACTACCTCGATGCCCCGGTCTCCGGCGGCGAGGTCGGCGCCAGGAACGCGACGCTGTCCATCATGGTCGGCGGCGACGAGGCCGTGTTCGGGCGCATCAAGCCACTGTTCGAGTTGATGGGAAAGAACATCACGCTCGTGGGCGGCAACGGCGACGGGCAGACCGCCAAGGTGGCCAACCAGATCATCGTCGCGCTGAACATCCAGGCGGTGGGCGAGGCGCTGCTGTTCGCCGCACGCGCCGGCGCCGACCCGGCCCGCGTGCGCCAGGCGCTGATGGGCGGGTTCGCCTCCAGCAAGGTCCTCGAGGTGCATGGCGAGCGCATGATCAAGCGCACCTTCGAACCCGGCTTCCGCATCGAGCTCCACCAGAAGGACCTGAACCTGGCCCTGGCAAGTGCCCGCGCGCTGGGCGTGTCGCTGCCCAACACGGCCATGGCGCAGGAGCTCTTCAACGCCTGCGCCGCGCATGGCGGCAAGGGCTGGGACCATTCGGCGCTGGTGCGCGCGCTCGAGAAGCTCGCGAACATCGAGATCGGCCAGAAGGCATGACGACATCCGCGCCGGCGGCATTGCTGCGCCGCATGTTCGACGCGGCCGTCGCATCTGCCCAGCCGGCGCTGTACGTGCCGCCCCACCTTCCGCAGCCGCAAGAGCTGCAGGGCGGCCGGCTGGTGATGATCGGTGCGGGCAAGGCATCGGCCGCCATGGCCCAGGCGGTCGAAGCCCATTGGAACGGTCCCCTGTCGGGCTTGGTGGTCACGCGCTACGGCTACGGTGCGCCCTGCTCCCGCATCGAGATTGTCGAGGCGGCCCATCCGGTGCCCGATGCCGCCGGGCTGCGCGCCGCGCAGCGCATGCTCGAGGTGGTGGACGGCCTGCGGCCCGAGGACATCGTGCTGTGCCTGATCTCGGGCGGTGGGTCGGCGCTGCTGCCCCTGCCCTTCGAAGGCCTGACGCTCGAGGACAAGCAGGCCGTGAACCGCGCGCTGCTCGCCAGCGGCGCGACGATCAGCGAGATGAACTGCGTGCGCCGCCATCTATCGGCGATCAAGGGTGGCCGGCTGGCCGCAGCCTGCCATCCTGCGCGCGTCATCACGCTGCTGCTGTCCGACGTGCCCGGCGACCGGCCTATGGACATCGCCTCGGGGCCCACAGCGGCCGATCCCACCACCTGTGCAGATGCACTCGCCATCGCGCGGCGCTACGGCATAGCCCTGCCGCCAGCCGCGCAGGCTGCGCTGGACAGTGGTCGCGCCGAATCGGTCAAGCCGGGCGACCCGCGCCTCGCGCGCAACGAGATCCGGATGGTGGCCACGCCACAGCTGGCGTTGGAAGCCGCCGCCTCAGTGGCCCGGGAGGCCGGTGTTGGCGCATTCATCCTGGGCGACGCCCTGGAGGGTGAAGCGCGCGACGTGGGCAAGGTGCTCGCCGGCATCGCGCTGCACACGGCCGCGCATGCGCAGCCCTTCAGCCCGCCCTGCGTGCTTCTGTCCGGCGGCGAGACGACGGTCACCCTGCGCGGCCAGGGCCGAGGCGGACGCAATGTGGAGTGCCTGTTGTCGATGGCCATTGCGCTCGACGGCCATCCGCGCATCCACGCCCTGATGGGCGACACCGACGGCGTCGATGGCTCCGAAGACATCGCCGGTGCGCAGATCGATCCGCACACGCTGTCGCGTGCTTGGGCGCTCGGTCGCAACCCTGCGGACTCGCTTGCCGACAACGACGGCCACGGTTTCTTCCAGGCCCTGAACGCGTCCGTGGTCACCGGACCCACACGTACCAACGTGAACGACTTCCGCGCCATCTTCATCGATGCCGGGGCAAGAAACCCGCAGCACCCAAGCGACGCAAACGCGCGGCGCTGATCCCTCAAGAGACCCTCACCATGCCCATACATCGCAACCGCCGCGCCAAGATCGTCGCCACGCTGGGCCCCGCCAGCAGCGACCGCGAGACCATCCGCAACCTGTTCCACGCAGGTGTGGACGTGTTCCGGCTCAACTTCAGCCACGGCCTCTCCGCGGACCATGCGGCGCGCATGGTGATCCTGCGCGAACTGGAGGCGGAGACCGGGCATCCGATCGGCGTGCTGGCCGACCTGCAAGGGCCCAAGTTGCGGGTCGGCACCTTTGCCGACGGCCCGATCCAATTGGTCGAGGGCCAGACTTTCCGGCTCGATCTCGACGCCCATCCAGGCAACGCCGAGCGGGTCAACTTGCCGCATCCCGAGATCTTCGCGGCGCTCGTGCCCGGCGCAGAACTGCTGCTTGACGATGGCCGCCTGCGCCTGAAGGTGGAACAGTGCGACCGGGAGAGCGCGGTCACCCGCGTGCTGGTGGGCGGCCGCCTGTCGGAGCGCAAGGGCGTCAACGTACCCGGCGTGCTGCTTCCGATCTCGGCGCTGACGCCCAAGGATCTGCGAGACCTGCAGACCGCACTCGATCTCGGCGTGGACTGGATCGCGTTGTCCTTTGTCCAGCGGCCCGAAGACGTCACCGAGGCACGAGCACTCATCGGCGATCGGGCGCGCATCGTCGTCAAGCTCGAGAAGCCGTCTGCGATCGACCGCCTAGACGAAATCATCGCGCAGACCGACGCCGTGATGGTGGCCCGGGGTGACCTCGGCGTGGAGATGCCGGCCGAACAGGTGCCCGCCATTCAGAAGCGCGTGGTGCGCGCTTGCCGCGCCGCCGGCAAGCCGGTGATCGTCGCCACCCAGATGCTGGAATCCATGATCGAAAGCCCGGTCCCGACGCGGGCCGAGGCCTCCGACGTCGCGACGGCGATTTACGACGGTTCGGACGCCGTCATGCTCTCCGCCGAATCGGCCGCCGGCAAGCACCCCGTCGCCGCGGTCGCGATGATGAACCGCATCATCGAAGGCACCGAAGCCGATCCGCTGTACCGGCAACTGATCGACGCCTCGCACACCCCTGCCGTGCCGGGGAAATCGGACGCTGCGCAGGCGGTGTGCTGCGCCATGCGGCACGCGGCTTCGCTGCTCAAGGCGGCCGCCATCGTCTGCTTCACCAGTTCCGGTCTCACCAGCCTGCGGGCGGCACGCGAGCGTCCTGAAGCACCGGTGCTCAGCCTCACCCCGAGCCTGGAGGCAGCGCGCCGGCTCACGCTGGTCTGGGGCGTGCACTCGGTGCACATCGCGGACGTGGCTGATGTCGCGCAGTCGACCAGCACCGCCTGCGCGGTGGCCCAGCGGGAGCACTTCGCGAGTCCCGGCCAGACGCTCGTGATCATCGCTGGCATGCCGTTCGGAAGGGCCGGCACCACCAACCTGTTGCGCATCGCCACCGTCTAGTTTTAGGAACCGAATCGAATGTGCGTTCTCGTGATCGAATGAAGCCATCATTGATTCCGGCCGCGCGTCGCGGCAATTGGCTGTGCTCGAAGGCAGAGACCTTGCGCCCTGTCTTGAAGCCCTTTGCAGCCGCATCGAGCGCCCGTCGAGATCCTCGGCAGTGGCGAGGGCCACCGACTCGTGTGCCGGCAGGATCCGTCAACAGTTGAAGTCGAGCGTCAACCGGCATGCAGTCAGAAATGAATCAACGGGGCACGAAGAGGCCGGCACTTGGAAAGGAACTACTGAAAGGAGGAAAGGACCATGATCCGCATTGCTGTCTCTGTCACGCCTCGTCACTTCGCTCGTCGTGCTTCTCGGGAGCGCTGCTCTGCCCCTCCTAGTAGCTGGCCGAGGAAGTGCCGATGATCGAGATACGACACCTTCGCTACTTCGTCGCTGTTGCAGAGGAACTCAATTTCCGTCGTGCTGCGGAACGCGTTCACATTGATCAAACCCCGCTCTCACGAACCATCCGTGATCTCGAAGACCGGCTTGGCTTGCAGTTGTTCGTTCGTGGACCTCGCAAGCTACATCTGACCCCTGCCGGTTTGCGCCTACTGAAAGAGACACGCAAGGTTTTCATCCGCATCGAACGCGCCTATCGCGCCGTGCGCGAGACAGACGCCCGTTTCCGCGCACCACTGCGCATAGGCATAGCGGATGGCATCGCACAGCCGAAGTTGTCCGAGTGCTTCATCCAATGGCGCAAGTCGACGCCGGAGGTTCCGCTGGAGTTGATGGAGATGCGCGCTTCCGAGCTTGCGAACGCACTGGAGCGTGAGGAGCTGGATGCCGGTTTTTCCTTCGGCCTGCCGGACAACGACGCCATTGCGCAACAGCCAGCGTGGAGCTACCCGGTCATGGCACTGCTTCCTACGGGGCACGAACTAGCGTCCCATACAGTGCTTCCCATTGCCGAACTGCTGGCCTTTCCGCTACTTTCTTGTCATGCCGAACGGCAGCCAGGTCTTCTTCAGCAGATGCGGGCCATCGTGCAGCGGCACACGACAACACCCACACTCGCGGGAGAAGCTAGTACGTTGACCGGCTACGTCACACGAGTCGCCGCAGGCCTGGCCGTCGGCCTCGCAGATGGGGGCCACATCGCGACGCTGTGCCGCAGCGACGTGTTGGCCGTGCCGCTGAGGGAGGATGAGCGCATCACAACGTTCGTGCTGCACAAGCATCAGCGCTTTGGCTTACCCGAAGCGTTACAACGTTTCGTTGCGAACGCGAAAACTTTGTAGTGATCGTTACAACTGTCGCAGCGGTGGTGCGCAATTTGGCGTCATCGGCTTTAGACATATCGCGAATAACTCGCGATGCTAATAGCCGCTGATGAGTTTGCCGGGCTGAAGCGCCTGCATTTCATCCAGTCCGAGGCGGCGATTTCCGTCGGCGTACTCCTCACCACGCTCCATCACGCCCCGATGGGTGTGCGGTTTGGCGACTCGATTCCAGACTCGGGCAAGCGGTGCGTTGTGGCACGCGCGCGCAGGAATCAAGACGCGAAGGAGTAGATGCCCATGCCGACCCGGGGTGCGACCGGCATTTTGTTCGGACAGATTGTTGTGGTACTGGGTGTCGCCCTAGGCGGCCTATGGACTGGCACGCAGTGGACGGCGTATGCGCTGGGCCACCAGGCCAGGCTGGGGCCACCGTGGTTCGACGTTTCGGGCCTGCCGGTGTATGAGCCGTGGAAGCTCTTCGAGTGGTGGTACTTTTTTGATGCCTACGCACCCAAGGTATTTGAGCGCGGCGGGGTCATCGCCGCGTCGAGTGGGATGCTCGCCACCGCCGCGGCCATCGGCATGGCGGTCTGGCGCTCCCGGTTGGCCAAGCAGGTCACAACTTACGGTTCCGCTCGATGGGCCGAGCGTGAGGAGATCACCGAAGCTGGCCTGACACGGCCTGCAGGCGTGTTCCTTGGCAAGACCGCGCACAAGGACGCCGACTACCTACGCCACGAAGGGCCGGAGCACGTGATGGCCTTTGCCCCAACGCGCTCCGGCAAGGGTGTGGGCCTGGTCGTGCCGACGTTGCTGTCTTGGCCAGGCTCGGCAGTGATTCACGACATCAAGGGCGAGAACTGGAACCTCACCGCGGGATGGCGCGCGCGGTCCTCGCATTGCCTCCTGTTCAATCCGACCGACGCGAAGTCGGCGGCGTACAACCCGCTGCTCGAGGTGCGGCGCGGCATGCACGAAGTCCGGGACGTGCAGAACATCGCTGACATCCTGGTCGATCCGGAAGGCGCGCTGGAGCGGCGCAACCACTGGGAGAAGACCAGCCATGCATTGCTGGTGGGGGCCATTCTGCACGTGCTCTACGCCGGCGCAGACAAGACGCTGCGCGGCGTGGCCAACTTCCTGTCCGATCCGGCATGCCCATTCGAGGTGACGCTGCACCGGATGATGACCACCGGGCATCTAGGTGAAGAGGTCCATCCCGTCGTCGCTTCAGCCGCGCGTGAGGTGCTGAACAAGAGCGACAACGAGCGCTCGGGTGTGCTGTCTACCGCAATGAGTTTTCTGGGCCTGTACCGCGACCCGACAGTGGCCGAAGTCACGTCGCGCTGCGACTGGCGCATCGCCGACCTGATCTCGGCCGCGCACCCGGTCTCGCTCTACCTGGTCGTTCCGCCCTCGGACATCAGCCGGACCAAGCCGCTGATCCGGCTGATCCTCAACCAGGTCGGCCGGCGATTGACGGAGTCGTTGGACGGCTCGGACGGCATTGCGCGCAAGCACAAGCTGCTGCTGATGCTGGACGAGTTCCCTGCGCTTGGGCGGCTGGATTTCTTCGAGTCGGCGCTGGCATTCATGGCCGGCTACGGCCTGCGTGCCTTCCTGATCGCCCAGTCGCTCAACCAGATCGACAAGGCCTACGGCCAAAACCATTCGATTCTGGACAACTGCCACGTGCGCATCGCGTTCGCGACGAACGATGAGCGCACGGCCAAGCGCATCTCCGAGGCGCTTGGCACGGCGACCGAGCTGCGCGCCCAGCGCAACTACGCCGGACACCGACTCGCGCCATGGCTCGGCCACCTCATGGTGTCGCGCCAGGAGACGGCCCGTCCGCTGCTCACGCCTGGCGAGGTGATGCAGTTGCCGCCGGACGACGCGGTGGTGATGGTCTCCGGCCATCCGCCGATCAAGGCGAAGAAGCTGCGGTACTACCAGGACCGGAACTTCACCACGCGCGTCCTGCCCGCGCCCGTGCTGGTTGCCGGCGCGTACGCGGACCGTCCCGCGACGCGCTCGGACGACTGGAGCGGATTGCCACCCCTGGCGGCACTGTCGACTTCCTCTGGCGGCGATGCGGGCGGCCTTGCCGACGAGGGTGGCCACCAGGTCAAACCGGAACTGGATCTCACCGCCGATGCGCCCTCGGTGCCTGACGGCGAGGGCCTGCTGGTGCTTGATGACGAAGCCGACGTCCCGCTGCGGCCGCAAGACGTGGACCGGCAATTGATGCGCGCCGCGCGTTTGGCCGCACTGGACCCTGATGACGGGATCGCGCTATGACCCGCGCCCGGCTGAACATCTTCATCGAGCCGGAGCACGCGAAGCGTCTGGACCAGATCGCGGCGCACAAGGGCGTGTCGAAGTCCGCCGTGATCGCTGCGGCGCTGGCCTCGTTCCTCTCACCTGACGGCGAGGACCAGCGCGAGGCCGCCATCGCCAAACGCCTGGACCGGCTTTCTCGGCAGTTCGACCGCCTGGAGCGCGACCAGAACGTGCTGATCGAGACGGTGGCGCTTTACATCCGCTATTTCCTGACGGTCTCGATCCCTGTGCCCGAGGGACAGCAGGAAGCCGCTCGCGCGCAGGGGCGCGCCCGCTACGTGCAGTTCATCGAACAGCTCGCGCGCCACATCCAGCGCGGGCGCAGCCTCGTGCGCGAAGTCCATGAGGACATTGGACCCGCTGAAGCTGACCCGCCGCAGGCGCATGCCCAGTCGGGGACCGGTGCCGACGCCATTGGAGGTTCCTCGTGAACCTGCCTGATCCGAACGCCATGGACGCCTCGTTGGAGCGGCGCATCCGCATGCTGCGCACAGCCATGGGGCCGGAGATCGCGGCGGCGTTGGAGGACCCCGAAGTCGTCGAAGTGCTGCTGAACCCGGACGGCTCGCTTTGGGTGGATCGGCTCGGCACTGGCCGCGAAGCCACCGGCGCGGCGCTGCCGCCGGCCGTGGCCGAGCGGATCATCCGGCTGGTGGCCGCGCACGTACGCACCGAGGTGCATGCGGGTGCACCGATTCTGTCGGCCGAATTGCCCGAGACGGGTGAACGCTTCCTGGGCGTGCTGCCGCCCGTTGTGCGTGCGCCGTCGTTTGCGATCCGCAAGCGGGCGCTGCGCGTCATGACGCTCGCCCACTACGTGGCCGACGGCGTGATGACCGAGGACCAGGCGGCGTTCCTGCGCCGCGCGGTGCGCGAGCGCCTGAACATCGTCATCGCGGGCGGCACCAGCACCGGCAAGACCACGCTGGCCAATGCCTTGCTCGACGAGATCGCAGAGACGCGCGACCGTGTGCTGATCCTCGAGGACACGGTAGAGCTTCAGTGCCGCTCCGACGACCATGTGGGCATGCGCACCGAACCGGGCGTGAGCAGCATGGCCGACCTGGTGCGCGCCACCTTGCGGCTGCGACCGGACCGCATTGTTGTCGGCGAGGTGCGGGGTTCCGAAGCACTCGACCTGCTCAAGGCCTGGGGTACCGGACACCCCGGCGGCATCGCCACCGTGCATGCCGGCTCGGCGCACGGCGCACTCACGCGTCTGGAGCAATTGGTGCAAGAGGTGTCGGTGACCGTCCCGCGCGTCCTGATCGCCGAGGCGGTCAACGTCATCGTCTTCATCGCCGGCCGCGGCCGCTCGCGCCGCGTGCGCGAGATCGCCCGCGTCATCGGCCACGACAGCCACGGCTACCAGCTCGATGCCGAGCTGTCCTCCTTCCCGTCCCTTCCTCCGTCCAACCCTTCCTCCACAGGAGATCCCTCATGACGACTGCACGTATTCCCGTAAAACCGTTTCTGCACATTGCTGCGACGGCTGCACTGCTGCTGGCCGTGGCGCTTCCCGCGCACGCAGCGGGCTCGAACATGCCCTGGGAGGCGCCGCTTCAATCGGTGCTCGAATCCATCCAGGGGCCGGTGGCGCGGATCATCGCGGTGATCGTCATCATCGCCACGGGCCTCGCGCTGGCCTTCGGCGACACCAGCGGCGGCTTTCGCAAGCTGATCCAGATCGTGTTCGGGCTGTCGATCGCCTTCGCCGCGTCCAGCTTCTTCCTGACTTTCTTCAGCTTCACGGGCGGGGCGGTCATGGCATGAGCGCGACCGGGACCATCGCCGGTTTTGAGGTGCCGCTGCACCGGTCGCTGACTGAGCCCATCCTGCTGGGCGGTGCGCCGCGCACGGTGGCGATCGCCAACGGCACGCTGGCCGCCGCCGTCGGCTTGGGCCTGCAGCTCTGGCTGCCCGGCCTCGTGCTGTGGATCGTCGGGCACTCGCTGGCTGTGTGGGGTGCGCGCCTGGACCCGCAGTTCATGCAGGTCTTCGCGCGCCACATCAAGCACCGGCAGTTGCTGGACGTGTGAGGTCACGATGTTGAACCTCACCGAATACCGCAAACGCCCCGCCTTGCTGGCCGACTGGCTGCCGTGGGCCGGACTGGTGGCGCCGGGAGTCGTGCTCAACAAGGATGGCTCATTCCAGCGCACGGCAAGGTTCCGCGGGCCGGATTTGGATAGTGCGACGCAGGGCGAACTGATCGCTACGTCGGCGCGGCTCAACAACGCGCTGCGGCGTCTTGGCTCCGGCTGGGCCTTGTTCGTGGACGCCGAGCGCCGTGAAGCCGCTGACTACCCAGAATCGGTTTTCCCGGAGCCGCTGTCCTGGCTGGTCGATGAAGAACGCCGCGCCGCGTTCGAAGAGGACGCCAGTCACTTCGAGAGCAGCTACCACCTGACATTGCTGTACTTGCCGCCCGAGGAATCGACGGCCCGTGCCGCCCGGCTGCTGTACGAGAACAAGCGCACCGAGGGTGTGGACTGGCGCGAACGGCTTGAAGCGTTCGTCTCCGAAACCGAACGCCTTTTCGGCTTGCTCGAAGGCGTGATGCCGGAGGCATCGTGGCTTGACGACACGCAGACCCTCACCTACCTGCATGGCTGCGTGTCCACGCGCCGGCATGCGGTCGCCGTGCCCGAGGTGGCGATGCATCTGGACGCGCTGCTGGCTGACCAACCATTGGTGGGCGGCCTGGCGCCGATGCTGGGGAATCAGCATCTGCGGGTGCTCTCGGTACGCGGGTTTCCGGCATCGACTTGGCCGGGCTTGCTGGATGACCTGAACCGTCTGGGCTTTGCCTACCGCTGGAGCACGCGCTTCCTGTGCCTGGACAAGGCCGAAGCGGAGAAGGAACTGCGCCGCCTGCGCCGCCAGTGGTTCGCCAAGCGCAAGAATATCGTCGCGTTGCTGCGCGAGACGATCTTCCAGCAGGAGAGCCCGCTGGTGGACTCGGATGCGTCCAACAAGGCATCAGACGCCGACGCGGCGCTGCAAGAGCTGGGCGGCGACCAAGTGGCCTTCGGCTATGTCACGGCCACAGTGACGGTGCTCGACGCCGACGCGACCGCAGCCGACGAAAAGCTGCGCGCGGTGGAACGGGCGATTCAGGGACGGGGCTTCGTGACCATTCCCGAGACCCTGAATGCGGTTGACGCATGGCTGTCCTCGCTGCCGGGCCATGCCTACGCCAACGTGCGCCAGCCCATCGTCTCGACGCTGAACCTGGCGCACATGATGCCGGTGTCGGCCGTGTGGGCTGGGCCGGAGCGCAATGCACATCTCGACGGCCCGCCCTTGATCGTCACCCGCACCGACGGTGCGACGCCGTTCCGGTTGGTCACGCACATCGGCGACGTGGGTCACACCCTGATCGTCGGGCCGACCGGCATGGGCAAGTCGGTGCTGCTCGCCACGCTGGCGATGCAGTTCCGCCGCTACCCGGGTTCGCGCATCTTCGCCTTCGACATGGGGCGCTCGATGCGAGCCACCATCCTTGGGCTCGGTGGCGAGCACTACGACCTCGGCACCGACGGCGCCATCGCGTTCCAGCCTTTGGCGCGCATCGACCGGGACCGCTACCGCACCTGGGCGGCCGAGTGGATTGAAGGGCGCTTGATTCAGGAAGGGATCGCCGTAAGCCCGCCCGAGAAAGACGCCGTCTGGTCCGCGCTCAACAGCCTGGCTAGTGCGCCCGTGGAGCAGCGCACCATGACCGGGCTGTCAGTGCTGCTGCAATCCAACGCCTTGCGGCAAGCCCTGCAGCCCTACGTGCTGGGTGGCGCCCACGGCAAGTTGCTAGACGCCGACGTAGACCGGCTCGGCTCCGCGTCGGTGCAGGGCTTCGAGATGGAAGAGCTGATGCACAGCAAGGCGGCCGTGCTGGCGGTGCTGGGCTACCTGTTCGCGCGCCTCGACGAACGATTCGATGGCGCTCCGACTTTGCTGATCCTCGATGAGGCCTGGTTGTTCCTCGATGACCCCGTGTTCGCCTCTCGCGTTAGGCAGTGGCTCAAGACGCTACGCAAGAAGAATGTTTCCGTGATCTTCGCGACGCAGTCGCTCGCAGACATCAAGGACTCGACCATTGCGCCGGCCATCGTGGAGAGCTGCGCGAGCCGCATCTTCCTGCCGAACCCGCAAGCGACCGAGCCGCAGATTCGGGTGATCTACGAAGGCTTCGGGCTCAACGGCCGGCAGATCGAGATCGTCGCGACCGCACAGCCCATGCGGGACTACTACTACCAGTCGCGGCTCGGCAACCGTGTCTTCGACCTTGGGCTTGGGCCGGTGGCGCTGGCCTTCGCTGGCGCCTCCACACCCGAAGACCAACGAGCCCTGGACGCAGTGTCCGCTGGCACCGCCTCCCCGGACTTCGCAGCGGCTTGGCTGCGTAGTCGCGGCCTCGACTGGGCCGCCAACCTCATCCCGTCGTTTCCGTCCTTTCCCCTATCACCTCAGGAGAACTCACCATGAAGAAACACCTACTCGCCGCCGCTGCGGCGTCGCTGATGGCGCTTGTGCCCGTCGCGCATGCGCAATGGGTCGTGATCGACCCGACGAATCTGGCGCAGAACATCATGACCGCCGCCAACACCCTTGAGCAGATCAACAACCAGATCAAGCAACTGCAGAACCAGGCGCAGTCGCTGATGAACCAGGCGCGCAATCTGACCAGCCTGGATTTCAGCGCGCTCAACGAGCTGCGTGCCGCCCTGTCGGCGACGAACCAGTTGATTCAGCAGGGCCAGGGCCTGGCCTTCAACGTTGCGCAGATGGAGACGGATTTCCGTCGGCTGTATCCCGAGTCGTATTCGGCGGCGATCTCTGGCACGCAGATGGCGACCGATGCGCGCACGCGCTGGACCCATTCGCTCGAAGCGCTGCGGACCGCGACCAAGGTGCAGTCGCAAGCAGTGCAGAACTTCACATCGGACGAGCGGACCTTGACGGACTTGGTGAACCGTAGTCAGTCGGCCACGGGTGCATTGCAAGCGATGCAGGCGACCAACCAGCTCCTGGCCCTGCAGTCGCGCCAAGCGATGCAGGCCCAGCAACTGCAAATCACGCAGGACCGAGCGGCGGCGCTGGAGCAGGCGCGGCAGGTGGCGGTGCAGGAGCGCGCGCGCGAGGTACGTCGGCGCTTCCAGGGCGACGGCACGCCGTACACGCCGCGCACGGTCAACTTCTACGGCAACTGAGGGGGAGGACGCATGCGGAAGCTCTTGATCGTGGTGCTGGCAGCGCTGCAGGCTGCTTGTGGCAAGCCCACACCCTTCGAGTCGGTCGAATCGCTGGTGGCCAATCCCGAGCGCCTGAAGGAGTTGCGCGCGCAGTGCAAGGTGGACCGGGCCAGGATCGGCGATGCCCAGTGCAACGCCGTGGCCGAGGCCACACGTCGGCGCTTTTTCGGCAGCGGCGGGCCGAATCACACGCCGGCGACGCCGGCCCCCGCAACTTCAGCGCCAGCAGCCAAGGACTGAGCGATGAATGACCTGTCGGTTATCGACCGGTTCCTCGACGTCTTCTCGCGCTACATCGATTCCGGCTTTGGCCTGCTGGGCGGTGAGGTGGGCTTCCTCACGGCCACGCTGGTCGCAATCGACATGACGCTGGCAGGCCTCTTCTGGGCGATGAGCAATGCGAGCGGCGGCGGTGGCGACGACGTGATCGGCAAGCTGGTCAAGAAGGTGCTGTACGTCGGCGCCTTCGCCTTCATCCTGAACAACTTCAACGGCCTGTCGGGCATTGTGTTCCGGTCCTTCGCCGGGCTCGGGCTGGTCGCGTCCGGTTCGTCGATGACCCAGGGTGAACTGTTGCAGCCAGGGCGGCTGGCGCGCGTGGGCGTGGAGGCCGGCGCGCCGATCATGAAGCAGATCAGCGAGCTGACGGGCTTTCCGGAGGTGTTTGCCAATCTCGATGTCATCACTGTGCTGTTCCTGGCCTGGCTGGTGCTGATCGTGAGCTTCTTCGTTCTCGCGGTGCAGCTCTTCGTGACGCTGATCGAGTTCAAGTTGACCACGCTCGCGGGCTTCGTACTGGTGCCGTTCGCGCTGTGGAACAAGACAGCGTTTCTGGCTGAACGGGTGCTGGGCAACGTGGTGTCCTCGGGCATCAAGGTGCTGGTGCTGGCCGTGATTGTGGGCATCGGCACGGGCTTGTTCACCGAGTTCACGGTGCCTCCCGGCACCGAACCGTCCATCGACCACGCTCTGGTCATCATGCTGGCCGCGCTGGCGATGCTGGGTCTGGGCATCTTCGGGCCGGGCATTGCGACAGGTCTGGTGTCGGGTGCGCCGCAACTTGGCGCAGGGGCGACAGCGGGCACCGTGCTGGGCGCTGCGGGTCTGGCTGTTGCCAGCGGTGCGGCCTTGGCGGGCGCCGGTTCGGCGGTGGCCGCAGGGGCACGCATGGCGCCGGGTGCTGCGCGTGCTGCTATCGGTGGGGGCGCCGCCGCTGCACGGTCCGCCAGTTCTATAGCCAGCGGGGCGCAAGCGACCTACCAGGCCGGTGCCGCGGCATCGGGTGCTGGCGGCATGCGCGCGGCAGGCGCCGGCCTGGCCAACGTTGCACGCAGCGGCGCCAGCGCCGTAGGTCAGCGCGTGGCGTCCGGCGCCAAGGCGGTCAAGGACGGCGTGGGGAACTTTGTCGCCGATGCCGCTGCACCCGCGTCAGCCAAGGCGACGGACGCAGGCGAATCGAGAACGCCAGCGGCCGAGCCCGCATGGGCTAAGCAGATGCGCCGCAAACAGCAGATCACGCATGCAGCCACGACAACCGCGCATGCATTGCGCTCGGGCGATGCAGGCGGCAGCGGTGCCAGTCCGAGCCTGCGCGATGACTCAAATTCTTAGGAGATCCAGATGCGATTCAAACGACCCCAGGTGCGGTACTCGGAGACTCCCGAGCCCGTCACTCCCTACCAGGCCGCCGCGCAGGTCTGGGACCAGCGCATTGGCAGCGCGCGCGTGCAGGCCAAGAATTGGCGATTGATGGCCTTCGGTTGCCTGTCGCTCGCCCTGCTGATGGCCGGCGGCCTCGTGTGGCGCTCGGCCCAATCCATCGTGACGCCATTCGTTATCGAGGTGGACAACGCCGGCCAAGTGCGCGCCGTCGGCGAAGCCGCCTCGCCTTACAAGCCCAATGACGCGCAGATTGCGCACCACTTGGCGCGCTTCGTCACCGACGTGCGTTCACTGTCGATCGACCCGATCGTGGTGCGGCAGAACTGGCTCGAAGCCTACGAGTACACGACGGACCGCGGCGCCGCGACGCTGAACGACTACGCGCGGGCGAACGATCCCTTCTCGCGCATCGGCCAAAGCTCGGTGGCCGTTGAGGTGACGAGCGTGGTGCGGGCCAGCGACACGTCTTTTCAGGTGCGCTGGATCGAGCGCAGCTATGCCAACGGCGCGCCGTCGGGGACGGAGCGCTGGACGGCGGTGCTGTCGGTGGTGCTGCAGCCACCGCGCACCGAGCAGCGCCTGCGCAAGAACCCACTGGGCATCTACGTCAACGGCCTGTCCTGGAGCCGTGAACTCGAAGCCACCGATGCAATGAAAGGAACAAAGCCATGAAGACACATCTCCGTAAATCCGTACTGCCGTTGATCCTGCTGGTCCTCGCTGGCTGCGCCACGCAGGGCAAGCCGCCGCCGTCGATCTCGCTGGACGACCCCGTTGCCGTCGCCGCGCAGCCGCTGCCGGAGCCACCGAAGCCCATCGAAGTAGTTGAGGTGCCGAAGCCTTTGCCGTTGCCCGAGCAGATGAAGGCACTGCCGAACGAATCCGACGCCAAGGTGGCACCTGAACCCGCGGACGAGAAGCTGCGCGTCTCTCGCGCCAACATGGAGGCCCGGATCGCACCGACGCGCGAGGGCTATGTCAACGCGATCCAGGTCTGGCCCTACGCCGACGGCGCGCTGTATCAGGTCTACACAAGCCCTGGACGTGTGACCGTCATCGCCTTGCAGCAAGGCGAGGAGCTGGTGACGGTCTCGGCCGGTGACACGGTTCGCTGGATCGTGGGCGATACGGCCAGCGGGGCGGGTGCGTCGCTGCGCGTGAATATCCTCGTGAAGCCGACGCGCGTTGGCCTGAAAACCAACCTGGTGGTGACGACCAACCGTCGTACCTATCTGCTCGAACTCTCTTCCACGCCGCAGGCCTGGATGGCTTCTGTGTCCTGGGACTACCCGAAGGACCGAATGCTGGCCCTACAGAAGCAGGTGCAGCAAGCCCAGGCCAGCGCGCCGGTGGAAACCGGCATGACGCTGGAGCAGATCAGGTTCCGCTATGTCGTCAGCGGCGACAGTCCGCCGTGGAAGCCGCTGCGCGCCTTCGACGACGGGGAGCGCGTCTACATCCAGTTCCCGGGTGGTATCGCGCAGGGCGAGTTGCCGCCGCTTTTTGTGATCGGCCCGCGAGGCGATGGGCAACTGGTGAACTACCGCTTCCGCTCCCCATACTACGTTGTGGACCGACTGTTCGGCGCGGCCGAACTGCGGCTGGGCGGCGACCAGGCGCAGGTGGTGCGCATCGAGCGCACGGATGGAGTCGGAGCGGGCGCCACGCGGAGGAACTGAACATGAGCACATCCCCCGATGAAGCGCCAGCGTCGGCCGCGAAGGTCGAACCCGAATCCGTGGCCTTGCGCGCTTCGCCTCGCCCTGTCACGCGCTTGAACCGCCGTGTGCTGGCTCTCGGTGCCGGCGTCCTGGCCGCCGCCGTGCTCGGCGGCACCCTGTGGTCGCTGCAGTCGAACAAGCGCCAGCGCAATCCCGCCACCGAGCTGTACAACGTCGATCGCGTCTCACGCGCCGAGAACATGGACCAGTTGCCGAAGGACTATGCGGGTATTCCGCCCGCCGTGAAGCATGGGCCGCCAGTGTTGGGCGAGCCGCTGCCCGGCGACCTGGGTCCGGCTATCGTCAAGGCGCAGCAGCCGATGGAGACGCGGCCGCCGGGCGGCGGCGTCGATCCGGCGCAGGCCGAGCGGCTGGCGGCCGAAGAGGCGGCCCGGTCGTCTGTGTTTTTCCGAAGCGGTGCGAGTGGCGGAGGACCGAAGCCGGGCGCCGCGCAGACCGTCGTTGATCCTCCGACATTGGCTTCAGGCAATCAGCCGTTCAACCCGATGGGGACCACTGCTCCCCCTGCGCAGCCGGCCGATCCAACGGCCATGCAGAACCAGCAGGATCAGAAGGAGGCGTTCATCACCAAGGCTGGCGACACCTCGACGCGCAATCTTGGCAGCTTGCAGTTGCCGGCGTCGCCGTACCAGGTGATGGCAGGCACCATCATCCCGGCGGCATTGGTGACAGGGCTCAACTCCGACCTGCCTGGGCAAGTCATCGCCAACGTGTCGGAAGCGGTTTACGACACCGCCACGGGCCGCCATCTGCTGATTCCACAGGGCTCGCGCCTGATCGGCCGCTACGACAGCCAGGTGGCCTTCGGCCAGCGGCGCGTGCTGCTGGTGTGGACGCGGTTGATCCTGCCTGACACGTCGTCGGTGGCGCTGGATCGCCTGCCCGGCATCGACCCTGCGGGCTACGCCGGGCTTGAAGATGGTGTCGATTGGCATTGGGACCGCATCCTGGCTGGCGCTGCGTTGTCTACGTTGCTGGGCGTTGGTGCCGAGTTGGCCGCGCCTGAGAACCGCACAGATGGCAACCGCATCGTCATCGCGGGGCGTGAGAGCGCGCAGGAGACGGTGCACCAGGTCGGGCAGGAGATCACCAAGCGCAACATGAGCATCCAGCCGACGCTGACGATCCGGCCCGGGTTTCCCATGCGGGTGATGGTCAGCAAGGATCTGGTGCTGCGGCCCTATCAGCCGTTGTTTTTTCAGAGAGGATCGTCGCAATGAGCGCAACCAAGCTCCGCCTCGGCCCCTTGCCCAAGGCAACGAAAGTGAAGCTCACTATCACCATCCCCTCCGACCTCAAGGCGATGCTCGACCGCTATGCGACCCAGCATTCGCAGACCTACGGAGAGCGAGTTGATGCGGCCTCACTTGTTCCGCATATGCTGGAGGCCTTCATGGCGCGTGATCGCGCGTTCAAGGCCATGCGAACCAAGACAACGAGATCCCTGAGTCCAGCTCAATAGTGGGACCGCTACGCCTCCACGCGATTCGCTTTGCTGCAGTAGGTTGGGCACCACAGGCATCCACGGCAATCTATGGACATACCGCAACGGCAACGGACGCCAGCGCGGGACGGACGAAAGGACTGCCATATGCGAGCCCACAACGACTGCGCGTCGAAAGAGACAAGTGCTACGGACTCCGCAGTCCACCGAACCTTGCAAGCCGCACAGCTGCTGCACGAGGCGCTGACGCTGCTTGGCGTAGTGTCTGTTCAGCAATTGCCACCTACGAAAATGCGCGCACCTGACAGACTTTTGAGACTTCCTGACGTTGAACGCCTGACAGGACTTCGGCGTTCAGCGATCTATGAACAGATGCAAAGAGGCGTATTTCCACGATCAGTCAAAGCCGGAAAGAGGGCTGCGACATGGTCGGAAACTGCAGTACAAGCGTGGATCGCGGATCGCATAGATGGTCGAATGACGTGAAGGGTGACAGGCTGGCCGGACTGCCCTTCTCAGGCGCTTTCCGAGTCTGACGCGGCAGCTGCCGGTTCTGCGTCGTAGAAAGTGGGCTGACCTACTGGCGTAATCGTGACCCAATCGATGCGGTACTGCCGCCCACTCTTGAACGCTTCCTGCAATGCCGCCGCCCGCGGATCACCATTGGGAAACTTCAAAATCACATTCAATGAGCCCGTCTTGGGGTCAAGCTGCGGTAGGCCGAGAAGCTCACCTGAGCTTGCCATCAACAGGTCGCCGTAGCCTTCCTTCACAAGTGTAGTCAACTCCCTATGCACAGCTGCTTGGTCCGACACGAGGCGCTCGTTTCGATGAAGGAAGTCTCCCAGCCGACCGACTGTTTCTGTCAGCCGCTTTGTCACCGGGAAGTAGTGAAGCTCAAAGGTCTCGTCCGGGTCTTTCAAGTGACAGAGCATCACCAGAACGTCATCTCCATTGCTCCACTTGACAGTCTGTAGCGTGTTTGCAAGATGGACGACCTTCCACTGACGGCGCTGCGCAACTGTCAAGCCGTCAACAGCCTGCACACTTTCCGCCAGACGCATCTCGACCCCCAATCGAAGCTCCAGGGCTGCGTACAAGAGGTCTTGCAGACTACCGGCATCACGACGCTGTTTGCAACGTTTCAGGTAGCCCTCAACTGTGGTGTCATAGCTCATCGTCCAGGCCTACTCTTCGGTGTCGTCGCGACTGCCCTTCGGGCGCATCAGCGTTCTCAGCGGCACGGTCGGCAGGACGTGCTCGCCTGATGGCGAGGGGCTGTCCTCCTCAGGTTCACGCGCCACTTTTTCAATCAGCACGGGCTCGCCCATCCAATCGCACTTGTCGCAGGCCGGCCACTCCAGTTCGTCTTCCGGGAAATCCTCGTGGAATCCACGATGCGGAGACAGACGATGCGAACCGCAGGCGGGGCACTCCTCGGGCACCTTCCGCAGCAGTCGCACCACCACGGCCGAACAGTTCCCAATAGCATGCTCAGTGATCGAGAAGGCGGCCTCTGCGTCATGCCACTTCGACTTCTTGCTGTGGGTTAGCCAGTTGACGAACTTCCACGCGCTCTCCAGCAGCGTCTTGAAGAGATGCCGTCTGTGTTCGTGCGTTGCGCCAGGCAGTGCCGTCGCGCAAATGTGATCGGCCCATGCCTTCAGGTCAGCACGCTTCGGTTTCTCCTCGGTAGACGCCCAAGGGATGACAGTTTGCGCGGCGCCGACTAACGAGAGCAGCGCTTCGCGACATCGCACACCGACTGCCTGGTAGTCGCCGACCTCGTGCGCGTGTCGTACCGCCTCGGACGCTTCTTCGAGGTAGCGATAGCACTCCCCGAAGGGCTCAATTGGCAGCTCCTCCAACTTGGAGCGATGGTTCATCGGGATGCGCAGACACAGACCGATGTGGAAAGTCAGCGCAAGGTCCATGTTCGGGAACTGCTCTTGCGAATAGAGGTTGGTCATCCCCGTGATGACCCACCACCGGTCCACGTTGGTGTGCACATCCCACACATCGTGCGTCGAACTGAGGACGTTCTCGGAGTACACCTTCTGCACAAACTCGACGATCAAGTCGGGTGCTTGCCAGTTCATGTACGCGGTGATCTTGTCGGCTTCTTCTTGGGTGAATGCGAGCATGGCGCGAGTATCGACGCACGCTGTCTTGTTCGGACCGTCTGGGCCGCCCTACGCGAGCTTTCTCGATTAGATCCGGCTTCAGCGTGAGCGCCATACGCCACACGACCCTGACCAACTGTGAAGACTGTTTTCGCAACAGCTGAAGGACTCGGGAAATCTAGGACACCGCTAGGACACGGAGGCCGAAAAAGAGAAAAGGGTTAGCAGGTACTTACCTGCTAACCCTTATCAATATTGGCGGAGTGGACGGGACTCGAACCCGCGACCCCCGGCGTGACAGGCCGGT
>JAZKFI010000033.1:0-100496 GCA_040386575.1 Pseudomonadota bacterium
CAAAGATGAAGCAGCTGGAGGTCCAGATCATGGGCCAGAGCTACCTGCTGGCCTGCCCCGAAGGCGGTGAGCAGCGCCTGCTCGACGCCGTGGAACGCGTCGACACGGCCATGTGCAAGATTCGCGATGCCGGCAAGGTCAAGGCGCGCGATCGCATTGCAGTGCTGGCGGCGCTCAATCTCGCCTTCGATGTGAGTGATCGCGGTGCCGCCGCGATGACCGCGCCGGTGATTGTTGCTGCACAGGTTCCGCCGCCGGCTCCGGTCAATAGCGCCGGTCACGGTGCTGCCGATGCCGGCGACGACCCGCGCCTGGCAAGCCTCTTGCAGCGGCTCGATGGTGCGCTCGGCGGCGACGGGCAACTGCTGTAGCCCTGCCTGTCATGCCGCCGACCCTGGCAGTCATGCCGGACTTGATCCGGCATCCACCGCGAAGCGGCGACTGGACCTGATCAGAGATGGATTGCGGCGGATTCGCAGGATCCCTCCGGTCTCGGCCCGCAATGACAGGCATCAAGCACGGTTGACATGTCCAAACGCCTGTCAAGCAATTTATATTTTTCTCCTCGTCCCCCGCATGGACAGCCCACGCGTTGAAATTCGCGGCCTAGAATGGGCTCGTCTGCAGTGCGTATCGGGCCTTATATGTCCTTGAACCAATGCTCATTGAGCACGGGCCTGGAACATCGCCAATCGAGCGTGATCGTCTCGCGTTAGATGAACCCAACGACTGGCTGACCTAGCCCACCTGAACCCCGGTTCAGGCTGCCGGCCCGGTGGCACTTGCAGACACCTTTTTTTCGCCCAAGAATGCTCCCATCTTCTGCATGGGAATTGGCATGAGCGAACTCGAAGCCCGATTCAATGTGTTGCGCCAGTCAGCCGACCCGGCTGCGGCCGCAGCCATCGAGACGCTCGTGCAGGACGGCACCGACGCAAGCCTGCATCGCATCAATGTGATCGAGTTCGCGGCGGATCGCGCCCTGCCGACCGACACCGTCCTCGACGCATTCCTGCACGCTGCCAAGCTCGGCCTGTTCGAAATGTCGTGGAACCTGCTGTGCCCGGGCTGCGGCGGCGTCCTCAATGCCAACCAATCCATCAAGACCATCGAGCAGCAGGACTACGCCTGCGCCATCTGCGCCGCAGGCTACGAACCCTCGCTCGACGGCATGGTCGAAGTCGCGTTCACCGTCAGTCCGCGCGTGCGCAAGATCGCCGCGCACACGCCCGACTCCCTGCCGATCTGGGACTACATGCGGCAGATCTACTGGAGCTCGGGCATAGCCTTCCCCAAGGACGTTCCACTCGATGAACTGATGAAAGACATCGTGATCGACTGGATGGAACTCGGCGCCGGTGAAAAAGCCACGATGTCGTTACAGTTGCCGCCGTCGTTCGTGATCGTCTTCGAGCCTGTGACACACGCCGCGCACTTCATCGACGTGCAGGGCGAACCCACGCGCGAACGCCAGGAGCTGGGCATGGTGTTCAACGCCGTGCAGGCACCCACCGGCACCGTGAAGATGCGGCCGGGACCGCTGCGCCTCACGCTGGAAAACCGCACCGACCAGCGCGTGTTGCCGCAACTCTATGTGGCCGGCGACGAACTGCACCACATCCTGGGGCGCAGGCGCAAGTTCCTCTCGGCGCGCCATCTGCTGACCAACCAGACATTTCGCGATCTGTTCCGCTCGGACATGCTGGAAATCGACCAGCGCCTGAAGATCACGAGCATGACATTTGTGTTCACCGACCTGAAGGCATCGACGGCTTTATATGAGCGCGTCGGCGATCTCGCGGCCTACGACCTGGTCAAGGCGCACTTCGCCGTGCTCAACGAAGTGATCGGCCGCCAGTCGGGCGCGGTGGTCAAGACCATCGGCGATGCGGTCATGGCGAGTTTTCCCACGCCCGATCGCGGCATCGCCGCGGTGCTGGACATGCGCAAGGCCATGGAGAGACTCAATGCCGGCCGGACGACCGAAGACCTGCTGCTCAAGATCGGCATCCACGAGGGCCCCTGCCTTGCCGTGACGCTCAACGACCGCCTCGATTATTTCGGCCAGACGGTCAATATTGCAGCGCGCGTGCAGGGACTGGCAACCTCGCATGCCATCTTCGCGACAGAGCCTGTCGTGAATGACCCCGCCGTCGCGGGTATGCTCGCGGATGCCGGGCTCACGCCGGTGCCGCAGCGAGCCAGCCTGCGCGGTATCGCCGATGAGCTGACGGTGTATGAAATTCCCTGAGTGACACCATCCTGATCGCCTTTTTCTCCCTGATCGAACCCCAACTCGTCGTCGAACTGCTGGCCCTGGGCCTTGCCACCGGCTTCCTCGCGGGCCTGCTGGGCATCGGAGGCGGCATGCTGATGGTGCCGTTCGTCACCTTCATCCTCACCTCCAAGGGCTACCCGGCCGAGTACGTGGTGAAGATGGCGGTCGCCACGTCGCTCGCCACGATCTGCTTCACGTCGCTTTCTTCCGTGCGCGCGCACCACAAGCGCGGGGCGGTCAAATGGCCCATCGTGCGGCTGCTTGCGCCGGGCATCCTGTTCGGATCGCTCCTGGGCGCACAAATTGCCGTGGCGCTGCCGGGCAAGGTGCTGTCCATCCTGTTCGCCATCTTTGTCGCGTTCTCGGCCACGCAGATGTTCCTGGACAGGAAGCCCCACCCCTCGCGCTCGATGCCCGGTGCGGTCGGCACGTTTTCTGTGGGGACGCTGATCGGCGGGTTGTCGTCGCTGGTGGGCGCAGGCGGCGCTTTCGTCTCCGTTCCGTTCATGACCTGGTGCAACGTCAAGATCCACGATGCGGTCGGCACGTCGTCGGCGCTGGGTTTTCCGATTGCGTTCGCAGGAACGCTCGGCTACATCTGGGCGGGCCAGGGATTGCCGCAGATGCCGCCGGGCTCCGTCGGCTACCTGTACCTGCCCGGACTGATCCTGATCGCGCTTGCCAGCATGACCATGGCGCCAGTGGGCGCGCGCACCGCGCATCGCATGGATATCCGGCCGCTCAGGCGGCTCTTTGCCGTCGTGCTCTACATCCTCGCGGCATACTTCCTGCTGCGTTAATTCCTGCGTCTCGAGGAGCCGTCATTTTGAGAATCGCCATCATCGGACAGCAAGATTTCGGCAAGGCCGCGATGGAAGCCTTCATCGCACGCGGCGATGAAGTCGCCGGCGTCTTCTGCATCCCGGACAAGCCCGGCACCAAGATCGACGCCCTGCGGGAAGCCGCCCACCTGCGCGACCTGCCGGTGCTGCAGTTCAGCAGCCTGCGCAGCAGCTTCGCGCAGGACGCGTTGCGCGAACTCAATGTCGACCTGGGCGTGATGGCCTACGTCGTGCAGTTCGCGCCGCAGGAATTCGTGAACATTCCAAAGCACGGCACGATCCAGTTTCATCCTTCGTTGCTGCCGCGCCATCGCGGGCCTTCGTCGATCAGCTGGCCGATTGCCCTGGGGCAGACCGAGACCGGCATCACCATCTTCCGGCCCACCGACGGACTGGACGAGGGGCCAGTCATCCTGCAGAAGGCTTGCGCCATCGGCCCGGATGAAACGCTGGGTGAGCTGTACTTCAACAAGCTGTTTCCAATGGGCGTTTCGGCGCTGCTGGAGGCCGCCGATCTTGTCGTTGCGGGCAAGCACGAAGAACGCGTGCAGGACGAATCGCTGGCCACGTACGAAGGCTGGTTCCACGAGGAAGAGTCACGTATCAACTGGGCCAACCATGTGGACCAGGTCTACAACCTGATCCGCTCCTGCAACCCCGCACCAGGGGCGTGGACCACGCTGGCAGGCCAGAAGACCTGGATCTATGACTGCCGCAAGATTCCCATGGGCAAGTTTGCTGGCGCCGGTCACAAGGCAGGCGATATCGAAGCCGTGACCGAGACTTCGATCATCGTGAAGTCGCATGGCGGATTGATCGAGGTGTTGAAGGTGAAGGCCGAGGGCGGCAAGAAGATGAATGCGGGTGAGTTCGCACGCATGCATGGATTGGTCGCGTCGACCTGAAGCCCAAGGGAATTGTCATTGCGGACTGGATCGGCAATCCATCTGCGACCAGACGCCGCCGCCGCTTCGCGGTGGATGCCGGATCAAGTCCGGCATGACAGCCAACAACCGGTTGTCATTGCGGACTTGATCCGCAATCCATCTACGACCAGACGCCGTCGCCGCTGCGCGGTGGATGCCGGATCAAGTCCGGCATGACAGCCAACACCCCTTTGTCATTGCGGACTGGACCGGCAATCCATCTACGACCAGACGCCGCCGCCGCTTCGCGGTGGATGCCGGATCAAGTCCGGCATGACAGCCTTGCTAGATCAGCGCCGCGCAATCATTGAGTAAAAACGTCTTGAACGCCTGCGCGACTGGCGGTAGCCGCTTGGCCTTGCGGTGCACCACATACCAGTTGAGCATCATCGGAAAACCCTGCACGTTCAGCACCGCGAGGCTTCCATCCTGAACCTCGCGCCGTATCGTATGGGCCGACAGAAAGCTCACGCCCATCCCCGCCATCACGGCCTGCTTGATGGTCTCCGTGCTGCGAATCTCCATAGCGATGTTCAACTCGGCCATGTGCTCGCCGAACGCCTCGATCATCGAGTTCGATGTGTCCGATCCCTTCTCGCGGACCACGAACGCCTCACGCGCAAGCCGTGCCACCGGAATGCGCTTTCTCCCGGCCAACGGGTGGTTAGGCGCTGCAACGATCACATACGGATGCGGCGCAAAGGGCTCGTTCACCGTGTCCAGGTCCAGCGGAGGCCGCACCATCACCGCCAGGTCGGTGAGGTTGTCCGCGAGCTGCTCCAACAGCTCCTCGCGATTGCACACATGGAAGTTGAGCGTGACGCCGGTATGCCGGCTCGCAAATTCCACGAGCAGGCGCGGAAAGAAATAATCGCCCGCGCTGATCACCGCCACATTGAGCGTCCCGCCCGAGACGCCCTTGAACTGCGTCATCGTGTTTTCGACCTCGCGAAACTGCTGGATGATCACGCGGCTTGCGTGCAGCATCTCCGCGCCGGCCGGCGTGAGATGGATCTTCTTGCCCAACTGCTCGAAGAGCGGCAGACCCGCATGGTCCTGCAGCTTCTTGACCTGAATCGACACCGCGGGTTGCGTCAGGTGCAGCTCTTCTGCGGCACGCGAAAAGCTCAGGTTGCGGGCCACGGCCTCGAAGACCTTCAACTGGCGCAGCGTGGCATTCATCATGGACGGCAACCTTTATTCATAAGCTATTGCAAATGAATAGTATGAACTACTTTAACTATCATTAATCTTGCAGTCTTCGTACATTGACTCCGCACAAGCCTCTTTTGGCAACAAACAGGAGACAGCGATGACGAAGATGAAAGCGGCCATGGCCGCCGTGCTCGTGATGGAGAAAGAAGGCATCACCCATGCCTTCGGCGTTCCGGGCGCTGCCATCAACCCGCTGTATGCGGCGATGCGCGAACGCCAATCCATCACCCACATCCTGGCGCGCCACGTCGAAGCCGCATCGCACATGGCCGAGGGCTACACCCGCGCCAGGGCCGGCAACATCGGTGTGTGCATCGGCACCTCTGGCCCCGGCGGCACCGACATGATCACCGGCCTGTATTCCGCCGGCGCCGACAGCATTCCCATCCTGTGCATCACCGGCCAGGCGCCACGCGCACGCCTGCACAAGGAAGATTTCCAGGCGGTGGACATCGAGGCGATCTCATCGCCTGTCACCAAGTGGTCCTTCACCGTGCGCGAACCGGGCCAGCTGCCCGGCGCACTGCAAGCGGCCTTCCACCTGATGCGCTCCGGTCGCCCCGGCCCGGTGCTGCTGGACTTGCCGTTCGACGTGCAGATGGCAGAGATCGAATTCGACATCGACACCTATGAGCCCCTGCCGGTTCACAAGCCGGCTGCCACCCGCGCGCAGATCGACAAGGCCCTGGACATGCTCACCGCAGCGAAGCGTCCGCTGATCGTCGCAGGCGGCGGCATCATCAATGCCGACGCAAGCGACCTGCTGGTCGAGTTCGCCGAACTCACCGGCATCCCCGTCATCCCGACGCTCATGGGCTGGGGAACAATCCCCGACGATCACCCGCTGATGGCCGGCATGGTCGGGCTGCAAACCAGCCACCGCTACGGCAACGCCACCATGCTTGCGAGCGACTTCGTGCTGGGCATCGGCAACCGCTGGGCGAACCGCCACACCGGCTCGATCGACGTGTACACCAAGGGCCGCACCTTCGTTCATCTGGACATCGAGCCGACGCAAATCGGCCGTGTGTTCACCCCCGACTACGGCATCGTCTCGGACGCAAAGGCAGCGCTGCAACTCTTCGTGGAAGCCGCTCGCGAGCGCAAAGCCCAGCAGCGCATGCCCGACCGCAGCGACTGGGCCATGCGATGCGCCGAGCGCAAGCGGTTGATGCTGCGCAAGACGCATTACGACAACGTGCCGATCAAGCCGCAGCGGGTGTACGAAGAGTTGAACCTCGCTTTCCCCCGCGACACGATCTACGTGAGCAACATCGGCAACAGCCAGATCGCAGCCGGCCAGTTCATGAACATCTACGGCCCGCGCCAGTGGATCAACTGCGGCCAGGCCGGGCCGCTGGGTTGGTCGATGCCCGCTGCCCTGGGTGTCGTTGCCGCGGACCCTTCCCGCACCGTCGTTGCGATTACCGGCGACTACGACTTCCAGTTCCTGATGGAAGAACTTGCCGTGGGCGCGCAATTCAAGCTGCCCTATGTGCATGTGCTGGTGAACAACTCGTACCTCGGCCTGATCCGCCAGAGCCAGCGTGGATTCGACATGGATTTCTGCGTGCAGCTCGCGTTCGACAACATCAACGTGCCCGAATCCGACGACCAGCTGCGCGGCTACGGCGTGGACCACGTGGCAGTCGTGCGCGGCCTGGGCTGCAAGGCGTTGCGGGTGCAGGACCCGTCGCAGTTGCAGGCAGCGCTGAGGCAAGCCGCCGCGCTCGCAACCGAGCACCGGGTGCCTGTGGTGGTGGAGGTCATCCTGGAGAAAGTGACCAACATCGCCATGGGGACCGAGATCGACAGGATCAATGAATTCGAGGATGTCGATTGCCGCCACCCCGGCGGACTCAAGGGCCTGGAATTGGCGGGCTTGCTCGAATAAGGCGTTCGAGTTTGTCCTTCCCATAAGCATTTGTTTATCAATCCATCAAATACTTTAACTATTCTTAAATCGTTTGTTTTCCTAGGATCGAACCAAAGGAGCACCTCATGACCACTCACCAAACCGCCACCATCGACGCATCTGCCCAGTCTCACCTGCACGCCTACAACGCCGCGTTCGAAGAGCTCGACCTGCCGTGGCACTGGGATGCAGTGACGTTCATGCGCCTGCGCGAGTCGGGCGAATGCTGCGTTCGCCGCTACCTGGAAACCGAACGCGCGCACCTGCTGCGCGCGTACGACGCCGATTTCCTGGTGCAGGCGGTGGAAACCGCCAGGAAGCGATGCCACGCGATCCTCGCGTCCTGATCGCCTGAACATCTGGGACACCCCATGACAACCCACTGGGTGAGATTCACGCACGATGGCACCCAGGGGTTCGGGATGCTGGAAGGCGACGCGATTCGCGTTTGCAAGGGCAGCATGTTCTCGGATGCGCAGCCCACCGGCGAGGTCGTGCCGCTGGGCGCCGTGCGCCTGCTCACGCCTGTGGTTCCGACCAAGGTGATAGCGCTGTGGAACAACTTCCACGCGCTGGGCGACAAGCTCAACCTGCCCGTGCCCGCAGAGCCGCTGTACCTGCTCAAGGCACCCAACTCATTCCTGGAGCCGGGCGGCATCATCCGCCACCCCGGCTGCGACGGCAAGATCGTGTTCGAAGGCGAACTGGCGGTGGTCATCGGCAAGACCTGCAAGCAGGTCAGCGAAGACGACGCGCTGGATCACGTGCTGGGCTACACCTGCGTCAACGATGTGACGGCCGCGGACATCCTGCACCGTGACGCGTCCTTTGCCCAATGGGTGCGAGCCAAGGGCTTCGACACGTTCTGTCCGTTCGGCCCTTCGGTAGCGACCGGCCTGGACCCCGCCACGCTCGTCGTGCGAACACTGCTCGATGGCGTGGAGCGGCAGAACTACCCCATCAACGACATGCGCTTTCCGGTGCAGCGGCTGGTCAGCCTCATCTCGCAGGACATGACCCTGAACCCCGGCGACCTCATCCTGTGCGGCACGTCTGTCGGCGTGGGCTCGATGAAGCCGGGCAGCACCGTGGAAGTCGCGATAGCGGGCATCGGCACGCTCACCAACCGGTTTCTTTAACTATCTGTGGAGCTGTCGTGAAAATTGCAATCATCGGGGCGGGCGCCATTGGCGGCTACGTCGGCGCGAAACTCGCGCTGGCCGGGGAAGATGTGACATTCATGGTGCGAGGCGCCAATCTCTGCGCCATCCGCGAGAACGGCATCAAACTCATCAAGAGCGACGGATCGGAGCACGTCGCGCATGGCGTCAAGGCCAGCAACGACTACGCGGCCACCGGCGAGCAGGACCTCGTCATCGTGGCCGTCAAAGCCCACCAGCTCGAAGCTGTCGCCGCCGACCTCGCGCACCTGCTCGGCCCGCAGACCTGCGTGGTCACCATGCAAAACGGCATTCCGTACTGGTATTTCCACAAGCACGGCGGCGAGCTTGAGGGCACCGTCGTCCGCAGCGTCGATCCGGGCGGCCGCCTCGCCGAACTGATTGCGCCCGGGCGCGTCATCGGCTGCGTGGTGTACCCGGCCTGCGAGCTGGTCGAGCCCGGCGTGGTGCGACATGTCGAAGGCGAACGCTTTCCCCTGGGAGAGCTCGATGGCACGACCACCGAGCGTGTCACGCGCATCTCGGAATGCTTCATCCGCGCCGGGCTGAAAGCGCCCGTTCTGGACAACATCCGCAGCGAGATCTGGCTGAAACTCTGGGGCAACCTCACCTTCAACCCGATCAGCAGCCTTTCGCATTCCACCCTGGTGGACATCTGCCAGTTTCCGCTCACCCGCGAGCTCGCCACCAGCATGATGGTGGAAGCCCAGGCCGTGGCGCAGCGCCTGGGCATCGCGTTTCGGGTGTCGCTGGAGCAGCGGATCGCGGGCGCCGAAAAGGTCGGCAAGCACAAGACCTCGATGTTGCAGGACATCGAAGCCGGACGCGATCCGGAGATCGACGCGCTGGTCGGCGCGGTCGTCGAACTCGGCCGTTTGACCGGCACGCCGACGCCACATATCGATACGGTTTTCGCGCTGGTCAAATTGCTGGCCCGGACGATGGGCGCGCAAGAAGGGCAATTACGTATGGAGCCCCGGCGCGACGACGATGCAGCCAGCCCTTCCTCAGGACAAACCCTTGGACAAGCCCAAAAATGCGCAATCTTGATCGGTGTCAAGAGTGTTTCGGCGACTCAGTAAGACCATGATGTGGTCGTGTGCTTCCGGAGCTCCCATTGCCCGGCGGCCTCACAGCATCACACACAGGAGACAAACCGATGAACACCCGATTCAAGGCAGTTGGAAAACATTTCGCCAAGGTGGCAGCAGGCACGATCGCATCGGCCGTGCTGGCCATGATGCCGGCCCATGCAGCGTGGGAGCCGAGCAAGCCTGTTGAGTTCGTCGTGCCAGCAGGCACGGGTGGCGGCGCGGACCAGATGGCACGATTCATCCAGGGCGTGATCGTCAAGCACAAGCTGATGAAGGAATCGCTGGTCGTGGTCAACAAGTCCGGTGGCGCAGGCGCCGAAGGCTTCCTGGCCGTCAAGGAAGCCAAGGCCGACCCGCACAAGATCATCATCACGCTGTCCAACCTCTTCACCACGCCCCTGGCGACCGGTGTCCCGTTCAACTGGCGTGACATGACGCCGGTGTCGATGATGGCGCTGGACCAGTTCGTTCTGTGGGTCAACGCAGAGTCGCCGCACAAGACGGCCAAGGACTACTTCGCTGCCGTCAAGGCTGCGGGCCCGAGCAAGTTCAAGATGGGCGGCACCGGCTCCAAGCAGGAAGACCAGATCCTGACCGTCGGCATCGAAAAGGCCACCGGCACCAAGTTCATCTACATCCCGTTCAAGGGCGGCGGCGATGTGGCCGTGCAACTGGTCGGCAAGCACATCGACTCCAGCGTGAACAACCCGATCGAAGCCGTGGCCCAGTGGCGCGCAGGCCAGTTGCGCGCGCTGTGCGTGTTCGACGACACCCGCATGCCCTACAAGGCCAAGGTGACCGACACGATGTCCTGGGGCGATATCCCCACCTGCAAGGAAGCAGGCGTGGCGACCGACTACGTGATGCTGCGCGGCATCTTCATGGCTCCGGGCGTGACCAAGGACCAGACCGAGTACTACGTGAACCTGCTCAAGAAGGTTCGCGATACACCGGACTGGAAGGAATACATGGAAAAGGGCGCGTTCAACCAGACCGCCATGACCGGTGACGAGTACACCAAGTGGCTCACCAATGCCGAGAACATGCACCGCGACCTGATGAAGGAAGCCGGCTTCATGGCCAAGTGATGCAACGCGCCCCGCTCGTGGGCGCTTGCGGTTTTTGATGCGGGCTGCGCCGATCGGCGCGTCCGCCCTCACCCCTCAATCAATTTTCACTGTCGGCCTTTTCGGGGGCGGACGGCAACCCAGCGGGAGTTCATATGGAACCAGTCGAAGAAAACGGCGCTGAGCGCGTCGGCGTACCCACCTACATCGTCGAGGGCGTGGTTGCAGCGCTGATCCTCGTGCTGGGCCTCACGGTGATCATCGGCAGCCGGTCACTGGGTTCCGGCTGGACAACCGATGGTCCGGGCGCAGGCTACTTTCCGTTCTACATCGGGGTGATCCTGTGCATTTCGGCGGTGGGCGTTTTCTGGCAAAACGTCCTCAGCAAAAAACGCAGCACCGAAATCTTCGTGGACAACGTGCAGCTTCGCCGCGTGATCTCGGTGCTGGTCCCGGCGCTCGTCTATGTGGCAGCCGTGCAGTTCCTGGGCCTGTACCTCGGCTCTGCGATCTACATCGCGCTGTTCATGATCATCATGGGCAAGTACTCCTGGATCAAGAGCGTGATCATTTCAGTGGCAGTCATCACGCTCTTTTTCCTCATGTTCGAAGTCTGGTTCAAGGTGCCGCTGTTCAAGGGCATGCTCGATCCGCTGCACTTCCTCGGCTACTGAACAACAACACCTCAAAAGAGACTACGTCATGGACGAAATTAGCGCGCTCATACAGGGATTCGGTGTCATCCTGACGCCGATGAACATCCTGCTGATGTTCGTGGGCATCATCCTGGGGGTGCTTATCGGCGTCCTGCCGGGACTCGGAGGCGCCAACGGCGTCGCCATCCTGCTGCCACTGACCTTCAGCATGTCGCCCACTTCGGCGATCGTCATGCTGTCATGCATCTACTGGGGCGCGCTTTTCGGCGGCGCCATCACCTCGGTGCTGTTCAACATTCCGGGTGAGCCCTGGTCGGTCGCAACCACGTTCGACGGCTACCCGATGGCGCAAAAAGGCCATGCCGGTGCAGCACTCACAGCGGCGTTCACCTCGTCGTTCGTCGGCGCCTTCGTTGCGGTGGTGATGATCACGTTCCTGGCGCCTATGGTTGCCAAGTTCGCGCTGAAGTTCGGTCCACCCGAATTCTTTGCGGTGTACCTGCTGACCTTCTGCAGCTTCGTGGGCATGGGCAAGGGCTCGCCGTTCAAGATCCTGGCCTCCATGACGCTCGGCTTTGCACTCGCAGCCGTGGGCATGGACACGGTGACCGGCCAGTTGCGCCTGACGTTCGGCATTCCCGACCTGATGCGCGGCTTTGACTTCCTGATCGGCGTGATCGGACTGTTCGGTATCGGCGAAATCCTGATCTCGATGGAAGAGGGCCTGGAGTTCTCGGGCAAGAGCGCCAAGATCAATGCCAAGGTGGTGTTCGAGACCTGGAAGAAGCTGCCGCAGTACTGGATGACCTCGATCCGCAGCTCGCTGGTCGGCATCTGGATGGGTATCACGCCCGGCGGCGCGACACCGGCTTCGTTCATGAGCTACGGCCTGGCCAAGAAGATGTCCAAGAACGGTGCGAATTTCGGCAACGGCGAAATCGAAGGCGTGATCGCTCCCGAGACGGCCGCTCACGCAGCCGGCACCAGCGCCCTGCTCCCGATGCTGGCCCTGGGCATCCCCGGATCGCCCACCGCCGCTGTGCTGCTGGGTGGCCTGCTGATCTGGGGCCTGCAGCCCGGACCGCTGCTGTTCGTCGAGCAGAAGGATTTCGTGTGGGGCCTGATCGCCAGCATGTACCTGGGTAACCTGGTCGGCCTGATCGTGGTGCTGACCACCGTGCCGCTGTTTGCTTCGATCCTGCGCATTCCGTTCTCGATCATCGCCCCGGTGATCATCGTGATCTGTGCGATTGGTGCCTACACCGTGCACAACGCGATGCTCGACATCTGGCTCATGATGCTGTTCGGTGTCGTCGGCTACCTGTTCAAGAAGCTCGACTACCCGCTCGCGCCGCTGGTGCTGGCACTGGTGCTCGGCGACAAGGCAGAAGATTCGTTCCGCCAGGCGATGCTGGTGTCGCAGGGCGAGCTGTCGATCATGTACTCGAACCCGCTGGTCGGCGGCATCACCACGCTGGCGCTGCTCCTGCTGTTCTGGCCGCTCATCTCCAGGTTGATCGCCAAGGTTCGCCCACCCAAGCAGCCGGACCTGCCGGCAGAGCAGCCGGTGGACTGATCCCACGGGTTGGGACGAAAAGAAAGGGGCCGCAAGGCCCCTTTTTTTTGTCCACTGCGGCTGTCATGAAGTCATGGATTGCGGCGGATTCGCAGGATCCCTGCGGTCTCGGCCCGCAATGACAGCCTCTACGGTTGTCATGCCGGACTTGATCCGGCATCCACCGCGAAGCGGCTGCCGCCTAGATCTTCCCGCGCTGCTTCAACCGGCTCAGCGTCTCCGCCGACAGATTCAGGTAAGAAGCCAGTTCCTTCTTGGGAATGCGCTCGAACAGGTCCGGGTGCTTGCGCAGGAACCGCTTGACCCGACCCGGCGCATCGAGCAGGTGCAGCGTGATGGTGTGCGCCATGATTTCACTCATGAGCTCCATCACCTGGTATTCGAACGATTCCTTGATGCCGGGATTCTTGGCGAGAAACGCGACCCATTCGGGCATGGGCAGCTTGGCGACCCGCGCCTTGGTCACGCAAACGATGCTGTAAGGCGCCGGCGTTCCGAGCCGCCAGGCGGCATAGCTCGTTTCCATGTTTCGCTCATCGGCAAACCGCAGGATCATTTCCTTGGCCTGCTGGTTGGCCACCACGCGCTTCAGGATGCCGTCCAGGATGAAGTACTGCTCCATGTCGTGAACGCCCTGATGCAGCAGGTAATCGCCCTTTTGGCAGTCAACGACCACCAGGTGCGACTCGAGTTCAGCGCTCTGGCCCGAATTCATTCCTTTCAAGACCATGTTCTGCGCGAGTTGCACGCGAATGACATTTCGTTCTGAATGGTTTTGAATAGCCGTCATGCGAGAGGAAAAGAGACCGATTACCCGAAAGTTGACCGTGGTCAATGGAGGTTGACAAGGCGATTCCTATGATACCCCGACGCTTCCATTGAGCCCTGAAGGCCAGAGGGCGCGGGCCCTTCGTGCGAAGACCTTGACGAGACATCCAAACATGACCAACGAAACGCAATCCGCAGAAACCATCGACGGCTTCCACCTGCTCATCGAAGCACTGAAGCTCAACGACATCGACACGATCTTCGGCCTGCCGGGTATCCCGATCACCGACCTGACGCGCATGGCCCAGGCCGAAGGCATGCGCATGATCTCTTTCCGCCATGAGCAGCACGCCGGCAACGCCGCAGCTGCCGCAGGCTTCCTCACGCAAAAGCCCGGCATCTGCCTCACGGTGTCCGCACCGGGCTTTCTCAACGGCCTCACGGCGCTGACCAACGCGACGACCAACTGCTTTCCGATGATCCTGATCAGCGGCTCCAGCGAGCGCGAGATCGTGGACCTGCAGCAAGGCGACTACGAAGAGATGGACCAGCTGGCCATCGCCAAGCCGCTTTGCAAGGCCGCCTACCGCGTGCTGCATGCAGAAGACATCGGCGTGGGCATTGCGCGCGCCATTCGCTCGGCCGTGTCGGGCCGCCCCGGTGGCGTGTACCTCGACCTGCCTGCCAAGTTCTTCGCGCAGACCATGGAGCTGCAGGCGGGCCTGAAGTCGCTGATCAAGGTTGTCGATCCCGCTCCACGCCAGATCCCCGCGCCGGACGCCGTGCAGCGCGCACTCGACCTGCTCAAGAACGCCAAGCGTCCTCTCATCATCCTGGGCAAGGGCGCAGCCTACGCACAGGCCGATGCAGACATCCGCGCGCTCATCGAAAAGTCGGGCATCCCTTACCTGCCGATGTCGATGGCCAAGGGCCTGCTGCCCGACACGCACGCGCAGTCGGCATCTGCCACCCGCTCGTACGCACTGGCTGAAGCCGACGTCGTGATGCTGGTCGGTGCGCGCCTGAACTGGCTGCTCTCGCACGGCAAGGGCAAGACCTGGGGCACGCCAGGCTCCAAGCAATACATCCAGATCGACATCTCGCCGATCGAAGCCGACAGCAACGTGGCGATTGCCGCGCCGCTGGTGGGCGACATCGGTTCATGCGTCGGCGCACTGCTGGCCGGCATGGGAAACAGCTGGGCCAAGGCACCTGCCGACTGGACGCAGGCCGTGGCCGAGCGCAAGGACAAGAACCTGACCAAGATGGCCGAGACGCTCGCCAAGGATCCGGTTCCGATGAACTTCCACAGCGCGCTCAACGTGATCCGCAACCAGGTGAAGGCTCGCCCGGATGCCATCGTCGTGAACGAAGGCGCCAACACGCTCGACTTCGCGCGCAGCATCGTGGACATGTACGAGCCGCGCAAGCGCCTGGACGTGGGCACGTGGGGCATCATGGGTATCGGCATGGGCTTCGCAGTCGCTGCCGCCGTGACGACCGGCAAGCCCGTGATCGCGATCGAAGGCGACAGCGCGTTCGGTTTCAGCGGCATGGAAGTCGAAACCATCTGCCGCTACAACCTGCCCGTCTGCGTGATCGTCTTCAACAACAACGGCGTGTACAAGGGCACCGACGTGAACCCGACCGGCGGCGACCCTGCCCCCACGGTGTTCGTCAAGGGCGCACGCTACGAAATGATGATGCAGGCTTTCGGTGGCGTGGGCGTGGTTGCCAACAACCCGGCCGAGCTGGAAAAGGCGCTGACCGAAGCCATCGCATCGGGCAAGCCGACCCTGATCAACGCCATCATCGATGAGACCGCCGGCACCGAAAGCGGCCGCATCACGAGCCTGAATCCGCAGACCGCCAAGAAGAAATAACCGATCGACGTATTCAGCGATTTTTTGAAAATTCCAAGGAGCAACGCAATGAGCAACAAACCCCTCAACGGCATCAAGATCATCGACTTCACGCACGTGCAGGCCGGTCCCGCCTGCACCCAGCTGCTGGCCTGGTTCGGCGCCGACGTGATCAAGGTCGAGCGTCCCGGCTCCGGCGACGTGACCCGCACGCAGCTGCAGGACATCCCCAATGTCGACGCGCTGTACTTCACCATGCTCAACAGCAACAAGCGCTCGCTGACCCTGGACACCAAGAAGCCGCTGGGCAAGGAAGTGCTGGAAAAGCTGATCCGCGAATCGGACGTGATGGTCGAGAACTTCGGCCCCGGCGCGCTGGACCGCATGGGCTTTACCTGGGCCCGCATCCAGGAACTCAACCCCAAGATGATCCTGGCCTCGGTCAAGGGCTTTTCTGACGGCCACCACTACGAAGACCTGAAGGTGTACGAGAACGTTGCGCAGTGCGCAGGCGGCGCCGCTTCGACCACCGGCTGGTGGAAGGGCGAGAACTCCGGCCCGATGATTTCGGCCGCAGCGCTGGGCGACAGCAACACCGGCATGCACCTGGCCATCGGCATCCTGACGGCCATCATCGGCCGCCAGCAGACCGGCAAGGGCCAGAAGGTTGCCGTGTCCATGCAGGACAGCGTGCTGAACCTGTGCCGCGTGAAGATGCGCGACCAGCAGCGCCTGGATCGCCTGGGCTACCTGGAAGAGTATCCACAGTACCCGCACGAGACGTTCAGCGACGTGGTGCCCCGTGGCGGCAACGCCGGCGGCGGCGGCCAGCCAGGCTGGATCCTGAAGTGCAAGGGCTGGGAGACCGACCCCAACGCGTACATCTATTTCACGGTGCAGGGCCACGCCTGGGCACCGATCTGCGACGCACTGGGCAAGCCCGAGTGGAAGACGGACCCGGCGTACATGACGCCCAAGGCACGCCAGCCGCACATCACCGAGATCTTCGCGACCATCGAAGACTGGCTCAAGGACAAGACCAAGTTCGAAGCCGTGGACATCCTGCGCAAGTTCGACATTCCTTGCGCACCGGTGCTGTCGATGAAGGAACTGCTGCACGACGAGTCCCTGCGCGCCAGCGGCTCCATCGTCGAAGTGCCGCACAAGACGCGCGGCAACTACTTCACCGTGGGCAGCCCGATCAAGTTCTCGGACATGAAGCCCGAGATCACCGGCTCGCCCCTGCTGGGCGAACACTCCGACGAAGTGCTGGCCGAACTGGGCTACACCAAGGAACAGATCGCCGAAATGCACACCAAGGAAGTCGTCTGATCTAGCTGCCCCACGGGGCACACTGGCAAAAGACGGCGTCAATTTCGGCGCCGTCTTTACTTGAGCTCGCCTTCAACGGCCGGCCCGCAAAGGAGAATTCCAGATGAAATCGCCAATCGATTACGAAGCGCTGGTCGCCGCCGTGGGAGACGCCATCGTCGCCTGCGACGCACAGGGCAACATCATCCTCTGGAACCCGGCCTGCGAACGCATGTTCGGCCATCCGGAAGCCGAGGCCCTGGGCAAGTCCCTGGACATCATCATTCCCCAGCGCCAGCAGCAGCGGCACTGGGACGGCTATCACAAGACCATGGAAACCGGGATCACCCGGTACGGCAACGACGTATTGCGCGTGCCGGCCGTCCACAAGGACGGGCACACCATGTCCATCTCCTTCACGGTCGCCCTGCTCCACGGCGCAGACGGCAAGGTCGCCTCCATCGTGGCGGTCGTGCGCGACGAATCGGCCAAATTCGCCGAGGACCGCGCCCTGAAAAAGCGCCTGACCGAGCTGGAAGCAGCGGCTGCAGCGGCAAATCCTGCCCCGGCAGTGCCGACTGCCGGAACTTGAGGTTCAAAGTGGCCTATTGCAGAGTGACTACCATCGAAGTTGAGCGAAACGTTTTCAACTTACGGGGTTATTCATGAGCAAAGCATTGGACGGGGTCCGCATCCTCGATTTCACGCATGTCCAGTCCGGACCGACCTGCACGCAGCTGCTGGCGTGGTTCGGCGCTGACGTGATCAAGGTGGAGCGCGCCGGCGAAGGCGACGCCACACGCGGGCAACTGCGCGACATCCCTGGTGTGGACAGCCTGTATTTCACGATGCTGAACCACAACAAGCGCTCGATCACCCTCGACACCAAAAAGCCCAAGGGCCGCGAAGTGCTCGACAAGCTGATCGAGACCTGCGACGTGCTGGTCGAGAACTTCGCGCCCGGCGCGCTCGACCGCATGGGTATTACCTGGGAACACATCCAGAAGATCAATCCACGAATGATCGTCGCATCGGTCAAGGGCTTCGGCCCCGGCCCGTACGAAGACTGCAAGGTGTACGAGAACGTGGCGCAGTGCGCGGGCGGCTCGGCATCGACCACCGGCTTCGACGACGGCCCCCCGATGGTGACCGGCGCGCAGATCGGCGACAGCGGCACCGGCCTGCACCTGGCCCTGGGCATCGTCGCCGCGCTCTACCAGCGCAACACGACCGGCCGCGGCCAGAAGGTGCTGGCGCCGATGCAGGACGCCGTGCTCAACTTGTGCCGCGTGAAACTGCGTGACCAGCAGCGGCTGGAACGCACGCACACCATGCACGAATATCCGCAATACCCGGACGGCAAGTTCGGCGCTGCGGTGCCGCGCGCGGGCAATGCATCGGGCGGCGGCCAGCCCGGCTCCATCCTCAAGTGCAAGGGCTGGGAGACCGACCCCAACGCCTACATCTACTTCATCACGCAGGCGGCCGTGTGGCCTGCGGTGTGCAAGGTGATCGGCGAGCCCGACTGGATCGAAGACGAAGCCTATGCAACGCCGGCGGCGCGCCTGTTGCACCTCAAGCCCATCTTCAGGCGCATCGAGGAATGGACCATGACCAAGACCAAGTTCGAGGCCATGGACATCCTGAACAAATACGACATTCCCTGCGGCCCGATCCTGTCCATGAAAGAGATCGCGGAAGAGCCAGCCCTGCGCGAGACCGGCACCATCGTCGAGGTGGACCACCCCACGCGCGGCAAATACCTCACCGTCGGCAACCCCATCAAGATGTCGGACAGCCCGACCGACGTTACCCGCTCACCCCTGCTGGGCGAGCACACGGAAGAAGTGCTGGGCCAGTTGGGCTTCAGCGCCGAAGCCATCTCGGCGCTGCGGGCCGAGCGGGTGATCTGAAAGAAAAATGAACCATCCTGTCATCCCCATTGCAGTCCATCGCGCCGAAGTCAACGCGCCCGTCACCAAAGAGCGAAAACGCCAGGCACCGAAGGGCCGGCGGGTCGATCCCGCCGCATTGGCCGACGTACAACGACTGCTGGGCGATGAGCCGCGCCGCGCCGACCTGCTGATCGAGCACCTGCACAAGATACAGGACGAGTTCGGCCACCTGCCCTCCACGCACCTGGCTGCGCTCGCGCAGGAAATGCGCCTGGCGCAAACCGAGGTGTATGAAGTGGCGAGCTTCTATCACCACTTCGATGTGGTCAAGGAAGGCCAGGATGCGCCTGCACCGCTGGCGGTGCGTGTGTGCGATGGGCTGGCTTGCGAGATGGCCGGCGCGAAGGATTTGCTGGCGAAGCTGCCCGCGCTGCTGGGCCGCGAAATCCGCGTGATTGCAGCGCCCTGCATCGGGCGCTGCGAGCAGGCTCCGGCTGCGGTCGTCGGTCAACACCCGGTGCCCAACGCGACCTGCGAAACCATCGTTGCGAAGGCGAATGCGGGAACGGTGCACCACATCCCCGAGGCCTACACCGGTATGGCGGAGTACGAAGCTGCCGGTGGTTACGCCCTCCTCAAGGAATGCATCTCCGGCAAGCGCGACGTCGAGTCGGTCATCAAGGTGATGGAAGATTCGGGCCTGCGCGGCTTGGGCGGCGCAGGCTTTCCTGCGGGTCGCAAATGGCGCATCGTTCGCGCCGAGCAGGGCCCCCGCCTGATGGCTATCAACATCGACGAAGGCGAGCCCGGCACGTTCAAGGATCGCTTTTATCTGGAGCGCGATCCGCACCGTTTCCTCGAAGGCATGCTGATCGCGGCATGGGCCGTCGGCATCGAGAAGATCTACGTTTACCTGCGCGATGAATACCACGGTTGCCGCGCGCTGCTGCAGGCCGAGCTGGAGAAGCTGCGCCAGTCCGCTGCCTTCCTGGGCATGCCCGACATCGAGCTGCGGCGCGGTGCAGGCGCCTACATCTGCGGCGAAGAGTCCGCGATGATCGAATCGATCGAAGGCAAGCGCGGCATGCCGCGTCTGCGCCCGCCCTATGTGGCGCAGGTGGGCCTGTTCGGCCGTCCCACGCTGGAGCACAACTTCGAGACGTTGTACTGGGTGCGCGACATCCTCGAAAAAGGCGGCGAGTGGTTTGCATCGCATGGCCGCAACGGCCGCAAGGGCTTGCGGTCGTTTTCGGTCTCGGGCCGCGTGAAAGACCCGGGTGTGAAGCTCGCGCCTGCCGGCATCACGATCCAGGAACTCATCGACGAATATTGCGGCGGCATGCAGGACGGTCACAGCTTCTACGCCTACCTTCCGGGCGGCGCGTCGGGCGGCATCCTGCCTGCGACGATGAACGACATTCCACTGGACTTCGACACGCTGCAACCCTATGGCTGCTTCATCGGATCGGCTGCGGTGATGGTGCTCTCGCATCACGACACGGCCACCGACGCGGCCCGCAACATGATGCGGTTCTTCCATCACGAGTCGTGCGGCCAGTGCACGCCCTGCCGCGTGGGCACGGCCAAGGCTGCGCACCTGATGGAACAACCCAAATGGGATCTCGCGCTACTGGCCGACCTGTCGCTGGTCATGCGCGATGCATCCATCTGCGGCCTGGGGCAGGCCGCGCCCAATCCCATGGATTGCGTGGTGAAGTATTTCCCGCACGAGCTGAAGTAAGGGCCCGAACATGAACGCCATCACACGACAAGAACTCGCGCAACTCGAAGTGCCTACTGTCACCTTCAGCCTCAACGGCAAGGAAGTGACGGGACGCGCCAACGAAAGCATCCTGGACGTCTGCAAGCGCGAAGGCGTGGCCGTACCGCACCTTTGCTACAAGGACGGCCTCGAAGCCGTCGGCAACTGCCGCTCGTGCATGGTCGAGATCAAGGGCGAGCGCGTGCTCGCGCCCTCTTGCTGCCGCACCGCCGCCAACGGCATCACCGTGACGACCGACAGCGAACGCGCCGTCGCATCGCAGAAGCTGGTGCTCGAACTGCTGCTGTCGGACATGCCCGAGGCCGACTTCACGCGCCACAACGAGGTGGACGAGTGGGCCGCGAAGATCGGCGTGGGCAAGCCGCGATTCGAAGCGCGCGCCAGCACGCCGCCCGATCTCTCGCACCCCGCCATTGCAGTGAACCTCGATGCGTGCATCCAGTGCACGCGTTGCCTGCGCGCCTGCCGCGACGAACAGGTCAATGACGTGATCGGCCTGGCCTTTCGCGGCGACTCGGCCAAAATCGTTTTCGACATGGACGACCCGATGGGCGCGTCCACCTGCGTGGCTTGCGGCGAATGCGTGCAGGCCTGCCCGACCGGCGCGCTCATGCCCGCCCGTGATGCGGCGCTCAGCGTCCCGGACAAGCAGGTCGAGTCCGTCTGCCCGTATTGCGGCGTCGGCTGCCAGCTCACCTACAACGTCAAGGACGACAAGATCCTGTTTGTCGAGGGCCGCGACGGCCCGGCCAACCACGGACGACTGTGCGTCAAGGGCCGTTATGGCTTCGACTACGCGCACCACCCGCACCGCCTGACCAAGCCATTGATCCGCCGCGAAGGCGTGCCCAAGACGGGCGACTTCGAGATGGACCCGGACCGCGTCATGGAAGTGTTCCGCGAAGCGACCTGGGAAGAAGCGCTGGAATTCGCAGGCGGCAAGCTCGCTGCGATCCGCGACCAGTACGGCAAGAAATCGCTGGCGGGCTTCGGCTCTGCCAAGGGCAGCAACGAAGAGGCGTACCTGTTCCAGAAACTGGTGCGCACCGGCTTCGGCAGCAACAACGTCGATCACTGCACTCGCCTGTGCCACGCCTCGTCGGTCGTTGCGCTGCTGGAGGGTATCGGCTCCGGCGCCGTGTCGAATCCGGTCATGGACGTGACCAAGGCCGATGTGGTCGTGATCATCGGCGCGAACCCGACGGTGAATCACCCGGTGGCCGCCACCTGGATCAAAAACGCGGTCAAGAACGGCACGAAGCTGATCGTGATGGATCCGCGCCGCTCGGACCTCACGCGGATGGCGCATCGTCATTTGCAGTTCAAGCCAGACACCGATGTGCCCATGCTCAACGCGATGATGCACGTCATCGTCAATGAAGGCCTGGTCGATGAAGCCTTCATCGCCGAGCGCACCATCGGCTACGAAGAGCTTCGCAAGAACGTCGAGGGCTACAGCCCCGAAGCGATGGCACCGATCTGCGGCATCGACGCCGACACGCTGCGTTATGTGGCGCGGCTGTATGCGAAGTCCAAGGGCTCGATGATTCTGTGGGGCATGGGCGTCTCGCAGCACGTGCACGGCACCGACAACGCGCGTTGCCTCATCGCACTTGCATTGATGACCGGCCAGATCGGTCGTCCCGGCACCGGCCTGCATCCACTGCGCGGACAGAACAATGTGCAGGGCGCATCCGACGCGGGCCTGATCCCGATGATGCTGCCCGACTACCAGCACGTCACGCGGCCTGAAGTGCGCGCCAGTTTCGAGAAGGCCTGGAAGCTCGCGCCCGGCACGCTGGATGCGGACGTCGGCCTGACCGTCGTCGAGGTGATGCACGCCATCAAGAAGGGCGGCATCAAGGGCATGTACGTGCAGGGCGAGAACCCGGCGATGTCCGACCCCGATGCCAACCATGCGCGCGAAGCACTGGCAGCGCTGGATCACCTGGTCGTTCAGGACATTTTCCTGACCGAGACGGCGTACCTCGCAGACGTCATCCTGCCTGCGAGCGCCTTCCCCGAGAAGGACGGCAGCTTCACCAACACCGACCGCCTGGTGCAGATGGGCCGCAAGGCCATCAACCCTCCTGGCGATGCGCGGCAGGACCTCTGGATCATCATCCAGATCGCGAACCGCCTGGGCTGCGGCTGGCACTACAACCATGTGTCGGAAGTGTTCGACGAGATGCGTCACACGATGCCGAGCATCGGCGGCATCACCTGGGACCGGCTCGATCGCGAACATGCAGTGACCTATCCTTGCGTGAACGAAGGCGACCCGGGCGATCCGGTCGTGTTCATGGAGACCTTCCCGCGTGACAGCGGTCGCGCGCAGTTCGTGCCGGCCGACATCATCCCGGCGAACGAGCGGCCCGATACCGAGTACCCGATGGTGCTCATCACCGGCCGACAGCTGGAGCACTGGCACACCGGCAGCATGACGCGCCGTGCGACTGTGCTCGACGCGATCGAGCCCGATCCGGTGGCGCTGGTGCATCCGCTGGACCTCGCGGCCATGGGTGGACAGCCGGGCGACCTGGTGACCATCGAGTCGCGACGGGGCCAGGTAGCCCTGTACGCGCGCGCCGATGAAAGCTCGCCACGCGGTGCGGTGTTCGTGCCTTTTTGCTACTACGAAGCGGCGATCAACAAGCTGACGAATGCAGCACTGGACCCATTCGCGAAGATTCCGGAGTTCAAGTACTGCGCCATCCGCGTATCACTGGGCGGCGTGCCGCCTGAGCAGGTGAGTTATGGCGGTGGGCAGGCGCTGGTGAATTCGGTGGCGGCGGGCTGACGCAAGAGGCTGTCATTGCGGACTTGATCCGCAATCCATGTCTTCAACGGCCGTCCCCGCGTCGCGGTGGATGCCGGGTCAAGCCCGGCATGACAACCCAAGAGAGGCTGTCATTGCGGACTTGATCCGCAATCCATGTCTTTCAACGGCCGTCGCCGCTTCGCGGTGGATACCGGGGCGAGCCCGGCATGACAGCCGGGGGGAAGCCCACAGCCTGGCACATAACCTGCACAATCGGGTGCAATGACACTCCCCGCTTCCGCCCCCCATCCGGCCCCGGCCCCCCCGATCCGTCTGCGATACCACGTTGAACTCAACTACGTGGTGAATTCCCCCACCTGCGACTTCATCTTCAACGTCCAGGCTGCCCGCACGCCCGCCCAGCGCATCGTCTGGGAACGCGCCGATTTCGGCCAGCGTGCCCAAGCCACGCCGTGGATCGATCCCGCCACGCAAACCCGCTGGATGCGCGTTCGCGCCACCGAAGGCCCGCTGCGGGTGTACTGCGAGACTGTGCTCGATCTCGTGCAGCACCACGCACAGCCTTCGACCTTGCCGGAAGTGCCGATCTCCGCCCTGCCCCCCGAGGTGCTCCCCTACCTCTATCCCAGCCGCTATTGCGAATCGGATCGCCTGCACCGCTTTGCCTTCGCGCAATTCGGCGGCCTGTGGCAAGGCTATGACCGTGTCCGCGCGATTCGTGACTGGGTGCAGCAGCATGTCGAGTTCACGTCCAACTCATCCCAGGGCACCACCTCGGCCTGCGACACCCTCGTCACCAAGCAAGGGGTCTGCCGCGACTTCGCGCACCTCATGATTGCCCTGTGCCGCGCCGTCAACATTCCCGCTCGTTTCACCACCGGGTTCGACTTCGGCGCCGATCCAGCGCTCGGCCCTCCGGACTTCCATGCGTACGTCGAAGCGTATGTGGGCCATCGCTGGTTCATGTTCGATCCGTCAGGCACGGCAATCCCGCAGGGCTTCGTCCGGCTGGCGGTGGGCCGCGACGCGGCAGACGCAGCCTTCGCTTCCATCTTCGGCAGCGTTCACTGGGAACCCCCGGTCATCGGAATCGAAGCCATCCCCGGTGAAGACGGCGTGCTACGCGCGCCGATGCACATCAGCGATGCACTCTCCACAGACGCCGGGCCAGGCGGCATCTCGTAGATTCGATTAATTGGAATCTGACCCCAATTAATTATTGGGTGATGACGACTGGCTTGAAGTCGGCCGGTGCCTTGGGTGCGAGGTTCACTTTCAACAGCAGCTTGTCGGCAGGCCTGGTTTTGCTGGTGATACTGAGCACGGGCTGCGGATAGCCCTGCGCCTGCATGGATATCTCCAGCGAATCCGTGCCCTTGGGGTCGATCCTGGCGTACTCGATGGCGATCTCGTTGATACCTGGCACGAGCACGAAATTTTTGGCGCGGATGGCGGGTGCGGCCTGCGCAGCCATGTCGTTGCCCTTGTTGAAAAGGCGACGATTTTCGGACTTGCCGCCTTCGACACCGATGTCCGCGCCGTTGACCAGCACCTTCACCTTGTAGCCATAGCCCATGACCGAGACGGCGGCCATGAGTTCGGGTTCGGCTGCGTGGGCGGTCGATGTGAAAAGCGCGAGTGAGAACACCGCAAGCAGGATGGATTTCATGGGGAGCCTCCTGCGCGGCAGTTTACGCCGGGGCTTTGGGGTCCTGCGGCCGCTCTGTGCCGGGGGACGGCCTCGGAGGCACCGGTGTGATCCGCGTCAGGTCGATGGAGGCGCCGGGGTCTTCCTCGCCTGCGACGGATTGGGTGAGGTCGATTTTCTTCAGGGGGGTGGGGGGTGGTGTTTCGGTGGACATGCAGGTATTGCACACCGAAATTGAGGCGGCAGGTGTTACCGGGGGCTGCCCTCACCCTAACCCTCTACCAGAGGGAGAGGGAATTGAGGAGCCTTACCGGCCGCGCCAGGTTGGGGCGCGTTTCGCGGTGAAGGCGGTGACGCCCTCGCGGAAGTCTTCGCTGCCGTAGGCGCGTGCGATGAGGTCGCTCACGTCGGGCAGATCGGCCAGCAGCAATCGTTGCAGCGCCTGCTTGCTCACGGCCTGCGTCACCGGTGCCAGCGCGGCGAGCTTGCGGCACAGCTCATCTGCCTTGGCATGGATGAGCGAGGGCTCGATCACCTCGGACAGATAACCGCACGCCAATGCCTCCTGCGCGCCGAGTATCTCGGCAGCAAGCAACATGCGCTGCACGCGCGGCCTGCCGAATGACGCCACCAGGCGGGTGAGATTCGAGGCCGACAGGCAGTTGCCCAGCGTCTTCGCGATCGGCACGCCGAAACGCGCGGACGGCGTCGCGATGCGCACATCGCACGCTGTTGCAATCACGAGCCCACCGCCGACGCACCAGCCTTCGACCAGCGCGACCGTCGGAATGGTCAGCGATTCCAGAGGCCCGACGCATTCGTCGATGCGGTGCTCGTACGCCACGCCATCGCGGCCGTCCTTGAACGCCTTGAACTGCTCGATGTCCGTACCAGCAACGAAAGCTTCTCCGCCTGCGCCGCGCAATAGCGCCACGCGCACACCGGGCTCGCGTTGCAGTTGTTCGCAGGCTGCGACCAGTCCCTCGTACATCGCCCACGTCATCGCATTGCGCGCCGCGGGGCGATCGAAAGTGATGGTGGCTACCGGGCCGTCAATGACCAGCCGGGTTGCACCTTCGACAAGTACGGATTTCGTGTTGTCACTCATGCTTCGAATGCGCCCTGCTCTCGCAATGCCGCCTGCGCGGCCTCATCAAAACCCAGTTCGGACAACACCTCGCTCGTGTGTTCGCCCAGCAGCGGCGGATGGCGCTGCACCTGCTGCGGCGTGCCCGAGAGCTTCACTGCAAAGCCGATGTTGGGCACCTTGCCTTCGATCGGGTGATCGATCTCGATACGCATCTCGCGCGCCCGTCCATGCTCGCTTTCGAACGCTTCGGGATAGGTGAGGATAGGCCCCGCAGGAATGCCGGCAGCCAGCAAAGTCTCGACCCAATAATCCTTGGTGTTCTGGCGGAAGGTCTGCTCCAGCTCGCCCTCCAGCTCGGCGCGATGTTTAAGCCGCAGCGAGATCGTGCTGAAGCGTTCATCGGCCAGCAGCTCGATGCGGCCGATCACGTTGCACAGCAACTGCCAGAGCTTCTGGTTGTTCGCGCCCATCACGAAGTAGCCATCGGACGATCGCATCGCCTGGTACGGCGCAGTCATCTTGTTCGAGGTGCCCAGCGGCTCCGGCGGCTTGCCCGTGCCCCAGTAATCGCTGGTGTCCCAGATCGAGAACGCGAGCGCCGAATCGAACAGCGACGCATCGATGTGCTGTCCCTGCCCCGACTTCTTCGCGCCGATGTGCGCAGCGAGCGTGGCGTAAACGGCAAACAGCGCACAGCCGATGTCGGCGACCGGCACGCCCGCCTTCACCGGCGGCCCCCCGGGATAGCCGGTCACGCTCATCACGCCGGACATCGCCTGCGCCATCAGGTCGAAGCCGGGGCGATCCGACCATGGACCGGTCTGGCCGAAACCCGAGATGCTCGTGTACACCAGCTTCGGATTGATTTCTTTCAGGACCTCATAGCCCAGGCCCAGCCGCTTCATCGCGCCGGGCCGGTAGTTCTCGATCAGGATGTCCGCATCCTTCGCAAGCCGCAGCAGCACATCGCGCCCTGCCTTGCTCTTGAGATTGAGGGCGACGCTGCGCTTGTTGCGGTTCATGTTGAGGAACCCCATGCTGTCGGGGCCCTTCATCTTGAAGCCCATCGAGCCGCGCGTCTGGTCGCCGCCACCGGGCGGCTCGATCTTGATCACGTCGGCGCCCAGGTCTCCGAGCAACATGCAGGCATAAGGGCCTGCCATGACCTGGCAGACATCGAGGACGCGAACGCCCTCCAAAGGCAAAGGGCGCGCTGCAGTCATCTACGGATCAGCCCTCGCCTTTGACGCCGCCGTCTTTAATGATTTTTGCCCACTTGATCTGCTCGGCATGCATGAAGTCGCCGAACTTTTCGGTGGAGCCGCCGCCATCCTGCGCGCCCGAAGCAGCAAGTCGCTCCATCACGTCAGGCATCTGCATGACCTTGTTGATGTCCTCGTTCATGCGCTTGGCCATCGCCACCGGCATCTTGGCCGGGCCGGCAAGACCGTACCAGGTCGTGGCTTCGAAACCGGGGAAGCCCGACTCGGCCATCGTCGGCACATTGGCGTAGGCCGGCACGCGCTGCTGGCGGGTCTGCGCAAGCGCAATCGCCTTGCCGCTCTTCACGTGAGGCGTTGCAGCCGTCATCGTGTCGAAGCTGTACTGGATCGTGCCGCCGATCAGGTCGGTGAGCATCGGGCCCGAGCCTTTGTACGGCACGTGGATCGCCTTGACGTTGGCGGCGAGCATGAACATTTCCAGCGCGAGGTGCTGGGCACTGCCGGTGCCGGCAGAACCGAAGCTGATCTTGCCGGGGTTGGCGCGGCACAGCGCGACGAGGTCCTTGACGGTCTTGGCGGGCTGGCTTTCATTGCAGATCAGCAGGTTGGGCGTCACGCCGACCAGCACGATAGGCTGGAAGTCTTTTGCGGGGTCGTAGTTGACCTTCTGCAGGCCGGGCGTGATGGCCTGGCTGTTGATGTGAGCCATGAGCAGCGTGTTGCCGTCGCCGGGCTGCTTGGACACATAGTCGGCGGCGATGGTGCCCGAGGCGCCCGCCCTGTTCTCGACGATGACCTGCGTCTTCCACATGTCGCCGAGCTTTTGCCCGATGACACGCGCCAGGATGTCGGTGCCACCGCCGGGCGCAAAGCCCACGATGATGCGCACCGGGCCTGCGGGCAAGCCCTGCGCGCGAAGCATCGGGGATGCAAGGGATGCGGCTGCGGCAGCAGTGCCGGCGACGAAAATTCTGCGTTGCATGTTTGTCTCCTTCATTTAAATCAAACAGATTCTGGATGCCAGTGCGGGAGCCAGGCTGTCATTGCGGGCTTGACCCGCAATCCATGCCTTCGACGGCCGCTGCCGCTTCGCGGTGGATGCCGGATCAAGTCCGGCATGACAGCCAACGGTGAGGCTGTCATTGCGGGCTTGACCCGCAATCCATGCCTTCGACGGCCGCTGCCGCTTCGCGGTGGATGCCGGATCAAGTCCGGCATGACAGCCATGTGAGTGCTGCTCATGACCGCCAGTCACTTCACGCGGCCTTTTGCAAGTTCACCACCGCGGGATGCGACGCGAAGAAATCCATGGCGGCTTGCACGCCTGAACCCGCGAGCTTGACGCCCGACAGTTTCATGCCCATCTCGCAGCCGGCCAGCGCACCCATCAGCGTGAGATCGTTGCAATCGCCCAGGTGCCCGATGCGGAACATGCGTCCCTTCACCTTGCCAAGGCCCGTGCCCAGCGAGCAGTCGAAGCGCTCATAGATCACGCGACGCACGGCATCGGCGTCGATGCCCTCGGGCATCATCACGCCGGTCAGCACTGGCGAATAGACAGCCGGGTCGGCGCACTGGATCTCCAGGCCCCAGGCCTTGACCGCCGCGCGAACGCCCTCGCCCCAGCGCTTGTGCCGCTCGAACACCGCCGGCAAGCCGCCATGTTCCGGCGCCAGCAGCATGTCGCAGGCTTCGGCCAGGCCGTAGAGCAGATTCGTGTTGGGCGTGTACGGCCAGTAGCCGCCCTTGTTCATCTCGATGATTTCGTCCCAGGCCCAGAATGCCTTGGGCAACTTCGCGGACTTGCTCGCCTCGATGGCCTTGGGCGACACCGCGTTGAAGCTGATGCCCGGCGGCAGCATGAGGCCCTTTTGCGAGCCGCTGATGGTGACGTCCACGCCCCAGTCGTCGTGCTTGTACTCGGCCGATGCCAGACCCGAGATGCTGTCCACCATCAAGAGGGCCGGATGCTTCGCGGCGTCGATGGCCTTGCGCACCGCCAGGATGTTGCTGGTGACGCCTGTCGATGTTTCGTTGTGGACCACGCACACTGCCTTGATCGCGTGCTGCGTGTCCGCCTTCAGGCGCTCTTCAATGAGGTGCGCCTGCACGCCCTTGCGCCAGCCTTCGATGCCGGGCAACCCCAGGAATTCGGGCTTGAGGCCCAGGCGCTGCGCCATCTTGTTCCACAGCGAGGCGAAGTGGCCGGTCTCGTACATCAGCACGTGGTCGCCGGGGCTCAGCACATTGGCCAGCGCGGCTTCCCAGGCGCCGGTGCCGGAGGCCGGATAAATGATGACGGGGTGCTTCGTCTGGAAGATCTGGGCAATCCCCTTGAGCACTTGCATGCCCAGCACGCCGAACTCGGGACCGCGGTGGTCGATGGTCGGCAGGCTCATTGCGCGCAGGATGCGGTCGGGCACGGGCGACGGCCCGGGAATCTGCAGGAAGTGGCGGCCGGTGGGGTGAAAGTCGAGCGTGGGCATGGCAGGTCTCAAATCCTTGGTGAGTTGAATTTTTGCATACAAAATTGGATTGTCAACTAGTGGTGAATACCGATTCACTAACACCGGCAAGCTTTACAGCTGACTTTTTTGCATACAAAATAACGCCATGACCGCAGAAGTGATAGCCATTCCACGCGCCGCCTTGCACGACCAGGTGGCGCATCGCCTGCGCCAGATGCTGGTTGAAAACCGCATTGCACCAGGCGCCAAACTCAACGAACGCGAACTTGCCGAGGTGCTGCAGGTGTCGCGCACGCCGCTGCGCGAGGCGATCAAGATGCTCGCGGCGGAAGGGTTGGTGGAGCTGGTTCCCAATCGCGGCGCGATCGCCGTTTCACTGACCGAAGCCGACGTGCTCAACACGTTTGAAGTGATGGCCGGGCTCGAAGCGCTATCGGGTGCACTCGCTGCCGAACGCATCACCGATGACGAACTGGCAGAGATCAGGGCCATGCATTTCGAGATGATGGCCGCCTACACCCGCAAGGACCTGTCGAGCTACTACCGGCTCAACGCAAAGATCCACAGCGCGATCAACGCCGCCGCCAGGAACCCGGTGCTGTCCAGCACCTACAACCAGGTCAACGCGCGCCTGCAAGCGCTTCGCTTCCGGTCCAACCAGGACGGCGACAAATGGAAGCGCGCGATGGAAGAACACGACCGCATGATCGAAGCGCTTTCTGCACGTGACCCCAGCGCGATGCGCGATGTGCTGGTCACGCACCTCAACAACAAGCGCGATGTGGTCGTGGACCAGTTGCGCCGTGGCGTGAACATGCAGGCCGCAGGAGGTGGCGAATGAACGCGCCCCTGCCCCTGAAGGTCGCGCAACAGGCCGAAGGCAAAGCCTACGACATCGTCGCGCGCGCCAGCAATGAAGTGGCCGGCCGCCTGGCCGCGCGCCTTGCGTCCGAGACGCAGGGCGAAGTGCTGTTCTCGCCTGCCGATCGCGGGCGCTATGCAACCGACGCGTCGATCTACCAGGTCGTGCCGATCGGCGTGTTCGTGCCCCGGTCGAGTGACGAGGTCAAGCTCGCACTGGACATCTGCCGCGACCTGCAGGTGCCTATCGTCCCTCGCGGCGGCGGCACCAGCCAGTGCGGCCAGACCGTAGGCGCAGGCCTGGTCATCGACCACACCAAGTACGTGCGCAACATCCTGCAAGTCGATGCGAGGGCGAGCACCGTCGTCGTCGAGCCCGGCATCGTGCTCGACCATCTCAACGCAGCACTGAAAAACTCCGGGCTGTGGTTTCCGGTCGATGTGTCCACCAGCGCGCAAGCCACGATCGGTGGCATGGCGGGCAACAACTCCTGCGGCAGCCGCAGCATCGCCTACGGCAACATGGTTCACAACGTGCTGGGCATGACCGCATGGACAGCCGATGGGGCGCTGCACGACTTCAGGCGTTTCGAAGACTGCGTGGGCACCGCCCGCGAACTGGGGCTTCGCGTGCGAGACCTCGCCGTGGCACTGGCCCCCGAGATCGACAAGCGCTGGCCCAAGGTGCTGCGCCGCGTCGCTGGCTACAACCTGGACATCTTCCGCAACCAGAACGAGAAGCCCTACACCGCCGACGGCTCGGTGAATCTCGCGCACCTGCTGGTCGGCAGCGAAGGCACGCTGGCGCTGACGAAATCGCTCACGCTGCAACTGTCGCCGCTGCCCAGACACAAGGTGCTGGGCGTCGTGAACTTCCCGACGTTCTACAAAGCCATGGACACGGCGCAGCACATCGTGGCCTACGGCGGCAGTGGTCATGACGCGGTGCTGTCGGCCGTCGAGCTGGTCGATCGCACGATGATCGATCTGTCGTTGCAGAACCCCGCGTTTGCTCCCGTGATTCGCAGTGCCGTCATCGGACAGCCCGACGCCGTGCTGCTCGTCGAATTCTCCGGAGACGACCGCGACGTGCTCGTGCGCAAGCTTGCGGGCCTGGTCGAGTTGATGGGCGACCTGGGGCTACCCGGCTCCGTCGTGCAGATGACCGAAGACGGCCCGCAAAAGAAGCTGTGGGACGTGCGCAAGGCGGGCCTGAACATCATGATGAGCCTCAAGGGCGACGGCAAGCCGGTGAGCTTCATCGAAGACTGCGCCGTGCCGCTGGAGCACCTGGCCGAATACACCGACGGCCTCACGCAGGTGTTTCGCAAGTACGGCAGCAAGGGCACCTGGTATGCGCACGCGTCGGTGGGCACGCTGCATGTACGGCCCATCCTGGACATGCGCAAGGACGGTGCGCCCAAGATGCGCGCGATTGCCGAAGAAGCCTCCGCGCTGGTTCGCAAGTTCAAGGGTGCCTACAGCGGCGAGCATGGCGACGGCCTGTGCCGCGGCGAATGGATCCAGTGGCAGTTCGGGCCGAAGATCACCGAGGCTTTCGCGCAGATCAAGACCTTCCTCGATCCGCAGAACCTGCTCTCCCCGCAGCGCATCATCGACCCGCCGCGCATGGACGACACGCGCCTGATGCGCTTTGCGCCGTCCTACCGCGTGATCCCGGTGAAGACTGCCCTGGACTGGAGCACCTGGAACGTCCAGAACGATCCAGCCACCGAGCGGACCTCCGCACCCGGCACGGGCGGCGACCCCGCGCAAGGGTTTGCCAAGGCCGTGGAGATGTGCAACAACAACGGCCACTGCCGCAAGTTCGATGCGGGCACGATGTGCCCGAGCTACCGCGTGACACGCGACGAGAAGCACCTCACCCGAGGCCGCGCGAACACCTTGCGGCTCGCGCTGTCAGGCCAGCTGGGTGCAGACGGGCTTGCGTCCGATACGGTGAAAGATGCGCTCGACCTGTGCGTGAGCTGCAAGGGCTGCAAGCGCGACTGCCCCACCGGCGTGGACATGGCGAAGATGAAGGTGGAATTCCTGCATCACTACAAGGCCAGGCACGGCTACACGCTCAAGGACAAGCTGATCGCGCGATTGCCGGACTACGTGCGCGGCGCCAGCCGTTTCGCGTGGTTGCTCAACCTGCGCAACCGCAGCCCGCTGCTTGCATCGCTGGGCGAGAAGGTGCTGGGGCTGTCGGCCAGACGCAGCCTGCCCGAGTGGCGGGCCGCTCATTTCTTCAACAGCAACACACCATCCGCAAGCCGGGATGAAGTGCTGGCGGCCGCGCAACCGGTGGTGCTTTTCGTCGATACCTTCAACGGCTTCTTCGAATCGGAAAACGCCCATGCCGCGTTCAAGCTGTTGCAGGCAGCGGGCTACACGGTTCACGTCGCTGCCAAGGCCAGGCCGGACGGCGGGCACCTGTGTTGCGGCCGGACTTACCTCGCAAGCGGCATGGTCGACGAAGCACGCGCCAGAGCCAGGGAAGTTGTGGAGTCCCTGTTCCCCTTCGCACAGAAGGGCATCGCCATCGTCGGACTGGAGCCGTCGTGCCTGCTGACGCTGCGCGATGAAACCCTGGCGATGGGCCTGGGCGACGACGCGCAGGTCATCGCCAGGCAAGCCCTGCTGCTCGAAGAGTTCCTGGCGCGCGAACTGAAACTCGGCAAGCTCGAAGGTCTGAAGTCGCGCCTGAAGCCGCTGGGCAAACAGGTGCTGCTGCACGGACATTGCCACCAGAAGGCGTTCGATGCCGTCAACCCGATCATCGACGTGCTCAAGCTCATTCCCGGCGTGCAGCCCGAGCTGATCGAGACCAGCTGCTGCGGCATGGCGGGCAGCTTCGGCTACGAGGCTTCGCACCACGATGTCTCGATGAAGATGGCAGAGCTGAGCCTCTTGCCGGCAATCAGGAAGCAGCCCGATGCCATCGTGGTCGCCGACGGCACGAGTTGCCGCCACCAGATCCACGATGGTGCGCAGCGCGAGGCCGTTCACGCCGCGGTGTTGCTTGCCGGTCAGCTTTGACGGCCCGGGCGCGGCACAATCTTCCGATGGCCGCGCCCCTCATTCGATCCGCCCTTCCCTCTGACGAAACAGCGTGGCGAGCCCTCTGGCGCAGCTACTGCGACTTCTACGAGGCCAAGGTGCCCGAGGCTGTGACCGATCGCACCTGGCAACGAATCCTCGACCCGGACTCGGCAGTGATGTGCGTCGTCGCGGAAGTCGAGGGGCAGGTGTACGGATTCGCCAATTGCGTGGTGCATGAGAACACGTGGGAAACGCAGCCGGTCTGCTACCTCGAAGACCTGTTCGTCACACCTGCTGCACGCAGTCGCGGCGTGGGCCGGGCACTGATGGACTGGCTGTTCAATGCCATGCGGGCAGAAGGCTGGTCACGCGTTTACTGGGTCACGCGGGGGGGCAACGAACGGGCGCGTGCGCTCTACAACCAGTATGTGCCGGCCGATGATTTCGTCAGGTACACCGTCCGCCACAAGCCGACCTGACGTCCACGCGCCCTCTCCTGGCGCCTTTCCTAGCGGGCGCGCCCCTTCTTGACTGTCAGGGGCCCCTGACGCACGCCGTGTTTCTCCAGGTACTGCCGGATCAGCATCCGTACCACCTGCGAGGACGTGACGTCCTGCGAGGCACAAAGCTCCTCGAATGCCTTCTTCTTGAGGGGGTCGATCAATATCGTGAGACGCGCTTTTTCTTCCATTGTTGTTGCCATGATTTGTTGACACACTGACACTTTGCCTCGCACGCAGGCGGTGGCGGGTAGTGGTTTCGCGCCCGTCCCGCTAGGACCGAACCTCAACGGCGACGAGCCTCAACCGTACCCCGATGTCAGCTTTTTTCCATTGCTCGCACGGCTGATCTAACGCGCAACCGGTATCGGCGGGCGACAGGCAATTGATATTGGCGGCGTTTCCAAGTAACGTCAGCCCATGGCCCAACAGCTCAGCAATACGCCGGCGTATATCGGAAAGTACACCGTCGAGCGCGAGGTTGGCCGGGGTGCCAGCAGCACCGTGTACCTGGGGTTTGATCGCTTCAACCAGCGACCCGTAGCCATCAAGCAGATCCACGCGCACCTGCTGGAAGACCCGTTCCAGGCACAACGCTACCGCCGCCGCCTGCGCAACGAAGCGCAAATGGCCGGCCAGCTGAACCACCCGCACGTGGTCCGCCTCTTTGACGTGGACGAAGACGCGAGCCCGCCGTACCTGGTGCTGGAATACATCGACGGCGCGCCGCTCACCGACTTTGCCAAGGCCGACAAGCTCCTGCCGGTGTCGCAGGTGATCGAGATCGCGTTCAAGTGCTGCAGCGCGCTGGAACATGCCCAGGAAAAGGGCCTGGTCCACCGCGACATCAAGCCGGCCAACCTGATCCTGCAGGAAAACGGCGCGATCAAGGTCACCGATTTCGGCACGGCCCTTTCGCTTCGCAGCGAGGTGACGCAGCTCACGGGCCTGGTCGGCTCGCCCTCCTACATGTCGCCTGAACAGGTCAGGGAACAGGTCTGCACCCACCAGAGCGACATGTTCTCGCTGGGCATCGTGATCTATGAACTGCTCACCGGGCGCAATCCCTTCGAGGGCGAAAACGACTTCACGACGCTCTACAAGGTCAACACCGAAATGCCCCCGCCCCCGCGTGTGCTCAGGCCCGACCTGCCGCCCGAGCTCGACGATGTGGTGATGAAGGCGCTGTCGAAGGCGCAGGCCGACCGCTATGCGCAGTGGCAGGATTTCGCCGATGCGCTGGTGTCGGTGAGCAAGGCATTGCCCGAGCGCCGGGCCAAGGACAGGGACGCCGAGCGTTTCTCGCAGATGCGCGCCCTGCCCTTTTTCGCGGGGTTTCACGACGCGATGCTGTGGGAGTCGCTGCGCCTGGGCACGCTGCACTCTTACGCCACGGGGGACGTGCTGATGCAGGAAGGAGACGAAGGCAAATCGTTTTGCATCCTGCTCGAAGGGCTGGTTGCGATCCGCCACCACAACCTCACGATCACGGTGCTGGGGCCGGGTGTGACGCTGGGCGAGATGTGCTACCTGCAACCGGACCTGCCCTCGCGTACAGCGACGGCGCTGGCGGAGTCGGATGTGCTGGTGCTGGAGATCCAGAACGCGGCGCTCCGGCAGGCGTCGGAGGGGCTGCAGACCTCGTTCGACAAGGCGTTCATCCAGTTGCTGGTGTCACGCCTGATCAAGACCAACGAAAAAGTGGGCAACTGGGACATCCTCGCAGGACAAACCCAGACTGCCCACGGCAATCTCAACCGGCCGGCCTGAAGGCTTTCGCTTCCAGGCCGGTGTAGCTGCTGCTTACTGGCGCGGCTCGCCGCGTTCGTTGACGATGAGCGTGCGGCCGGGAGGCGCGCTCATCTGCACACGGTGCTCGACGCCACGGTAGTTGTAGGTCACGTCGTAGTACTCGACGCGATCATTCGTGGTGGTCTGGCAGCGCTGCACATCACGCTCGACGATGGTCGTGCCGCCGGGGCCGCGACCCTGGTTGGCTCCGATGGCCGCGCCACCGATCACGCCTGCTGCGGTCGCTGCGTCCTTGCCGGAGCCGCCGCCAATCTGGTGACCCAGGATGCCGCCGATGAGCGCACCGGCGACAGCGCCACCCACGTTGGGCTCACCGCGCGATGGCTCGGCAACGGCCTGGCGCTCGACCCAGCAGCGCTGGTTCGGAGGGCCGACCACGGCGCGAACCGACGTCACAGGCACTTCATAGACGCGTTCGTCGGCGCGGCGGCGGTACTCATAGACCGGTGCGACGGCGATGGGTTCGGGGATCTCGTTCTGGTAGCGGCGGCCGCCTTCGACCGGGCGCACCGACGAAATGCGGTTGTTCATGCCGAACTCTTCGAGCGATGGGTAGTTGCCTCGGCGCAGCACAACACAGCGGCCACGGAAACGCGAGTCTTCGCAGACTTCCCAGCGGCCGCGATCGACGACGATGGACGAGATCTTGTCGTTCATGCCGGTGCGGTCGAAGTTCTGCACTTCGTTGTTGGCGGTCATGGCGCGGCCCCGGAATTCCCGGCCTTCGTAGAACGTGATCTGCGCGGCGGCGTGACCGGCCAGCGTGAGCGCGCCGATGGCCATCGCGTATTGAAGAGTTCGTTTCATTTGTCGCTCCTGTTTTGGTTGTACGAGCCGCCAGTCTGGCAGATACGTTTACCCACAACGCATGCCGCAAGCCCCGCGCCGACCACTTTTTGCATAGGGCTCGTAAAGAGATGTGAGCAGGTAGTGCGTACCATCGCAGTTCAATTCAAATGTGGAGCAAACAATGACCGTTGAATCCCTTCCCCTGGATGAGCAGACCCGGCGCACGCTGGAAGGCATCACGACTGCAACCCTGACGACCGTGCTGCTCAAGAAGGGCCTGCGCAACGTCTGGCTGAGGGGCACCCGACCCCTCGCGCCGGGCCTGCCGCGCGTCGCGGGACGAGCCTTCACCTTGCGGTTCGTGCCGGCACGCGAAGACCTGGCAACGCCTGCCTCGTGGGGCTCGCCGATCTCGACCCGCGCCGCGATCGAAGCCATGCCTGCGGGATGCATCGCGGTGGTGGGCGCGATGCGCGTGACCGATGCGGGCATCTTCGGCGACATCCTCTGCGCGCGGATGCAAAAGCGCGGTGTCGCTGCGCTGGTCACCGACGGCGTCGTGCGCGATGTCGAAGGCGTGCTCGGGACGGGCCTGCCCGTCTGGTGCCAGGGCACCGCGGCTCCGGCATCGGTCAATGGCCTGACGTTCGTGGGCTGGCAGGAGCCGATCGACTGCGGCGGCGTGGCCGTGTTCCCCAATGACGTGGTGGTGGTCGATCAGGACGGAGCGGTGCTCATCCCCGCTGCGTTGCTTGACGAGGTCATCGAACTCGGGGTGGAGCAGGAACGGCTGGAGGGCTGGATCATGTCCGAGGTGAAGGCCGGGGCGCAGCTGCCCGGGCTTTATCCGCCCAATGCGGAGAACAAGAAGCGGTACGAGGATTGGGCAAAAAGCTAAATTAGAGTAGCATATGCTGCAATATGCTAAATTCAACGAGCATCACCGCCGATCTGCAAAGCACGCGCAAGGCAGCCCATCTCACCCAGGAAGAACTGGCGAAGCGCTCGGGCGTGAACCGCATGACGGTCGGTCGCATCGAATCCGGGTTTGATCCCCGGCTCTCGACCGTGCAGGAACTCGCCCGCGCACTCGGCATGGAACTCATGCTCGTGCCGCGCGAGCTTCGGCGCGAAGTCGAAGGTTTCGTTCGATCCGGCGGCCGCCTGCTGGCTCAACCCCCCGGTGCCGGCGCACCGAAGTCCGTCGTCGACCTGATCGAACTGCGCAAGCGGTGACCTCATCGATTCGCTACCTGCGGCTGCATCTGCATGCGCCCACCGGCACGCGACATCGCGTCGGCTACCTCTCGCAATACGGCGACATCCTTCGCGTCTCGTTCGACGACGAGTACATCGCCGATCCGGATCGACTCACGGTCTCGTTGAGCCTGCGCGGTGAAACCGAGTCGCTGACCCGCGAGATCCTCAGTGCCTCGCGTGATGATCGGCTGGTGCGTGGCGATGGGCGCTGGCCTGCCTACTTCCAGAACCTGCTGCCCGAAGGCCACAACCGCGAGCGGCTGGCTCGCGAACGGGGCTGCGAACCGGAAGACGAATTCGAGTTGCTCGCGGCAGCGGGACACGACCTCATGGGTGCGCTCGAAATCGAGACCACCACGCGCGACAGGGAAATTCCGCAGGCGGTACGCCACTGGCACACCGCCCTGGGCCTGGATGTGCTGGAGCCCGGATTTGTCGAGGAACCGGTAGAAGATGCTGCCGCCCTGCCCGGCGCCGTGACCAAGTTTTCTGCGGTGCAGGAGGGGCGCCGATACGTGGTCAAGCGCCACGGTGCGGCCGGCGATTTCATCCTGAAGCTGCCGTCGATGGCTCACCCAGATCTCGTGGCCAATGAAATCACGGGCTACAGGCTGTGCGCCGAGCTCGGGCTGGAATGCGCGCAGGCACAGGTCATCGCCAGCGGCGATGCTCAACTGCCGGAACACGTCCCGTTCAAGGAAATCCTCGCGGTCAAACGCTTTGACCGCAAAGACGGCAAGCGCGTGCATATGGAGGAGTTCGCGCAGGCACTCCATTACGCGCCGCGCAACAAGTACGGCAAGGGCATCGCGCAGGACTACGGCCGCATGCTCGCACTGCTCAACCAGTTCTCAACGCGACCGGCGCAGGACACGCGCGAGTTCCTGGGCCGACTCGTCGCCTTCATCCTCATGGGCAACACCGATGCCCACCTGAAGAACTGGGCGCTGCTGTACCCCGATGGACGCGAGCCGCAACTCGCGCCGCTCTACGACCCTGTGTGTGTCAGCGCATTCTTCGATGGGGTGAGTCCGCAGACCTATGCGATCAACCGCGAGATCGACAAACGGCTGCGGGCGTTTGCGTGGAGCGACCTGGAAGAGCTGGTGTTCAGCGCCGGCCTGCTCAGGTCATCGTCGGTGATGAAGCAGTGCAAGGATGTCGTGCGCCACGCGCAAGCACGATGGCCGGCAATCCTGAAGGAAGCGCCATCCAATGTGCGGGCGTCGGTGCTTGAGCGATTGAGTGGCGGTGTGGCGTTGACGGGGTGAGGTCACTTGGGGTCCAGCTCGCGCACGTTGGCCCCAGGTCACATTCCGGCCAGACATCCAGGGCGCTGTCCTCGCCCCTCATGACGTACTCCCGGGGCCGTCGGTGGAACTCGCAGCAGCCTTGGCCACATCGCCGATGGTCCGGCGGCGGCGGGGTGCTGTCGTTGGCGCTTCAAGTGCCAGGTCCTGCAGTTTGCGGCCGACCTTGTCGTCGGCGGCCAGCCCATTGATGTCGGACTCGAGACCCAGGACGGCCAGCACTCGCAGATACGTTCCCAGGGTCGCGCCGGCGTCGCCTGCCTCCACCTTGTAGAGGGACGTTCTTGAGATTCCGGCCCGCTGAGCCACGACTGCGTTGCTCAGCTTCCTGCGCAGCCGCGCGAGCTTCAGCCGCTCCCCCAATTGGGAAAGCAGCCTTTGTTCTTGCGGAAAAACGATGGGGGGCTTGCGCGGCATCTCGCTATTATGGACATTTAAGTGTCTATTTGTCCATAATAGCGAACTTCGAGGGCTCTGCTTGGTCACTCGGGGAACATTAGCCCACGCCCGCAACGGTCTCAGCCAAACAACCCCTTGTGCTGCTCGCGCAGCAGGTTCTTCTGCACCTTGCCCATCGTGTTGCGGGGCAGCTGGTCCACCACGAAACAGCGTTTGGGGATCTTGAAGTTCGCCAGCTGCGACTTGAGCCTGGCCACGATCTGGTCCGCGTCCAGCGGCGTGCCGGGCTTGGCGATCACGACCGCTACACCGACCTCGCCGAAGTCCGGATGCGGCACACCGATCAGCGCGCTCTCGGCAACGCCGGGCAGGTCGTTGATGTAGCCCTCGATCTCCGCCGGGTACACGTTGTAGCCGCCGCTGATGATCAGGTCCTTGCTGCGGCCCACGATGGTCACGTAACCGCGCTCGTCGATCTTGCCGACGTCGCCGGTCCTGAACCAGCCATCTGCCGTGAACTCTTCCTTCGTCTTCTCCGGCATCTGCCAGTAGCCCTTGAAGACGTTGGGACCCTTGACTTCGATGCCGCCGATTTCGCCTGCGGGCAGTTGTTGTCCGTTGTCACCCATGACTCGCACGCCGACGCCCGGCAGCGGGAAACCGACCGTGCCGCCGCGCCGTTCACCGTCTGCTGATTCATACGGATTCGACGTGAGCATGATCGTCTCGCTCATGCCGTAACGCTCCAGGATCGTCTGGCCGGTGCGCTCTTTCCATTCGTTGAAAGTCTCGATCAAGAGCGGCGCCGAACCGGAGATGAACAGGCGCATGTTGCGCACGGCATCACGGTCGAGCGCCGGTTCGGCGAGCATGCGCACATACAGCGTGGGGACGCCCATGAACACAGTCGCTTCCTTCATCTTCGCAACGGCCAGGCGCGGATCGAACTTCGACATCCAGATCATCTTGCTGCCGTTGATCAACGCGCCGTGCAGTGCCACGAACAGGCCGTGCACATGAAAGATCGGCAGCGCATGAATCAGCACATCGCCCGGCTTCCAGCCCCAGTAGTCCTTGAGCACCAGCGCATTCGACAACAGGTTGCCGTGCGTGAGCATCGCGCCCTTGCTGCGTCCGGTGGTGCCGCTCGTGTAGAGGATGGCCGCGAGGTCATCGGCCTTTGCCTCAGTGATCGTGTGCGTGTCGCGCTGATGCGCAGCACGTTGGAGCAAGGAACCCGTGCGGTCCTCGTCCAGCGTGAAGACATGGGCCGTGCCGGCCTTGAACGCGAGCTTGCTGACCCAGCCGAAATTCTTGCTGCTGCACACGACGACAGAGGGCTCGGCGTTGCCGATGAAGTACTCGATCTCCGCGCTCTGGTAAGCCGTGTTGAGCGGCAGGAACACATACCCGGCGCGCAAGGTCGCCAGGTACAGCATCATGGCCTCGACCGATTTCTCGACCTGGACTGCAATGCGCGCGCCCTTGGGCAGGCGCAGCGATTGCAGCAGGTTCGCCATCATGGCGGTCGCGCGGTCGAGGTCGCGCCAGGAGTAGATGAGACCGTTGTCGGTCTCGACCGCTGCCGCGTCCAGCTCGTCGGGAAATGCCGCGCGCAGCGCAGCGAACAGGTTGCCGTTTTTCATTCAGTCCAGTTTCGCGCCAGAGGCCTTGACCACGGTTGCCCAGCGCTTGACCTCCGCGCTCACGAACGAGCCGAATTGAGGCGGCGTCATGTTCGGGAATTCCGCGCCGTTGCTGGCCCAGATCGCCTTGAGTTCATCGGACTGGATCGCCTTGCGCACTTCTTCGACGATGTGGTTTTGCATGTCCACCGGCGTGCCCTTGGGTGCCCAGAGGCCGTACCAGGTGGTCACCGTGTAGTCGGGCATGCCCATTTCGGCAGCCGATGGAACATCGGGGAATGCCGGGTTGCGCTTGTTGCCGGAGACCATCAGGGCGCGGATACGTCCGCCCTTGATGTGCGCCGATGAGGAGCCCAGGCCGTCGAACATCATGTCCACCTGGCCGCCCACCAGGTCGCGCAGCGCAGGACCTGCTCCGGTGTACGGGATATGCGTGATGAATGTCTTGCTCTGCTGTTTGAACAGCTCGCCCGCCAGGTGATGCGAGGTGCCGGTGCCGGCCGAGCCGTAGTTGTACTTGCCCGGATTCTTGCGCACCTCAGCGAGGAAGGACTTGAAGTCCTTCATCGGCATCTTCACCGGATTGACGACGACCACCTGCGGCACGCTGGCCACCAGCGTCAGGGGGATCAGGTCGCGCTCCAGGTCGTAGTCGAGCTTGGGATACATAGAAGGCGCGATCGTGTGGTGCACAGCGCCCATGAAGATGTTGTAACCGTCCGGTGCCGCGCGCGATGCGATGCCCGCGCCGAGCGTGCCGCCTGCCCCGCCCTTGTTGTCGATGATGAGCTGCTTGCCGGTTTGCTTGGCAAATACCGCAGCCAGCGGACGGGCGAAGGCGTCGGTGCCGCCACCGGCCGGAAACGGCACGACCATCATCACCGGCTTGGCCGGCCACGCCTGCGCGTGTGCGAAAGGTGCGAGCGATGTCGCACCGGCTGCTGCTGCGGCGCGCAGGACGTCACGGCGGTTGAAGTTGTTCATTTGTCTTTGTCTCCTGTTGGATGGATTTACTTCACGCTTGCATGAGCGATGCCTAAAGGTACAGGTCTTCGATCGCTCCAGAAATCGGGATTTGTCCCTGAGCCAGCATGGTGCGGTGCTTGTCCAGGCGCTTGAGATCGTACAAATAGTTCACCATGAGGCCGTAAGACTGCTTGATGCCCTTGGTCGAGGGGTCGCCCAGCCAGTTGATCCGCTCGACCCGCGCGCCATTGCCCAGGTGAAAACGCGCGACCGCATCCAGCGGTTTTCCGTCTTTTGTTTCCTTGCCGAGGTATTGCGCGGCCCATCCGAGCAAGGCCTTGCGGTGCGGTGACTGGGGGGACAGGGACTGCGGATCCTCGATCGCCTGGATGAGCCCGGCAGGCGCGTTCTTGCCCATCCAGCTGCGCAGGCCGGGGATGGGCGAGAGCGTCGCAAACGTCTTGAGCTTTGGAAACTCTTCCTTGAGCGTTTCCACCACCCGCTTGATGAGCGAATCGCCAAAGCTCACGCCGCGCAAGCCGGCCTGCGTGTTGCTGATGGAATAGAAGATGGCGGTGGTGGCTTTTTTCAGGTCGCTGGGCGCGGCGTCTTCATCGAGCAAGGGCGTGATGGAGCCGGCGATGTCATCGACCAGAGCCACCTCGACAAAGATGAGCGGTTCGCCTTCCAGGCGCGGGTGAAAAAAGCCATAGCAACGGCGATCGCTGTCGAGCCGGTTCTTCACATCGGCCCAGCCGCGGATGTCGTGAACCGCTTCGTACTTGATGAGCTTTTCGATCAGGGACGCAGGCGAGTCCCAGCTGATGCGGCGCAGGTCGAGAAAGCCCACATCGAACCAGGTCGAGAACATGTACTCCATCTCGACGTCCAGGGCGGCCAGGCGCTTGTCCGACTTCAGGAACGGCTGCATTTCGGCGCGCATGTCCACGAGGAAACGGATGCCCGCAGGATCGGCGCTGAACCGCTGCAACAGGCGTCGGCGCGGCGAGACGGTGGCGCGCCGATAGAGCACTTCCGCGGCCGCTTCATCGGGGGTTCCGACGGCAGCGGCGTACTTCGCCTGCGCAGCCTTGACGCGCTCGGGGTCTGCGGTGAACTGCTCGCTCATCAACAGCCAGATGTCGTGGCGCTGCTCCGGCTCTGTCGTGCGGTACCAGTCGGCGACCGCTTTGGCGCGCCGGCCGCCCTCTACTTCGCTCACATTCGGATCGACGATGCCCTGCAACTCGCCCAGCACGCGGCGGAGCACTCGCGGCGACAGCGCCTCCTTGCTGCGTCGCAAGGTCGCCTGCAGGCGCTCGCGCGTCGAACGCGGATGGGTGCTGGAAGGAACGAGCCAGTCGGTTGAAATCATCTGGAGAGTCCGGTGCGGTTATTGCGGCTGAGCGCGCGCAGCGCTTCGCGCTGGCGAGTAAGGTGGGTGCGCATCGCCGCTTCCGCGCCTGCAGGGTCGCGCGCCTTGAGCGCGGCGAATACCGCGAGATGCTCGGACAGGCTCTGGTCGAGGCGACCGGGCGCATGCAGTTGCTGCAGCCGGGCCAGCTTGAGTATCTTGCGCAGGTCGGCAATGACAATCGCCAGCCAGCGGTTGTCGGCCAGCTGGATGATCGCCTCGTGGATCGCGAAATTTACGGCGTAATAGTCATTGATGCGCCTGGCCTTCGCGTGCTTTTGCAGCTTGTCGTGCATGTCCTGCAGAAGCTCGATGTCCTGATCGGTTGCATGGGCAGCGGCCTCGTGCGCACAGCGGCCTTCGAGCAGCGCGATCACCGGAAATATCTCGTCCAGGTCTTTCTCGGTGACCTCATAGACGAAGGATCCGCGTCGCGGCTCGTGCCTGACCAGGCCCTCGGCGGTCAGCACCTTGAGGGCTTCGCGCAGCGGCGTGCGCGAAATCTGCAGAAGCTCTGCGAGCTTGACCTCGTCGAGGAAGGTGCCGGGCATCAACTCACCGGCAAAGATCCGCTCGCGCAGCTGCGCAGCGACTTCATCGTGCAGGGAGTTGTGAACCAGGCGCATGCCGTAATTTTCTATAATTACGCGTAATTATGCAGAGGGTTTACACGTAGCTTCAATTGGCGAGAAGGCTGTCATTGCGGACTTTGATCCGCAATCCATGTCTTTCGACGGCCGTAGCCGCTTCGCGGTGGATGCCGGGTCAAGCCCGGCATGACAACCTGTAGACCGGCTGTCATTGCGGACTTGATCCGCAATCCATGTCTTTCGACGGCCGTAGCCGCTTCGCGGTGGATGCCGGGTCAAGCCCGGCATGACAACCTGTAGACCGGCTGTCATTGCGGACTTGATCCGCAATCCATGTCTTCCGACGGCCGTAGCCGCTTCGCGGTGGATGCCGGGTCGAGCCCGGCATGACAACCAGGGACAGGCTGTCAGGACGAGGTCTGGCGCGCGCCACCCCAGAACCACAACCCAATCCCCGCCAGCACCATCGGCACGCACAGCCACTGCCCCATGCTCAGGCCCATGGACAGCAGGCCCAGGTGACTGTCGGGCTCACGAAAATACTCCGCGATGAAACGGAAGACGCCGTAGCCGATCAGGAACACCGCCGACACCTGGGCAGGCTTGCGCTTCTTGCGGGCGTACACCCACAAGATGATGAAGAGCAGCACACCCTCCATCAGGAACTGATACACCTGCGACGGATGGCGCGGCACCATCGACCCGCTGTGCGGGAAGATCATTGCCCAGGGCAGCGATGGGTCGGCAGCGCGGCCCCAGAGTTCGCCGTTGATGAAATTACCGACGCGCCCTGCCGCCAGCCCGGTCGGCACACACGGCGCCACGAAATCCATCACCTGCCAGAACGGCCGCCCCCGCGAGCGCGCATACCACCACTGCGCCGCGATCACGCCCAGCATGCCGCCGTGGAAACTCATGCCGCCCTGCCAGATGTAGAACACCTCCAGCGGGTGAGCCAGGTAGTACTCGGGCTTGTAGAAAAGGCAATAACCGATACGGCCGCCGAGCACGACGCCCAGCACGCCCAGGAACAGGATGTCCTCGATGTCCTTGCGCCCCCACGCCAGCGGCGGGCGGACAGAAGCGAACGGTTCGTGCTTGAGCCGCAGCATGGCCAGCAGCATGAAAAGCCCGAATGCGGCGAGGTATGTCAGCCCGTACCAGTGGACGGCCAGCGGGCCGATCTGCAGTGCGACGGGGTCGATCTTGGGAAACGTGAGAACCATGCGCCGTATTGTGCGGTATCGAAATCGGCATCCTCGTCGCCAGGCGGAAAAGCGCACTGGAGCAAAATTAGTCCTTAAGTTATCAAAGAACTCACTCCACAACTTGCGAGGACCTACCCATGCCGGGAACTTCGATCACTGCGTCCCTTACTGCGTCCCTCACTGCGTTCGAATCCGCCTTGCAGGCCGCAGCCGCGCGTGCAAATCGAACGGCGCAGGCGCGCGCGCCACAGGACCCTGAACCTGCGCTGAGCCTTGCGCCCCACACACCCATGGCGTCCGGCGAGGTGCCCCTCCCACTGAGCCTGCTGAGCCCCCTGGAGACCATGACCCAGGCACTGAAACTGGTCGTGGCCGACGATCTGCCGACAGCGGATGTCGCGCATCTCGCCTCGACCTCCAGGACAAATCTGGATGACCTGGCTGCGGTCATGTCGGCGCGGTTGGCCACGCAGTGGCGCGGCATTGTCGGTGAGGCGCTGGAGGGCGTGCGAAGGCGTCTGGGAGACGACTGGAATCACATGGAAAACTGGAGCGCCGTGGCGCGCGCGCTGGCCAATTTCGGGCTGCTGGATCTGGCCACGCGCGTAGCCGGAGCGATACCGGCGGGGACTCCCCATCACTTCGAGGCACAGCACTTCCTGGCGTTGATCCAGCAGCGCACCACCAAAGGCGCCGAGGCAGGCCTGCGGCAAGCACTACGGGCGTCGCGCATGCGCCCGGATGACGACGCTTGCAGGATGACGCTGGCTCGCGCCTATGTCCACGCCGGCCACCCTCGCGAGGCGGCGGCCGTGCTGCAAGACATGAAAAAGGTGGACCTCGTCACGCGCGCGCTGGTCGAGCAGGCCTGCGGGCGACCCCATGTCGCCAGGGCCTTGCTGGACAGCGCGATTGCCCATGCAGAGGCGTGCTTTGCCCGCAAGGTCAGGGACTTCCAGGTCTATGAGACCGGACGCGCCGCTTACCGCGCCAGGTACGGCAGCGCCCCCGGCCACCCCGCTATGCCGATGACACCAGCGAGCGCCCATCGCAATGCCGCGCCCGGCTACGCAAAAGTCTGCGCATCCCTGGGCGACTGGACTGGGGCGCGCCAGTGGATCGAAGAAGCCGTCCGGCTCAAGTCTGCGAACCTGTCGGACGCCGTCTGCTATCTGTTGCAAAGGCCCAATGGAAGGACCGTGCCATGGGTGAACGCGCTCAGGCTGGAGATGGAGCGGGTCGTCGTGCCGGCGGGGCTCCAGCTCCCCCGCTATGCGAAATAGGGGCGCGGCAGGGTCATCACTTCGCCAGTCTTGTCTTCGTGCGCGCAAATTCGATGAAGCGCTCCAGCGCAGGACTGATGGGCGCCGGGCCCCAGACCAGCGTGGTTTCGCACGAAGGCACCTGTGAGGCCTGCTTGCCTGCAGGTTGCCGATAGACGACGCCGGGCCGCTGAAACTGGCGCACGCTGTCAGGCACCCACGCAACGCCCAGGCCCGCCGAGACAAGGTTCACGATCGTCTGCATCTGGATGGCCTCTTGCGCGACCTGCGGTGTGCGTCTCGCGGCGTGATACATCCCGAAGATCGCGTCGTGCAGCGAGGGCACGATGCGGCGCGGAAAAATCACCAGCGGCTCGGCCAGCACCGCAACCAGCGACAAGGTGCGCGCAGTGGCCAGCGGATGCCCCGCCGGCAACGCCGTCACCAGTGCTTCACGCGTGATGCGCAGATGCCCAAGGTCGGCGGGCGCGAAGCCGGGTGAATGCAGCATGAAGCCCGCATCGATCTCGCCGCGCTCCAGCAGCCGCAGCTGCACATCGCCAGTGGCTTCCACCAGTTCGAATTCAACTTGCGGGTATTGCGACCGGAAGGCCTGCACCCATTGCGGCAAGAGACTGAACCCAGCTGTGGAAACGAACGCCAGGCGCAACCGCCCTACTTCGCCCTGGGCAGCCGCGCGCGCCTGCTGCGGCAGTGCCTGGGCACGAGCGAGCAGGTCACGCGCTTCGGGCAGCAAGGCCGCGCCGGCGGGGGTGAGCGCAACGCTGCGCTTGGTCCGATCGAACAGGCGCACGCCCAGCTGCTGCTCCAGGTTCGCAATCGCCTGCGTCAGCGGTGGCTGCGTCATGTGCAGGCGCAGGGCCGCGCGGCCGAAGTGCAGCTCGTCGGCGACTGCGATGAACTGCCGCCACAAGCGCAGCTCGATGAGGTGATCGCCTGCGTGAGTTTTCATATGCCCAGCATATTAATGGACCTGCAAAAACAGATTGGAAAGAATCAGAGGGTCAGCGCACAATCGCCGCCATGGACAAGAAAATCATCCCCATCAATTCGCGCAGCGCCACCATCACCGAGGGCAAGTCGCGTGCCCCCAACCGCTCCATGTACTACGCCATGGGTTACGAGGAGGCGGACTTCAAGAAGCCCATGGTCGGCGTCGCCAACGGGCACAGCACCATCACGCCGTGCAACAGCGGCCTGCAGAAGCTGGCCGATGCCGCCATCGCCGGCATCGAGGAAGCCGGCGGCAACGCCCAGGTCTTCGGCACGCCCACGATTTCGGACGGCATGGCGATGGGCACCGAAGGCATGAAGTACTCGCTGGTGAGCCGCGAAGTGATTTCAGACTGCATCGAAACCTGCGTGCAGGGCCAGTGGATGGATGGCGTGCTGGTGGTCGGCGGTTGCGACAAGAACATGCCGGGCGGGCTGATGGGCATCCTGCGCGCGAACGTCCCTGCAATCTATGTGTACGGCGGCACCATCCTGCCGGGCCGCTGGAAGGGCCAGGACCTGAACATCGTGAGCGTGTTCGAAGCCGTGGGCCAGAACGCGGCTGGCAACCTCAGCGATGAAGACCTGCGCGAAATCGAGATGCGCGCCATTCCGGGCACGGGTTCGTGCGGCGGCATGTACACGGCCAACACGATGTCCAGCGCATTCGAGGCGCTGGGAATTTCGCTGCCCTACTCGTCCACGATGGCCAACCCGCACGACGAGAAGATGAATTCGGCCAAGGAATCGGCCAAGGTTCTGATCGAGGCGATCAAGAAGGACCTCAAGCCGCGCGACATCGTCACGAAGAAAGCGATTGAAAACGCGGTCGCCGTCATCATGGCAACGGGTGGTTCGACCAACGCCGTGCTTCACTTCCTGGCCATTGCGCACACGGCGGGCGTCGAGTGGACCATCGACGACTTCGAGCGCATCCGCCAGAAGACCCCGGTGCTTTGCGACCTGAAGCCGTCGGGCAAGTACCTCGCCGTCGACCTGCACAAGGCGGGCGGTATTCCACAAGTGATGAAGGTCCTGCTCAAGGCGGGCCTGCTGCACGGCGACTGCATCACCATCACCGGCCAGACGATCGCGGAAGTCCTCAAGGACGTCCCTGATGAGCCACGCGCCGACCAGGACGTGATCCGCCCGATCAGCAACCCGATGTACGAGCAGGGTCACCTGGCCATCCTCAAGGGCAACCTGTCGCCAGAAGGCGCAGTCGCCAAGATCACCGGCCTGAAGAACCCGGTGATCACCGGCCCTGCCCGTGTCTTCGACGACGAGCAGTCGGCGCTGAAGGCCATCCTGGACGGCAAGATCAAGGCGGGGGACGTGATGGTTTTGCGCTACCTTGGCCCCAAGGGCGGCCCGGGTATGCCCGAGATGCTCGCGCCTACCGGTGCGCTCATCGGTGCGGGCCTCGGCGAAAGCGTGGGCCTGATCACCGACGGCCGGTTCTCAGGCGGAACCTGGGGCATGGTGGTGGGCCACGTTGCGCCGGAAGCGGCAGCGGGCGGCACCATTGCATTCGTCCATGAAGGCGATTCGATCACGATCGATGCGCACGACCTCAAGCTGGAACTGAATGTGCCCGAAGCTGAGATTGAAAAGCGCCGCGCTGCCTGGACGGCGCCCCAGCCGCGCTACACGCGTGGCGTCCAGGCCAAGTTCGCGTTCAACGCGAGCAGCGCCAGCAAGGGCGCCGTACTCGACAACTACTGATCCCCGGTTTTGCCTCCTTGCCCCTCTGGGGGAAGGCCGGGATGGGGGCAGCCCGCCGTGCGAGCACCGCCCTACCGCCGCACCCAGCGCTGCCTCAGCGCCTGTTACGCGGCTTGATCCCCAGCGTCGCCTTGTTCTTGTCGATGCGGTTTTGCTTCTTTTCGTCTTCTCGCTGCACCGCTTTTTTCTTGGTGTAGCCTGACCAGTCGGCCCAGGCCCACCACGCCACCGCCAGCGCGAACGGCGAAAGCACCCACATCCAGTCCCATCCGGCGACGGGACCGATTTCCAGGTACTTCAGCGCCAGCAACAAAATTCCGAGACCAAGAAACAGCATCACATTTCCTTGCGCGGCCGCCGCTGCACGCGTCAACCGCAATCACTACAATCACGTTGGAACAATGTACCCCAACTCCCATCCCAGGAATCAAGAATGAAACGTGCCCTCTTTGCCCTGGTTGCCCTGTCCGCCGCGGCCGCATCCATGCCGGTTTTCGCTGACCAGGCCCTGGCAACTGCCAAGAATTGCATGGCCTGCCATGCTGTCGACAAGAAGCTCGTCGGCCCGTCCTACAAGGATGTTGCCACCAAGTACGCCGGCCAGAAAGACGCCGTCGACAAGCTCGCCGTGAAAATCGTCAAGGGCGGCTCGGGTGTGTGGGGCGCTGTCCCTATGCCGGCAAACACGCAGGTGAGCGAAGCCGAAGGCAAGAAGCTCGCAGCGTGGGTTCTGACGCTGAAGTAAATCGCACGCCCGCCATTAAAAAACCCGCTTTCAAGCGGGTTTTTTGCTTTCTGGCTTTCATTGCGGACCTGATCCGCAATCCATGTCTTTCAACAGCCGTAGCCGCTTCGCGGTGGATGCCGGGTCGAGCCCGGCATGACAGCTCCCCTGGCTGTCATTGCGGACTTGATCCGCAATCCATGTCTTTCAACGGCCGTAGCCGCTTCGCGGTGGATGCCGGGTCGAGCCCGGCATGACAGCTGTTGATCAGAGCTTCTCGGCCAGCTGATCCAGGATCGCTGGATTCTCCAGCGTGCTCGTGTCCTGCGTGATCGCCTCGCCCTTGGCGATCGAGCGCAGCAGGCGCCGCATGATCTTGCCGCTGCGGGTCTTGGGCAGGTTGTCGCCGAAGCGGATGTCCTTGGGCTTGGCGATCGGGCCGATCTCCTTGGCGACCCAGTTGCGCAGCTCGTTGGCAATCTGCCTGGCCTCTTCGCCCGTGGGGCGCGAGCGCTTGAGCACAACGAAGGCGCAAATCGCCTCGCCCGTCAGGTCATCGGGGCGTCCCACCACGGCCGCTTCTGCGACCAGGTCGGTCTTGGACACCAGCGCTGACTCGATCTCCATCGTGCCCAGGCGGTGACCCGACACATTCAGCACGTCATCGATGCGCCCGGTGATCCGGAAATAGGCGTTGTCGGCATTGCGCACCGCGCCGTCGCCCGCCAGGTACAGCGTGCCGCCCATTTCTTCAGGGAAGTAGCTCTTCTTGAAACGCTCCGGGTCGTTCCAGATCGTGCGGATCATCGACGGCCACGGACGCTTGACGACCAGCATGCCGCCGGAGCCATTGGGAATGTCCTTGCCCGTCTCATCCACGATCGCGGCCATGATGCCCGGCAGCGGCAACGTGCAAGAGCCCGGCACCAGCGGCGTCGCGCCTGGCAGCGGCGTGATCATGTGGCCGCCGGTTTCGGTCTGCCAGAACGTGTCGACAATCGGGCAGCGCTCGCCGCCGACATGGCGGTGGTACCACATCCATGCTTCAGGATTGATAGGCTCGCCCACCGAGCCGAGGATGCGCAGGCTGCTCAGGTCCGAGCGAGCCGGATGCACCTTCTCGTCGCCTTCTGATGCCTTGATCAGCGAACGGATGGCCGTCGGCGCGGTGTAGAAGATCGTGACCTTGTGCTTCTCGATCATCTGCCAGAAGCGGCCCGCATTCGGGAACGTCGGGATGCCCTCGAAGATCACCTGCGTCGCGCCTGCCGCGAGCGGGCCGTAGGCGACATAGGTGTGGCCGGTGATCCAGCCGATGTCGGCTGTGCACCAGAACACATCGCTCGGCCGGATATCGAACGTCCAGTCCATCGTGAGCTTGGCCCATAGCAGGTAGCCGCCGGTGGAATGCTGCACGCCCTTGGGCTTGCCGGTGGAACCCGACGTGTACAGGATGAACAGCGGATGCTCCGCGCCGACGGGTTCAGGCTTGCAGTCGGTGCTTTGACCCTGCAGCACTTCGGTGAACGTCTTGTCGCGCCCGGCGACCATGTTGCAGGCCGTCGGCGTGCGCATGAAAACCAGCACGCTCTTGAGCGTGTCGCATCCGCCCATCGCGATGCCTTCATCGACGATGGACTTGAGCGGCAGCTCCTTGCCGCCGCGCATCTGGAAGTTGGAGGTGACGACTGCGACTGCGCCCGCGTCGATGATGCGTTCGTTCAGCGCCTTCGCCGAGAAGCCGCCGAACACCACGCTATGCGTTGCGCCGATTCGCGCGCAAGCCTGCATCACCACCACGCCTTCGATCGTCATCGGCATGTACACGATGACGCGGTCGCCCTTCTTGATGCCCTGCGCCTTGAGCGCGTTGGCAAACTGCGAGACGCGTGCGAGCAATTCCTTGTAGGTGACCTTCGTCACTGCGCCGTCATCGGCCTCGAAGATGATTGCGGTCTTGTTCTCGACGGGTGTGCCGATGTGCTTGTCGAGGCAATTGGCAGATGCATTGAGTTCGCCGTCGGCAAACCACTGGTAGAACGGCGCGTTCGATTCATCGAGCGTTTTGGTGAACGGCTTGTTCCAGACGACGTTCTCGCGGGCCAGGCGCGCCCAGAAGCCCTCGAAGTCTTTTTCGGCTTCTGCGCACAGCGCGTTGTAGGCGTCCATGCCGGAGATGCGCGCACCCTTCATGGCCGCTTCCGGCGGCGGGAACACGCGATTTTCAACCAGGACCGACTCGATGTTGCTGCTCATGGATTTGTCTCCGCAGGATTGAACTAATTTGGCCGTAATGTCAGGGTTAGCACTTACAGCGTACTGACACCGCGCACTGATGCGCGCGACCACCGCCACAGCTTTCAATTTACACCCCGCAGCACGGTCATGCGCGCCCCCTACAATGATCCGCCAGCCGGTACTAACCCTCTCCTTGCACTGCCCACGACCATCACCTGGCCCGCCCATGACACCCGATCCACTCCTGAAGACCACCTCCCCCTTGCGCCCTCTTCCCAACCTGATTTTCATGAGCCGGTGGCTGCAGCTGCCCCTGTACCTCGGCCTGATCGCGGCGCAAGCCGTCTACGTCGTGCACTTCCTGCTGGAACTGTGGCACCTGATCGAAGCCGCAGCCGGCAGCCAGACCGCGCTGCAGCAACTGATTTCCAGCATCGGCTACAAGGTCACCACGCCCGTCGTGTCGCTGAACGAAACCATCATCATGCTCGTGGTGCTCGCACTGATCGACGTCGTGATGATCTCCAACCTGCTGATCATGGTGATCGTCGGCGGCTACGAGACCTTCGTGAGCCGCATGGGGCTGCAGGGTCACCCCGACCAGCCTGAGTGGCTCAGCCATGTGAACGCGTCGGTGCTCAAGGTGAAGCTCGCAACGGCCATCATCGGCATCTCGTCGATTCACCTGCTCAAGACATTCATCAACGCCGACAACTACTCCGACCGGGTGCTGATCGCGCAGACCGTGATCCACATCACCTTCCTGCTGTCTGCCCTGGCGATTGCCTACACCGACAAGGTGATGTCGGGTATCGCCGAGCGCAAGCACTGAGGCGCTGGCAAAGCGTTGCCGGTGCGCGCTGACTACATCGTCGTTGGCGCAGGCCTGACGGGTGCCACCATCGCGCGACTGCTCACCGATGCAGGGCGCGATGTGCTGGTGCTCGACAGGCGTGGGCACGCAGGCGGCAACGTACACGATCATGTGCACGAGAGCGGCGTTCGCATCCACACCTACGGTCCGCATTGCTTTCGCACCAACGACGACGCCATGTGGGCCTTCGTCAACCGCTTCGCGCGATTTCGGCCGTTCGAGGCCCAGGTGCAAACACTGGTGCGCGGTCAGTACCAGCACTGGCCCATCAATGCGCGCTACATCCGCGAGACGATAGGCGAAGACTGGCAACCCGCATTCACCGGCACGGCGCGCAACTTCGAAGAAGCGTGCCTTTCGATGATGCCGCGCGCGGTGTACGAGGACTTCGTCAAGGGCTACACCGAAAAACAATGGGGCATGAGCGCCACCTCCCTGTCGCCCGCACTCGCGAAGCGATTCGATGTGCGGGCAGAGGACGACTCGCGCTTTTCGACGCACCGCCATCAGGGGCTGCCCGAGGCGGGCTATGCGGCGTTCATGGACAGCTTGCTCGCGGGAATTCCGCTCGTTCTCGATTGCGACTACCTGCATGAGCGAGGCGCCTTCGAGGCAGCCCGCACATTGATTTTCACCGGGCCGATCGACGAATATTTCGGCTTCGACCTCGGGCGCCTGGGGTGGCGCGGCCAGATCCGGGAACACACCTGGCTGCGCGATGTCGATGAGGCTCTTCCATGCGGTCAGGTGAACAACCCCGACCCCGCCAACGGCGCGCACATTCGAACGCTGGAGTGGAAGCACATGATGTCGCGCGAAGAATGCGCAGGCGTCGCCGGCACGGTGCTCACGCGCGAGTTCCCGCACTCACCCGAAGACCCGGGCGCGTTTGAGTACCCGGTGCCCGATGACCGCAACGCCGCGCTGCACGAGGCCTACCGGACGCGCGCGGAATCAATCCCGGGGGTGCTGGTGTGCGGACGGCTCGGGGACTACCGCTACTACGACATGGACCAGGCGATCGCCCGGGCCATGCTGCACGCGCGGCGGCTGCTGGCGGCTTGAGGTGATGACCGTGGTTGCGTGGGGGCAGTTGCCGCTTCGCGGTGGATGCCGGATCGAGTCCGGCATGACAGCCAATTCAAAGTCAACGCGGGCTTGAGCCAATCCTGGTTGTCATTGCAGGCTTGACCCGCTACCGGTTGTCATTGCGGGCTTGACCCGCAATCCATGCCTGATCAGGCGCAATTCCCGCACAGGCTCCACAAGGCCTTCAACCGCCCATCTTCTGGTCTTCGACCGGCGCGTTCGGATCCTCTGGAGGATCGGCCCAGCGCACGACCTTCTCGCCGTCGAATGCCCAGTTGCGCTTGACCGGATGAAACAGCAGCGGGCCGTTGTCGCGCGTCATGAACTCCTTTGCCGTGATCGGCGGGCGCCAACGCATCGTTGACTGCAGCGGAATGATGCGCTGCGGATTCTGGCTGCCACCGACATAGCAGCGGGTGACGTTGCGCAGGCTTCCAACTTCCAGACCTGCATGCGCCAGCGCGGTCGGCACCGAGACTTCGAAGTGCCCCGACCAACCCTCGTCGTGCGCGTTGTGGGTGGCAGCCACGGCTTCGCGCGACATGCGAAAGACGGGCATGAACGCCTTGAAGCGCTTGTCGGCGTCGAGTTTCACTGCGCCGGGTGCGGCCAGGGTCGACCACCAGGTCCAGGTCGGCCAGTCCTCGAACCTGTGGATGTGCGAGGCCAGAAACGGTGCGTCGCTTGCTTCAAACGCCTGCAGGAAATCGCGCCAGTTGCCGCGATATTCCACATCGGACTCGATCTGCCAGAACCACTGGTAGCTCTGCGCGCTGCGCGCGAACGCCAGCATCGGGAAGTGCGTGTTGCCCAGGATCTCGCGGTCGCCGTAGAACGCGTAGCCCAGCTGCCTGGGGAGCTCGGCGGGCACGAAGGGCATGAGCGCATGCGCCAGGCCCTTCTGGTTGAGAAATTTCTTCCACGCCGCGATGACCGGTCCGCCGTCATCCTGCAGTCGCACGAAGCAATCGGCGTAGCCAGCCAGCTGCGCATGCAGCCGCGCGAAGCGATGGGAGATGGACTCGTTGAACTGGTGCGTGAGAAATCCGACCGCGATTGAGTTACCCATCGCTAGACCATCCTCTCGGGCCGTACCCATTGATCGAACTGCTCGGGCGAAACATGGCCAGATGCGATGGCCGCCTCGCGCAGGCTCGTGCCTTCCTTGTGCGCCTTCTTTGCAATCTGCGCGGCCTTGTCGTAGCCGATGTGCGGATTGAGCGCCGTGACGAGCATGAGTGATCGATCGACCAGCTCGCCGATGCGCTCGCGATTGGGCTCTATGCCCACGGCGCAGTTGTCGTTGAAACTCGCCATGCCGTCGGCAAGAAGGCGCGCGCTTTGCAGGAAGTTGTGCGCAATCATCGGCCTGAACACATTGAGTTCGAAATTGCCCGACGCGCCGCCGAAATTGATCGCCACGTCGTTGCCGAACACCTGGCAGCACAGCATGGTCACCGCTTCGCTTTGGGTCGGGTTGACCTTGCCCGGCATGATCGACGAGCCCGGTTCGTTCTCGGGAATACTCAACTCGCCGATGCCGCTGCGCGGCCCGCTTGCCAGCCAGCGGATGTCGTTGGCGATCTTCATCAAACTGGCGGCGAGCGTCTTGAGCGCGCCGTGGGCATGCACGAGCGCATCGGCGGCCGCCATCACCTCAAACTTGTTCGGCGCGGTGACAAAGGGCAGGCCCGTCAGGCGCGCGATCTCGGCGGCCACCTGCTGCGCATAGCCCGGCGGTGCGTTCAGCCCGGTGCCCACTGCGGTGCCGCCGAGCGCCAGTTCGCACAGGTGCGCGAGGCTTGCGTGCAAGTGCCGGTCGGCTTGCTCCAGCTGTGCGACATAGCCCGAGAACTCCTGCCCCAGGGTGAGGGGCGTTGCATCCTGCAAATGCGTCCGACCGATCTTCACGATGTCCTTGAACGCTTGCGATTTGGCAGCGAGCGTGGAGCGCAGTTTCATCAGCGAAGGCAGCACGCGATTGCGGATCGCTTCCACCGCGGCCACATGCATCGCCGTCGGAAACACATCGTTGGAGGACTGGCTCATGTTGACGTCGTCGTTCGGGTGAACCTGGCGCGCCTCGCCCCGCACGCCGCCGAGCAGTTCGCTGGCGCGATTGGCCAGCACCTCGTTGACGTTCATGTTGGTCTGCGTGCCCGACCCCGTCTGCCACACGACGAGCGGGAACTCGTCTTCGTGCTGGCCAGCGAGCACCTCGTCAGCCGCAGCAATGATGGCCGAAGCCTTCTCCTGCGACAGCAGCCCCAGCAGATGGTTGACGACCGCAGCCGATCGTTTGACCTGCACCAGCGCACGAACCAGCTCGCGCGGTTGCCGCTCGCTGGAAATGGCGAAGTTCTGCAGCGAGCGCTGCGTCTGCGCACCCCACAGGCGATGCGCCGGCACTTCGATGGGGCCGAACGTGTCTTTCTCGATGCGGGTGTTCATGCCCGCGAAAGTAACATTTTTTTCGAGCGCTGCGGCCATGGATACCGGTGAGTTTTACCCATGACTGCGCAGGGCACCACGCTGATAATCGGTGGACGCTCCCATCAACGTTCAGCCATCCAACCAAACCCGTTCTCTCATGCAGTCACCCTCCTCACGTCTGGCCGCGCTGGCGGTCGGCATCTCAGCTGCGTTCGGCGGCACAGGCGCAAGCGCTGTTGCCCTCGGTGCGGCGCGCGTTCTGTCCGGCAGCGGCGAGCCACTGATCGCCGAAATCGAGATCCCGGTGCTCTCGCCCCAGGACCTCGCCAACTTCAAGGCCGGCTTTGCCAGCCGGGCCGAGTTCGATGCAGCCGGCATGGCCGTCCACCCCGGCTTGCAGGGTGTGTCGTTCACGATGCACAGACGTGCCAACGGCCAGGCCTACCTCAGGCTGGTCGGTACACGACCGGTCGGTGAAGGCCCTATCCCCATCATCCTGCATGCCGAAGGCGCAACCCGCACCGTGATGCGCGACTACACGCTGGTCGTTGCGCCGCGCGCGGCTGCCACGAGCGCCGCATCGGCGCCTGCGGCTGGCGTGTCCCTTCCGGCACTCGCGCTCGGCGCGGCACGTGTGCTGTCGCTGCGTGGCGAGCCGCTTCGCGCCGAGATCGCGTTGCCCACCATGACCGCCGCGCAGGCCGCCCTCATCGCCGCGAGCATTGCGCCGTCGGCAGACCACGCCGCCGCCGGCGTGCCGTACGACCCTGCGTTGCGCGACATCCAGGTTCGCCCTGAAACGCGCCCGGACGGACGGATGGTGCTCAGCGTGACAAGCCCCAATCCCGTCAATGAGCCCCGGCTGGAGTTGCTGCTGGAAGCCCGATCGCCATCGAGCCGGCTGGTTCGCGACTACACGCTGAACCTGGCCGCTCCTGCGCCTAGAAACATAGCCCCGAGCACGGTGGTGGTCGCCGCAGCGCCTGTGTCTGCCGCCCCGGCAGCGGCCGCGCCGGTGGTTGCGGCTGCTCCTGCTGCAGCAGTACCTGTAGCAGCCCCGTCGGTCGCGGCACCACCCGCTACCGTTGCTGCCCCCGTAGCCGTTGCACCTGCACCTGCACCTGCACCGGCACCGGCACCGGCACCGGCACCGGCACCACTCCCTCCACCTCCACCTCCACCTCCACCGCCTGCGCCTGCGCCGGCACCGACCGCTGCTCCAGCGCCAGCGCAAGTGACACCCTCACTACCTGTCATTCCTCCGGGCTACGCGACGGGGCCCGGTGCCACTCCAGTTATTCCGCCTGCAGCGGTTGCACTTGCACCAGCACCCCCGCCTGCTCCAACTCCTGCGCCCCCACCTGCGCCCGCGCCAACACCGGCGCCAGCTGCTGCGGCAACAACAGCGGTCGTTCCTGCGACGCCGGCTGCAGGCAACAAGAAAGTTGTCGTCAAGGCTGGCGACACTGCCACGCGGATCGCCTACGCCAACCTCGTCTCCGGTGCCTCGCTCGACCAGATGCTCGTGGCCATGATGAAGGCCAATCCAAACGCTTTCATGAACGGCAACGTCAACCGGCTCAAGGCCGGCTCCGTGCTGGAAATCCCGGGTGATGCAAACGCCTCGGGCATGAACGCCCAGGCCGCCAGGCAAGAGATCCAGCTGCAAGCCACGAACTTCGACGCCTACCGCCGCCGGCTTGCCGGCCTGGCGGCCGCCACGCCTCCATCGCAGGGCCGCAGCGCCTCAGGTGCCATCCAGACCCGAGTCGGCGAGCAGAACGCAGCGCCCAGGCGGCCCGACAAGCTGAGCATTTCATCCGGTGCGATTTCGGGCTACCGTGCCGAAGACCAGCGGATCATGGCCGAGCGCCTTGCCATCGAGGCCGCCAAGGCCGCCAAACTGGCCGAGGACATCAAGGCGTTGACGCCCGCTCCAGCGCCTGCGGCGCCCGCCTCACGCCCTGCTTCGCAGGCACAGCCCCCGCGCAAATAGCAGACAGCGCTTTGCAGCCGACATGGGCTGCAAAGCGCCGCACAAAGAAAAAGGGCCTGCTTTCGCAGGCCCTTTTTGCTGGAGGTGTGAACCGCTTACTTGACGCCGATCACGTTCGAAGCGGAGTTGCCGACTGCGCGTGCAGTGATCGCGTTGTTCACGATCGTCGTCGAGCCGCCGGTGGTGCCGCCACCATTCATGCCGATCGACACGCCAGTGACCGTGGCCGTCATGCTGGCCGTGTTCAGCTGCGTGTTGCTCACTGTGGCGCTAGCCGTGTTCATGCCGCCGGCCAGGGCGCTCATCAGCAGCGAGTTGGAGGCGCTGTTGCCATAGCTGGTTGCCGCTGCCTGGTTACCCGTGACAGTGGTGGTCACGCCTGTTGCGGTACCGCCAACCGTGTTGCCGATGTTGGCATAGGACACGGTGGTGGTGACCGTTGCGTTGTTGCTCTGGCCGTTCAACACACCATAGGTCGGGAACACGACGCTGCCGCCGATGCTGCTGTTGGCAGCGGCTTCGAGGTAGTTGCTGGCCGTGTTGCCACCGCCTTGCGCAGCCAGCGTATTGCCGGTAACCGTGGCAGCCAGATCGTTCTGGGTGTTGCTGGAGGTGAACGGTGTCACACCAATCGTTGCTGGCGTTCCGATCGTGCCGCCCACCGTGGCAGTCACAGCGGTCGCACTGGTCATGCCGGAGTTCTGCGTGTTGCTGACCTGGCCCGTGCCGCTGAGCGCGCTCACGGCATTGAGCACCATGCGGTTGGTAGCGATGTTCACATTCGATGCAGCCAGCGCGAGGTTGTCAACGACGCCGAAGGTCGTGCCGCCGAATGCGCTGTTTTGCGTGGCGCCCACGAGGCCCAGGCTGTTGGTCGTGGTCACGTTGCCGTTACCCGACTGGTTGCTCAGGATCGTGAAGCTGGCCGGAGCACCTGCTGGCGTGCCTGCCACCGTGCTGCCAGCGGCCGTCAGCGTGTTGGCCGTCACGTTGCGGCTTGCTTCGGCATTGAGGATGTTGCCGGCGACGCTCACTGGCGTGTTGTCCAGCGCCACACCGCGAAGGCCCACGTTGGTGGTCGTCACCGTCGCGCCGATCGCGCCGAGGTCAGCCGTCTGCGTGTTGTCGACGCGTGCGGTGCCCGACAGTGCGCTCGCCGCGGCAAGTCCCACCGTGTTGGTGCTGGTGTTGGCGTTGGACAGCGACGATGCACGGTTGCCCGCAACGGTGAAGCTGTTGTTGGTCGAGCTGTTGGCAAACGAGCCGATGGTGCCGACCGTGGTTGCCGACGTGATGTCACCCACCGCTGTCTGCAAATTGCGCGACTCGAAGCTGGCAGGCAGCATGGCCGCGTTGCCAGTGACCGTTGCACCCTGTGCAGTCAGCGCATTCGTAGCCGTGTTGCGGCCAGCCTGCGACTCGACCACGTTGCCCACGACAGTGACCGAGCCGGGGACCAGGCCGCTTGTGAAGAGGCTGGAACCAGCGCCGTTGAGGCCGTCAGGAATCGTGCCCACGCCAACGACCGTGGTCGTTGCCGAGAGCGCGCCTGCGGGCGACGACTGCGTGCTCGTCACGATGCCTGAGCCCGTGAGCGTCGACGTTGCCGAAAGCGCCTGCGTGTTGGTCGCCTGGTTGACATTGGCCGCAGCACTGACGCTGTTGCCGTTGACGTTGATCACCGTGGTGCTCTGCGCAAGGCTCACCGGCGTGCCGATAACGCCCACTGCTGCCGTGCCGGTCACATCGCCTGTACCGGTCTGCGAGTTCACCGTGGTGAAGCTCTGCGTCAGGCCGCCCACACCGGTGGTGCCGCCCGTGACGTTGGCTCCACTGACCGTCGTGCTGTTGGTAGCGCTGTTGCGCGAAGCCTGTGCACGCACGCTGTTGCCGTTGACGGTGACCGTCGCGGCCGCCAGATCCGGCGCGGAGCCGCCGACCGTGGCTGCTGCCAGGCCGATGCTTGCGACATCGGTGACACCCGCGACGAACGGTGCGCCGACCGTGGCGGACACTGCGCCCGAATTGGCGTTTTGCACGTTGTTGGTCGAACCGTTGGCATTGACGCCGGCGGTGGATGCGATGCCCAGCGAATTGCTGGCGCTATTCACACCGGCCGCAGCAAGCTGGACGTTGCCGGACACGGTGATGACGCTGGTATCCACGAGGTCGGCAAGCAGGCCGGTATGACCTGGCAAGGCCAGAGCCGTCACGGCGCCCGTGCCAGTCTGCGCGTTGTCGGTCACGAAGTCGACGCTGCCCGCCAGGTTGCGGCCTGTGATGCCGCCACCCGTGACGGTCTGCGTGTTGGTCGCGCTGTTCTGGCCTGCACCAGCTTCAACGCGGTTGCCCGTCACAGTGACCGGGGTGTTGGTGAAGGACAAGCCGTCGATGGAGATGACAGCGGTCGTCGTCACCGGCTCCGGACGCACGGTGGCAGTGACTGCCCCCGAGGTGGTCTGGGTCGAGCCGATCGCGCCCGTCAGCGCGCTGGAGGCGCCGGTTGCAGCCAGTGTCAGCGTGTTGGCGGCGCTGGTGCCCTGTGCAAGCGCCGAAGCGGTGTTGCCTGATGCAATCGCGGAGCTGTCGGTGAAGACCGTGCCTGGCGCCACGATGCGGATCGGTGTGCTCAGGAAGGACGATGCCGTGCCTGTCTGCGTCTGGCTGTTGGCGATGCCGTAGTCGGCGCTGACGGCGCCGGCCGTGACGCCGCTGGTGACCAGCGTCGCATTGCCGGACAGGGTGCCGGCGCTGGCCGTCACCGTGTTTGCCGCAACGCTGCCGGTAGCCTGGCCCTGCACGGTGTTGTCGCTCAGCAAAAGGTTGCTGCCACCGCTGACGGTGGGCGCAACGCCAGCCACGCGGATGCGGATGCGGCCTTCGGTCACGTTCGCAGCGACGTTGGTGCTGCTCGTCTGCGAGTTCAGGACGCCGACACCGGTCGACAGGGTCGAAAAGCCACTGAGGTTCAGCGTGTTGGTGGCGTTGTTGTTGCGGGCATCTGCCAGCATCTGGTTGCCATCGACGGTCAGGTCGGAGTTGCTGACCGTGGTTGCACCGACGGCCTGAGAGATGCCGGTGGTCACGCGTTGCACGAGGGCCGTGCGGCCACCGCTGACAGCGTCATTCTGGACGTTGGCGATCGACAGCTCATTGTTCACCGCGCCAGTGGCGGGGTTGATCGAACCGGTCGTGACGCCGGCAGCAGCCGAAGTCAGCGTCGAGCCGCCCGTCGTGATCCGGTTGGTCGCGTCGTTGCCGACAGTCGAAGCAGCAACGTTGTTGTCGTTCACGTTGAGCGTCGAGTCGGTCAGGGCGCCAACGTAGGTCACGCCTACGCCGGTTACACCGGGACCGCTGCTGTTGACAGTGGCGTTCGCCACGCCGGTCACGACGTTGGACTGGCCGGAGGCGATCGATGCGATGGCCATTGCTGCGTTGGCAGCGGTGTCCACGTTCGAGCCGCCGAAAGTCACGCCGTTGTTGACGACGTTGCCACGCGTGGTCGATGTCACATCATTTCCCGACACGGTGATCGTGCTCAGGCCCGTGACGTTCGGGCTCGCGGCGGTGCCGGCGTAAACCGTTGCAAAGCCGCCGCCGTCACCAGCGATGAGCAGGTTTTCCGTCAGCGAGCTCACCGAAGCAGTGTTGCTCTGGGTGCTGGCGATGCCGAATGCGGCATTGCTGGTGGCCAGGCCGGCCGCAGTGACGCTGGCCGAAGGTGTCGCGGTCAGCGGGTTGCCCGGCAGCGTCAGCGTACCTACCGTGGAACCTACCGAATTGAAGGCGTCGTTGGCAACACCGCTGGAACTCACGGCGTTGTTGGCGAGCGTGACCGTCGAGACGCCGCCGACTGCACCGGAGGTGATGCGGACACCGGAGTCGAGCACCTGACCGTTGACGGTGTTGGTGTTGATCTGCGTGTTGGCAACAGTGGCCTGCGCCGTACCAACGGAGCCGCCCAGGGCGACGACCGAGCCTGCTGCGTTACCCGTTGCGCTGCTGTCGATGGCATTGCCGTCGAGCGTCACGGTGGCACCCGTCAGGCCCACCAGCGGAACCGCTGCGGTGCCCTGCATGTTGGCAGCGACAAAGCTGCTGTACACGGTCGAGGACACAGCGCCAACGCCGTAGTTGCCCTGCAGGTTGGACACCGAGGTGCCGCTCGTGCTGGAGACCGAACCGCCGGCGGTGATGCCTGCGGTGGCAGACGCTGCACCAGCGCTTGCGGTGGTGAGGTTGGCCGACGTGATGGAGATCGACGTGGCAGCCACGCTGCCTTCAGCCGATGCCGCAACGACATTGCTGTTCATCGTGATGGGGCGGGTAACCGCGCCGGACGTGGTGTCGCCAACGTTGACCGTGACCGAGCCGAAGTTCACGGTGCCGGTGACGGCGGTCGTGTCGTTGACCTGGTTGTTGGCGGCTGCAACGGTGCCAGTGAACAGCGAGTTGTTCGCGGTGATGATGTTGCCGGCCAGGTTGCCGGTCGCGCCTGCCGTCACGGCATTGCTGTTGGACGTGATGCTACCGCCGGCGCCAATGGTGTCGGCACGGGTGGTGATCACGCCGTTTTGCAGCGGCGTCGCGGCGTCGCCCTGGGTCTGCGAAGTGAAGTAGGTGCCCAGGTTGCCCTGGCCGTTGAGCAGGACGATGTCGCCCGTCGCCGAGGAAGTCTGGGTCGCGCCCGGATTGGACGACGTGTTCGTGGCACCGGTGACTGCGCCGGTGAACGACATGTCGTTGGCGATGGTGATCGAGTTGCCGGCGACGATGCCGGAGCTGGTGCGCTCGCCGGCCGCGTTGCCGGTGGAGGTCGCGCCAACCGAGTTGCTGTTCACGACGAGCGGGGCCGTCAGCGCACGGTCGGTGCCTGCGCGGCTGGTCACGTCAGCGTTGATCTGCGAGGTGGTGACAAGGGCGGTGGCTGTCGCACCTGCGCCTGCCGTTTCGATGTTGGCCTGCGCATTGGTCAGCGCCATGCTGCCCGTGAAGCTCGACGATCCGCCAGTGGCGGCCAACGTGTTCGTGCTCTCGTTACCGGTGTAGGCAGCGGAGATCGAGTTGGTGGACAGCGTCAGCGGGGCCGAGAGCGCCGTGGCGCTGGAATCGAGGTCAAGCGTGATCCTGCTGGTGTCGATCGTCGAGATCGAGCCATTGCGCCCGCCGGCGTTGAGCGACACCTGGTTGGAATTGATGCCGACGCTGCCCTGAACCGAGCTCGCCAGCGTGGTGCCGTTGTAGGTGCCGCTGACGGCGCCGTCGGTCGTGGACGTGTAGTTGGCGGGCACTGAACCTGTGATGGTCGAGCGCTGCTGGTTCAACAGGGTTTCAGTGGCAATGGAATTGCCCGTCACGGTGATCGTGGCAGCCGCCTGGTTGATCGTATCCACGCCCATCGTCACTGCCGACTGGGCAGCAGAGTTGGTGGAAGTCACGCCGCCCACGCCGGTGCGGATCTGGCTGGACAGGATGCCTGCAGAGCCGGTCGGCTGCATCAGCAGCAGGTCGATCGAGTTGGGCTTGACCGTGTTGCCGATCGACGATGCCGTGGTCGAGTTACCGCTCACCGTAACCGAGGTGCCGCCGACTGCGGTCACATAGGTCGCCGTGACGGTCACATTGGAGATCAACGCACCCATGAACGCGCCCAGGTTGATCTGGTTGTTCGGCTCGTACTTGTCCACATAGCCGATGTTGGTCAGCAGCGCCGTGCTCGGCGGTGTGTACAGGTAAGTGGCCTGCTGCGCATACGCGCTCTGCAAAATCATCGGCGTCATCGCCAAAGCAACCGCCGAAGCCATTGCTGTGCGGCGGAAACTGCTGGCCGTGGGCTGGCCCTTGCGGCCTCGTGCATTGTTCGTCATGGCTTCTCTCTCCTGGGGTGTTGCTTGGGGAAAAACGAAAGGGGTTGGGGAAACAGGCCGGACCCTTACGGGGCCACGACCATCGTGGAAACAAGCTGGAATCCAGCGCTATGCCGCGTGATCGAGCCATCGGTGGGCGATGGAACCCACGTCACGCCGATGCGGCTGGCCGCAATGCCCTTTGCAATCAGGAAGTCGGTGACCGACTTGATGCGCTGGTTGGTGAGCTCACGGCGCTGCGTGGGCGGAAGCATCTCGTTGTCGCGTGCGAGCAGGTGGAACGTCACCGGCTTGCCCTGTGAAGCCTGTGCCGCAACCCGCTCAAGTGCCGACTGCGAATTGACGGCAATGGCGCCGCTGGTGAAATCGAACGGAACGAGGTTGGTGCCGTTGGTGCCGCCGGCAGCCGAATTCTGGGGAACGAGTGCGCCTGGCGTCGGCTCTTCGATCTGCAGCGCAGCGCCCGGCCGTGCGGCAGCCGATGGCGCAGCAACCGGAACGCCTGCGGCTGCGACCGGTACGGCAGCGGGCCGCGCAGTGGCAGGCGACTCCAGGCACGGACGCGGGTCCAGCCCGGCGATGGCCGAGACCAGTTCGATCACGCCGTGCTCGATGGTGGTACGCACACCCAGCTGCAGAGGCTCCTGGTTCTTGGTGCCGACGTTGATGTCCAGCAGGTCGTTGCCGAAGAAGCGGTAAACGCCTGCGCCGACTTCTTCACCGATGATCTGCTTTTGCAGGCTCACGGTGCGCGCGACGATCAGGGTGCGCGTGTCCACGATGCGCAGGTCCACGCCGATGTTCATCGTGAACGTGCGGCGCTTGACGCCAACGCCCGACACACCGAGTTCGGTGCCGTGCGAGGCGATGTTGTAGTTCAGCTCGGTGATGCCGCCGACGATGTAGTAGCTCGAGCGCAGGATGGTGCCGCCGAAATACGGAACCCACGGCACGGCCGGCTTGCCCGCCTCAACCGCGTGCTGCTTGCCGTCACCGAGCTGGCGCCGGTCGGTGTAGGCCAGTTCGAGTTCGGCGATGCGGGTGTCGAAACGCTCTTGCAGGAGGATGGTGTCGCCCATCTTGCCCAGCGCCGAATAGATCATCAGGGCGCCGCCCTGCGTGATCGCGTTGCCTTCGTTCTGGCTGTATTTGCCGGTGTAGTCCTTGACGTCGCCGACAGCGATGGCCATCTGCGGCATCTTGCGCTCGCGCATGGTCTCTGCGATGCAGGCGAACGACGGCTCCAGCGGTGTGTAGTTGCGGCGCGCGGCAGAACCTGTGATGACCAGCGCTTCATCCTGCTGGAGGCGCTGTGAAGGAACTGTGGTGCAGCCTGCAATCGCAAGGCAGACGCCCGCGATCGAAAGGGATTTTGAGAATCGGATATTCACTGAGTCTTCCGTGTCGGTCAGTTACTGACCAGGGGGCCGTTGCAGGCCGTGCTACCCGCGACGCTGGACGTCTGGTAACCCTGGTTGCTCTGATTGGAATTGAGGACCTGGTCCGAAACGCCACCGCCTGCAGCAATGGCACCCGAAGTCGAACTGGTGGACGAACCGCTGACGCCCGAGTTGAGGGCGCCCGAGTTGCTCTGGTTGTTGCCTACGCTTCCAGCCGCCGGGTTGGCCGAGGCCAGCAGCACACCTGGAAATCCAGGCATGGAAACACCGTTGGTCGCGGCGTTGGCGTTGGTATTGGCACTGGTGGTGCCCGTGTTGGTGACCGACGGCGAGGAGGTCGCCGCGTTCATTCCGTTTTCGCCCGTATTACCAGCAGAAGTGGCAGACACGGCGCAATTGAACTGTTTGTCGATGTAAGTGTTGTTCGTGTTGTTGATCGTGGTGCGGAACGAATCGTAGTAGCCGCCCTTCTTGCGCTCGATCAGGTCTACGACGGCACCCTTGTTGACTTTGTCCTGGGTCGTCTGGAATTGCCAGGAGGCGCTCTCCCCGAAACCGTTAGCGTTCGCCAGAGGGGAGCTCGACAGCAGCACCGCACCAACAAGCAGCGCAGATGCCAGCGAAGGGTGGAAGCCGGAGCGATAGGTAGTCATCATTGCCTTACAAATATCCGGTGACGGTTACAACGAGTTTCATTCTGTGACTGAGACTTGGGTAGGTCAAGGGGTGTTACCAGACATCCGGGTAAACCCTCTCATGCATTTGCACGATGGACGCCTTAAAAGCAATCATAAAGCACTCATTGCCCGCTTGAACGTGTCCCCGCACTGCGACGCTATCGGGGTCTCACCGGTCAGGGCTGTAGCACCAAAGGCTCTTCGAGCGTCGTGTAGTGCCGATGCGACAGCAATCGCATGTGCGTGCCCTTGCCCTGCGAATCCACGGTGCTGTAGACCAAACCCAGCTCTTCGTGCGTGGGCACGAAGCGGTGAAGTGCAGGTTTGAAATGCGCTGCGATTGCGAGCGAATACGCTATCGGGCCGGTCACCCGCAGCACACCCTGCCTGCCAACGCCGTCGCGAGCCGCGTCGTACCGGGCGATGTTGCGCAGCACCGAGCGAATCACCCCTCGCAGGTACGGGTGGCCGGGCTGCGCAATGATGTGCCACTGCTGGAACTCGCCGCGAGCCAGCATCTTCAACTCGGGATGGATGCCGTAGCCGACGTAGGCCTGCTTGTGGCGGTTGGGCCACTGGGACAGCACGAACTGGTCGCTGCCCAGAACCACCTGGTCGAGCGGCCGGCTGGCGGAACTCTTGATATCCAGGTACACGCCGCCCATGAGGTACATCAGCGCGTAACGGAACAAGTCCGCCCGGGCGGCGCCGTAGGCTGGGTTGATGCGAAAGAACGCCTCCCGGATCTGCGCAGGGCACTGCTGCCTGATGAATGCGCCCACCGCCTCGTCGTCATAAAAGCGGTAGTCCCAGCCTGGATTGCCGCCCCGCAGCTCACGCACACCCGAAGCGATGTCGGCGGGCAGGCCGGCGGTTGAATGGGTCTGGTGCAGGATTCTGGGAATCATCGTTTTGCCGACTCTAAATGAAGCTCGCGAGTCCCCTGCCCCCGTGCAGGGAGACAATCCGTCCATGCCGAACCCGCCCCTGTTGTCCCTGATCCAGACCGCCATCGAAGCCAGTGCGACGCTCGCGTTCGCACTCTCCGGGTTGCTGGAAGCAGCGCGCAAGCGGCTGGACCCAGTGGGGGTCTGCGTCGTGACGGGGCTTGCTGCGTTCGGCGGTGGAACGCTGCGCGACATCCTGCTCGATCGCCGCCCCTTTGTTTGGGTCGCCAATCCGCAATGGTTGTGGGCACTGCTGGCCCTGTGCATCTTCGCGATGGCGTTTTTGCGGGCACGCCACTTCGCACCCACGGAGCGCGCGATGCAGTGGCCCGACGCGCTGGGCCTGGGACTCTTCAGCGCGAGCGGAACGCAACTCGCCCTGGTCGATGGATTGCCCGGCATCGTCGCCGTGCTCATGGGTGTGTTCACCGCGACTTTCGGCGGCGTGCTGCGCGACATCGTCTGCAACGAAATCCCGAGCGCGCTGCGCGACCACCGACCCTACGCTGTCTGCGCGTTTGCAGGCGGCTGGGTGCTGGTGGCTGCCACCGAGTGGGGCATGGCGCAAGCGTGGGCGCTGATGCTCGCGGCCGCCGTGGCAACCGGCCTGCGCGTGGCGTCGCTGCTGCTGGACTACAGCCTGCCCCGATGGTCCTCGACGCCTGCGAACGACGACTGAACAACTGCTCCAATCGAAGCTTCTCTTTCAAGCCGCCATCACAACCCGACATTCACGTGGACATCGATCACCAACCCCATCCTGCAGGGCCTGCCGCAACTGCGCTGCCCTACGTCTTTGTCATTGGATTCAACAAGACGGGCACCACGTCGATCGATGGCTTTTTCAGGGCCAACGGATTTCCTTCCATTCACTGGGGCAACAACCGTCTGGCCGCGCGCATGTTTGCGAACTGCCTGCAGGGGCGCCCCGCGCTGGAAGGCTACGACCAGACCTTCCGTGTTTTCTCCGACATGGTCTATCGCACGCGCCGGGCCTGGTTCGAGGGGAACTCGCTGTTTCGCACGATCGATGCCGACTATCCGGGTGCCTACTTCCTCTACAACACCCGCCCGATGCAGGACTGGCTCGCCAGTCGTGAAAAGCATCGTGGCGCGATGGTGGGCGAGTCCCTTCTGGCCTTCTACCTGCGCTACCTCAAGACCCAGGACATCCAGGTGGTGCGCGACCACTGGCGCCGTACGCGCGAGCATTTCGAGCAGGAAATCCGCGCCTACTTCAGCGGCAACCCCCGGTTCATGGAGATCAGCATCGAGGACGAGGATTTCGCATCGAAGGTGTCGTCGTTCATCGGCGTCCCGCTGGATGCGTCGCACTGGGTTGCGCGCAATGTGACGCCGGGATGGCTGCGGTCACCGGTTGCTTCCAGGACCGATTGATGCTTGATGCGATCACCCGCCGCGCCCGCAAATTGCGCAGGAACGTTCCCCTGTACTTGCGGACCTTCGGCCTGCGGGGTCTGGTCGCGTTCGCCTCCATGCGGTATTTCGGCTCGCGCGGGCCGCATCGTCTTTTCTTGCGCGGCAACCCGAGGCCCGCTGCTCCTGCAAAAGAATATCGAGGGCTATCCGCAAATCGTCGGGGTGGAAGCCGCGCTCTGGTGGCGCTCCGGCCAGATCCACCTGACCGATCCGGGTCGCGGCCAGCATGGTTTCACCACGCATGACGAAGCGCCATCGGGCAGCGGCGATGCGGACGCGGGACTGGTTCGCGCCGTGTGCATCGAAGATCTGCTCGCCACGCACGGCCTGGACCAGATTGATCTGTTGAAGGTGGACATCGAAGGGTCCGAGAAAGAGGTCTTCGAAGCCTCGCAGGGCTGGATCGACCGGGTCTGGGTGGTGATTGTCGAGCTGCACGACCGGTTCAAGCCCGGGTGCGCCGCAGCTTTCGAACAGGCCACGCGCGCCATGCGCCCGGTTGCCGAGCGCGGCAAGGTCGTGGTCAAGGCCAGGGCGCCTTATCCCGGCAGCCAGTAGGCGAATCAGGGCCTCCCTATAGTGGCTCCTTAGCAAGCCATCCACGACGAAGGACCGAACACATGAAATGCCCGAATTGCACCGAAGCCACCCTGGTCATGTCAGAGCGCCAGGGCATCGAGATCGACTATTGCCCGCAGTGCCGCGGCGTGTGGCTGGACCGGGGCGAACTCGACAAGCTGATCGAACGCGGCGCCGCCACGACGGCCCAGACTCAGCAGCCGCAAAGCCCACCCACGCAGCGGCGGCCCGACTTCGTCGATTCAGATCACGGCCGCTCGCAACACGGCGGTTACTACAAGAAGCGCAAGTCATGGCTCAACGAGATATTTGACTGAGGTTCGTGCAGCGCGGCGCGAGAGTTGCTCTGGCACCGTCTGGGGTAATCGCGCCAGCCCTCCATCCTCTTTCCAGACCATGACAACAACGATCAAAGCCGACGATCTGATCGAATCCGTCGCAGCAGCGCTGCAGCACATCAGCTACTACCACACCCCGACTTCATCGAACACATGGCCCGCGCCTACGAGCGCGAGCAAAGCCCTGCTGCGCGCGACGCAATCGCGCAGATCCTGACCAACAGCAAGATGAGCGCGACTGGCCGGCCGAGCCTAGTCAAGCGCGTCTGGGCTGAGGTTCGGTCCTTCGATCACGAACCGGCTCTCCCAGTTGGGAAGCCCACGCGATTCATACCAGGCATCGCCATGTCGCTGAAGGAATGCAATACCTGTGACGCTATTCGAGAACGAATCGACCAAACGCTCCCATGCTTTGCGCGTGTCGGCTGCGAACACACCCGTTTCGATAAGCGCCACAACGAAGTCGTGTCGCCGCACCAGTGCCAAGTAATCCGAAGCTTCCGAAGACACGTCGTGGCTCAAGCATTTTGTCAATAGGTGCTCAGCTTCCAAAACGCTGGGCTGTACTCGCCTTAGCTGTCCGATTGCGAGAGTCCATTCCCCCGCTTCGATTGCACTCCACATCTCTTCGCAAGGACTCGGCACGAATGACAGGTCAGGTCGACGCATGACACACTCGACGGCTGCAATGCGCAGCGCACTGCTGTTCGCGTCTGCCTGCTTGCTCAGTTCCATCAGCACGGCGACGGGCATCCGCTCCAGATAAGCATCAAGTTGATCGGAGGAGCAGCCCGAATCCGCCGAGGTGTCTATGGCCCTTGCAGCCTTCACGAGAGCGCCGCACCGGTCGCCTTCTAGCCTGTAGTTACGGCTCTTGGCAAGAGCCAGATCGGTGGACGCGCGCCTTCTGAAGCGCTCCGTGTTCACCTCGTTTGCGGACTCGCGCAAGATGAAAAAGTAGCCAGCATGCACGCCGAGGTCTTCGGACAAATCGCAATCGAGCCCAGCGCAAAGCGCCCTGACCTCCGCATCCGTCATCTTTTCCAGATGATGACCGAGCCGACAGTAAAAGACGTCATCAGGGTCTGCCCCGCGCTTGGTCATCCCGCGCATACGCGCGCCCAGGCCATCCAGTATCCGCTTGGCGCGCCCTATGTCACGGGGTTGCTGTGCTGAGTGAGAAAGAGCACCGATCAACTCGCCAATGGCCGCACTGGTTTCCTGAAGGCTCGCACGCATCTTTTCATCGGTGCGCTTGCCAGTCGGCGCTACTGCATTGGCAATTCGACTTCCCAAATTCACCGCGCCGCGTCCCACTCGATGAGCCGAGGACGGGGCTTGCTGCATCGCGCGAGGCGCGGCATTGGCCGCTCGCTCGCGGCTGCCGACGGGGCTGTCGTCGAAATCGGTGAAGCGGGCTGCGGTGTTGAAATCGAAAGGCGGACAGGACGACGCTGGGGCTTGCATTGGGCTTCCTTTCACAGGTTGGGCGGGCGACGTGAATTGTTAGCGTATGCGGGCGACGAATCTACAGACCTTGGCCTCGAGCGGTAAAATGGTATCTTTCCCTTGAGCCAGCACCCTGCAAGGCACATGACCAACACGATCAAATACAGCGACCTCGTTGAATCAATTGCAGCGTCCTTGCAATACATCAGCTACTACCACCCCGCCGATTTCATCGCGCATCTCGCGCGCGCTTACGAGCGCGAACAGAGCCCCGCCGCAAAGGACGCGATCGCGCAGATCCTCACCAACAGCAAGATGAGCGCGACGGGCCAGCGGCCGATCTGCCAGGACACCGGCATCGTCAACGTCTTTCTCAAGGTCGGCATGGACGTGCGCTGGGAAGGCTTTCCCGGCAGCATCGAAGACGCCGTGAACGAAGGCGTGCGTCGCGGCTACAACCACCCTGACAACATGCTGCGTGCATCGGTCGTGGCCGATCCGCAGTTCGAGCGCAAGAACACCAAGGACAACACACCCGCCGTTGTCTCCATGCAGATCGTTCCTGGCGACAAGCTCGATGTCACCGTCGCAGCCAAGGGCGGCGGCAGCGAGAACAAGAGCAAGCTGGTGATGCTCAACCCGAGCGACTCGGTGGTGGACTGGGTTTTGAAAACCGTGCCGACGATGGGCGCGGGCTGGTGCCCTCCCGGCATGCTGGGCATCGGCATCGGCGGCACGGCAGAGAAAGCCGTCGCGCTCGCCAAGGAGTCGCTGATGGACGACATCGACATGTACGAACTGCAGGCCAAATCTGCGAGCGGCGCGAAGCTGACGAAGGTCGAAGAACTGCGCCTCGAACTGTTCGACAAGGTGAACGCTCTGGGCATAGGCGCGCAGGGCCTGGGCGGCCTGACCACCGTGCTCGATATCAAGATCAAGATGTTCCCCACGCACGCGGCCGGCAAGCCCGTCGCGATGATTCCCAACTGCGCGGCCACACGTCACGCGCACTTCGAGATGGATGGCTCCGGCCCGGTGTACCTCGACCCACCTAGCCTGGATATGTGGCCCAAGGTCGAATGGGCGCCCGATACCCAAAAGAGCCGCCGCGTGAATCTCGACACGTTGACCAAGGAAGAGATCGCGACCTGGAGGGCCGGCGAGACGTTGCTGCTGCAGGGCAAGATGCTCACCGGGCGCGACGCCGCTCACAAGCGCATCCAGGATATGCTGGCCAAGGGCGAATCGCTGCCGGTGGACTTCACCAATCGCGTGATCTACTACGTCGGCCCGGTCGATCCGGTGCGCGATGAGGTCGTGGGCCCTGCCGGTCCGACCACCGCCACGCGCATGGACAAGTTCACCGACCTGATGCTGTCGAGCACCGGCCTCATCGGCATGATCGGCAAGTCGGAGCGCGGACCGGAAGCGATCGAGGCGATCCGCAAGCACAAGGCGGCGTATTTGATGGCGGTCGGTGGCGCGGCCTATCTCGTCTCCAAGGCGATCAAGCATTCGCGCGTGGTGGGCTTTGCCGACCTGGGCATGGAAGCGATCTACGAATTCGACGTGGTCGATATGCCGGTGACGGTTGCCGTCGATTCGACCGGCACCAGCGTGCACAACACCGGACCGGCCGAGTGGCAAAAGAAGATCGCCACAGGCGAGTTCAAGGGCATTGCAGTCGCTGCGGCCTGAAGCCGGCCTGTTCCTTGAATCCGGTCGGCGTTTTCGATAGCGGGCTGGGCGGCCTGAGCGTCTTGAAGGCGCTTCGGGCCGAACTGCCGCACGAGCACTTCGTCTACTTCGCCGATACCGGCCATGCACCCTATGGCGAGCGCGATGACGAGTTCGTCGCGCAACGTTCGCGCGACATCGGACGTGAGCTGGTCGACAAGCACGCAGCAAAGGCATTGGTGGTCGCCTGCAACACCGCCACTGCAGCCGCCATCCACCTGCTGCGGCAAGAGTTCCCAACGCTTCCCATCGTCGGCGTCGAACCCGGATTGAAGCCTGCTGCTGCGCTCAGCACGACGAAGCACGTCGGCGTGATGGCAACGCGCGGCACGCTCTCCAGCGCCAAGTTCGGCGCGCTGCATGAATCGCTGCAGGGGCAGGCTGTGTTTCATCTGCAGGCTTGCGATGGACTGGCCGATGCGATCGAGCGCGGTGATGAAGAACGCATCGAGGCGCTGTGCCTGCAATACACGAGCGCGCTTGGCGAATCCGGAACGGGCGCGGGACAGATCGACACGCTTGTGCTCGGCTGCACGCATTACCCGTTCGCACAGGCCGTCCTTGCCCGCCATCTGCACCCCGCAGTCAAGATGGTGGAGACCGGTCTTCCCGTTGCGCGGCAAACGCGGGCGTTGCTAAATGCCAGCGGCTTGCTCAACGCGGATGGCTCTGAGGGCCGTGTCACGCTGCTGTCAACCGGAGACCTGGCGACCTTGCAATCTGCCGCAGATCGCTGGCTCGGATGAGCCGCCAGGCTGCACACCGTGGCGGCCTTTGGTATAAATCGCGACGCGCCTGATTCACGGCGCCAAAGCAGTACCCATCCATGTCGAATCCAAAGCAGCTCCCCTCGTTTTACGCGGGCATCCTTTTCCACTCGCGCTCCACCCCCCACGCTGTCGCCGTCGTTTACGGCCAACGCACGATCACCTTCAGGGCGTTCTGCAAGCACATCGAAAACGTCACGCGACGGCTGCATGACTGCGGCTTCGAGCCCGGCACGCGCGTCGGCGTGGCTGTGCAGGACGGCTACCTGAAGTGGCTGCTGGTGATCGCGCTTGCGCGCATGGGGCTTGCATCGGTGTCACTGGGCGGCCATCCGGGCGAGGCGGATTTTGTGAAGGCCGGCGTTGTGCTGCACGACGGCAAGGAGTCACCCGGGCGGCGCAACATCACCGTCGGCGAGGACTGGGGCACAGCCGCTGCCGACGACCTGCCTGCCTTCAGGGATCGGCTGCACGAACTGGCCGCGCCGTGCCGCATCGTGCTGTCATCCGGCACGACCGGCCTGCCCAAGAAAGCCTTGTTCACCTACGAGCATCTGCGCGCACGCGGCCGGGGCACTGCCCGCACTTTCGGTTTCAATGCATCGACACGCCTGCTGATCACGATGCCGATCACCACCATCGGCGGGTTCTGGATGCCGGTCACGGTGTGGTCTAACGGTGGCGCGGTCGTGCTGACGCAGCCCCAGGGCCAGGTGACTTTCACTCGCATCCTCATGCGCTCGCAACCCAACGTGGTCTTCACATCGACGGCGCAGCTCGGCGCAATCGTCAACGAACTGCCGGCCGATTTCTTCCCGGGCGAACATCTCGTGGCGTGGGTCGCCGGAAGCGCCCTGCCCGCTGCCCTGAACCGCAAGGCACGCCTGCGCCTGACGCAATCGCTCTTCACGATGTACGGGTCCACCGAAGCCGGAGGCGTCTCGGTTGCGCACGCCGCCCTGTCGGAGGCACGGCCTTCGTTTGCCGGGTGGGTATTGCCGACTGCCCAGGTCGAAGTCGTGGACGAGCACGGTGGGTTGGTGGCCAACGGCGAAATGGGTGAAGTGCGTATCCGGGCCGAGGGGCTGGTCGATGAATATTTGGAAGACACCGCCGCCAACGACGGCTCGTTCAGGGACGGCTGGTTCTATCCTGGCGACGCGGGCATCCTGGACGATGAAGGCGGCCTGTCCATCGTGGGCCGCACGCGGGAATTGATGAACTTCGGCGGAGTGAAGGTGTCGCCCGACTCGGTCGAAGCCGAGTTGTCAAAGCTGCCGGGCATGACAGACATGGCGGTGTTCGCGCTCGAAGGGCCGGGCGGCAACCAGCGGCCTTGCGTCGCCGTGGTAGCGGGCGAAGACTTCGATGAATCCGCCATCGTGCGTCGATTCAAGCGGGTCTGGCCCACGTTGCCACCGATCATGATCTCACGCGTCACCGCCATTCCGCGCAACGAGATGGGCAAGATCCTGCGGATTCAGCTCGCGGCTACCGTCGGGCAGGCAGCAGCGCAGGCTCAGTCGGGTTCCGCGGATCAGGCAGCCATCGCCGCTTCACGCCCCCGCTGAACATTCACTTTCGCCAGCACGATGAGTCCGGCGACAAAGAGCACGGCGGTCGAGAGGATGGCCGTGCGCTGGTTGCCTCCGGTCGCCCAGGTGATCGCGCCGTAGCTCAGTGGTCCGATGATGCTGGCCAGCCGTATCGCAAAGGTCCACAGGCCGTAGAACTCGGCCAGCTGGGCGCGCGGCGCGAACATGCCGGCCATCGCGCGGCCGGCCGACTGGCTCGATCCCATGCACAGGCCCGCAATCGCCGCAGCCCACCAGAACCCGCCCTTGGTGGTCGTGATAGCCGCGATGACGCAGGTTGCGATCCAGCCGACCAGTGTCATGGCCAGCGCGACCTTGTGGCCGATGTGATCCTGCAGGTAGCCCCAGGCAAATGCGCCACCGGCGGCAGCCAGGTTGAGCACGAAGATCAGGACCATCGTTTCCTGTTGCTTGAACCCGATCTCGGTTTCGGCATAGATCGCCGCCAGCGTGATCGCGACCGCCACGCCGCCCTGGTAGAACACCGCGCACAGCAGCAGCCACATGAAGTCGGTGTATTGACGTGCGCGGCTGAACGTCTTGCCGAGCTGGTCGAGCGACGCCTTCAGCCCGCCGTGCCGCATGGCGCTGGGGTTGGGCGTTGCGCGTTCGCCCAGCAGCTTGAACGTCACCAGCGCGGCAGTCCCGTACAGCACAGCGGTGATGAGCATGGTGACCGGCACGAAGCTGTCGGCCTTGATGCCCTGCCCCTGCGCCCAGATCACATACCCCAGACACAGGCCGAGCGCGAGCATCCCGCCGAAGTAGCCGAAGCTCCAGCCCCAGCCGCTCACCTTGCCAAGCGCCTCGGGCCTGGCCAGCTCGGGCAGGAATGCTGCTGTCAGCGATTCGCCGTATGAAAAGAAGGTGTTGGAGATGATGATGAGCACCATCGCCAGTGCCACGCTGCCCGGCCCCGCGAGTGCCAGCGCAGCGGTAGACAGCACGCAGCCGATGGTGAAGAGCGCGAGCAGCTTCTTCTTGGCGCCGCGCAGGTCGGCGTAAGCGCCGATGCTCGGCATCGTGAGCATCACGATCGCGTAGGAGACGCTGAGGGCGGCCGTCCAGGCAAATGTGGCCCAGGGCGCTTTGCCCGCGATGCCGCCGACAAAATACGCGGCAAACACCGCCGTGATGACAACTGTGGTGTAGCCGGAATTGGCGAAGTCATACATCGCCCAGCCGAACACCTCGCGCTTGCGTACCCCCGGGTTCAGCGCATCCTGCGAGAAGACGGCCACGAGGCGAAGCGTCTAGTGAAGGTGCCGGGGACGGCGCCCGCCGCCGTGGCCGCCGGGGTTGCCGCCGCCAGAGCCACGCGGAGGCTTGCCCAGCTCCAGCGAATTGACCAGGGCGTCGAAGCGCTGGCTGAAGAGCTTGTCGATTTCTGCGACGACGCCGCCGAGTTCCGCGCCATCGAAGTGGCGCTCCATCAGGTTCACCACATCTTCGACCAGCAGGTCGCGTTGCACCTGCATGATGGCCGCCGGCGTGGGGCCGACGAAGAGCATCACGAAGTCATCGCGCGATTCGCCTTCCGGCGACTCTTCTTCGTCGTCGAAGTCGGCGTCGTAGAAGGTGATCTCGACGGCTGCCCCCTGCTCGGCCAGTTCGTTGAGGTTCATGCACATCTCATCGAGCGACTGCCGGAAGTCCTCGTCGCCGGGAACGGTCCAGCACATGCGAAGCAGGTGCTCGGGCGCGTCGAACTTGATGCCCGGCTCTTCCTCGTAGGAACTGGTAGCACCATCGGCGAGCGACTTGGCGCCGGCGTATTTCCAGATGGGCTTGAGCGCATCCTGCAACTGCGCGTAGGTCACGTCCGCGCGCAACGGCACATCGCCGTGGACGTGGATTTCAAAGGGTGCGTTGTACCGGGACATGGGGCGATTGTGCCACCGCGCCATGCCCGGCTGCACTCATTGAAACGCAACGCAATATGGTGCCTCGAGCCGGGGTCGAACCGGCACGCCCGTTTTCACGAAGCGGCGGATTTTAAGTCCGCTGTGTCTACCAATTTCACCATCGAGGCATCCGGCAATTGTGCTGCCGAACAGGAACGCGAGAGCCCAGAAAAAAAGCCCCGACGCATTCGACGGGGCTTCTTGAAATTCTGGAGGCGCGCACCGGAGTCGAACCGATCTAGAAGGATTTGCAATCCTCTGCCTAACCGCTTGGCTAGCGCGCCGACTGATCACTCAACAATCACGCAATGATCACACAAGAAAAAGGGAAGCAGATGCTTCCCTTTTTCGAAAATATGGAGCGGGAAAAGAGTCTCGAACTCTCGACCTCAACCTTGGCAAGGTTGCGCTCTACCAACTGAGCTATTCCCGCATTTCGAGCCTCGAATTATAGCGCACTTTTTTGCGCCATCTCAAGGTTCGCGATCAACTTTCTAATGCTTCACAGATCCGGGTGCCTGAACTGCAGGCGCGCCTTCCACCACAGGTGCGATCGGAGCTGCCACTGCAACCGCCGGCTCCTCGTCGGGCAGCGACGTCGGCATCCGTTCCAGCGCGACTTCGAGCACCTTGTCGATCCACTTCACCGGCACGATCTCCAGTCCGTTCTTCACGTTCTCCGGAATCTCCTGCAGGTCCTTGGTGTTCTCTTCCGGGATCAACACCGTCTTGATGCCTCCGCGAAGCGCAGCCAACAGCTTTTCCTTGAGTCCACCGATGGCAGTCACTTCGCCCCGCAGCGTGATCTCGCCTGTCATGGCGACATCGGCGCGCACCGGAATGCCCGTGAGCGCGGATACCAGAGCCGTGGTCATCGCTGCACCGGCGCTCGGGCCATCCTTGGGGGTGGCGCCATCGGGCACGTGGATGTGGATGTCCTTCTTTTCGAACACGTCGTCGGCGATGCCCAGCCGACGTGCACGGCTGCGCACGACCGACCTGGCTGCCGAGACCGATTCCTTCATCACATCGCCGAGCGAACCCGTGGTGGTTGTCACGCCCTTGCCGGGCATGACCGCCGCTTCGATCGTCAACAGGTCGCCGCCGACTTCGGTCCATGCGAGGCCGACCACCTGGCCCACCTGGTTCTGCGCCTCGGCGCGGCCGTAGCTGAACTTGCGCACGCCCAGGAAGTCATTGAGGTTCTCGGCATTCACTGTCACGAGCGGCGTGTACGTCTTGAGCAACAGGCCCTTGACGACCTTGCGGCAGATCTTGCCGAGGTCACGCTCGAGCGAACGCACACCGGCTTCGCGGGTGTAGTAGCGGATGATGTCGCGCACTGCGTCTTCGGTGACGAGCAGTTCGGTGTCCTTCACGCCGTTGTTGGCCATCTGCTTGGGCAGAAGGTAAGTCAACGCGATGTTGGTCTTTTCGTCTTCGGTGTAACCCGACAGGCGAATGACTTCCATCCGGTCCAGCAGGGCCGGCGGGATGTTCATCGAATTGGACGTTGCAACGAACATCACATCCGACAGGTCGAAATCAACCTCGACGTAGTGATCGCCGAACTTGTGGTTCTGCTCGGGGTCGAGCACTTCCAGCAGTGCGCTCGACGGGTCGCCACGGAAGTCCGTGCCGAGCTTGTCGATCTCATCGAGCAGGAACAGCGGATTGCGCGTGCCGGCCTTGTTGAGGTTCGACAGCACCTTGCCCGGCAGCGCGCCGATGTAGGTGCGTCGATGGCCGCGAATCTCGGCTTCGTCGCGCATGCCGCCCAGCGCCATGCGCACGTACTTGCGACCCGTGGCCTTGGCAATGGACTGGCCAAGCGACGTCTTGCCGACACCCGGGGGGCCGACCAGGCACAGGATGGGCGCCTTCACCTTGTCCACGCGTTGCTGCACCGCGAGATATTCCAGGATGCGGTCCTTGACCTTGTCCAGGCCGTAGTGGTCTTCGTTGAGCACCTTCTCGGCAAGCGCCAGGTCGTGCTTGATCTTGGTCTTCCTGGCCCACGGCAGGCCGGTGAGCACCTCGATGTAGTTGCGCACAACGGTGGCTTCAGCCGACATCGGCGACATCAGCTTGAGCTTCTTGAGCTCGGCGTCGGCCTTTTTGCGCGCTTCCTTGGGCATCTTGGCGAGCTTGATCTTCTTTTCGATCTCCTCGATGTCCGCGCCCTCTTCGCCTTCGCCCAGTTCCTTCTGGATGGCCTTGACCTGCTCGTTCAGGTAGAAGTCGCGCTGGTTCTTTTCCATCTGGCGCTTGACGCGGCCACGGATCTTCTTGTCGACGTTCAGGATGTCGACTTCGCGCTCGATCTGCTCGAAGAGGTTCTCAAGACGCAGCTTGACGTCAGACAGATCGAGCACGATCTGCTTGTTGTCGAGCTTGAGCGGCAGGTGCGCGGCAATCGTATCGGCCAGGCGACCGGGATCGTCGATGCTGGAGATCGACGTGAGGATCTCGGGCGGGATCTTCTTGTTCAGCTTCACATACTGGTCGAACTGCTGCATCACTGCGCGACGCAGGGCCTCGACTTCGCTGGACTTCGGATCCTTGGCGTCACGTTCGGCAACTTCAACGGGCGTGACATTGGCGGTGAAGTGCGCCTCACCGTCTTCGATATGGTTCACGAGCGCGCGCTGCTGGCCTTCGACCAGCACCTTGACGGTACCGTCGGGCAATTTCAGCATCTGCAGGATGGTGGAGACACAGCCGACCTCGAACATGTCGGAAACCAGCGGCTCATCTTTGGCAGCGGCTTTTTGCGCGACCAGCATGATGCGGCGCTCGGCCTCCATCGCTGCTTCAAGCGCCTTGATGCTTTTGGGCCTTCCCACGAAAAGCGGGATGACCATGTGCGGAAACACCACGACGTCGCGCAGCGGAAGCAGCGGCAGGTCGATGGCGATCGGTGGCAGTGGAGTGTGGCCGGACATTGGGATCCTTTATGGGAGCTACCCCTCCAATATGGAACGGGTACGCTCGTTTTCAACCCAGGCCGATCAGGCCTTTTTTGCCGCTTCGCGGTAGACCAGCAACGGAGGCTTGCCCTCATCGATGGTCGATTCGTCGACGACCACCTTGTCGACGTTGGTGGCATTGGGCAGTTCGAACATCGTATCGATCAGCGACTGCTCCAGGATGGACCGCAATCCCCGGGCACCCGTCTTGCGAGCGAGGGCCTTGCGTGCAATGGCCCTGAGCGCGTTCGGGCGGATTTCCAGGTCCACGCCTTCCATCGCGAGCAGCTTGCCGTATTGCTTGACGAGCGCGTTCTTGGGCTCGGTCAGGATCTGGATCATCGCGTCTTCGGACAACTCCGACAGCGTCGCGACAACCGGCATGCGCCCTACCAGTTCAGGGATCAGCCCGAACTTGATCAGGTCTTCCGGCTCGACTTCGCGGAACACATCGGTGAGGCTGCGTTGCGCCTTGCTTTTCACGGAAGCGCCAAAGCCGATGCCCGAAGCCTCGGTGCGCTGCTCGATGACCTTCTCAAGACCGGAGAACGCGCCGCCGCAAATGAACAGGATGTTGGTCGTGTCGATCTGCAGGAAGTCCTGGTTGGGGTGCTTGCGCCCGCCTTGCGGCGGCACGCTGGCCATCGTGCCTTCGATGAGCTTGAGCAGCGCCTGCTGCACGCCTTCACCGGACACGTCGCGCGTGATCGAAGGATTGTCCGACTTGCGAGAAATCTTGTCGATCTCGTCGATGTAGACAATGCCCCGCTGCGCACGCTCGACTTCGTAGTTGCAGCTTTGCAGCAGCTTCTGGATGATGTTCTCGACGTCTTCGCCCACGTAGCCGGCTTCGGTCAACGTCGTGGCATCGGCCATGACGAAAGGCACGTCGAGCATGCGTGCCAGCGTCTGCGCCAGCAGGGTCTTGCCCGAGCCGGTAGGACCGATCAGGAGGATGTTGCTCTTGGTGAGCTCGACATCGTCCTTCTTGGCCTTTTCCTTGTGGCGCAGGCGCTTGTAATGGTTGTACACCGCGACGGAAAGCCCACGCTTGGCCGGCTCCTGGCCGATCACGTAGTTGTCGAGGTTGGCCTTGATCTCTGCGGGTGTCGGCAGGTCGGTGCGCTGCTCGCGCGCCTCATCGCCCGCTGGCAACTCATCACGGATGATTTCGTTGCACAAGTCGATGCACTCGTCGCAGATGAAAACGGAAGGCCCGGCGATCAGCTTCTTCACCTCGTGCTGGCTCTTGCCGCAGAAGGAGCAGTAGAGGGTTTTCTCGCTGGATGAGCCTTTTTTGTCGGCCATTGGGACTTGCCTTATATGGAGATTCAATGATACCGAAATAAAAACGGCGCCCTCCCCGTCAAGGGAGGCGCCGTTGCTGAGCTGCAACCGCCCAAAGCGAGTGCAGGTGCGGCGTCTGGACGCTCAGGCGCGCTTGGCAAGCACCTGGTCAACCAGGCCATATGCCTTGGATTCCTCGGCATCGAGGAAATAGTCACGCTCGGTGTCGCGTTCGACCTTTTCGATCGGCTGGCCCGTGCGCTCGGCAAGGATGCGATTCATCACCGCCTTGGTCTTGAGAATGTCCTTGGCGTGGATCTCGATGTCGGTCGCCTGGCCGGACGCGCCGCCCAGGACCTGGTGGATCATGACCTTGGAATTGGGCAGCGCGAAACGCTTGCCCTTCTCGCCCGCCGCCAGCAGGAACGCGCCCATGCTGGCTGCCATGCCGGTACACAGCGTGGAGACCTGCGGCTTGATGAAGTTCATCGTGTCGTAGATCGCCATGCCGGCGCTCACGCTGCCGCCGGGGCTGTTGATGTAGAAGTGGATGTCCTTGTCCGGGTTCTCGCTCTCCAGGAAAAGGAGCTGCGCGACCACCAGGTTGGCCGTCTGGTCGTTGACCGGACCCACCAGGAAGATCACACGTTCGCGAAGCAGGCGCGAATAGATGTCATACGACCGCTCACCGCGGCCGGATTGCTCGATGACCATCGGCACCATGCCGAGGGCCTGGGTATCAAGTGCGCTCATTGGGAATTGACTTTCGCTTTCGGTTCGTCAGGAGGATTACTGTATTCCAAAAGCACATGGGGACTGCCAGACCTTTGACAAGCCCCGAAAAGCTGTCATGCCGGGCTTGACCCGGCATTCACCGCGCAGCGGCCCATGCAACGATTACATGGATTGCGGGTCGAGCCCGCAATGACAGCCTTCGATTACTGCTGCGCCATCAGGTCGTCGAAAGACACCGTCTTGTCGACAACCTTGGCCTTGCCGAGCACGAACTCGGTGACATTGTTTTCGATGACGATGGCCTCGACTTCGGCCAGGCGGCGGTTGTCGCCGTAGTACCAGCGAACCACTTCAGCAGGCTTTTCGTAGCTGGCCGACAGTTCTTCCACATGCTGCTTGATCTGCTCGGGCTTGGCCTGCAGTTCGTTGGAGCGAACCAGTTCGGCAACGACCAGGCCCAGGCGGACACGGCGCTCAGCCTGCGGGCGGAACATTTCTTCGGGGACGGGCACCTTGTCGGCGTCCTTGATGCCGCGCTGCTTCAGGTCGGCACGGGCGCTTTCGATCATGCGATCGACTTCAGCCTGCACGCTCGACTTGGGCAGGTCCAGTTCGGCCTTGCTGACGAGCGCGTCCATGACAGCGGTCTTGTTGCGGGCGAGCAGGCGGAACTTCACTTCGCGCTCGAGGTTCTTGCGGATGTCGGCGCGAAGGCCTTCAACCGTGGCGTCCGCAATGCCGAGCGACTTGGCCAGCGCCTCGTTCACTTCGGGCAGGTGTGCGGCTTCGAGCTTCTTGACGGTGACCATGAAGTCGGCCTGCTTGCCGGCCACGTCCTTGCCGTGATAGTCCTCAGGGAAGGCCAGCGGGAATGTCTTGCTTTCACCGGTCTTCAGGCCGTGCACGGCGTCTTCGAATTCCTTGAGCATCTGGCCGTCGCCGACGATGAACTGGAAGTCTTCGGCCTTGCCGCCGGAGAACGGCTCGCCGTCGATCTTGCCTTCGAAGTCAACGGTGACACGGTCACCTTCCTGCGCGCCGGCGTCTTGCGCGCGCTGCGAGAACGTGCGGCGCTGCTTGCGCAGGATGTCCAGGGTCTTGTCGATGGCGGCGTCGGTAACTTCAGTCTGCAGCTTCTCGACTTCGGCCGTGGCCAGGTCGCCAATGACGACTTCAGGGAACACTTCAAAGATGGCGTCGAAAGCGAGCTGGCCCTCTGGCGACTGCTCGGCTTCGGTGATCTTGGGCTGGCCCGCGACGCGAAGCTTGGCTTCGTTGGCGGCAACTGCGAAGGCCTCGCCGACCTTGTCATTCATGACCTCGTAGTGAACGGAGTAGCCATAACGCTGCGTCACGACGGTCATGGGCACCTTGCCTGGACGGAAGCCGTCCATCTTGACGGTGCGCGCAAGGCGCTTGAGGCGGCTATCGACTTCCGACTGGATCACGTTGACGGGCAGCGTCAGCGTGATCTTGCGTTCGAGTTTGTCCAGGGTTTCCACGTTCACGGCCATGATGAGTCTCTCTTGCAGGAATTCGGGGGGTACGCAGCCTTCAAGGGCTCACGCGACAAAGCTCTCGATTCTAACCGAGCGCCTAGGGACGGATGGCGACCGCCTCGGCCCTGTAGCGGCGCTTGCCCAGGGGCGTGCCCAGATTGCTGGGTGAGGCGACGGGATCATGGATATCGATGCTCAGCAGTTGGAAGCCTGCTTGTGCCAACACATCGAGGAACACCTGCCTCGTCAGCGCCGGCGGCCTGCGTCCCGAGACAGACCAGGCAGCCGCTGCCCGCGCGCCCAGTTCCAATGCCTCGTTTTGCAACCATCCGGCCTGCTGCGCAGCGGCGACCAGGGCACTGCGGCGCTCTTCAATGGAGGCCGGATCAGCGATCCGCGTCCACTCGGCGTCGTTCGGCGCCAAGGGCGTGGACATGACCAGCGCACCGCCCGGTGCGAGCGCCCTGCCCCATGCACCCAGCAGCAGCGCACGCTGCGCCCCGTCGAAAAAGTGCAGGAACGAATGCCACACGATCACGTCGAACGGACCGCCATCAATTTGCGTGGCATCCATGCAGCGAACCTCGCCCGCGATGCCGAGTTCACGCAGGAGCATGCGGTTTTGCTCGCACGGCGTCTCGCAGCGATCGACGAATGTGATGTGGGGCTGCACACCAAGGGCCAGATAGGAGTGCGCAACCATGGCTGTCACTCCGGTATCGGCGCCGCCAGACACCAGCACCCGCGTCTTGCCCGCCCGGGCCAGCGATCCGAGCTCGCGCCGGAAAAAGTCGATGCCCGCTGGAAGAGCACTGCCCAGCTGCAGCAGCCGGACCATGCTCCAGGTCTGGTGGTACTCAACACAGCCGTGCTCGGGCCGGCACAGCGATCGGGCGTGTTCCCAGCTGAAGCGGGCCATCTGGGCCAGGGGCTCGATATGCGCCGCTGGTTGCGTGGTCTGAACTGTCGTTATTGCCATAACCATCCCTGCGGCAGCGCCACATCGGCCACCTCGTTGACGAACCAGAAGATCAGCGCCGCATACAGGGTGCCCAGGGCGGCGGCGACAGCCAGAGATTTTGCGTCGGGCCGCCCGGCCCGAAACGCGTGCCATGCAAACACGGTGAGTCCGATGCCAGCGACCAGTCCAGTCGCCCAGACGAGCACTGGCAGAGCAGCGACCATCAGGAGCGGCAGTCGATGCGCCTGGGGCGGTGCGAGTGACGCCCACCAGCTCGTGTTCGAGGTGACCGCCTGTCGGTGCATCACCGCTCGCAGCAGCACTGCTGCCACCAGCAAAAATGCGCACACCGCCACCGACTTCGCGTATCCCGAGTAAGCAGCGCTGCCTGCCAGTGCCATCGCCAGGAGAGCGCCTGCCACGACGATCAACAGCCCACCCAACGGCAAATCAGCGTCGGGCGCGCCGCCCTGCTTGCGATCAGCCGAGCGGTTCCTGCGCATCCACAGCAGCGACAGGACGATCAGCACACCCAGCACCAGGGCAGCAGGACGCCCCAGCGGTTGCACCCTGCCCAGTTCCACAAGCTGCACCGTCAGAGTCAGGTTGGTTTCGATCAGGCTGCCCAGAATGAACGCAATGACGAACGGCGCCCGCGGCCAGTCGTGCCGGCGCCAGAAATACGCCGCGATGCCAAAGCCCGCCGCGGTGTACAGATCGAACAGCTGGCCGTTGACCTGGACCACGGTCACGAGCCCCGCGATCAGGCAAGGCAACGCGATGAGGTCGATTCGCAGGTCGCGCAGACGCGCCAGCCACGGCGTGAGAGCGACGCCCACGACCGACGTCAAAATGTTCGAGAACAGCAGGGCGAAGATCAATGTGAACGTCAGGGGCAGCTGCGTCGTGAGCATCGGAATCCCCGGCACGATGCCGTGGATCGCAAACACCGCGATCAACGCCACGCCCGCCTCGCTGCCGGGCAACCCGAACGCCAGCGCGGGCAGGAGCGACCCGCCGTCTTTCGCATCGACGGCGGCCTCTGGCGCGATGACACCGCGTATGTCGCCATTGCCGAACGACGACTTGTCGCGCGCGCCTTGCGCGGCGTGGCCGTAGGCAACGAAACCCGCCACGGTGCCACCGACCCCGGGAATCATGCCCACCAGGGTTCCGATGCCCGAGCAGCGCAGCGTCAGGCCCCAATGCTCGAAGACCGCGCGAATGCCGCGCCGCGTCGAGTCCTGCGCAGACGCAGCCGCAGGCCCGGCCCTTTCGAGCTGCACCTTGCGCATCCACTCGACCAGCTCGGCGAACGTGAACAGGCCCAGCATCACCGCGACGATATGGAACCCCTGGGACATGGCAGGCAACCCGAAGTCCCAGCGCGCCTGGCCGCTCGCGGGATCGACTCCGACCGAAGCGGCCAGCAGGCCCAGTGCGGTCATCGCTGCGGCCTTCAATCGGGACGCGCTGGGAATCGCGATGATGGTCACCAGCCCCCACACCCCCACCAGCAGCCGTTCGAGCGGACCGAACTGCAAGAGCAGCGGCTGCACGGCCGGCAGCACCGCCAGCAGCACGAGCACGCCGAACAACGAGCCAACGGCGGAAGCCGTTGCGGCGCATGCAATCGCTGTGCGTGCAAGACCCTGTCGGGCCATCGGATGGCCGTCGAGCAGCGTGGGCGTGCTCGATACATTGCCGGGGATGTTGAAGAGGATTGCGGTGATCGAACCCATGAAGGTCGCGCCGCCCGTCAGCGCGCCGAACATGAGCAGCGCCGACACTGGATCCCAGCTCATGGTCGCAACCAGCACCAGCACCGCGAGGCTCGCGTTGCCGATGCCCGGCAGGAACGACGTGACCATGGCGAGCAAGGTCCCGGCAACCGGGATCAGGATGCCCGGCCAGGAAAACACATTGCCGGCGCCGGCAAGAAATGCGTCGGTCCAGCTCACGACATCGACGGGGCTACCCGTGTCATGAGGTGGGTCCGGCCCTGGATGCGAGCTGCTTGAGCAGCGGCAGGTTGCGCGCGACCGCTGCCTCGATCCGGCCCAGCTGTTCGCGCACGACCGGCGCGCGGGTGGGCTCGAGCGCCTGTCCTTGCCGGGCCGCTGCTTCGCGCAATGCATTGCTGTGCAACGCGCGATCTATCGATTGCTCCAGGCACGCGCGAACAGGCGCCGGTGCTTGTTTGGCGACAGCGATGGTGCGCTCGGATGCAGACAGTTCAGCCGCAAGACCCGCAAGTTCCAGACGGGTGCGTCGCGTCGCAGGGTCGAGCTGGTGGCTTCGCTGCGCGACCAGTCCATCCGGGCCGGCCAGGTGAGGCACGCCTGCAAAACCAGGGTGCGGCTTCGTAGAAAGCACCAGCAGCGCTCGCGTACCCGGGGAGCTCGACACCAGCCGCGAGACCGTGTCGTGCGAGCCATCCACGACGTCCACGTCGCCGCGCAGCAGCGCAAGCCAGCGATCGGACATGCCCTGGAACCCGCGCACGACCTGCACCTCGCGTCCGAGCAGCATGGCCGGCAGCAGCACGCGCGGAACAACCCCTGTTGCCGAGCCTGCCGTCAGCGCACCGGAACCATCGAGCGATGCGCCGCCCTCGCGGGACGCCCATACGCCATGGGTCGTTCCCACGGAACCCAGCACGGTGAAGTCGGACACCGAAGGCAGCGTGCTGTCGGTCAGGCGCGCCACGATGAGGTCGCGCAGGTCGAACACGCCCAGTGTCAGGCTGTCCGCCGAGGCAGCAGCAACCGCCCTCACGCCTATCGTCCCGTTGGCGCCCGGCATGTTGGCGACCGACACGCGCGCACCCGTCTCATCCTGCAGGATGGGCGCGAGCATGCGCGCATACGCGTCGTAGCCGCCGCCCGGCTTGAACGGCACGACCAGGGTGATCTTCTTGCGCGCGAAGACAGCTGTGCACTCAGCTGCACTTGCAGACGTGGCCGCGCCCATCGACGCCAACAAAGCGGCCGTGATTGCAAGCAATACATGCCTCATGGAACTCTTCATGACATCCCTTGAACCTGGGTCTTGATGTGCGGCCTGGCCATCGCCATCAGCGCGCGCAGCCGCTTGCCCTGCGCACTTTGCGGATCAAACTGCTCTGCGCATTCGATTGTGTCCCACAGGTCGAGCGGCAAGCCCTTGCGCTCGAGCTCGCCCAGGCTCATCAGGCAGGTTGCCGCAGTCACATCCGTGCGCCTGAGCAGCGCCTGAGCCGCAACGAAACCATCGGCAAACCGCAGGGTGCTTCGCTGCCCATCGATCCACAGACCGAAGCGGCTCGACACCGAGGTGGCAGGCTCTTGCTGCACGACCTGCTCAACGGCATCCTGCACGCGCGCGTCCTCATCGGCAACGATCAGCAGGCGCGCCGGAATGCGGCTGCACGGGCCGACCATCCCGGAGACGACGCGGTCCCAAAGCTCGGGCTCCTTGCGTGCGCCCATCTGGGGCTTGGCATTCACCTCGCAGATCAAGCCCCCCACCTCCAGCCAGCTCGAAGCGATATCGGTGGTGATGAGGTCGACACCCGCGAAGTCCAGGCGCATGAGCCGGGCCGCGTCCCGTGCCAGCTGCAGGTTGGCCGGATGAACCTCGCCGAGCGGGATGGTTTCCGAAGTGCCGCCCGCATTCATGTTGTCGCGCCGCCGCAGGCGAACATACGCGCCGGCCGCAGGAATATGAGATGCCTGCAGACCCTCCTGCTCCAGCAATCCAATCGCTTCGGCATCGAGCGCGAGCCTGGCTTCGCCATGACGCCGTTGCGAGCGCCTTTGCAATTCGGTCTGCTGCGCGAGCGCGACCAGCTCGGCCACGGTTCGAATGCCGTCACCGGTCACGCCGCCGGCGATGCGCCGCGACACTCGGATCACCTCGCCCTGGAAAACAGTCAACCGGTGAGTCAGGCCAGGGGCAAATTTCTCGACCAGAACATTCGCCGACACTGCACGCGCGGCTTCCCATGCGTTGCGTACCGCCTGATCGTCGCGAAGGTCTGCCGACACACCGACGCCCCTGTCCTCGTCCGCCGGCTTGACCACGACCGGATACCCGAGGTGCACGGCGCATTCGACGGCCTCCTGCGGCGTGCCCGCCAGCTTGTGCTCGCCGCCGGGCAAGCCCCCCGCGCGCAGCACGCGTGCCGTGTGGTGCTTGAGCTTGGCGAGCCGAACGCCGATGGCCGGCGTCGCGTCAGTCAGGCTGCTTTCCATCCACCTGGCGTGGCAGCCGGTGCCCAGTTGCAGCACCTCCATGTCGAAGGTCAACACCGGCACTCGCAGCCGATAGGCGGCCAGCAGGATGCACAACTTGTTGACGCTCGGGTTGGCAAATCGCTGAAGCTGATCGAGCGCCTCCTGCCTGAGCGTCTGCAGCGACGCCAGGTCTTCGTCACCGGTACCCTGCAGCAGCTGGTTGCAGACAGCGCGAGCCCACTGCAGCGCGATGGGTGAAGCCCCGATCGATGGGGCCGGAAGACACAAGTCGAACGAAGGACCCTGCCCCGGCTGCGGGGTCCGGCGCTGCAGGTGGAACGCGCTGCTCACGGGGATGCGACCCTCGCGCTGGATCGCGCCATGGACGTAGGCAAACAGCGTCAGCAGGCGTCCTTCGGGGCGCTGTGCCTCTCGCGGCGCGGGCACCGGTTCATCGACGAAATCACGCAGCGCCGCTTCGAGCCGTGGCAGCGCCTGGACGGCGCTCGCATCCAGCCAAACCGTACCGATTACCGACGGCTGCAGCAGTCCATACCCGAGCCCCCGCCTCGGACGCCAGACATCGCCCGGCTTGATCAGGTCGAGCACGTGGCTACCTCTCGCTCAACTGGATTCCGATCGCGTAGGCGTTGGTGTTCGCGCCCTGCGCAGAAGACCCGTACTGCGCGCCCGGATTGTTGCGGGTGTGCGTGGCCAGCACGAACGCATTGAGGAAATCGTTCACGCTGTACATCGCGCCCAGGCTGGTGTGGTTGCCGCCCAGGCCGCGCGTGCTGCAGGCAACGCCGCCACTGAGACTGCAGTGGCCCGCCGACGCACGGGCATGGTTCGCTGCGAGCCGCAGCCTGGCTGTCAACTTGTACTCGGCGCTGACCTGCGCGGCCACATTGCGGTACGACCTGAACTTGCCCGCTGCGCCGCCGCCCGCCGCCGTGTCCGATTCGCTGTAGTGCATGCGCGAGATGTCCGAGCCTACGCGCCAGGGGCCCTTGATCCACGCACCGGAAAGCCGCCAGGCCTGGTCGCGGGACGTCGCCGTCGCGGCTGGATTCCTGATGGATGTGGCTGCAGGTGCCGGCGCATCGGGTCCGAAGCTCATCGGCAGCCAGTCCCGATGGTGCTCGGTGACAAGCGCCGCATACCAGGGGCCTTCACGCCACTGCACACCCACTGCCGTCAGCGTGGACTTGAGCCGGGTCGCCGTCTCGACCGGTCTTGCCGCGTGCGACACACCCAGGTTGAAGCCGGACCACCTGGGGCTGACCCAGGTCAGCATGCGGTTCGTGCGATTGTTGAAAGACGCCTCGCCCGCTGCACGCCAGCCGACTCCAGACACGATGCGTGAGGTGGACACGATGTTGCTGGAACTCACCCGCAGCATCCGCACCGGATCGCCCCAGTCCTTGTAGACCGTGTCCATCTGGCCGAGCATGAACCGTCCGATGTTGCGGTGCTCGACAAACACAAACGCATCGCGCGTACGGAAATTTTTCTGGAAGCTGCCCTGGAAGTCGGTCAGGCCCTGCACGTCGTAGCCGAAACTCAGCGGCCCTTGTGCAAAGGTGCCGCGAAAACCGATGTACGAGTTGGACCACTCATGATCCTCGGTATCCGTCTTCGGGTTGGCATTGGAGACAAGCACCGTGCGGTCATTGCGCAGCGTCCCCATGTTGCCGACGTTGGTCCCCGCCGCAGATGGCGTGCCGAAGGTTTGCACCTTCCACTCGGGATAGACGTTGTAATAGAAGTCGAAGGGCGAGGGGCCCGCCTCCTGGGCGAGGGCCGGCAGGGCGGCAAAGGCCGTGAGGGCAACCGCGGCGATGACGTGCTGCAAGACGGCAGGTAGCTTGCGGATTGCGATCATCAATGTCCTTTGTGGTGCGCGGGGGGGGACTCGAACCCCCACACCATTGCTGGCGTCAGGACCTAAACCTGGTGCGTCTACCAATTTCGCCACCCGCGCTTGCCCTGAAAGGCAAAGCGGGCAGCCAGTCGCCCGGCGGCCCGCATGAATTTCGGTCCAGCGCGATTTTACGCGGGAACCATGGCGCTTTCGGCTGCCGACGCAGGCTTCGGCGTCTCATCTCGCCTGACGCGGAACCACGCGGCATACATCGCTGGCAGCGCAAGCAATGTGAGCACCGTCGCCACGATCAACCCACCCATGATCGCGACCGCCATCGGTCCCCAGAACACCGAGCGCGAAAGCGGAATCATCGCCAGCACCGCCGCGGCCGCCGTCAACACGATGGGGCGCAAGCGACGCACCGCCGATTCCACGATCGCGTCCCACGCCGGCACGCCACGGGCGCGGTCCTGCTCGATCTGGTCGATGAGGATCACCGAGTTGCGCTGGATCATGCCCATGAGCGCGATCACGCCGAGCAGGGCCACGAAACCGAACGGACGCCCCAGGAGCAGCAGCGCGCCCGCAACACCGGCGATTCCCAGCGGACCGGTGATGAACACCAGCATCGCGCGGCTGAAGCTGTGCAATTGCAGCATCAACAACGTGAACGTGATGAACAGCATGATCGGCACGCCCGCCGCGATGGAGCCAGTGCCCTTGGAGCTTTCCTCCACGGCGCCTGCGACCTGAATCGCGTAGCCGAGCGGCCATTTCGACTCCAGCGCTTTCAGCCTGGGCATGAGTTCCGCCGTCACCGTCGCACCTTGCAGGCCCTCGACGATGTCGCCCTGCACGGTGATCGCGTAGTCGCGGTTCTCGCGCCACATCACACCCGGCTCCCAGGTGAACACCGGCTTGGCGATCTGCGTGAGCGGAATCGACTTGCCCGACGACGTGGGCAGGTAGGCATTGCCGATATCCGTGATGGCATTGCGCTCGTCGAGCGGTTGCCGCAGCACGATCTCGATGAGCTTGTCGCCCTCGCGGTACTGCCCGATCGCGGTGCCGGAAAGAATCGTGCGGGACGCCTGCGCGATCGACTGGCTCGTCACGCCCAGGGCTCGCGCCTTGGACTGGTCGACTTCGAGCCTGAGCACCTTGACCGACTCGTTCCAGTTGTCGTTCACGCCGCGCGTGTTGGGGCTGGCGCGCATGATCGCCTTGACCTCGTCTGCACGCTCACGCAGCGCAACCGGGTCCGGACCCACGACGCGAAACTGCACCGGATAAGGCACGGGCGGGCCGTTGGGCAGCAACTTGACGCGGCCGCGCACTTCAGGAAATTCGGTGGCCAGCAGCGCAGGCAATTTCACCCGCAGCGATTCGCGAATCTTCAGGTCCCTGGGCATCACGATGAACTGCGACACGTTGGTCTGCGGAAACACCTGGTCGAGCGGCAGGTAGAAACGGGGAACGCCCGATCCGATCCATGTGCTCACGCCGGTGACACCGGCTTCATTGCGAAGGCGCTGCTCGACGCGCTTGGTCACCGCTTCATTCGCCGCGAAGGAGGTGCCTTCCGGGAACCAGATATCGACCATGATTTCCGGCCGGCTCGAATCCGGGAAGAACTGCTGCTGCACCTTGCCCATGCCGACGATGCCGAGCGCGAAGATCAGGATGGTTGCGCCTATCGTGATCCAGCGATGCTCGACACACCAGTTCACCGCGCGGCGGAAGTTGCGGTAGAACGGCGTGTCGAAGTGCTCGTGATGATTCTCGCCACTGGCTGCGTTGGCCGCAGCCGTGGGCGGTGCCTTCAGGATCAGCGTGCCCAGATACGGCACGAAGTAAACCGACACCAGCCAGCTGAGCACCAGCGCAGCCACCGTCACCGCGAAGATCGCGAAGGTGTACTCGCCCACTGTCGATTTCGCCATGCCGATAGGCAGGAACCCGGCTGCGGTAATGAGGGTGCCGGTGAGCATGGGCATCGCCGTGATCTCGTACGCGAAGGTGGCGGCGCGGACCTTGTCGTAGCCCTCCTCCATCTTGCGCACCATCATCTCCACCGCAATGATCGCGTCATCGACCAGCAGGCCCAGCGCGATGATGAGCGAGCCCAGCGAAATCTTGTGCAGGCCTATGCCCCAGAAATCCATCGCCAGGAAAGTCACGGCCAGCACCAGCGGAATCGTGATGCCCACGACCAGGCCCGGCCGCATGTCGATGTAGTAGCGCTTCCACAACGGCAGCGCAGCTGAGTCGGGCCGCTTGTGAAAACCCAGCGCGATGAAGCTCACCGCCAGCACGATCACCACGGCTTCAATCAGGGTGCTGACAAACTCATTGACCGAGTTGGACACCGCACGCGGCTGGTCCTGCAACTGCACGAGCTTGATGCCGGCGGGCAAGCCGTCTTCGATGCGATGGAACACTGTCTTGAGCGCACCGCCCAGCCGGATGATGTCGCCGCCCTTGGCCATCGACACGCCCAGCGCAATCACTTCCTTGCCCTGGTGCCGCACCTTCACCACCGGCGGATCGACATAGCCGCGCTTGATCTCGGCGATGTCGCCGAGCTTGAACTGGTTGCCCGAAGTTCCGCGAATCGGCATGCTGCGCAACTGCTCGACGGCCTCGAACTGACCGCCCACGCGCACCTGCACGACGTCGAGCGGTGTCTGCACCGCACCGGCGGACTCCACCGCGTTTTGCTGGCCGAGCTGGGCCAGCACCTGGTTGAAGTCCAGTCCCAGCTGCGCCAGTCGCTTCTGCGAAATCTCGACGAAGAGTTTTTCTTCCTGCGCGCCGAACAACTCCACCTTGGCGACATCTGGCACGCGCAGCAGTTGCTGGCGCACGTCGTCGGCAAAGCTCTTGAGTTCCGCGTAAGAAAACCCATCGGACTCCAGCGCGTAGATCACGCCATAGACATCGCCGAAGTCATCGTTGAAAAAAGGTCCCTGCACGCCGCCCGGCAGTTGGCCGCGCATATCGCCGATCTTCTTGCGCACCGTGTACCAGACATTGGCAACCTCGCTGCCCTTGGACGAATCCTTGATCTGGAAAATGATCTGCGACTCGCCGGGTTTGGAATAGCTGCGGATCTTGTCAGCATACGGGGCTTCCTGCAGCGCGCGCTCGAGCTTGTCAGTCACCTGCTCGGCCACCTGCTGCGCCGTGGCGCCCGGCCAGTAGGTGCGAACCACCATCGCGCGAAATGTGAAGGGCGGGTCTTCGTCTTGCCCCAGCTGGAAGTACGACGCAACCCCCAGGATCATCAACACGATCATCAGGTAGCGCGTGAGTGCCGGATGGTCCAGCGCCCACCTGGAAAGATTGAAACGCTCGCTCGGCTGCACCTGCGTGGGGTCCGCCGGCTGGTCTTGCGTCTGTTCCTGCGGTGGTGTTCGTTGTTCTGTCATGGTGACCCTCGCGCCCCGCTCTTACTTGTTCGGCGCAGTGAGCGCCACGGCGGCGCTGCTTGCCAGCTTGTCCTGGTAGATCACCACTTTCTGGCCCGGCGAGAGCACGTGCACGCCGGCAGAGACCACCAGCATTCCGGGCTGCAAGCCGCTTGCGATCACGGCCTCGTTGCCATCGGCGGTTGCGATCTGGACCGGCTGCGATTTGACGGTCATGGTGGCCTTGTCCAGCACCCACACCGCAGTGCCCTGCCCGTCCTTGCGCAGCGCGCTGGTAGGCAACTTGATCACAGGCGTCCCCACGGCGCTGAGCGCTTGCGGCGACACATACGCCGTTGCACCGAGCGGCGCGGCGACGCCCGCCTCCAGCGCCACCTTGACCGCATACGTGCGCGTGACCGGGTCTGCGCTGGCGGCGACTTCGCGCACCTTGCCAGTGAGGTTGGTCTTTTCGCTGGCCCAGACGCGCACCGTGACATCGGACCCCGGCTTGATCGCCGCGACCTTGTCTTCCGGCACGGCGAAGACGACATCCCGAGGGCCGTCCTGCGCAATGCGAAACACCGGGGTGCCCGCTGTCACGACCTGGCCCGGCTCCGCTTCGACTGCGGTGATCACGCCCGAGACATCGGCCACCAGGTTGGCGTAGCCCGCCTGGTTGCCCTGGGCGGCGAGTTGCGCACGGGCCTGGTCGAGTTGAGCTTGCGCCGCCTTGAGGGTGGTTTCACGGCGCTCGAGTTCAGCGCCGCTGATGAAGTTCTGGTCTTTCAGCGCGGCATAGCGCTTGAAGTCGCCGGCCGCCAGGTCGCGATTGGTCGAAGCCGCGGCAACCTGCGCACGCGCTGCATCGGCGGCAAGCTGGTAATCGCGCGGATCGAGCTGTGCCAGCAACTGCCCGGCTTTCACGTGCTGGCCGAGCTCAGCCTGACGCTTGACGATCTTGCCTGCGATGCGAAAGCCGAGCCGCGATTCGACACGGGCGCGCACATCGCCGGAAAACTCCGTCGTCGACTGGATGGCGTCAACGCCAACGGTCAGCACCTTGACGGACCGGATGGGTTCCGGCGCGGGGGCGGGTTTGGAGCAGGCAGTGAGAACGGCAAATGAGGCTGCGAGAGCCAGGCTCAAAACAACACGAGCGCGGCCATGGGAGTTCGGCTGGGGCATGGCGGTCCTAGGGGTATCAATGCGGGGAAATCGGCCTGAATCAGTTCGCTACTGACTGACCGGTTAGTAATCTATGAGAATCGATGAGCCTTGTCAAGCGACAATGACGCGTTCAACCAATGCCTTCCGCGCCCTTGCTCCAACCTGAACTGCTGTCACTCCTGCGCGGGGTGTCCCGGTCCTTCTATCTCTCGATCCGCGTGCTGCCCAGGCAGCTGCGCCATCCGATCGCCGTGGGCTACCTGCTCGCGCGCGCAACCGACACCATTGCGGATACATCGCGCCTGCCGGCAGACGAAAGAGCGGATCGTCTGGATGCACTCATCGCACTCATAGAGGCAGCGCCTGACCCCGAGGCGGCCAGCACGCTCGCCGCATCCGTGCTGCCCTACCAGGACAACGCTGATGAGCGCGCCCTTGTCATGGCGCTGCCCGACTGCCTCCACTGGCTCGACGAGCTGCAGCCGCCGGACAAGGCCGACGTGCGGCAAGTGCTCAGGCACATCACGCGCGGGCAAAAGCTCGATGTCCTTCGATTCGCGTCGCCGGGCGAAGCGCCCATCGCGCTCGCATCGGCATCCGACCTGCACGAATACACCTGGCTGGTCGCCGGATGCGTGGGCGAGTTCTGGACGCGCCTGTGCGTGCGGCACCTGCCCAACTTCGCCAATCTCCACGAGCGCGAGATGCGGTCGCTGGGCCAGTCGTTCGGACAGGCGCTGCAACTGGTCAACATCCTTCGCGATCTCTCAGCCGACCTGGCCGACGGCCGCTGCTACCTGCCTGCCGATGAGCTGGCCCAGGCCGGACTCACACCCAGTGAGATCCGCGAGCGGCCGGACGCGCTCACCCCGATCTGGTCACGCTGGATGGAACAGGCGCAGCAGGGCCTGGACGACGGCATGGGCTATGCCGATGCCGTCAACAGCGCGCGAGTGCGTGCAGCCAGCGCAATGCCCGCCCTGCTCGGTGCGCGTACGCTGGCGCTGCTGCGCGAAGCTGGCGTGCGCGGCTCCCTGGAACACAAGGTGAAGATGGAACGCAGCGAAGTGCGCTGGGTGATGCTGCGGCTTGCACTGTCCCTGGGCGGGCGCGATGCGCTGTGGAAGCAGTTCATGCGCCTGCGCGGCGCGGGTGACACAGACGGATGGGACAATCCGCGCCAATGACACCGCAAGAGTACGTCCAGCAAAAGGCCGCCGCCTCCGGCAGCAGCTTCTACTACGCCTTCCTGTTCTTGCCCGCGCCGCGCCGCGCGGCCATCACCGCCTTCTATGCGTTTTGCCGCGAAGTCGATGACGTGGTCGATGAAGTGACCGACCCCGGCGTCGCGCAGACCAAGCTCGCATGGTGGCGTTCCGAGGTCGCCAAGTCCTTCGACGGCGCCCCTAGCCACCCGGTGATGAAGGCCCTGATGCCCAGCACGGGCACCTTCAATATCCGGCAGGAGCAACTGCAGGCCGTGATCGAAGGCTGCCAGATGGACCTGGAGCAGACGCGCTACCTCGACTTCATCGCGCTGGAGCGCTATTGCCATCTGGTCGCGGGCGTCGTGGGCGAAGTGGCGGCAGGCATCTTCGGCCAGAGCGATACGCGCACGACCGAATATGCGCACCGCCTGGGCCTTGCTTTCCAGCTGACCAACATCATTCGCGATGTGGGCGAAGACGCGATGCGCGGGCGCATCTACCTGCCTGTGAACGAGTTGCAGCAGTTCGACGTCAAGGCGCATGAAATCCTCAACCGCGTGTACTCGGATCGCTTCGTGGCCCTGATGCGATTCCAGGCGGCGCGTGCACATCGCCTGTATGACGAGGCGCTCGCCATGCTGCCTGAAGCCGACCGGCGCGCACAAAAGCCCGGGCTGATGATGGCCAGCATCTACCGGACGCTGCTGCGCGAGATCGAAAGCGATGGCTTCCAGGTGCTCAACCAGCGCGTGAGCCTCACACCCCTGCGCAAGTTGTGGCTGGCGTGGAAGGTGCAGGCGCTAGGGCGGATGTAGGGCCGGCACGGTAGTTCGGGTTGGCGATTTCCGCCTCCACCTCCCAGGCGTTGTCGCGCTTGCTCATGATGAAGGCGCGCGCGACGAATTCCGGCGCCACCGCCCCCAGGACCACGACTTCGATCTCCCAGGGGTACGGCGCGGGCACTTCCGAATTGAGGCAGTACACGCGACCTTTCGATTTCACGATGGCCGCCATGTCGACCTGGTAGACCACACGCATCGCGGGCTCGCTTGAGTCCCTGGGGTGATAGTGCGGATCAGTGAACTCCAGCGTTGCATTGAACACCCGGGAGGTCGGAACGAACGGGCTCGAATGGCAAAAAAGCCGCCCTTGCCTGGCGGCATTTTCGAACCCGCCGTCTTCGCCATAGGCGTGATCGATCAGCACTTCCATCAGGCGTTGCTCGGGCCCTTCTGCAAGCCGCATGCAAGCCGGGTCGTCGTCCATCGGGCGCAAGCCCTTTGTGAAGACTTCGCGCGGTGAGAGCGTGCAGCCGTGATAGCCCTCCTGCGCGATCGCGACCTTTCGGTGGGTCCAGATGACAGGAACCGGATCGCGCTCGGGCGCGCCTTTGACGGGGCTCCCATGAACTGCACGGCGTTGTGCGGCAACAGAATCAACGCGCCTCGTGGCGGGTGTTCCGAGCGCAGCCGCGACCCGGCCAAAACCTCTGACTTGCATGAGCGATACCTTTGCGCAGAAAGGTCGCCATCCTAGGGAGCGCGCCTTGAATGCGGCCCATACGCAGGTCTTGTGATGTCATGCCGGACCTGATCCGGCATCCACCGCGAAGCGGCAGCTGCGCCTGATCGTCGATGGATTGCGGATCAAGTCCGCAATGACAGACTCTCTACGGTTGTCATGCCGGACCTGATCCGGCATCCACCGCGAAGCGGCGACGGCGCTTGATCGTCAATGGATTGCGGATCAAGTCCGCAATGACAGACTCTCTACGGTTGTCATGCCGGACCCGATCCGGCATCCACCGCGAAGCGGCGACGGCTGCGAATCGAACGCTATTCCAGCATCTCGCAAAGTTGGGTGAGATTCGTCAGCGTTAAATGCGGCTGAAGCTCATGCGGCCACAGGTGGTCCGAGCGATTGACCCACGCGGCCTGCATGCCGGCGTTGAGCGCGCCCAGCGCATCGAGCGTGGCATCGTCACCGATGTGCAGTACCTCTTCAGGCGCGACCTCCACTGCCCCGGCAGCCGCATGAAAAATCCGCGGATCGGGTTTGCCCACACCGAATTCGCGCGCGCTGATGGCCGCACGAAAAAACGGCTGCAGGCCGACGCTGGCGAGATCCGCATTGCCATTGGACAGGCTCACCAGCGGAAAGCGCCGCGCCAGAAATTCAATGGCCGGCATGGCGTCGTCGAAGAATGTGACCCGCTGGCGTTCCGCAAAAAATACCTCGAACGCCTGCTCCGCCAGCAGCGGGTTCTCGCCCGCGCGATAAAGCGCCAGTCGGATCGACTCACGCCGCACGGCGGACAAATCGTATTTGAGGTCGGGCCGGTTCATGGCCATGTGGTTGCGGATTTCACGCAGCGCCGACGGATTGGAAAAAAGCGCCGCGGCCATGGGCGCATGCTTGCCCATCCAGTCGTGCAGCACTTTCTCGGCGTTCTCGATCGTCGGCCAGATGGGCCACAACGTATCGTCGAGGTCCAGCGAGATGGCCTTGATTCTTGCAATGTCGAGCATGTCAGTGAGAATACCGCATGCCCTCATCGACGAGCCCCCTGCCCGAGCCCCGTTACAAACATGGACAACCGGCACGAACCGCGATTCTCTATGTCAATCTCGGCACCCCCGACGAACCCACCGCACCTGCGGTCCGGCGTTACCTCGCCGAGTTCCTGCGCGATCCGCGTGTCGTGGAAATCCCGCGCCTGGTCTGGCTGCCGATTCTCTACGGGCTGATACTGCCGCTCCGTTCAGGCAAGTCGGCGCACAAGTACGCGTCGATCTGGACGAAAGAAGGCTCACCGCTTCGGGTGTGGACCGAAAAACAGGCGACGCTGCTGCGCGGCTGGCTGGGCGAGCGCGGCCACCAGGTCCTGGTGCGCCATGCGATGCGTTATGGCACGCCGTCTGTCGCATCGCAGCTCGATGCGCTCAAGGCCGACGGTGCGACGCGCATCCTGATCCTGCCGGCCTATCCGCAATACGCGGGCTCGACCACCGCGAGCGTGATTGACGCGGTGACTGCCTGGACCTCCCGCACGCGCAATGTGCCCGAGCTGCGTTTCGTCAACCACTACCACGACGACCGCGGTTACCTGCAGGCCCTGGCCAAACGCATCGAGCGTCATTGGCAGGAACACGGGCGACCGCGCCACCTGCTCATGAGCTTTCACGGCGTACCGGAGCGCACGCTGCACCTGGGCGATCCTTATCACTGCGAGTGCCACAAGACCGGCCGCATGCTCGCCGAGTGGCTGAGCCTCGCGCCGGACCAGTACAGCGTCTCGTTTCAATCCCGATTCGGCAAGGCCAAGTGGCTGGAGCCCTACACCGAGCCGCAGCTTCGAAAGCTGGGCGCTGCGGGCGAAGGCCGTGTCGATGTGGTGTGCCCCGGCTTCACGTCCGATTGCCTGGAGACGCTCGAAGAAATTGCGATGGAAGGCCGCGAGGCGTTCATCGCGGCCGGTGGCAAGGAGTTCAACTACATCCCCTGCCTGAACGATGAACCCGCGTGGATTGCGGCCTTAGGAGCGATTGCCGAAAAGCATCTGGGCGGTTGGCCCACGCGCGAGACGCCCGATGCGCAGGCGCTGGAGCGGTCACGCGCGGCGGCGCTGCGGATGGGGGCATCTCAGTAGCAGTCCATTGAATCCGGTGTGACAACCGGCTGTCATTGCGGGCTTGACCCGCAATCCATCTCTGATCGAGCGCAGCGTCCGCT
>JAZKFI010000034.1:0-23056 GCA_040386575.1 Pseudomonadota bacterium
GGATCACCAGCGTCTTGGCGTCGCCGATGTTGGCCAGGTGGCTCATGAATTCGCACGCGTCGATGAAGCGCTCGCCGGCTTTGGCTGCGTCATCGGCCTTGATGCCGAAAGTGAGGATGCCTGAGGCGCCCGGTAACCCGTCGATGCTGCGGAACTGTTTCTTCGCCAGCGCATGGTGCGGTGAGTCTTCCAGCCCCGGGTAATTCACCCAGCTGACCAGCGGATGGCTTTGCAGGAATCGCGCGACCTGCATCGTGTTGCGGCAGTGCGCCTGCATGCGCAGGTGGAGCGTTTCAATTCCTTGCAGGATCAGCCACGCGTTGAGCGGTGACAGCGTCGCGCCGAAGGTGCGGTTGACCTCCATGCGCGCTTTCATCGTGTAGCCGAAGTCGCCGAAGGTTTCGTAGAACTTCACGCCGTGATAGGCCTTGCTGGGCTCCAGCATCTCGGGAAACTTGCCCCGTGACAGGGGCGAGCCCCAATCGAACTTGCCCGATTCGACGATGACGCCTGCCATGGTCGTGCCGTGGCCGCCGAGGTACTTTGTCGCGCTGTGCACGACGATGTCGGCGCCGAAGGCAAACGGGTTGCACAGGTAGGGGCTGGCGACGGTGTTGTCGATGATGAGCGGCAAGCCATGCTCATGCGCGATGGTCGCGACGGCTTCGATGTCGAGCACGTTTACCAGGGGGTTGCCGAGCGTCTCGCCGTAGATCGCGCGCGTGTTGGGCCTGATCGCCTTGCGGAAGTTGTCGGGGTCTTCGGGATCGACAAAAGTGGTCTCGATGCCCAGGCGCGAGAAGCCGACGCCCAGTTGCCCGACGCTGCCGCCGTAGAGCGTGGACGCCGCGACGATGTGATCGCCATTCTTCAGGATCGCCAGCAAGGCGGTCATCTGCGCGGCCATGCCGGTTGCACATGCAAGCGCCGCGCGGCCGCCTTCCAGCGATGCAACGCGCTCTTCAAAGACCGCGACTGTCGGGTTGCTGATGCGGCTGTACACATTGCCGAAGGTCTGCAGGTTGAACAGGCTTGCGGCGTGATCGGCCGAATCGAAGACGAAGCTGGTTGTCTGGTGGATGGGGGTGGCGCGTGCGCCGGTCACCGGGTCGGGCACGGCGCCAGCGTGGATGGCGCGGGTGCCGAAGCCGTATTCATGGTCTTTGTGATCTTGACTGTTGTTGGCCATGGCGTTCAGTAGGGCAGTTGCTGCGGGCGGCGCGACGAGATGACCTTGGTGTTCACGCCGGCCCAATTGAGGCCGCCGAACAGGCGCGCATGTTCGATCTTCACGCAGCGATCGACGACGGTGTCCAGGCCTGCAGCACGCGCCTTCGCCACCGCTGCTTCGTTGATGACGCCGATCTGCTGCCACAGGCATTTCGCACCGATGGCGATGGCTTCGTCTGCGATCGGGGGAATGTCTTCGGTGCGTCGAAAGCAGTCGACCATGTCGATCTTTTCGCCTTTGGCCGCAAGCGCCTGGGCCGCAGCGGTGACGCTGGGGTAGCAGGTCTCGCCGAGGATTTCAGTGGCCGATGGGTTCACCGGCACGATGCGGTAGCCGTGTCCCTGCAGGTACTTGCCGACAAAGAAACTGGGCCTGTGCCATTGGGGCGAGAGCCCCACGATGGCGACAGTCCGGCAGGTGCCCAGGATGCGCCTCAGCTCGCTGATGGAATTCATGGGGGCAGTGTACGCAAGGGGCGCACTGGGTGCCATGCGCGCAACGACAGCTGGCTTCTGACTGTCATGCCGGACTTGATCCGGCATCCACCGCGCAGCGGCGACTGCGCCTGATCGGTTGCTGCATGGATTGCGGATCAAGTCCGCAATGACAGCCGGGGGCGCGACAGCCGCTCGGCTTTTCGTCAGGCCTTGTACTTGATCGAACAACCATACGGCCGCGTCGAGGCCATGCTGACCGGCTTGCCGGACAGCGCTTCGTTCAGGCTCTGCCGCACATAGTTGACGGCCGTCTTGACGTCCTCGGCGCGGCTCGATGCAATGCTGTCGATGCCGCCTGCATAAATGAGCTTGCCCTGCGGATCGACGATGTACATGTGCGGCGTGGTGCGCGCGCCATAAGCCCGACCGGCGACGCCCTCCACATCCATCAGCGTGGCACTGGTGACCGACTTGCGCTCCTTCATCCACGCGACGAGCTTGGGCGGCTCCAGGTAATCCGAGGCAGCCTTCTCGGTGGAGTTGATCGCCAACCACACGACGCCCTTGTCGACAGCTTCCTTCTGCGTGGCCGGCATGTTGCCGCTGTTGTAGTGCTTTTGCACATAGGGGCAGCCGGGGTTGGTCCACTCCAGCACGACGTGCTTGCCGCGAAAGTCGCCGAGCTTGACGGTCTTGCCATTCGCATCGGTGAGCGAGAACTCCGGGGCGGGCTGTCCCACCACCGCCGATGCGTGCGCCTGCACGCCGAAGGCCAGGGCAGACAAGGCGATGAATTCACGGCGCAGCAGCATGGGGTTCTCCTTGAAAACTAGAGTTGGGCAATCGCCGAGCGGACTTCATCCACGCCCAGCACTTCCGACAGCACGACCGGCGGGCGGCCCTGCCGGTAGAACACATAAACCGGTACACCATTGCGGCCCAGTTGCTGGAGCGCCGCCGTGATGGCTGGATCGCGACGCGTCCAGTCGGCGCGCAGCAACACGACCTTCTTGGCACTCAGGTCGGCCAGCACATCCTGGTTGGCGAGGGTTGTCTTCTTGTTGTACTGGCAGGTGACACACCAGGCCGCAGTGAAGTCGACAAACACCGGCTCACCGGCGGCGACGAGCTGGTCCACGCGGCTCTGGTCCCAAGGCTGCCAGAGATCGCTCGCCTGCGTGGAGGCCGTGGCCGTCTGCGACCGCGTGACGTAAGGACCGGCGGCCCACGCCACGAAGGCGAGACTTGCCACGGCGAACGTTGCCGCCACCGAGCGGCTGCGTCCGCGCAGCGTGAAGGCCCAGATCACCATGCTCATCGCAACCAGCAACACCAGCAAGGCGCCTGCCCCGTCGATGCCGCTTTGCTGGCCCAGCACCCAGACCAGCCACACGACCGTTGCAAACATGGGGAACGCCATGAAGCGGCGGAAGGTTTCCATCCATGCGCCCGGTCGTGGCAACAGGCGCGCTACAGCAGGCACCCAGCTGGCGGTGAGATACGGCAATGCCATGCCGATTCCAAGCGCGGCGAAGACGAGCAACGCCTCCCACGCCGGCAATCCGATGGCCAGGCCCAGCGACGCGCCCATGAACGGCGCCGTGCAGGGCGAGGCGATGGCGACCGCGAGCACGCCTGACAGGAACGAATTGACGACGGGGTGCTTGGCTTCCATCGAGGAGACGCTGGACGGCAGGAACGAGCCGAAATCGAACACACCCGCGAGGTTCAATCCGATGAGGGTGAACAGCGTGGCCAGCGCCGCGACCACGGCGGGCGACTGCAGCTGGAAGCCCCAGCCCAGTTGCTCGCCGGCTGCACGAAGGCCCAGCATCAGCGCGCCGAGCGCAATGAAAGACAGGACAACACCGGCGCTGTAGGCGAGCCCTGCGATGCGATGGCCACGCTGGTCGTCGGCGTGGCGCGTGAACCCCACCACCTTGATCGCGAGGATAGGAAACACGCAGGGCATCAGGTTGAGGATCATGCCGCCGAGGATGGCGCCGATCAGCGCTGCGAGCAGCGAGAGCGAGGGTCCGGTCGGCGCGGCTGCCGTGGCCTGGGCATTGCCGCGCAACGCCGCTTCGAGCGCGGGCGGCAGTGCGGCCGCAGCAGCGACAGCCGGCCATCCGCCATCGACCTTCGCTTCGGCGCGCCAGCTTTGCGCGCCGTCAGCCAGGACCAGCGCAAAGACGTCGGGACTCTGGCTGCGTTGCGGGGACAAAGGCACCTGGGCCGTCCAGACGTCGCCTTGCCAGGCTTGCGTCCATTGCGCGGATGTCTCGATCACTTCCGACGGCTCAGGAAAGAACTCCAGTGTCTTGCCGCGCGCTGCGGCAGGCAGGCCGGCAACGCTGACGCTGATCGCGTTGCCATCGACCTTGACGGTGCTGGCGCCCGTCACTGGCTTGGGCTGCGCCGCAAAGCTGGCGTCGAAGGCGGGGCCATTGAGCGCAGTGGTGCTGGTCGCTGGAATCTTCAGCGTGAAGTCGCCTTCTTCGGGGATGCACTCTTTCTTGCAGACCAGCCAGCTGCCCTTGAGCTTGACTTCCAGGTCTTTGGAGAGAACCGACGGCTTGTAGTCGGCGCTGATCGTCAGCGGCACCGGGAGCAGCACCGTGCCTTCGTAGCCATAGTTGGCGAGCGGGCCGATCGGGATTTTTTTCGGCGTGGGCCAGGCGATGTCGCCTGCGGTCACGCCGGCCGGAAGCTGCCATTGCAGCTGCGTGGGCAAGCCGGAGTCGCCGGAGTTCTTCCAGTAGGTATGCCACTCGGGCTGGTGAGCCAGCTGAAGTCCGACCCAGACCTGCTTGCCGGGACCGATGCCGTCGGGCGCATGGGCCATCAGTTCAGCGCGTACACGCTCGCTGGTGACGACGGACTTGCCGGCTGCCTGTGCAGATGCAGCCAATGGCGCCGCGAAACCGAGGGTCAGCGCGAGCAGCGAAAACAGGGAGATGAGGCGCGATCGCGCAAAGCCAGATTTCATTGTTGTGTCCGAGCCGAAAATCCGGCTGCAAGTTCCTGCGTTCAAGCAAATCCCAGTACGACCCGACGGGTGGTAGCGCTCTTCTTTTCAATTTTGGTCACGACGACAGCGCCGATTTCCGAGGTGTTGGCCACATGGGTGCCGCCGCACGGCTGGAAGTCGACCTGCTCATCCGCGCCGATGCGGATCGTGCGGATTCGCCCGGTGCCCCTGGGCGGCTGCACGGACATGCTCTTGACCAGGGCCGGGTTGGCATCGAGTTCTGCGTCGGTGATCGAACTGACCACGATAGGGTGTCCCGCCGCGACCAGGCGTGCGATCCCTTGTGTCAGGGCGTCCTTGTCCAGGGGATCGGTCATGTTGAAGTCCAGTCGCGCGTAATCCGGTGTGATCGAGCAACCGTTGACCAGTTGCGGCACCAGGTTGCACAGCAGGTGCGTCGTTGTGTGGAAACGCATCAGGCGGTGCCGGCGGTCCCAATCGACGCGTGCCGTCACCGAGTCGCCCGTCTTCAGTTGCGAGACCAGCGCCTCCTGCCCCGGGGCGGGCACATGCCAGATGCCAGGGGTGGGTTTGCCTTCGGCGTCCTTGGCCTTGCGGGTGTCGGCGATCACCAGCGTCTGGCCGCTGGCAAGTTCGAGCACGCCCGCGTCGCCCGCCTGCCCGCCGCCCAGGGGGTAGAAGACCGTTCGGTCCAGGATGATGCCGCTGGGCTCGACCGACACGACAGTTGCCGGGGTCTGCCTCAAATAGGCGTCTTCACGAAATAGCTCTTGAGTCATGGCGGGATTTTCGCGGTTTCGGCATGAACCCGCCGCTAAAGGTGAACCTTGTTGAATCCAATCCGCGTCCTGCTGCGTATCCCCTACATCTTTTGACTCATTTCTGATTGGAAACATCATGTCCAGGTTGATCACTGTTTTGCTCGCGAGCCTTTTCGCCACATCTTCTTTTGCTGCGGCCCATGCTGGCGCTCCGATGACCGGCGCAGCCGCATCCAAGCCCATGGAAGCCATGAAAGCTGGCGATCCGAAGGCCCAGGACGCTGCCCAGGCCAAGGTTGACGCACGCATGCAAGCTGGCGACAAGTCCGCCAAGCAGCCCGAAGCCATGAAGGCCGGCAGCGAAAAGGCCCAGGCCAAGGCCGAAGCCAAGAAGGACGCCAAGGTCAAGGCCGGCAAGAAGAACTCCACCGACGCGCAGATGGCGACCGACGCCAAGAAGCTGTAAAAACGCTTCCAGCTTGCCGGGCGGTCAGGTCAGTTTGACTTCTCGCTGCCAGGGCAAGCGCGCATCGGCCACGTAGTCTGCGACCACCCACGTTCGCGTCGGGTGATCGGCGACGTCCGCAAGAAATTCGCGCAGGACTGCGGCCGATGAGGCGTCCAGCGCAGCGAACGGCTGGTCGAGGCAGGTGATGGCGGCCCCACCGGCGAGCAATCCGGCCAGGGTCACCTTGCGCCTGCTTCCGGTGGAGAGCATGAAAAGTTTCTTGCCCAGATGCGGTTGCAGGCCCAGGGCCTCCACCAGATCCTCATGCAACGCCTCGTCCCAATGGCTGCATTGGTCGCGCAATGCGGCCCAGACTTGTTGCGGGGTCTCATCGTCGCGTCCCGGCAGGGACAGATCCAGCCAGAGCGAATCACTGCCAAGGCTGCGCAGCAGTGTCGTCTTGCCCGAGCCCTCATCGCCCGTGACGGCAATGAGTCCTGGCGGCAGCGGGAGCAGCTCCGCGGCAGAGATTCGGGGCATGGCGGCTTATTCAGTGCTTGAGTTGCCGGCCGAGCCGCGCTTGCACTTTCTCGATCTTGCTGGACAGGCGCGATTGCGGGCCGGCGCGATAGTCCACCTTGAGGTTCATGCCGATTCGTGAACAATCGCCTTGCAGCTCCTTGAAGCAGGCCGTGACCACGCCCATCACTTCTTCCCATTCCCCTTCGAGGATGGTGCCCATGGGCGTGAGCTGGTAGGTCACGCCGCTTTTGTCGATGACGTCGAGGATGCGCGCGACGTGTGCGCTGAGGCTCTCGCCCTGGCCGTGGGGTGCCATCGCGAATTCGAGTAATACCATTTGCTGTGCTCCCGTGTAGCGCGCTACTTTATCCCGCCCGCCTCGCACAAATTTTCCGCAGGTTGCCTACAGTGTGGGCATGAGTGACCCAAGCCTGACCCGTTACCTCCAGACGGAAAACGAAGACATCGACGCGGGTGAGACCGCCGAATGGCGCGAAGCGTTTCTCTCGCTGGTCGCCACACAGGGCCCGGCCCGCGCGCGTTTCATCCTCGACCAGCTGGCCAATCTGGCGCGCAGCCCGCATGTGGCCTGGTCGCCCGAACTGGTCACGCCCTATGTCAACTCGATTGCGGTCGATCAGCAGCCGGCCTTTCCGGGCGACCTTGCAATCGAAGAGCGCCTGGGTTCGCTGATGCGCTGGAATGCGCTGGCGATGGTGGCGCGCGCCAATGCAGCCTATGGCGAGCTGGGCGGCCACATTGCCAGCTACGCCAGCGCGGCAGACCTGTTTGAAGTCGGCTTCAACCATTTCTTCCAGGCGCGCAATGACAGGCAGGGCGGCGACCTGGTGTTCTACCAGCCGCACAGTGCGCCCGGCGTCTATGCGCGCGCGTTTCTCGAAGGCCGCCTGACCGAAGCCGATCTCTCCTTCTACCGGCAGGAGCTCACCGCGCCGGCCGCAGGCGCCCGCGGTTTGTCCAGCTATCCGCATCCTTACCTGATGCCCGATTTCTGGCAGTTCCCCACCGGCTCCATGGGGATAGGTCCGATCAGTTCGATCTATCACGCGCGTTTCATGCGCTATCTCACGCATCGGGGGCTCCTCGATTGCGGCGCGCGCAAGGTGTGGGGCGTGTTCGGCGATGGCGAGATGGACGAGCCCGAGAGCATGAGCGCCCTCACGCTGGCGTCGCGCGAGAAGCTCGACAACCTGGTGTGGGTCGTCAACTGCAACCTGCAGCGTCTCGACGGCCCGGTGCGTGGCAACGGCCGGATCATCGACGAGCTGGAGAAGCTGTTTCGCGGCGCGGGATGGCGCGTGATCAAGCTGGTGTGGGGCAGCGACTGGGACGGCCTCTTTGCGCGCGACACGACCGGTGCGCTGGCGCGCGCTTTTGCGCACACCGTCGACGGCCAGATGCAGACGTTCGCAGCCAAGGACGGGCGATTCAACCGCGACACCTTCTTCGGGCAGAACGAGGAACTGGCGCGTCTGGCCCAGGGCATGACCGACGAGCAGATCGATCGCCTCAAGCGCGGCGGCCACGACCTGGTGAAGATTCACGCCGCTTATGCCGCTGCTTCTGCGCATCGTGGCGAACCCGTGGTGATCCTGGCTCATACCAAGAAGGGCTACGGCATGGGTTCGGCGGGCCAGGGAAAGATGACCACGCACAGCCAGAAGAAGCTCGATGACGTGGCGCTGGTGGAGTTTCGCAACCGGTTCAACCTGCCGCTGTCGGATGAGCAGGCGCGCAACCTGGAGTTCTTCCGGCCGTCTGCTGACAGCCCGGAGATGCTGTATCTGCACGCGCGGCGCAAGGCGCTGGGCGGCTACATGCCGCAACGCGTGGCGCAAAGCGACGCGGTGAGCGTGCCGTCGATCGAAAGCTACGCGGCATTTGCGACACAGGCCGGCGGCAAGGAGATGTCCACGACGATGGCGTTCGTGCGGCTGCTGGGCAACCTGCTCAAGGACAGGACGCCCGGCCCGCAAGGTATCGAGTTCCGCCAGCGGCTGGTTCCCATCGTGGCCGACGAAGCGCGCACGTTCGGCATGGCCAACCTGTTCAAGCAGGTCGGCATTTATTCGAGCGTCGGCCAGCGATACGAACCGGAAGACATCGGGTCGGTGCTGTCATATCGAGAGGCGCTCGACGGGCAGATTCTGGAGGAGGGCATCAGCGAAGCCGGCGCAATCGCCAGCTGGACGGCGGCAGCGACCAGCTACAGCGTGCATGGCGTACCGATGTTGCCCTTTTATATCTATTACTCGATGTTCGGTTTCCAGCGCGTGGGCGACGCGATCTGGGCCGCTGCTGATCAGCGGGCGCGCGGATTCCTGCTGGGCGCCACCTCGGGCCGCACGACGCTGGGCGGCGAGGGGTTGCAGCACCAGGACGGCTCCAGCCATCTGGTGGCCGCGACGATTCCGAACTGCAAGGCGTACGACCCGGCCTTTGCGGGCGAGATGGCGGTGATCGTCCAGCGCGGTATGCAGGAAATGCTGGCCGAGCAGCAGGATGTCTTCTATTACGTGACGCTGATGAACGAGAACTACGCCCAGCCCGATTTGCCGGCGGGTGTGGAGGAAGACGTCGTTCGTGGGTGCTACCGGTTCGCGCGGGTTGCGGCTGCGGGCGCGGAGCGTTCGCACGTGACGCTGATGGGGTCTGGCGCGATCCTGACGGAGGTGATGAAGGCGGCGCAGCTGCTTGCCGACGATGGCGTGACATGCGATGTGATGAGCGTGACGAGCTGGAGTGAGCTCGCGCGGGAGGGGCGGCGAGCCGATGCGCAATCAGGCGGTGAGTTCGCTTTTATTACCCGCCAGCTCGCAGCCACTCATGGTCCCATCATCGCGGCGACCGACTATGTCTGCGCCGTGCCGGAGAGCATCCGCGCCTTTGTCCCCTCGGGGCGGCGTTACATGACGCTCGGCACCGACGGCTTCGGCCGCAGCGATACGCGCGCGGCACTGCGTGCGTTCTTCCAGGTCGATGCCGCGCACATCGCAGCTGCAGCCAACAGCGCGATTAACATTCGGCCATGACAACCTCGCGCTTCTGGGCCGACCTCACCACCCGCGATTTCGCGGCTCTGGATCCCGCGACGACGGTGGCGGTCTTGCCGGTCGCCGCGACGGAGCAGCACGGCCCGCACCTTCCACTGCGGGTGGACCAGGCGCTGGTAGACGGCGTGATCGCAGCCGCGTTGCCGCACCTTCCGCCGGGCGTGGGGCCGTTGTTCCTGCCGACGCAGCAGGTCGGGTACAGCCCGGAGCACACCGCTTTTCCGGGCACGTTGACGCTCTCGGCGTCCATCGTCATCGCCACTTGGGTCGAACTCGGTCAATGCGTGGCCGCGAGTGGCGTGAAAAAGCTGTTGCTGCTCAATTCGCACGGCGGTCAGGTCAGCCTGATGGACATCGTGGCGCGCGAACTGCGCACGCGCAGCAACCTGATTGTCTATAGCTGCAGCTGGTGGAACCTCCCGCTGGGTGACGCGGTCACTGGGCTTTTCAGCGCTGACGAACACCGGTTTGGAGTTCACGCGGGTGAAATCGAGACGTCGATGATGCTGGCCCTGAACCCGGAGCTGGTCGACATGGGCCAGGCACGCAATTTCCACTCGACGTCGCAGGATCGCTCGCGGGCCTATCCGGTGCTGGGAGACGGCAAGAGCGCCAAGCTGGGCTGGGCCATGCAGGACTACAACGCGCAAGGCGCTGCCGGCAATGCCGCGGCGGCGACCGCTGAAAAGGGTCGTGCTGTTCTTGAATCCGCAGGGGTTCAACTCGCCCGCTTGTTGCGAGAAATCGCTTCGCTGCCACTGGCGACGATCCAGTAGGGGCGTCATGCCGGACTTGATCCGGCATTCATGAGCTCGGTGGCTTGGCTTGCGCAGGCAGTGCGCAATGAATGCCTTGGAACGTGTTGCGCAATGCCCACTCGACTACGCTAATTTTGTGTTCGTGTGCGCTTGGTCACAAAGCAGAAACACCGCTGTTCCTACACTTGAGTCAAGAAAGGAGCCGCCATGCGTTTTGCCGCCGTCAAAGTCCCGAAAAAGATTCCGAGTCAGCCGCCCCGCACGTCGGCTGCCGAAATGATCCGCCGCATCGTGGCGGGCGAATCGGTTGCGTCAGCGCAACCTCCGGCACGGCAGTTGGAGCTGCCGGCCGAACTCGACCAGCGCGTGCGTCTGGTCGGCGAGTGGTAAACCACTCTTTCTGTCCATAAGCCTGGGGTCGGGCCCCTCAGGACTTATCGACCGCTTTCCGAGCTTCCCGAATTGCTGGATTCACTGCGCGAACGCGCGCTGCGGCTGCGTGCCTGCCCGCCCTTGCGGCCGGCGGCCCGGGCTTCTTCCGATGTGAACTCGTGGGCTGTGCCCTTTTCGTGAGCTGCACGGCCGCCTTCGCTGGCGATTTCGCGCTGGCGCTTGGGGTCCATCGACGCAAAGCCGCGATTGGAGCGGCCGGTGCGGCTGGGCTGGTTGCTCTGGTTCGTCGTGACTTCGCTGGACGAGAGGCTTGCGCCCGACTCGGGCGAGTTGCTGGGCTCTTGGGTGCTGATGTCGTTGGATTGCATGCTTGGCTCCTGATGCTGGGGTTAATGCATGGCGGCATTGGCGCTGCCATGCCTTTATTAGCGCGGCACTCAGCCGTCGCAACCGTCAGCAAAGCCATGCCGCTACCTGTAGGACTTGACCTTGCGCAGTTACGTGTTGTTGCTAGCGTTTTGCTAGCACCCCGGCACTCAGGCGCTGCATCAACGGGCCTGCATCGGCCGAAACCGGACCAGGGGCCGCCCCGGTTTCCAGCAGGCTGGAGAGCAATCTTGAAAACTGCGCGCCCGATGGCTGCACAGGGCCGAAAAAGAGCGGTTCGTCATTGCGGGCAATCACCAGCGTCGGAAAGGTTTCGATGTCGACATCGCCCATCGCGTCCGCTTCGTCTTCAACGTCAACCCATGCGAATTCCACCTCCGGATGCAACGCGGATTCAGTCTGGAAGATGGCCTGCCACTCACGGCACACACCGCACCACTGCGCGCACAGGCAGATCACGCGCCAGCGTGGCGCTGCATCGGACTCGGGATTCATCCCGCCAGTTTAGGAGTAAGTCACCCAGCCCGCATGTTCGGGGCCATCGAGGTGAGGGATGGCGTTGTAGCTGACCAGCATGTGGCGCTTGGGCGTGAATGCGAACTCGGTGACCGACGTATTGCGGATGCGCATGTTCAGGTCGATCGTCGTTTCGGCGCTGGTGCCCAGCACGTGGCCCACGGCCGTCGAGATAGGCCCGCCACTGGAGACGATGAGCACGTTCTTGCCGTGGTAGTTGGCGCGCACATGATCCAGTGCGCTGGAAACACCGGTCACGAAGTCCGGATAGCTGGGCATGCCGCGAGGTGAAACGACACCGGCCATCCACTGCGCAAGGCCGTCGCGCAGCAGCCGGAAGTGGTGACGGTACATCTCCGGTGAGGTCGGCTTTTCAAGCTTGTGCGAATGGACGGTGGCGATCACGGCTTCGCTGTCGTATTCGTTCAGGCCCTCCCACGAGAGATGCTCGCCCTCGTGGTTCATGCCTTCCAGGATGCCTGCGAGGGTTTGCTTGTGGCGTTTGAGCGTGCCCGCGATCAGGGCGTCGAAGTGGATGCCCTTGTGCGCGAAATATTCACCCAGTCGAACGCTCTGCTGGCGGCCGAGGTCGCTGAGCTGGTCGTAGTCCTGCGCGCCGAACGATGCTTGTCCGTGCCGGACCAGGTAGAGGGTGCCCATGCCTGCATTCTGGTGCGGTCGCCTCGCGTTTCCAGTCGCAGGCGCGACGGGGTGCTACGAAGGCGACAGCACCCGTGCAAAAACGGCGCTGTCGACGTTGCCGCCTGTCAGGGCGAAGCCGATGGGCTTGCCACGCCAGCGGTCTTGCTGCGCGATGGCAGCTGCGAGGCCTGCTGCGCCTGCGCCCTCGGCGACGTTGTGTGTGTCCGAAAACAGGATGCGCATGGCATTGGCGACTTCTGCGTCGGTCACTGCGACCACATCGTCTGCGTTGGCCAGGACCACGTCGAGCGCTTCCTGGTCCGCAATCCGGCAGGCCATGCCGTCGGCCAGCTGGGTGCTGACCGGTGCTTCGACGATGCTTCCCGCGCGAAAGGAGTCGAGGTACGTTGTCGCATGGGCCGACACCACGCCCACCAGCGCGGACCGTGCGCCTGTGACTGCGCGAGCTGCGACCGCGGCGCAAAACCCGGATCCCTGGCCGATCGGGACGAACACGACCTCGGGCTCTTCACCGCGCGGAAAACTTTCGAAGAATTCGAGCCAGTACGTCATCACGCCCCGGATCAGGTCATGGTGAAACGAAGGGACCATGTGCAGATTGCGCTCTTGCGACAAGGCAATGGCGTATTCGCGTGCGGCCTGGAAGTCGTCGCCGTGCTCGATCAGCGTCGCGCCGAGCGTGCGCATCGCAGCGTTCTTTTCGATTGAATTGCCGTGCGGAACCACGATGGTGGCCTGCAGGGCGTACTTGCGGGAAGCGAACCCCACCGATTGGCCGTGATTGCCGCGTGTCGCAGTGATCACGCCGCGCTGGCCTGCGCCGCAAGCGGCCAGATTGGCGAAATAGGTCAGGCCGCCCCGGACCTTGAAAGCGCCGGCTGGTGTGTGGTTCTCGTGTTTGACCCACACCTTGGCGCCGAGCCGTTCGCACAGCATGGGCCACGCGTATTGCGGTGTCGGCGGCATGACGGCATAAACCGTGTCTCGTGCCGCCTGAACTTCTTCAGTGCTGAATTTCATGTGGGGTCAGGTGCCGGATGATTCGATCGTGACCGGGCCGTTGGGCGTCATCAACGTTGCCGACAGGTTGGGCGGACCCTCTTGCACATCGACGCCGGTCAGGCCGATGGCCGTGTGCGCGGCTGTCAGGTCACCGGGGCGTGGGTGGTGCATGCGCAAGCCTTGCAGGGTGAGGCCGCTTGCGGGCATCGTGTCTGTCGGGTGCGGACCGTCCCATTCGATCAGGGTGGGGAGGCCGCCGTAGAACAGGCGCTGGCCGTCGTCCCGCACGCTGATCTTCCAGCGCAGCATGCCATCGGGGATGGGGCGCTCGGCTTGAAGCAGGGGGCCGCGGTCGATGCCCAGGTCTTTCAGGGCCTTCTGCGCGATGTGCGCATCGGGTATCGACGCCACAAAGTGAACGAGCCGCGGTTGCTGTCGAACGGCCTGCTGCAACAGCGAGTCGTCCATGTCGAACCAGCGCCGGTGCGCCGGCTGCACGGCGGCAGGATCGATGGCGATGATCTCCAGGTATGCGCGGGGCCATGCCGGGCTGTCGATGCGCAGCAGCCGGTTGTGCGTGCCCATCAGCGGATGGACGCCGCCGCGACCGGGTGTCACTCCAAGCGTTGCCCGGCACCATTGCTCGCCCTGATCGAGCGTGTCCGCCACGATGACGAGGTGGTCGACCTGTGCGGCAGGGGTCATAGCGCGACGGTTCCAGAGATGCAGGTGACCGATTCGCCGCCGACCCAGACTTGTCCGTTGGCGTCGCGTTCGATGTGCACGCGGCCTGCTCGGCCCAGTGCAGTGCCCTGGCTCGCAACGTAGCGATCGGGCGCGAGTCCCGCGCCGATCAGCCACTGGCCGACAGCCGCATTGAGGCTGCCCGTGACGGGGTCTTCGGCCATGCCGTTGTTGCCGGGGAAGAAGGCGCGGACTTCGAAGGCGATGTCCGCATCGCCTTCGCGCGCCCCGACCACACCCACCTTGCCTCGTGGCCCGACCACGCCGATGTCCAGCCCTGCGAGGATGGCGCTATCGGGCTTGAGGGAAAGGACCTGTTCGCCAGAGCGCAACATGACGCCGCGCCACTTGGGGCCGTTGTCGCACCAGGCGTGGGCAACGATGTCATCGCGCTGCACGCCGAGTCCGCGTGCGATCAGGGCGAGATCGGCGTCATCGAGCGGGCCGCCGCGAATCAGGGGTGGCGCCGCGAACGCAAGCCGTTTGCCGTCACGCCGGATCCGGACCAGGCCGACGCCGCATTCCTGTACGACTTCGTCGCCGCGCGGGCGACCACCGGCTTCCAGCCAGGCGTGGCATGTGCCCAGCGTGGGATGCCCGGCGAAGGGCAGTTCACGTCCCGGGCAAAAGATGCGGACGCGATAGTCGGCACCGGCGGCTGTGGGCGGCACCAGGAAGGTGGCTTCGGACAGATTGGTCCAGTTGGTGAAATGCTGCATCTCCTCGGTGGAGAGCCCTTCGCCATTGAGCACCACGGCCAGCGGATTGCCCAGGTACGGCGTCGGCGTGAAAACATCCACCTGTTTGAAGTTGCGTGTTTGCATGGGAAAGGGTTGCCTAGGACAGTGAAAGGTCGAGCACGCCGCGGGACGCGGGCTGCGCAAGGATGCCCTGGTACCAGCGATCGAGTGCAGGACGCGCGGGGCGTTGCAGCGGCAGCCCCTGCCAGCGATGGATCTCGCAGGCGATCGGGATGTCGGCCATGCCAAACGCATCGCCGCCCATGAATGCGTGCTGCCCAAGGTGTTCGTCGAGCATCGCCATCAAGGGCTCGGTGTCGGCGACGGATTGCGCTATGAGTTCTGGCTTGCGTCGCTCAGCTGGCGTGCGCATCAGCTGCACGAACGCATGGCGGCCAGCAGGGTTGAGGGTCGCCTGCTGCCAGTCCATCCAGCGCTCGGCATTGAAGCGTTCCTGCAGCGACTGCGGATAGAACCTGCCTGCTGAGTGTTTGGCGCAGAGGTAACGCACGATGACATTGGATTCCCAGAGGCTGAAGTCGCCGTCTTCGAGCAGGGGCACCAGTGCATTGGGGTTTTTCGCGAGGTACTCGGGCGTTTTGACGACGCCGAATTCGTGCCCGGCATCGATCCGCTCGAAGGGGACCTGCAGCCATTGGGCGGCGAGCACCACTTTGCGGACATTGATAGACGACAGGCGCCCCCAGATCCTGAGCATGGCGGTTACTGCGCCTGTTCGCGGATCGCCGCTGCAAGCGCGGCGATGCCGGTATCGATCTGCTCGGCGGTTGCGGTCACGAACGACAGCCGGATCGTGCGCGGATCGCCGCCTTCGGCGTAGAAGGCAGAACCTGGAACGAAGGCCACGCCCTTGTCCACCGCCTGGGGCAGCAGCGTCACCGAATCGAATCCTTGCGGCAGGCGTGCCCACAGGAACATTCCCCCGGCCGGTGTGTTCCATTGCACGTCGAGGTCCTTCATCTCGCGCTGGAGCGCGGCCAGCATGGCGTCGCGTTGTGACTTGTAGAGCGCGCGGATGGTGGGCACGTGGCGATCGAGGAAGCCGTCCTTGAGAACTTCGGACACCATGCGCTGGTTGAAGCTGGGGCTGTGGAGGTCAGCGGCTTGCTTGGCTTGCAGCAGTTTCGGATACAGGTTGGCGGGTGCGACCATGAAGCCCAGGCGCAGGCCGGGCGCGAGCACCTTGGAGAACGACCCCAGATAGACGCAACCGTCGGGGTTGCGTGCCGTGAGCGGCGCCGGCGGCGGCGTATCGAACCACAGGTCGCCGTAGGGGTTGTCTTCGACGATGGGGACGCCCAGTTCCATGGCGCGCTGCGACAGGGCTGCGCGGCGGGCTTCGGTCATGGTGCGGCCGGTGGGATTCTGGAAATTGGGCAGGACGTAGAGGAAGCGCGCGCCTGCCGCCTTTGCCGCGAAATCCGCCAGGTCGATGCCATCGTCGTCGCTGGCGACACTCACCACTGCGGGCTCCATGGGCGCGAAGGCCTGCAGCGCGCCCAGGTAGGTGGGTGTTTCGACGAGGATGCGCGAGTCGCTGTCGATCAGGACCTTGGCAATCAGGTCCAGGCCCTGCTGCGAGCCCGTGGTGATGAGCACTTGCGCCGGATCGACGGCCCAGGGCAGCATGGCGGCGACGGCCTCGCGCAAGGGAGCGTATCCCTCGCTCGCCGCATATTGGAGGGCGCCAGCGCCGTCATGCGCAAGTACGGCGTCGCAGGCTGCGCGGAACTCGCTGACCGGAAATGTCCTGGGGGAGGGCAGGCCGCCCGCGAAACTGATGATGCCCGGGCGCTCGGTGACCTTGAGGATTTCCCGGATGACCGACGGGTTCATTTTTTCGGCGCGGCGCGCCATGGCCCATTGGGTAGGGGGAAGGTCGTTCAGTTTCATGTCTTTGCTCCGGAAGCTGGCATTTTCTTGCCGATGAATACAGTGGCGATGACGGCGAGTGCGAAGCCGACGGTCAGCGCATCGAGTTTTTCGCCCAGAAGTGGGACTGCGAACAGCATGCCCAGGAACGGCTGTACCAGCTGGACCTGGCTGACCCGCACCGTCCCACCAAGCGCCAAGCCGCGATACCAGGCGAAAAAGCCAATCCACATCGAGAATACTGCGACGTAGGCGAATCCAAGCCATGCGGCCATTGAGATCGGTTCCTGAGGTCTGCTGAGGAGGGCGGCTGGCGCCGTCAATGGCAGCGCGATGACCAGTGCCCAGCAGATCACGTGCTCCGCACGCATGCGCTGGGACAGCTTGGCTCCCCAGCCATAGCCGACGGCGGCGCACCCCATTGCCGCCAGCAGGAGAAGGTCGGCCATTTGCAGGTGCAACCCCGAGCTACCCGATCGCAGCATCGCGAATGTGACGACCAGGGCGCTTCCCAGCACTGCGCACAACCAGAATCCCGCCGAGGGACGCTGCCGCTGCAACCAGGCGCCGACTGCGGCCGTTGCCAGCGGCAGGACACCGACGATGACGCTGGCGTGGACGGCTTCGACATGGCGCATCGCGATTGAGGTGAGAAGCGGGAATCCGAAGACGACGCCTGCCGAGGTGATGGCCAGCGGCAGCCAGTCTGCGCGACGTGGAACCGGAGCCCGTGTTGCGATGAGGAATGCCACCGAGAGCAGGGCGGCCACGACTGCCCGTCCCAGGGCGATGAAGACCCCGGACATTTGTGGAGCATCCGTGGTGCCGACCGCCAGACGCGTCATCGGCAAGGTGAGCGCGAAGATGGTCACGCCTGCAAGGCCGAGCCAGAGGCCGCGAGTTTCATTGGCGCTCGGGCTGATTGGGGGGAGGGCTTGCGAGCGCATGGCGTTCACTGTAATCTGGCTGGACCATACACTACCAGTACAGCAATCCAGTGCAGTTTTGGCGCTGTACTGCTTACCGGAACGACACACATCAGGAACTCGGATGCTGCTCAAGACCTCGACCCACTCGCTGACCGAGCAGTTGTCGGCTCGTTTTGCCCAGCGAATTCGCGACCGGTTGCTGGCCCCCGGCGCGCGATTGCCTTCTGTGCGGCAGTGCGCGGTGCAGCACGGCGTCAGCCCTTCGACGGTGGTGGCTGCCTACGACCAGTTGCTGGCGCAGGGGCTGGTCGACGCGCGAAAGAACCGGGGATTTTTCGTGCGTGAGTTACGGGTTGACCCACCCAGGGCCACGCAACCGGTCGATAGGCCGGGTGGGTCTCCGGCATGGAAGACCGCGACCGGCATCACCCCTCGCAGCCCGGCTCCGATAGACGCGACGGCGCTCATTCGCGGCATGTTCCACAAGGTCAGCAACAAGCCGCAACCGGGGATGGGTGTCTTCCCTGCCGACTGGCTGGAATCCACGTTCATGCCGGCGGCGGTGCGCAAGGTGACGGGGTCGCGGGCGCTTCAGGAGTTTTCGCTGCAGTACGGCGAGCCGATGGGCGACAGCGGGCTGCGCAGGATGCTGGCCAACAAGCTGTCCAGCCTCAATGTGCCGGCGTCGCTTGACAACATTATCACGACCGTCGGAGCCACCCATGCCCTGGACATCGTGAGCCGCACGTTGCTGCGCGCCGGCGATCATGTGATGGTCGAGGATCCGGGGTGGGCGGTCGAGTTTGCCCGTCTCAATGCGATGGGCATGCGGCTTTTGCCGGTACCTCGGCGCCCCGAAGGCCCTGATCTGGAGGTCATGGCACGCTATTGCGAGGCGCACCAGCCCAAGTTGTATGTCAGCGTGAGCGTGCTTCACAACCCCACGGGCTACAGCCTCACGCCCGGAAGCGCGCATCGTTTGCTGCAGCTTGCGACACAGCACCAGTTCCATATCGTCGAAGATGACACCTACAGCCATATCGCACCGGAACACGCAACGCGGCTCTGTGCACTCGATGGTCTGCAGCGCACGATCTATGTCAGTGGATTTGCCAAGATCCTGGCGCCGAACTGGCGGGTGGGGTTCGTCGCCGCCCCTCCCCATCTGGTCGAGCGATTTCTCGACACCAAGTTGCTGGGGACGCTCACCACGCCCGCATTGCTTGAAAAGGCCTTGGCACTGTGCATGGAGCAGGGCCAGCTGCGCCGTCACGCGGAACGCATCAAGACCCGCCTGGACGCCGCACGAAGCCGGACGGTCAAGCTCGCCCTCAACGCCGGGTGTACCTTCGCCGCCGAGCCGGCCGGGTTGTTTGGGTGGGTAGACACGGGGGTCGATACGGACGCGCTGGCACAGCGAATGCTCGATGAAGGGTACCTTCTGGCGCCAGGCGCGCTGTTTCACGCGGAGCGCAAGCCATCGACGCTGATGCGAATCAACTTTGCTACGGCGCAGGATGCCGTTTTCTGGAAGAGATTCTCGGAAATCGTGGAGCGGATTCGCTGAGATCCCGCCGGGCCTAGAGCATTTCGTCAGGCGCGAACGGGCCGATCATGAAGACGAGCGCTTTCTGGCGCGCGGTGGCGTCGGGCTCGGAGCGCGTATCCGAAAATCGCGCGCCGGGGGGTGCCCGCCAGACCAGCTGGCGGTTTTCATCGAGGCCAAGCCGATAGGCGCCCTGTGTCACGGTGGTCTCGAACTGCTTGCGAAGTTGTTGGCTGAGCACCGGACTGCGAATTGCAAGCGCGACTTCGCTGTTTTGGCGTTGCGATCGCAGGTCCAGATTCATCGAGCCAATCACTGCGAGCCGCCCATCGATGGTTACGGCCTTGGCGTGCAGGCTGGAGTGTGAGTTGGAAGCTTTCGAGCCCGTTGCTACTCGCCCGCCGCCACCGCTTCCCGCCAGGCCAGCCCCTGCTGCCGTGCCTTCCTGGTCTGCCCGCATCTCGTGGAGCTCAACGCCGAGTGCTAGCAAGTCGGTGCGATAACGCGCATACCCGGCATGGGCCGCCGGGGCATCATTGGATGCCAGGGAGTTTGTGAGCACCCGCACCTTCACGCCCTTGGCGCGCATGCGGGCAAACACTTCCATCATCGGCTTTCCGGGGACGAAGTACGGCGAAACGATGAGTACTTCCTGGCGTGCTTGCTCCATGAGACTCAGCAGGCCGTCGATGAGAGTCTCGCCGGCGTCTACTTCGTCGTCGCCGGGGCCGATCTTGCCGGGCTGGTCGGCCAGCAGCACGGAGGGTGCCCAGACCAGCGGAATCGTGCGCAGGTTCATGCGCCCCGTGTCGGCATCGACGACCGCAGCCGGAGACGCATCGGGCATGACCTGGCTTGCCGTGGACACGGGAACCGGCTTTGGCGTGACAGGCGCCGCCGTGGGCGCGGACTGCTGGGCATTAGCCGGCGCTGCAGTGGAGGCTGCAGGCAGTTTGCGCAGGTCCTCCAGGTCTTGCGCCGAGACGAGCTTTTGCATCGGATAGGCCAGCTCGTCGTTCCAGTAGTGGTCAAAGCTTGCGGACATGTCGCGCACCACGCGGCCCGCTGCCAGGACGTCGAGATCGAGAAAGTTACTGACGTCGCCGGAGCCGAAATAGGCGTCCCCGAGGTTGCGCCCGCCGGTGATGCCCATCGCGTTGTCCGCGATGAAAAGCTTGTTGTGCATGCGCTTTTGTAGGCGATCCAGGTCAGCAAGTGCCGTGAAGGCGCGGCCCATGAGTGAGCTGCGCGAGCCGGCGATGGGGTTGAACAGGCGGATCTCGACATTGGGCTCAAATGCCAGTCTTAGCACCTGGGCGTCCTTGCCGACGAGATTGAAGTCGTCGATGAGCACGCGCACGCGTACGCCCCGGCGTGCCGCATCGCGCAGTTTCTGCAGGAGCAATTCGGTACTGTTGTCGCCGTGGATGGCGTAGTACTGGAGGTCCAGCGAACGCTGCGCAGCGTCGATGAGCGCGAGTCGGCTGGACATGGCTTCGTTCGCGCCCGGCAAAAGCATGAAGCCGGAGTCGCTTCGACTGGCGCTCGCCGTTCTTCGCTGCTCGGTAAGGCGCCCCAGAGCTGTGTCGCCATAACTTTCGATCGCCTTTGAGGGCGTGCGGCCAGTGTTGGGCGGCAAAGTTGTTGCGCAGCCCGCTACCAGTGCGGTGGCCAGGACAATGACCAGGTGCCAGACACGAATCCAGGCGATTGGTTTAGGCTCGTTGAGCGCGGTTGGAGTTGACATGGTGTTACGAGGACTCTAAGCCCAACCGTGCTTCAGCGGTAGCCGCACCGGTCAGCTTCAACGCCGCGGCGTTGCCGGACAGGAGCTATACCGTTGACAGCGCCTCCCATCGGCCCAAGGCTTCCAGTAGCTCATCGTCGATTTTCGAAGAGCGGTCGGTCAATAGCGCCGCACGGCCAGGGTCAGAAGCATAGATGCCGGCATCGGCGAGTTCGCCATTGATGCTCGCCTGCTCCTTTTCAAGTGCCTCGATCAGCGCCGGGAGTCCGTCCAGTTCACGCTGCTCCTTGAAGCTGAGCTTGCGCTTCTGTGTGACAGCGGGACGCACGATGAGTTGAGGCGCAGGTTCAGCGGCTGGAGTCGAGGCTCGTGGCTTTGCGGCCTCTGCAATTGCCATTGCCCTGCGGGACTGGATGAGCCAATCCTGTACGCCGCCTTCATACTCACGCCATATGCCGTCACCCTCAAAGACGATTGTGCTGGTGACCACGTTGTCCAGGAAGGTTCGGTCGTGACTGACCAGAAACACCGTGCCCGGATAGTCTTGCAGGAGATCCTCAAGCAGCTCCAGTGTGTCGATGTCCAGATCGTTCGTAGGCTCGTCCAATACGAGCACATTGGCCGGTCGTGCAAACAACCGGGCCAGTAGCAGGCGATTGCGCTCCCCGCCTGACAGTGATCGCACCGGCGAATTCGATCTCGCAGGCGAGAAAAGAAAGTCCCCGAGGTAACTCTTCACGTGCTTTCGCTGGTTCCCGATTTCGATCCACTCACTGCCTGGACTGATGAAGTCCTCAAGCGTGGCATCAAGGTCGAGCGCATCGCGCATCTGGTCGAAGTACGCGATCTGCAGGTTCGAGCCTTGGCGAATCTTTCCGCTGTCGGGTTCGAGCTCGCCAAGGATCATGCGTAGCAGCGTGGTTTTGCCAGCGCCGTTGGGGCCAACCAGTCCTACCTTGTCCCCTCGGAGGATCGTAGCGGTGAAGTCCCTGACAATGGGTTTTCCCCCGTAAGACTTGTTGACCTTGGTGAGCTCGGCGACGATCTTTCCGCTGGGAGCCCCGGATGCAACGTCGAGGCGCACACTGCCAAGAGCGTCTCGACGGGCAGCGCGGTTCTCGCGAAGGCGTGCCAATCGGGTAATTCGGCCCTGCGCGCGGGTGCGGCGCGCTTCCACTCCCTTACGGATCCAGACTTCCTCCTGGGCGAGAAGCTTGTCGGCCTTTGCAGAGATGATCGATTCCTGTTGTAGCTGCTCCTCTTTCTGTACACCGTACTGCGTGAAATTGCCCGGATATGAACGCAGCTGTCCGCGATCCAGCTCGACAATGCGCGTGGACACTTTGTCGAGAAAAGTCCTGTCGTGGGTGATGAAGACGATGCTTCCGCGGAACTCGATCAACAAGTTCTCGAGCCACTCGATTGAGTCCAGGTCGAGGTGATTCGTTGGCTCGTCCAGCAGCAATACATCCGGCTTGCGCACCAGAGCTTGTGCGAGAGCGACGCGCTTCTTGGTACCGCCCGATAGCGAGCCGATGATGGCCGCGGGGTCGAGGTGCAGTCGCTGCAGGGTCTCGTTTACACGCTGCTCCCAATTCCAGCCATCTTGTGCCTCGATCTCCCCCTGCAGCCGGTCAAGGTCGCCTTGTCCATGCGTGTACTGATCGATGAACCTTATTACGTCAGCAAGACCTGCCACAGCGGCCTCAAAGACTGTGCCGGCAGCGTCCAGAATTGGCTCTTGTGCCACATAGGCAATTCGCAACCCCTTTTGCAGCTGGAGGATGCCGTCATCTGCGCGCTCCAGGCCTGTAAGAATCTTCAAGAGTGATGATTTGCCGGCGCCATTGCGCCCAATGAGACCCACGCGCTCACCCGCTTCAAGCGAGAAGTCTGTGTGGTCCAGTAGCGCAACGTGCCCAAAGGCGAGTTGCGCGTTCAAAAGTGTGAGTAAGGCCATGTAGCCCGCAATTATCAGGGGGCAGGTGAAAGATCAGCGCGCGCGCTGATCTACAGCGCTGTGGTGATGTCTATAAGCAGTCACATTCTTGTCTGCCGCTCGAAGAAAAAGTCGATGCCGTATTGCATCCGCCATAAACGGCATGCTATAGTCGATAGCTCGGCTGAACACAGAGAACGCCTTCAACGGCAAACGATGTGCAAAGCAGAGAAGGTAAAAAAAGATGCCTTGAGTTGACTGGAAGTTAAAAGCCGGTATATAATTCGAGGCTCTGCTGAAAACGAATCAAGCTAAGTTTCCAAGTGAAGCAAAG
>JAZKFI010000035.1:0-78401 GCA_040386575.1 Pseudomonadota bacterium
GTCTTGAGGCTGTCATTGCGGACTTGATCCGCAATCCAGACGGCTCCCGAATCCAACGCAGCTTCCGCTTCGCGGTGGATGCCGGATCAAGTCCGGCATGACAGGTCTTGAGGCTGTCATTGCGGACTTGATCCGCAATCCAGACGGCTCCCGAATCCAGCGCAGCTTCCGCTTCGCGGTGGATGCCGGATCAAGTCCGGCATGACAGCCGGGGGGACGTTCGGCGCCCATGGGAAAATCACGCCATGACATCGCAACCCGAACTCTCCCCCGGCCTTGTGACCCGAGGCTTCACGCCGCCGCTGTCCCTTGCCGACTTCAAGCTCATCGCATTCGACATGGACTCGACGCTGATCAACATCGAGTCGGTGGATGAGATCGCCGATGCCGTCGGACGCAAGGAAGAAGTCGCCGCCATCACAGAAGCCGCCATGCGCGGCGAGATCACCGACTACAAGGAAAGCCTGCGCCGCCGCGTGAAGCTGCTGCGTGGCGTCACCGTGGCCGACATCGAACAGGTGTACACACAGCGCCTGCAGCTCAATCCGGGCGCCGCTGAACTCGTCGCCGCCTGCAAGGCCGCGGACCTGAAGATCCTGCTGGTCTCCGGCGGTTTCACGGTCTTTACCGACCGCATCCGCGACCAGTTGGGCATCGACTTCACACGCTCCAATGTGCTTGAAATCGAGTCGGGCCCCAACTGCGGACAACTCACCGGGCGCATGGTCGACCAGCCGTGGGGCGACATCTGCGACGGAGAAGAAAAACGCAGGATGCTCGAAGAAACCTGCGCCCAGCTCGGCATCTCGCCCAGGCAGGCCATCGCGATGGGCGACGGCGCGAACGACCTGCCCATGATGGGCATCGCGGGCCTGTCCGTGGCCTATCACGCCAAACCGAAAGTGCGCGAACAGGCGATGGTGGCCATCAACACCGGCGGGCTCGACCGGCTGCTGGAAGTCGTGCGCTAACGATCGCGACTCAGGGCACTCGCGGTTCAGCCTGCGGCAGCCGCACGGTGAAGGTCGTCCCCTCCCCGATGCGGCTTTCCACCTCTATGGTTGCGCCGTGCGTCTCGACGGCGTTCTTGACAATCGCCAGACCCAGCCCGGTCCCCTGAATCGCACCGACATTGCTCGCGCGGTGAAACGACTCGAACAGGTGCGCAATCTCATCGGTCGGAATTCCAATCCCCTGGTCGGACACCTCGAACACGGTGGTGCCCTCGTCCTGCCGCACTTCGAACCGCACTTCACCTCCGCCCGGCGAATACTTCAGCGCATTCGACAGCAGGTTTCCAAAGACGTGCCGCAGCAGCTTCTCGTCGTACTGTCCCACCCCAATGCCCTGGCCAAGCACAAGTTTCACGTCGCGCTTTTCTCCAGGCTGCTGCGCATGCGCTTCCGCGACGAGCTGGCGGCACAGCTGCGCCAGGTCCACGCGCTGCGGCTCGAATTCGAGCATGCCCGCATCGGCCCTGCCCAGCAGCAATACGCGGTCCATCATCCGTGACATGCGCTGCACGCCCGATGCAATGCTGTCGAGGACCTCGATGCGCTCGGGCTGCGGCAGGCGATCGCCGTAGTGACGCAGGAGCTCTTCGGCAGACTGGATCGCAGCCAGTGGCGTGCGAAATTCGTGGCTGGTCATCGCAACAAAGCGGCTGCGCAATTCGTTCAGCGCTTTCTGCTGCTCCAGAGCCTCACGGATTTCGATTTCGGATTTCTTGCGCTCGGTGATGTCCAGGAAAGTCCAGATCACACCCGAATCTGGATCGTGGGGACGAATGCAGCTGCCCCCCATTTCCACCCAGAACAGCTCACCGCTGCGCCGCTTGAGCTGCCGCTCGCAGATGTAGGAACCCGTGGTGATCAGCGCTGTGCGTGCCATCTCGCCAAAGCGTTCCCATTCGGCTTCATCGGGGTGGATGTACACCGACGACTGGCCGATCAGCACCTGCCTCGGATAGCCGAGCATGTCCGCAAATTTGTTGTTCACCCATTCATGGCGACGATTGACCGACAGCACGATGCCCACCAGCGCGCTGTTGAGAATCGCCTCGCGCTCGGAACTGGATTTCTGCAGCTGCGCTTCCAGCTCCTTGCGCTGCGTGATGTCCATGATCACCCACACCGTGCCCTGGCTCAGGTTCTCGCGGCTCACGGCCTTGCCCGAAAGCGACACCCAGATCAGCGTACCGTCCACGCGCCGCATCTGCAGTTCAGTCTCGTACGCTTCGCCACGCGAGACACTGTGCGCCACTTCGCCGCCAACCCGCAGGTACTGCTCGCGTGACAGGTAGAACGGCTCCATCGACGTGCTGTTGCGCGTGGCCGAACCGAAGATGTCGAGCATGGCCTGGTTAGCCCAGCGAAACCGCCCCTGCGGCGTCAGGAAAGCGATGCCAACGATGGAGCTTTCCAGGATGATCTCGCGCTCTTCCAGCACCGAGCGCAGCCGGTCCTGCGACTGGCTGAGCGCCTCCACCATCGCGTGTTCGGCGGCGATGCGCGCCTGCGCCGCCTCCTTGAACCGGCGCGCGACGTTGATCCGGTCCGCCAGCGCAAACGAGAGCAGGACCATCTCCAGCGCAGAGCCGATCAGCAGCGCGTTGGCCGTAAAGATGTTGGATGGCAGCACGCCAACGTTATGGAGCGAGAGCGCGGCCACGCCGACCAGGAGCACGGCCCAGGCCGTGATGAAGTAGCGGGCGCCTGCGAACTGGCGCCTCACGCTGATGATCCCCAGAGCAAACATCGTTGCGACACTCACGACCGCCAGCACCGTGACCATGTAGGAAGACACCACGTAGGGCAGCGTCGCGGCCGCCAGCAGCGCCATCACCCATCCCGCGATCTGTACCAGCAGCATCTTGTCGATGCGCGGCAGGCGTTGCGCGCTGGCCAGAAATATCCGCGCAAACAGGATGCCGAAGATCGCGGCCGCGGAAAGCCCGATAGGCGGCGACACCCCGTTCCACCACGTCAGCGAAGGCCAGAGAAACTGCCCGCCCAGCCCCGTCAGCGCCGCCTGCCCCAGGGCCATCGAACCGGCAAAGGCGACGTACACGAGGTAGGCCACATCACGAACCGACACGAACAGCAGGAGGTTGTAGAGAAGCAGCCCGATCAGCAAGCCGAAGTACAGGCTGAGCGCGGCGTAATTGGCCTGGTCATGGCGCCAGAGCGCGGCCGGCTGCCACAGCGTGGTCGGCGCGGAAACCGTGCCGCCGGATTGCAGGCGCAGATAGATGACGTTGCTGGCGCCGGCGAGGTGCAAAGGCAGGACATGGTTTCGGTGCGCGATGGCACGGCTCGCAAACGGCAACTGGTCTCCGGCGCGCTGCACCTGATAGACCCCATTGGCATCGGGCGCGTGCAGCTCGATCGAATCGAGCGGCGGGTACGCAATCTCCAGCAGCCAGTCGCGCGGGGCACTCGGTTCTGCCTGGAGGTTGACCCGCAGCCAGATCGCCGCCGAGGTGAGGCCGAAGTTGGCGCCAGGACCGCTTGCGGGCACGGCCTTGAACCGCGCCTGCGCTTCGGGTTTGAGCACATCGGCCAGGGTCATGGTCCCTTCGGAATCGGCCATGGCGGTGAATGAGCGCGCCAGCGGATAGCTGTCAGTTGCGCCGATGGTGAGCTCCCCGCCTGGAGATGTCGCTGGTTGCGCCGACACAGCCCACGCGACGGTCAAGAGCGCGAGGGCGATCCAGCGACGCATCCAGTGAATCATCCCGCGCGCTCCACCACCGGTCGCCCGGCTTCGACGGCGAATTGCGCCAGCGTCCGGATGCCGGTGTCCTTGCGGGTCACATCGTCCACCACCCGCAGCGTGGTGGTCAGGCGGGACGGCGTGAACTCCGCGATTCCGTAGCCCTTGCCCAACGAATCCGCAAATACGAAGTGCGGGTTCTCGGCAAGCCATCCGGGAATCCGCGACTGGCCTGACGAACGCGATGTGATGCTCGTGCCGCAGAACTCGACACCGACGGCAGCGCTGTCGGGGCGCGAGTAGTCGGCTTTGACATGCCCGACCCAGTTCTCATGCACGTCGCCGCCCAGCAGAACCGGATTGGCCGCCTGGTGCCGCACCAGCGACTGGGTCAGGCGCGTGCGCGCTGCGCTGTATCCGTCCCAGCCGTCGTTCCACAACGCACGGTCGGGACCCGCGCGAAGGTCGCGTTCGCCGAACAGTGACTGCTGCCCGATCACGTTCCAGCCAGGTCGCGTCCTGGCCAGGGAAGCATCGAACCAGGCTTCCTGCGCGGCGCCGAGCAACGAGCGTTTCGGGTCGTCCCATTGCGGGCAGCGCGCAGGGTCGAGTGAACCGGACCCTGCCATGCTCCCGCCCGAACACACCTGCGTATCGCGATACTGCCGGCCGTCCAGCACGTAGAGATTGGCAAGCCTTCCAAACGGTACCTGGGAATACAGGCGCAGTTCGGCCCCATCCGACAACCCTGCAAGCGCGCGCGTGAGCGCCGACGCTCGCAACGGCATGTGCTCGTAGAACGCCTGGTAAGCCGCTGCACGACGCGCCGGATCGAGCTGCGGCCCCGCATGGTCGTTGAACACCTCATGGTCGTCCCAGGTGACGATCCACGGACACGCGGCATGCATGCCCTGCAGGTCGATGTCGCTCTTGTGCAGCGCGTGGCGAGCCCGGTAATCGTCCAGCGTCTGCGTCACGCCGCCCGTATGGGTGCGAACGGCCCGGGCCGCCGTGGCGTACTCGTAGATGTAGTCGCCCAGGAACATCACCACATCGACGTTCTCTGCCTGCATGTGCCGCCACGCGGCGTAGTAGCCGTGTTCCCAGCGCTGGCAGGAGGCGTAAGCCAGCCGAAGGCGCTGCGCCTGCGCATCCGGCAACGGGAACGTGCGGGTGCGGCCCACAGGGCTTGTCGCATCGCCTGTCATGAAACGATAGAAGTACCAGCGATCCGCATCCAGCCCCGCCGCCTCCACGTGTACCGAGTGCGCGAATTCGGGCAGCGCCTGCGTCTGGCCCCGCTGGGCAATGCGAGTGAACTGGTGGTCGTGTGCGATTTCCCAGCGCACCGTGACGGTCTGCTGCCCCAGCGACGGGGCCATCAGCCGCGTCCACAACACGACCGAATCATGCGAGGGCGAACCGCTCGCAACGCCCAGCGCGAAGGGGTCCGACTCGATCCGGGGCTGGCTCCATGCGCTGCGCGGCAGCCAGAGCGCTGCTGCATTCGCTGCCGCCAGTTGCAGCAGGCGACGCCGTTCGAGGAAGGCATTTGCCATTGCGAACGACTATATCAAGCGTGCCTTGCGCGCCATTTCTGCTTCAGCACGCAGCCAGCTCACGAACTCCTGTGCGTCCGGGTTGGCCGCGCCCCGCGCACCGAGCACCACGTAATAGCCGCGTTGCGAAGTTGCGCCGCCGCCAAAAGGCGCCACCAGCCGCTTGTCGCGCAGCATTTCCGCCATCAACGGCAGCCTGCCGATCGCCACGCCCTGCCCTGCAACTGCCGCAGCGATCGCATCCGCATACTGGGTGAAGCGCACGGTGTTTTTCATGCGCAGTTCTTCGAGACCCATGGCGTGTATCCAGGGCTCCCAGTCAACGGTGAGCGCCATGCCCTGCGGCATATCGACGGCCAGCAAGGTGTGGTGCAACAGATCGCCCGGCCGCTTGAGGGGATGCGGCCTGGCCTTCACGAGCGATGGCGCGCACACGGGCAGCACCGCTTCCTCGAACAGCGGCGGCCCCACGCCGTCGCGCGTCGGACAGAACCGCACGGCCAGGTCCACCTGGCTGCGGTCGAGGTCCAGCACTTCCATCGTGGCCGAGATGCGCACATCGACTGCAGGATGCGCTGCCGTGAATCGCGAAAGCCTGGGGATGAGCCACAGCGATGCGAATCCGTTGGTGCAGGTCATGGAGACCTGCCTGAGCGAAGTGGTGGCGCGCACGCGGGCAGTGACGTCGCGCAGCCGCTCCAGGCTGTCGACGACTGCCCGGTGCAGCAGGTGACCCGCATCGGTCAACGCGAGTGCGCGATGACGGCGCTGGAAAAGCGGCACACCCAGATGCGCCTCGACCTGCTGGATCTGGCGGCTGACGGCCGACTGCGTGAGGAACAGCTCCTGCCCTGCCAGCGTGAAGCTGAGGTGCCGCGCGGCCGCCTCGAAGCTGCGCAGCAGGTCCAGCGGCGGCAGGTCGTCTCGTGCGATCGGCTGCGCTTCCACCGCGAACGGAGCCGGCGACAAAACGGTTTTGACATTCCTTGGATGCATGCAAGTGATTCCGAATCAACGTTTGAGCAAAGGAAACGCGTTCACTATATTCATTCCACATCGGAATGCAAAGGACATGGATCATGAACTTCTTCAACCGGACGCCGGCATCTCGCCAACCGCAAGAGATGCAACTGCAGCGGCGCGCCATCCATACCCTGGATGACGCCTGTGGCGTGGAACTCGCGTGCGCCGAAGGCAGCCTCTGGGTCACCCTCGACGGCATCGAGGACGACTATGTGATGGAGGCAGGCGACACCTTCAGCACGCGCCTGCACAGACGCGCAGTTGTCTATGCCCTGGAGCCTTCGCGCCTGAGCGTGTCCGCGGCACCCGACATCCGCCTGACCCTGTACAGGAGAAAGAGGACGATGGACACGTTCAGCAGGTTCCACGCGATGCCGTTCATGAAGGCGGCGCGATAGGAACCGGTCAGGTCGAACACGGCGCCTGACATCCAGCCGCCCAGCGCCATGCCGAACAGGGTCGCCATCAGCACGGTGCCCACACGCGCTCCGGCTTCGCTGGGCGAGAAGTGCTCACGCACGATGAGCGCATAGGCAGGCACGATGCCGCCCTGGAAGAGGCCGAAGAGTCCGGCCACGACATAAAGCGACATGAGCCCGTCGAAGGGCAGGAACAGCAGCAGTGCCACGCCCTGGAGCACGGAGCCGAGCAACAGCGTGCGCAGCCCGCCGATGTGGTCGGAAATCCAGCCGGAGATCAACCGGCTCACCACGCCCAGCCCGAGCATGAGCGCCAGCATCTCCGCCCCACGAGCTGCGCCAAAGCCCAGGTCGCCGCAATAAGCCACGATGTGAACCTGCGGCATCGACATCGCGACGCAGCACGAGACGCCTGCGATGCACAGCAGGATCTGCACAGTGCGCGGGTTCATGCCCATCGGCCGGTCGCTGGCCAGCGGCGCGCCGGGCACGGCTGCTGCGATCACCGGCTGCGCGGGCGGCCTGCGACGCAACACCAGCGACAGCGGCAGCATCGTCACCACGCAGAACACACCGATGCCGATGTACGTCTGGCGCCAGCCGACCGAGTCGATGAAGAACTGCATGACCGGCGGCCAGATCGCGCCGGCCACATAGTTGCCGCTCATGCAGATCGCCAGTGCGATGCCGCGCCTGCGGTCGAACCATTGCGAGGTGTCCGCCACCAGCGGCGCAAACGTCGCGGAGGTTCCGAGCAGGCCGATGAACACGCCCTGCATCAGGCAGAACACCCACAGGTTGGGTGCAAGCCCCGCTGCAATGAATCCGACGCCCAGCCCCACTGCGCCGACGGCTACGGGCACGACGACGCCAAAGCGATCGGACAGGCGTCCCATGAGCACACCGCCCAGGCCGAAGCCGATCATGGTGAGCGTATAGGGCAGCGATGCATCGGCCCGGTCCACGCCGAAATCCTGCTGGATGCGCGGCAGCACGACCGTCACCGAATACATGCCCGATCCGCCGATGGTCATGAGCAGCAGCGATATCGCCAGCCGCCACCACGCATAGGGTGACTCGATAACCTTGTGTATAGCCGCGTTGCCTTGCATCGGTGCGTATTTGACACCACAGTGAAGACAGCTGCACTAGAGCAGTGCTTTTTCAGAGAGGAATGCGGAATTGACGAAATCAAAAATCACGACGCGGCTGGCAATGGCCGCTGCAGCGCTCGCGACGGCAGGCATGGCCCACGCGGCCCAACTCGTCGTCGGCCAGGTCGGCCCGATGTCGGGTCTCGACGCCACCCAGGGCCGCGGGTATGCAGCCGGAATGCAGATCCTTTTCAACAGCGTCAACCAGGCCGGCGGCGTCAACGGCCACACATTCAAGCTGGTTCGCAAGGATGATGCAGGGCGGCCCGAAGACACGGTGTCCGCAACGAAGCAACTGCTGGCCGAAGACAAGCCGCTCGTTCTCGCGGGCTACATGGGCAACAAGAACATCGCCGACCTGGTCGCCTCCGGCCTGCTGGAGAAGGAACGCATTGCGCTGGTGGGCTACCGCGTCACCGAGATCCGACCGGAGACCCCGCTTCTGTACAGCGTGCGCGCCAACCTGCGCGACGAAATCAACAAGCTCACCGAGCACCTCGCGACCATCGGCATCACCCGGCTGGGGCTGCTGTACGAAGAAGGACCCGGTGCGCCAGCGCTGGTAGGCGCCGCCGACGACGCGGTCAAGAAAGCCGGCGCCACCATCGTCGGCAAGGCTTCCTACCCGGCCGGCACCGCCAGCATCAATGCTGCGGTGGACACCTTCATCGCCAGGCAGCCCCAGGCGATCATCATGGTTGCCAGTGCTGCGGCGGCGGCCGGCTTCATCGAGCAATACCGGGGCGGCAACGGCACGGCGCAACTCTTCACGCACTCCGGCGCCGACATCGAGCAGATGTCCAAGCGGCTGGCCGAAGAACAGATGCAAGGCGTCGCCATTGCGCAGGTCACGCCCAGCCCCTACAAGATTTCCAGCAAGCTCGCCAAGGACCTCACCGACGCGCTCGCGAGGGAAAAGGCGGACGTTCCGGTCAGCTACGCCATGATGGAAGGCTTCATCGCGGCCCGGGTGATCGTGGAAGCCGTGCGCCGCCAGGGCAACGCCAAGCCCACGCGCGAAGGCATGAGGGCTGCGCTGGACACCCTCGACAACTTCAACGTGGGCGGCTACGTCGTGACCTTCAAGCCCGGCATGCGCACCGGCTCGAAATTCGTCGAGCTGTCGATCGTGACCGGCGCCGGCAAGATCCGGCAATAGCGGGTTGCGTGCTGGCAGGCCTTACGCCTGCCAGACGCCAAACCCCTTGGCCCTCAACGCGATGCCGATGTCCACCTCCATCAGGCGGGCATCGTCATACAGCATGGGGTTGTGCTGCTCGTACAGGGCGGGCACGAGTTTGACGCCGTAGTCACGCACGAACGAATTGGCCTGTATGCCCGCCTTGTGCTTGTCGAAGCGCACGTCCGGGTCGATTCCAGTCATCCCAACATACACAAAGGGCTGGCCCAGCTGGTAGCCGGGGTTTGCCTTGCGAAAACGCGCGGAATTCCAAACCTCGTCGGAGAGCTCGACGACATAGACGTGATAGTGCGGACGGCGCCTGGCCATGGTTGCGCTGGTTGCATTGCCTGGTTGGTTCGCGGCTGACTATAGCGGCCCGGCTGTCGGACAACGCCCACTCAGCACGGTCAACCTATCCCACCCGGAGCGGCAGCAAAGGCGCTTAATGTCGAGTAGACAACAGGAACACCACAATGAAAGACGAGGCCCCCATGGACCGAGCTGCCCCGCGCCACTTTTCCATGTTGCGCGAATTCCACCTCGCTGATTTCTTCACGCTCGGCAACGCTGCGTGCGGCGTCGGCGCCGTGTTCTTCGCGATGCTGTTCATGAAGTCCCAGAACCTCGCCCACTTCTATGGCGCTGCCATCCTGGCCCCGGCAGCATTCATCTTCGACGTGCTCGACGGACGCATCGCCCGAGCGCGTCACCAGCACTCGGCGCTCGGGCGCGAACTCGATTCGTTGTCCGATGTGATTTCATTCGGCGTTGCACCGGCAGCGCTCGGTTTTGCAGCAGGGTTGCAGGGCGGCTGGGACGTGGCAGCGCTCATCTATTTCGTCTGCTGCGGCGTCAGCCGGCTCGCGCGCTACAACGTGACGGCCGAAACCCTGTCTGGCGGCGGCGACAAGGTGAAGTATTTCGAGGGCACGCCGATTCCGACGAGCGTCATCCTCACTGGCGTGCTCGCACTGTGCGCATGGCAGCAGCGCCTGGGCGACAACCTCTACGGCGGTGTTTACGACCTGGGTCCCTGGAACCTGCACCTGATGTCGCTGATCTTCGTGCTCTCAGGCAGCCTGATGATCAGCAAGACGCTGCATATCCCCAAGCTCTGACCTGACGCAGGGCACGCTGGCACGCCTCTAGGCGCGCTGCAGATTGGCGCGAGTCCAGCGCACGATATCGGCTGCGCCCATCGCCCCGGGTTGCCGGGCGACTTCCTTGCCGTTCACAAACAACGCGAGCGTGGGAATGCTCTGGATGCGAAACCGCGCTGATAGCGCCTGTGCTTCCTCGGTGTTGACCTTGGCCAGCCGCACATGGGGCTCCAGCTGCGCGGCCGCCTGCTCGAACGCCGGCGCCATCTGGCGGCAAGGGCCGCACCACGGCGCCCAGAAATCCACCAGGACCGGAATCTGGCTGCGGCCGATGTGCCGCTCGAACGCGGCTTCATCCAGCGCCACCGAATGACTGGTGAAGAGCGGCTTCTTGCAGGCGCCGCAATCGGGCGCGCTGGCAAGGTCACCCTGCTTCACGCGGTTGGTGGTCGTGCAATGAGGACAGACGATGTGAAGGGCTTCAGTCATGAAACCCAGATGGGGACCGCCCCGCCCCGTTTCAAGCGCCTACCGCTTGGTCGGCGTCACGCCCGTATCCAGCGCAGCCGGACTGCTGATAGCCGCCTGCAGCGCTGCCAGGTCCGACTCCAGGTCAACCGCGTGGTCCTCTCCCGGCAGCGTGTCGCCGGCTTCGACCTGGGTATCGGGCGCGTCAAACGCCAACGGGTCGTGCGCCGGGTGGATCTCGTCAACACGTTCGACGCGCTCAACGCGCGCCTGATCTGCAAAACTCGCAGCCTGCGCAGCGCCCTTGCCATCGAACTGCCACGACACGCTGAACAGCCACTGCCTGGCATGCGGATCGATCCGTTCGAGTTCGCGCCAGAACGATTCCTGGAACTGGTGCACGTAGCCGAGCAGTTGCTCGTCGCCCTTGCGAACGATGAACTGGACATGAGCGCCGGCCTTGCGTTCCCTGGTCTGCACCGACAACACCCGGCAGCCTATCCAGTCCGAAGGAATTGCGTTGCGCTGTATGGTCTCGCGCAACACCGAATGGACCAGGTCACGGCGTGGCGCTTCGCGCTCCTTCGTCTGGGCGGCGCTGCTGTCGGTATCCTGAAAATCCTGCGGATCCACCGAAACTTTCGCCTCACCGCCGCCAGTGCGGAAGATCTTCTTGATGAATCCCATGAAAGTGCCTGAATCCGTCGAATGGTGTTGCTGAGTGAATTATGACCCGCGCCCGGACGTCCTGATCGCTACATCTGCAACCGGAAAAGCATGCGGTTGCCGGCCAGTTCGAGCACGTCGTGGTTCGACAGTTGCACTGGCATGTCTCCGATCAGGTCGCCGTTCAGGGTAGGCCGCTCAGGGCCGTCGAGGTGGGCCACGTAATAGCCGTCGCGCCGGTGCGAGACCGCAACCACCGAGACGCCGGGTTTGCCAAACGTGGTCACTGCCTTGACCACCGGCATCTCTAGTCCGGCGGAAGAACCCGACAGCACCTGGAAGACCGCGTGCAGTTGCGGCCCGGCCGGATCGAGCTTCATCGCGGTCGTTTCCGAAAACCCGCTGGGACGCTCGGAGGCCTGCACATACTGGATGCGGAAATTGCCGATGGCCACCACCTCGCCGTCGTGGAGCCGCTGGCGCCTGACCATCGCCCCGTTGATATAGGTCCCGTTGGTGCTGTGCAGGTCTTCGATGAACACGTCGGCGAGCCCCCTGAGCTCGAACACGCAGTGATGGCCGCTGACCACCATGTTGTCGAAGACGATGTCGTTGTCGGGGCTGCGGCCGAGCGTCGTGCGGTCCTTTTGCAGATACACGTGCTTGATCTCGACACCTTCGACGGATGCGATGAGCTGCGGCATGGGCCCCTCCAGTTTCTGGAAAAACCATCGTAGTACGCCGTGCCTGATGCAGCAAGCCGCACCCGTTACCCGAGGTAAGCGCAGTCAGCGGGGCGCGGGCGCCCGGCGCAGGGCGGGAAACGGGTTGATCGGCTCGCCGCGCCACCACTGCTTTTGCGGACCGAGCGCAAAAACCGCGAAGTGCAGATGCGGTGAATCGGGCCTGGCGTTGCCTGTCGTGCCGACGTAGCCAACCAGGTCGCCGCGGCGCAACACTGCGCCTTCTTTCAGGCCCTCGGCATAGCGATCGAGGTGCGCGTAGTAATACGCCAGCCGCCCGTCGTGATCGAACTGGTACACCGTCAGGCCGCCCGGCACGCTGGTGAACAGCTTGGCCACCTTGCCGTCTTCGACTGCGAGCACGCGCGTGCCGCGAGGCGCTGCGATGTCGATGGCCTCATGCGCCTTCGTTCCGCGCGCCTGCGTGTAGGTATCCTCAAGCTTTGACGGCGGCACGCCTTCGACCGGCACGATCAGTTGCCGCGTGCTGAGCAAGGCCTCCCCTTCCAGCGCCTGGCTCGAAGGCGCGGCCTGCGCCAGCAAGGCGGCAGCCAGTCCCCCGGCCACCATGCAGACCCACGGAAGGATCGGCGTCTTCATCGCGGGTTCAGCTCTGGACTTCCACGGCGATGCCGGGCTTTGCCAGCATGCCCAGGCGCTTCACGTCCCAGTTGGTCAAGCGCACGCAACCGTTCGTTTGAACCCGCGCCATGCGTGACGGCTCGTCGGTGCCATGAATACCCCAGTGCGGCTTCGACAAGCCCAGCCACAACACGCCCACCGGATTGTTCGGGCCGGGCGGCAGCTTGACCTTGGTGTCCGTGGGCTTGGATGTGCGAATGAGCTGCGGATCGTAGGAAAACGGCGGGTTGGGGACTTCGCTGGTGATTTTCATCTTGCCCACGGGCAGCGGGTCTTTCTCGCCGCCGAAGCTCACCGGGAACGCAGCCAGCACCTGCCCGCCCTCACCGATCACGTAGAGCATGTTGTCGGACTTGTCGATGCGAACGAGCGTTGCAGCCTTGGCGGGCTTCACATCCGCGCCGGCAGCCACGACGATGACAGACCCTGCCTGCATGGCACGCCCCTTGTTGAGGGACGCGATCAGCTTGGGGCTCATGTGGAATCGCTCGCCCAGGGCCTCCTCCATCGACTGGTAGCCCAGCGACGTCAGCTTGGCCTTCTCCATCGTGTCCGTCGGGATCTTCTCGTAGGGGCCCGCAATATCCTGCTCTGTCAGCGTGTAGGTGGCAAATGCCGGGCCCTGGCCGTCCTGCAGTGCCGCCCATGTCGCGGCGTCGATCGTGCCCGTCGTCGGCAGGCTGCGCGCCAACTGGAAGGCGGACACCGAGCGCGCCATGTTGGAGCTGAACACGCCGTCGATTTCGCCGGGCGAGAACCATGCGCGATCCAGCAGGATCTGGGCACGGACAACCGCGCTGCCGCGCGAGCCGTTTTTCAGCAGCGGCGTCGTCGCCTGTGCGTTGAGCTGGTTGAAATGCTCCGTCGGATCGGACGGCGCAGCTGCTTCTTTTTGAGCGGTGGAGCTGGCTTTGGCCTTGGCCGCATCGGCCGGCGGCGAAATCAACATGGCTGAAGCTGCAAGCGCAATGGCAGCGCAGATTCCGGATCGGGCGAAGGTCATGGATGGGTTCCTGTGAATGCATAGAACCTATCGCTGACTTCACGCAGATCGTGTCGGCCCAAAGCCCGTTTGGCAGTGGGTGTAAGGCGCGGCACTGCTGGCGCGACAGACACGCAAGTCCACAATCGAAAGCACCCATGAAAAAACAGATCTCGACCCTGGGCCTTACGGCCACGCTGGCACTGGCGATTGGCGGCTCATTGCTGCTGGCGGGGAACTCCGTCGCAGAAAAAGCCGTGCCGCTTCCCCCTGCGGCCTACGAGCAGCCGGCCGCCACAGCCGGTACGCAGACTGCGATCTTTGCAGGCGGCTGCTTCTGGGGTGTGCAGGCCGTGTTCCAGCACACCAAAGGGGTGCTCAACGCCGTCTCCGGCTATGCGGGCGGCGACAAGGCGACGGCGAACTACGGGGCCGTGACGCGCGGCACAACCGGCCACGCGGAAGCCGTCGAAGTGACCTACGACCCTGCGCAAGTCAGCTACGCGAAGCTGCTCCAGATCTACTTTTCTGTTGCGCACGACCCAACCCAGCTGAACCGCCAGGGACCCGATCGCGGCACGCAATACCGCTCGGCGATCTTCTACAAGGACGCACAGCAAAAGGAAGTGGCGCAGCGCTACATCGCCCAGCTCGACGCGGCCAGGGCCTTCCCGGCCAGGATCGTGACGCAGCTGGCACCACTGGCAGCGTTTCATCCGGCAGAGGCGTACCACCAGGACTACGCAACCCGCAACCCGCAGTCGCCGTACATCGTGACCTTCGATGCCCCGAAGATCGTCAACCTCAAGGCCGTGATGCCCGAGGTGTTCCGCGAGAAGCCCGTTCTCGTCGCGGCCAGGAAGTAAGCCTGCTGCTCAGGCCCGCTCTTCAACGAGCAAGGGCCTGAGCATCGCCAGACCCAGCACCGGCCCAGCCGCGAGCAGCGGCAGCACACTGGCCAACGGCCACACGGTGGTTGCGCGCACGAACAGCTCGATGCTCACGATGGAAATCGCAAAGCCGATGCAGTTGGTGAACGTCAGGACGCTGCCCACCACGGCGGGCGGTGCATTCTGCGCAGTGAGCGTGGAAAACTGCGGCGAGTCGCCCGCCACCGTGGCACCCCAGACGAGCAACCATGCAAAGAACAGCACCGGCGGCGCGACGAGCATCACCGGCGCGACCACGCAGCACGAGGCGCTGATCGCCAGCTGCACGCCGGCCACCCGCGCGCTGCCCATGCGCCGCACCAGCATGCCGCCCCCTACGCACCCCACGAAGCCCGCGGCGATCACTGCGAACGAAGCGGCGCTGAGTGCCTGGCCCGCGAGGCGCGTCGCGCAGATCAGCGGGACCAGCACGATAAAGGCGTACAGCTCCCACATGTGGCCGAAGTAGCCGAAAACAGAAGCGCGCAGGCGCCTGTCGGACCAGATCAGGGCCAGCGCGCGCGGTGTGATCTTCGCGCCGCGCACCGGCGCAGGACTGGCCGGCACCAGCAGGGCCATCGCTACGCCGCCTGCAGCTGCCAGCAGCGAAACGCCGACGATGACGAGCTGCCAAGAACCCATCCCTGCGCCGTCGCCGACCAGGGCACGAAGCCCGTGCGGGAGCGCCGTCCCCAGCACGAGAGCCCCGATCAGCACACCCATCGCCGCCCCCAGCCCCTGCCGGTACCAGCTCGCGGCGATCTTCATGCCCACCGGATAAATGCCCGCCAGCAGAAACCCGACGCCGAACCGGCACGCCACGAGCCACGCGAGGCTCCCGTCGGCCAGCAGCACCAGCGCATTGACGGCAGCGCCGAGCAAGGAACAGACGAGAAACACCCGGGTCGGCACAAAGCGATCGGCGAGCATCGCCAACGCAAATACCAAAGTGCCAACCACAAACCCCAGCTGCACAGCCGAGGTGAGAAGACCCACCGCCGATTCGTTCAGCCCCCAGGCGCGTTGCAGGTCGGGCATCACCGCATTCACCGCGAACCACAGCGATGTACCCGCGAACTGCGAGACCACCAGCACAGGAAGGATTCGGCGCGGGACAAGCTGGCTCATCGGTGGCAGGATACCCGTTTGCCCTGCCCTTGCGCTTTGGCCCCTTCGCCACCACCTGCTACACATGACTGCCTATTCCGTCCTCGATCTCTCCCCCATCACCGAAGGCAGCAATGCCACCCAATCGTTTCGCAACACGCTCGATCTCGCGCAGCACGCCGAACGCTGGGGCTTCACGCGCTACTGGCTTGCCGAACACCACGGCATGCCCGGCATTGCCAGCGCAGCCACATCCATCCTGATCGGCCACGTCGCCGGCGGCACAAAGACCATCCGTGTCGGCGCCGGGGGCATCATGCTGCCCAACCATTCCCCGCTGGTGATTGCAGAGCAGTTCGGCACGCTGGAATCGCTCTATCCTGGCCGCATCGATCTGGGCCTGGGACGCGCGCCCGGATCGGACCAGGCCACCGCGCGCGCACTGCGCCGCAACCTGATGAGCGACTCCGATGAGTTTCCTCGTGACGTGGTCGAACTGATGGATCTCATGTCCGACCAGCCGCGCCAGGCCATACGCGCCGTCCCTGGCATCGGCACCAACGTGCCTGTGTGGATCCTGGGCTCCAGCCTGTTCGGCGCTCAACTCGCTGCCATGCTCGGCCTGCCCTATGCGTTTGCATCGCACTTCGCGCCGGCGCAGATGATGGACGCCATCGAAATCTATCGCGCGACGTACAAGCCCTCCGAGCGCAATCCAAAGCCGCACGTCATGCTGGGCTTCAATGTGTTTGCCGCCGACACCGATGAAGAAGCGCAAGTGCGTGCCACGTCGATGCAGCAGGCCTTCGTCAACCTGCGCAGCGGCCGGCCAGGGCGGCTTCCGCCACCGCGCCCGGGTTACCGCGAAAGCGCGGGCCCCGCAGAGAAGGCACTGCTCGACAGCGTGCTCTCTGCATCGACCATCGGATCACCTGCAACCGTGCGCGAAGGCCTGCGGGCCTTCATTGCAAAGACCGGCGCGGACGAATTGATGATCACGTCGCAGATGTTCGATCACCAGGCACGGCTGCGGTCGTACGAGATTGCGTCGCAGGCGATGCAGGAACTGTCCAGCCAGGCCTAGCCGCGAGTCATTCAGTGCTGGGTCACCACGATGGGCTCACCCTTCGTGATGATCATGGTGTGCTCGTACTGCGCCGACAGGTTGCCTGCCGAACCCACCAGCGTCCATCCATCGGCCGCTTCGTCCACGATACGGCTGCGGGTGGAAAGGAAAGGTTCGATGGTGATCACCATGCCTTCATGCAAGACACGCTTGTCACTGGGATCGAAGTAGCCCGCGATGTGCTCGGGCGCTTCATGCAATGCGCGGCCCACGCCGTGGCTGCCCAGGTTCTCGATGATCTTGAAGCCGTACGACTTCGCAGTCCGTTCGATGGCAGCGCCGATGCCGCTGATGGGCTGACCGGCACGGGCGTGCTTCATGGCTTGGGCCAGGGCCGTGCGAGTGGCGTGACACAAGCGCGTTTTCTGCGGGTTGGTAGGCGGCACGACTCGCGTCCCCCCTGTATCCGCGAAGTAGCCGCCCAGCTCGGCGGAGACATCGACATTCAGGACATCGCCAGCGCGGATGATCCTGTCGCCCGGAATGCCGTGCGCCGCCTCTTCATTGATGCTGATGCAGGTATGGCCCGGAAAGTTGTACGTGAGCTTGGGCGCCGATCGCGCACCATGGCGCTCCAGCAATTGCTCGCCCAGCGCGTCAAGCTCACGGGTGGTCATGCCGGGTTCGGCGGCGTCCAGCATCTCATGCAGAACGAGTGACACGATCTTGCCGATGCGCTTGAGCGCAACGACATCGTTTTCCGTTTCAATGGTCATTGGGGGTTCCTGTTGCCCTCGTCGCGAGCCATGACGGGCTCCGGGTATTGGGTAGAGGGTAACGCCTTGCCGTCCAGCGTGGCCCTCGCCGTTTCAAAACAGTCGATGCCGCAAGGCAATGCAACGCCGCTCTGTGCAGAGCGGGTCCAGATGTGCGAGGACACCTCGACGGCGTTGGGGTCGTCATAGCAGCCACGCGATATCGCCCGCAGGTCGGGCCAGCGCTCGAAGGTCAGGCCCACCGTGGTGCCGCACGTCGGGCAAAAGTGGACATAGACCTTCTTGCCGCTCACGTCCGACCGGTGCTCGAACTGCGTCATCTCGCCCTCGTTGAACTCGACGGCGTCCAGTGCAAAGAGCGACTCGGCGTAGAACGAGGTCCCCGTGACTTTCTGGCAAAAGGTGCAGTGACAGGCCAGCGTGCGCATCGGCGGGCCGTTCGCCTTGAATCGCACCTTGCCGCACAGGCATCCGCCTTGAAGAAGGGTGGTGATGGTTGACTCCTTTATTTCGCCTCTCGCGACTGCCACGCCGAGGCGCTCCAGGTCGGCGCCGCTTCGGCGATGAGCCGATTCAGTGCAGGCGGCAGGTCTTGCGAACCTGTCAGCTGCCGCACCTCCAGGATGTCGTCCGCCCCGAAACCGGACGGAGCGCGCAAGGCCCACGCAATCGCCTCATCCAGCGAAGCTACATCGATGAGATAGAAGCCGCCGACAAGTTCCTTGGACTCGGCAAACGGGCCGTCCACGACATAGCGCTTGCCATCGGCGACGGCGATGCGCGCGCCCGGCGCCGAGGGGTTCAGGCCCTCGGACGCCACAAGCACTCCCGCCTGATGCATCTCTTCGTTGAAGCGCATGTACGCCTTGAAAAGATTCTCATCGAAGGCTGGCTGCTCACTGGAAGTCTCTTTATCCGCGCCCGGCTGCGCCGTGATGATGAACCGCATGGCTTGCTCTTTCGGATGTGGGCTGTTGCCCGGTAATGCTACGACGAACGACCCAGCCATGAATCGACAGATCGCTGCAACTGCTCTACCGGCCCGGCCCGAAGCGCACCTCGTTGCGAGCCTTTGCCCTGGCCGCCTCCTGTTACGGCCTCCACTGGAGCGCCTGCGCCATTCATACGCATTCGGGTTTTCCGATAGCGCGGGCCAGCCTTGCCGAACTGATAATTGTGTGCTCGATGGTGCGTCTTCATCATCATCGACATCTGTACCTGCAGGGCAACGGCTCTATCCGTCTGCGCTTTCGTGACAGGTGCCCCTCCCTCAACCCGGTATCCATATGCAATCCAGAATTTGGCTGACAGCAATGCTGGCCCTCGCAATTCCCTTGACCGGTTGCGTCACAACGCCCGCCACGGTTTCATACAAGGGTCAACCAGTCTCCGCAGTCAGCGCAGTTTCGATGTCCTGCTCCAGTCCATACGTTCTGACCCAGGACTGCTCGATCTGGTCGGGCGCTGCATTGCGTCTGAAACTGGGCTCACGCTTTGTCAGGGTGGCTGGGTCCGCCGACGGCAGGACAGTGTTGGTCATGACCGACCAGAACCTGCCCACACAGTACGAGACCGAGCAAGCAGCCGACGCAGTGCTCGAAGTCGCGCGGGCTCGCGGCGCGGCAATGACGAAGCTTGAGGCCCTGGCGATCGGAGCAAGCGTGCCCGGATACATCCTGACCTTCGACGCGGACGTTTACACCATCCTCAAACGGAACGCGAGTTAAGCCGCTGCGCCTGCGAGCGCCGCACCCGAAGAAGACGCCCTGCCGGTAATTTCCTGCCCCACAAACGACGGCGGCACGAAGCTGGCGGCCTGCGCGACCGTGTCGAACTCGACCTCGAACACGGCCGATGTTTGCGGGAAACTGTAGACATCAAGCGACCCCACGGCAAGGCGGTAACGACGCTTGCGAGCGACGACGCCTGGCAACGCCGACAAAAGCCTGAACTCGGCTTCGGTCAGATACACGTTCGTGATGAACTCGAACGGATCGCCGTCGCGCCTCGGGTATTTCTTGCACAGCTTCCACCTGGGTGGCGCGTCGGCGGAGCTGACCGCGCGCAAACGAAGCTGCGTCCCGGAGATATAACGATCTTCAAGGTCCAGGACGGTCGCAGACGCAATCAGATCTGCGATGCCGCCGATGACGATCCAGCGGCGCTCGATCTCAAGCCGCGCGTACTTGTCCGACACGATGTCCTCGCGGCTCACTCAATGAACGTCCAGGTATCTGCACCGTCGAACCGGCGGACTTTGACCTGGTCAAGAAGCGCCGGTGGGAAGTTGTTCAGATTCACGCCATGCTGCGGATGCTTGACAGGATCAAGAGGCTCCCAGTGCGTGACACAGCCGCACGTCTTGCAACGCACCGTTCGCAACGTGCGATCGCCCTGGATGTACTCCTGCGTATTCTGTGGGTGCCCCTCAATGCTGACCGTGCCAAATTCGTAATAGGCCCACACGGAGCCCTGGCGACGGCAAATCGAGCAGTTGCAACGGGTTCCCTTCTCGGGGGCCGAGGGAAGCCTGAGCTTGACGGCGCCGCAGTGGCAGGAGCCTTCGAGCAGATCGTTCGTGGTCATCTCAACTCCTTGGCTACGACTCGCACAGCGATTTCAGAAGTTCAAGCGCTTTGGGGAAGGTGTCCAGCATGTACTGCTCCCACTCGGGAGCAGTATCCAACGTCACGACGACTTTGCAGCCTGCTGGATCGTCCGAGAATCGGTAATTTTCGTATGCAGGAGCCCACGCCCGAACCTTGTCGCTCGACGTGTCCTCGATACCGTTCTCGATCATCCCCAGGTGCCGGATGGAGACAAACTCCAGCGGGTTGTTCTCTGCGATAACGGAGGTCATGCCCTCACCGGATGGTGCCAGGAACTGGATCTTCGCGCCTTCCGCCCAGGACCCGACGTAGTAGGTGCCTTCGCAGAAGGCCGAAGCCCAGGCCTTGTACGTCTCGGGCCCGAGCATCACCTCCCAGACGCGCGCTCGGGGTGCGCGAATGATGACTTCGAAAGCAAGCGTCTTCATGTGGCCTCCAAAAGGTTCGGCCCGGACCGCCCCGGGCGCCTATGTTTGACGACGATCGACCGCAACAGTTTTAGACATCGGCGCAATCAATTGTCTTCAGGCCGCCTGGAGTGCTGGGTAGTCGGTGTAGCCTTTTGCGCCCCCACCATAAAAGGTCGTTTTGTCCGGCACGTTGAGCGGTGCACCGGTTCGCAGGCGCTCTACAAGGTCGGGGTTCGCAATGTAGAGCTTGCCGAATGCAACCAGGTCGGCACCCGCCTTGACCGACTCCTCGGCCAGCTGCAGGTCATATCCGTTGTTGACCATCCATGCACCTTTGCCGCCGGCCTGCTCATAGGCACTTCTCATTGCAGCGTAGTCGAACGGGCGATCTTCGATTTCGCGCGGCCCACCGGTGGCACCTTCGATCACGTGGATGTAGGCCAGGCCCAGCGGCGCGAGCTCGCGCATCAGGTAGTCGAACAGGGCCTGCGGGTCGTCGTCGGTGACGTCGTTGGCGGGCGTCACGGGCGACAGGCGCAAGCCCGTGCGGTCGCCGCCGATCTCGTCGACCACGGCGCGCATCACTTCGAGCAGCAGGCGCGAGCGATTCTCGATCGACTGACCGTAGTCATCCGTGCGATGGTTCGAGCCCGTCTTCAGGAATTGGTCCAGCAAATAGCCATTGGCGCCGTGGATTTCCACACCATCGAATCCAGCTGTTGTCACTGCTTGGCGCGCCGCGAGGCGATAGTCGTTCACGATGCCCGGCAGCTCGGACGCGTCAAGCGCGCGCGGATGAGACGTGGCCGCGAAACTGCCCACGCCGTCCTTGATGAGATAGGTCTTGGTCTTGGCCGTAATGGCCGACGGTGCGACGGGCGGCTGACCGTTCACCTGCAGATCGACGTGCGACACGCGGCCGACGTGCCACAGCTGAGTCACGATGCGACCATTTCGCGCATGCACTGCGTCGGTCACGCGCTTCCATGCCAGGAGTTGCTCCTGTCCATACAAGCCCGGCACATCGGCGTAGCCCTGGCCCTGCGCGCTGATGGCAGTGGCTTCGGTGATGAGCAAGCCAGCGGTCGCGCGCTGGGCGTAGTACTGGGCCATCAACGCCGTTGGTACGGCATTGGGGGCGCGGTTGCGCGTGAGGGGCGCCATGACAATGCGATTAGGCAAGTGCCAGCGGCCGACGGTGATGGGATCGAAAAGTGTGGTCATCCGGTCGAGCATAGAACAGGACTTGATGCCCTTGCCGATGCAGAGTCTTGCGATCAGCTTTTACGCTTCCTCCAGGCCCGAAAACCTGGAGCAATGAACAAATGGTTGGGCATTCTCCGCGTCCTGGGCATCGCTCCGAGGCTCATGCCTATGCTGCCTGCGGTGTGCTGTGCCACCAGATGCGCGCTTCTGCGCACAGGCCTTGAGAGAACGTTCCAAGTAGCACTCCGTCCAACACCATGCGGGGCAAGGGCTCGCCCGGACTTCTTGGCGGCAGGCCGGTTCCAGTTGAACGCGCCCAGATCTGGAAGAGTTCCTCGGATGCGACCTGATACGTGACGTGCCAGTGCGCAATGCCCGAGCCGCCCTGGTTCGCCAGAACCTTGAAGCTGAGGTGTACGTCCTCCTGCAACTGCACTCGCTTCCAGTACTCGACGAGCGCTGACGTTCCCGTATGAACCTGGAACGGCGTGTTGTGATACTTCCCATCCTTGTGGAACAGCGCCGCGAACATGGCTGGATCTCGGGCCTCCCATGCTGCTTTGTACCCCGCCATGAACTCGTCGATATTCATCTGCTGCTCCGCAATGTTGGGTGGGGCCTGCGCGCCTAACGGACCGGCACGCAGTCGAACGACCTGTTAGACCAGAGGAACCAGTTGCTCGGGCTTCGGCACAGCACGCGCTGTTTCAGCTCCGTCAATAGACCACAGGTCCAAGCCTGCAAGAAGACCGTCTTCCTCGAACACAAACGCGCCAAACAAGCTTCCTGCCTCATTCTTCCACTGGAAGTCGCCCAAGACGCGCATCCGAAAATCCGTCGGCCTCTTTCCGTCGATCGCCAGGTCAATGCTTGCGCATCCACACGCACAGCGCGCGTGCACCCGTGCGCGTTCCAACTGGCTCAGGCACTTGCGCCCCTCTTCGTTTCCGTTCTCTAGCATCCAGCGGATGAGGTCCCGCTCCTCGTGGGTAAGTTCGCGGTCGTCGGGAATCGGTGTGTTTTGGTGCGCCATGGCCTGAGGTCTAACGTCGGAATTCCCGGGCGCCAACAGCGTCCATGTGGGATGACCTGTTCGACTGCAACTCAGGCAGCCGCTGCATGGAACTTCACACCCAAGGCCCTCGCGACCTTCAAAACTGTGGCGAAAGTCGGATTGCCGTTTTCGCCAAGAGCCTTGTACAGACTTTCCCGACTCAGCCCTGCATCTCGCGCCACCTGGGTCATTCCCTTGGCGCGAGCAATATCGCCCAGCGCCCGCGCGATACCTGCGGCATCCTCGGGCGCCTCTTCCAGCCAGGCATCAAGATACGCGGCCATTTCCTCAGGAGTTCGAAGTTGTTCAGACACGTCATAAGCGACCGTCTTGGTACGACTTACCGTCACTCGCGCTCTCGGCTTTGATACTGCTTTGGCCATGAGTAATTCTCCTAGAGTCCTTTCGCTAGCGCGATAGCGGTTCGAATGTCCTGTTGCTGAGAGGACTTGTCACCTCCAGCCAAGAGAACAATCACGACTCCTGCGCGCTCCGTGTAGTACACGCGGTATCCAGGTCCGAAGTCGATCTTCAATTCCCGGACCCCGTCAGTCAATACTCTATGCTGTCCTGGGTTCCCGTAAACGAGACGGTCAACTCGCACCTGAACTCGCGCCCGACCAGCGCGATCCTTCAACGAATTGATCCAGTTCAGGTAGACCTCAGTCATCTCCACGCGCATGCGAGCAGTGTATCCCATGGGATACGACAACGTCAATTTGGAGCGGCCTACGGATTTGCGGTCGAACGTTCGAGGCAAGCGGGCGACGACGGCAGGACGCCACGCCCGGGCTGGCGAAAATATACAGCGTACCGCCAGACCGGGCTTGGTGGCCTGCCGTTGGCGATCTGCATGACCGAGGGTCAGGCCCCTGTGCTGCTGCGGGTGAGGTTTCTGAGTACTCCGTTGATGGAGATCGTTCCAAACGGCCAGGCCTGAGCCAGCCAACGAAGTAGAAATGACTCCAGTTCGGATTCGAGCCCACTCGCCAGTTCGGTCTGCCTTGCCCAGTACCAGACGTCGGCATCGGTTCCATCCTGGTGGGGCGGATCGACATAGACGCAGCCGAGGAGGCGTCGTTCATCCAGGGACATCACTGCGTAGTCAAAGGAGGAGCGCAACTGAAACTCCTTCTGGTGCCAGCCGAGGTCGACGATGTTCTGCTCGATCGTCATGTCTTCGCTGGGCCAGCCCCAAATCACGCCGAATCTGGACCAGAGATGCTCGCGACTGGACATGACAGCGTCGTAGTCCTTGAACGCGTCGTGAATCGTGATCGAGCGCATTCGGAAGCGCTCAGTCTCAACGACGGCGGGTACCTGGAACTCTCGTGGGAGGAAGGACATGGCGATTCAGGGGTCTAAGGTGAAGATGACCGGCCAACACCTGCGCGCCGAAGGCGAAGCAGGTGTGTGTCCGTGGCAATTGACATGTTATCCCTCGCTTCACTCATAGTGAGTCCACATCCGCAGTACGCGCACGATCCGCTCCTTCTTGAATACCTCATACACCAAACGCTGCTGAATGTTGATTCGGCGGGAGTACGCGCCTTCGAGATCGCCCACAAGCTTCTCGAACGGTGGAGGGTTCTGGAAAGGGCTACGCTTCAAGACCTCCAACAGTTCCTGCGCCTTTTCTTTCAGACCGGCAGATGCGAGCTTCCTGGCGTCTTTCAGCGCTTGCTTGGCATACACGACCTGCCAAGTCACCACTTCAGTACCTTGGCACTTTTCTCCAAAGGCTCGGCCATGCCCTTCTTGATGGATTCCCGCATGCCGGGTACGGAGAGAAGATAAAGCGTCTCCTGGATCGCATCCCAGTCTTCAGCCGACACGAGAACGGCACTGCTGCGCTTTCCAGCAATGACGACGGGACGGTGAGACTCGTTCGTCTCGTCGATCAGTCGGTACAAGTTGGCGCGAGCTTCGCTCGCGGTAACGGGATTGGCCATGGAAGTCTCCTGCAACCAAAAGCGTACGTTTATTCGTACGCTGTGTCAAGCGATGCCATTTGCGGCGAGGGATAACGTCAGAAATGACCGGCGGGCCATAGGCGGGCGCAGCCCGCTGCGCGAACGTCCGTGTCGATTGACCTGTTAGAGCGCATGGGGCGCCTCGTCATCCAAGTCAGTCGCCAGAGAATACTCAAGATCATGCGCAAATCTGTCAGCTGCCACGAGAAGAGTTTGCTCAAGCGGGAGGGCGTTTTCGAGGCGACGTCTAACTTCGACGATCGCGTTCTCGAGCGCATCCGAAGTGCCAGTAAGGGCCCGGCCCTTTGTGAAAAAGTGATGCACAAGGTCGTTGCGCTCCGCTACAACAATCGCAAGGTATGAATGCGCGTCGTCCGGACGTTCGCTATTCAGTCCCGGCTTGAGTTTTTCCACCAATGGACCGAGCGTGAATTTTGAATCCAGAAACTCGCGCCAGTCGGGCACGCTCTCTTCTAGGTCACGGCCCGGCTTAACGAGGTGGGGAAGCAGAAGCTTCAGGGTGTGCTCGATACGCTGATATCGAAGGACGCACCGACCTACCAGGGCCATGAGCGTGGCCATTCGCCGAGGATTCAGTTCAACAACCGTCATTTGTGCGCTCTAACGTTGGAATTCACGGGCGCCAACGGCGTCCACGTGGAATGACCTGTTCGACTGCAACTCAGGCAGCCGCTGCATGGAACTTCACACCCAAGGCCCTCGCGACCTTCAAAACTGTGGCGAAAGTCGGATTGCCGTTTTCGCCAAGAGCCTTGTACAGACTTTCCCGACTCAGCCCTGCATCTCGCGCCACCTGGGTCATTCCCTTGGCGCGAGCAATATCGCCCAGCGCCCGCGCGATACCTGCGGCATCCTCGGGCGCCTCTTCCAGCCAGGCATCAAGATACGCGGCCATTTCCTCAGGAGTTCGAAGTTGTTCAGACACGTCATAAGCGACCGTCTTGGTACGACTTACCGTCACTCGCGCTCTCGGCTTTGATACTGCTTTGGCCATGAGTAATTCTCCTAGAGTCCTTTCGCTAGCGCGATAGCGGTTCGAATGTCCTGTTGCTGAGAGGACTTGTCACCTCCAGCCAAGAGAACAATCACGACTCCTGCGCGCTCCGTGTAGTACACGCGGTATCCAGGTCCGAAGTCGATCTTCAATTCCCGGACCCCGTCAGTCAATACTCTATGCTGTCCTGGGTTCCCGTAAACGAGACGGTCAACTCGCACCTGAACTCGCGCCCGACCAGCGCGATCCTTCAACGAATTGATCCAGTTCAGGTAGACCTCAGTCATCTCCACGCGCATGCGAGCAGTGTATCCCACGGGATACGATAACGTCAATTTGGCGCGGCCTACGGATTTGCGGTCGAACGTGAAGATGACCGGACCACTAATACGAGCGGCGAAGCCGCCTTGTGCTGTTGTGGGTCCGCGTCGATTGACATGTTATCCCTCAGGCGCTCAATCGGCATGCGGGTCTCCCGTTCGCTCGTATGCGGCAATGTAGTTTTCGACCGCGAGCGCGGTGCCGAGTTCGTGAACTCTCCCAGTGGCTCGCTCAATCAGAAACGGTGCATTGCCGGCTATGGCGTACTGGAACTCTTGCGTCGCGTGCCACAGCCTGGACGTGTAGAAGAAGACCCAACCCCAAGGCCGCTCGATCGTGGATTCATCCACCAGGACCAATGCGTCGCCCGGTGGAAGGTCGAGAGCGACGGCGGCAACGCGCCTTACGACAATCGCTCGAGCTTCACTGCGCATCAACATGAGGGATAACGTTCGAGGTAAGGGGCGGCTTGCGGCTTGCCGCAAGACGTCCCCTTGACTGATGGGTTAGGTCTCTCGCGCATGATGATTGCTCAGCCTGTGTAGCACTCATACAAGACACGAGAGATCTTCCCGGCCTTGGACTGAATGTACAGAGAGTCTGTTTCGCCGGCAAAACGCCAATTGGCATTGGCTTCCACTTGGGCCGCACCAAGGCGCGTGACCAGAGGACCAGAGGGCTCTCCGACACGAGCTGGCGCTTGGCTCCACCTGGGTGATTCGAAAAGCGCAGAACCGAGTGTGTAGCGCTCAGGATCGTTTGTGAAGGTGACGATCTGCAGTTCCATGCCCTCGAAACGAAGCCACCGTTCCACGGCCTTGTAGCCCTCCCACGATTGAACACGAACAACCTTCTCCTCCTTCAACTTGCCCAGTGCACGGAGGCCAGACAACACTGCGGGGAGCTGAACAGCAAACGGCCCAGTGACGCAGGAGAAGGCGGGGACTGCAACGACGACCGGCATGGGCTGCGCAAGTGCCGGCTGACCTGAAGCGATGAGAACAGCAAGGACTGCGAGTGGGGCTCCAGTTCTCATGAGAGACCTAACGTAAAGATGACCGGCGCAAAGCCAACTGCGGCGAAGCCGCCTTCTGCTGCTTTGCGTCCGTGTCGATCGACATGTTATCCATCACGCATGCATGCCACGCAGCATCCGGGGATGTTTCACCGCTACCCTGAGCAGCATTCGGGCAGCTCCCGTTGGTTCGCGTCGTCCTTGCTCCCAGTCTTGCAGCGTGCGGGCCGAGACACCCAACAACTCCGCAAACTCCTGCTGCGACATGCCAATGCTCGCCCGAGCTTCGGCAGCCTCGGTGAGTTTGACTTTCGTCACCCGCCCCGCCTGGCCGCGACGCATTTGCTTGACGGACTGCAACAAGTCCTTTTGGAACTTTTCAATCTCAGAAGGCATCTTCAACTCCTTGCCTCAGCTGAGCCAGGAACGACGTTGGGAGAGCGTCGAACTTGGCCTTCGTATAAACAATCAACAACCAAACAACTTCCTCGGAAGGCAGAAAGTAGACTACTCGAGCACCGCCGCGTTTGCCAATTCCGGCGCGTGACCAACGCACTTTCCGACATCCTCCACTCCCCTTTATCACTGCGCCAGCCTCCGGGTTGGCTGCAATGAAATCGATGAACTCCTGCCGCTCCGCTACAGACCAGACTTCAGATGCATATCGGATAAAAATCGGAGTCTCGGCAACAGTACGCATTGCATAATCATACGGCAATGCCGTAGGTCATGCAATCAAGTCAGCAGAGCGGATCAGATGAGGGATAACGTAAACGTGACTGGCGACCGCAAGAAAGTGCGACCGCAGGGAGCGGATGTTTGTGGGCGTCCATGTCGACGGACATGTTGTGCTTCATCCTCGGTCAATGCTTTCCAGCAACCGCAAGCAACGCCTTTGGATTAGTGCGAGCGATCGTCAACAGAGTGCGGGCAGCGCCACTCGGCTCCTTGCGGCCCTGCTCCCAGCCCTGCAATGTCCGGACGGACACGCCCAGCAAGTCTGCAAACTGCGACTGTGACAAACCGGTGCGCTCACGCGCCTCCACCGCAGGCGTGTGAACAACCTTTGTCCTTCCGGACTTCATTTGCTTCACCGATTCGAGCAATTCAGCAGCAAGATCGCGCTTTGCCTCATAGGCACGCAGCTGCGCTGGAGTAAGAGGTTTAACTTTCGAGGACACGGCGAATCTCCTTCAACTTTGCACCAGTGAGGTTGTCTGTCGTTGACTTCGCGTATAGCGTCAGCAGCACAATCTCTTCTTCAGGTGTGCGCGTAAAGTAAATCACCCGCACACCGCCGGACTTGCCCGAACCCGCCCGTTTCCAACGCACTTTGCGAATGCCGCCGGAGCCGGGCACTACATCACCCGCATCGGGGTTCTCGGCGATATGCACTGCGAACTCGCCTCTCTCTTCCTCGGACCAATACAGAGGCCATTGCTTTTGAAATAGGAGAGTTTCAATGACGGTGAACATGAGTGACTATACGCCTAAGGCGCATAGTCGTCCAGCGGCTGGCTTCGATGCGGCATAACGTCGGAGTTGACCGGCGACCGCCGGGGAGGACCGGAGCGAAGCGAAGGTCCGCCGCTGGGCGTCCGCGTCGAACGACCTGTTAGACGGCATAGGCAGAGCCCTCGATGTTCAATGGTGTTTTCGCACCTCGGCGCACCTCGTACATAGCAATCGAGCATGCCACGGCAACGTTAAGGCTCTCCGCACCCCCGAACTGCGGGATGGTGACGACCTGCTTGCAACGATCCAGAAAGGCTGAAGGAAGACCCGGACCTTCAGCGCCAGCGATCAAAGCAAGCCGTTCAGGGAACTGAACCTCGTGAACATAGCGGGGCGGTGCGGCGATCTCCAGCGCCACAGGCTCATACCGCCTGCTGTCGCACCAAGAGAAGAACTCGTCTTCGTCGGGGAGGTGCACGAACTCGCAGACTTTCTCGAGCTTGCGTGAGAAAGCCTGCGTACCTTTCCCGAAGCGCCACGGTTGCTCATTGCCGAGAAGGACGACGCAGTCGCCGCCAAATGCGACGTGCGACCGAACGATCATCCCGACGTTTTGGGGACTCTGAAGCTTGTAAAGGACGGTACAAAATCTCAAAGCGTCGTGCCGTCTAACGTCGGAGTTGACAGGCACGCCGTGGCATTGCGCCGCGAGGCGTACGCTCGCCAGCACGCCTCGCGGCGCAATGCCACGGCGTGTCCGCATCGAACGACCTGTTAGACATCACCGCGCTCCGGTATGTTTGCCAAGAGCTCCTTTGCCTCGCCCCTAAAGTCTCGAAGTTTCTGCACGTTCTGCGGGAGTGAGCCATTGATTCCAATCAGCTCCTGGTCTTCGGCGTGCATCAAAGCAACGGCCTGTTGGATAGCGGCTTCCCGAGAAAGAGTGCCATCTCTCAATTGCAAGTCTCGGACTAGCTCCGTCAGCTTCGACTGGATCTCATATTTCCTCCGCTGCTGGTTCTCTATCAACGTGAGAAGGTCGGCGCTACGGTGATAGTACCGAAAGAGCTTCTGCCGTACACCTTCGTTTTGCAGGAGGACGAGCCAATCACGCTGCTTCTGGTACGTCTGACGCGACTCGCGAAGCTCGTTGACAGTCGTGAACCACACAGTTTGGCTCTTCTCCCACTCGTCCATGAGCCGGTCGTAGAGGTCTACGGATGCTTTCAGATCATCACGTACCCCGATCACAAAGAGCTGCGCCAGCTTCTTCTGTCGCGAAGCCTCGAGCCGGTTCTGGAGAAACCACCCAGTAGCAGCTGCGAGGAAGCCACCGACAACTGCCGCAATGAGTTCGTTCACCTGTTGCCTTCCTGTGATATCTAACGTGAAGATGACCGGCGAGCAATGCTAGCGTGCGCGAAGCGTACGCGCGCCATTGGGCGTCCGTGTCGATTGACCAGTTAACTTGCGTTTCACGGCGCGTTCCCGAACCAGGCGCACCTCAAGCTTGCAGCCAAGCGCTTCTGCGTACTTGGACAGCGTTGCCAAGGATGGCGAATGCTTACCCCGGCCCGACTCCATTCTTGCGACGGCAGACTGGGTTGTACCGATCCGCTCCGCCACTTCAGCCTGCGTGAGCCCTTGCTCCGACCGCGCTCTCAGGAACTCGTCGAGCAAGACGAACTCCTCGAGCTGCTTCTCGAACTCGGCGGCCACCTCGGGACGATTTAGCGCCTGAGCACGCAACTGCTTATGCGTCAGCATCTTTCCGCTCCTTCATGCGCTTGCGCGCGATCGACAACTCCTTCGCAGGAGTCTTTTCGGTCTTCTTCACAAACTGGTGGAGCATCACGATTCTTCGCTCAACAAGCGTGCAGTAGAAAACCCGCCCGATTCCTTCGCCGGACTTCAAACGCAGCTCGAACAGTCCGTCACCCATAGCCCTGGTATGAGGCATCCCGAGATCAGGACCGTAGTCATTCATCCGATCCGTCAGATGAATGTACCGGGCCAGGATGCCCGGCGGAAGTGCAAGCACAGCAGCCTGCAGTTTCGCATCGTAGTACTGGATGTCCCATGGCATTGCGCACAGTATAGCAAATACGCTATGTCAGCGTTGGCATAGGCCGGGGCGAATCCCGCGCGAGTTAACGTGAAGATGACCGGACCACAACCGTTTGCGGCGAAGCCGCGTCCTGCAGGTGTGGGTCCGCGTCGATTGACATGTTAGAAATCTGCCTGTCGCAATGTCGCGCGGAAGAAGAAGAACATTAGCTCGAGTGCTTCTTTGGCATCCGCCTCAAGCATGCGCAGAGGATGGGCTTTGAGGGATCGGTATCGATTGCCCATGGTGTGCGGATGGGAGGGTTGCTTCAGGTGCGCGTAAGGGTTTCGCATTATGCGGAGCGCATCCGTGCGATCTAGCCACTCCGGCGCAAAGAGACCGTGCTCCCGGCAGAGAGTAACAGCTTCAGCAAAGTTGGGGCTCCGTTCAGCGAGTCCGCGATCCTGCAACTCCTCGGCCAGTGCATGCTCAATGAATGAAGTCGCCAAGAGGAGCGCGCCGACGAAGTAACCATCGACAAATGCGTCTGGCGCTTCGTCAAGAATTCGCATTGTCTCGGTACGACCAAATATGGCTCCGGGCCTGGAGTTGTGGAGCGACAGCCACTCGATCCGCTCAGCTCGACCTTTTCGGCGTGCGACATCGCTCTCCTCTAGGGCTTTCATCAGACGCTCACGAACGGAGGACGCTTCACTCATGCTGATTTCTAACGTAGAAGTGTACGGCGCGCCGCGGCGGGGCGCTTGATGAAGCACAGTGGCTCGCGGCGCGTCCGCAGCACCGCCATGTTAGAAGGCATTAGCCAATGGGCGAAGCAACTGACGCTAAGCAAGGCTGCACTCGCAGAGGTCGTCATATATGCGCACCACCAAATTCACCGGACGACCCAAAGCATCGGTGGCCGTCGCCTCCGCGCCGTGCTTAGTTGAATCGAACTCTTCGAGATTTTGGAGAAGATCGATTTCACCTTGGTAGATCTCAACCTCTCCGCTTTCGCGCCAAACAAGGCGGATAGGGAACTGCGGCTTGTGGGTGGAGGCCATTGTGTGCGCCATATGCTTCTAACGTCGGAGGCCAGGCACGGCCGAAGGCCGTCGCCACTGGGCCGACCTGTTAGCTTGGATTGCTTGCAGGGCGTTCATCGTTCCCCCTAAGCACTCGCAAAATCTCTCTGCTGGCGATGAACGCCCCGCAGAAGAAGATCAAGCTGAGCACACCAGCAGTAAACACAACCTTCAATAGTGGCGCATGCATCCAAACCACAATGAAGAGACAGTACCCCAAAGTGAGCAAAGCCATGCCAAAGAGTAGAACTGCCACCGAACCAAAACCGAGAACGCTCAGAAACCGGCACTGTTCTTGGTGCATACAAGCTAACGTTTGAGCTAACCGGCCCGCAGCGGCAGGACACCGCAGGGCCAGAATGAAATGAGGCCCGAAGGTGGCATGCCGTTGCGGGTCCGGTTGAGCGAGGGGTTAGGCCTCACGCGCGGAGAATGAAACCACCAGGCGCATTGACAAACTTGGCCCAAATCGTCTTCCTGATCGGGGGGCGTATGCGAGTGGATGGAGGCGGCACGGCAAGAGGAATTCATGCCGCACTCGAACTGACGAGGGCTCATTCGTTTTCCTGCGAGTCAATTTCGTCGAGTCCAGCCTTGCTGGCGATCAAAAACTTGTACGAGTGAGAGAAATTGAAGGCATTGCCGTCCTTGGTCGCCTTCCACCGGCGGGGTGAACTGGCTTCAATCTTCTCCGGCAGATCTTCAGTGCGCAAGAGTTCGGCGTGGGCTCGCATGAATGTATTGCGGACCACGATAGTAGTGAATTCTAGGGCTGCGCCGGGCGTCTTAGGCTCATAGTAATTCCCGCACGCGGATACTGCTGCACTGAAGTCAGTGAATGACACTCGCTCAAGAATCGGTGTGTCACCCTTGAATACCGTAAGAAAGTACATGCGGTCCCGGATAGAGGAGTAGTTGCAATCGTGTTGGCAGGACGCCTACGGCTCTTGTGAGGCCTAACGTCAGCGTTGACCGGCGCGCATCGGCACTGCGCCGCATGGCGTAGGCTGGTCCACACGCTTTGCAGCGCAGTAACGATGCCTGTCCGTGTCGAACAACCTGTTAGAGAGCATGTGAGCGCAGACCCTCCTGCAATGGCTCGAAGAACTGTGGGAGACCGGTCACGAAGAACCAGCCAATTCTCCCAAAGCAATCGAGTTCCAGGGCAACTTCTCCACCGCGAATACGCAGGCGAATTCGCTCAAAGTTCTCACGGACTTGCAAAAGTTCTCGTTCCTCTCGGCTCAGGCGTGGAACGGGGTACGCTAGGAAGGAGTACGCCTCGGGTGATCCAGCAAGCTGCTGGGGGGGAACAGCGACGCGCAATAGTTCAACGGCAAGAAGGCGCAAGTTTGAGTTCTCACACTCACGCACCAGAGCAACAGCGAACTCAAGACAAACGTCTCGAAGGAGCGGTCGATCAACAACGAACGGGTCCTGCATGCGCTCTAACGTAGAAATGACTGGCGCACGAGGACAGGTGCGGCCGTAGGGAGCGGACGCGCTTGTGCGTCCGTGTCGATTGCCTTGTTAGGGCTCAAACCCCGGAATGATGATTTGCATTGCATCTACGAGCATCTTCATTTGCTGTCCAAACCAACCCTCGTCCATAAGGGCGCGATACATGACACGAGCGCGGCCGCCCTTCGGCTTGTCAAACTTCACAAGAGTGAGAGGATACGCTTGCGTCTTGCTATAGACACGGCCATGCGCGAGGGCGTCGCGTAGCTCTACGACATGGAGATCGACAACAGGCGCACCTCGTGCACGTGCTTCAGTGTTAAACAAGTCCAGGAGCTGTCTGAGACTCGCGTAGTCGGTGATGTTGCTTTCGGGGACCTCTGCACCTAGTGGCAGCGCGAGAACATCGACGCCGGGCTCCGCATGCACTTGCGCCGCTCCAGGCCGCCTAGCGAGTTCGCCCCGAAGGCTTAGCTCAAGCGACTGAAGGTTGCCCAATAGCTTCCCTAGGCGAAGGACATGCTCATGAGCGTCCATGGAGGCCTAACGTAAAGATGACCGGCGCACAGCAACAGCGGCGGGAGCCGCAGCCTGCTGCTGTGCGTCCGTGTCGATTGCCTTGTTATGTCGCACCCTCATTTCCCTCCACTTGCAGCGCTTTGCGCACTTGGCGCGGCCGCGCCGGACTGTAGGTCAACCAGTGGCGACTTCAAGGGGCCAATGATATTTAGCGCTTCCACCGCCTGAACGAGGGACGCCACCAGAGCCGCCAATGAAACCCACAGCGCTAACTTCGCAACGGACATGGCCTGCGAGTGAGCTTCTTGGCTTTGCCGTGCGGCGAGAAGTTGCCGCATCGTCTCGCCCATCTCGGCAGCGCGCGCCTGGTTTGCCGGATCGAGTACACGCGCACGACCAACAGCCAGAAGCAGTTGCTCCAGCTCCTGTCGCGATGCATCTACAACGGTCCCTTGGTCGAACGCGTTGCGAACGTCGTCGTAATGCTTACCGTGCGACATAACGTAAAGATGACCGGACCACGACAATTTGCGGCGAAGCCGCCTTCTGCTGTTGTGGGTACGTGTCGATTGACATGTTAGGTCTCGGGGTACACAAAGCCATAAGCCGCAGACTCCTTGAGAAGGTCGCCAATGATGACCCAGTGATTCTGACTCGGCTCCGTACACCCATAGAACCAGAGCTCTCCAATATTCCGAGGATAGGAAAGCTCTGAAAGAACAACCCTAGTTTCGCGATTCAGGTGGAAGGCTACCGCAAGATCAGATGCGTCTGCGTATTTCTTCAGCTTATCCAGTTCGACCTGCAACGGTTGTGGCGATGGCAGGAAGTCCGGAGCCCACTCCTTCAATTGAACTGGAACAAAGTTCTCTTGCCCGTTCTCCCGATACTTCGCGACGATATCAAAGTCATCGCGCTCGACGTGCGCGAAAGAGACCTTCGAGCCGATGACGCGACTCATGCCGTGGCAAAACAGAGCGGCCTGCCTTCCTTCACCGTGCTTTCGCAGTTTGCGCGTGCGGAGCGTGCGCGCGTGAAACTCGAGCTCGTGGAGCGGGTAGGAGAGTGCAATTTCGCGCAATCCAACCAGGATCCTCTCGGGATCGAAGTATTGGTATTCCAGCCACTCTCGCGGAACACGACGGATCATGACGAGGCCTAACGTAGAAGTGACCGGCGGGCCAAAGGCGCGCGACAGCGCGCCACGCGGACGTCCGTGTCGACTGCCAAGTTAGGTCTCACGGTATGCCGCACTGAGTTTCTCAAAAGCCAATTCTCGCGCCCCCAGGAGCTTTGCTCGATCTTCCTCAAGTTGATCTTCGGTGATTCGCGGGTTCGGCTCGTAGACACGCCTCCTAAACTCGCGAATGACTTCGCCGAACTCTCGAAGGGACTGCGCGGCCTCGCGATGCCCTAACAGTAGGAGCTTCGCTTCGGCGCTAGTCAAAGGGCCATAGGCATCGAACATAGCCGCCTTCGTCTTATCAAGATCCTGCTGACGGTGCTCGGGAATCGGAAGGCCCTGCCTCGCGCTTCGGACGAGCTCGGCCATGATTGCCCAGTAGCGGAAGACTTGATGCGACAGAGCTTCAACCTGTTCAGACACGCCCACGAGCATCTGCTGGCCGCGTAGCGATCTCTCGCGCGCGAGGTCGTCTCGCGACTTGCGCGCCGTGACCCAATAAGTCGTCAGTCCGGAGATTAAGGCACCAAGCCCGACCTTCACGGCCGTGTCGAGGACTTCGAGAGCGGAGAGATCTGCCACTAGTGAGACCTAACGTAATGTAGCCAGCAAGCCACCCTGCCGGATAAAACCGCCCACCGTCACACCAAGTGCCTCCGCACCCGCGCAATTCCCCCTCACCGCCCGACTCTTCATCACTCGTCCCTCCCCTGTAACCCGTTCCCACCAATATATCCCGCAACCCTCCAGGTGCCGGATAAAAGTGCCGGATAAAACTGCCCACCCCGCTCGGCGTGTGTAATTTGCGACCAGCTTTCGCCCTCATCTGTCGGGGCTTACCCTCGAACCCCCACGGCGAATCGCGCTCCTGTGTAACCTCCAAATCCTTTTGGAGTGAAGTACATGCAGCCACGCCTGACCGCCAGGGATTTCGACCAGGAACTGCTCATCCTTTTCGACGCCTATGTTCACGGCGACCTCGATCGCCGCGGGTTCCTCAACAAGGCGCAGAAATTCGCCAAGGCCGGTGTCACCGCTGCGGGCCTGCTCGCAGCGCTCAGTCCCAACTTCGCAGCCGGCCAGCAAGTCCCCAAGGACGACGCTCGCCTCAAGACCGAATGGATCACCTTCCCCTCACCGCTGGGCAACGGCACCTCCAAAGGCTACCTCGCGCGGCCGGCCAGCGCGGGCGCCAGCAAGCTGCCCACCGTCCTGGTCATCCATGAAAATCGCGGACTCAACCCGCACATCGAAGACATCACGCGCCGCCTCGCGCTCGACGGCTTCATGGCTTTCGCACCCGACGCGCTGACGCCGCTGGGCGGCTACCCGGGCGACGAGGACAAGGCCCGCACGCTGTTCGCGCAGCTCGACCAGACCAAGGCTCACCAGGACTTCTTTGCAGCCGCCACCTACCTGCGCGGCCGGCCCGACTCCAACGGCAAGATGGGTGCAACCGGTTTTTGCTACGGCGGCGGCGTGGTCCACACGATGGCCATCCGCATGCCGGACCTCAATGCAGCAGTCCCCTTCTACGGCAACTCGCCCCCGCCGGAAGATGCCGCCAAAGTCAAGGCGCCGCTGATGGTGCACCTGGCCGCCGTGGACGAGCGCATCAACGCCGCGTGGCCTGCCTATGAAGCTGCCCTCAAGGCCGCAGGCGTCAACTACGTGATGTACCAGTACCCCGGCACGCAACACGGCTTCAACAACGACACAACCCCACGCTACGACCCCGCCGCCGCAAAGCTGGCGTGGGATCGCACCGTGGGGTTTTTCAAGGCCAGGCTCGCGTAGTTTCCTGCGCGGCTCGGCTACCCGGGAGCGTTAGCTCCTGTTGGGGTTGTTGGGGCGCGCGTCGTCGCGGTTGCGCACGCCGTCACCGTCACGGTCGCGCATGCCACGTGCCCAATGGCCGCGAACCAGCGTCCACTGGCCATTGCGCTCTACCCAACGGTCAGCAACCCAGTGCTGGCCGCGGCGCTCGCGGACGTAGCGACCTGCAACCCACACGTGCTTTCCGCCGCGCCATTCCCAATGGCCTGGGGCCCACTCCGAGCCCCGACGCTGGGGCGGACGGGTTTCGTCACGCGGAGGCGGCGGCGCTTCGCGGATGATGATGGTGCGGGACTGTGCCGACGTTGCAAACGGCACCGATGCGAATGTCGCGCCAATCACGGCTGCGAGCAGGATCTTCTTGAACATGTATTTATCTCCTGAGGGCTGGTCGAGCAACAGGATTGAAGCTCTCCTTGACCAACGCCCAGACTCACGCCGCGTTGACGCCCAACATGTAGGACAAGGTCGCCACTCGCATTTGCAAATGGCTGACCTTCAACCCATCAATTGCGCGCTGGCAGCGGATACGCCGGATCGTTGAACCCCGGTGTCGATGGGTGCCCCGCACTCACGAACGAATCGACGATCGCTTCATCATCGGCTGTCCAGCGGTACTCCAGCGCAGGCAGGTAATCCTGCCATTGCGCAAGCGTTCGCGGCCCCGCAATCACAGCACTCACGGCGTTGTGCGCCAGCACCCAGGCCGTCGCAAACTGCGCAAGGCTGATGCCCTGCTTCGCGGCGTGCACCTTGAGTTTGTCTGCAATCACCAGCGACTCGGGCCGCCATTCGGTTTCTGCGATGCGCTTGTCCCCGCGAGCCGCACGCGTGCCCGGTGGTGCTTCCTGGCCGGGTGCATATTTGCCGGTCAGGACACCGCGCGCGACCGGGCTGTACGGCACCACGCCGATTCCGTAGTTGCGGCAGGCTGGAAGAATCTCGACTTCGGGCATGCGGTTGAGCAGGTTGTAATACGGCTGGCACACCACAGGGCCCGGCATGCCGAGCTGACCCGCGACGCGCATGATCTCCGCAATACGCCAGCCACGAAAGTTGGAAACGCCCCAATAGCGGATCTTGCCCGCGCGCAGCAATGCATCGATGGCACGCAGCGGCTCTTCCAGGTCCATCCCGTTCTCGTCGCGATGCAGGTACAGGATGTCGACGTGATCCATGGCCAGGCGCGCGAGACTCTCATCGACTTCGCGCAGCATCCAGCTGCGCGAATAGCTGCCCTCGTTCGCGCGGCTGGACATCTTGTTGCCCAGCTTGGTCGCTACCACCCAGTCATGACGCCCTGACTTGAGCAGCTCGCCCACCATCGTCTCGGATGCGCCGCGCGTGTAGACGTCGGCCGTGTCGATGAAATTCACGCCGTGTTCGTGCGCATGGGCGACGATGGACTTCGCCTCGTCGATGTCGGTCTGGTCCCCGAACATCATCGTTCCCAGGCAGAGCGAAGAAACTTTCAGCGGGCTCTTGCCCAGGTTTCGGTATTGCATGAATGTCCGTTGAACAAAGAAATCTGTTTAAGCCTGCACGTCGATGAAGTAGAGCGCCCAGGGGCAATTGGCAAAGCGCTGGTCTATGGGCTTGGCCATCATGTCCGGGAAGGCGTCGGGTTCGTACACGGCCCACAGCGGCCCCAGACCGCCCAGGGCCATCGGCTTGCCGTCGAGATGGGTGGCCACCATGAATCCGTATTTCTTCGCATCGGCCATGCTGATGGTGGGCGAGTAACCATCGACCGCGCGCATCGCGAGCTTGCCCGAGTCGCCCTTGACGCCTGCCGCAGCCAACACGTCGGCCAGGGCCGGGCCGTGCAGCACATGCTTCTTGTTGTCGTATTCGAGCGTGGCGCGAGCGGTCTTGACCGGCATCGCCGTGAGTTGCTCGAAGGTGAACACATGCGCCTTGTCGAACTTGATCTTCTGCTTGCCCATCATCTGGTCGCGCACCGCGTCGAGCGGCCCGCGGTTGCCCTTGCCGATGGCGCCGACCACTGTGAGCAACGGCGGCGATCCTTTTTCGCGGACCTCGCCGGCTGCACGCGCGGCCAGCGGAAGCGACAACGCGCCGGCAGCGGCTCCAGCGGCTACACCCAGAAAATTGCGTTTATCCATCTCGCTCATTCCTCTCTTCAGTTGAAATTGATTTCAAGTGGCGGCAATGCACTGTCGAATCGCGCGGTCCAGCGTTCACCGGGCGCTACCGGCCAGGCGTCGGTCCAGGTGCCGGTGGTCACCACGTCACCTGCCATCAGGTCGGGTGATCCCGGGCAATTGCGCAGGGCCTCCAGGAAGTGCAGCAGCGCGTGCAGCGGTCCATCGAGCACGTTCGCGCCCACGCCCTCCTCCACAGCCTCATCGCCTTTGCTGAGCACGACGCGGGCCTTTGCCAGATGCCCGTCGAACTCATCCGCGCTTCGAGCAATGTCGGTGACCGGCGTGCGCGCACCGACCAGCAGCCTTGCGTGCAGGCCCCCGTCGGCAACCGTGTCGGCCGCGACGAACTTCCACCCGGGCTGGTGCGAATCGACAATCTCGAAGCCGGGCGCGATCCATCCGATGCACTCGAACAGCTGCTGCAGGCTTGCGCGCGCTGGCGGCGTGCTGCGCATGCCGAACACCGCCTCGGGCTCCAGGCGGGGCTGGCAGGTGCCCGCAAGGGACACTGCGGCTTTGCCCTCGCAGTGCGTGACGGTCGTGCTCCAGACCGTGCCCCAGATCGGCGCAAAGACGTTGTAGCGCGGCCAGATGGTGCGGTTGGTGAACCCGATCTTGTAGCCCAGCGGTTGTTCGCCGCGCGCAATGCGCATTTCGCGCACGGTCAGCGCGTGTTCGTAGGCCACGCCCAGGTCCAGGCCGCTTCCGGCGTCCCACAGGGCCGCCCGGTCGTAATGGTCCAGCAGTTCTTGCGGCGACATGCTGTCAGTCGCCCATGTGGAACCAGTCGGCTTCCGGCAGGCCCCGCATGAACGAAAGCACTGCGTCGAGCCGTCCGTGCCGCGCGGCCCACTCCAGGTGTTCGCGCAGGCACATCCGCTTGGAAAGCGATGGCGTGTTGGCCCAGGATGAACCGACCAGCGGCGGTGGCGGCTTGCCCTTTTGCCCATCGGGCAGCATGTCGAACAGTTGCTGCCACTGCGGTGGCTTGGGGCAGACACGGTTGTTGCGCCGGGCCTCGACCATCGCGTCTTCGACCGTGGCCGGGCCGGCAACCGGCGCGGGCGTCAGCGCCGGGGTGCTCGCCATCGTGAGCCCGCCCGCAGCGGTGCGTGCGTACCGGCGGTCACCCGGGTCGTCTTGCGGGGTGCTCGAAAGGGGCGCCGTGTCGGCGAATCGTCGATCGGCGTGAGCCTCCATCTCCTGGAAATGGGCCCAGGCCGAGTCAGTGTCTTTCTCGACGGCATCGGTGCCGGCGCGAAAGTCGCGGGGAAGGTACAGGTCGCCTCTGTCGGTCAGGGGCGAATCTTTTCTTCGTTTGGGTTTACCGGGGGGCGTGGACATCAGACGGCAACTCTACCGCGACGCGACCTCACGCGCCATGAAAAACCAGAGGCTTCTCAACCGCGGGTATTCAATGCCGTCACGATGGCCCGGCCACGAAGTGCCTCGAAGGCGCTGGCCTGCAGCTGCGCCTCCAGGAAATCGGCGTGCATCGCGCCGATTCGGGCGTTGTAGATGTGCAGCTGCGTCTCGCGCGGCAGGCGGCCGGTGTTCTTGCCGCTCCACACGCTGCGGCCCCGGCTGGAGAGGTTGTAGTAGATCGACACACCCTCCCTCAGCTTGATGCCCCGCTCAAGGTGCGACAGCTTGAGCCCCGCGATGCGGTCCTCGCTCCAGCGCGCAGCCTGCTTCATGTGAACCGCAGCCACATGAATGGCTTCGACGGGGTCGTCCGGATTGCGCATGCCCAGCGCCCGCGCCGTCGCGGGCTCGAACTGCGCGATGCCCAGGTTGGGCGTGCCGTCCTTGCTGGCGCCCTGGCGTGGCAGCCACGAGGTCTCTGCATTGATGATGCCGTACACGTCGCGCGCGCCCAGCCCTACCTCGTCAAGCCGCGCGCGCTCCGCGGCCGAGCGGGCCAGCAGGATGCGCGATTCCAGGTCAGGCGTCATGAGCGCCGTCTCGCCCATGCGGGTGGGCACCCACCGCACCTTGCTGCGCAGCTGCGCGTAGTACGGGTCCTCGGCACGCAGGACCGCTGTCTCGGGCGGCTTGTGGCCCAGCTGCTCGCCAATGCGTGCCGGCAGCGACGCCATGGCCTGTTCCACGGCCTTCACGCCTGCCTGCACCTTGCCCGGTGGGTCAGGGGGACGGCTGCCCCGCTGGAAAGTGCCCAGCCACCCTGCCAGGGCCACGCCCTCCAGCACAAGAACGGTCGTGAAGGCGGCAGCGAAACCTGCGCGCGCGAGCTTGCCCATCGTGATGATCCCCGAAAAGAATGTCTTGATCGGAACTGGCGGAAAAACTGGCTGGGCGACTAGCTGCCGTCTTGTGCAGACGCGAGCGAAGCCACTGTGTCCGCGGCGCGGCTGGCCACACGAGTCAGCGGGGCCACGCGCTGGCGCGCATCGATGAGTGCGGCTTCAACCGCGCCGCTGCGTGCGTTGGCGATGTGCAGCTGCGTTTCGCGCGGAAGCTTCTCGGTGTTCTTGCCGTTCCAGGTGTTGCGGCCCTTGGTGGACAGGTTGTAGTAGATCGAGACGCCTTCACGCAGCTTCTGCGCACGCTCGTCGGCGCTCAGCTTCAGGCCGTCCAGGCGGTCGTCGCTCCACTTGGCAGCCTGCTTCATGTGCACCGCAGCCACATGGATCGCTTCGACGGGGTCTTCCGGATTGGTCAAGCCGAGCGCACGTGCAGTGGCCGGTTCGAACTGCGCGATGCCCAGGTTGGGCGTGCCGTTCTTGCTCGCGCCCATGCGGGGAACCCAGGAGGTTTCTGCGTAAATGATGCCGTACACATCCTTGAAACTCAGGCCCACTTCGGACAGGCCCGCGTGCCTGGCGGCGGACTTGGCCAGGATCATTCGCGAGTTCATGTCGGGGGTCAGCAGCATCGTGCCGCCCATGCGGGTCTGCACCCATTGCAGCTTCGAACGCAGCTCGGCGTAGTAGCCCGCCTTCGGCGAGGGCGGGAGCGCCTTGTCGCGTGTGTCGGGCGCAGCTTGCACCGCTCCCTGCGCAGCAGCAGCTGCAGCTGCAGCTGCAGGGACAGCAGCCTGAGCGATCAGCTCTTGCGTTTGCAGCTCTTCCTGCACTTCGAGTGCGATGAAACTTGCAAGCGCGACAGCAGTGAAACCGGCGACGGCGAAGGAGGCAGACCAGCGAAGTGTCATGTGTGTAGTCCCTTTCTTACATCAGGTAGGAAAGGACCGGCACACGTGTCAGGAGTTCACCCCTGTTTCAAGATGATTTGGATTGAGGCGGTAAAACGCCAACTATTCCACGCGTAAACCCTCGCAAAACTCATCAGTTCACCAGTGAAAACTCTGCTGTAAAAGACCGCTTGAACTCAGCGTTGGGGCTGCGCAATCGGCCTCGAACCCAGATGAGTTCCAGCGTCCAGCAGCAGCAATTCACCCGTCACGGTACGGGCGCCATCGATGAGCCAGGTGATGGCCTGCGCGACATCTTCCGGCGAACACGCTGTGCCCAGCGGCGTTGCGCCTTCGTATGCAGCGAGCGTCTTTTGGTAGCCCGCCTCGCCGATGCCTTCCACGAACCAGCGCGATGTGATCAGGCCGGGACACACGGCATTGACTCGCACTTCGGGCGCCATTGTTCGCGCAAGATGAAGCGTCATCGCGTTGAGCGCACCCTTCGATGCGATGTACGGAATGGAAGAACCAATGCCCAGCGCACCGGCAATGGATGAGACATTCACGATGCATCCACGCGAACGCTTGAGGTGCGGTGCGCACGCGCGCACCATCTGGAACGACCCGATGACGTTCACACCCATGATGCGATTGAATGCCTGTGCATCCAGCGCATCCCACGCTGCAGCTTCCGCAAAGACAGACACGCCCGCGTTATTGACGAGCGCATCGATGCGCCCCCATTGGTCGAGCGTGGCCTGCACCATCGCCTTGCAGTCTTCGTCATTGGAAACGTCGGCGCGCACGAGCAGCGTCTGCGCACCTGCATCGCGGCAGCGCGCCTGCGTCTCGCGCGCCTCTGCTTCGCTGCGCGAGTAGTTGATGACCACATGGTGCCCGCGCGTGGCAAGGTCGAGCGCGGTCGCTGCGCCCACACCCGTGGCCGAGCCCGTGATGAGGATGACCTTGCTCTCGCGCGTGTCGGCAGGCTTCATGCCTTGACCTTGGGCTGCGCTGCGGCCTTGCGGTCGGCAACGACTCGCTGACCCGAGGGCCTGTCAGAGATCATCTTCAGGTACCCCTTGTAGTCAACGCCGCCGGCCAGCAACAGGTCTTCGCCGAACACGATCTTGGTGGCCATGCCGATCAGCGGCAGGTGATTGAACGCGGCGCAATCGGCTTGCGTGAATGAATCGCCTGCAACATAGGGCGAGAACTTCGCCAGCCGCTTGAACGCCGCAATGTTGTGTTCGAGCTGCTTGCGGATGCGAGCTGCATTCGCTTCGCTCAGGGGCGCAGCGCCGAAGAACGCCTGTCCGTACAGCTGGCGAGCGACGATCTCCAGGTGCCAGTCGATGAAGGTGGTGAGCTCACGCACCTTGGCGGCGGCAAACGCGTCGGCGGGCATGAGCGCAGGCTCGGGCCAATTCGCTTCCACCCATTCCAGCATGGGCTGGCTTTCGCAGATGGAGCCTTCGTCGCATCGCAGGAACGGAATCTTGCCCAGCGGCGATGCACCGAGCACGGCTTCTTCGGTGCTGTGCGTCGCGGCGTGCACCTCCTCGAACGGCACGCCCTTTTCCAGCAGGGCGAGCTTGACCTTGTTGTAGTAATTCGAAATAGGCAATCCGTGCAGCGTCAGCATTTGTGATGTCTCCTGTGAAATGGCAATCCGCATTTTGCCCAAGGGTGAATTGAAAACAACAGCGGCGGGTAAAGCGGGCGACAGGCCCATTCACTGCAATGCATCGCTAATAATCGAAGCCTTTCAAAGTTTTACCCAGCGAGGCTCCATGGACTTCATGCCCCAGCGCCTGCCTGTCATTGCGGTGGCCGCCGCCGTCGCAGCCCTGCTGCATCCGGCCGCGTCGGCACAACAACAAGTCGCCAGCCTGCTCGACCTGTCGCTCGAGCAGCTCGCCAACATCGAGGTCACCACCTTTTCGAAGCGGGCGCAGCGCCTGGCCGATGTGGCCGGTTCGGTGTATGTCATCAGCAACGAGGACATCCGGCGCTCGGGCGCCGTGAGCCTGCCCGAGGTCTTGCGCCTGGCGCCCAACCTGCAGGTGGCCCGCGCCGACGCCAACCAGTACGCCATCACTGCACGCGGCATGAATTCGGTGCTGGCCAACAAGATGCTCGTGCAGATCGACGGCCGCACCGTTTACTCGCCGCTGTTTTCCGGCGTGTTCTGGGAAGAGCACGACCTCATGCTCGAAGACATCGAGCGCATTGAAGTGCTGAGCGGCTCGGGCGGCACGCTCTACGGATCGAACGCGGTCAATGGCGTCATCAACATCATCAGCAAGCCCGCACTCGATACGCAGGGCGCGTTGCTCAGTGGCACGGCCGGCTCCAACGACAGAAGCATCGCTGCCCGCTACGGCTCCCGCACGGAAGGCGGCACGCCCTTCAGGTTCTATGCCAGGCGCACGGAACGCGATGCGTTTTCGCTCGTCAGCGGCGCTTCGGTTCGCGACGCCGCGTCGCACACCCGCGCGGGCTTTCGCGCCGACCACAGCGATGGCGCTCGCGGTCTCACATTGCAAGGCGATGCGTACCAGGCCGACATCGACCAGGGCGCCACCACACGGCGCCTGAGCGGCATGAAGCTGGCCGGCCGATGGACGCAGGACCTCGGCGACAACGGGCGCACCGAAGTGCATGCGTATTTCGACCGCACCGAGCGCGACCAGCCGGGCTCCATCCACGACGAAATAGATACCTTCGACCTCGAATTCCAGCACGCCTTCACACCCCGGCGCGGACACCTGCTGGTGTGGGGCGGGGGCTACCGCTGGCAGCACGACAAAGCGCAGAACATCGCGCCCGCAGCGCTGGCGTTCCTGCCAGCCGACAAGCGGCTGGACCTGGCCAACGTCTTCGTGCAGGACGAAATCTCGCTGACCGACACGCTCAAGCTCACGGTCGGCGGCAAGCTCGAACACAACGTCTATACCGGCACCGAGTTCCTGCCCAATGCGCGCCTGGCCTGGAATCTCACGCCCAATCATTTGCTGTGGGGCGCGGTTTCGCGCACCGTGCGGGCGCCGTCCCGCGTCGACCGCGAGTTCTTCTCGCCGGGCACCGCGCCCTTCAATATTGCAGGCGGGCCCCGCTTCGAATCCGAAGTCGTCCGCGTGATCGAGGCCGGCTACCGCGCGCAACCGACGTCGGCCGTCTCATACTCGGCCACGCTTTTCCACCACGACTTCAGCAAGCTGCGCTCCCTCGACGCCACGCCGGGAGGCGCCACGCTCAACAACAATCTCGAAGGCCGCCTGTACGGCCTGGAAGCCTGGGGCACCTGGCGCGTGACCGACAACTGGAAGCTCAATGCGAGCACCGTCCACCTGCGTGGGCGCTTTACGGCGCTGCCGGGCACCGCGCCCATCAACGCACTCGCATCGCTTGGGAACGACCCCCGCTCGCGCTGGGCGCTGGGCACTTCCTACGACTTCGGCGGCGGCCACGAAATCGACGTGCAGGCGCGGCACATCGGGCGCCTGCCCAACCCCGTGGTCCCGGCCTACACAGCCGTTGACGCGCGTTGGGGCTGGCATGTGAGTCCCGGCGTGCAGCTGTCGCTGGCACTGCGCAACATTGGCAACGCTCGCCATGTCGAGTGGGGGGCCCCGGCCACACGCGCCGAGGTGGAACGAAGTGTGTTGCTCAAGGCAACCTGGCGCTTGTAGGAGGCCGAACTTGAACCCAAGCATCCACTCCTTCAGGACCGCCACGAAGCTGCGAGTCCTGGCGCTGACAGCCGTCCTGCTTTCAAGCATGGTCGTGGTTGCTGCGCTGCTGCCCCAGACGGCACAGGCGCAAAACTCGGAGCGCCAGCGCAGCGCGCTGGTCAAGGCCGCGTTCCTGCACAAGTTCTTCAGCTTCGTGGAATGGCCCGAAGGCACGTTCGCGCGGCCCGACACGCCGGTGCGCATCGGCGTGATCGGCGACGACGAAATCCTTGCGGACCTGCAGGAGCTCGCCAGGGACCGGGCCCGCGATGGACGGCCGGTCACGGTGGTGAAGATCGCGCCCAACGAAGCGCCCTCCGGTGTGCACATCCTCTACATCCGGCAGTCGAACGCGGCGCGCATGGCCGATACGCTCAGTTCGGTGCCCGAAGGCGTACTCACGGTGGCCGATGCGGACTCGGCGCATCCCAAAGGCAGCGTGATGAGCTTCTTCCTGGAAGACGACCGGGTGCGCTTTGGCATATCGACCGAAGCGGCGGCGCGCCAGCGTCTGCGCCTGAACTCGCGGCTACTGTCGGTGGCACGCAAGATACAGGGCGCGCTCGACGTGCCGACGTTCCTGGCGGCTGTGGGCCGAAGCCTCTCAGATGCGGCGCTTGAGGGGCTGCCATCCCACGAAGCGTGGGTAGTGGCGCTGCGTGACCGGGCCGTCGAAGTCCCAGGCAATGCACTTGCCCAGGTGGTAAGGCGGCTGGTCGCTATTCGACTCGGTTAGGCCGGCCTGCCGGCGCAGCCGGTTCTGGTACGAGGGAATCGTCTGGTAGGCGGCGGTGGCCATGTTGAAGAGCAGTTCGCGCAGGTGGGTGCAGCCACGCACGCCGCCCAGCGCCTTTTCGATCGCCTGGCGCCATCCCGGCCCCATCGTGGCGCCTATCATTTTCTGCATCGGTGCCTTGCCCTGCTGGCATTCATCGAACGGCGTGTCGTCCGATGAGCTTTCTATCGCCTGTATGACGAACGAATCGTTCACGGTGACACGAATCGACATGCCATGGATGGGCGTGCCCGGCGGCATCACGCCGCGTTCGGAACGCTCGATCTGGTAGGCCTTGACGTCGGTGAGTTCAGCCTCGATGTCCCACAGACCGTCTTCACGGTGGAAGCCGCGATAGACAACGCTGCGGGTGTGGAGGTGCGTGCGGGGTGAGGCGGGTGAGAGGGGCATGGACCCCATTGTCCCACCGGCTTCACCCGAAGGCCCTAGTCCGGCTTGGCCCCGGACTCTTTCACGACCTTGGCCCATTTGGCGGTTTCGGCCTGCATCAAGGCCGTCAGCGCTTCGGGGGTGCCGGCCGCGACCTCCAGGCCCAGGCCGCCCAGCTTTTCTTTCACGTCGGGCATCGCCAGCACTTTCAGGGCTTCCTGGTTGATGCGCATCTGCACATCGCGCGGCATGTTGGCCGGGCCCAGCAAGGCGAACCACGATGTCGCCTCGAACCCGGGCAGGCCCGACTCGGCGATGGTCGGGATGTTGGGGGCGGCTGGGGAGCGGGTGGCACTTGTCACTGCAATGGCTTTGAGCTCGCCCGACTTCACGAGTGGCAATGCCGACGGCATGTTGTCGAAGATCATCTGGATGCGGCCGCCCAGCAAGTCGGGAATCGCCTGCGCCCTGCCCTTGTACGGCACGTGCTGCATCTTCACGCCGGCCAGCGTGTTGAACAGTTCGCCCGACAGGTGAATGGACGTGCCGCTGCCGGACGAGCCGAAGCTGAGCGGCGACTTCTTCGCCAGGTCGATCAGTTCCTTCACGTTGTTGGCAGGTACCGTCTTGTTGACCACCAGCAGGTTGGGCGTGGACGCGAGAAACGTGATCGGCGTGAAGTCCTTGATGTGGTTGTAGGGCAGCTTGTCGTAGAGCGCTGCGTTGATCGCGTGCGTACCGACGGTGCCGATAATGAGCGTGGCGCCATCGCCTGCGCTCTTGGCAACGAAGTCGCTGCCGATGTTGCCGCCCGCACCTGGCTTGTTGTCCACGGTGACGGGTTGGCCGAGCGATGCCCACTTCTCGGCAAGCACTCGCGCGAGAGTGTCCGGCGCCCCACCCGGCGGAAACGTGACGACGATTCGAATCGGCTTGGTGGGCCAGACCGCCCCCTGCGCCTTGGCTTGTTGAGTCCAGGCGAGGCCCGCAACCACGATTGCGGCTCCGACCAGAAGATGCCGCAGGTACGTGCGGCGGGCAGTTTGATGCTTCATTGGCGTTGTCTCCTTGTGCCAATGAGCTTACGGCGCGGTGGTGCGCTTGTCAGTGCGGGTTTGACCCCAGCCCGGGTGCCTGCTTGGGGTTCTTCGTCGTTGCTGGTAGTCCGGCAAGGCCTGTCATTGCGGTTGACCCGGCCCTGACTTCAGGCCCGCTCAGCCACCCAAGCCTGCACCGACTGCAAAGCAGCCGCAAGCTTGCTGGGGTCCGTCCCCCCAGCCATCGCCATATCCGGCTTGCCCCCGCCCTTGCCGCCAACTTGCTGCGCCACGAAGTTCACCAGGTCGCCGGCTTTTACCTTGCCCATGCTGTCGGCGGTGACGCCGGCTGCAATCTGCACCTTCCCGCCATCGACCGTCGCCAGCACGATGGCTGCCGTCTTGAGCTTGTCCTTGAGCTTGTCCATCGTGTCGCGCAAGGTCTTGGCGTCGGCACCATCCAGCCGCGCCGCCAGCACGCGAATGCCCTTGACATCCACCGCCTGCGAGACCAGCTCATCCCCCTGGGATGAAGCGAGCTTGCCCTTGAGCTGCGCCACTTCCTTCTCCAGCGCACGCACATGGTCGAGCACCTGCGAGACGCGGCCCTGCAACTCGGTGGGCGCGGACTTGAGCGTGCCGGCCATCGTGTTGACGGTGGACTCCAGCTCCTGCAGATAACGCAACGCGTTCGCGCCGGTCACTGCTTCGATACGGCGGATGCCGGCAGCAACGCCGCCTTCCATCACGATCTTGAAGAGGCCAATGTCACCCGTGCGCTGAACGTGCGTACCGCCGCACAGTTCGCGCGAGGTGCCGATGTCGAGTACGCGCACCGAGTCGCCGTACTTCTCGCCAAACAGCATCACTGCGCCGGTAGCCTTGGCTGCCTCGATCTCCATCACGCGCGCCTGCGTCTGCCGGTTCGCGAGGATTTCTTCGTTCACGCGCTTTTCGATTTCGCGCACCTGGTCGTCGGACACCGCCTGGTTGTGCGTGAAGTCGAAGCGCGTCTTGTCGGCATCGACGAGCGAGCCCTTTTGCTGGACGTGATCGCCGAGCACTTCGCGCAATGCCTTGTGCATCAGGTGCGTGACGCTGTGGTTGCGCATGGTCGAATTGCGCGTGACCAGATCGACCTTGGCCGCGACCGCATCGCCCACCTTGAGCGTGCCCTGCGTCTGCGTGCCGTGATGACCGAACACATCGGACTTGATCTTCTGCGTGTCTTCCACGCCGAACTGCACGCCTTCGGCAGCCAGCACACCGCTGTCGCCGACCTGGCCGCCGCTCTCGGCATAAAACGGTGTCGTGTCGAGCACGACCACACCCTGCTCGCCCTCATTGAGCTGCTGCACCGAGCCGCCATCGCGATACAAGGCAACAACCTTTGCAGGCTCTTCGAGCTTGTCGTAGCCGGTGAATGCGTTGCCCACGCCTGTGTAGTCGAGCGCGCGGTCCATCTTGAACTTGCCGGCTGCGCGGCCTGCAGCCTTCTGCTTTTCCATGGCGGCATTGAAGCCGTCTTCATCCACCGTGACGTCACGCTCGCGGCACACGTCGGCAGACAAGTCGAGCGGGAAGCCGAACGTGTCATGCAGCTTGAAGGCCACGTCGCCCGGCAACACCTTCTGGCCGCCGGCAAGCGCCGTATCCAGGATCTGCATGCCGTTTTCGAGCGTCTCGAAGAAGCGCTCTTCTTCGGCCTTGAGGGTTGCGATGATCTTCTTCTCGTTCGCCTTCAGGTTGGGGTACGCGTCGCCCATCAGCCTGACCAGATCCGGCACCAGCTTGTGGAAGAACGGCGTCTTCTTGCCGAGCTTGTAGCCGTGACGGATCGCGCGGCGGATGATGCGCCGCTGCACATAGCCGCGTCCTTCGTTCGACGGTGTCACACCATCGGCCACCAGGAACGACGTCGCGCGGATGTGATCGGCGATCACGTTGAGCGACTTGTTGCCCAGGTCCTTCTCACCCGTCTCGCGCGAAGCCGCCTTGATCAGCGCATCGAAGATGTCGATTTCGTAGTTGCTGTGAACGTGCTGCAGGATGGCTGCGAGGCGCTCAAGCCCCATGCCGGTATCGACGCAAGGCGCGGGCAGGTTCTTCACGCTGCCATCGGGCTGCATGTCGAACTGCATGAACACGTGGTTCCAGATTTCGATGTAGCGGTCGCCATCTTGCTCAGGCGATCCGGGCGGGCCGCCTGCGATGTGCGGGCCGTGGTCGTAGAAGATTTCGGAGCACGGCCCGCAAGGCCCCGTGTCGGCCATCATCCAGAAATTGTCGGACTGGTACTTGCCGCCCTTGTTGTCGCCGATGCGGACCACGCGTTCGGGCGGCACGCCGATCTCTTTGGTCCAGATGTCGTACGCCTCGTCGTCGTCGATGTACACAGTGGCCCAGAGCTTGTCGGCAGGCAGCTTGTACACCTGCGTGAGGAGCTCCCATCCCCACTTGAGCGAGTCGCGCTTGAAGTAGTCGCCGAAGCTCCAGTTGCCCAGCATCTCGAAGAAGGTGTGGTGACGCGCGGTGTAGCCGACGTTTTCCAGGTCGTTGTGCTTGCCGCCGGCGCGAAGGCAGGCTTGCACGGAAGCGGCGCGGACGTAAGGCCGCTTGTCGGTGCCCAGGAACACGTCCTTGAACTGGACCATGCCCGAGTTGGTGAACATGAGCGTGGGGTCGTTGCCCGGCACCAGTGGGCTGGAGGCCACCACCGTGTGCGCCTTCGATGCAAAGAAGTCCAGGAAGGTCTTGCGGATGTCGGCGACGGAGATAGTGGAAGTGCTCATGTTGGGATGGGAAAGCGGGCGGTGAACAGGCGCGAAATGCATTCGCGAAAACACGCGCAAATGCTTGATTCAGCTGGGCTTTTGATTATAGGTGGGGGCTGCGTCGCTAGCTTGGGCGCAAGGCGCGGGGGTTGGGGTGAGGTGCCAGCTCGCTCACCGTTGCGCTGGCAGGCCCGACTCGGGTATCGTCCCGTCACATGCGCCCTACTTTTTCCATCCGGTCACCGGCCGTCCTGGTGGCCGTCTCCTCGGCCCTCGCCCTCACCCTCCCCGCCATGGCCGCTCCCCCCAAAACCCAGCCTGCGCCCACCATCATCGAAGCCTCCATCGAGCCCCTGCAACGCGACATGGAGTTGGGCCGCGCGACATCCGTCTCGCTCACGCGGGCATCGCTGGCCCGCATCGCGCGTCTCGACAAGGCGGGCCCCAGGACCAATGCCGTCCTCAGCACCAACCCCGACGCCCTCGCCATCGCACGCGCACTCGACGCCGAACGCAAGGCCGGCAAGATACGCGGCCCCCTGCATGGCATCCCGGTCCTCATCAAGGACAACATCGACACAGGCGACAGGATGATGACCACGGCGGGCTCGCTCGCCCTGGTCGGCCCGCCGGCACCCCGCGATGCGCACATCGTCAAGCGACTGCGCGATGCAGGCGCCGTGATCATCGGCAAGACCAACCTGTCGGAGTGGGCGAACATCCGCTCGTCCAAATCGTCCAGCGGCTGGAGCGCGCTCGGCGGACAGACCCACAACGCCTACGACATGCGCCGCAATCCGTGCGGATCGAGCTCGGGCACCGGCACGGCGATCGCCGCGAGCTATGCCGTGGTGGGCATCGGGACGGAAACCGACGGTTCCATCGTCTGTCCGAGCAATATGGCTTCGCTCGTGGGACTGAAGCCGACGGTCGGCCTGGTCAGCCGCGCAGGGATCATTCCGATCTCTGAGTCACAGGACACGGCCGGACCCATGACCCGCAGCGTGGTCGATGCGGCCATCGTGCTCACGGCCATCGCGGGCGTCGATGCGAATGACGCCGCAACGAAAGGCGCGGCGCCGCACATCGCGAAGGACTACCGCTCTGCGCTCGAAGGCGGCCTTGGCGGCATGCGCATCGGCGTGGCGCGCAAGAAGGTGACCGGGTACAGCGTGCACGCGGATGCCCTTTTCGAGAAAGCCATCGCGGACCTGAAGCGGCTCGGCGCCGAGATCGTGGACCCGGCGGACTTCGGCTCGCTCGGCGAGTACGACGATGCGGAGCTGGAAGTGCTGCTTTATGAATTGAAGGACGGCCTCAATCGCTATCTCGCCACGCGCAGCGGCATGCATGTGCGCACGCTGGCCGACGTGATTGCGTTCAACCAGAAAAACGCGGCCAAGGAGATGCCGCATTTCGGGCAGGATTTGTTCGAGAAGGCGCAAGCCAAGGGACCGCTCACCGACAAGGCCTACATCGAGGCCGCCGCCAAGGCGCGCAAGCTCGCGCGGGAAGGCATCGACTCCGTGCTGACGCAGCACAAGCTCGACGCCATCATTGCGCCCACCACCTCGCCGCCCTGGCTCACCGACCACATCAACGGAGATTCGTATTCCGGATCGAGCTCCTCGCCAGCGGCGGTCGCTGGCTACCCGACGATCACGGTGCCGATGGGGTTCCATCAGGGCCTGCCGATGGGGCTGTCATTCGTCGGGACGGCATGGTCTGAAGGCAAGCTGCTCAGGGCGGCTTATGCGTACGAACAGGGGACGCGGCATCGGAAGGCACCGAAGCTCAATTGAGCGGTCATGCCGGACTCGATCCGGCATCCACCGCGCAGCGGCAGCGCAGTTCCGTGGCATGGATTGCGGATCAAGTCCGCAATGACAGCCGCAAGACTGTCACGCCGCGCTCGATCAAATGCCCCCAGTACTTGACCTTGCTCAACGTAAGCACCACTTAAGCGCGCTTCAATAGCATGGTCCAGTTACCAAAGGCCCGGGCATGAACATACCCAGAAGACGCTTTCTGCCACTGCTGCTGGCCGTGGCCTCGCTGCCCGCACTGTCGCAAGGCACCGATGGCGTCACCCCCACACAGGTCCTGATCGGCCAGACCATTTCGCTGCAAGGCGGCAAGGATGAATACGGCACCGCCGTCCTGGCCGGCATCGAAACGTACCTGCAGACGGCCAACCGGGCCGGTGGCGTGCATGGCCGCAAAATCGTGCTCAGGACACTCGACGACGACGCCAGGCCGGCGCTGGCCGAAGCCAATGCAAGAAAGCTGGTGCAGCAAGACCGCGTCTTCATGCTGTTCGGCTCCATCGAAGGCGGACCGTCCACCGCAGTGATGAACGCGGCCATCGACCTGAAGGTGCCGTTCTTTGCGCCGATCGCCGGTTCGCCCGGGCTGCGCAAGCCGCACCAGCCACTGGTGTTTCCGGTACGGGCCGAGCATCTGGAGGAATTTCGCGCGCTGCTGGCGTACGCACAAAAGACCGGCATCACCCGCTCCGCGTTCTTCAGGGCGGACTCGGAGACGGGCCGGCAGCACCTGGCCAATTTCCAGGCCGTGTGTGCAGCGCTGGGAATGCAGCCGCCGGTCGATCTGCCCTTTGCCTCTGGCATCACCGACGAACAACTCGACGTCGTCGCAGCACGCATCGCGTCAACGGGTACGCAGGTTGTCATCAACCATGGCAGCGCGGGCGTCTATGAACGCCTCATCCGGCGCACGGCTGCGCGCAACATCCACACGAGCTTCTTCGGCGTCAATTCCGGATCGTCCCAACTGGTCCGGCATCTGGGCAACGCGGCCCGGGGCATGGTGTTCTCGCAGGTCGTGCCCAGTCCGTGGGAGCGCAAGACGGCGATCACACGTGAATACCAGGAGGCATTCGCACGCGAAAAGCCGGGCCAGGACTTTTCGTACGGCAGCCTCGAAGGCTTTCTCACGGCCAAGGCGCTCGTGGCAGCGCTTCGCCTCTCCGGCCCCAAGCTCACCCGCGAACATTTCCTGCAGACGCTCGACACCGGCGCCGTGTTCGACATGGGCGACCGCATGAAAATCTCCTACAAGGCCGGCGATCACAGCGGTCTGACCTTCGTCGATCTGGCGATCGTCACGAACGACCTGCGCTTTCGGCACTGATCGCAGCGCGGCCGCATCGCCATAATCGCGCGATGCAACCTGCCTGCCTTCCGTGAAGCCGCACATGCCCCAGGCGCTTCGCGACACCCTGCTGTCGATACGTGAACTGCTGATCTCGGCGGGGCCTTTCGCCCTGCTCGCCGTCGGCCTGCTGGCGATGGCCTATGTCTGGCTCGACCCGACCCCGCCCAAGCGTGTGCGGCTTGCCACCGGTCCCGCGCAGAGCGCCTACGACGAGTTCGGCCAGCGTTATCGCAAGGCGCTGGCCGCCAATGGAATCGAAGTCGTGCTCGTGCCCAGCCAGGGCTCATCGCACAACCTGCATCTGCTGCGAAGCGGCGCAGCAGACCTGGGGTTCGTGCAAGGCGGCAGCAGCGAAGGCGCGGCGCCGACGGAGCCTGCCCTGGAGTCTTTGGGGAGCCTCTTCGTGGAACCCGTGTGGCTGTTCTATCGCGAAGACTCTGCACGCAAGATCACACCGGCCGCAACGCTCACGGCATTGACCCAGCTGAAAGGGCTTCGCCTGAATGTCGGCACCGCAGGCAGCGGCGTGCCACAACTCATGGGCAAGCTGTTCGATGCCAACAACATCGACAAGTCCGGTATCACGCTGTCGCAGCTGGAGCAGACGCCGGCGACTGTCGCATTCCTGGCCGGTGAAATCGATGCGATCGTTTTTGCGTCCGCGCCCGAATCGCTGATGGTGCAGATGCTCTTGCAGACACCCGGCGTGAAGCTGATGGACTTCGCGCAGAGCGAGGCCTATTCGCGCAGGTTTCCATTCCTCACACCGGCCCTGTTGCCACGCGGCGTGGTGGACCTGGCACGCGACCTGCCGCCCACCGACCTGCGCCTGGTCGCCACCACGACCGAAATGCTCACGCGCGAACAGACCCACCCCGCGTTGCTGCAACTGGTCACGCAGGCCGCGCGCGACATGCACGGCGCCGCCGGCTGGTTCAATCGCGCGGGCTCTTTCCCGACGCTTGAACACAGCGAGTACCCCGTCTCGCGCGAGGCCGAGCGGGCCATCAAGGGCGGGCAGCCCTTCCTGCAACGCTACCTGTCGTTCTGGGTCGCCAACCTGGTCGAGCGCATGTGGCTCGCGCTGGGCATCATCCTGGCCATCCTGCTGCCGCTGTCGCGGATCGTGCCGCCGCTGTACCAGTTCCGGATTCGCTCGCGGGTGTTCAGGTGGTACGGGCAGCTTCGGGTGATCGAATCGGAAATGGAGGCGGACCAGGCCGATGCCACGCAGCTTGCGAAGGAACTCGACTCGCTCGAAGCCAACGTCAGCCGGGTGAGCGTGCCGCTGTCGTACGCCGACGAGCTGTATGCGCTGCGAAACAATATCGCACTGGTTCGCCGCAGGCTTGAAGATCGCGCGGCATGAATGGCACTGGCGGACAGGCCTGCCGACCTACGGCTGCCACCAGTTGCCCGAAGCCACGGCCAGGCTCATGAGCTGCAGTTCGCCGTCGTAGTAGCCGGTCTCCAGGTTCGCCACGTTCCACTTCCAGGTCGCGTCCAGAAAGGTCTGGAAGCGCGGATCGACACAGGCCCCCGCACAGATCGGACCCACGAACGAGGGGCTGGCCCACTCGGACAGCTTCGCGCCGTCCAGCGTGTAGCCGCTTCCGATGTTGGCCGGGTTGCCGCCCGAGGCGGTCCTGAAGAAATCGATCATGCGAGCCGTGATGACCGCGAACCGCGGGTCGCCAGACAACACGAAGTCGCTCGACAGTCGCCAAGGATTGCGGCATGCGTTCCACCAGTAGTGGCCTTCCTTGTCGTTGCCGTCGCCGATGTAGCCAGGCGATGGCGCAGGGGTCGGCGTGTGCGTGTCGATCACGAAATCGGGCATCAGGCCCACGCCCGGCGAATACACCGTCTGCATGCGATCGAGCAACCCGTAGGCACGATCGACGGCCAGATCCCAGAAAGCGTCGCCGGTCGCTTTTTTGAACGCGCGAAAGTGACCGACCATGTAGTCGGAGGTGCGGTTGTTGTTGGAATTGGGCAGGCCCTTGGTCGCACCGTCGGCTTTCATGTTCCATGACTTGATCGCGCTGATGCTGTTGCGTGCTTCCTGGAGGTAGTTCCACGCACCTGCCGACCCCCACTGGCGATCGGCCATCAGCAAGGCCAGCGCAATGTCGAGATCGCCGTCCAGCGCGTTCCAGCCGTCGCCGCCGCTCGTGCCGTCGAGCTTGAGCCGCCAGTCCATGAGGTACTTGCCGTTGGCGTCGTAGGGCGTGATGCCATAGGCCGGTCGCGCCCGCACGACGGACAGCAGGCTGTCGAACAACGCACGCGCATCGGGATCGTGCCCTGCAAACAGGACTGCCAGCAGCATGCCGTAGCCCATGCCCTCGGACACCACGAGGTAGGAGTTGCCCGAAAATTTCAGCACCTTGCCACCGGGCACCACCGAATCGGCAGCAACGACTGCGCCTGCTTTCCAGGCGTCGTAGTGACAAGTCAGCGTGGCGTCCATAGCCTCGGCCGACTGCGTCGGCGAAATGCCTGCGACGTACTTCTTCAGCCGTGAGCCGAAGGGGTAGGCAACGGCGCCCTGCGCAGCCGTCGGCGATGGCGTTGCGACCGCCACCTCGGCAGGTGCGGGCGAGGCGCCGATAGAAGAAGCACTTGTGTCAGCAGGCACTGCAGCATTGCCGCTGCCACCACCATCGCCACCGCCGCCGCAACCCGTGGCCGAGATCGCCAGCGCCGCTGGCGCAGAAAAAATGAAAAGTCTTCGCTTCATGAAACAGGGGGAGTGATTGGGCAATGGCAGGCATTGCGGGTAAACGTTGCGCCAGTTGCGGCGGCGTGGCCGCGGGCTCATCTGCACGGGCCATGAAATGTAGTAGGAGAACTCCTACGGCGGCGGCGGCCAGCCGCCTACAAAAGTAACGGTTCCTGTGAAACGTTTAGTGTGCGCACTGCGGCGCTGCCCAGAGGAAACGGCAACCCTGCCGCTGGGCGCGCCGTACCTCAAGTCACGATTGTGGGCGCCCTGTCACAGCCGGCTGAGCTTGCCCAGCTTGCTGTCGAGGTGGCCGATCACGGTGGCGATGACCTGCTGCTGGCTCGCAACGGGCGAGAAGGTGTGGTCGCTGTCGTCGATGAGCACGAGCCTGAAGTTCGGGTCGCCCTGCATTTCGCTGCCGCGCGAACCGAGGTGAAACTCGACATAGTCCAGGCCGTCGTCCTGCGCAGACATGATCATCAGCGTGTCGGTGCCACGTGCGCTCAGCATCTTCATTTTCGGCAACACGCCCTCGACGGTGTCGCGGCGGAGCCAGCGATTGAAGACGCGCCTCAGGCGCGCACCCAGCAAGGTGGCGATGCGGCCGGAGATGCCCTTCACGTCAACTTTGCCGCGCAGTAGCCGGCCGTAAACGTCGGGCATGCGAAGGGCCCGGCGGTAGTAGGTGGTTGATTTGTAGGCGGCCGATGTCATCGCCGTTTCCCAATCGCCCTTCCCCTCGCCCCACTCCAGCAGGCGCGTATTCATCAGCACCTCACCTTCGATACGCGGATCGGCCTGCGCGGCGTTGAATGCCACATACGAACCCGAGCAGATGCCCAGCACCCAGATGCGCTTGCAGCCTTGCTCCAGCAACAGGTCGACTGCGGTGCGCACTTCGGCGGTTGACTGCTGGTTGTAGAGGCTGCGTGCCGAAAGTCCGGCATCGAAGCGGCTGTCGCCAATGCCGGGCAGGTCGAAGCGAAGCGCGCGATACCCAGCGGCGGCCAGGGCCCGGGACAGCTTGACGTAGATGCGATTGGGGCCGATGCGGTAGTTGCCCGCGACGTTCACCAGAATCACCCCCACGTCATGCCGTGGGGACCTTGGATGCACAGAGCTGGCGAGCATGCCGAACAGCGACCCGTCGGCTCCGAACGCCACCGCGCATTCGTGGATGCCGCTGGCGACGAACCCGGCTGCTTGCGGCTCACTGACGCCGGGTGCGTGCCCTGCGTCCGGCGCAAGTACCTGCGACAGCCACTGCGTGATGCGCCCGGCGAACAGCGGATCGAGTTCGGCCTTGTGCGGCTCGACCATCATGGCGGCATAGCCGGGCCACGCCTGCTCGGTCACCTGCGCGCCCAGCGCCCGGTAGCGCGCAGCCAGAGGGCTTGCCAATGGCAGGTCGTCGCGATCGATGATGAGCATCGCAGGTGCAGGCGCCCGCCCTGTGCCAGGGTCGCCCAGGGCCTGCACGGCTTCCAGCGTTTGCGCCGTGTACAGCGAGCCCATGGCCACCAGGTCTTTCGAAGGCTGCGCGCTCTGCAGGCCGACGGCCGAAGCGCCCGCCTTCAATTCACGAACGTAGCCCCGCCCGGAGGCCGGTGGCGCCCACATCACGAGGGCGTCGACGCCGCCCCTCCGCACGGCAGCATGAGCGGCAAGCGTCGCTCCCAGACGCAGGCCGAACAAGGCCACGCGGGACACGCCCGCCAGGCGGCGCAGGTTCACCATCGCCTGGGCGATGCTGTCTTCCCACGCGGGCACGCGATCAGGATCCGTGTCCCCACCGGACGATTCGCCGGTGCCGTGGTAGTCGAATCGCAGGACATCGAAGCCTGCGTCGGTCAGCGCATGGGCGATCTGGATGAAGCTGCGATAGCTGCAGATGGCCTCCCAGCCCATGCCCGGACACAGCACCACACCGGCGCCTCGCGCAGGCGCGCGTGCGGGGTGGTACCAGCCAAAGCACGGGCCCCCAGCCGCCGTGAAAACGAGGGGCCTGGCGGCCGGTGAGCCTGGGCGCCCGGTCATGGGCCTGCCTCGATCAGGGCTGCTTTCGTGGAGTTCACGGCCTGCACGAAGCCGGCGCCTGCGCGCAGGTCACGCCGCCTCATTCGGATGCGGCGTGATCCGCCCGGCGCCAGGTGGAAGAAGTTGTCATCCGGCTCGTAGCCGGGCATCGCGATCTGCACACAGCTTGCGAAGCGGCGCGTGGTGACATGCAGCCACACGTCCTGCCCGTCGACTCGCTCGGCGCTCGCCGTGAGCCCCACATCGCCCTGCATGCGAGCGAGCAGGCCGCCGGGAAAATGAAAGGCCTGCGCGACGGTGTGCCCGCCCTCGTCCACCAGCGAGGCCACGATGACGTCGCACGGCATGGGTCCGAACCGATAAACATACCCGAGGTCTTCGAAGTAGCCGAGCAATTCGGTCGCGGACACGCTGATGGCGCCGCGAGCTTCCAGCGCAATCGGGCGGCTGGCGCGAGCCACCTGCACCTCGCCGCCCTGCCATGCATCGAACTGCAGCGTCAGCGCGACTGGTCGGCTTGTTTCGTTGATCGCATGGATGAACAGACCGTTCACGCCCTCGTCGGCAAGCAGCACGACAACCGGTTGCATGGAACGCTTGAGGTAGTACCACGGTGCCTTGGGCGTGCCGGCATCGTCCAGCAATCCCCAGCCTGCCCCGGCCCACAGGTCGCGAAGCATCAGGACCATCGCGCCGCGGCACGACGCGCCGGGGCGCCGCCATTGCGCAAACGACGACGCCATCGCCTCGCCTGCAGCCATGCCGCCCAGGGCGAGGTAGCGATCGTGATCGGATGCCCGCAGCCGCGCGGGATCTTCATTGCAAAGCGTCTGCACATAGTGGTCGCGCACGTCGTCGAAGTCCCAGCCCGCGCCCAGGTCGCGCGGCGAACGCGCCTTCCACACAGGATGGTGAACACGGACCGCGAGTCCGCCGGGCAGGCGTGCCAGGGTCGCATCGGACGGAATGTTGGCGAACGCGAGGCACTCGGTGGCGAACCGCAGCGCGCTGCGCCCCGCATCGTCCAGCGGCCTGCGATAGGCGCCCACGCCGAAATACGAAGTCGTGCCTTCACTGGCCTGGTGCGGAAACGCGCCGCCATGCGCGCTCGAAGGCCAGTAGGCGATGCCGCCGGCGACTTCCCGGCAGATGGCAGGCAACAGGTCATCGAACAGGGGCATGCGCCAGAGTTCGTGCGAAGCGCCGCCCATGGCGGCCTGCTGGGCGGCTTCGCTGTTGCCGCAGAGCACGGCCAGGCAAGGGTGCGGGCGCAGGCGCGCCAGCTGCTGGCGTGCTTCGAGCACGACCGATGCACGAAACGATTCGTCGTCCGCCGGGTAATCCATGTTGGCGAACATGAAGTCCTGCCAGACGAGCACGCCCGCCCTGTCGCAAGCGTCGTAGAAATGGTCTTCTTCATACACGCCGGTGCCGGGCACGCGCAGCATGTTCATGCCCGCATCGCAAGCCTGCAGCACAGCGGCAGTGCATTCCTGCGCAGATGAGCGCAGCGTTACCGGATCGAGCGGCGTCCAGACCGCGCCACGACAGAACACGGCAACTGAATTCACGCTAACCGAGAAGTCGCCGCCACTGGTGTCGATGGCGATCGTGCGGAATCCGACCGTGCCTGCCGGCACCGGAAATTCCTGCGGTGCCGGGTGCGCAGCGGTGGCCTTCCGGCGCACGAGGACGTTGGCCTCGTACAGGGCCGGGTCCCCATGCGTGTGCGGCCACCACAGGTCGGGATCTTCGAGCGCCAGCGTTCCTTCGAACGCCTTCGCCGCCTCGTTCCACTGCAGGTCTTGCACGGCAACCCGGCCATTGCGATGCAACTGCAACTGAACGATCGCAGGCGCATCGACGGCGCTGTAGCTGTCCTGGCCGCCGTCTGCAGGAAAGCTGCAATGGACGAGTCCGGTGCGGCCGTTGACCTGTGTGTTCAGCTGGGGCCGCTTCGCCTGCGGGCCATGCGAGAGCCACACATCCTTCCACGGCCCGACTACCGCGCAGGGTGGCGACCAGCCGGGCGTGCGGCCCAGCAGTGTGGTTCTCCACCATCGCAGTTGCTGGTGGGCAACCATGGGAACACGCCATCTCGCACGAGGCTTTCGCACCTGGAGCAACTCATCGAGCGCGGAAAAACGAATCAGAAGTTCGTTGGCCCTGGGCCGCATCAGCCGCGCCACGTCGCAATCATGCGCGACGAACATGTTGGTGCTGCAGAGGATCTGCTCGCCGTTGAGCCAGACGTGTGCACAGGTGGCAAGACCCTCGAAGTGCAACCACGCGCCCTGCTCCCCGTCGGCCGGCGCGTCGAACTCGACGCGATACCACCAGTCCTGCGCGTCGAACGATCGAGCCGGCTCGTCGAGCGACCATTGGCCGCGCGAGCGCAACGCTGCAGCGACGGGTGCGAGCGATTCGATCTCCAGCCACGAACTGCTGCCTGCAGCCGGCGCTTGCGCGCCTGGCGTGGTCGAGCACATGGCCCAGCCGGCTTGCAGCGGCGTGCGCGAGGACATCATGGAAAGCGGGTGACCCCAGGCGAGCGCACCCATCGCCAGGTATCAGGCGGTGGCGGTCAGCTCACCCAACGCCTGCCCGATCGATGAGATGCTGGAGAACACGCTGCGCTTGAGCATGTGGTCTGGAAACTCGACATCGAACGCGCCCTCGAGTGCGAGCATCACGTTCACACTGGCGTGCGACGTCATGCCCGACTGGTAGAGGTCGGTGGTTTCAGACAGCGAGTCTGCGTCCAGGTTGAGGCGGCCGTGCGTGCGCAGCACGCTGCGGATGCGCGACAGGGTTTCGTCAGGGGTGAGGTTGTTCATGGTGGTCGAATCCATCAGATGTATTGCGGGCCTCCTGCGCCTGCACGGTCAGGGCGCAAACCACGGCGCCGGCATAGTCGCCGTCGTGGCTCAGGCTCAGGCTCAACGCCCGGTCTGTGACGCCCCGTGCTGCGGCGAGTTGCGCGACCCGGCCGTGCAAGGCGAGCTCGCAGCCGCCCTGCGGCAGCTGCACCACTTCAATCTCGCGCCAGTCGATCCCGGCCTCGCTCAACGCAAGCGCCTTGATGACCGCTTCCTTGGCTGCGAATCTCGCGGCAAGGCGCTCGTCGCGTGAACCGCGTTGGCTGTATTGAAGTTCGCCCATCGTGAAGAAGCGATCGGTGAAACGCGAGCCGAATGCGCAGATCGACTCTGCGATCTGGCTGACCTGAACGAGATCAAAGCCCAGGCGCACACCGCCCGGCGAGGCCCGTGCGCAAAGCGCTACAGCTGGATCAGGATCGAATGTCATCGTCATGGTTGCATGCTCACAATGGCCATGCTGAGTTGTACCAAAAACGATAGTCGATTGGTAACCGGTTACATGGTTGGGCAACAAGTTGCGAAGTTTCCCTACAAGGCGGTGAGTCATCCCGCCACAAAACTCATGCATTCCACGAAAAGGAAGACATGTTCCCAGCCCTGTACGCATCCGTTCGCGAATCGGTTTGCGAAATCGCCGCACAGTACGCCGCCGACGTCGACACGCAGGCGCGGTTTCCAGCAGAAGCCGTCGCAGCATTGCGAAAGCACGGCGTGCTGAGCGCGGGTGTACCGATCGAATTTGGCGGCGCCGGGTGCTCGATGACAGAGCAGGCGCAACTGTGCAGCGCGCTGGCCCAGTCATGCGGCTCCAGCGCCATGGTGCTGGCTATGCATTACAGCCAGCTCGCCTGCATCGCCCGCCACCACGGCGACAGCGAATTCTTCAAGCAGTACTTGCGCGACATCGCCACTCATCAATACCTGCTGGCATCGATGACGTCGGAGGTCGGCACCTTCGGCGACACGCGCTCCAGCGTGTGCGCGGTGGAGCGGCGCGGCGCGGGCTTCGTGCTCAACAAGGAAGCGACCACAGGCTCGTACTGCCAGCATGCGGACGCCATCCTCGTCACCTGCCGCAGGGACGCCGATGCGCCTGCCAGCGACCAGGTGCTGGTGCTGGTGCGCAAGGAGGACTGCACGCTCACGCAGACCACGAGCTGGGACACGCTGGGCATGCGCGGGACGTGCAGCCCGGGATTCCGGCTCGAATCCGCCGGCCCGATTCAACAGATCCTTCCCGGCTCGTTCGCGGACAGCTCGGCGCAGTCGATGGTGCCGTTCTCGCACATCCTGTGGGCGTCGCTGTGGTGGGGCATCGCTTGCGATGCCGTCCATCGCGCAGCCAATTTTGTTCGCGGCCAGGCGCGCCAGATGCCTGGCTCGGTGCCGCCCACCGCCACGCGGCTGGCGGAAGTCTCGATGCAGCTGCAAGCCATGAAGCAGACATGGATGGCTGCAGCAAAGGACTTCGATGAAGACGACAGCCGCGGGGACCGCGATGTCTTTCAGGGCATGGGCTGGGCGCTGCGCCTGAACAACCTCAAGGTCACATGCTCGGAAGCTGCGCCGCAGATCGTGCATCGCGCGCTGCAGGTCGTGGGGATCCTGGGCTACAAGAACGACAGCCCGTTCAGCCTGGGCCGCCACTACCGCGACGTCCTGTCGGCCTCGCTCATGATCTCCAACGACCGCATCCATGCAAAGAGCGCGTCGATGCTTCTCGTTTTCAAGGATGGCGCTTGATCACTTACGACACAGACGAATTCAACCGGGCCCTGATTGCGCATGGGCTCATCCTGCCATCGACCGTCAAGGGCGCGTGGGGTCGCGGCGCGGTGTTCGAAGACATCCTGCGCCGTTTCGACGCGCTGGTCATGCGGCTCACCCGGAATGACGGCGCCGACGAACTGCAGTTCCCTCCTGTCCTGGCGCGTGCCCAGATCGAACAGCTCGGCTACCTGGACAACTTCCCGCAACTGGCCGGATCCGTTCACAGCTTCAGTGGTGACGAAACCCGGGCGCGAGAGCTGGGGGCCAAAGCGCACGACGGGCAGCGATGGGAAGACATGCTCGCGCCCACCGAGGTCATGCTGACGCCGGCTGCCTGCTACCCGGTCTATCCGACGTTCAGCGGACTGCTACCGGACAAGGGGCGACTGGTCACTGTGCTGGGCTGGGTCTTTCGCCATGAGCCGTCCGACGAGCCGACGCGGCTGCAGTCGTTTCGCATGCGCGAGTTCATCCGCGTGGACAAGCCCGACGTGGTCGTGCAATGGCGCGACGACTGGCTGCAGCGTGGCCTGGCGCTTCTGCGCGATCTGCACCTACCGGTGCAAAGCGATGTCGCCTCCGATCCGTTTTTCGGACGAGCGGGCCGGATGATGGCGGCGGCGCAAGTGGACCAGCGGCTGAAATTCGAGATCCTGTGCCCGGTGATCTCCCAGGACAAACCCACCGCGATCTGCTCGTTCAACTGGCACCAGGATCATTTCAGCTCGAAGTACGGCATACGCAACGCCGATGGCAGCGGCGCGCACACCGCGTGCCTGGGCTTCGGGCTGGAACGCGTGACGCTGGCGTTGATTCGCACCCACGGTTTCGATCCTGGCGAGTGGCCGCAGGCCGTGCGCGCGCAGCTATGGCCATGAGCGCGATTGCCGCCCTGCCCGGCCGGAGTGCCGCCAGCTACCAGCGCCATTCGCTCCACGGCGAAGACAGCGACTGGCCCGAGAAAAATTGCTACGCCGATCTCTGGATCGAACTGCTGGGCGCACTCGACCTGGAGCCGCGGGCGATGTTGCCTTTTACGCTCGCCGTGGATTTCGAGGGCGACCAGTGGACCTTCTTCAAGCCGCCACTTTCCGAGTTGAGAGCGCTGTACGGCATCGACGTGCAGGAGCTCACGGTGTGGCGTCCGCTCATCGACCATGTCACCGAACACCTGTCGGCGGGCAAGCTCATCAGCACCGAGTCGGATGCATTCTGGCTGCCTGATACGGCCGCCACCGACTACCGTCAAAAGCACACCAAGACGACGATTCTCATCGCGAGCATCGACGTGGACGCACGCCGGCTGGGCTACTTTCACAACGCCGGCTACTTCGAGCTGGAGGGCGATGACTTCGATCGCACCTTCCGCCTGGGTGAGGCGCACGATCCTGCGTCCATGCCGTTCTTTGCCGAGCTGGTGCGCATCGATCGCCTGGTGAGACGCGAGCATGGCGACCTGGCAGCACTGTCGATGGAGCTGCTACGCCACCATTTCGAGTGGCGCCCTCGCACCAATCCGTTTGCGCGATTTGCGCAGCGCCTGGAACAGGACCCGCCGCTGATGGGCCAGGGCGGCATGCATCGCTACCACGCGTGGGCGTTTGCCTCGATCCGTCAGGCGGGTGCAGCGTTCGAGCTGGCGGCCGCGCATCTTCGCTGGCTGGCCACGTTCAACGCGCGTGCGCCACTGACGACGGCTGCCTCGCACTTCGAGGCCATTTCAACAGCCAACAAGTCACTGATCCTCAAGGGCGCGCGTGCTGTCCACACCGGCAAGCCGCTCGACGTCACGGCCCTGACAGACGCCATGGCCAGCGACTGGAACCAGGGCATGGCGCTGGTTGGGGAAGCGATCCGGACCTGACCCAGGTCCGCACGGCGCAAAGCAGGTGTGGCCTGCGCCAGCAATGCGGGTGGGACCCGCTAGAATTCGAGGCGCTGCCACGCGGGCGTCGTTCAATGGCAGGACTCTTGCTTCCCAAGCAAATAACGCGGGTTCGATTCCCGCCGCCCGCTCCACACCAGCCAGGCCCTTTTCTCAGAGCCGTGCAATTTCCTCTCGCAGTTGCCGGCGGCGCTCGCTGCACATCTCTTGCACCGTTTCCCTGAATTCCAGGGGATGCTTGTTGATCGCTGCTTCAAGCTCGTTGAGCACCGGAGCGGGATCAAGCCCGATCGCCTCGCGCGTGACCAGGGGCCGTATCGTGTCCCAGGCGGCGCGCATTTTCGCCGGCTCACTGATCTTTGCGACGATCTCGCTGGCAGCCAGCAGGTCACGCGCTGCATCGTTGTAGCCATGGGCCAGCCGGTCATCGACGATCGGGTCCATGGCAGGAATCAACATCTTTTCCCAGGCATTGAAATCGACGATCTGCCGGGTGGCGGACGCATCGGCCTCGTACCGGTTCATTGAATGCGCATCGCGCTTTTTCTGGATGGATGGCAATACCGCCAGCCCCTTGCGCAAGGTGCCCATGACCCTTCCAGTTCCCTCGCGTGGCACGAACCCTGGCGGCTGCGGTGCAGTGCGCGCGACGAACTTCGCGCGCTCGCCCAGGTACTGCTGGTACCGGCGCACCACGGCCTGCCTCTGGGCAGCGCCCGCCGCGATCACGGCTCGGGCCTGCGGCGTCACCATGGCGGCGGTCGCCTTTGAAACCTGCAGAAGTTCCGCCTGCTTCGGGCCCAGCATTTCGAGCAGGCCTTTCTCGATCTCAGCCGGCAGCGACACCAGGGGAGGACCCACGCTCCGGCCGGTCCTTTGCGTCAGGGGCGGCTCCATGCGAACGGCCGGGCTGCTGCTGCTCGACGACGAGCCATCCAGCGCGTCAACCGGGACCGGCATCGGTTGCAGGCCGAGCTGTTTCAGCGGCCACTCGAGCACGCGGATCAATGCGTTTCTGGCGTGCAGTTCGCCGCCGGCCTGCGCCGGGATGGCGAGGATGGCGGGTTGCAGATGGTTGGCATAGACAGCCCGGATCAACGCCATGGTCGCGTCGCTGCTTGCGCCTGGCGCGATGAGTCTGTCCGTCGCCCGGATCAGGTCCAGGAAGCGTTCGAGCCGGGTGGGCAGGTCTTCGATCCCGGAGATGCTGGCGATCACGCGCGCGAAACGCGACTCGATGATCTCGGGCCCACCGCGCGCCCCGGGGTCCTTGGCAAAACCGCAGCAGCTGTCGATCTGCAGGCGAACAAGCGAAGTCGCGTCTTCGCCTGGCGAAGCGGCCGCGCCTGACGCGCCGCGCGACGGGGTGATGGGTGGGCGTTGCGAGACAGGGTTGGCGGGCATGTTGGGGCTCCGGTTGGGTTGGCGTCGATCCATCCCTTGAGTAACGGGCCCTGTGCAGTTGTTCCGTGTCGCCCCTGCTCGCGCCGCTTGCCGCCCGGTTGCAAGGCTCTTGTATGCCCCGCGGCCTAGTTCAACCGCGAATACAGCAACCCCGTATCCGCCAGGTCCTGCCGCGAACGGTATTCGCGCGAGACCGGACCTTGGAGCGGCCAGTCGGCAAGGTTGCGCACCGCCAGATCGAGAAACCGGTATTCGATCGCGCCCTGCCAGTGCACGCTCTTTTCAACGGCCTCTGCGATGCGCGCCTCATATCCGGGATAGAACTTGAAGTGAGCCAGCACGAGCTGCACCTTGTCCGATGCGGGGATCGTGTTGCGATGGCCGGAGAGCGCACGCGCATCGCCTTCCCAGAAAAAGAGCGGCACCTTGTTGACGTTGGCGAACCGGTAGGTTCCGCCCAGCGACGACAGATCGACCCGGGTCTTTTGCAAGCGTTCGAGCATGCGCGGGCGAATGCCATCCATCACACTGATGTTCGACACGTTGGCTGCCTGGTCGGGCCATTCGAGCACGGTCCACGGATCGCAGTTCGGCGACATCTCGAAGGGGCTGGTCGTCATCGGCACCTGCTCGACGCCCCGCAACTTCGCAGGGAAAAAATCCATCATCAGGGCCCGCGCGATCTTGAGCTTGTTCGCTTCGAGTGCTTGCGCCAGTTGCGGCACGGTGTCGTAGGGGGGCGGCAGGATCAGGAACTCGTCGGCGTCCACCGTCAGCACCCAGCGATTCATGAGCAATGCCCGGGGAACGAGGGTCTTGACGGCCGCGCCGAAGGGCTGCTCCCCGACCTTGTCGCCGAAGCTCAGGTTGGAATGCACGATGCCGCAATCGGGTTGCTGGCGCAGGTACTCGGCCGAGCCGTCGTCGGAGCGATCGTCCAGGAACCAGAACTCGTTGATGCCCAGTTTGCGGTAGTGATCCAGCAGGTGCGGCAGGAAGTAGATCTCGTTGCGAATCATCGCGAAGAGCGCCACCTTGCCTTTGGCCTGCGGCTGCTTGCGGACGATGAGTTGGGGTTCAGTGGCCATGGGTTGCTTCGCTTTGGATGGGAATGATGCCAGAGGCGCATCTGAAGGCTGTCATTGCGGGCTCGACCCGCCATCCACCGCGAAGCGGCCACTAATGAAAATCGCGACTGCTGTTGGTCTGCTCGCCCAGGCGTCCGAGCAGCGGCGTGAGATTGATGAGCTTCTTCGCAATCAGATTGCGCACCTGTCCGCCTGATTCCTGGTCGCGCTGCCAGGTGCCTTCCACGGCGAGCAGGCGCGACTTGAGCAAGGCATCGCGCTGGCCTTCGCGCACCGACTTCCACACGATCACGTTCACCGGACCGGTCTCGTCTTCGAGCGTGAGAAAGATCGTTCCATGCGCCGTCTGCGGTTGCTGGCGCACGGTGACGATGCCGCAGGCGCGCACCTTGCGCCCACTGGGCAGGTCATGCAGTTCGGCCGCGCTTTGCAGCTTCATGCGCTTGAGGCGTGGTCGCAGCAGCGCGAGCGGATGACGGCGCAGCGTGAGGCCCAGCGATGCGTAGTCGAAAACGATCTCCTCGCCTTCGTGCGAGGCCTGCAGTTCCAGCGGCTCTTCATTGACAGGCGCATCGCGCAGCAGCTCGGGCGATTTGCGCAAGGCCGATGCGTCCCACACCTGCTGGCGCCTGTGCCCGGACAGCGACATCAATGCATCGCCCGCAGCCAGCGCTTTCAGATCGCCTGCATCGAGCTGCGCGCGCAGGGCGAGGTCTTCGGTGCTGGTAAAGGGCGCTTTCCGGCGAGCCTCGACCACGCGCTTCGCACCCGCCTCGCTCAAGCTGCCCACCTGCCGCAGGCCCAGGCGGACGGCAGGCGAATATCGGGGCGAATAATTGGAATCTGACCCCAATTTTTTATGGGGGTCAGATTCCAATTGTTTGGCTGTCATTGCGGGCTCGACCCGCAATCCATGCTCGATCGGGCGCTGCTCCCGCTGCGCGGTGGATGCCGGATCGAGTCCGGCATGACAGTGCGAGTTCTCCAGCGACGAATCCCAGTCGCTGTATGAAACATCCGGGGGCAGCACGACGATGCCGTGGCGTTTGGCGTCTTGCACCAGCTGCGAAGGGGAGTAGAAACCCATGGGTTGCGAGTTGAGCATGGCGGCCAGAAAGCACTCGGGCTCGTGGCATTTCAACCAGCTGCTCGAATACGCCAGCAGCGCAAAACTGTAGGCGTGGCTCTCAGGGAAACCGTATTCGCCAAAGCCCAGGATCTGCTTGAAGATGGATTCGGCGAACTCGCGGCGGTAGCCGTTTTTCAGCATGCCGTCGATGATGGGTTCGTAGAACTTTTCCACCCCGCCCTTGCGCTTCCAGGCGGCCATCGAACGGCGCAGCGCATCGGCTTTCTCGGCCGTGAAACCGGCGGCGATCATCGAGATCTGCATCACCTGTTCCTGGAAGATGGGCACCCCCAGCGTGCGTGCCAATGCCGCTTTCAACTCGGGCTTTTCGTAGTGCACGTCGAGTCCCGCCCGGATGCGGTCGCGTGCCTTGAGAAACGGATGCACCATGCCGCCCTGTATCGGCCCCGGCCGCACGATGGCCACTTCGACCACCAGGTCGTAGAACACGCGCGGCTGCAGGCGCGGCAGCATCGACATCTGCGCGCGGCTTTCGATCTGGAACACGCCCACCGTGTCGGCCCTGCAGATCATGTCGTAGGTGGCCGGGTCTTCGTTCGGGATATCGGCCAGGTCCCAGTCACGTTGCCCTTGGGCGCCGCGCAACTGGTTGCGAAAGTCCAGGCAGCGGCGAATCGCCGTGAGGATGCCCAGCGCCAGCACATCGACCTTCATCAGGCCCATGTCTTCCAGGTCGTCCTTGTCCCACTGGATGATGGAGCGGTCTTTCATCGAGGCTTTTTCCACCGGCACCAGCCGCGTGAGCTTGTCTTGGGTGAGCACGAAGCCGCCCACATGCTGCGACAGGTGGCGCGGCGACCCCATCAGCTGCTGCGTGAGTTCGAGCCACAGCCGCGCCTTCGTTTCGTCGATGGCCTCGCCCACTTGCGCGGCCAGCTCGCACAGCCGCTGCGAAGCCAGCTTGTCGTCGAACCACTGGTGTTCTTTCGCGAACGCATCGACCAGCTTTTCTTCCACGCCCAGCGCCTTGCCCACATCGCGAATCGCACTGCGCGTGCGGTAACTGATGACCACCGCCGCAATCGCCGCGCGTTCGCGCCCGTACTTGCCGTAGATGTACTGGATGACCTCTTCGCGCCGCTCGTGCTCGAAGTCCACGTCGATGTCGGGCGGCTCGTTGCGGCGTTCCTTGCTGATGAAGCGTTCAAGCAACGGGTTGGAATGCATAGGGTCCATCGCCGTGATGCCCAGGCAAAAACACACGACCGAGTTGGCCGCCGAGCCCCGGCCCTGGCAAAGAATCTTCTGGCTGCGGGCAAAGCACACGATGTCGTGCACCGTCAAAAAGAACATCTCGTACCTGCACTCGGCGATCAGGCGCAGTTCCTTGACCACATGCCGCTTCACTTTCACCGGAATCCCGCCCGGGTAGCGCATTCGCGCGCCTTCTATCGTGAGCTTGCGCAGGCCCTGGGCGGGCGTGAGGCCGACCGGTACGGTTTCCTGCGGGTAGTTGTACTGGATGCTCTCGATCTGGAAGGTGCAACGCTCCGCCACGATCAACGTCGCTTCCAGCAAATCGGGCGGATAGATTTCTGCGAGCCGGATGCGCGAGCGCAAGTGCTTTTCCGCGTTGCCCTGCAGCTCGTAGCCGCATTGATCGACCGGTTTGCCCAGGCGCACCGCAGTCATCACATCCTGCAGGCGTTTGCGCGACCGCACGTGCATGTGCACATCGCCCGCGGCGATCAGGGGCACGCCCGTTGCCATGCTCGCCTCCCGCATCGAGGCCAGCCACAGGTCGTCATCGAGGGCGTGATGCAGTTCCACCGCGAGCCACAAGCCCTGGCCGTACAGCTGGCGGCATTGCGCAAGACGCATGCACAGCGCATCGAGGTCGAACGTATCGCCGGGGTGCCGATGCGGCACGAACAGCACTTCGCAGCCTTGCAGGAGCGTCATGTCGCTCGTCTCCCAGCCGACGCGGTATTCGCCCTTGGCTGCGGTCGTGTTGCGCGCAGCCGTGATGAATTCGCACAGGCCGCCCCAGCCTTCCTTATCGCGGGCGATGGCCACCAGGCGGCAATCGCCCATGTCGAACTCGCTGCCGTACAGCAGCTTGAAGTCGCGCGTGCGCTTCTGGCCGGGGTAGTCGGCTTCCAGCGACCGGATGAACGCCTGGTACTTTTTGAAGCCCGACCACCCGCGCACCACGCCCGCGAGCGAGCATTCGTCGGTGAGGGCGAACGCCTGATAGCCCAGGTTGTACGCGCGCTGCACGAGTTCCTGCGGATGCGATGCGCCGCGCTGGAAGCTGAAGTTGGACAGCGCATGCAGCTCGCAGTAAGCGGGCAGGCCGTCGGGCCAGTCGGTGATCACGGGTGGGAGGGACCCGTCGTCGATGTTCAGCGGAGGTTTTTCGTTGGTTTCAGGCATGCAATACCGGTACGCGCCTTACGCGTACAGACCTTGAAGGAACCAGCGGTAGTCGCGCTGCAGAAGCTGCGCCTGATCGGGGATGGATTGCGGATCAAGTCCGCAATGACAGCCTTCAGGACCTGTCATGCCGGGCTTGAGTTCGCAATGACAGCCTTCAGCACCTGTCATGCCGGGCTTGAGCTCGCAATGACAGCCTTCAGCACCTGTCATGCCGGGCTTGACCCGGCATCCACCGCGAAGCGGCAGCCGCGCTTGCCGCTCGCGAAAAATCCAGACCAGCCCCGCCTCCTGGCTGCTCGCGATGAAATAGTCGCGCAGCACAGCCGCGCCTTCCCGGCTTTCTTCCCACCACCCCGTCTCCAACCGATAAAGCCGCGCAAGCCGGCGCAGCGGACCGCCAAATTGCGGCACGTGGTTTCGCACTTCCAGCCGCATGGGTTTGGGCAGCAGCCAGGTCGGATACACCGGATCGCACGCTTCGTTTTCAAAGGGTGCGATGGGCGTACTGCCTTGCAAACCCCGCGCAGGCTTCCACTGCTGCATTTCCTCGACGCGCCAGTCGGCATGCGCCATCGGTTGCACCACACAGCCCTCGCCCAGCCGCACACTCAATCTTTCAACCAGCTGGTGCAGCCGTTCGCCCTTCACGTTGTCTTCGGGCAGCAGGCTCTTGTTCGCACCGCCCCAGGGCGTGGTTTCGAGCGAGCGCAGGCGCAGGTAACTCGCGGGCGCGGACAAGGCTGCGCGGCCCAGGTGCTCGGCCACCAGCCGGCGCAGGTGCGCGATGTCCTGCGTGGGCTGCGCCGTGCGAATCGCAAGCTGCTCGCGCGGCGGCAGCTTCACGCCGTTCAGCCGGCGCAGGTCCAGCGTCCATTCCAGCTCCAGCGCGAGCACACCGCGATTGCGCGCCTGCAACCACACCTGCAATTGCGACAGCAGGCGCTGCGCGCTCCACATCAGCTCCGGTGCGGTGGTGGCCAGCGCCATCAGCTCGACTTTCATGTCGAAGTCTTCGGGCAGCGTGAGCCACGGATAGGTTTCATTCGCATGAAAGAAAGCCGCATCGAGCGCCAGCAACAGCTGCGTGCCGAATCGCCGCGCAAGCCCCTGCCGTGGCAGGGCCAGCAGGTCGCCCCAGCTGCGGCAGCCGATGCGCTCCAGGATGGGGATGTGCGCGATTGCCGCCGTCATCACGTCGATGGGCAAATCGTGCGGCACCCTGGCCGGTGCCTGCTGCCCGCGCACCTTCATCCGCAGCATGCCCAGCGCCTCCAGCGAAGAACGCCCCTGCGCCCATTGCACCGGGGACAAGGTTTCACCCGCCTCGAGCAGGCTCTTGAGCAGCGCGCGGCGCCCGCCCCACAGCCTCAGCGATGCTGATGCTTCGACAAGGATGGCTTCATCGACGGGGGCAACGCGCGGCGTGTATTGCAACGCTCTCCAGCCCCAGACGATTCGCTCCTGTTCATGGGTGGGCAGGAGCGCTATCCAGTACATGGATGTTTTCCTGCTGCCCTTGCGACGCCAGAGACGGCATACGCGCAGGCACGGGCACGGACAAGGAAGGGCTTCGCAGCCTGCGGGACTTGAGCAGGGCGGCCAGCTTGCGCGGGTGCGCAGGCAGGCTCACCACCGATTCGAGCGGGGGCCCGCGCCGCTTGACGATGCGCACATTCATCGCATCGGCGCCATCGACCAGCAAACGTAGCCGCGCAGGCGATGCATCGTTTTGCGAGCGCGCCTCACGAAACACGAACAGGAGCCGCTGCTGCTCGTGCGCCGCCATCTGCAGTCGCCGCAGTTGCGCCGGGTTGGCCTGCGGAAGCCACGCCACGACAGCAGCCACCTCCGCGCAGCGCAGCGCCTGCTCGCAGGCCCACAGGCGTGCGGTGGGCTTGTCTGCGTTCACGCACAAAAGCCGGTTGCCCGGCAGGCCTTGCGACTGCAAGCTGGGGCCGAACGGCAGGTAGGGCGAACCCACCAGCACCACCGGCCCGGCCGAGATTTCAATGGCCTTCGCCAGGGCCGGCAAAAGCAGGCGCCAGGCGTGCTGCCCCGGCCTTTGCTGCAATACTTCGACCATGCTTCCCAGCGGCCATCCGCCCCCGGGAAGCTGCCTGTCGAGCGGCTCGTGGCCGCTGGCAATTACCGCCTGCTGCGCAGCCAGGTCCTGGACGCGCCAGACGTGCTCCAGCGAAGCTGGATCAACAAGGCGAAGGCGGGGACTGGCAAGTGACGACATGGGAAAAACGGGAAACAACTGTTTGTTTATACAGTGTTTGACCGGCCCCGGACAGCTTTTATTTTTTTCGAATTTTCTATTACTTTCGCACGCACCTTTTGTATTCACTCTTCGAAAAACTCATCCATCCTTACCCCGAAGCGGAACCGCAGTTGCCGCCCAAGGGCTTCTTCGCGTTCGTCTGGGCCTGCACCCGGGGCCTGCGTGGCTACGTCCTGCTGCTCGCGTTTTTCAGCGCGGCGGTGTCGGCCTATGAAGCGTGGCTGTTCGCCCTGCTCGGCCACATCGTGGACTGGCTGGGCAAGAACGAGCCCGCGCGCCTGTGGGAACTGCAGGGCAAGGAATTGCTGGCGCTGGCGAGCGTGCTGGTGGGCAGCACGCTGTTCATCGCGATGCAGACGTTCTTCAAGCACCAGACGCTCGCCATCAACTTTCCGCTCCGGCTGCGCTGGAACTTCCACCGCCTCATGCTCGGGCAGAGCATGTCGTTTTACTCGGACGAGTTCGCGGGCCGCATCACGACCAAGGTGATGCAGACGGCGCTGGCCGTGCGCGAGATGATCTTCACCACGACCGATGTGGCCCTGGGCACCATCGTGTACTTCGTGACGATCATGGCGTTTGCCGGCGCCTTCGATGTGCGGCTGATCTGGCCCTTCGCGATCTGGGCCTGCTTCTACGCCGTCTCGGTCTGGTACTTCGTGCCGCGCCTGGGCCGCATGGGCAAGCTGCAGGCCGATGCGCGCGCGATGATGACCGGGCGCATCACCGACGCGTACACCAACATCTCCACCGTGAAGCTCTTCTCGCACACGCAACGCGAAGCGGGGTTTGCGCGCGCGGCCATGACCGAGTTCATGGTCACCGGCTACCGGCAGATGCGCCTGGTGAGCGCCTTCGAGATCGTCAATCACCTGCTCGTGGTGGGACTGATCATCGGCACCTGCGGCTATGCGATCTGGCTGTGGTCGCTCACGCAGGTCGGCATCGGCGCGGTGGCTGCCGTCACGGCGATGGCACTGCGCATCAGCGGCATGTCGCACTGGATCATGTGGGAGATGGCCTCGCTCTTCGAGAACATCGGCACGGTGCAAGACGGTATCGGCACCCTCACCCGCGCGCGCGTCGTGGTCGATGCGCCCGATGCCGGGAAGCTGGAAGTCACGCGCGGCGAAGTGACATTCGACGATGCGACGTTCCGCTATGCCAAGGGTGCAGACCCTGTCATCGAGGGCTTCAACCTCACCGTGAAGCCCGGCGAGAAGATCGGGCTCATCGGACGGTCCGGCGCTGGCAAATCGACTCTGGTGAACCTGCTGCTGCGCTTCTACGACCTGGACTCGGGGCGCATCACCATCGACGGGCAGGACATCGCGCGTGTCACGCAGGACAGCCTGCGCACCCACATCGGCATGGTCACGCAGGACACATCGCTCTTGCACCGCTCGGTGCGCGACAACATCTCCTACGGCCGCCCCACCGCGAGCGAAGAAGAAATGATCTCGGCGGCCCGGCGCGCGCAGGCCCACGATTTCATCCAGAACCTGGGCGACACGCATGGCCGCAAGGGTTACGAAGCCCACGTCGGCGAGCGTGGCGTGAAGCTGTCCGGCGGACAGCGCCAGCGCATTGCCATCGCACGCGTGATGCTCAAGGACGCGCCCATCCTCTTGCTCGACGAAGCCACCAGCGCGCTCGATTCCGAAGTCGAAGCCGCCATCCAGGCGAGCCTGGATGACCTGATGCAGGGCAAGACCGTGATTGCGATCGCGCACCGGCTCTCGACGATTGCGGCGATGGACAGGCTGGTGGTGATGGACCAGGGCCGCATCGTGGAAGAAGGCGATCACCGGACGCTTCTGGCCAAGGGCGGCTTGTACGCACGGCTGTGGGCGCACCAGAGCGGCGGCTTCCTGGGTGACAACGAGGACTGACCGGTCCCATGAAGCAGCTCAGGCTATCGGACTTCAACGGCGATGCACACGAAGTCGCGCAGATGCTGATCGGCGCCACGCTGCTGGTCGATGGCGTGGGCGGGCGCATCGTGGAAACCGAGGCCTATGACCGCGACGATGAGGCCTCGCACAGCTTCTCGGGACCGACGCCGCGCAATGAAGCGATGTTCGGCCCGGCGGGGCGCGCTTACGTTTACCGGTCGTACGGCATCCACTGGTGCCTGAATTTCGTGTGCCGCGAAAAGGGGCACGGCGCGGGAGTCCTCATTCGCGCGATCGAACCCACGCACGGCGTGGACCTCATGCGCGGGCGGCGCGGGCTCGATGAATTGAAGCAGCTGTGCTCAGGACCTGGCAAGGTCGGTCAGGCTCTGGGCATCACGCGCGCCCTCAACGGCATGCGGCTGGATCAGGCGCCATTCGAGGTGTTCGCTGCGAGCGAACCCGCCAGAATTGCCAAAGGACCTCGCATCGGAATATCCAAAGCGATGGAGGTGCACTGGCGATTCGGTGAATCGGGTTCGAAGTTTCTCAGCCGGCCGTTCCGCTGAGAAACGACCTGCCTGCGATCAGCGACGAACCGCCGGACCGGCCCCCATGGTGCGCGTGTCGACCACGCCGTCCCTGTACTCGGTGATCACGGTCGGTGCGCGATTTTGCCGGTCAGCGCGCGCAATTGCCACGGCTGTCTGCTCGGACGGAATCACCGTCACTGCAGGTGCCATCGCAACCGCAGGACCGTCAACGACCGCGACACCTCGTGCCACCATCGTGTGCGGAACGTTCATGCGCCTGGCGGTCGCCGCATCGGTCAGCAGCGGCGAATTCAGCACCGCCTTCTGCATGCCGCGATTCGTGCCGGCACGGGTCACATCGATAGCTGTGCAGACAGTCGTGGTGTCGAACACCATGTGTCCGCCCGGGAATCGCTGCGGCACGGTCTCGTGCAAGGGCCGGCTCATGTCCACCGGGGCATCGGCTCCCTGGTACACCACGCGGCCGGCGCTGTCGTGGACGGTGTAGCACGCCAGCGCATTGAAGGAGGCGGCTGAAACCAGCAAGCCCAGCAGTGTGAATTTCCAACGACGCATGTTCTTTCTCCAGCTAGCGCAGACATCGCGCTTGATGGGAGGAATGATCGTGCGCAGCTCCAGTCGGCTTTGCAGGCGCGACCTGCAAAAGGCTGTAAGCCGCTGGCCGGTTAGCCGGTAGGTCCGAGGGGCGGCGCGGCATCAGTCCCAGGACGGCGCGTCGCTGCCGGGTGGCATGGATGGGCGTGCATATCGGGCGGGCGTGCGGCCCAGCTCAGCACTGTGGCGAATGGCCCGCAAAACGCCGAATCCCGACTCGCTGTTCTCCGCAAAGACTTCCACTTCCGGTCGATGCGCTGCCAGCCCATCTTCGACACGGCCGAGCTGGCGCAGCCACTGGCCGGTCTGTGCGAGCGAGACCTGCACATGCCAGCTGCCGCCTTCCTGCTGCTGCCTGAGCAGCGCGGCACTTGCGCCCATCGCGATGAGATAGCCCGTGGCTTCGTCAAGGATCTGCATGGGCAGCGCGCGCGGCACCCGTCCGCCTTCTGCATGGTTGAAGCCCATCGCCGTCTGCACCAGGGAATCGAACCCCCGGCGATGCGACCACGGCCCTTGCGTGCCGTAAGCAGTGAGCGACACGTACACGATGCCGGTACGCTTGCCGGCCACGTCATCAGGCCCGAACCCGAGATCGCTCAAACCGCCGGGCCGATAGCCCTGGACGAACACATGCGCGTCGCCCAGCAAGCGGTCCATTGTCTGTCGGCCCTCATCGCCTCGCAGGTCCAGATGCACGGATCGCTTGCCCCTGCTCGTGTCCGCGACGGCTTCGATGTTAGGAAGATTCGGCGAATTGACCAGCATCACATCCGCGCCGTAGCCAGCCAATGCCTTGCCGCCGACCGGGCCCGCGAGGATGCGTGTGAGATCGAGCACCCGGATGCCCTCCAGCGGCCGTTGATCCTCGCCCAGCGCGGGCAGGGGCAGCCGCGCGGCATCGCCGATGCGATCGATGGTGAACAGCGGCTGCGACGCGATGGCCCTGCCCTGCTCTGACGCATCCCATTCATCGAATGTGCGCATCGCGGTGGCAACCAGGCCCGCGTCCGAGAGAAAAGTCTCCAGGTCAATCGCGCGCCATTGCAGCATCGCGTCTTCGGCATCCTGCCGCTGCGCCGTCGCAGGATCGAGCCCCAGGAGCTTGAGGGCGCCGTCCCGGTGATGCGCGAAATTGGCGTGAAGGCGCACCCAACCGTCGGAGCAGCGATAAAGACCCGAGAACTTGTCCCACAGATCCGGCACTCGCCCATCGACGCTGAACCAGCCGGTGCATTCGCAGGCGGCGTGCAGCATGTCCACGCTCACCCGTTGCCTTGGTGTCCCACGCAGGTGACCCAGTTCGCACGCTGCGAGCGCGGCTGCGGCAATGGTCGATTGCGCAGCCGTGCCGACGGCGAAGGTGGAGGGAAAGACGGGGTCCGCGCCGGTGAGGTGCGCGAAAGCCAGTGCTTCGGCCGGCAAGCCTGCCAGCGCCCAAAGCCCGGAAAGTGCGTCGTGTGCGGAAGTCACGCATGGCATTGTGCTTGTTTGCGCGGTGACAGCGCCAAGGCTGTCATGCCGGACCTGATCCGGCATCCACCGCGCAGCGGCAACGGCCGTCGAAAGACATGGATTGCGGGTCAAGCCCGCAATGACAGCCTCGGGTGATTGAGGGGCAACTTTCGGCTGTCATGCCGGACTCGATCCGGCATCCACCGCGCAGCGGCAACGGCCGTCGAAAGACATGGATTGCGGGTCAAGCCCGCAATGACAGCCTCGGGTGATTGAGGGGCAACTTTCGGCTGTCATGCCGGACTCGATCCGGCATCCACCGCGCAGCGGCAACGGCCGTCGAAAGACATGGATTGCGGGT
>JAZKFI010000036.1:0-140302 GCA_040386575.1 Pseudomonadota bacterium
CCCGCAATGACAGCCTCGGGTGATTGAGGGGCAACTTTCGGCTGTCATGCCGGACCTGATCCGGCATCCACCGCGCAGCGGCAACGGCCGTCGAAAGACATGGATTGCGGGTCAAGCCCGCAATGACAGCCTTGGCTCAGGACGCCAGGGCCGCGATGTCAGCAAAACCCAGCGTCTCGCAAGCCTTCGCCAGCGCCTTGCGGTTTTCGGGTTCAAGCCGTGCGAACGCCATCGCGCTCAGTCCCCGGAGCTTGACGTGCAACTGCTCCTGAGCAGCGACCAGGCGTTCGCAAGACGGCGAATCTTCAAGCCGCCAGTCGGCCAGTGCAGCCTTGCAGGCGGCCAGCGCAATGAGTCCGTCAGCCAGCCGGGAGGCATCCCGCGCATTGGCATACACCAGGCGTTTCTCGGCTGTGCCTGCAGCGGCGATGAACGCTTCGACAGCAGCCTCGCGTCGCCCGAACAGCCGCTCGTCGGCGAGCTTGAACAGCAGGCTGCGTTCGTCGTCGTTGGCAACGCCGGCAGGAGCCGACAGCATGATGGCCCCCAGGTCGTCGTTGGACAGACGGTCCAGCACACGCTCCACATCGACCCTATGCCGTTCGCTCGCAGCGCACACCGCCAGCGCGTCGCACGCGAAGCGGTACCCTGCGCCGGGCTGCCCATGCGCGTCGCTGAGTTCGCCCATCTCATCGACCCAGTTGCGGTACTTGAAGGTGAAGCTGCTCTCGCTCGCCCCGGCGATGAAAGGCAGCGCCGATGCGGTTGCAGTCAGCACGCCGGGAAAGAGCCTCCGATGGACCAGTTCGGTCCTGAAAGCCGTCAGCCGGCCACCGCTGTCGAACGAGCCTTTTTCCACGACCTTGTACTGCGCGACCAGTGTCTGCAGGGGCCGATCCTGCAGCTCGGGATCGGCAGGCGGGATACGTTCGAACGCAAGGCCCTGCTGCGCGACGCGCCCTTCGATCCGTCCGGCCATGCGAGCGGGTGTCGCGTACAGCGCGATCACTTCCGGCGCGTTGCTGGCCTTGACGAAGTCGACGATCTCCTGCGCATGGGGACGCGACCTGAGAATGCGCTCCAGCCCCCAGTTCGCGGAGTCGATGTATTGAATGGTTTGCGCGTAGTCGCCTGCGTCGCCCCTGGCGGCAAGTTTCGCGGCGATGTGCTGCCTTGCAGACCGCAGGTGATGCCTGATCAGCTGGATCTGGTCAGCGCTGCGGTCTTCGGCTGCTTCGACCACCCATTGCTCGAACTCGGTGAAGCGTCCGGCCTCGGGAATCAATTTCCAGGGTTTGGCATGCGCCAGCGCCAGTACGCATTTGAGCCAGTGCGCCATGTCTTGTCCCGGCTCGGCGAGCTGGCCGAGCGCCCCCCGCACAACTTGCAGCGTTCGCAGCCGGGTGGCGGCCACCTGGTCCTCGTGATCCGTCCGCTGGAAGACGGCCATCAAGCGCTTGACCCGCGGGCCCAGCGTCGAATGGGAGGCCTGCCGGGTGACTCTGGCGGGAGCGGGGAAGTGAAGGCCGGGTGCGATTCGGGCGCTGGAGGTTCTGTCCATTCATGGGTCCTGTAGTCAAAAACAACTACAGGATAACCCTAATGAATGACACGCTCCGAAGCGCCCGGGAAACGCCCGGGAACTCCCTTAATGCAGCTTGGGACCCGTTTTCGCCTGAAGCTCTTCCATGGTCACGCCAGGTGCGAGCTCGACGACCTTCAGGCCCGCTTCGGTCACATCCATCACGGCCAGGTCGGTGATGATGCGGTCGACCACGCCCACGCCTGTGAGCGGCAGCGTGCATTTCTCCAGCACCTTCAGGTCTTCGGTACCGTCCTTTTTCTTCGCCACGTGTTCCATCAGCACGATCACGCGCTTGACGCCTGCGACCAGGTCCATCGCGCCGCCCATGCCCTTGACCATCTTGCCGGGGATCATCCAGTTGGCCAGGTCGCCCTTCTCGCTCACCTGCATGGCACCCAGGATCGAGAGGTTGATTTTGCCGCCGCGGATCATCGCGAACGAGTCGTGGCTGCCGAAGATCGACGAGCCCTTGATGGTGGTCACGGTCTGCTTGCCAGCGTTGATGAGGTCGGCGTCCACCTGGTCTTCGGTCGGGAACGCGCCGATGCCGAGCATGCCGTTTTCGGACTGCAGCCACACTTCCTTGTCGCCGACAAAGTTCGCCACCAGCGTCGGGATGCCGATGCCGAGGTTCACGTAGAAGCCGTCTTCGAGTTCCTGCGCCGCACGCGCGGCCATCTGGTCTTGGGTCCAAGGCATGTTCAATTCTCCTGTGCGTCTGGCATTTGGATGTCATTGCGGACCTGATCCGCAATCCATGAATTCATGGATGCCGGATCAAGTCCGGCATGGCAAGGTGCAGTTATGTGCTGATGGTTCTTTTCTCGATGCGCTTTTCGGGCGTGGCATTGAGCACGATGCGGTGCACGTAGATGCCCGGCAGATGAATGTCGTCAGGCTCGAGCTCGCCCACTTCAACGATCTTTTCCACTTCGACGATGCACAGCTTGCCGGCCATGGCCGCAGCCGGGTTGAAGTTGCGCGCCGTCAGGCGAAAGCGCAGGTTGCCGGACTTGTCGGCGACGTCGGCCTTGACGAGGGCGATGTCCGGCACGAGCGAGCGTTCCATCACGTAGGTTTCGCCGTCGAACTCGCGCAGTTCCTTGCCGTCCGCCACCACGGTGCCCACGCCCGTCTTGGTGAAGAACGCCGGGATGCCCGCGCCGCCTGCACGCAGCTTCTCGGCGAGCGTGCCTTGCGGTGTGAATTCCAGCTCCAGTTCCTTGGCCAAAAACTGCCGCTCGAACTCCTTGTTCTCGCCGACGTACGACGAGATCATCTTCCTGATCTGGTGGGTTTCGAGCAGCTTGCCCAGGCCAAAGCCATCGATGCCCGCGTTGTTGGAGATGACCGTCAGGTCCTTCTTGCCGCTGTCGCGAAGCGCGTCGATCAGCGCTTCGGGAATGCCGCAAAGGCCGAAGCCGCCGACAGCCAGCATCTGGCCGTCCTTGATGACGTCCTTGAGGGCGTCCGCCGCAGATGGAAATATCTTGTTCACGGTTAAAACTCCTGCTGAGAGACCCGCAGAAACCCGAAGTGGGGCACGGGCGATTGCCGCTACGATACTACCTAACAAGTTACGTAGTTTTCCCTAGAGACCAACCCGGTGGACGTTGACTATCGCCTGGCCTTCAACATGGCCCCAGTAGGACTTTGCCTGTCGCGCAACCGCGCCATCGTGGACTGCAACCAGCAGTTGTGCGAGATGTTCGGTGCTTCACGCGAGGTGCTGATCGGCCAATCGTTCCAGGTGCTGTACCCCAGCGCCGACGAGTACGAGCGGCTCGGCGCGCGCATGGCGCCCATTCTCAACACCAAGGGCCATTACGCCGACGACCGCATCATGAAGCGTGCCGACGGCGATGTGTTCTGGTGCCACGTGACCGGCCGCGCGCTCAATCGCGAAGACCCGCACGAGTCGGGTATCTGGTCATTCGAGGATCTGAGTTCGCAGCGCCCGGTGAAGGCGGAACTCACGGCGCGCGAGCGTGAAGTCGCGGCCCGCTTGCTGGAGGGCATGACCTCCAAGGAAATCGGCAAGGCTTTGGTCATCAGCCACCGCACGGTGGAAATCTACCGCGCGAGGCTGATGCGCAAGTACAAGGCCAACACCACGGCCGACCTCGTGCACAAGCTGATGGCGGGCGCCTAGGAACCCAGGCGCCAGCCCCGGTCGTCAGATGAGCGGCAGGAAGTCCACGCCGTTGGCAACCAGCCCGGCGAAGTCGATGTTGACGTCGTTGTAGCTGGTGTAGCCTGCCGCCACGGTGATATACGCGTCACCGTAGTCATAGATCAGGGATTCGATGGCATCGATCTCGCCCTGCGAGCCGTAGTAGCCGGCCAGGTTGTAGTAGATCAGGTCGGCCAGCTGCTCGTCGGTGTAGGTCGGGTACACGATGTCGATGGCTGCCGCTGCGATCTGCTCGGCCGTGTAGCCGTCGTCGAAAGCGTCCAGGATGATCTGCATGTACACCGGCTCGCTGTAGAGCACTTCGCCACCGAACAGCGTGCCGATCAGGCGCGCGGCAGCACCTGCATTGCCGTACAGGTCATAGGCGATGCCCAGGTCGTCGAACTGGATGCGCTCGACGTCCGCACCGACGTAGTCCAGGCCGCCGTCGAAGGTGACGTCATTGACGTTCACGTGATCCGAAAAACTGGTGACGCGGTATTCGGAGATATTGCCCTGGAAACGCGCCCAGTCCAGGCCGGAGCCGCCGAAGAGGTCATCGTCGCCTGCTCCGCCAGACAGCGTGTCGTTTCCGGCATCGCCGTAGAGCGCGTCAGCGCCGCCGAGTCCGACCAGGTAATCGTTCCCGCCGAACCCCTCGATGAGGTCGTCGCTCGCAAAACCGAACAGGTTGTTGTTGCCGTCGTCGCCTTGAACCAGTGCCATGTCGAAATTCCTTGAGTGATTGATCGCGATCAGATGATGGGGAGAAACTCGACGCCATTCGTGACCAGGGCCGCGAAGTCGATGCTGTTCTCGTTGTAGATCGTGTTGCCTGCCTGCACGGCCAGCCACGCGTCTGAATACTGTTCTATCAGGCCTGTCAACAAAGCGATGTCAGACGGCGCCCCTTGCTGATGGGCCAGATTGAACCAGATGAGCTGGGCGATCTGCTCATCCGTGTACGTGGGGTAAACGATGTCTATCGCTACCGAGGCGATGAGCTCGGGGTCGTAGCCGTCATCGAATGCCTCGATGAAAATCCGCATGTACGCCGGGTCGTGCACATAGTCGCTTCCGAACAGCACCCCGACCAGGCGAGCCGCAGCGCCGGCATGGCCGTCGAGGTCGAACGCGATGCCCAGGTCATCGAACTGCAGACGCTCGATGTTCAACGCGAAGTCGAAGCCCGAGCCCAGGGCGAGGTCGTTGACCTGCCGTTCGCCGCCCAGATCGTTGCCGATCTCGTAGTCGTGGAGGTTGCCCTGGTAGATCGCCCAGTCGAGCCCCGACCCGCCGTCGATCGTGTCGTCGCCCAGGCCGCCGGTGAGCGTGTCGTTGCCAGGCAGCGCGTCGAAGTAGTTCGCCTGGTCGTTGCCAATCAGCACATCGCTGTACAGCGAGCCCGCAGCGCCTTCGATCCCGACCAGTGTGTCGTTGCCCCACGCGCCGGTCGCAGTGCCGAGCGCCAAGTTGACTTGCACTCCGCCGGCGACGGGCAGCATGGTCACATAGCTGTTGTACGGGTAGTACTCGGCCGTGTCGAACCCGGCGCCGCCGTCGATGTAGTCGTTGCCCAGGCCGCCGATGAATCCATTGCTGCCGGCATGCCCCACCATCGTGTCGTTCATGGTGCCGCCGAAGACACCCACATACTCCTGCTCGCCGCCGACCGCCTGGTAACTCACGGGTACGTCGTGCCACCGCACGGTCCCGTCGGCAAACTGGATGTATTCGATGTCGTTGAATGTGTCGTTGCCATCGCGCGAGGCGACGCCGTCGAACGACTTGAGGGTGGTGTGGGTCGTGATGAACGGGTCCGAGTTCCAGGTGGAACCGTTGGCCTCGAACGTGAACTGATAGCTCGCGCGCGTTCCCGACAGCACCGCCGTGTCGATCCCGTTGTCGCCGCTCACGGTGTCGTTGCCGCCCAGGCCGGTCATCGTGTCGTCGCCGCCCAATCCGTCGATCTGATCGGCACCCGCGGTGCCCGGAAGATTGTTGGGTCCGTTGTCGCCCTGTACGACTGCCATCCTCAAGCTCCTTCGATGACTTCAGCGGCGCTGCGGAATGCATCGACCGCGGCGGGGAATCCGCAATAGACGCTGGCGTGCATGAAGATCTCCTGGAGCTCTTCCTTCGTCACCCCGTTATTGAGCGCGCCACGAACGTGGATCTTCAGCTCGTGCATGCGCCCGAGCGCTACCAGCATCGACACAGTGACGATGCTGCGGGTCTTGAGATCGATCCCCTGGCGCTGCCAGGTGTTCCCCCACGCATGGCGGGTCACGAGTTCCTGCAGGGGCGCAGTGAATTCGGTGGCCCTGTCCAGTGCGCCCTGCACGTATTTGTCGCCAAGAACGGCGCGGCGGGTTGCAAGGCCTGCCTGGATTTGCGGATCGTCTGGTAACTGCATCATCACTCCTTGATTGGAAGTTTTGGAGCATACGGGCTCGCAGGCGTCCAGGACCGCCGCCGCATAATCACAAACAAGATCGAGGAGACAAAGTTGACGCACAGAAAGAGTTCCATCGTCCTGCCGACGATGACGCCGGGCACTTCGCGCAGCATTGCGGTGCATCACTTCGGCAAGCGAGGCGCACGGCCGAAGGCCTATCTCCAGGCAGCGGTTCATGCCAATGAACTACCCGGGGCGATGGCCCTGCACTACCTGATGCCGATGCTGGTTGAGGCCGACAAAAAGGGGCTCATACAAGGCGAGATCGTGGTGGTGCCGACGGTCAACCCGATCGGCCTGTCGCAACTCTCCGGCCACCAGCACCTGGGGCGCTACGATTTCCTGGGACGCGACAACTTCAACCGCAACTGGCTGGACCTGTCTGACGGCGTGGCCGCGCGCGTGGCCGGCAAGCTGGGGTCCGACGAAGCGGGCAACGTCGCACTCATCCGCAGCGCGGCGCTCGCCGAACTGGCCGCGATGAAGCCGATGAACGAGCTGCAGACCCTGCGCGTGGAGGTCATGAAGCTGTCGGTCGATGCCGACATCGTGCTCGACCTGCACTGCGACCAGGACGCGGTGCTGCACCTGTTCTCATCCAAACGCGACATGCCCGACCGCGTGCGCGATCTCGCGGCTGACCTGGGCGCTGAAGCGACCCTTTACAGCGACCCCTATGCGGAATCGCTGACTTTCTCGGGCGTGCACGGCGGCTTGTGGGCGCGCCTGTCCGAACGCTTTCCCGATGCGGCCATCCCCGCCGCCTGCCATTCGACGACGGTGGAGTACCGAGGCCAGCACGACGTGAGCCACCCCATGGCCGAGTCCGACGGCAAGAACCTCTACCGCCACCTCATGCGGCGCGGCATCGTCGCCGGCCGCGCCGGCAAGCTGCCCGCGCTCAAGGCGGAGCCGACGCCGATCGGCGGGATGGATGTCGGCTATTCACCGGCCTCAGGCATCCTCGTCTATCACTTCCCCAAGGGAACCCGTGTGAAGAAGGGCCAGGCGATCTGCGACGTGATCGACCCCTCGGATGCGCGAGGCCCCAAGGCACGCAAACCCGTTCTCGCGCGAACCGATGGCATCTTCTACAGCGGCAAGCAAAGCGGCAAGCTGGTGTGGCCGGGCGCCGTGGTGTTTGCAATCGCCGGCGAAAAACTCCTGGCGCACCGCAAGGGCAAGACTGGCCTGGACGATTGAAAGGAAACCCCATGAACCGCTACCCCGCCCCCGAACTCAAGGACCTTCCCGAGGACATCAAGGCTCGCGTGCTCGAAGTCCAGGAGAAAGCCGGCTTCGTGCCGAACGTGTTCCTCGCGCTGGCCCGCCGCCCTGCCGAGTGGCGCGCGTTCTTCGCGTATCACGACGCCCTGATGACGCCCGAAACCGTGGGCCGTGAAAGCGGCCTGACCAAGGGCGATCGCGAGATGATCGTCACCACCACGAGCGCGGCAAACAACTGCCTCTATTGCGTCGTGGCCCATGGCGCGATCCTGCGCATCTACGAGAAGAAGCCGCTGGTCGCCGACCAGGTCGCGGTGAACTACCGCAAGGCCGACATCACGCCGCGCCAGCGCGCGATGCTCGACTTCGCGATGAAGGTCTGCCAGCACTCCGACGAGATTGGGGACGACGACTTCACACCGCTGCATGCGCACGGGTTTTCGGACGAAGACATCTGGGACATCGCGGCCATCACCGCGTTCTTCGGCCTGTCGAACCGCATCGCGAGCTTCTCGAACATGATGCCCAACAACGAGTTCTACCTGATGGGACGCGTGCCGAAGCAGAAGTGACCGGGCCTGCCGTCAGACGCCGAAGCCATCGTCGGCGGCGATGACAGCCCCATTGATAAAGTGGCTCTCCTTGCTCGCCAGCATGACGATGAGCGCGTCGAGGTCCTGCGGCTGGCCGACGCGTTTGCGCGGCAGCATTTGAACGAGCTTTTGCCCCTGCTCGGTTTCCCAGTGCAGGTGGTTGATCTCGGTGTCGATGTAGCCGGGGCAGATCGCATTCACGTTGATGCCGAAGCGCCCCCACTCGAGCGCGAGCACCTTCGTCATCTGGACGACTGCCGCCTTGCTCATGCAATACGCGCCGATCTGCGGCAGCACCTTGAGCCCCGCCATGGAGGCGATGTTGATGATGCGACCACCCGTGTAGGTGCCGGGCGCTGCGCCCCGCGCACGCGCGAGCATGCGTTTGCCGACTTCCTGCGCGACGAAGAACGCGCCTTTCACATTGGTGTTGAAGATGAAGTCGTAGTCTTCCTCGCTCACGTCCTGGATGCGCTGCGTGGTGCTGACGCCCGAATTGTTGACCAGGATGTCGATGGAACCCACTTCGGTTTCGGCGTGGGCGACTGCGGCCTTGATGCTGTCGATGGACGTGACGTCGAGCTCCATCACATGCGCGTCACCGCCTTCTGCCTCCAGCTTGGCCCGCAGGTCCTTGAGTTTCTCGACACGGCGGCTGGCCAGAACCACCGCTGCGCCTGCGCGCGAGAGCGTGCGCGCGAACTGCGCGCCAAGGCCGCTGGAGGCACCGGTGACAAAGGCGACGCGTCCGGACAAATCGATGCTGTAGCTCACAAGAGTCTCCTGCCTAATTCAGGTACGGGCCACAGAGGCAAACGTTCGTTCGCATGCTCGCGTGCGCAATAGAATCGATGCGATTCGCACTGCGCACTGCGCGAGCACGCCAGACCCACCAAAATCATTATCAGCGAGATATTCACCCATGACGCACGATGAACTGCTGGCCCAGTACGGCCCGCGCGAAGCGATGGAATACGACGTGGTCGTTGTCGGCGGCGGACCTGCCGGACTGGCCACTGCCATCCGCCTGAAGCAGCTCGCTGCCGAGAACGGCAAGGAGATTTCGGTCGTCGTGCTGGAAAAGGGTTCCGAGCCCGGCGCGCACACGCTGTCGGGCGCCATCATGGACCCGCGCGCATTGTCCGAACTCATCCCTGACTGGAAGGAAAAGGGAGCACCCCTGAACCAGCCGGTCACCGACGACGCGATGATCTTCCTGGGCGAGAAATCAGGCTTTCGCACACCGAACTTCCTCTTGCCCCAGTGCTTCCAGAACCACGGCAACTTTATCGTGAGCCTGGGCAATGTCACGCGCTGGATGGCTCAGCAGGCCGAAGCCATCGGCGTGGAAATCTTCCCCGGCTTTCCGGCCGCGGAAATTCTGTACAACGACAACGGCTCGGTGAAGGGCGTTGCCACCGGCAACATGGGCGTTGGCAAGGATGGCGAGCCCACCGACAGTTTCCAGCTCGGCATGGAGCTGCATGCGAAGTACACCGTGTTCGCCGAAGGCTCGCGCGGCCACCTGGGCCGCCAGCTCATCAGCAGGTTCAAGCTCGATGCCGACAAGGACCCGCAGACCTACGGCCTGGGCGTGAAAGAGCTCTGGGAGATCGACCCCAAGCGCCACCAGCCCGGCTTCGTCATGCACACCGCCGGCTGGCCGATGGACAGCGACACCTACGGCGGCGCCTTCCTGTATCACATGGAAAACAACCAGGTGGTGCTCGGCTTCATCACCGGGCTGGACTACTCCAACCCGTACCTGAGCCCGTTCGAGGAATTCCAGCGCTGGAAGACCCACCCCAACATCCGCTGGTATCTGGAAGGCGACGAGGCCCACGGCATCAAGCCCGCCAAGCGCGTGTCGTACGGCGCGCGGGCCATCACGGCTGGGGGCCTTTCGAGCTTGCCCAGGACGATCTTTCCAGGCGGCGCGCTGGTCGGCTGCGACGCCGGCTACCTGAACGTGAGCCGCATCAAGGGCAGTCACGCGGCGATCAAGACGGGCATGCTGGCTGCAGAGGCGGCCTTCAATGCGATCGGCGAGGGACGCCAGCACGACGAACTCGAAGCCTATCCGCAAGCCTTCGAAAAGAGCTGGCTGCACGAGGAACTGCACAAGGCGCGCAACTTCAAGGCGTGGTTCAAGAAGGGCCTGTTCACGGCGACGCTGATGAACGGCATCGAGCAGTTCGCGCTGGCCGGTCGCATCCCATGGACGCTGCATCGCGACAAGCCGGACCACGCGTACCTCAAGCCCGCGGCGGACTGCAAGCCCATCGTTTATCCCAAGCCCGATGGCAAGCTCACGTTCGACCGCCTGTCGTCGGTGTTCATCTCCAACACCAATCACGCGGAAGACCAGCCTGCGCACCTGACGCTCAAGGACCCATCGGTTCCCGTCAACATCAATCTTGCAAAGTTCGCCGGACCCGAAGCGCGTTACTGCCCTGCCGGTGTCTATGAATTCGTCAAGACCGAAGACAACAAGGACCGGCTGCAGATCAACGCGCAAAACTGCGTGCACTGCAAGACCTGCGACATCAAGGACCCGACGCAGAACATCGTGTGGGTGACGCCTGAGGGCGGGGGCGGTCCGAACTACGTGAACATGTGATCCGCGCACCCGTGGCGCGGCAGTGCCACGGATTCGCGCGGCTATACTTTGCGGGTCAGGAGAGAGTCCCCATCCGATGGGAACCACCGAAGGCGCAGGGCCACCCCGAACGCTCAGGTACAAAGGACTGACAAGGCGTCCATGCATTACGGACGTTCACCTTGCTGGAGAGAGGCTTCACCCGTTGCGGGCCTGAAGTCCACCGAAGGAGCAAACCCGATGGCCGCTGAAGGATCGGGTGAATCTCTCAGGTAAAGCGGACAGCAGGGGCCGACCATCGTGTGTACGATGGATTTACGGGCACGGTTCATTGGATTGAACAGCCCTGGTCCCTGAGCTTCGGAGCCGCCGACTTGTCCGATCTGTCCACAGCACCCTCGCAGCAATCGCTGCAACAAACGCCATTGCACAGCCTGCACCTCGAACTCGGTGCGCGCATGGTTCCCTTTGCCGGCTACTCGATGCCGGTGCAATACCCCCAGGGCCTGATGGCCGAACACAGGCACACACGCCAGGCCGCAGGGCTGTTCGACGTCTCGCACATGGGGCAGCTTCGCCTGGTGGGTGGCGGCGCTGCCGCAGCGTTCGAGACGCTGATGCCGGTCGATGTGATCGGGCTGGGTGTCAACAAGCAGCGCTATGGACTGCTGCTGACCGACGAGGGCACGATCATCGACGACCTGATGTTCGTCAATCGCGGCGATCACCTGTTCGTGATCGTCAATGGCGCATGCAAGGTTGGCGACATCGCGCACATGTCCTTGAAGATCGGGGACCGTTGCGATGTCATCCCGATGCCCGAGCGTGCGCTGCTGGCGTTGCAGGGGCCTAAGGCGGTCGATGCGCTGGAGCGTATCTTGCCGGGCGTGGCTCAACTCGTCTTCATGACCGGCGGCCCATTCGGATGGAACGGGCAGGAACTGTTCGTCACCCGCAGCGGCTACACCGGCGAAGACGGCTTCGAGATCTCGGTGCATGAGTCCCAGGCTGACGCCTTTGCACGCGAATTGCTCAGGCAGCCCGAGGTCAAACCCATCGGCCTTGGCGCACGCAACTCCCTGCGGCTCGAAGCGGGCCTTTGCCTGTACGGCAACGACATCGACACCACCACGACGCCGGTAGAGGCTGGCCTGAACTGGGCCATGCAAAAGGTTCGCCGCACAGGCGGTGAGCGCGCAGGCGGCTTTCCCGGTGCAGGAAAGGTGCTGGCGCAATTGCAGGATGCGTCGCAGGTCTTGCGCAAGCGCGTGGGACTGATCGCGCTGGAGCGGGTGCCGGTGCGCGATCACACGCCCTTGCAGGATGCCGCTGGCGCCTCGATTGGCGAAGTCACGAGCGGGCTGCTCGGCCCCACGATCGACAGGCCTGTGGCGATGGCGTATGTCGATGCGGCGCACGCAGCCATCGGCACGAAGATCAATGCAGTCGTTCGCGGGAAGCTGGTGCCGATGGAAGTGGTTGCGATGCCCTTCGTGAAGCAGAACTACTATCGCGGCCCATCCCATTAGTTGCTAATTGGAATCTGACCCCAATTTTTAGGAGAGAAACATGACAGTCAAGTACACCGAAGACCACGAGTGGATCCAGCTGGAGGACCACGAGGCCGCTGTGGTGGGCATCACGCTGCATGCGCAGGATGCGCTGGGCGATGTGGTGTTCGTGGACCTGCCCGAGGTCGGGCGCGTCTACACCAAGGGCGAAGTCGCGGGTGTGGTCGAGTCGGTGAAAGCAGCCGCCGATGTGTTCATGCCGATTGCCGGTGAAGTGACCGAAGTCAACGAAGAGTTGCGCGCCGATCCCTCACTGGCCAACACCGACCCGATGGGCAACGGCTGGTTCTTCAAGATCCTGATCAAGGACATGGCCGAGTTCGACGTGCTCATGGATGAGCCGGACTACGCGAAGTTTTCCAAGGCCGGCAGCTAACCCAGAACCTGTCATGCGACTCGATCCGGCATTCATCTGGAAGCGGCGACCGCGACTGATCGGGCGCCATCTGGATTGCGGGTCAAGCCCGCCATGACAGCCACCGGTTGTCATGCCGGACCCGATCCGGCATCCACCGCGAAGCGGCAACGGCGCCTGATCGGGTGCAGCCTGGATTGCGGGTCGAGCCCACCATGACATCACTATCGTTTCCCCCGGAGCCCCCATGTTGATGCAATCCGCCCGCCCCCTCGGCGAGCTTGAGAACCCTTGCGAATTTGTCGCGCGCCACATCGGCATCGAAGCCGCCGACGAGAAGCTGATGCTCGACGTCATCGGCGAGTCATCGCGCCGAGCGCTCATCGACAGCATCGTGCCGCGCTCGATCGCGCGCAAGAGCGCGATGAACATTCCGGCGGCAACGACCGAAGCCGCAGCACTGGCCGAGCTCAAGGCGATGGCCGCGAAGAACCAGCTGTTCAAGAGCTTCATCGGACAGGGCTATCACGGCACGCACACCCCCGGCGTGATCCTGCGCAACATCCTGGAGAACCCCGCCTGGTACACGGCCTACACGCCCTACCAGGCCGAGATCAGCCAGGGCCGCATGGAAGCGCTGGTGAACTTCCAGACGATGGTCTGCGACCTCACCGGCATGCCGATTGCCAACGCCTCGATGCTCGATGAAGCAACGGCCGCTGCAGAAGCAATGACGCTGGCCAAGCGCAGCGTCAAGAGCAAGAGCCACGTGTTCGTCGTGGCGGGCGACTGCCATCCGCAAACCATCGAGGTGGTGCAGACGCGCGCGAAGCCGCTGGGCATCGAGGTGCGGCTGGCGAACTCCGGGCCCGAGTGGGAAGAACTGCTCACGGGCGACTACTTCGGCGTGCTCGCGCAGTACCCTTCGACCAGCGGCCGTATCGACGACCTGCGAGCGGATGCCGACAAGGTTCACGCGAAGCAGGCGGCGCTGGTCGTTGCCGCTGACCTGCTCGCGCTCACGCTGCTGGTGCCGCCCGGCGAGTTCGGCGCGGATATCGTCGTCGGAACCACCCAGCGCTTCGGCATGCCGATGGGTGCTGGCGGCCCGCACGCTGCCTACATGGCCTGCAAGGACGAACTCAAGCGCTCGCTGCCTGGACGGCTGGTGGGCGTCAGCGTCGATTCGCACGGCAACCCTGCCTATCGCCTTGCGCTGCAAACCCGCGAGCAACACATCCGGCGCGAGAAGGCCACATCCAACATCTGCACGGCGCAGGTCCTGCCCGCTGTCATCGCGAGCATGTACGCCGTCTATCACGGACCGAAGGGGCTCAAGCGAATTGCGCAGCGCGTGGCCAGCTACACGGCGATCCTGGCAAAGGGTCTGGAGCAACTCGGCCACAAGCCGCGCCAGGACAGCGCATTCGACACGCTCTCGCTCCACACAGGCGATGAGACCGAATCTTTCGCCGCCCGCGCCCGCTCGATGCGCGCCAACCTGCGCGTGTATTACCGCGAGTACATCCTGATCTCGCTCGACGAAACCACGACGCGCGACGACATCGAACTGGTGTGGAAGGTGTTCATGGGCGAAGGCAAGACGCTGCCGTCCTTCGACGCGTTCGAAAAGGGCATCGAACCGATGATCCCGACGCAACTGCGCCGCACCAGCGAGTTCCTCACGCATCCGGTGTTCAACTCCCATCACTCGGAGACCGGCATGCTGCGCTACATCCGCGCCCTGTCGGACAAGGACCTTGCGCTGGACCGCAGCATGATTCCGCTGGGCAGCTGCACGATGAAGCTCAACGCGACCAGCGAGATGGTTCCCATCACCTGGCCCGAGTTCGCCAACATCCATCCGTTCGCGCCGCGCGACCAGCAGCAAGGCTATGCCGAGCTCGATGAGCAGTTGCGCGCATGGCTGTGCCAGGCCACCGGTTATGCGGGAATCAGCCTGCAGCCCAACGCGGGCTCGCAGGGCGAATACGCGGGCCTGCTGGCGATCAAGGCCTTCCACGAGAGCAAGGGCCAGGGCCATCGCAACGTCTGCCTGATTCCTTCTTCTGCGCACGGCACCAATCCCGCCAGCGCGCAGATGGTCGGCATGCAGGTCGTCGTGACCGCCTGCGACGACAACGGCAACGTGGACCTCGCCGACCTGCGGGCCAAGTGCGAGCAGCACAGCGACAAGCTCGCCTGCGTGATGATCACCTACCCCAGCACGCACGGCGTGTTCGAGATGCAGGTCAAGGAACTCTGCGCGCTGGTGCACAAGCACGGCGGGCGCGTGTATGTCGATGGCGCGAACATGAATGCGCTCGTCGGTGTCGCCGCGCCGGGCGAGTTCGGCGGCGATGTGAGTCACCTCAACCTGCACAAGACTTTCTGCATTCCGCACGGCGGCGGAGGCCCTGGCGTCGGGCCGGTGTGCGTGGTCGAAGACCTGGTGCCGTTCCTGCCCGGTCATGAAGCGGGCGGCATCACGGGTCGCGCGGTGGGCGCTGTTTCTGCTGCGCCTCTGGGCAATGCGGCCGTGCTGCCGATCAGCTGGATGTATTGCAGGATGATGGGTCCGGAAGGCCTCACGCAGGCGACCGAAGTGGCGATTCTTTCGGCCAACTACATCAGCGCGCGCCTGAAGGATCACTACCCTACCCTCTACGCCAGCGCCAACGGCCACGTCGCACACGAGTGCATCCTGGACCTGCGCCCGATGAAGGAAGCCAGCGGCGTCTCGGCGGAAGACGTGGCCAAGCGCCTGATCGACTATGGCTTCCATGCGCCGACGTTGAGCTTTCCTGTGGCCGGCACGCTGATGGTGGAGCCGACGGAGAGCGAAACGCTGGATGAGCTCGACCGTTTCATCGGCGCGATGATCGCGATCCGCGAAGAGATCCGCCGCATCGAGCGCGGCGAATGGCCGCAGGACGACAACCCGCTCAGGAACGCGCCCCACACTGCCGTGTCGCTCATCAAGGGCGAGTGGCCGCATGCGTATTCGCGTGAAGTGGGCGCCGCGGTGCTGGGCGAAAAGCGCCACGCCAAGTATTGGCCGCCCGTTGGCCGGGTGGACAACGTGTACGGGGACCGCAACCTGTTTTGCGCGTGCGTGCCGATGTCGGCTTACGAATAGGGCGCAAAGGCTGTCATTGCGGACCTGATCCGCAATCCATTTCCGATCGAGCGCCGCTGCCGCTTCGCGGTGGATGCCGGATCAGGTCCGGCATGACAGGTACGATGACGCACTGTGGACCAGCTCATCGTCATCATCGTCGGCGCTGCCCTCGCCGGCTTCATCCAGGGCCTGTCGGGCTTCGGGTTTGGCCTTACTGCGATGTCGATCTGGGCCTGGACGCTGGAGCCGGCGCTCGCTGCGGCACTCGCCGTCTTCGGCGGATTCACCGGCCAGGTCATTCAGGCGGTGACCGTGCGGCGCGGCTTCGACTGGAAGCGGCTCGCGCCCTTCATCCTCGGTGGCCTCGTCGGCCTGCCCATCGGGGTGTGGATCCTGCCGCGCCTGGACGTGGCGCTCTTCAAGGCGCTGTTCGGCCTTTTCGTCATCGTGGTGTGCCCGCTCATGTTTTTTGCCGATCGGCTGCCGCGCATCACGCGCGGCGGACGCATCGGGGATGCTCTGTCGGGCTGGCTCGGCGGCCTGATGGGGGGATTGGGTGGATTCACGGGCGTTGCGCCGACGCTCTGGTGCGCCCTGCGCAATCTCGACAAGGATGTGCAGCGCTCCATCATCCAGAACTTCAACCTGTCGATGCTGACGATTACGTTCGTCACCTACATCGCAACAGGCATCGTCACCGCGAAGCACCTGCCGCTCTTCGCCGTGGTCGCTCCTGCGGTACTCATCCCTTCACTGATGGGCGCGCGTCTCTATACGGGCATCAGCGATGTCGCGTTTCGCAAGGTCATCCTGTGCCTGCTCGCACTTTCAGGCGTTGCGCTGCTGGTGGCATCGGTTCCGGTGTTGCTGACGCGGATCTGAGCTCAGCGGATGAGCTGAGGGCCTCATGTGCGGCGCACGCCGGTCAAATGAGTGACACGAACACCCAAGTTCAATGACACGCGCACCGTTGCCTGTGTAAAAATCCACGGTGGCGTCAATGGACACAGATCCGAAACGCGCCACGACAGGGAGAGTCCAGCCGCCTGGCTGGAACTAAATGGTCTTGTTAGGGCTCGCGATGAACCACGCCTCGATTCTCGTGGTGGATGACAACCCCGATCACCTCGAACTGACGGTCATGGCCCTCAGCGAATGCTGTAATCCGAGCGAGATCGCCACGGCAACCGACGGCGTGGAGGCCCTCGACTACCTGTTCGGCCGCGGCCCGCATGCCAACCGCGACACCTCGGTGCAACCGCGCCTGGTCATTCTCGACATGAAACTGGTACGCCTGCACGGCCTGGATGTTCTCAAGGCGATGCGCAAGGACCCGCGCACAGCGACGATCCCGGTCGTCATGCATTCTTCCTCGACCGAAAAAACCGACATCGCCGCGTGCTATGCCAACAGCGCCAACAGCTATGTTCGCAAGGCCACCGACTATGACGAGCTGCGCCGCAAGATGCGGCAGGTGCACGATTTCTGGATGACGGTCAACGAGCGCTACCGGCCTGCCGTCTGACCCCGGCCGTCCTCTTCATCCTCGGTGCCAGCGTCGCGTGCGATCTGCCGCAGCGACTCCTCGAATGTCTCCGGTGGCTGGCCGCCCTGGATGAGGTAGCGGTCGTTGATGATCACGGCGGGCACGGCATTGATGCCCTGCTGGTGAAAAAACGATTCACGTTCACGCACGGCGTCAGCAAATTCGTTGCTGTCGAGAATCTCGCGCGCGCGTAGCGGGTCGAGCCCCGCCTGCGTCGCCGCGCCTACCAGCACATCCTTGTCTTCCGGACTCTTGCCATCGGTGAAGTAAGCGGTGAGCAGCGCCTTCTTGAGGGCGTGCTGCCGTTCGTTGCCTTCGATCGCCGCCCAATGCAGGAGCCGGTGTGCATTGAAGGTGTTGTAGATGCGGCCCCTGCCTTCCTTGCGAAACTCGAAACCCACTGCCTTGCCGCGCTCGCGGATCGCGTCGCGCGCAGCTTCCTGTTGCTCGGGCGTGGACCTGTACTTCTGCGTGAGGTGCTCGGTGATGTCCTGCCCGCCCGGTGGCATCCCGGGGTTCAGCTCGAACGGCTCGAAGGCAAGCGTCGCCGCCACCTCGCCATCCAGGCGTTTCAAGGCAGTTTCCAGGGATGCGAGCCCGATGGCGCACCAGGGGCACGAGACATCGGAGACGAAGTCGATTTTGATGGGCGTGGTCATGCCGATGACTCTACATCAGCTGCCGACACTGCCGGTAATCGGCAACACAATGCCCGTGATGTAGCTGGAGCACACGGGTGACGCCAGGAACACATAGGCAGGTGAAATCTCTTCGGGCTGTGCCGGCCGCTTCATGTCGGTCTGCTTGCCGAACTCCCGGATCTTCTTGGGCTCCTTGTCGGCGGGGTTGAGTGGCGTCCAGACAGGCCCAGGTGCCACCGCATTCACGCGGATTCCCTTGTCGATAAGATTGCTGGCGAGCGACATGGTGAACGCATGGATCGCCCCTTTGGTCGCCGAGTAATCCAGCAACTGCGCGCTGCCTTCCAGCCCCGTGACGGAGCCGGTATTGATGATGCACGAGCCCTGTTTCAGGTGCGGGACCGCTGCGCGGGCCATGTAGAAGTAGCCGAAGATGTTGGTATGGAAGGTCATCTCCAGGCGCTCGTCGGTCACGTCTTCCAGGCCGCTGGCGTGCAGCTGGAACGCGGCGTTATTCACCAGGATGTCGAGCCCGCCGAACTTCCTGACGGTCTGCTTGACGGCCTGGTCGCAGAACTTCGAGTCCTTCACATCGCCTGCGATGAGCAGGCATTCGCGCCCTTCGGCTTCGACGCAGCGCTGCGTCTCCTGCGCGTCTTCGTGTGAGCTGAGGTAGACGATGGCAACATCGGCGCCTTCTCGCGCAAACAGCACCGCCACCGCTCGGCCGATCCCGGAGTCGCCACCCGTGATGATCGCGACCATGCCCTTGAGCTTGCCGCTGCCCGTGTACTCGGGCGCGAGAAACTGCGGCTTGAGTTCCATGTCGGCTTCGAGGCCGGGCTTGGCCAGATGCTGGTCTGGCAGCGGCGGTGCCGGCTGCTTTCGCGGCCCCGCCTGCACGGCCCTCTTCGATTCGGGCTCGGACTTCTTCGCCTGCGCCTTGTCCTTGCTGTCCTGCTCGCGTTGCATCTCGCGGTGCTTGGCCACAGTCTTTGCAGCACCTGCAGAGCTGGTCTTCTTGGGTTTGCTGGTTGCCATCACGGCTCCTTCGTCATTCGATGGAGCACTATGGCGTGCGGGTGGAACCCGGGCTGTCGAACCACGGGAGCGCGCAGCGTAGGACTACGCCGACAGGCTCTCGGACGAGCCGACGCTACAGGAAGGACGACGCGACCGGCTCGATGGGCGGCACCACATCGGCGTTTTGCGCCCGGTGGCGCAAGGCGTGCTCCATCACGACCAGTGCCAGCATCGCCTCGGCAATCGGCGTGGCACGAATGCCTACGCAGGGGTCGTGTCGGCCCTTGGTGACCACCTCGGTCGCCTGACCGTCCACGTCGATGGTTTCGCGCGGGCTGATGATGGAGCTGGTGGGCTTGATGGCAATCGAGACTTCGAGATCCTGCCCGGAACTGATGCCGCCGAGCGTGCCGCCGGCATTGTTGGTGCGAAATCCGCGCGGCGTCGGCGAATCGCCGTGGGTCGTGCCGCGCTGGGTCACGCTGTCGAAGCCGGCGCCGATCTCGACGCCCTTCACCGCGTTGATTCCCATCATCGCGTAGGCAATGTCGGCATCGAGCTTGTCAAAGAGCGGCTCGCCCAGTCCCACCGGCACCGACGAGGCCGTGACGCGAACTCGCGCGCCGCACGAGTCGCCCGACTTGCGCAGGCTGTCCATGTACGCCTCCAGCTCAGACACGTCGGCAACCGGCGCGAAGAAGGCATTGTTGGCGACGTGGTCCCAGCTGTCGAAACCGATGGCGATGTCGCCGACTTGCTGCATGCAACCGCGAAACACCGTGCCGTACTTCTGTGCCAGCCACTTCTTGGCGACAGCGCCCGCCGCGACCATCGGCGCCGTGAGCCGGGCCGAAGACCGGCCGCCGCCGCGCGGGTCGCGCAGGCCGTACTTCTGCAGGTAGGTGTAGTCCGCATGGCCGGGGCGGAAGGTGCGCGCGATCTCGGAGTAATCCTTGCTGCGCTGGTCCATGTTTCGGATCAGCAGGCAGATCGGCGTGCCGGTGGTGCGGCCTTCGTACACGCCCGACAGGATCTCGATCTTGTCTTCTTCCTGGCGCTGTGTCACGTGGCGGCTGGTGCCGGGACGGCGTCGATCGAGGTCTGGCTGGATGTCGGCTTCCGACAGTTCCATGCCCGGAGGGCAGCCGTCGATGACACAGCCGATGGCAGGGCCATGGGACTCGCCGAAATTGGTGACCGCGAAAAGGGTGCCGAAGGTGTTGCCGCTCATGGGGCCGATTATCCCCGAGCCCCGGATTGAAGTGGACCTCGCGCGCAGTGAGCCTCTGAACGACGAATTTGGCTGCACACGCGAGTTTGGACGAATGTCTAGTTACGCAACCCGCTTCAAAAGAGAACGATGTTTCAGGCCCTCGTAATCGACGAGGACCGTTAATCAACCAGGAGCCAAAAAATGGCAATACTCATTGACTACGGATTCCCCGAAGGATTTTCCATTGCGGCTGATCATCTGCCCGATCACGCGTTAGACGCACTCCTGGCGCACGGACCCTGGTTCGGTGGCCCCGGCCCCGGGACGGCGCCAGACACCGGCGCGCCGGATCCGGGCGGCGCGGGCACCGGGCCTGAGCTGATCATTGTCGGAACCGATTCGGCCGGACTGTAGCGCCGGGCGCAGGCGTCGAGGGGATTCACGCACCGCGGCCAGAGCCGCCGTGCCAGACCGTTCAACCGGTCTGCTGGTCTTCCTCGCCGCCCGGCCAGTCCCGGATGTAGGCCTTGAGCATCCTGTTTTCGAAATTCTGGCTATCGACCACCGCCTTGGCGACATCGTAGAAGCTGATCACGCCCATCAGCATTCGCTTGTCCATCACCGGCATGTAGCGCGCGTGGCGGTCCAGCATCATCCGGCGCACTTCGTCGAGCTCGGTCTCCGATGTGCAGGTGAGCGGATGGTCGTCCATCGCGGTGCGAACCAGCGTGTTGCCGACGGCGCCCCCGTTTTTCACGATGCACAGGATCAGTTCGCGGAAAGTGAGCATGCCCGTGAGTTCGCCGTGGTCGATCACCACGAGCGAGCCGATGTCCTTCTCGGCCATGATGTCGATCGCGCGGGACAAGGGTTCATCGGGTGCGACGGTGTAGAGCGTGTTGCCCTTCACGCGAAGGATGTCGCTGACTTTCATGGCTGTCTCCTGAAGTGCTGGGGGCCGCTGCCCCGTGGAAACAATATAGCCCACAATGCGGGGCAGTTCCATAGCGCAGCCATACAGGCAGACATCCCAGGAGACGCATTTCATGCCCGGTTACTCCGATCCCGGCTTCGACACGCTGGCGTTGCACGCGGGCGCACAGCCCGACCCGACCACCGGCGCGCGCGCCGTTCCGATCCACCTCACGACGTCCTTTGTTTTTGAATCGAGCGACCACGCGGCCGCACTTTTCAACCTCGAACGTTCGGGCCACGTGTATTCACGCATCAGCAACCCGACCAATGCGGTGCTGGAGCAACGCATTTCGGCGCTGGAAGGCGGCGTGGGCGCGATCACCACGTCCAGCGGGCAGGCGGCGCTGCATCTGGCGATCGCGACGATCATGGGCGCGGGTTCGCACATCGTGGCGAGTTCCGCGCTCTACGGCGGGTCGCAGAACATGCTGCACTACACCATGCGGCGGTTCGGCATCGACACGACGTTCGTCAAGCCCGGCGATATCGACGGCTGGCGCGCGGCCATCCAGCCCCATACGAAACTGCTGTTCGGCGAAACGGTGGGCAACCCCGGCCTGGACGTGCTCGACATCCCGACCGTGAGCGCCATTGCGCACGAGGCCGGCGTGCCGTTGCTGGTCGATTCGACTTTCACCACGCCATACCTGATGAAGCCGTTCGACCTGGGCGCCGATCTCATCTATCACTCGGCGACCAAGTTTCTCTCGGGCCACGGCACGGTCATTGGAGGGCTGGTGGTCGATGGTGGCTCGTTCGACTGGGAGAAATCGGGCAAGTTCTCCGAGCTGACCGAGGCGTATGCGGGCTTTCACAACATGGTCTTCACCGAGGAATCGACGGTGGGCGCCTTCCTGCTTCGCGCACGGCGCGAAGGCCTGCGCGACTTCGGCGCGTGCATGAGCCCGCACACGGCGTGGCTCATCCTGCAAGGCATCGAAACGCTGTCGCTGCGCATGGACCGGCACATGACGAACACCCGCAAGGTGGTGGAGTTTCTTGCTGCGCATCCGCTGGTGTCGCGGGTCGGGCACCCCATGCTGGAATCGCACCCCAGCCATGCGTTGGCGCAAAAGCTCTTGCCGCGCGGGGCGGGGTCGGTGTTCAGCTTCGACATCAAGGGCAACCGTGAGCAGGGCAAGAAGTTTGTCGAATCGCTGAAGGTGTTCAGCCACCTTGCGAACGTGGGCGATTGCCGCTCGCTGGTGATTCACCCTGCGAGCACGACGCACTTCCGGATGACGGACGACGCGCTCGCGGGCGCAGGCATCACGCAAGGCACGATCCGTCTGTCGATCGGGCTGGAAGATGCGGACGATTTGCTGGACGATCTGAAGCGGGCGCTGAAGGCAGCCGAGAAGGCGGCTTGAGGCTGGCCGGAAGTCATGGATGCCGGATCGAGTCCGGCATGACAAACGGGTAAGGCTGTCATTGCGGACCGAGACCGCAGGGATCCTTGGAATCCGCCGCAATCCAGACGGCGCGACAGAAGGCATGGATGCCGGATCAGGTCCGGCACGACACAGAGAGAGACAGACAAAAAATGTTCCTGAACGTCAACGGCCACAACACCTACTGCTACACCGGCGGCAAGGCATTCGATGCGGCGAAGCCGACCGCCGTGTTCATCCACGGCGTGCTCAACGACCACAGTGTCTGGATCCTGCAGACACGCTACTTCGCCAACCACGGCTGGAACGTGCTGGCGCCCGACTTGCCGGGGCACTGCAAGAGCGAGGGCGAGCCGCCCAAGACCGTCGAGGAAGCGGCGCAGTTCGTGATCGACCTGCTCGACGCAGCGGGCGTGATGCAGGCGGCGCTGATCGGACACAGCTTCGGCTCCCTCACTGCCCTCGAAGCTGCGGCCACAGCGCCCGACCGCGTGAGCCACCTCGCCCTGGTCGGCACCGCTTTCCCGATGAAGGTGTCGCCGGCGCTGCTGGACAACTCGCTCAACGCACCGATGAAGGCCATCGACATGGTCAACATCTATTCGCATTCCACGCTTGCGCCGCCGCCGTCTTCCGCCGGGCCCGGAACGTGGTTGTACGGCGGCGGTCGCGCGCTGATGCGCCGCGTTCTCGCCAGCAATCCCAGGGTGAATCTCTTCCATCGCGGTTTCAAGGCTTGCGACGACTACCAGGGCGGCGACGCTGCGATCGAGAAAGTGAAGTGTCCTGTGCTGTTCCTGCTGGCCAGGAGCGATGCGATGACGCTGCCGCGCATGGCGCAGACGCTGCAGGCCCGATCGCCAGGCTCGAAAACCGTGCTGGTCGAGGCAGGCCACCAGATGATGGAAGAAGCGCCCGATGAAGTCCTGTTTGCGCTGACCGATTTCCTCCAGATCAAGGCATGAGCGCGCGACTGTCGCTGTACGAACTCGCGGCGCGGCACGCGCTGGACCCCACCGGCGCGCAACTGCTGGTCGATGAGGCGGGACTGAACCAGGAGCCTGCTGCCGCGAGGCGCCTGCTGTGGCCGGCGATTGCCGTGATCGCTGCCGCGCTGGTCGGGCTCGGCGTGATCCTGTGGCTTGCGGCCAACTGGGACACGATGGGCCGCACCGCGCGGTTTGCCCTGCTCCAGGGCGTGATCGCCGTCATGTGCATTGCTGCTGCGAGTCGCGCGAACCTTCGCGCGCCGCTCGGTCTGCTCGCCCTGATCTGCATAGGCGGGCTGTTCGCGTATTTCGGCCAGACCTACCAGACCGGCGCGGACGCGTGGCAACTGTTCGCGTTGTGGGCGGTGCTCGCCCTGCCCCTTTGCCTGGGCGCGCGCAGCGATGTGTTGTGGGCGCCGTGGGCCCTGGTCGCGATGACCGCGATCTCGCTATGGGTCTTCGCGCACACCAGCCATCGCTGGCGCGTGGAACCGCAGGACCTGACCACCTATCTCATCGCATGGGCCGCGAGCGGTGTCGTGATCGCAGCGCTGAGCGCGGCATTCGCGCGATTCACGGGTGCCGGCCCATGGGCCATGCGTACCGCCGTGACGCTGGCTGTCATCGGCATCACCGCGACGGCCCTGGGAGGCCTGTTCTTTCGTGAAGTCGCACCGCACTATCCGCTCGCGCTGGCCGTGCTGTTTCTCGCGGCGGCCCTGCTGGCGCAGCAGCGGTTCTTCGACATCTTTGCGCTGAGCGCGCTGGCCCTGGGACTGGACACGCTCATCATCACAGGCCTGGCCCGATGGTTCTTCACCGGGGGTGGCAACGACCTCGTCGGCCGGTTGATGCTGATCGGCCTGGCTGCCGCTGGCATCCTCGCCGCATCGGTGAGCCTGATCATGCGTCTGGCCAGGCGCTATGGCGCGCAGGACACGGAGTCCGCCTCATGACCAGGACCGGCCGTCGCGATGACGGATTGCTGCAAGCCCTGAACGCGGCCATCGCGCGCGGCCTGTTGCCGGGCGGCACGCAACTGCCCCAACCGGAAGGCCGTCCGTGGCCGGTGACGCTGCTCGTGGCATTGGGTGCGTGGCTCGCGGCAATCCCGCTGATCGCCGTCGTCGGCATCCTGCTGGGGCCGCTGGTGCGCAACAGTGTCGGTGCGCTCTTTGTCGGCATTCTGCTGCTGGCCGCGTCCATCGTTGTGCTGCGCTCAAAAGACCTGCCCGTCTTCGTCGAGCAGCTTGCCGTTCCGGGTTTGCTCGTCGGCGGTGCCGCCTTGGGCTTTGCATTTTTCGAGAACCTGCCTGACCGGGCTGCCGCCTGCCTGCTGGCGCTGGTCGCGGTCGGCGTTGCAGCAGCCATACCCCGGCCGTGGCTGCGCGTACTACTGGGCGCTGCTGCTGCCGGTCTTTCCGTGATCGTGCTGGGCCCGTCGCGGCTGATGCAGGGCCTCAACGGTTCGATGTTCACGTTGTGGGTCGCGCTCCACGGGGTGCTCGCAGTCTGGTTGCTTGCCATGCTCAGCCAGCGGCAACTGGGCGCGTCCCGGGCCGCACTGGTGGAGTCGGTTGCCGCCGGCTGGCTTCTCGTGCTGCTCGCGGGACTTGCGTGGTGGGCGGGCATGACGTTCCTGGTGGGCGGCTCCCTCGGTGGCGGCTTCGTTGGCGAAGTGGCTCGCGAGGCAGGGTCAGGATCGCGGCGAGGTGCAGGCGAAGGCTTCTACCTGACCCAGGGTTGCTCGCTGGTTCTGGGGCTTGCGGCACTCCTGTGGGCGGGCAGGCGCTGGCCGACGCTGCGCGCGCCCGCACCTGCGGCGGCTGCCATCGCGCTGGCCGGGCTCGCGTGGTTTCTCCCCTCGCTCGGGGCGGCGTTGCTCGTCCTCGCATGGACATCGACGACACATCGGTGGCGGCTGGCCGCTGCCGCCACCGTGACCGCCGTGTGGATCGTCGGCAGCTTCTACTACCAGCTCGCATGGCCGCTCACGCAGAAGGCGCTCGTACTGGCATCGACTGGCGTGGTGCTGGGCGTCCTGGCGTGGATCGCTCGCCGCAAGTCGGTGCCATCCGTAGCGACCGGGCCGGCGAACACACCCGGCAACTGGGGCGCCGCGCTGATGATTGCAGGCGCAGCCGCCACCCTGGCCGTTGCCAACTACTCGATCTGGCAAAAGGAATCGCTGATTGCGAGCGGCCAGAAAGTCTTTGTTGCGCTCGCGCCCGTCGATCCGCGTTCGTTGATGCAGGGCGATTTCATGCGCCTGAACTACAACATCCCGACGACTGACGATGCATCGTTGCAGCAAGGCATGGCCGATGCACGCCCGCATGTCATCGCCCAGCGTGACCCGGTCACCGGCGTTGCCACGCTGGTTCGCGTCGCCCCTTCCAATGCGCCATTGGCCGCCGGTGAGATACGCATCGAACTCACACCGATAGGCGGACGCTGGATGCTGGTGAGCGACAGCTGGTTCTTTCGCGAAGGCGACGGCGATCGCTGGCAGGCCGCCCGTTACGGCGAGTTTCGCGTGGCGCCCGATGGCAAGGCACTGCTCGTAGGCATGGCCGATGCCAACCTCAAAACCATCCCTGTCAAACCATGAGCATCGTCGCTACACCCCTGATGACGCGTGAGCGCGCGAGCGAGATCGCCCGCGACTTCGACCTGCGCGCGCTCCCGGCCGACTTCTATGCGAATCCCTACCCCGTCTATGCGTTGCTTCGCGAAAGCGAACCGCTCAAGGCCATGCCCGATGGCTCGATCTTTCTCACGCGCCATGAAGACCTGGTGGCGGTGTACCGCGACGCCGTGTCGTTCAGCTCCGACAAGAAGGTGGAGTTCACGCCCAAGTACGGCGCGGGCTCGCCCCTGCTGGAGCACCACACGACCAGCCTCGTGTTCAACGACCCGCCGCTGCATACACGCGTTCGTCGCTTGATCATGGGCGCCCTGACCCGCCGCGCGATCGCGGAGATGGAGCCGGGGCTGGTGCTGCTCGTCGATCGCCTGCTCGTTGGGATTGAACGCAAGGGCGGCGGCGACCTGATCGAAGATTTCGCATCGGCGATTCCGGTCGAGATCATCGGCAACCTGCTGGGTGTTCCGCACGAAGACCGCGAACCCCTGCGCGGTTGGTCGCTGGCAATTCTCGGTGCGCTGGAGCCCCGGCTCACGCCGGAGCAGGAAGCGCTCGGCAATCGAAGCGTCATCGAATTCCTGGGCTACCTGCGCGGACTGGTCGCAGACCGCCGCAAGAACCCCGGCGACCCCGAACATGACGTGCTCACCCGACTGATACAGGGTGAAGCCGGTGGCGAGCAGCTGAGCGAGACAGAGCTGCTGCAAAACTGCGTGTTCATCCTGAACGCGGGACACGAGACCACCACCAACCTGATCGGCAATGCGCTGGTGTCGTTGCAGGAGTGGCCCGATGAGCGCCTGGCCCTTCACCGCAGACTCGCCGCTGCCGACGCGCCGTCAGCCGAGGCCATCATGGCAACCGCAGTGGATGAATTCCTGCGCTTCGAGTCGTCAAACCAGCTGGGCAACCGTCGTGCAGTCAAGCCGGTGCGCGTGGGCGGCGCCGATCTGGACGAAGGAACACTGGTGACCCTTTGCATTGGCGCAGCCAATCGCGATGCCGCGCAGTTTGCCAATCCGGATGTGCTGGACCTGACCCGGCAGGACAACCGCCACCTGGCATTCGGATTTGGCATTCACCAGTGCGCGGGCCTGAGCCTGGCGCGGCTCGAAGGCCGCATCGCGATCGGACGGTTCCTGCGCCGTTTTCCGGATTACAGACTCACCGCCGCACCGGAACGTGGCGGCCGCGCGCGGTTTCGCGGGTTCTTGCACGCGCCCTTCACACTGGCATAGACTGCGCCCAACAGGAGACAGCCATGGACACGACCGCCCCAGCGACCGGCACCGACCCGCGCACCTTCACATCGTTCGCGCAGTTCTATCCGTTCTACCTGACCGAGCACAGCAACCTCACCTGCCGCCGGTTGCACTTCGCGGGTTCCAGCCTGTCGCTGGTATGCCTTGCCATGCTGATCGCCACCGGCAACTTCTGGTGGCTGCTGGCGGGCTTGCTGGTGGGCTATGGCTTTGCCTGGATCGGCCACTTCGGTTTCGAGAAGAACAAGCCGGCGAGTTTCAAGCGTCCGCTCTACAGCTTCATGGGCGACTGGATGATGTACAAGGACATCTGGACCGGCAAGGTCAAGATCTGAACCGCACGGGTTCAGGTTTCAGATCACGTCCTTGAGGTAGAGCGTCGAGAGCTGCCCGCTTTTCCAGAGCTTGTCGGTGGCATCTGAATGGGGCAGCAGCAAGTGGCGCATGAGCGGCTCCATCGCAGTGGACTGCACGTCGGCGAGCATGACGTACCGCGTGTCCTCCCCATCATCGACTTCGTTCACGCGCCCGACCCAGTCGAGTGACACCAGCGTCTCCAGCACCGGTTCCAGCTGCAGCGTCTCCACCTGCATGGCCTCAACGAGTTGCGGTGCGCTCAATCCACGTGCCGCCGTATTGCGTGCCTTGTCCAGCAGGCCCAGCACTTCGACGGCCAGCTGAAACTGCCAGCCATGCGCCGTCGCGCGCCTGCGTGTGCCCACCATCATCACCGGCAGGTAAGCCGAGATGACGGCGCCCAGCAACACGACAGTCCAGCCGACGTAGATCCAGACCAGCAGGATGGGCACCGTCGCGAACGTGCCGTAAACCACCGAATAGGTGGGCACCGTGCTGAGGTATAGCGCCAGCAGGCGACGCGCCACTTCAAGACCGATGCCGGCAAAGATCGCCCCAGCCCAGGCATGCGTGCTGCGCACGGGCGTGTTCGGCACAAAGCGATAGAGCGCGGCGAGACCGGCAGTGACCAGCACGAATTCGAGGATGTCCAGCAGCACACGCAGCGTGCCCGGCACCGCCGCCACCAGGCCGCGCGACCCCGAGAGCACCCACGAGCTGGCACTGATCGACGCGCCCAGCAGCAAGGGCCCGAGGGTCATCACCGCCCAATAGATCACCAGCCGCTGGTGCAGCGGGCGCGGGCGCTTGACTCGCCAGATCGCGTTGAGGGTCTTGTCGATCGTGAGCACCAGGGCGAGCGCGGTCAGGAACAGGACCGCGAACCCGACTGCGCCCAGGCGACTGGCCTTGCCCGAGAACTGCGTGAGGTAGCCCAGCACCTGGCGAGCGATGGCGTCGGGCATCAGGCTTTGCACCAGCCACGACTGCAGCGCGCTTTCCAGTTTTCCAAAAATCGGGAACGCGGTGAATACCGCAAGCGCCACGGTGATCATGGGCACCAGCGCCATCGTGGTCGTGAAAGTGAGGCTGCTCGCGGTGAGTCCGAGGCGATCCTCGCGAAACCGCTCGAGCAGGGTCAAGGCAGAAGACTTCCACGGGAAATCGGAAAGCTCGCGCGGCAAGCGGGCAAGGTCGGAGGCAAGCTGTCGGAAGTCCATCGGCCGCTATGATGCCACTGGCATGAACACCACCGATTCTTCCCAAGGCACGAGCGCAGAACGCAAGAGCGAAACAATCACCGCCACGCGATGGCTCGCCGTCTGCAGCCTGCTCGGGCTCATCGTGCTGGGCGTGGCATGGGAGCTGTGGCTCGCACCGGTGCGTCCGGGCGGCACGCTGCTTGCGCTGAAGGTGCTGCCGCTTTGCATCCCGATTGCCAGCCTGCTGCGCAACCGCATGTACACCTACCGCTGGGTCAGCCTGCTGGTCTGGCCCTACTTTGCCGAGGGCGTGGTGCGCGCGTATCGCGCAGACACCATGACAACCACGCTCGCCCTGATCGAGGTATTGCTCTGTCTTGCCCTGTTCGCCGCCTGCGTGCTGCACATCCGCACGCGGCTTTCGAAAGCCCCGATTGAACCCACTCATTGATGAACTGCGCGCCGCCCTCGGCGACGCGAACGTGCTCACCGAAGGCGACCTGAGCGCCTGGGAAACCGACTGGCGCAAACGCTCGCATGGCAAAGCGCTGGCCGTGGCTCGTCCCGCGTCGGCGCAGGAAGTGGCCGCGGTGGTGAAGGCTTGCGCCAAGGCTGGCGTCTCCATCGTGCCGCAGGGTGGCAACACCGGACTGGTCGTCGGTTCGACGCCGGATGAGTCGGGCACACAGGTGGTCCTCAGCCTGCAGCGGATGAACCGATTGCGTGGACTGGACGGGGACAACCTCACCATCACGGTCGAGGCCGGCTGCATCTTGCAGACAGTGCAGGAAGCATGCGCGGCCAAAGGATTCCTGTTTCCGCTGAGCCTTGCCGCCGAGGGCAGCTGCACGATAGGCGGCAACCTTTCGACCAACGCGGGCGGCACGCAGGTCGTGCGCTACGGCAATGCGCGCGACCTGTGCCTGGGCCTGGAAGTGGTGACGGCCTCGGGCGACATATGGGACGGCCTCTCGGGCCTTCGCAAGGACAACACGGGCTACGACCTCCGCGACCTGTTCATCGGCAGCGAGGGCACGCTGGGCATCATCACGGCAGCAACGATGAAGCTGCATCCGCTTCCAGCCTCGCAACTCACCGCCTGGGCTGCGGTACCCACGCTGGAAGACGCGGTTGCGCTGCTCGGCATGGCGCATCGAACCCTGGGCGCGGGGCTTACCGGATTCGAAGTGATGGGCCAATTCGCGCTCAGCCTGGTGGCTAAACACTTCAAGCAGTTGCGCGTGCCCTTGTACGAGCAGTCGCCCTGGTGCGTGCTGATCGAAAACTCCGACCACGAATCGGAGTTGCATGCGCGCACTCAGTTCGAGCGCCTGCTGGAAACCGCCATCGAAGAAGGCATGGTGACCGATGCGGTCGTTGCCGAGAATCTCGCGCAGGCGCACCAGCTCTGGCACATCCGCGAAAACATCCCGCTGGCGCAGGCTGAAGAGGGCCTGAACATCAAGCATGACATTTCGATTGCGGTGTCACGCATCCCCGAGTTCTGCCGTGTGACAGATGCGCTGCTGCAGCGCGAACTGCCGGGCATCCGGCTCGTCAACTTCGGGCATCTGGGCGACGGCAACCTGCACTACAACGTGCAGGCGCCGCAGGGCCTGGACATGGCGGCGTTCCTGGATGAGAACGAGGTTCGCGTCAACACGCTGGTGTTCGACTCGGTGCGCGAATTCGGCGGCTCGATTTCGGCGGAGCACGGCGTAGGCAGCCTCAAGCGCGACAAGCTGGAGCACCACAAATCGCCCGTGGCGATGAGCCTGATGCGGGCGGTCAAGAAGGCGCTGGACCCGGGCAATACGCTCAATCCCGGGCGGGTCCTGCGCGCTTGAGATAATTGCGCCATGACTGCGTCACCTGCCCCCATCCGCTCCCAATACGAGGACTTCATGCGCCATGTCTATGCGCATGGCACCCCGAAAACAGACCGCACGGGCACCGGCACGCGCAGCGTGTTCGGCTACCAGATGCGGTTCGACCTGAACGAAGGTTTCCCGCTGGTGACGACCAAGAAGGTCCACCTCAAGTCCATCATTTACGAACTGCTGTGGTTCCTCAAGGGATCCAGCGACAACAACTGGCTCAAGGACCGCGGGGTCAGCATCTGGAACGAATGGGCGCGCGAGGACGGCGACCTCGGTCCGGTTTACGGCGTGCAGTGGCGCAGCTGGCCGACGCCCGACGGCGGGCATGTGGACCAGATCGCCGAGGCAGTCAAGACCATCAAGACCAATCCGGATTCGCGCCGCATCATCGTGAGCGCATGGAACGTTTCCGACATCCCGAAGATGGCGCTGGCGCCCTGCCATGCGTTCTTCCAGTTCTATGTCGCCGACGGGAAGCTCTCCTGCCAGCTCTACCAGCGCAGCGCCGACATCTTTCTCGGCGTGCCGTTCAACATCGCCAGCTACGCCTTGCTCACGCACATGATGGCGCAGCAGTGCGACCTGGACGTCGGTGACTTCATCTGGACCGGCGGCGATTGCCACATCTACAGCAACCACCACGAACAGGTCGAGCTGCAGCTCTCGCGCACGCCCTACCCCTATCCCATGCTGAATATCAGGCGCAAGCCCGCATCGATCTTCGAATACGAGTTCGAGGATTTCGAGGTCACGGGCTACGACAGCCACGGACCGATCAAGGCGCCGGTCGCCGTCTAGGATTTGTTCACCGATGAAAATCGCACTGATCTACGCCCGATCGCGCAACGGCGTCATCGGCAAGGACGGCGTCATGCCCTGGCACCTGGCCGAGGACATGGCGCACTTCAAGCAGCTCACGATGGGCGCGCCGGTCATCATGGGCCGCAAGACCTGGCAGTCGATTCCGCCCCGGTTTCGTCCGCTGCCCGGGCGCACGAACATCGTGGTCACGCGTCAATCCGATTGGACGGCTGAAGGCGCGATCGGCGCCGCATCGCTGGATGATGCGCTTGCCATGTGCAAGGACCAGCCGCGCGTGTGGATCATCGGCGGCGGTCAGATTTACGCGCAGGCGGCGCCGCTGGCCCACACCGCCGAAGTGACCGAGATCGACGCCGACTTCGAGGGCGATGCGTTCGCGCCGCAGCTCGGCGGAAACTGGCAAGAGGTGCGCCGCGAGTCGCACGTTGCCGTCAACGGGCTTTCATTCAGCTTCGTTACCCTGCAGAACAACGACAACACCGAAGAGAGATAGCCCATGTCCGGATCAGGATTTCACGTGCACGGTCCCCATGACCACGAGATCGAGCACGCCACGCACCATGCGGCGCACGGCGAAGGCGCCGGCAAGATGATCAACCAGATCGCGATGTTCACGGCGGTCATCGCAACCGTCGGCGCGATCTTCGCCTACATGGGCGGCGCGACGCAGGCCAATGCGGGCTTGTACAAGAACAACGCGGCGATCAAGAAGACCGAGGCTTCGAACCAGTGGAATTACTTCCAGGCCAAGAGCACCAAGCAGTCGCTCGCCGAGATCTCGCGCGACCTCGCGCCTGCCCAGGCCGACAAGGACAAGTACCAGGCCAAGATTGACCGGTACGAGAAGGAAAAGAAAGAGATCCAGACCGGCGCCGAGAAGATCGAGGCCGAGTCGAAAGAATGGGACAAGCGCAGCGACGAGCAGATGCACCAGCACCACCGCTGGGCCCAGGCCACGACTGCACTGCAGGTTGCCATTGCGATGGCCGCGATCGCCTTGCTCACGCGCAAGAAGTGGCTGGAGTGGGGCATGTTTGCGCTGGGCGGAGTTGGTGTCGTGATTGGCGCGCTGGCGGCCTTGCACATCTGAGGTGGTCGTCGTGAAGATCACCACCTGGAACGTCAATTCGCTGACCGCACGCCTGCAGCACGTGCTGGACTGGACCGCGGCCAACGCGGTCGATGTGCTTTGCCTGCAGGAACTCAAGCTCACTGACGACAAGTTTCCGCTCGATGCGCTGCGCGATGCCGGCTATGCGCATTGCGAGGTGTTTGGGCAGAAGACGTACAACGGCGTCGCGATCCTGAGCCGTCATCCGCTGCGCGATGTCGTGAAAAACATCGTCGGGTTTCATGACGAGCATTCGCGGGTCATCGCCGCGTCCATCGATACGCCCCAGGGTGAATTGCGTGTGGTCAACGGCTATTTCGTCAACGGCCAGGAGCCGGGCTCGGAGAAGTTTGCCTACAAGATGAACTGGCTGGGCGGCCTTAACGCGTACATGCGCGATGAGCTGGCCAAGCACCCCAGGCTGATGCTGCTGGGCGACTTCAACATTGCACCCGAAGATCGCGATTCATTCGATCCGGTCGGATTGAAAGACACGATCCATCACACGGTCGAAGAACGCGAGCATTTCCGCCAGCTGATCGAGATGGGTCTGTGCGACAGTTTTCGCATGTTCGAGCAGCCCGAAAAAAGCTACAGCTGGTGGGACTACCGGATGCTGGGCTACCAGAAGAATCGCGGGCTGCGCATCGACCATATCCTCGTCAGCGATGCGCTCAAGCCAGAAGTCAAAGGCTGCGCGATCGACCGGGTTCCGCGCAAGTGGGAAAAGCCGAGTGACCACGCGCCGGTGACGGTGGAGATTTGAGGCTGTCATTGCGGACTCGATCCGCAATCCATGTCTTTCGACGGCCCTAGCCGCTGCGCGGTGGATGCCGGATCGAGTCCGGCATGACAACCCACTACTCCAGCCCCAGCTCCTGGATCTTGCGCGTGATCGTATTGCGCCCAATCCCCAATTTCTGCGCCGCCTCGATTCTTCGACCGCGGGTATTGGCGAGGGCCGTGAGAATCAGCTTCGATTCAAAACGCTTGGTGAGTTCTTCCCACACGTCGTGACGGCCGCTCACCAGCAGTTCGAGCGCTTCGGCTTCAAGGCCCGACTCCCAGCTTCCGGCGCTGCCATTGACTGCGACGGGGGCCACGGCAACTCCGGCCGATTGCGGTGCAGCTTCCGCCGCCACCGCCGACGCTGAATCGTTGGCAGTTTGCAGGGCGCGCGGCGCAACCTGGACGTCGCCCGTCACCTGCATGACTTCGGGTGGCAGATCCTTGGGTTCGATGACCTGGGCAGGCGCCATCACCGTGAGCCAATGGCAGATGTTCTCCAGCTGGCGCACATTGCCGGGAAAGCCAAACGTGGACAGGCGCACGAGCGCTGCGTCGGAGATCCGCTTGGGCTCCACGCCCAGCTGCTTGGCGCTCACCTGCAGGAAATGACGCGCCAGCATCGTGATGTCTTCGATTCGCTCGCGCAATGGCGGCAAGCGCAGGCGGATCACGTTCAGGCGGTGGAACAAGTCCTCGCGGAATGCGCCCTCTTTCACGCGCTGTTCCAGGTCCTGGTGAGTTGCTGCAATCACGCGCACATTGGCCTTGACCGCGTTATGCCCGCCGACGCGATAGAAATGCCCATCGGACAACACGCGCAGCAGCCGGGTCTGCAAGTCAAACGGCATGTCGCCGATCTCATCGAGAAACAGCGTGCCGCCTTCGGCCTGCTCGAACCGCCCGCGACGCATGGTCTGCGCCCCGGTGAACGCACCGCGCTCATGGCCGAAGAGTTCGCTTTCCAGCAAGTCCTTGGGGATGGCCGCCGTGTTGATGGCCACGAATGGCCCGCCAGCACGGGGCGAATGCTTGTGCAATGCGCGCGCGACGAGCTCCTTGCCGGTTCCGGATTCACCCGTGATCATCACCGTCACATTGCTTTGCGAAAGCCGGCCAATCGCACGAAACACGTCCTGCATCGCCGATGCCTGGCCGAGCATTTCAGGCGCGGCCACCATGCGCTCTTCGGCCACCTCTTCGCGCTGGCTTTCTTCGACAGCGCGGCGAATCAGCTCGACCGCCTTGGGCAGGTCGAACGGCTTGGGCAGGTATTCGAAAGCGCCGCCCTGGAAGGCAGACACGGCACTGTCGAGATCGGAGAACGCCGTCATGATGATGACGGGCAAGCCGGGATGCTTTTCCTTGACCTTGGTGAGCAGCTCCAGGCCCGAACCGCCGGGCATGCGGATGTCGCTCACCAGCACTTGCGGGCAGTTGTCCTCTTCGCCGGAATCCAGGGCCTGCAGGACTTCGCGTGGGTTCGTGAAGCTTCGGGTGGGAAGGTCCTCCCGCAACAGCGCTTTTTCAAGCACGAAGCGAATGGACTGGTCATCGTCAACTATCCAGATCGGCTTCATGTATTTTCTCGTTGCCTCAGGTCGTCACTGTCATCTTTTATCAGGGCAAGGGAATCAGGATCTTGAAGTCCGTCTTCCCCGGCACGCTATCGCATTCGATCAGGCCATGGTGCTGCTGCACGAAGGTTTGCGCCAACGTGAGCCCCAGTCCCGAACCGCCTTCCCTTCCCGATACGAGCGGAAAGAAAATGCGGTCCCTGATCGACTCCGGTACACCGGGCCCGTTATCGATGACATGCAATTCCAATGCCAGTCGGTAGCGCTGCTTGCCGAAAGTCACTTGCCTTGAGATTCGCGTCCTGAAAGTGAGCTGCGCGTCACCTGCTGCAATGCGATCTGCCAGCGCCTGGCACGCGTTGTGGGCGATGTTCAACACGGCCTGAATCAATTGTTCGCGGTCGCCTCGAAACTCCGGGATCGACGTGTCGTACTCGCGCACGAACTTGAGGCCGCGAGGAAACTCCGCCAGGATCAATGAGCGCACCCGCTCGCAGACCTCGTGGATGTTCACATCGCCCACCACATGCGGCCTGCGATGCGGCGCGAGCAGGCGATCGACCAGTGTCTGGAGCCGGTCGGCCTCATGGATGATGACGCGGGTGTATTCCTTCAGGTCCTTGGAGTCGATCTCCATTTCAAGCAACTGCGCGGCGCCGCGAATTCCGCCGAGCGGATTCTTGATCTCGTGCGCAAGGTTGCGGATCAATTCCTTGTTGGCCTGGGCCTGGTCGATGAGGCGCTCTTCGCGATCCTGCTTGGCCTGCGCTTCGAGCGGGAGCAGTTCCACCACGAACTCGTGCTCGCGTTCAGTCTGCGCGAGCACCACATGTACCGGCACCGGGTCGTAGCCTTGGCGCACAAGCCATGTGTCGTAGCGCAGCGCCGCAAATTCATTGCTGCTCGCGCCTAGCAGCGCGTTGCGCAGCAGGTGCGGCTCGGTAAAGCACAGGGTGAGGTCCGAGCCTTCGATGGCACGGCGCGAAATGCCGAGCGCGTCCTCGAGGGCGGAGTTGGCAAACAGGACGCCGCCGTGCTCATCGACGACGGCGACCAGGGTCGCCAGCAGGTCCAGCGACTGGAAACGGGATGAGAGGTTTTCTTTCGGGTTCAAGTCCCGATTGTCACTGAAGTGCGGGGCGCTACTTCACTCGGGTCAGTTCGCGGCGAATGCCCGCGATGTCGCTCTCGTTGCGCGCGATGCTCGCCTTCAGTTCGGCGACGCGGTCGAGGTACTTCTGGTAGTTGCGGTGCTCGGGGCCCTGCTTCTCGGGCTCGCCGTTGTTGTATTCCTTGACCAGCTCGATCTGGCGGCTCTCGGCTTTTTTCAGTTCGGATTCGAGGATGGCGCGGGCATCGGAGTCGCGGGCGCGTTGCTCGCCCTCACCGACGCGGGCGTTGGGGCCGCCCGATGACTGCTGCGCGGTCGCCACGCGGACCGGCGCCGATGGGGCATTGTTGCCATTGACCCGTGTGCCCTGGACGACGGTGATGTTGCCGCCTTCCATGGTCTTGCAGTTCTTGGCCTTGGCTTCGGCAATGTCGTTGGTGTACACGTTGCCCGAGCAACGATAAATGGTCTGCGCGTGGACGCCAGTAGCCGCGATTGCGCAGACAGCGGCGACTGCAACGATCGCGGCAAGCCTGGCAACTTCAGGTGGAATCAGGGAACTTCGCTTCATGACTGCTCCTGGCACGAGTGCCGGGTATGGCCTTTCAGTATCGCGCAACTCATCACAAATGCCAATTAAGGCCTTGATTCACAAGGACAAATGCAAAACGACCGAGGCTTTTGTCTCGATCATGAAACGCCAAAGGCCCCGAAAGGGGCCTTTGGATACTTGCGGGCTGTAAATATTTACAGCGAGTAGTACATGTCGTATTCGACCGGGTGGGTCGCCATACGGAAGCGCGTGACTTCCTGCATCTTCAGCTCGATGTAGGCATCGATCATCGTGTCGGTGAAGACACCGCCCTTGGTCAGGAAGCCGCGACCCGTGTCCAGGTAGTCCAGCGCCTGGTCCAGGCTGTGGCAGACGGTCGGGATCTTCGCGTCTTCTTCAGGCGGCAGGTGGTACAGGTCCTTGGTGGCTGCTTCGCCCGGGTGGATCTTGTTTTCCACGCCGTCAAGGCCAGCCATCATCAGGGCCGCAAAGCCCAGGTACGGGTTGCACAGCGGATCGGGGAAGCGCGCTTCGATGCGGCGGCCCTTCGGGCTGGCGACGTACGGAATGCGGATCGAAGCCGAGCGGTTCTTGGCCGAATAAGCCAGCTTCACCGGTGCTTCGAAGCCAGGGACCAGGCGCTTGTAGCTGTTGGTGCCGGGGTTGGTGATCGCGTTCAGCGCACGGGCGTGCTTGATGATGCCGCCGATGTAGTACAGCGCGAAGTCGGACAGGCCTGCGTAGCCGTCGCCTGCGAACAGGTTCTTGCCGTCTTTCCAGATCGACTGGTGAACGTGCATGCCGGAGCCGTTGTCGCCGACGATGGGCTTGGGCATGAAGGTCGCGGTCTTGCCGTAGGCATTGGCGACGTTGTGCACCACGTACTTGAGCAGGATCGTCCAGTCGGCGCGCTGCACGAGCGTGGAGAACTTGGTGCCGATCTCGTTCTGGCCGGCGCCCGCCACTTCGTGGTGGAACACTTCGACCGGGATGCCCAGCGATTCGAGGATCAGGGAGATTTCGGCGCGCAGGTCTTGCGTGCTGTCAACCGGGGGAACGGGGAAATAGCCGCCCTTGACGGTCGGGCGATGGCCCTTGTTGCCGCCTTCGAGCTTCTTGCCGGTGTTCCACGGTGCTTCGTAGTCGTCGACCTTGAAGAACGAGCCGGACATGTCATTGCCCCAGCGCACGTCGTCGAAGATGAAGAATTCGGGTTCCGGTCCGAAGTAGGCGGTGTCGCCCAGGCCGGATGCCTTCAGGTAGGCCTCTGCGCGGCGAGCGATGGAACGCGGGTCGCGGTCGTAGGCCTTGCCGTCGCCCGGCTCGAGCACGTCGCACGACATGAACAGCGTCGTCTCTTCGAAGAACGGGTCGATGTTGGCGGTGTTGGGGTCCGGCATGAGCAGCATGTCGGAGGCTTCGATACCCTTCCAGCCGGCGATAGACGAACCGTCGAACGCGTGGCCGGCGGAAAACTTGTCTTCATCGAAGTGCGAAACTGGCACGGTCACGTGCTGCTCTTTGCCGCGGGTGTCGGTGAAACGGAAATCGACGAATTTGACTTCGTTTTCCTTCACCATCTTCATGACGTCTGCGACGTTCTTGGCTGCCATCAAGGTTCTCCTGGTTGCGTGGTTGTCAAATCGTATCGGGTACGGGAATGCAGTTTCTGTGCCAAAGCTGGTGCATGCCGCAGCGCGTAAAGCTGGGCGATTGTCCCTGACTTTGACTGCTTTTCGCTACAGGCGCGTTGCTGTTTTGGATGAGCAATGCACTGTTATTGTGCGAAGTCAAGTATGCACTTGTATGGTGCAGCTACCTTATCGCACCAATTCGGGGCCCAGCCTGACTCCGAAGGCCTTCAAGCCTTCGAGAAGATGGGGGTAAGCCGCGTCGACAAGGCCAGGGTCGCCCTTCACGCCCAGGTCGATGTGCCGCCCGTATTGGGGATGGTCCACACTCGGCAGGCTGAACACCTTGACGCCGGGGTGGCTGCGCTCGATGTCTTCCATCAGCGGCGTCAGCGACGCCTCCATCGCGCCGAACACGATCACGGACTTTTCGACGTAGGCTTTCTCGCGAAATAGCGCGCGGTACTGCGTATCGAGCACCCATTCCATCATCGGCCAAGCCATCACCGGGAACCCCGGGACGAAGTGCACATCGCCCACCGTGAAGCCCGGGATCTTGTTATAGGGATTGGGAATGATCGCCGCGCCCTTGGGGAACACGCCCATGTTCAGGCGATGGATGTTGTCCGGGCGGTCGGGTTCGTAGGTCGTGCCCTGCTCCCGGGCCGTGTCCTGCATGCGTTCGCGGATCAGTGCTTCGGCGTCAGGATGAAGTTCAAGCGCCACGCCCAATGCACGGCCTGCACACTGCCGCGTGTGATCGTCGGGGGTTGCTCCGATTCCGCCGCACGAGAACACGACATCGCCGGATTCGAACGCACGCCGAAGCGTTGCGGTGATGCGCTCGGGCGAATCGCCCACGTACTCGGCCCATGAAAGCTGCAGGCCGCGCGCGGCGAGCAGCTCGATCACTTTGGGCATGTGCTTGTCGGCCCGCTTGCCCGACAGGATTTCGTCGCCGACGATGATGAGGCCGAAATCGCGTGTTTCAGGCTGGGGGTTGTTCTGCTGGGGCGTCATGGGGCAATGCTACTGGAGCGGGCCCCTGTGGGTATGACAGGGGTCTTACAGCCGCTTCGGCCTCCTCGGCGCGCATCGCCTGCAGTGCAGCGAGGCAGTAGTGGGCAAACCAGAGTGACGCGAACGCAAAGACCAGCGTGTAGATCCAGATGGCGACCGGGGCCAGCACCACGAACGCGACCACGAACAGCGCGCTCGATGCCCACACGATGCTCGGCGCTGCACCCAGGAATCCGCAGATCACGCCGATCGACAGAAGCCACGTCCTGTGCCGGCGAAACAGCGCGCGCCGCTCGTCCTTGCTGGCGTGTTCAGAAAGCGCATCGAACGCCATCACCCGGTAGGTCAGCCAACCCCAGATGAGCGGCGGCAACACGAGCACCAGGGGCGGAATCAACCACAGCGGCAAGCTCACGATGAATGCGACGAGGGCCAGCATGGTCGAGCCGAGCGACCATGCAACGCTGGCGGCCAGCGAACCGCCGCGCTTTTTCTCGAGCTGGGGAAACCGGCGCTCGGCCACCATCGCCGCCAGCGCCGGGCCCATGAATGCCGCCACGAACAGCAGCGACATGAGCACGATCACAGGCGTCGTCGCGAACACCACGATGAGTGGAGCCGCCACTGTCTTGAGATTGCCCACACCCACGCCCTGCAGCCAGCTCCACACGCTGACCAGCAGCTCGGAGGTCTCCAGCCACGTCCGAACGCCCTCGATCGCACCTTCCCAGAAAAAATAGCCGAATCCCAGCGCCACCGCAAACATGATCGCCAGCGGCAGGAAAGACAGCGCGATCACGCGGGGGTGCAGGCAGTACGCCACCGCGCGCCAGAAAGAGTCGAGAAGAAGGTTCATGCGCCGGTAACATCCTTTCGATGGAAATTGTTCAGGTCAAAGGCGTGGGGCTCGAAGTGCAGCGGATAGAGGCCCCCGCTACAACTTCCGGTGCCACCCTCGCTCCAATCATTTTCCTCCACGAAGGACTGGGCTCGGTTGCGATGTGGCGGGACTGGCCCGCAAAAGTGTGCGCGGCGACGGGTCGCGCAGGCGTCGTGTACTCGCGCAGGGGCTACGGCCAATCAGAAGGCGTCGCGGATGTGCGCGGCAGCGGACGCCTGTCGCCGGACTACATGCACCGCGAGGCGCTCGAAGTCTTGCCGGCGCTGCTGGATGAGTTGCAGATCGAGTCACCCGTGCTGCTGGGTCACTCGGACGGAGGAACCATCGCCCTGCTCCACGCGGCGCACGTCGGCGCGACCGCCTGCATCGTGATGGCGCCGCATGTGATTGTCGAAGAGCTGTCGGTCCGGTCCATCCAGGAGATTCGCGGCGCGTTTGAAACCGAAGGCCTGCGCGAACGCCTCCAGCGATTCCACCGCGATGTGGACGTGGCGTTCTGGCAGTGGAATGACGTCTGGTTGAGCGACGGGTTCCGCTCGTTTGACATCCGTCCCGACTGCCGACAGATCAAGGCACCGGTTTTGGCGATGCAAGGCGCTGATGACGCGTACGGCACGCTGGTTCAGATCGACGAGATCGCACCAACCCTGGGGCCGTTTCGCAAGGTGGTCCTGCAGGCATGCGGCCACTCGCCGCATCGCGACCAGCCCGCGCAAACCATAGAGCTGGTCACCGCGTTTCTGGCTCAGCTGCCTTGACAGGCGCCGGTGATTTCACCGGCTTCAACGCATCCAGGTCCGCTTGCGACAACCAGCGCCATTGACCGGGCGCCATGTATTCAGGCAGCACGAGATCGCCGATGCGCGAACGATGCAGCGTCTCGACGCGATTGCTCACGGCTGCCAGCATGCGCTTGACCTGGTGGTACTTGCCTTCGGTCAGCGTCAGGCGCAGGGAACACTCGCCCGTCTGTTCGCAGGCGGCTGCGCGAACCGGCTTCGGGTCGTCGTCGAGCACCACGCCTTCGAGCAGGCGGGCCACCTGCTTTTCATCGACCGGGTGTTTGGTCCCCACTTCATAAACCTTGGGCACATGGTGCCGGGGTGAATTCATGCGGTGGATGAACTGGCCGTCGTCGGTGAGCAGCAGCAATCCGGTGGTGTCCTGGTCCAGCCGGCCCACGGCCTGCACGCCCTGCACCGCGCCCTTTTGCGGACGCTGCCGCAGCGGTGCGGGCAGCAAGGTGTAGATGCTCGGGTAGGTGGAAGGCTTTTGCGAACACTCCGTGCCTGCAGGCTTGTTCAGCATCAGGTAAGCCAGTTCGTGATAGCTCCAGGGAACGCCACTGACGGTGAACGCGAGGCCCTCGGGATCGAAGTCGCGCGATGCATCGGTGACCGGCTCGCCGCCCACCGTCACATGGCCTTGCTGTACCAGGCCCGCACAGACGCGGCGCGTCCCGAAACCTTGCGAGTAAAGAATTTCCTGCAGTTGCATTGCGGATCAGCGCGCGTGTTCGTAGCGTGCAACCCGGCGTTCGAGCGGCGACAACTCCCTGCCCACCGCGTGCAGTTGCGCATAGAGCGCCTGACGGTTCCACACGTTCGGCTCGTTCGCGATGCGCATGCGAATCTCGTTGCGCTGCAACTGCAACTGCGCGGTGCGCTCACTGAGGGCGACTGCGTCGGCGGACGCGATGACGGGTTTGGGCTGCGGCTGGGTTGGGTCGTAGCTCCAGGCCTGCGGCGGCACGACTGCGCAGCCCGATACAAAAGCAACGGCGATCAGGGCAATAACAACACGCATGGCAACTCCTCATCGATGTGGGTTTTTGATCTTAGCTGCGCGGCACGTCCCGCAGCGCTCGACAGGCGTCACGCCCCATGGCACTTCTTGAATTTCTTGCCGCTGCCGCAGGGACACGGATCGTTGCGCCCCGGCGTGTCGGCGCGGCGCGCCTGTTCGACGCGCGGACCCAGGCTCTTCCATAGCTGCCGCAAGTCGTACACCGCCCAGATCGCGGCACCGAAGTCATTGAGCCGCTCATCGCTGATGCTGGGAGGGCCATCTTCGGCGAACATCGAAATTGTCGGCTTGCCGCGATCGTCTTCCGTCAGGGCAACGATGGCAGCCAGTGCGTCATCAAGCATTGCAGCCGCTTGCGCGTCACGTGGCGCCGCCCAATCCTCGGGCCATGTTTCCACCGCATACATGAAACCGATGGCCCAAACCTGCGCGTAGGCAGGTAGCGTGTCCAGCGGTGTATCTGCGCGTTCGGCCTCGGGCAACGAGAGCACCGCGCCGCGCGTGTCCAGCACTTCGGGCTGATAGGTGCGGTCGTCGTCCAGCTGTTCGACGGGCGCATCGAGCGAGGCTGCAACTTCGGCCCAGCGACGCTTCCAGCGCAAGACGAATTCCATCTGGCTCATCGGCTGGAAGGTGTCGCCCAGCAGCACCGGCCAGTACTCATCAGGCTCGATGGCCCGGCGCGAACAGATCAGCGCCGCCAGGAATCCTTCGCAAAACTCCCACTGCGGAATTTCGTCATCGTGCTCGCGCATGGCGTCGAGCGCTGCGTCCTGTGCATCAAACTCGTCGGCGGTCAGTGGCGCGCTGCCTGTTTCGGTCTCATTCATCGAAGGCGATTGTACGAGCGACGCACAACCGCCTGCGGTGTCGCTCAGACGTAATCGAGCCCCGTCTCATGCAGCCCCGCCAACCCGATGTTCAGGGCATTCAGCGGCAACTCTGCAACGATCACACCCATCTGAGCCTGGGTCAGGTAGCCGGCGTCCAGCACGCCGGTGTAGTAGTTGTGGTCGGCCTGCGATGGTGCTGAATGCGCGAGGTTGGTGTACAGCAAATCGAACACGGCGCCGTTGGAGGCGCCCGCGCCCAGGCGTGCTTCCAGTGCGTAGGCCATCAGCGTTTCGTAGCTCATGCCGGCGTCGAGTGCGCCCAGAGCGATGCCTACGATCGAAGGCAGTGCCGCCGTGCCAACCACCGCACCCAGCACCTTGGCCGCGATCCCTGCGTTGCCATCGAGGTCCAGCGCCACCTTGGTGTCGGAGAACGAAAGACGCTCGACATTCACCATCGCGTCGATCGCGAGCGAACCATCGTTCTTGTAGATCGCGTAGATATCGCCCACATGGAAGAGCGAATGCGCCGCGCGCGGCCCGGTATACGACACCGTGTCGATGTCTTGCGTGCCGAACACAAAGTCGTTGGTGGGCGAGGCGCCCAGATCGAACAGGTTCGACTGGCCGCTGCTCCCCGCCTTCACATGACGGAAGTAATCGGCCGAATTCGTGGGCTCGTCATTGCTCAGGATCGAAATCGTGGCATCAGGCCTATCGAGCGTGGCATTGACCACGCCGTACGAACGCATGGTGAGCGACTGCAGCGGCTCTGCGGTGACGTCGTTGACGATGCTGACCTGCACGACCTTGCTCGTCTCACCTGGAGCGAAGGCGATCTTTCCGCTCTGGTAGACGTAATCGGCGCCGTAGCTCGCAGAACCTGAGTAGAGCTCGTAGTTGACCGACACCAGGGACAGGCTCGGCGCGTTGAGCGACATGGTGATGTAGCCGATTGCGTCTTCTTCCGCCACATAGATGTCGGACGTATGGATCACCGGGTTAGCCGTGAACGGCGCATCGCTCGCCTCGATTCGCGCCACACCGGCGTTGTCGGCGATCGTGGCGCCGGAGGGGGAGCCCAGCACCAGCTTGAACATCTCGTCGGACTCCAGCCCTGTGTCGTTGATGATGGGGACACTCACCGTCCTGGCGGTCTCACCGGCCAGGAAAACCAGTGCACCGGATTGCGCGACGTAGTCGCTGCCCGCATAGGCAGACCCATCGGCCGTGGCGTATTGCACCGACACCGTTGACGCAGAAGGACGGTCCAGGCGCACGATGAACTGGGCGACCTGCCCCGCCTCATCGATCACCAGGTCGGCAACCGAGATGGCAGGCGCGCCGCCCAACGGCGCAGCGACCGGCGTCTCGTTATCGATGATTGCAATGTGCGCGTTGCTGCGGCCGATGGCGCCATTGACAGGGCCGTACAGGGAAAACTGCACCTGCTCGGTCTGCTCGGCTACCGTGTCGTTGGGAATGCCGACCGCCACCTGCTTGCTCGTCTCGCCCGGTGCGAAGGACAAGGTGCCACTGGTGAAGATGTAGTCGGAGCCATAGCCAGCCGTGTCGGAGTTCAGCTCATAGCTCACCGACACCTGGGACAGACTCGGCGCGTTCAACGACACCGTCGCGAAAGCCCGGCCGTCAGCCTCGCTCACATACACGTCGGAGGCGGAAATCAACGGGTTGCTGCTCGCTGCCGAATCATTCGCATCGATGCGCGCAAAACCTGTCGCGTCGCCGAGCGTGCCACCGGTGACGCCTGCCAGCACAACCTTGAAGAGTTCGCTGGATTCGGCGATCCCGTCGTTGAAGATGGGCACGCTCACCGTTTTGGCTGTTTCACCGGCCAAGAACACGAGCGTCCCCGTCTGCGCGACGTAGTCGGTCCCGGCCGTCGCGGTCCCGTCGCCCGTTGCATATTGCACCGTCACGGCGTCGGTGCCGGGGCGGTCGAGCCGCACCACGAACTGCGCCATCTGCCCTGCCTCATCGACGACGAGGTCGGCAACCGAAACAGCGGGAGCGACACCCTGTGGGGCAGCGACGGGCGTTTCGTTGTCGATGATGGCAATGCTCGCATTGGTGCGGCCGATGACGCCGTTGACTGCGCCGTACAGGTTCAACTGGACGAGCTCGGTTTGTTCCACCGTGGTGTCGTTGGGGATGCCGATGACCAACTGCTTGCTGGTCTCGCCAGCGGCAAACACCAGCGTGCCGCTCTGGAAAATGTAGTCGGAGCCGTAGGAGCCCGTATCGGAGTCGAGTTCGAATTGAACGGACACCTGCGACAGGCTCGGTGCGCTCAGGGAGACCGTCACATACGCCACGCCGTCTGCCTCGCTGACCTGGGTGTCGGATGCAGCAATCGTCGGCATCGCCGTTGCCGGCGCATCGTTGGCATCGATGCGTGCCACGCCGGTTGCGTCCCCAACCGTGCCGCCCGTCGCACCGGACAGCACCATCCTGAATAGTTCGCCGGCCTCGGACGTCGCGTCATTGAGGATAGGCACGCTGATGGTCTTGGCGGTTTCGCCGGCGAGAAATACCAGGGTTCCACTCTGCGCAACGTAGTCGTCACCCGCCGTAGCCGTCATGTTGGCGGTTGCATACTGGACCGTCAGGGTGGAGGTGCCAGGCCGGTCGAGACGTACGACAAAGTCGGCCATCTGCGCTGATTCGTCAACGACGAGATCCTGTACCGACACCACAGGAGCGGTACCCTGGGGCGCGGAAACGGGTGTCTCGTTGTCCACGATGACGATGCTGGAACTCGTGCGATCGATCACGCCATTGACCGCGCCGTAGAGGGAAAGGTGGAGGAGTTCGGTCTGCTCGGTGCCCACGTCGTTGGGAATGGAAACCGCGATCTGTTTGCTGGTGTCGCCCGGCGCAAAGATCAGCCTGCCACTCTGGAACACATAGTCCGAGCCATAACTGGCCGTATCCGAGTCGATCTCATAGTCCACCGAAACCTGCGACAGGCTGGGTGAGTTCAACGACACGGTGACATAAGCGACACCATCTGCTTCGCTCACAAAAACATCGCTCGCGTGGATGGATGGACTGACACTGGTTGGCCCATCGTTCGCGTCGATGCGAGCCACGCCGGTCGCGTCGCCCATCAGCACGCCAACGGGGTTCGCCAGCGTCAGCTTGAAAAGCTCGGAAGCTTCGACAGCCGAATCATTGATGAGGGGAACAGTAATGACCCGCGCAGTCTGACCCGCCTGGAAAACCAGGCTACCTGAGGTGGAGACGTAGTCACTGCCTGCGATGGCCGTCATGTCGGCCGTGGCGTAGTCCACCTGCACCGAACCGGTCGCCGGCCGGTCCAGCCTGACCAGGAATGTCGCGGTCCCGGCCTTTTCATCGATCACGATGTCTTGCACCGAGACGGTTGAAAGCCCGTTCTGAGGTGCAGCAGTCGGGGTCTCGTTATCGACAACCACAATGCTGGAAGAGGTACGGTCAATGACGGCGTTGACCGGGCTGTACATCGAGAAATACAGCAACTCGGTCGATTCAACCAGCAGGTCACCAACAATCGTCACCTGGACGGTCTTGCTGGTTTCGCCTGGCGCAAACGTCAGTGTGCCGCTTGTAAACACATAGTCAGAGCCATAGCTGGCAGTCCCCGAATCGATCTCATAGCCGACCGTCACCTGGCTTGCGCTGGCTTCGCTGAGAGAAACCGTCACAAAAGCAGGTCCGTTGTTCTCGCTGATAAAAACGTCGGACACGCGGATATATGTGGGCATTGGATGACTCGTGCAACAAAGTGAGGCCGCGAGGGTACACAGCTTCGTTGCAACCTGGCTGTACCCAAGACGCTTGACACCCTGGCGCGATGCGCCGGCACGACAGTACTTACGTGCTCATTCAGGCGTGCGAATCGCTGTGAGCCGGCTCAGCAGCCACGCATTGAATCGCCCCGGATCCTCGAATTGCACCCAATGGCCGGCGCCAGGAACCAGCGTGACGCCCTCGTAGCGCGAGCCAGTCGCCAGCGCCTGGGCGACCTCGTCCCACATTCCCCGGTACAACACATCCTGCTCCCCGTAGAGCGCGCTGAACGAACATTGCAGAAGGCTGACGGCATCACGAAATGCGTAAGTTGTGACGAGCGACCGGCTTCTCATCCGGTCCCGGGGCACATTCACTGACTGCAGCCCGACCGCCAGCTCATCAATGGACTCGGCGCGATGCAGCATCAAGGCGGCCAGGTTGTGGCGGTGGATGACTTCGCGCTCCTGCTGCGTCGAGTTGCGGCTCCACGGCTTGAGACCGGGACCGCGCGCGCGCTGGAGCGGAATGACCGGCGCCCCGACCAATGCAAGGCGTCTGACCAGCTCCGGGTGCTGCACTGCCAGCAAGACGGCAACGAGACTGCCAAAGGAGAACGCCACCAGGTCACAAGGCCCTTCACCGACGAGTTCGCGCAGCCCGGACACGAGCGGTGCGACGACGGCATCGGCGTCGCCGCCGCCGGGCGGCGCGTCCGAATCCCCGAAGCCCGGCAGGTCGGGAACCACGGCCATGCGGCCGGCCGCGACGATCGCCGGAATGTTTCGCAGCCAGTGCGTCCAGCTGCCGCTGCCGCCGTGCAAGAGCACCACCGGCGCAAGCCCCGCCCTGTCGTCGCCCCAGATATGCCATACGGTCTTGCCCGAGCCGCAGGGCGTCTCACGGCGCTGCGCGCTTTCCAGCAGCTGCACGGCTTGCGCGGGCAGATCGGGTAACTTCATTTTCTTGCGCTCTTTCTGAAAGACTCGACCAGCAGGCGCGCCGGCACGCTGAGCGCTTTTTCATCGCGCACGGAAATCACGAACCTGCGCCTGGCCCACGCATTGGACAGCGGGACGACCGCGAGCCCCAACTGCTTTTGCAACGCCTGCGCTTCCTCGCGGGGCACGATCGCCAGCGCCAGATTGGCGGCCACGATGCGGCACGCGGCATCGACCGTCGATACCTGGATACGGTAGCGCATGCGTTTGCCAGCCGCGGCGGCGTGGCCTTGCTGCGTCGCCTTCATGATGCTGCGCGCCACGATGTCCACATGCTCGAAGTCGATGGTGTCCTCGAACGACACCGACCGCCTGTTCGCGAGTGGGTGTATGGGATGCAGCACCACCGCCAGATGGTCCTGGCGGTAGGCAAATGTCTTGAGGCGGCGATGATCGACCGCATCCCAGCACACGCCGATATCGGCCCTGCCCTCTTCCACGCCGCGCACAACCTCCCAGATTTCGCGCTCTTCAAAACTCACGCGCACCTTCTCGTACTTGCGCGCGAAGACGGCCACATCTTCCGGCAGGAACTGCGCCACGGCGGACATGCTCGCAAAGACGCGCACGTGCCCTTGAACGCCGTCAGCAAAGGCGCCGAGTTCTGCCTGCATGCGATCGAGCAGCGCGAGCGACTCACGGGCATAGCGCCACAGGGCTTCACCGGCAGGCGTCACGGATACGCCGCGCCTGCCGCGTTCGAGCAGTTGCGTGCCCGACTCTTCTTCCATCTGGCTGATGCGCTTGCTCACGGCCGAAGGAACGATCGCTTCGCGTTGTGCAGCGGAAGCAATATTGCGCTCTTCGCAGACGGCGATGAACAGGCGCAGGGAGACGGGGTCGAAATGTCGCATCAGGAATCAGCCATCTCATTACAGCATGGCTGAACGCAAATATTAACACTTCAGAGATGTCATAAAACGCGGCACCATTCGTTTCTCGCTGCTCCAGCCATCTGCAAGAACCACGGACTCACACACCATGCGCATCGTCGAAATCAGGGAGCGAACCGCTCCCATCGCTTCCCCCATCGCCAACGCCTTCATCGACTTTTCGAAGATGACGCTCAGCCTCGTGGCCGTCATCACCGACGTGATCCGCGACGGCAAGCCCGTCGTCGGCTACGGCTTCAATTCCAACGGGCGCTACGGCCAGGGCAGCCTGATGCGCGAGCGCTTCATCCCCCGAATCATGGAAGCCGACGCAGCCAGCCTCATCAACGAGGCCGGCAGCAACCTCGATCCACACAAGGTGTGGGCCACGATGTTCAAGAACGAAAAGCCAGGCGGCCACGGCGAGCGCTCGGTGGCGATGGGGACCATCGACATGGCCGTGTGGGACGCAGTCGCCAAGATCGAAGGCAAGCCCCTGTTCCGCATGCTGGCCGAACAGCGCGGCCTTGAGGCCAACCCGCGGGTGTTCGTCTATGCAGCGGGTGGCTACTACTACCCCGGCAAGGGCATTGAAGGCCTCACCACCGAAATGCAGGGCTACCTCGACCGCGGATACAACGTCGTGAAGATGAAGATCGGTGGCGCGCCGCTGGCCGATGACTGCAAGCGTATCGAAGCGGTGCTGCGAATGCTCCCGCCCGGCTGCAGGCTGGCCGTCGATGCCAATGGCCGGTTCGACCTGGAGACAGCGGTCGCCTATGCCAAGGCCCTGCGCGAATACAACCTCTTCTGGTACGAAGAAGCGGGTGATCCGCTCGACTACGAACTGCAAGCGCGGCTCGCGGAGCACTATCCGCATCCGATGGCCACAGGCGAAAACCTGTTTTCGATGCAGGATGCGCGCAACCTCATTCGCTACGGCGGCATGCGGCCCGACCGCGACTGGCTGCAATTCGACTGCGCGCTCAGTTATGGCCTGGTCGAATACCTGCGCACGCTCGACATGCTCAAGGCCAACGGTTGGGGCTGGGACCGCTGCATTCCGCATGGCGGCCACCAGATGTCATTGAACATCGCCGCCGGCCTGGGCCTGGGCGGCAACGAGTCCTACCCCGATCTCTTCCAGCCGTACGGCGGCTTTCCCGATGGCGTGCGCGTCGAAGACGGACACATCGTCATGCCCGATCTGCCGGGCATTGGTTTCGAGGGCAAGGCCGACCTGATCAGCGAGATGCGCTCGCTTTCTGGGATGTGACCGGGCGAAAGCCCTGACTCACTGCCTGCGCGGCGCCTGCCGCTTGGGTGCGGGCGGTGTTGCTCGACCGCCCTCCTGGGGGAACTTCTGCTCGGTCACCGGCGGAATCTTCTCCTCGGTGTGGCGTTGCGGATCTGCCGCAGGCCCCCACGAATCCGCCACGGAAGCTTCAGCGACAGCCGACAGATGCATGTGCATCGGCATCACGCTGACGCTGGCACTGGGGCGGGACATGGTGGCCGACCTGCGCCCCGACATGTCAGCCTGGGAACCAGGCTCATCGCGCCGGTTGCCTGCCCTGGCGCCGGGCAAATTCAGCGTGTGCTGGAAACTCGGCGGCCAGGCGGTTTGCGACCTCGACGAGAAGTGCCAGGTCACCGTTGCGTCGGGATGGCGGTCGAACACGTTTTCCGAGTTCGGTTGCCGCACGCGCCTTGTCCGCTGCTGCGAGGCCACAGAAGCGACGCTGGGTTCGCCCCGGTTGAACTGAACACCGGTCTCGTCGAAAAAATTGCGCTCCTCCCGCTCCATCTGCTGCCTGTCTTCTTCTGCCAGGCAGCGCTGCGCCGTGTGCCCGCGCCACTCCGACATGGTGTGAGGCACCACGGCGATGCTCTGCAGCCCAACGCGCAGTGCGCTTCCAATGGGCTCACGCGCCCCGAATGCCGCAAACGGATCGACCAGATAGAAAAAGGAAGCGCGCATGAACCCATTGACCACCACGATGTCCAGGCTCTCCATGGCCGCCTCGCGCGTGTCGAACAGGCTGAGGAACTGGCCAGTCGCCGGCGTGTACGTCACGGTGCCGCCGAGGACGCGCAGCGCGAGCCGCTGCATCAAGGGGCCCATGATGCCGTCTATTCCCTCGACGATGGCGGCCACAGTGACCAGGCCCATGTTCGAGCCGAAGACATCGTTAAACGACCCTCGCCGGGAGACAGGCAATCCGTACGCCTCCTGCAGGGAAGTCTGTGCCACCTGCCGGTAGAACATGACCATGAAGAAATAGACTGAAGTGAGCAGGCCCAGTCGAATGAAGTGGAAACGTGTGTAGTCCGGGGAATCGGCCATGCCGTACCCGTTTCGGTCGGTAATCACCGCAACCGGCATCAATCCACGGCTCAGGTGGTTCTGTGCGTCGCGAAGGATCTGCCCGGCGCAGCGAGCGTTGGTTGAAGCGATGAATGCAAAGAACTCGAACAACTGCTCGCCCGTGGCGTCGTCCTGCCGCTCATCGATGGTCGAAGCGAGGCTCACCGCCGCAACCAGCGGCACCACGGTGACCAGCGCGAAGCCCGCGATGCGAATTCCCGTTCGGGCGAACGGTCCGCGCCACGCCTGCGGCGCGGCATTGGCAAGAATCAGCCCCGTCCTGTAGCCGGCGTAGACCGCGAAAGGCACGCCCACCATCAGATTCAATCCAATGCTGAGTCCACCCCCCGGGTTGTGAAACGGATTACCACGGGGACCCATGGCGCTGATAGACGCGGCCCTCAGGGCCTGGGAGGTCAATCCGCCCGTGGCCTGGAATATCGTGTCACGCACACCGGTGACGACACTCGCACCGCGTACGCTGGCGACGGCACGGGCCAGCCAACTGCACAGCCGGGTCATGCAGGTTCTGCGCATCCGCCGGATGCTTGCCTGCGCGTCAGCCCCTGCTGATGCGTCGTCGGCCGCCGGTGCATCGGGCCCAGGGATATCGACGATAGATTCATCGTCCCGTGGAAGCTGCCGCCGGCCGGCAGCTCGATGGCTTCCCTGTGAGCCAGGCGGAGTCGGTGTAAGTAGGGACATGGTCTCTTTCTATCTTCAAGCGAATCGTTGAGGGTCGAACACGCCATCGCCGTCGTGGACTTGCTCGAGCGTGGGATCGGCGCGCCAGTGTTTTGCCAGTTGCGCAAGTTGAACGATCGAGTCGAAAACACCTTGCGCTTCGACGGCGCCAAGCGATATCGACTTGCGCAGCACCACGTCTCCGGAATCCGGGTTTCGGCACATGACGGGCGAGCCGGCTGACATCATGGTGAAGTTCGCATCACCCAGCACCCTGAGAGTCTCAAGCTCCTGGTCGAGTGGCGCCTGGCCGAACGTCACCAGGATGAACGCTTCGTCAGTGGGTGCCGCATCGAGCTGGGCAAGATTCACCATCACGTCATCGATCACGAAGTGAAAGGCCACCAGACCGTGCGCGTCGGCCTCAATCTCTGGAGGCGCAAGACCCGCGACTGCGCACAGCGCAGCTCCAAATTGCCTGAAACTGGAATATGGCATGTCAGTGGTGTGTGGATGCGGGATGAATGGAAACTCTCGGTCTCGCTTGCAGGTGGCACTCCTGCCCCCCCAAGCAAACCGGTGCGAGTCTATAGAGATGCACGTGCAATAAGTGGGCCGTTTTGCGCGTTTTCGGGAGGGGAAACCCGCTCCTATATGATGGTCTCGGAAGGACCCGACGTGAGTGCCATCGACCCCGCCAGCCAGCTCGCCGCACTGATCAGAGTGCAGGTTGCATCACTGCGCGAGCGCCGCCAGGCGGGCAGTTCAGCGAGTACACCCAACAGTTCTGCGCAGTCACTGCCTGCAACAAGTCCGACGCCCGGATCCCCTGATGTCGCTGCCATCGTGGCAGGGCGAATTCGCGCAATCGATACGAAAGACCCGCAGCGTGGACGCAAGGCTTTCCGCATGTTCCTGGAGACCGTGATCCTGTCTGAACTTGGACAGGCGCTGGCCAGCGATCCGTCGTTTCAGGTGATGCTCGACCATGTGCAGCAGCAGATGGAAAGCGACCCCGACCTCGCAAAGGCGGCGAGCGAAGCCGCACAGTTTCTTGTCCAGGCCGCCGACGCAGCGCCGGCCAGCTGACCCTAGTGAATCGTGCGACGACCGCCGGTCGTCGCGAACTGCGCAATGTCACGGATGCCTTGCTGGTTACCTGTCAGCAGCTCCTGAGCAAATCGTCCAGTCATGCACGAAGCATCCAGTGCAAGAGCGCGGTCGAGCGCTGCCCGAGCCTGATCCCGTTCCTGCGCAAGCGCATGAACGACGGCGCGGGCCCCATGCGCCTCGGCATTACCTGCGTCGAGCGATATCGCCTTTTCCAGTGCGGCGGCAGCGCCTCCCAGGTCCTCGCACATCACGCAGGCCCAGCCCAGGGCCTGCAACGTTTCGACGTGCTCGCCCATCGTCCCCAGGGCGTTTTCCAGCGCACCGCGCGCCTCCTCGAATTGCCGATCGAGCAGCGCTGCAAAACCCAGGCTTGACCAGGTTCTTCCGTCGCCTGGACTCATTGCCAGGGCTTGCTGCAGCAGTCGCCTTGCCAGAGCTGTGTCCTGCGCGGCCAACGCGGCACCCGCGCGCGCGACGAACGGCTCGACCTGGTTCACGCCAGCATCAATGGCACGCTGCGAAAGCCGCGCCGCATCGGCCAACTGCGAGAGGTCGAGCGCGATCAGGCTGGCTACACCACATGCCTGGGCGCCCAGCTGTCCAGACGACATGCGGGCGAGCGCCCAGTTCCACGCCTCCTGCAATGCGCCCAGGTGGTGCATTGCGCGCAACCACAGAGCGTGTGCCGGTGGTTCCGCACCGGCCGCGGCTGCGTCGTCGTGAGCGAGCCACGGCCTCAACATGGCTGCGCAGGCGGCATGGTTGCCGCGCAGAAATTCAAGGTACGCGAGGTTGTGCGAGATCGCAGGATGCGGGCCGGCCGACGCTTCGAGCTGCCTCAGGATGTCGCTCGCCTCGTCCAGCCGGCGCTGCGCGATGCGAAGCGTGGCGCGCCTGAACTGCCACGCCGCCGCGTTGCGAGAGACGGCCAGGCCGGCCTCGATGAGTTCGCCGGCCCGATCAAACTGGGCGGCGGCAATGGCGGCCTCGGCAGTGTCGGCCAAGAGCAATTCGTTGTCCGGGTCTTGCTGCAGCATTGATTCGAGCCGCGCGAGGCGAGATGGAGCGGGTGTGGAATTCATCGGGTCAGACTTTCAATCCAAACAAGGTCAACAGCACATATCACGGGGTCGCAACCGGTCCTTGACGAGTTCCAGGCCCCGCCGGTGGATTTGCGAAATGCGCCCGCGGGTCAATGCCATGGTGGCAGCGATTTCCTCGAACGAGACTTCCTGGAAGTAGTGCGAGCGGATCACGCGCCGCTCTTGCGGTGGCAGTGCTTCAACGATCTCGGCAATGCGCTTTCGCAATTCCTGCAGTTGCACATTCCTGTAGAAGTGCTGCACGCCCGATGCCTGCTCGGGTGTGTCCTGCGCTTCGATCATGCCAGTGCCATCGAGGATCCACGACAGGGCAAAGGCGATCCCAACCTCGGCGACATAACGCAGCGCCTGTTCAGCGTTGCGAACACCCTTGGGAGGTGGGTCGGCAGCTTCCTTGATGACGGCCAGCCGCCTGGCCTGTGCCCGCTGACGCGCAGCAATCTGCTGCTGCTTCTCGGTCAGCCGCGTGATGCCGTCGATGATGGAGCCGTGCATTCGCTGGGCGGCGAAGGTCTTGAACTGCACACCAAATTCGGGATCGAACCTGTCCAGTGATTCGAGCAGGCCGACGGCAGCGAGCTGATGGTAGTCCTCGTATTCGATCTCGTCGTGCATCCGTTTCGAGTAGCAAACCTTTGCGAGCGTGCACGCCGCGGGCATGTGCAGGGCAATCAGCTTCTGGCGTGCGGCGTCGCTGCGATGCACGCGAAACAGCTCCCACAACGTCGCCTCGTCTTGCACCTCATCGACTGGGCAGCGGGCAACGGTGTCAAGGGTGTCCAGCGCCATCACGGTTCAGTGAAACGATCCCACCAGCGCCTTGAGGATCAGCGCCCACCCGTCGACCAGCACGAACATCAACACCTTCAGGGGGAGCGCTACCGTTGTCGGCGGCATCATGATGATGCCGGCAATCGCATCGCCCTTGACGAACTTGCTCGCGCCATCCATGGCGCCGTAGAAGCCCGCCTCCTTTTCAATCTGCTTGCGACGCCGCTGGGCTTCTGCCTGGTCGATGAAGCCCATGTTCAGGTCGGCATCGATGCTCATCTGCTGACCGGGCATGCTGTCGAGCGTGAAGCGCGCCGCCACTTCAGAGACCCGTTGCGCGCCGCTGGTCACGACCACGTACTGCACCACGATCAGGATGCAGAAAACGATCAGGCCGATCACATAGTTGCCCCCCACCACGTAAGCGCCCACGGCGCCGATCACCTTGCCTGCATCGGCATCCGAAAGAATCATGCGCGTAGCGGCGACATTGAGAGACAGGCGAAAGAGCGTGGCGATCAGCAGCAACGACGGGAATGTCGAAAACTCCACCGGCCGCGCCATATAGAACGTGAGCAGCAGGATCAGGAACGCAAAACTGAAGTTCGCCAGGATCAGGAAGTCCAGCAAGCCGCTTGGAATGGGCGCGAACAGGACGACCAGCACCCCGAGCACCAATGCCACCAGCGCAATGTCGCTCTGCTTGCCGAAGAAGCGTTCGAGCGACTTCATGCCGCAGTCCCGGGTGCGCCCGTTCGCGCCTGCCGCATCGCAAACACCCACACCAGAATGCGTGCCACCTGCGCATACAGGTTCGGCGGAACGTGCTGTTCAACGTCGACGGTGCGGTACAGCTCCCGTGCCAGCGGCGGGTTTTGCACCACCGGTATGTTGTGCCGCGCGGCGATCTTCCTCATCGTGGCCGCGAGCGTGCCGGCACCCTTCGCGACAATCTGGGGGGACTGCATCTGGCCGTGCACATAGCGCAGCGCCACCGCGAAATGTGTCGGATTGGTCAGGACAACGTCCGCCGTTGAGGTATGACGCACGGCCATGCTGCGCTTGAGCGCTTCGCGGCGCAGTTCGCGCAATCTCGCCCGAATGCGCGGGTCGCCTTCGCGAGTCTTGTTTTCGTCCTTGAGTTCGCGCCGGCTCATGCGCATCTTCTTGTCGAACTCGCGGCGAGTGAACCCGAAGTCCACCAGCGCGATGATGCAGAGCATCAGCGCCATCTTCAGGCCAGTGGCGGCCACGTCATCAACGAGCGTGCGCAGCAGCCTAGGAGCGGACATCGAAGCCAGGTGAAAGAACTGCGGCATCAGGCTCTTGAGCGCCTGATAGACCACGAGGCCGAGTAGCAGCAGTTTGATGATCGCCCGCGCACCATCGAACAAGGTGCGCATGGAAAAGACCTTCTTGAATCCATTGACAGGATTCGCACGGTCGAAGTCAGGCTTGACGGGATCGGCCGAGAGGATAGCACCGGTTTGCATCATGTTGCCTGCTATCGCAGCAATGACGATCGCACCCAGGAATGGCGCCAGCATGAGCAGGCTGTCCTGCACCATGGCGCTCACCAGCCGCCAAAGACTGGCGGGGCTGGCCTCCATGCGACCGGCTTGCGCCAGCAGCGAGTGGTCATAGCGAAATTGCGCGACGAGTCCATCGGCGCCCTGCCAGTACAAATACGCCACGGCCACGGTGAAAACGATCGCGGAAACCATGTCCGCGCTCTTGCCGACCTGGCCCTTGTCCCTGGCCTTTTCCAGTTTGTAGGGCGTGGCGGCTTCGTTGCGGTCGAGGTCCTGGTCGGCCATCAACGTACTCCCTGAACGGATGCAGGCGAGACAGACAGCGTGGCATCCCAGCTCTTGTAGATAGACCCGTAGATGCGGCTCATGGAATCGCCCATGCCGCCGAACCAGAGAGACAGCGCGGCCAGGCCGACAACGATCTTGACCGGGATGCCGATCACGAACATGTTCATCTGGGGCAGGTTGCGCGCAACCACGCCAAGCGCGAGTTCGACGAGCAGGAGGCAAACCACCACGGGGGCTGCGAGCGCGAAGCCCATCCCGAAGAGCCCGCCGACCTGCTTGATGACCAGAGGCACGCTCGCCTCCAGCGGCCAGGGGCGCCCGAGGGGAAACCGCTCAAGGCTGAACGCGATGCCGCGAAGCAGTGCGTGGTGGCCGTTGATCAGAAAGAAGGTGATGACGCCAAGCCGGTCGAATGCCGAGGTCAGCACGGGCACCTGACGGCTGGACACCGGGTCGTAAACCTGCGCCATGCCGAAGCCGATCTGGATGTCGATCAGACGCCCGGCCAGCGAGATCGCGGCGAACGCGCTGAGGATTCCCAGTGCCAGCATGGCCCCGAGGGCCACCTCTGTCAGGGCCGCAGCAAAGAGTGCTGCCGAACCGGCCGCGAAAAACGGGTCGACCAACCCCTGGACCGGAACGCCGAGCGCAAGGGCCGCTGCCAGGCCGATCAGCAGCAGCAGGCGGGCAACGGCCGGAACCCCGAATGCGTAAAGCACAGGGGTCATCAGGAACACCGCCGAAAGGCGAAGCGACAGGAGGAAAACCGCCACGACATAGCCGGGATCGACTGCGCCAGCGAGGCCGGAAGCGATGAGGCTGAAATTCATGTCATGTGCCGGGGAACATGGCGGGAATCTGGGTCCAGAGCCGGTTCGTGAACTGGGAGAGCGTGCGCAGCATCCAGGGACCGAAGACGACGAGCGAAATTGCGGCCGTCACCAGCTTGGGAACAAACGTCAGGGACATCTCCTGGACCTGCGTAACCACCTGCAGGATGCTGATAGCAAGCCCGACCAGCATCACAAGTCCCAGCACTGGCAGGCAAACCAGCAGGCCGGTCCAAAACAGGTCAGCCATCATGGCGATGGCCACATCTGAACGCATTTCCCAATCCTTTTTATACGGTGCCGCATTGGCAAATGACTTGCTCAAAAGAGAAAGGCATCAGGGTGAAATCAAATTTTTGAACTAATTAAGTTCAATTGATTACGATTTCCGTATTAGTTTAGGAGGGCGAATCTGTCTGGTAAACCCTTAATCAAGCGCAAATGCTCATCCAATGGTCTTGGTGCCCGTAGGATTCGCCGCATGCGAATCTTGCTGGTGGAGGATGACAAAGTGCTTGCCGACGCGCTTTCGCGTGCGTTGCAGCAATCGGCCCATACCGTGGATTCGGTCGACACCGGCGAGCTGGCCGATAGCGCGCTGGTGACCCATGCCTACGACCTTGCGGTGCTCGACATCGGCTTGCCCGTGATGAGCGGCCTGGATGTCCTTCGCAGGTTACGCGCGCGCCGCTCCATCACGCCTGTCCTGATGCTCACGGCCTTCGATGGCCTCGCCGATCGTGTCGCCGGCCTGGATGCGGGGGCCGACGATTACCTTGCCAAGCCCTTCGACCTTCCTGAATTTGAAGCGCGAGTGCGTGCGCTGCTGCGCCGGGGCGCACAGACGACCCCCGTCATCGAGCACGGAAAGCTCAGCTTCGACTCGGTCGCGCGGCGCGTCTACCATCAGGGCAAGGCGATCGACCTGTCTGCGCGCGAACTCGCACTCTTTGAGCTGCTCCTGCTCAAGGAAGGGCGTGTGGTGAGCAAGGAGCACATCGTGAACCAGCTCTACGGCTGGGACGACGAGGTGGCAGCCAACGCCATCGAGGTGCATGTCTATCGCCTGCGCAAGAAGCTCGAGCCATATGGCTGCGAGATTCGCACCATCCGGGGGATGGGTTACCTGGTGGAACGGCCGGATGACGACACGGCGTGAGCCGCTCCTGAAGCGCAAACTGCTGGCGGTGCTGCTGGGACCCCTGCTCGTGCTGCTCCTGCTCGACTCGGGATTCAGCTGGTGGACCTCGTGGAAGTTCGCCACCCTTGCGCATGACCGCTCGTTGCACGAGATCGCGCGTGAACTCGTGCTTCACGTGCACGGCGACCGGGGCCGAGTCGTACTGGAGCTCTCGCCTGCGGCCGAGCGCCTGCTGCTGCAGGATCCGGAAGACAAACTGTTTTTTCGCGTCACGACGCGCTCGGGGCAAATGCTCGGCGGAGAGACGGACTTCCCGCTGCCAGGCAACGGTAATGCCCGCATCAACGGCGAGGCGCGGTTCTACCCCACGCAAGTGCGCCAGCATGAGGTGCGCGCCGTGGCAGCCTGGCTCCCCTGGGAGGGAGCGGCTCCGGGTGACGAGGTGTTGGTGCAGGTAGCCGAGACGCTGCGCCAGCGCACGGCCCTCGCACATGACATCCTGCTCATGACTTTGCTGCCGCAGTTGCTGCTGGTGCTCCTGGCCAGCGCCGCCGTCTATATCGGAGTCGCCTCCGGACTCAAGCCGCTGGAGCGACTGAAGGCGGCCGTTTCGGCGCGATCCCACACGCATCTCGGCCCGCTGGATACGGCAGGCGTGCCCGGAGAGGTGCGGCCCATCGTAGAGGAAGTGAACGACCTCATGAGCCGGCTCGGCCAGTCGCTGGAAAGTCGCGACCGCTTCATCGCCGACGCCGCGCACCAGCTCAAGACTCCCGTCAGTGGCTTGAAGGCACAGATCGAACTCGCCCTGCGCGAGAGCGATCCAGAACGGCTCAAGCATTCACTGGCCCAGTTGTACATCAGCACCGAACGGCTGGCCCGGCTGGTACGGCAGTTGCTCGAACTGGCCCGCAACGAACCGGGCGCGGCGACCGTGCAGCTCGAACCCCTGGACCTGCGTGCGCTCGCGCTCAGCACCAGCATGGAATGGGTGCCGCAGGCGCTTCGTGCAGGAGTCGACCTGGGATTCGACAGCGTCGAAATCCCCATGCGGGTCCTGGGGGAGCCGGAGCGACTTCGCGAGCTGGTCAACAACCTGATCGACAACGCCATTCGTTACAGCGCTCGGGGCGGGCGCGTGACGGTGAGCACATGGCTCGAAGGCGCCCATGTCTGCCTCGCCGTGGGCGATGACAGCACCCGCATACCGCAAGCAGAGCGGGCAAGAATCTTCGAGCGCTTCCATCGCATTCTGGGTACGCACGCCGACGGTAGCGGCCTCGGGCTTGCCATCGTGAGCGAAATTGCATCGCTGCATGGTGCATGCATCCGCCTTGAAGATGACACCGACGGTGTCGGCAACCGCTTCATCCTCGACTTCCCTCGCGCCTGACAGTTTCAGGACAGCTTCCGTGCAAGTGGCTGACAGCGGCCGCTCCTAGTCTCGCGGGTGTACCAACCAGGAGACATCGATGCTTGCGGCCATGGCCACCCCTGAATTCCTGATCGCGCTCTCGCAGATCATCCTCATCAACATCGTGCTGAGCGGCGACAACGCCGTGGTCATTGCGCTGGCAAGCCGATCACTGCCACCGCGGCAGCAAAAAAGAGCCATCCTGTTCGGCAGCATCGGCGCCATCGTGCTTCGCATCGTGCTCACTTTTTTCGCCGTGTACCTCCTGGCGCAGCCTTACCTCAAGCTGATCGGGGCAGCATTGCTGCTCTGGATCGGCATCGGCCTGCTCAAGGACGACGACGGCGAGGAAAACCTCCAGGGACACTCCAACCTCGCTGCGGCGATCAGGACGATCATCGTGGCGGACCTCGTGATGAGCCTGGACAATGTGATCGGCGTTGCCGCCGCTGCCAAAGGCAATGTCCCCCTGCTCGTCATCGGGCTCGTGATCAGCATCCCCCTGATTATCTTTGGCAGCTCGCTGCTGCTGAAGGTCATGACGCGCTTCCCGGTCATCATCACCATAGGCGCCGGGCTTCTCGGCTGGGTGGCTGGCGAGATGGCTGTGTCGGATCCCGCCGTGAGTGGATGGACCGAAGCCCATCACTCGGTGCACACGATTGCACCGGCCCTGGGGGCGGTACTGGTGGTCGTCCTGGGCAAGTGGTTGATGAACCGCTCTGCCACTGAACAGGCCCAGGCTGCGTGAGGAACCACCCATGAAAAAGAACATTCTCCTGGTCGTCACCGACGATGCCGCCCGGACCCGCGCGACGGTCAACAACGTTCTTGCTGCGGCGCCGGCGGACGATCTGATGCTTCACCTGATCTCGGTGCAACCGAGGGTCACCTCGCATGTCGCCATGTTCTTCGACCAGGCCGAGTTGCGCGCCATTCATGAGCAGGCGGGCCGAGAGGCCCTCGCGCCCATCGAACAGCTGCTGGACACTGCGGGCGTCTCCTACGCCTCCCACGTGAAGGTTGGCCGCAAGGCGGAGACGATTGCCCAGGCCGCACGCGAGTTGCACTGCGAACGGATCGTGTGCGGCTCGGAGGGTTCGGGAGCGACAGCGCGCATGTTTGGCTCGCTGGCCGGTCAGGTTCGCCAACTGATGGCGGGAACCCGCGACTGCGAGGTGATCAGCTCATGATGCCCCGCAGGGCCGGATAGCAGCCAGACGTTCAGCGCCCTTTGAAAACAGGCCTTCGCTTATTGGCCTGCGCGGACATGCCCTCGGTATAGTCTTCGGTAGCCTCAAGGGGGCGGCGCAGGGACTGATCGAGGGCCACTGCCTTAACGAACGGCAAGATTTCAGCTTACGAGGTGTACGTGATCAAGTACGCCGAGCACCAGCGGCGAGCATCGGCCAATTTCATCGGCGGAGACCCGCGGCCAGCCTGCACCTGGCGCCTGGCGTTGCGCCGCATGCGGATACTGTGCGGCGCTAGGCCTGCACGGCGGGTCCCATCAGCGTGTAACCCTTCAACGGCAGACGCAGCGACAGTGCAGCCGCAAGCAGCAGCAGCACCCCCGCGCTTCCGAACGCGACCCAGTGCGTGCCGAAGGTTTCATAACCCCAGCCGCCCAGCCACGAGCTGAGCATCCCGCCGATCTGGTGGCCGAGGTAGCCCAGGCCGTACAGGACACCGACCAGCCGCACGCCATAGACGTCCGCAAGGATCGCCGATGAAAGTGCAATGCTGCCGGCCCAGACGAGCCCGCCGATCGAAGCGGCCAGGTACAACTCGAAGTGCGTTCCCACCAGCACCAGTGCAAAGAATCCGAGGCCGCGAATCGAGTAGATCGCTGCCAGCAGGTTGCGGCGCGGCACCCGATCGGCCAGCCGGCCCAGCGCTACCGTGCCGAAGATTGCCACCAGCCCGATCAGCCCGATGCCCATCGAACTGGACATCGCATCGAAGCCATGGTCCATCAACATCGGCATGCCATGCGTGCCGAGCAGGTTCATCGAAAAGCCACATGCGAACAGGCCGAGAAACACCTGCCAGAAAGGAACCGTCCGCATCACCTCACGCAACTGGAGACTGGTCGTGGCAGCCGGCGGATTGGCTCGCAAGGCGGCGATCTCCCGCGCGTCCAGGTCAGTGTGCTCAGGGGCATCGTCGCGCATCACCAGAAACGCCACAGGAACCGTGAACATCGCAAACACCCCCGCGAACCCCAGCAAGGTCATGCGCCAGCCCCACCCGGCAATCGCATAGGCGAGCACAGGCGTCATCACAGCCATGCCGGCCATCGAACCCGTGGACAGGAAGAACAGGGCCATGCCTCGCCGGCGTGTGAACCAGTGGCTGATGACCGGCGTGAGCGCCACCGGACTCGTGAAGCCTAGTCCCACCGAAAGCATCACGCCAAAGGCCAGCAGAAAGGTCGTCGCGCTGCGCGCATTGACCGACCAGATGGCCCCCGCCACGACGATCCCGGTGCCCAGCAGCAAGACGAAGCGAGTGCCGCGGCGCGCGACAAGATAGCCCGCCACGGGCATCGCCAGGCCGTAGCACAGCATTCCCGCTGCGATGATCGATGCGAGCAGGCTTCGGCTGAAGCCCAGGTCGTTGGCAATCGGAAGGAAGAAAGGCCCTATCCCCAGCCTCATGCCCGTGGACAGCAGCGTGAGCGTCGCCGCGGCGCCGACAATGTTCCAGCCGAAATACCACCGGGTGCCGACGGTCATGGTTTCTTCATCCTTGTTGCGCAACCCCGGCCGTGCCATGCGACAAGACCACGACGCCGCGCGCCGGCACCAACGCGCGAAAACGCACGGACGGCCCGTCCTGCCAGACTTCGGTTCGAATGATCTCGCCGGGGTAAACCGGACTCGAAAAGCGGGCCCGCATGCGCAGCAGCCTGCGCGGGTCGTAGCCGCAGCACAACCGAAGCAGCGCCCAGGCAGCCACAGCAAATGTACACCGGCCATGCAGCAAGGGACGTGGAAAGCCCGCAAGGCGCGCTTGCGCAGGGTCGGCATGCAACGGATTCGCATCGCCGCTCAGCCGGTAGATCAGGGCAGCCTGTGGCAGCGTCGGGATGTCGCAGGTCGCGTCTGGAGAACGCTCGTCGGGCTGGGGGACCTTCACGGACTTCGGCAGCTGCTGCTCGAACCCGCCATGCGAGCGCGCCAGCGATGATGAGTACAGGGTGCAGATCGGTGCATGGCTGCCGATGTGACTCACCTCGCACGACGTCACCAGCAACGCGCCGACGTCGGCCCCCTTGTCCTGCACGGCGGTCACGCGCGTGCGCCCTACCACGCTGCCTTCCACCGGCAGCGTGGCGTGGTTCTCGAACCCCATCTCTGCTTGCACGACATGCGCCAGGTCGACACCCGTCCCAGGCTCCGCGTACCAGAGAAACGGATAGGCCAGCACGGTGCCGAACGACGGCAACGCCTGCAGCCGGTCTTCGTACACGAACCGCAGTTCATCGGCACTGCACGGGTCCGCCCCCAGACCCACGCCCAGCGCGTAGAGGATCGTGTCGCGCGAAGTGAAGGTGCGCGATACGTCGGGGATGTTCCACGCACGCAGGCGCTGCGCGTCGAAGGGCGTCACGTGTCAGTCCTGCACTTCACTCGGCGGTGATGCCGGCGGCGCGGATCACCTTGCCCCATCGGTCCGTCTCTGCCTTCAGCAGCACGCCCAGTTCCTGCGGATTGCCGGGAGCGACGATGCCTCCGGCCTTCTCGAACCGCTCACGCACCGCCGGCTCCTGCAACGCAGCGAGCATCGCTCGGCTGAGCGTGTCGATCACGTCCGCGGGCGTTCCTGCTGCTGCAGTGACCGATGCCCATGACGACATTTCCAGTTCCGGGTATCCGAGTTCCCCGACGGTAGGCACATCCGGCAGGGCCGGCAGGCGCTTGGGCGACGTCACAGCCAGCGCGCGCAACTTGCCGGCGACGATGTGCTGCTGCGACGAAGCCACCTGGTCGAACATCACATCGACCTGCCCGCTCAGGAGATCGAGCAAGGCAGGGCCGTTGCCCTTGTACGGAATGTGATTGAGCTGCGTCTTGCTGTGGAACTGGAACAGCTCTGCGGCCATGTGGCTCGAAGCACCGATGCCACCCGACGCATACGAAACCTTGCCCGGTGTGCTGCGCGCTCGCGCGATGAGTTCGTCCACCGTCTTGATGCCGCGGTCGGGGCGAACCTCGATGACCAGCGGTGTATCGAATACCTTGGCTATCGGTGCCAGGTCGCGCACCGGTTGCATCTTCAGGCTCTTGTAGAGGTGCGGGTTCATGACCAGCGTCCCCATCGACGTGAACAGCAGCGTGTAGCCATCGGGCCTGGACTTCGCGACCGCCTCGGCCCCTATCCCGCCATTGGCTCCGCCGAGGTTCTCCACGATCACCGTCTGCTTGAGCCGATGGCTGATCGCCTCGGCCAGGATGCGGCCACCCGCGTCCGTCGCGCCGCCGGGCGGGAACGGCACGATCATGCGAATCGTCTTGTTGGGAAACGCTTGCGCGAAGGCTGGCGCAGCGCCGAGGGACAACGCGCCGCCTGCAAGCAGGAGCTCGCGGCGGGACAGACGAGAAGGTGAGCGCATGGGAGTTCTCCTGGAGGAATACGGGTTGGTTCAGCGGCCGGTGAATTGCGGGGGGCGCTTCTGGGCGAAGGCGCGAAAGCCCTCTTCGTAGTCAGATGTGGTCCTGAGCACACGGCCCAGGTTTTCTGAAATCTCAAGGCCTTCGCCGGGGCCTGTTCCCAACGAACGCATGACCGCATCGCGCGCCGCCTGCACTGCGAGCGGCGCGTTCGCAGCGATACGCGTTGCCATTGCACTCGCGCAGGCATTCAGTTCATCGCGCGCCACCACGCGATTGACCAGGCCGATCCGCAGCGCCTCCTGGGCATCGATGGCCTCACCGGTGAGAATCATTTCCAGCGCGCGGCCCAGGCCCACGACGCGCGGCAACCAATACATGCCGCCGCTGCCGGGAACAATGCCGCGCGTGACTTCGGGCAGCGCGAACACCGTGTCATCGGCGGCGATGCGAATGTCGCAGCCCAGAGCCAGTTCCAGGCCTCCGCCACTCACGCGGCCATGCAGCGCGGCGATCACCGGCTTGCCCAGCCCCGGAGGCGGTGTGTAGTGCAGCTTGCGGCGCTCGCCAGACAAGGCCTCCAACGCATCGGCAGCAGCCAGCTCCTGTTCATCCTGCGCATCGCGCGCGTGCGCAAGGTAGCCGAAGCCGGGATGCGTCTGGCCTATGTCCATGCCAGAGCAAAAGCTCGGTCCTTCTCCCGCCAGCACGGCCACCCGAAGGTCGCGTCGCATCGCGATCTCTTGCCACGCGCCCGACAGGCTGCGCATCAGCTGCGGGTTGAGCGCGTTGTGGCGCGCGGGGCGCCTCAGGGTCAGGAAGGCGACCCCGTCCTCGCTGCGCAAATCCAGGACGGGCTGCGTCACCGGTGCGGCGCCGGTCATTGCGCCCCAGGCACCCGGATCACGCCACGCGCGACGAGCTGGTCGATAGCCGCCTCGTCATACCCCAGCGATTGAAGAATCTCCGCCGAGTGCTCGCCCAGCGCCGGAGCTGCGCGCCGGATGCTCGCAGGCGCATTGCGCATGTGGATGGGACTTGCGAGCATGCGCGTCTCGCCCGCGACGGGGTGCTCATGGGTCACGACGCTGCCACGCGCTTTCGCATGGTCGCTTTCCACGGCCTCTGCCACCGTCAGCACGGGACTGATGCACAGGTCCTTGTCCTTGAGCCGCTCGAACCACTCGTCGCGGGTTCGCGTGCGAAAGATCTGTGCCATGCCCGCGCGAATCTCTTCCTGCCGTGCGTCATCCGCGTACTGATCAGGCAACCACTCGGGGCGCTCGAGCGCGTTGCACAGGTTGGCGAAGAAATGCTCTTCGATCGCCGAAATGGTGACGTAGCCGCCGTCCGACGTTTCATAGATGTCCGACCACGGGTAGCGGCCGTTGTGGCGTTCCTCCCCTCGGCTGGGCGCCTTGCCGCCGCCCAGGTAAGTGGCCACCGCCGTCACCGACATCGACATCGCGCTGTCGAAGAGGGAAATGTCGATGTATTCACCCTCACCTGTGTGTTCCGCACGGCGCAGGCCCAGCAGGATGCCGATGGTCGCGAGATGCGCTGCCGCAAGGTCGGAAATCTGCGGGCCGCTCATCGCAGGCGGGCCGCCACGCCGGCCCAGCAGGCCCAGCACGCCCGCCACCGACAGGTAGTTGGGATCGTGCGCGACGACATCGCGCAGCGGCCCGTTCTGCCCGAAGCCCGACAGCGCGCAATAAACGATGCGCGGGTTCACCTCGCGCACCGCTTCGTAGTGGATACCCAGGCGCTTGACCACGCCGGGGCGGAACTGCTCGAACACCACATGCGCTGTCTCGCAAAGCTTCATGAAGACCTCATGCCCCTCCTTGCTCTTGAGGTCGATCGCCAGGCCGCGCTTGTTGCGGTTGATCTGCGCGTGGCGAGCAGAGACGCCGTTGCGCAAGGGCGCGACACCGCGAAAGTTGTCGCCTGCGCCGGTGTCTTCGATCTTGATCACGTCGGCGCCGAAGTCGGCCAGGATCTGCGTGGAGACAGGACCGGGCAGCTGGCGAGACAGATCGAGGACGATGACGCCCTCCAGCGGCAACCCAGTCTTTGAAGGCAATGCGGTCATTCGTTGTGCTTCCTGCTTGAGTCGTTGCAATCGTTCATTCGACGCGCGCGCCGGAGTCGCGCACCACCTTGCCCCACTTCACCGTCTCGGCCCTCACGTAGCTGGTGAAGGCGTCGGGCGTGGCGGTCATCGCGTCTGCGCCCTGCCCCACCATCTGCGCACGCACTTCGGGAAGCGCCATCACGGCGGAGATGTCGGCATTGAGCTTTCGCACGATGTCCGGCGGCGTGCCGGCGGGCGCGAAGACGCCATACCAGCCCAGCACCTCGAAGCCCGGCACACCCGATTCCGCCAAGGTGGGTATCTGGGGCGCGGCAGCTGCACGCGACGAGCCGGACACGGCCAGGCCCCGCACCGTGCCCGCCTTCACCAGCGGAAGGCCGGTGGGCAGTGTGTCGAACATGATCTTGACCTGCCCGCCTGCCAGGTCCGCCAACGCAGGACCGCTGCCCTTGTACGGGATGTGCTGCATCTTGAGGCCGGCCATGGTCTTGAAAAGCTCCACTGTCAGGTGGCCTACGGAGCCGCTACCCGCCGACGCGTAGTTGGCCTGCTCGGGTTTGGCCTTGACCAGCGCGATCAGCTCCTGCGCCGTGGCGACACCCAGCGATGGATGCACGACCAGGATGTGCGGCATCGAGCCGATCGGCGCAACGGCGACGAAGTCCTTCACCGGGTCGTAGCCGAGCTTGGGGTACAGCGCAGGCGCGATCGCATGCGTTGCGACCGAGCCCAGTACCAGCGTGTAGCCGTCGGCGGATGCCTTCGCCGCAACGTCGGTGCCGAGCGTGCCGCCCGCGCCGCCCCGGTTGTCGATGACGACTGGTTGCTTCAGGCGCTCGGACAGCCTGGCCTGAACCAGTCGAGCCATGTAGTCCGAACCGCCGCCCGGCGGGAACGGCACGATCAGCTTGACCGGACGATCGGGATACGCCGATTGCGCGAGGGCCGCAGGCATCGACATCAACGCACCGCACGCCGCGGCAAATGCCAGCACCGAACGACGAGATACAGAAGCGACAAGGCTTTTCATCGAAGTCTCCAGGTCAGTAGTCGAACCGCTCGAACGCAGGCTGGCCGTCGGCTGCCTTGCGCACCAGGTAGCTGTGGGCCAGCGAGGTCTCGGTCTGCGGATAGTCCAGCCGGTAGTGCGCGCTGCGCGTCTCCGCGCGATTCAGGCACGCGCCCAGAACGAGCTCACTGGCCTGCGCCATATTGCGCACGCTCAGCGCGGACACCAGCGTGTCGAGGTTGGCGCGTGCGTCGGTTTCCATCTCGGCGCGCACTTCGCGCACCGTGTTCAAAGCCGAGCGAAGGCCGTCTCCCGTCTTCTCGACCAGGCACTCGCCCTGCATGGCCTTTCGGATGCGGCTCGCCGGCCCCGCCGTGTCGGTGGGCACGCCACCGCGCAACAAGCGCTCGACACCATCGACCGATTCAGCCAGCGTCGCGCCTGCACCTGCGCTACCCCGCATGCCAAGCGCGCGCAGGGCCGCCGCCTTGCCGCTGCGATGGCCGAAGACCTGGCCTTCGGCGAGCGAGTTGCCGCCCGGCCGGTCCGGTCCGCGAACGCCGCCCGCAAGTTCGCCGATGACGAACAGGCCCGGCACGCTGCTTTGCGCGTTGGCATCCGTCATGCGAACACCGCCATTCATGCACTGGAATGCAACGCCCACTTCCAGCGTCTCCTTTTGCAGATCGACACCCCGCTCGTTCATCCAGCGCGCCGTGTTAGGCAGCACGCGGCGCATCTCCTGCGGCGGCACATGCGCGAACGAGAAGTACACACCGCCGTGCGGCGAGCCTCGGCCCTCCGCGACTTCGTGCGCCATCGCGATGTCGAGATAGCGCGACACATTGGTCGCCGTGAAAGGAAAACCCTTCTCGTCATAAACAGTCTGCGCCGTGACGCCCTCGGGCAGGTAGTCCTGCAGGAACTCGCGGCCGTCTGAATTGAGCATCTTCGGATACAGCCGGAAGGCCGACCCGCTGAACAGCTGCACATAGGGATGGACCAGCGCAGGACCGACCTGGTGGAACTCGAGGTTGACCAGCTCCGCGCCATGCCGAAAACAGATCGCCTGTCCGTCACCCGTCATCTCAGCCGTGGACACCTGCAGGTCGAAGCAGCTGTGCAGGCCGCCGGTGCCCAGCACCACCGAGGGCGCGCGGTAATGAACGAGCACGCCGCGCTTCGTGTCGAAGCCCAGCACCCCGCACGCTTCGCCCCTGGCATCGCGCACCAGATCGACCAGCGAGACGCTGTCTTCCACCTGAACGCCGGTGCGCAGCAGTTCATCGGACAGCGCCTCCACGAAGGCCTTGCCGGTCTTGCCCTTCACGCCCAGCGCACGCGCATGGCTGCCGAAGTCGCTCTGGATCAGTTTGAAATGCTCGCCTTCGCGGTCGAACGGAACACCGATGGACATCAGGTCGCGGATGCGCTCGGGCGCCTCTTCGGCAAGCACCCGAACCAGCGTTGGATCAATGAAGCCCTGCCCGGCACGCATGGTGTCGTCGTAGTGCTTCTGCCGGCTGTCGGCTGCTTCGCCGAAGCCCGCCGCACCCATGCTCATGATCTCGCTGGCGCCGTGCACGGTGCTGCCGCCCGTCTTGAACGGCGCCTTGGTCAACATGCGCACGCTGGCGCCCTCGCTGCGCGCAGAAAGCGCGGCGCGGCTGGCAGCGCCGCCACCGCCGACGATCACGACGTCGGCGTCACGCGTCTCGAGCTGGATGCGCGCAGTCATCTCAGCGCCCCGACGTCAGTTCGCGCGCGACCACATTGCGCAGGATTTCGCCGGTGCCGCCCAGAATCTGGAACACCTTGGCTTCGCGGAAGTGCCGCTGCATGGCGTACTCCATCGAGTAGCCGTTGGCCCCCATCACCTGCAGCCCCTCCAGCGCGACCTTCATGTAGGTGTCGCCTGCGAAGTACTTGGCCTGCGCCGATTCCACATTGCACTCCTGGCCCGACGCCAGCAGCGCAGCACCGCGATAGGTCAGCAGGCGTGCGCAATCGACCTGCGTCTGCAATTCGACCAGGCGATGGTTGATCGCCTGGAAGGACGAGATCGAGCGGCCGAACTGCTTGCGCTCGTTGGTGTATTCGATGGCCAGGTCCAGCGCCGACTGCGCCGCGCCAACCACGATGGCGCCCAACGCAATGCGCTCCTTGGCCAGCACACCCATCAGCTGGCGCCAGCCGTGATGCAGGTCGCCCACCAGCTGGCTCGCATGCACCTTCGCATCGACCAGGTTCAGCTCGCACGAGCGCACCATGTGGCCGCCCAGCAAGTCGATCGGCCGCACCTCCAGCCCTGGCGTCGGATTGGGCACCAGCAGCAGGCTGATGCCTTCGTGCTTGCCTTCGCCTTTTTCGGTGCGGATCGCCATCAGGATGTTGTTGGCCTGCATGGAACCGGTGATCCACATCTTGGTGCCGTTGACGCGGAAGTAGTCGCCTTCCCGGACCGCATTCGTCTTCAGGCTGGCGGCGTCCGAGCCCGAGCCGTTTTCGCTCAGTGCAAACGCAAAGAAGGTCTTGCCCTCCGCCAGGCGCGGCAGCAGCTCGCGCTTCATCTCGGGGGTGGCCAGATGCACGAGCGCGCCGCCCACCATGTTGACGTTGATGTTCCAGTAGCGCGCCAGCGTGCTGCTGTGATAGCCGATCACTTCCAGCATGCCGATCATGTCCATCGCGCCGCCAACGCCGCCGTACTCTTCGGGCAGGTTCACGGCGAACCAGCCCTGGCGTGCCATCAGGTCCACCAGTTCGGTGGGAAAGCGCTTTTCCTCGTCGGCGCGCCGCAGGTATTCAGGCGTGGCGTGTTCGGCGAGCGCGCGATGAACGCTCTCGCGGAACTCGAACTGTTCGGCGTTGAGGTAGGGAGCCAGCTCGCGGCGGCCCAGCAATTTCTCGAGTTTCTGCATGTCGTGTCCTTCCCTGTCGTTCGTTCAGCTGGCGCAGGCAAGCGCTCGCACGTTCATGTCGCGCACGTTCACATCGGCTGCCACCAGCGAGTACAGGCTCGCAATGAAGCCCTGGCCGTAGGGATTGGCCTCGGCGAGGTAGCGCGGGTTCGGGCTTGCGACGTTCACGATCAGCGGACCCTTTTGCTGGTGGCGCAGCGTGCCGGTGCGCAGGTCGAAGTGGTGGCGCAGCACGTACTCCAGCCCCTTCACACCTGCTTCCTCGAACTCCTTGCCCAGCAAGCCGAGCTGGTAGCCCTTCACGAAGCCGTAGCTGATCATCACCGTGGCGCTGGAGTCGATCAGGGAGTAGCTGTCATCGACCGTCGCGCGCCAGAAGCCGTCTTCCTGCAAGGCCAGCAGCGAAGCGCAGGTCTGGCGGAACATGGCGAGCAATTGCTCGGAGGGCTTGTCGATCACTTCCAGCGAATCGACCACACCCGCAAGCCACCAGCCATTGGCGCGGCCCCAGGCCGTGCCGTCGATCCACAGGTCCACCTTGCAGTAGCTGTCTTCCACGGCAACCGCAGCGTTGAGCACATGGCGGATCAGGCCGGTCTCGGTCGCGAGCAGTTCGTGGTGGCGCACCAGGTCGGACACGGCGCGATCGCTCTCACCCATGATGGCCAGCGAGGGCGCAACCATGTAGGCGGTGTCGGCGAAGATCCAGCCGGGCGTGCTGGGCGCCGTCGAGAACACGGGCGCGCCCGCGACTTCGACCCGCTCGCTCAGGTAGATGGCGAGCGCTTCGCGCGCCTGTCCTTCGTAGCCGGCCAACACCAGCGGACGGATACGCGACATCGAATCGCTGATGTTCGGATGCGCGACGATGCGGCCCAGCGGGTTCTTGCTGCGGGGGATGTTGCCGGTGCCTGCGAGGGTGTGCTCCAGCTGCTCCTTGAGCATCTGCGTGTGGCCCGACAGATGCATGCCGTTGAGCATGGCGGCGTGCTTGCCGCCGGTGTCGATCGGCTCCTGGAGGCCGCGCTCCAGCATCTTGCGGACGATGGTTTCTGCCATGGATAAAACTCCTTCAGTTCAGTTGTTCTTGGCGGGCCGGCAGGTGCAGGCCCATGGGTTCGGAAGAAAAAAGGCGTGCGTCCATCGCCTTGCAATCGGGCGAAACGCGCAGGGGAAATTCCAGGTGCGGACGGATCTGCGTATCGATGTCTATGCCCGGTGCAACCTCGATGAGGATCAGCCCTTCTTCGTCCAGCGCGAAGACGCAGCGCTCGGTGATGACACGCACGTGGGTGCCGCGCTCGAATGCGCTCGGTCCGTGCAGGTTGACCTGCTCCAGGTTGGCAAGCAGCTTGCGATGACGGCCTTCCCGGTCGATGCGCAAGATGGGCGTGCCGCTCGACGGGTGGTCCACGTCTACCTGCAGCCCGCCGCTGTTGAGCGTGCCGCAAAGCAGCACCTTGCGCGTGCGATAGGTGATATCGACGAAGCCACCCGGGCCCCGGATGTTGCCGTCGAAGCGGCCGACATTCACGCTGCCCTGCCCATCGATCTGCGCGAAGCCCAGCAGCGTCGCGTCGAGCCCGCCGCCGTGATAGAAATCCATCAGGTCGGCGGCATCGACGATGGCGTCAGGGTTGAAGTGGGCGCCGAACGCACCGGTCTGCCCTGGCACACCCATGGCCGGAATCCCGCCCAATGCGCCGTGCTCCACGCTGAAAGTGATGTCGCCCAGCGCGCCCTCTTCCGCCAGCACGCTCGGCAACTGCGAGCCCATGCCCACGCCCAGGTTCACGATGTCGCGCGCCTGCAGCTCCATCGCGGCGCGGCGGACGATGATCTTCTGATGGTCCAAGGCCATGGGCTGCGGCATCGGCGCTTCGCGCCTGGCGCCGGTGAAGGCGGGCTCATGGCCCAGTTGTGTCTGTATCGCATCGGCGTCCACGACGACCGCGTCGACCCAGATGCCGGGGATCTCCACGTTGCGCGGATGCAGGCTGCCCGCCGCCACGATGCGCTTGACCACGGCGATCACGCGGCCGCCGCTGGTGCGTGCCGCCATTGCAAGATGCCGCACGCTGCCGGAGATCGGCTCGTCTTCCAGGCTGATGTTGCCGTGCTCGTCGGCCACGGAGCCGCGCACGATCGCCACGTCGATGCGTTTGCTTCGCAGCAGCATGCAGGGCTCGCCGTCAATCTCCAGCCGCTGCAGCAGGTCCAGCGGCGGCACGGACGGATGCACCCGCACGTCGCCGCCCTCGGGGTCGAAGTAGGTGTTCAGGCCGGCGCGTGTGAGCAGCCCCGGCGAGCGTGCCGCGCACTCGCGCAGCCAGCGGTACATCACGCCCATCGGCAGCACATAGGTCGCGATGCGCCCATCCATCACGGCCGCCATGAGCTTTGGCGTATCGCGCACGTTGTACGAAGACGCGATCAGCGTCTTGACCATGCCTTGCGCTGCAAGATGCTCCAGTCCTGTCGTTTCGCCTGCGACCGACCAGCCCGTGCGGCACGGGCAGATCACCGTCAGGCCTGCAGGTTCGCCGGTGTCCGCGAAGCGCTTTTCAAGCGCGCGCAGCACCGCCTCCGTGGACAGCAGCGACACGACCCCCGAGATCGCGACCGTGTCACCCGAGCGAACCAACGCAGCAGCCTGCGCAGCTTCCATGACGCGCGCACCAGCCATCAATCGACCTTCAGGTTGGCGCGGCGGATCACGTCACCCCAACGGGTGATCTCCGAGCGGATGAACTGGTCGAACCCCTTGGGCGTGTTGGCGCTGAAATCCGCGCCCAGCCCTGCCAGCTTTTCCTTGACCTCGGGCTCGTTCATGATTTTGGTGACTGCGGCATTCAGCGCCGCCACCGTCTGCGGTGGCGTCCCCTTGGGCGCGAGCAAGCCGGCCCAGGCGACAGCGCTGTAGCCGGGGACACCGGCCTCCGCCACCGTGGGCAGGTCCGGCGCTGCCGGTGAGCGACGCTCGGAGCTCACGGCCAATGCGCGAAGCCGGCCTGTCTTGACCTGCGGCAGCGCAGACACCATGGATGCCAGCATCATGTTCACCTGGCCGCCCAGCAGGTCGGCCTCTGCCGGTGCGCTGCCCTTGTAAGGCACATGCACGAGTTCGATACCGGCCATGTCGGCAAACATGGCCGCTGCCAGATGCTGCGACGAACCATTGCCGCCCGAGGCGTAAGAGACCATGCCGGGTTGCGCCTTGGCGCGCTTGATCAATTCGGCCGTGCTCGTCACGGGAACCGACGGATGCACGACCAGCACGCTGGGTTGCGTGAGCAGCAGCAGGATGGGTTCGAAGTCGGTCAGCGTGTCGTACGGCAGCTTCTTGTACAGCGTGACATTGCTCGCATGGCCCGGAGCGACGATCACCAGCGTGTGGCCGTCGGCGGGTGCGCGCGCCACGACCTCCGAGCCCATGATGCCGTTGGCGCCGGGCTTGTTGTCGATCACGACCGTCGTGCCCAGCGCAGGGCCCAGGCGCTGGCCGATCATGCGGGCGACGATGTCGGTGGTGCCGCCCGGTGCGAACGGCACCACGATGCGGATCGGCTTGGAAGCCCAGTTGGGCGCGGTGGTTTGCGCCTGCGTCGTGAACGGAACGCACGCTGCGAGCAGCGCGGTTGAAAAGATGCGGCGGGTCAGTAGTTTCATGATGTGTGTGATGGGCTTGAAGTTCAGTCGGCAGTCGCGCCGGACAGCTCGACCAGGCGTTTCCAGACAGGGATTTCCTTGGCGATGAAGTCGCGGAACTGCGCAGGCGTGCCGGGTGCGGGCTCCGAACCCTGCTCGGCGAGAAGACGCTTGGTGTCGGGCTGCGCCAGGATCTTGTTGATGGCGGCATTCAGGCGCGCGACGATTTCCGGCGGCGTCTTGGCGGGAACCAGGATGCCGTTCCACAACGTCACCTCATAGCCGGGCAGCGCTTCGTTGATCGCAGGTGTGCCGGGCAACTGGTCCGAGCGGCCCTTTGTCGTCACGCCAATCGCCTTCAACTTGCCGGCGCGAATATGCGGCAACACATCGACCAGCGGCGAGAAGATCGCCTCGATCTGGCCGCCCAGCACGTCAACGATGGCCGGGCCGCTGCCCTTGTAGGGCACATGGACCATGTTGGCCTTGGCCATGCTGTTGAACAGCGCGCCGGCGATGTGCAGCGACGAACCGTTGCCCGCCGATCCGTAGCGCATCTCGTTGCGCGGATCGCGGATGTAGGTCATGAACTCGACCAGGTTGTTCACCGGTACCTTGGCATTGATCGCCAGTGCATTGGGGATGAAGGCAACCTGCGAGACCGGCGCGAAGTCTTTCTGGAAATCGTAGGAGAGCTTCTTGTAGAGACTGACATTGGTCACGTGCGTGCTGGTCGCGAGAAACAGCGTGTGGCCGTCCGGTGCAGCGCGCGCGGCCGCATCGGCGCCCAGGTTGCCGCCTGCGCCCCCACGGTTTTCAACGACAACGGTCTGGCCGAGTTCGTCCTTGAGCTTCGCAGCGAGCATGCGGCCCGTCACATCGGTGCTGCCGCCGGGCGCAAACGGAACGATCAGCGTGATCGGCTTGCTGGGCCATGCAGCCTGTGCAAGAACGCTGGCGGGCGCCAGGGCGCACAGCAAACCGGCCAGGGCCATTGCGCGGTGAACTGCGCGGCGTGTCGGATGAAACATCTGCTTGTCTCCTTGTAGTGAGGTGATCGTAGGAAGCGCCCCGCTCGTTGGCGAGTGCGCATTTGGGCGGGCGTTATGTCTTGCTGTTAATGCAGGGCGCGCAGGGTGGGCGCGCATCAACGTCCCTGGAATTTCGGTGGGCGCTTCTCGATGAACGCGGCCATGCCTTCCTTCTGGTCTTCGGTGGAAAACAGCAGGTGCAGCGCCTTGGTCTCCAGCGCAAGACCCGCGTCCAGCGGCAGGTCCATGCCACGCAGCGCGACGTCCTTCAACTGCTGCACGGCCAGCGGCGACAGGCTCGCGATCTCGCGCGCGAGTTCGACGGCGCGCGCATCGACCTGGTCGTCGGGGACGGCCTCGCTGGCAAGGCCCATCTCGAACGCTTCACGTCCGGAGAACATCGCGCCCGTGAGCAGGTATTTCATCGCGCGGTGCTTGCCTATCGCGGCAACCAGCCGCTGCGTGCCGCCGCCGCCGGGAATGATGCCGATGCGAATCTCGGGCTGGCCGAAACGCGCGGTCTCGCTGGCGACGACCATGTCGCACAGCAGCGCCAGCTCGCAGCCACCGCCCAGCGCATAGCCGCGCACGGCGGCGATGACAGGCTTGGTGCAGGACGCGGTTGCGCGCCACAGGCCGAGAACGCCGCGCTCCATCATGTCCACGGTGCTCGCGTTCGCCATCTCCTTGATGTCTGCGCCGGCCGCGAAGGCGCGCTCGTTGCCCGCGATCACGACGACGCGCACATCGGCATCGTCGCTGGCCTGCGCGATGCATCGCACGAGCTCGCGCCGCAGCGCCATGGAGAGCGCGTTGCGCGCTTCAGGGCGATGGAGCCGAAGCAACCGAACACCAGGCGCCGGCTCTTCGACGAGCAGCACCTGTTGCGTCATGGGGTATTCAACCCCGCCACGGCCTGACTCGCCAGCAGTGCATCGACCTCGTCGCCGGAGAAGCCGAATTCGCGCAATACCTCTACGCTGTGCTCGCCCAGACGCGGTGGCGGCTTGCGATACTCGGCGGGTGTGGCGTGGAAGTTCACCGGAAGCGCCAGCGTCTCCACCGTGCCTGCCGTCGGATGCTCCACTTCCACGATGGTCTTGTTGTGCCGCACCTGCTGGTCGCTACGCAAGGCGTGGTTCAGGTCCTGCACGCGCGCAGACGGGACGTTGAAACGCGCGAGGCGCTCCAGCCATTCATCGGTGGTGCGGGTGGCGAAGATGGCCTCCAGCTGCTCATCGACGAATTCGCGGTTGTTGCAGCGCGCGACGTTGTTGACCGTGCGGGCATCGGTCATCAGGTCGGGCCGCTCTACTGCGTCGCACACCGAACCCCAGAACTTCTCGTTGAAGCACGCCAGGAAGAACGGCGCGCCATCGCTGCCCTTGTAATTGCGATACGGCACGAACGCGGGGTGGCCGCTGCCCAGGCGCGGAGGTGCCTTGCCCGAACGCAGGGTCTCGCCGTCGCGGGGAATGGAGCTGAAGATCGTTCCATTGAGCAGCGACAGGTCCAGCGACTGGCCCTGCCCCGTGCGCTCGCGGTGCAGCAGCGCTGCGCAGACACCGAACGCGAGCAGCGCGGCTGCGCCGAAGTCCGGATAGGGATGACCCACGCGAACCGGGTCGCCATCGGCATCGCCGGTCATGTGCATCAGGCCGCTGAGCGCCTGCACGATGGGGTCGTTGGCGGGCAGGTGCGCATAAGGGCCGCTCTGGCCGAACGCGGAAATACTCGCGAAGATGATGCGCGGATTGACCTTGCGCAGCGCCTCGTAGCCGATGCCCAGACGGTCGAGCGTGCCGGGGCGGAAGTTCTCTGTCACCACATCCGCCTGCGCGGCCATGCGCAGGAAAGCCTCGCGCCCTTCTGCTTTCTTCAGGTCCAGCCGCACGCTTCGCTTGTTGCGGTTCTGCGAAAGAAAGTTGGCGCTTTCGACGCCCACATACATGGTGCCCATGCTGCGCGACAGCTCGCCGCCCTGCAGCTCCTCGATCTTGATCACATCGGCGCCCAGGTCGCCCAGCATCATGGTTCCCACCGGGCCTGCCGTCATCACGGTCAGGTCGAGAATGCGCATCCCCGACAGCGGAAGCGCCTTGGTCTCATTGCTCATCGTCTTACTTCTTCAAGGCGGCGGCGATGCCGCTGGACATGCTGGCCATGGTTCGGCCGAACATCGGGCCGTCCATGTACTGCACTTCGAAATTGCTCTTGTTGACGATGTTGCGGAAAGCCTCGGTCTCCATCGCCTTGCGCAGCTTCTCGTTGAGGTAGGTGTAGATCTCGTCGGGCAGGCCCGCAGGCGCGACAACACCCTTCATGTTTTCCAGGTAGATGTCGTAGCCGAGTTCCTTGAGGGTGGGCACGTTCGGCAGGCCGGGAAAGCGGTCGTTCGAACTGAGCGTCAGCGGAATCAGCTTGCCGGTGTCGATCCAGCTCTTGAACTGGTCAGGCGACCCCAGGCCGATCTGCACCTGGTCGCCCAGCATGCCGGTCACCACCTCCGCATCGCCCTTGTAGGGCACGTGGAATGTATCGATGCCTGCAGCCTTGTTGACCATCAGCATCATCGAATGCGTGAGGCTGCCGACACCCGAGGTGCCGTAGGCCATCTTGCCGGGGTTGGCCTTGGCGTACTTCACCAGGTCGGCGAAGTTCTTGATCTTGCCGTCGTTCTTGACGACCACCATCATGCGTAGCCGGATGACGTGGCCGATCGGGCGGAAGCTGCTTTGCTTGTACGACACCTGCTGGTGATTGGGCAGCGACGTGCTCTCGCTGCCGCCGGCGACCAGCAGCGTGTAGCCATCGGGCGCGGCCCTGGAGACGGCGTCCGCAGCGATCACGCCGGATGCGCCGGGCTTGTTGATCACGACCATGGGCTGGGGCATGACTTCCTGCGAGCCTGCGGCGATGGCGCGGGCGATCACGTCGGTGCCGCCGCCAGGGCTGAAGCCCACGATCAGCTGGATCGGCTTGGTGGGCTCCCAGGTCTGCGCGACAGCAGTGCCTGCGAGCATGGCGCTACCCAAGAGGAAGCAAACGGTTCTGCGGCTGAACTTCATGTCCTGTGTCTCCTGATCGACGTTCCGTGCGCGGTACGTCCGCGCTACGTTCGAAGCATGTTAGGGACGCGTGCCGTTAACGGCGAATGCTCAATTGCACGCAGCCTATGACCTTGTGTTAACAGGTCGCGGGTTTCCGGCCGGTATGAATGCTTAGCATGTACGGGTAAGTGCGGAGAGGTCCGTCGGCGGCTGCCGTCGAAGACATGGATTGCGGATCAAGTCCGCAATGACAGTCCAGGGGGTTGTCATGCCGGACTCGATCCGGCATCCACTGCGAAGCGGCTGCTGCGCCTGATCAAAGATGGATCGCGGATCAAGTCCGCAATGACAGTCCAGTGGTTGTCATGCCGGACTCGATCCGGCATCCACCGCGAAGCGGCTGCTGCGCCTGATCAAAGATGGATTGCGGATCAAGTCCGCAATGACAGTCCTCGGGGTTGTCATGCCGGACTCGATCCGGCATCCACCGCGAAGCGGCTGCTGCCCTTGAAGACAGCCCAACCGGCTCAGTCGGACGACGTCAGGATCTCGATGAACTTCTGCGCGTGCGTGCCGTGCCGGTCGAACACGGTGCGGGCGATGCTGGGTGCGAGCGGGATCTCATGGGCCAGCGGCCGGATCACGATGCCCGACCACGGCCCGCCCGCGGCCGTGTATTCATCGACGATGGCCAGCCCGGCGCCAGCCCGCACCAGTGAACACGCGATCTCCGTCTGCAGCACGTGGATGCGCGGCGCGGGCGTGAACCCGGCTTGCGCAAAGGCGGATTCGATCAGCTTGCCGAACTGGATGCTGGGGTTGTGCGTGATGAGCGGCACCGATGACAGGTCGCTGAAGGTGATGCTCTCGGCCGCGGCAAGCTCGTGCCCCTGCGGCATCACGCAGACCATGCGCCCGCGCCGGAACGTCTCCACCTTCAGGTGCGGATGCTCCAGCGGCAACACCGAGACCACCAGGTCCACCTTGTTGCTCAGCACTTCCGCCGCCATCATGTGCATCAGCGTGGTGTGGTAATTCACCCGGATGCGCGGGTAGCGATCGACAAATCGGGCAATGGCGCGCGGCACGATCCGGTAGCTCAGGCACGGACTCGACGAGATGTTCAGCGTGCCGGCAGGGCCGTGTGCCAGGTCGGCCGCAAAGTCGCTGACGCGCATCGCGTGCTGGTAGAAGTCGTCCACCTCGGTGAACAGGGCCTCGCCTTCGGGCGTGGGCACCAGCTTGCCCTTGGTGCGGTTGAACAGCTGGTAGCCCAGCCCCTGCTCCATGTGGGAGATGATGCGGCTCACGGCAGGCTGCGAGATGAACAGCATCCTGGAGGCGCCATTGATAGAGCCGGTCAGCATCACTGCCCGGAAGACTTCCATTTGTCGCAGCCGCAATGTCATGTGCGCGAGTTTAGACGGCATGCAGGTGGCACTTAACCGAAACGCATACCCTGTGCCAGATTCAGCAAGCGACAGCGCGCGGCCCGCTTCCTAGTATCAGTCCCACGACAACGGAGCAGCCATGCGCAAACGAAGTTTCCTGGGCGCCCTTGCCAGCGCCCCTTTTGCAACCAGGTGGAAGGGCCTGGTCGAACTGTCGGGCGCCCAGGTCGAATAAGGTATGCCGCTGGACTACGAGCGCCTGAAAAACTGGCGCGAGCCGCCCCTGCGGCATGCGTGGGAGGCGAAGGATTCGATCGTGTACGCCCTGGGCCTGGGCCTGGGCGCCGACCTGCAAGACCCGGTGCAGCTGCAGTTCGTCTACGAGCAGCGACTGCGGGCGCTGCCCACCATGGCCACCGTGCTCGCGCCGCGCTTCGGCTGGCTGTACCGCACGCAGGCGGGGATAGCTCCTGCGCTGTGCGTCCACGGCGATCAATCGCTGCGGCTGCATAGACCCCTGCCGGCCACGGGAGAAGTCATCGGCGACCTCGCGATCACGCACATCGAAGACAAAGGCTCTGGCAAAGGCGCGATCGTGCATTTCGATCGCACCCTGCGCGACGCAGTGGACGGCTCGCTGGTTGCAACGCTGGGCGCGACCATGTTCTGCCGCGGCCATGGCGGCTTTGGCGGTCGGGCGCAGGCGCCGCATCCCGCGCCAGCTCCACTTCCCTCGCGCGCGCCGGATGCGTCCTGGGAGTGGGCGACGTTCGCGCAGCAGGCCCTCCTTTACCGCCAGAGCGGCGACCGCAACCCGATCCACAGCGATCCTGCCGCTGCAGCAGCCGCCGGATTTGCGCGGCCCATCCTGCACGGCCTGTGCAGTTTCGGCATCGCCTCGTGCATCCTGCTCAAGGAGCGCATGGCCTGGGACCCGGGCGCGCTGGAATCGATTCGCGCCCGCTTCGTCTCGCCGCTCTATCCGGGCGAGACGCTGGTGCTGCAATGCTGGGACGAACCCGGGGGACTGCGCTTTCGCTGCCTGTGCAAGGAGCGCGCCGTCGTCGTGCTCGATCTCGGCCTGGCAAATGGTGCCGCCACGGCCTGACGGCAATCGCCCCGCAGCGTTGCCCCATCCCGCGATAGCGGATACTTTGCGGCAATGAAATTCAGACTCAGGCAAATGGAGGTGTTCCGGGCAGTGATGCTGACCGGCTCCATCAAGGCTGCCGCGCAATTGCTGTTCGCCTCGCAGCCGGCGGTCAGCCGCATCATCTCGCACACCGAGCAGACGCTGGGCCTGACCCTGTTCAACCGCGTCAAGGGCAAGCTGGTGCCCACGCCCGAAGGCGAGGCCCTGTTCGCCGAGGTGGACGAGTTCTACCAGCAGGCCGTGAAGGTCGATGAATTCGCGCGTGCGCTGGCGCAGGGCCCGTCCGGCACGCTGCGCATCGCGGCCAGTCCCAGCCTGTCGCGCGGAATCATGTCGCGCGCGATTGCGCAGTTCGTGCAGCGCTACCCGAAGATCCGCGTGAACTTTCGAACCACCCTGCTCAACAACATGCCCCAGGAGATCCTGAGCAACAAGGTGGACCTGGGCGTCTCGGTGCATCCCATCGACCACCCCAACCTGCGCGTCGAGCCGTTCACGCGCGGACGCATGGTCTGCGTGGTGCCCCGGGGCCACCAGCTCGCCCAGATGGCCGCCGTGCCGCTGGCCGACATTGCACGCTACACGGTCATCTCGCACGACCCCGGCATTCCGTTCGGCCAGCTCATCGCCTCGGCCTTCGAGAAGGCGGGCGTCGAGCTCACCACGCGCATCAACATCCACCAGAGCGACATGGCGTGCTCGCTCGCGCGCTCGGGCGCAGGCGTGGCCATCGTGGATGAGTTCACCGCCGAGGGCATGGGCTGGACCGACCTGCAAACACTGCCCCTGGCGGTGGACATCTGGCTGGAGCCGAGCATCGTGCGATCGGTCTTCGACAACGGCCGCACGCATGCCGAAAAGTTCATCGAGCTGCTGCGGCAGCAGGCCGCGCGCGACCGGGGCAATTAACCTGACTGCATCCTGCACCCCATAAACAGCACACGTTGCGGTGCGATGCGCAGGTAGATTCAACGAATGGCCCGCCACACCGGTGGGCCTGCATTTTGTTGATGGAACCCACGCATGAGCCAGCCCTGCATTTTCGAGCGGCACGTACAAGCCGACCCCGCGCTCGTCGAGCGCCTTCGCCGCATCCCTGTCGCCAACATCAGCGACATGATGATGCGCCTGACTGCAGGAGGACCGCGCCTGCGGCCCATGCACGACGGCAGCCCGATGGCGGGCGTTGCACTCACCGTCAAGACGCGCCCTGGCGACAACCTGTTCGTGCACAAGGCGCTCGACCTGGCAAAGCCCGGCGACATCGTCGTGGTGGATGCAGGCGGCGACCTGACCAACGCGATCATCGGCGAGCTGATGACCAGCTACGCCGCGTCGCGCGGCATCGCAGGCCTTGTCATCAACGGCTCGGTGCGTGACGCGGACTTCCTGCGCAAGGCATCGCTTCCGGTGTTCGCTGCCGGTGTCTCGCACCGTGGCCCCTACAAGGACGGCCCCGGCCAGATCAACGTTGCGGTCAGCCTCGACGGCATGGTCGTGAACCCCGGCGACATCATGCTGGGCGATGGCGACGGCGTGCTGTGCATCCCGATGGACCAGGCTGCAGCCATCTGCGCCGCCGCCGAAGAAAAGCACGCACAGGAAGAACAGACGCTCAAGGCGATTGCAGCGGGCACGCTCGATACGTCGTGGATCGACGCCATGCTCAGGCAAAAGGGTTACATGGCGCCCTGAGTACGCCGGGCAGTTAACACAACTGCATATGCAGGGCCACAAACAGCACTGGCCCTGCAGCTCGCGCAAGCCTATCTTTCGCCTCATGCCGCGCATCGCCTGTATCGCGCGGCTTGTGAATTCACACCCAGGAACCCAGGAAGAGCCCCATGAAAATAGGATTGATCGGTCTCGGCAACATCGGCGTGCACTTCGGCACGCGCCTGCTCGCCGCCGGCCATGAACTGCACGTCAATGACCGCAGCGCCGCAGCGCAGGAGCGCCTTGTCGCCAAGGGCGCGATCGCCGCAGCGGACGCAAAGGAACTCGCCAGCACCGTGGAAATCGTGCTGCTGTGCCTGCCCATGCCGCGCGTCGTGGCCGATGTGGCTGCGGAGCTTGCGCAAGGCAGCAAGGTGCGCATCGTCCTTGACCTGTCCACCACCGGCCCTTCGGTGACCAAGGAAGTCGAGGCGCTGCTCAAGGCAAGGAATATTGCACTGGTCGGCGCGCCCGTGAGCGGTGGCACCGCGAATGCCGAAAAGGGCGCCCTCGCCGTGATGCCCGCAGGCCCGTCGCAAGCCTACGAAGAAATCGAGCCGCTGCTGCGCGTGATCGGCAACAAGATCTTCTATCTCGGCGCCGACCCCAGCCTGGGCCAGACCATGAAGATCATCAACAACACGCTGTACGCGACCAGCATGATCGCCAGCCTGGAGACGCTGGTGTACGGCGTGAAGGCCGGCCTGGATGCCAAGACCATGCTCGACGTGATCAACGTATCGAGCGGCCGCTCGTTCGCCACGCTCGAGCGCATTCCGCAGTGCGTACTGGACCGCAGCTTCCCGGTGCGATTCACCACCGAGCTGCTGCACAAGGACGTCAAGATGTGCATCGACGAGGCCGAAAAGCTCGGCGCGCCACTGATGGTGAGTCCCGCCGCCCGCCAGTTCCTCGCCTTTGCCATGACGCAGGGCGACGGCGACAAGGACAACGTGTTCCCCATCCGTCATTTCGAGCAGTGGGCCGGCGTGCAGTTCGGCGAAAAGCCCGCCGCCTGATCAAGCCCCTCCTGCCTTCACCTTATTCAATTCATCCCGGAGTTACCACCATGTCCCTCGTCCAGATCCGCAAGAAGCTGCTCAATATCGAATCCATCTATCACGAAGGCGGGCCCGCGCGTGACGTTCCCATCAAGATGGGTTCGATTGCCGTCGTGCTGAAGAACCCGTATGCCGGGCGCTACGTGGAAGACCTCCAGCCGTTCGTGAAGGACGCAACCGAGATGGCGAACGCGCTCGTTCCCGAGCTGATCGAAGCCCTCGGTGGTGCCGACAAGATCGAGGCCTACGGCAAGGGCGCCATCGTCGGCTTGAACGGCGAACTCGAACACGGCGCCATCTGGCATATCGCGGGCGGCTATCCGATGCGCTCGTGCCTGCCCCGGGCCAAGTCGATCGTTCCGGCTGCCAAGGTCGTTGCAGTGGCCGGCACCCGCCTGCAGATTCCGCTTCACCATATCGAAGCGTGCTACGTGCGCAGCCACTTCACGACGATGGACGTCGGCATCATCGACGGCCCGCGCCCCGACGAATTGCTCTACGCCCTGGTCATGTCCACCGGCACTCGCGTGCATGAACGCCTCGGCGGCCTGCGCGCCTCCGAAATCAAGGTCGGCGACGGCCAGCGCTAATTTTTTAAAGAAGTACCTCACTCTCCATGCAACGCTCCACTTTCCTCAAGACCGCCGCTGCCATCGCACTCGCAGCATGCGGTTTCGCATCCCACGCAGCCGGCTGGCCAGAAAAACCCATCACCCTGGTCGTTCCGCTGTCGCCCGGCGGCAGCACCGACACCACGGCGCGCATGCTGGCTGAAAAGCTCAGCGGCGTGCTGGGTCAGCGTGTCGTCATCGACAACAAGGCCGGCGCCGGCGGCAACATTGGCTCCGCCTTCGTGGCCCGCGCGCCGGCAGACGGCTACACGCTGCTGATGCACACCAGCACCATCGCCACCAACGTGTCGCTCTACGCCGACATGGGGTTCGACCTGAACAAGGACCTGATCCCCGTGTCTCAAGTGGCGCTGATCCCCAACGTGCTGATGGTGAACAACGACGTGCCGGCGAAAACGCTGAAAGAGTTCGTCGATTACGTGAAGTCGAAGAAAGCGCCGATCAATTTCGGCTCCGCAGGCAACGGCACCTCGCAGCATCTGTCCGGCGCGCTGTTCAACAACCTCGCGGGCGGCGACATGGTCCACGTTCCGTACAAGGGCGGCGCTCCAGCCAATGCCGACCTGTTGGCCGGACAGATCCAGGCGGTGTTCTCGCCGCTCGTCGAGGTGCTGCCGTACATCGACACGGGCAAGCTGCGTCCGCTGGGCATCACCACGGCCAAGCGCTCGGCGCGCGTGCCGAACGTGCCTGCGATCGGCGAAGTGCTTCCCGGTTACGAGGTCGTGCTGTGGAACGGCGTCTTTGCACCCACCGGCACGCCGCCGGACGTGATCACGAAGCTGAACGCAGCGATCCGCACGGTGCTGCAGGACCCGGCCGTGCGCAAGACGCTGGCCGACCAGGGCTCGACCCCGGTGGGCAATAGCCCGGCCGAATTCAAGAAGGTGCTCGCTTCCGAAATCGACAAATGGGGCAAGCTGGTCAAGCTGTCCGGCGCCAAGGTTGACTGACCGCCACCATTGTCTACATCCCTTGCCATCTGATGAAACCCACGTTACTCGTCCTCGTCTATCTCTCCGATGAACATCGCGCGCTCGTGTCGGAGCAGTTCGACATGATCTACGCGCCGAACGAAGGATTGGGGGCCGATCGCTCCAACGGCGCTGCGCAGATCGCCGCGCGCGGCGACGAGATCCGCGTCGTGCTGACCAACGGCACGAACGGCCTCCTGCCGCAGGAGATCGCGGCGCTGCCCCGGCTGGAGCTGATCTGCACCGTGGGGGTGGGCTTCGAAAACGTGGCGACCGACGCGGCCAGCGCGCGCGGCATTCCCGTCTGCAATGCAGCGGGCACCAACGACGATGCGGTGGCGGACCACGCGATGGCGATCCTGCTCGCGGCCGTCCGACGCATCCCGTTCCTCAACAGCGGCGTGCGCACCGGCCTGTGGCGCGACGACATTCCGCGTCCGCCGCACGTGTCGGGTCGAAAGATGGGCATCTTCGGACTCGGCGCCATCGGCCGCAAGGTCGCCAAGCGCGCGCAGGGCTTCGACATGGAGATCGGCTATCACAGCCGCACCCGCAAGGACGAGTCGGGCTTTCGCTGGTTCGACGACATCGTGAGCCTGGCGCAGTGGTGCGACTTCCTGGTCATCGCCGCGCCCGGCGGCAAGGCGACCTATCACATCGTCAATGCGCAGGTGCTCGATGCACTCGGTCCGCAGGGCGTCGTCGTCAATGTGGCGCGCGGCACGCTGGTCGATACGAACGCGGTCGCCGATGCACTGCGTGACAAACGCATCTGGGCTGCCGCGCTGGACGTCTATGAAGGCGAGCCGACGCCGCCCGCGCCCCTGCTCGAATTCGAGAACGCGGTGCTCACACCGCACATCGGCGGCATCTCGCCGCAGGCCATCCACGCGTCCGTCGTGCGCTTTCTCCAGAACGCCGACGCTCATTTTTCGGGCAAGCCCCTGCTGACCCAGGTGAACTGAACATCATGTCCTACGGAAACCTCATCGCCGGCCAATGGGTCCCCAACGAACGCTTCAGCGTCAATGCCAATCCATCCGACCCTTCGGACATCGTCGGCGAATACGCGCAGGCCGACATGGCCCAGCTTGACGCCGCAGTCGCTGCGGCGCAGGCTGCATTTCCTGCATGGAGCACAGGAGGCATCCAGGCGCGTGCCGATGCGCTCGACCGGATCGGCCTGGAGATCCACGCGCGACGCGATGAACTCGGCGCCCTCCTCGCACGCGAAGAAGGCAAGACGCGCCCGGAGGCGATCGGCGAGGTGACTCGTGCGGGCTATCTCTTTCGCTTCTTCGCGGGCGAGTGCGTGCGCCTGTCCGGCGAGACCCTGCCTTCGGTGCGCCCCGGCGTCGGCGTGGAGATCACGCGCGAACCGGTCGGCGTGGTGGGTCTCGTCACGCCATGGAATTTTCCGATTGCGATTCCCGCCTGGAAGATCGCGCCAGCGCTTGCCTTCGGCAACTGTGTCGTCTTCAAGCCTGCTGACCTGGTTCCGGGCTCGGCCTGGGCGCTGGCGGAGATCATTCACCGCAGCGGCATACCGCCGGGCGTCTTCAACCTGGTGATGGGACGCGGCAGCGTGATCGGCGATCGCCTGGTCACGCACCCGGGCATCGCGGCGGTGAGCTTCACCGGCTCGGTGGAAGTGGGCCGCCGCATCGCCGTGCAGTGCGCGGAACACGGCAAGAAGGTGCAGCTGGAGATGGGCGGCAAGAACCCGCAGGTCGTGCTCGACGATGCCGACTTGCAGCAGGCGGTCGAACTGTGCGTGCAGAGCGCATTCTTTTCCACCGGCCAGCGCTGCACGGCTTCGAGCCGGCTCATCGTGACCCAGGGCATCCACGACCGTTTCATCACCGCCATGGCTGCGCGCATGGCCAGCCTGAAAGTCGGCGACGCGCTGACGGCGGGAACCGACATCGGCCCGGCGTCGAGCCGATCGCAAATGGACCAGGACCTGAAATACATCGCCATCGCCCGCGAAGAAGGCGCACGGCTCGTGGCCGGCGGCGAACGCAGCGACTGCCACACCGGCAGCGGCAAGGAGGGGTACTTCGTCAAGCCGACGCTCTTCGCAGACACCCTGCCCGCCATGCGCATCAACCGGGAAGAAGTGTTCGGGCCTGTGGCGAGCATCATTCGCGTGCGCGACTACGAAGAGGCACTGGCCGTCGCCAACGACACGGAGTTCGGCCTTTCGTCGGGCATCGCTACGACGAGCCTGAAGTACGCCACGCATTTCAAGCGGCATTCACAGGCCGGCATGGTCATGGTGAACCTGCCGACTGCAGGCGTGGACTACCACGTGCCATTTGGTGGCCGCAAGGGCAGCAGCTACGGCCCGCGCGAGCAGGGCCGCTATGCGCAGGAGTTCTTCACGATCGTGAAGACGGCCTACACGCAGGCGTGACGGTGCGCTGAAGGATGATCGCCAGCATTGCACCGCCCCAGCCGATAGCGACGACCTACCTGGGTTTTCTGAAGGCACTGGAGGCGGCGGGTTTCGCGGGCGAGATCAGCAGCACGCACGCCGACCGCGTGGTGCTGGCAACGGACAACTCGATCTACCAGCGACTGCCGCAAGCCATCGTCTTTCCGCGCGATGCGAACGACGTGCAGCGGCTCGCGCGCGTGGCCGCCGAGCCGGCATGGAAACGAATCGTGCTCACCCCGCGCGGCGGCGGCACCGGCACCAACGGCCAGTCGCTCACCGACGGCATCGTCGTTGACCTCTCGCGGCACATGAACCGCATCCTGTCCATCGACCCGAAGACACGCCGCGTGCGCGTGCAGGCCGGTGTGGTCAAGGACCAGTTGAACAAGGCGCTGGCCCCGCACGGCCTGTTCTTCGCGCCGGAGCTTTCCACCAGCAATCGCGCGACGCTGGGCGGCATGATCAACACCGACGCGAGCGGCCAGGGAAGTTGCACCTACGGCAAGACGCGCGACCACGTGGTGTCGCTCGACTGCGTGCTGCTGGGCGGTGAGCGCTTCGAAAGCTTCGCGCTCGAAGAAGATGAACTGCGCGTAGCCCTGCAGCGGCCCGGGCGCATCGGCGATGCCTATCGCTGCGCAGCCGACATCGCGCAGACGCAAGGCGCGCTGATCGAAGCGCACTTCCCCAAACTCAACCGGTGCCTCACGGGCTACGACCTGGCGCACCTGCGCGAAGCCGATGGGCGCTTCAACCTGAACAGCGTACTGTGCGGCGCGGAAGGCTCGCTCGGCTTTATCGTCGAAGCCGAGCTTGCGGTCTTGCCCATCCCGACGTATTCAGCGCTCGTCAATGTGCGCTATGCGAGTTTCATGGACGCCCTCGGCGATGCCCGCGCGCTGATGGCGCATCGTCCGCTCTCCATCGAGACGGTGGACTCGCGCGTGTTGCAGCTCGCCATGCAGGACATCGTGTGGACGCAGGTGAAGGAATATTTTCCGCAGTCGGACGGCGAGGCGGCCACGCTCGGCATCAACCTGGTGGAATTCAGCGGCGATGACATCGCAGAGGTCGATGCGCGCGTCGAGGCGTTCGCCGTGCACCTGCAAACCGACACCGGTGTCGAGCGGCTGGGTCACACGGTGGCCGCAGGACATGAGGCCGTGGAGCGCGTGTACCAGATGCGCAAGCGCGCGGTCGGGCTGCTTGGCAATGTGCAGGGCGAAGTGCGGCCACAACCCTTCGTCGAAGACACAGCCGTCCCGCCGGAGCGCCTGCCGGAATACATCGCGGAGTTCCGCGCGCTGCTCGACGGCCTGGGCCTCGCCTATGGCATGTTCGGCCACGTCGATGCAGGCGTGCTGCACGTGCGTCCCGCGCTCGACCTGAAAGACCCGGCGCAGGCAGCGCTGGTTCGCACGGTGTCCGATGCGGTCGCCGACCTCACGCAAAAGTACGGCGGCCTGCTCTGGGGCGAACACGGCAAGGGCGTGCGTTCCGAATACGTGCCGAAGTTTTTCGGTCCGCTCTACCCGGCGCTGCAACGCCTGAAGGCCGCCTTCGATCCGCACAACCAGCTCAACCCCGGCAAGATCGCCACGCCTGCGACGATGCCGGACGACCAGTTGCTTCGCATCGATGGTGTGCCGATGCGAGGCGACTCGGACCGGCAGATCGACGAGCGGGTGTGGCAAAGCTTTGGCACTGCGATGCACTGCAATGGCAACGGCGCGTGCTACAACTTCGACCCCGACGACGCCATGTGCCCTTCATGGAAAGGCACGCGCGAGCGGCGTCACTCACCCAAAGGCCGGGCTTCGCTGATGCGTGAGTGGCTGCTGCTGCAAGGCGCTGCCGGGGCGGATGTGATGACGGCGCCGCGCGGTGTGGCCGCCTTTGTGACGGGCTTGCCCGGACGATGGCGCAACACCCATTCACGACAAAACGCCGCGAGCCCCGACTTTTCGCACGAGGTGTACGAAGCGATGGCCGGTTGCCTCGCGTGCAAGTCCTGCGCGGGCCAGTGCCCCGTCAAGGTGAGCGTGCCCGAGTTCCGCTCGCGCTTTCTGGAGCTGTACCACGCGCGCTACCTCAGGCCGCTCAAGGACTACCTCATCGGCTCTCTCGAATTCACGATTCCGTATCTCGCGAGAATGCCGCGTGTGTACAACGCGATCATGTCGGCGCCGGCCGTACGCTCTGCGCTCGACCGGTTCGCGGGCATGGTGGACAGCCCGCTGCTCGAACGCTTCGACATGGAGGCCACGCTGCAGCGACTGGGCGTGCGCACTGCAACGCCGCAGCTGCTGGCGGGTCTCACAGCCGAACAACGCGCCAGCAGCGTGATCCTGGTCCAGGACGCTTTCACGCGCTGGTTCGAAACGCCTGTGTGGGCTGCGTTCGTGGAGCTGGCGGCGCGCACCGGCCACACCGTCTACATCGCGCCCTTTCGACCGAACGGCAAGCCGCTGCATGTGCAGGGTTTCCTGCCCGCGTTCGAACGTGCAGCCGCGCGCCAGTCGGCGTTGCTTCGCGCGCTCGCCGACAGCGGCATTGCGCTCGTGGGTCTCGACCCCGCCATGACGCTGGTTTACCGGCAGGAATACCTGAAGGTGGCGCAGGCGCAGGATTGCCCGCCCGTGCTGCTGCCGCAGGAGTGGCTGCTCCAGGCGATTCCACAGCAAACACAAACCCGCGCCGCACAGTACCGGCTGCTCGCGCACTGCACCGAAAAAACCAACGTGCCCGCCAGCGTCGGCCAATGGACAACCGTGTTCGCTCGCTTCGGCCTCTCGCTCGCGCCGATGGACAGCGGCTGCTGCGGGATGTCGGGCACCTACGGCCATGAGTCGCGCAACGTGGAAACGTCGAAAGTCATCTTCAGCCAGTCGTGGGGCCCGCTGCTTGCGGGGCCTGCCTCGCACGGTGAAATTCTCGCGACGGGCTACTCGTGCCGAAGCCAGGCGGCACGGCTGCAGGACACGCGGCTGCGGCATCCGGTGGAAGTGCTGCTGGAGTGGCTCGCACCGCAAACAGCTTCGAGACACACAGGAGAAACATGATGCCGGTGAACCTGTCCGAGGAAGCGCTGAGCCAATTAGGGAAGGTCTGATCAAGCGCTGATTTGCGAGCGCGCCGGGCTGGCTGGCTGCTTTTTGCCCCGGAATGACGTGTTGCGCGGCCCTCTTCAGGCCTTGTCGGCGCGCTTGGCGCCGCTGCAGGCGCACCTATGCCCGCAGGGCATCCAGTAGTGGCTTTCTGACCGTGAACAGGTTGGCCAGCGCGGCCACCACGAACAGCCGGTTGCCGTTCTTGGCGATCCCGCGGTAGCGCACCTTCGCAAAGCCGAACACTCGCTTGATGATGCCGATGACGTGCTCCACCCGGGCGCGGGTCCTGGAGCGCTGGCGATTGACCTGGCGCTGCAACTGGCTCAAATACTTGTAGGCCCGTCCACGCTGTTGTGTCAGGTCCTGCGCCCAGGGCGCATGTTGTTCGATCACCTTGTGCTGGCCTGAATAGGCGGCGTCGCCCCACACGGCGGCTTCGTTGCCATGCAGCAGCTGCGGCAGCACCCTGCTGTCATGCACATTCCCCGAGGTGGCAACCACCCTGTGAATGAGCTTGCTGCGCGCATCCACTGCCACATGGGCCTTCATGCCGAAGTACCACTGGTTGCCCTTCTTGGTCTGCTTCATCTCGGGGTCGCGCTGGCCGCTGGCGTTGCGGGTGGAGCTGGGCGCGGCAATCAGGGTGGCATCCACGATGGTGCCGGTGCTCAGCCTGAAGCCCTGTGACTGCAGGTGCGCACCCACCTGCTCGAAGATCTGTCTACCCAACTCGTGGCGCTCCAGCAGATGGCGGAACTTGCACACCGTGGTCTCGTCGGGCGCAGGTTCGCGGCCCAGGTCGATGCCCACGAAGTCGCGCATGGAGGCCGATTCGTACAGGGCCTCTTCCACCGCCGGGTCGCTCAGGTTGAACCACTGCTGCAGGAAGTGAATGCGCAGCATGCGCTCCAGGCCCACCGGCGGGCGGCCCCGGCCGGCCTTGGGGTAGTGCGGCTCGATCAGGGCGCACAACTGGCTCCAGGGCACCACCTGGTCCATCTCGGCCAGGAACGCCGCCCGCCTGGTGGTCTTGCCAAACCGGTCAAAGCCGCCTCTTGCCAAGCTGATCTGCTTCATCGCCGCTCCTGGTTGCCTTCGATGACAACGCGGCAACTGGGTCGGCGGTGGACTTGATCAGAGTCTCCTTAGTCGGCAAACTCCTGATGTCCAAAGGCGTTGACGCTATCAGCGCGCAGGCGGTGGCCGGTTCCATGGTCGCTGCCGAAAGGGACGGCACCTTGAGCCACGGCCTTGCGCGCCTGCCGGGCTTTGTTTCTTCGCTGGAGTCCGGGTGGGTCACCGGCTCACCCCGTATGGTCGTGACGAACCAGGCGCCTGCCGTCGTGCGCATCGATGCCGCAAACGGGTTTGCGCAAGGTGCGCTTGCGCGCGGCAGGGAGCTGGCGATCGCGAAGGCGCGCAGCAATGGCATCTGCGCGATCCATATCCATGACTCGCATCACTTCGGCAGCCTCTGGCCCGATGTGGAACCCTTCGCCATGCAAGGCCTGGTGTGCCTGGCCTTCGTCCACTCGCGCAGCCGCATCGTCGCGCCGGGCGCATCGCGCGCTGTGCTGGGCACCAACCCGATGGCGTTCGCACTGCCGCGTGCGGGGCGCGAGCCGGTGGTCTGGGACCAGGCATCGAGCGTCATCGCGCACGGCGACGTGATTCTTGCTGCGAAGAACGGGCACACCCTGCCCCCGGATGCGGGCGTGGACAAGTCGGGGAGCGTCAGCCGCGACCCGGCCGCCGTGCTGGACGGCGGCGCCTTGCTGCCCTTCGGCGGCCACAAGGGTTTCCTGATCGCGCTGCTGGTGGAGGTGCTGGCCGCTGCGCTCACGGGCAGCCGTTTCGGCTTCGAAGACGTGTCGGCGCGCATCCCCGGCGCGGTGACGTCGAATGCGGGCCAGATGCTGATCCTCATCGACCCGGCGCGTTCGGGCGCGAGCGACTTCGGCGATCGCATCGAGCAATTGATGCACGCGCTTGCAGATGCCGGCACCACGCGATTGCCGGGTGACCGGCGCTACATCAACCGTGCGAAGGCGATGGAACACGGCATCCCGGTAGGGGAAGCGACGATGCGTCTCCTGCAGCCAACCTAGATCGGACCACCTCATGCAAGGCCCCACCCGGAAGTTCGACGTCGCCATCATCGGCGGAGGCCTGATGGGATGCAGCGCCGCCCACTTCATCAGAACCCTGGCGCCCAATGCAAGCGTGGGGGTGATCGAACCCGACCCGACTTACGAGTTCGCATCCACCCCGCGTGCTTCCGGAGGCTGCCGCGTCCAGTTCACCTGCCCCGAGAACATCGAGCTCTCGAAGGCGAGCATCGAGTTCATCAAGGCCTTCCCGCAGCACATGGCGATAGCCGATGCGCAACCCGACGTAGGGTGGATCGAGGGCGGCTACCTGTTCGTCGTTCCACCCGAACACATCGAGGCGCTGGCAGGCAACGTGAAGCTGCAAAACGCACTCGGCTGTGAAGTCAACCTGCTCACGCCCCAGGAGCTCAAGGCGAAATTTCCGTCGATGAACGTGGACGATCTTGGCGCAGGCGCGCACTCGCCCCGCGATGGCTGGTGCGACCCGCACAGCCTGCTGTGGGCCTTCAGGCGAAAGGCGGTATCGCAGGGCGTGGACTTCGTGAAAGGACGAGTTGTAGCAATCGATGTCGATGCCGCGAAGGTCCGGGCCTTGCGACTGGAAGATGGCTCGCAGATCGTGGCGGATACCTTCATCAATGCAGCGGGCGCATGGTCGGGTCAGGTTGCAGCGATGGCCGGCATGAACCTGCCGATCTCGCCGATGAAGCGCTTCGAGCACTACTTCACGCCGGCATCGCCGATGGAGCGGCTGCCCTACGTGAAGGACATGGCGCGGCTGGCCTTTCGATCCGAGGGAAACGGCTTTTCCGGCGGCCTGGTGGACGGATCGACCGAACGGGGTTTCGACTTCGAGGTGGACCACGACTACTTCGAACGCGTGGTGTGGCCTGCGGTTGCGCATCGGTTCCCGCCCCTGGAGGCCGCAAAGTGCCATCGCACCTGGGCGGGCCTGTACGAAGAATGCGAGCTCGATGGCAACGCGGTGATCGGGCGCTGGAACAACGGCCTGGCCAACCTGCTGGTCGTCGCCGGCTTTTCGGGTCACGGAATGATGCATGCGCCAGCCGCGGGCCGCGGCATCGCCGAGCTGGTCGTGCACGGCTCGTACCAGACCATCGATCTCACGCGACTGGGCTATGAGCGCGTGGAGCAGAACCAGCCCTACCGTGAAACAGGAATCATCTGATGAACACAACGGACAAGAACGCCACCATCGCCGTGATTGGCGCCGGCAGTATCGGCATCGCCGTCGCGTACTACCTCGTCACGCAGCACCAGGCCACCAACGTGGTGCTCATCGATCCGCGCGATCCGATGAGCCTCACATCTGCGCAATCGGGCGAGAACTACCGCAACTGGTGGCCGCATCCGGTGATGACGGCGTTCACCGATCACTCGATCGACCTGATGGAAGCCATCGATCGCGAGTCGGACGGGATGCTCAACATGACGCGCGGCGGCTATGCGCTCGTGACGCGGCGCGAGCGGCCGCAGGATCTCATCGACGATCTCTATCGCGGCTACGGCGCGGACAGCACGCAAATCCGGATCCGGGAGAGCGCAGCACCAGACTACCAGCCGCCGCTGCGCGCGCCGTGGCAGTCGGCCCCGGCCGGTGTCGATGTGCTGCTCGATCGCGATCTGATCCGATCGACCTTTCCCTCTTTTGCGCCCGATGTCGGCGCGGTGATCCACGTGCGCCGGGCGGGTTCCATCAGCGCGCAGCAGCTGGGTCAATACATGCTCACGCGAATCCGCGCGAAAGGTGCGCGCCTGATGCGCGCCGAGGTGAAGGCGATCACCGGCAGCTCGCCCTTCACGCTGGAACTCGCCACGACCGAAGGCATCGCCCATCTGCAGGCGGACGTGGTCGTCAACGCTGCCGGGCCATACCTGCAGGACATCGGTGCGATGCTGGGGCAGGACATTCCGGTCAAGCACATCTACCAGCAGAAGATTTCATTCGAGGACCGCGAGCGCGCGATCGATCGCAAGATGCCGTTCACCATCGACCTCGACGAGCAGCGCCTGGCATGGAGCGCCGAGGACGCCGCCTTGCTGGCGAGCGATCCGCAGACTCGCCGGCTGGTCGGCCCCATGCAGGGAAGCATCCATTGCAGGCCCGATGGCCCTGTCGATGGCAACTGGATCAAGCTGGGTTGGGCCTACAACAAGGACGCCTCCGATCCGCACGGCGACGACCCGCTCGACCCGCATTTCCCGGACACGGTGCTGCGCGGCGCAAGCAACCTGCATCCGAAACTGGCTGCCTACATCGGCCGGCTGCCGCGCGGCGCGCGCCACTACGGCGGTTACTACACGATGACCGACGAGAACTGGCCGTTGATCGGGAAGATGAAGACGCCAGGAGCCTTCATCGCAGGTGCGCTGTCCGGTTACGGGTCGATGGCGGCCTGCTCGACAGGTGCGCTGTGCGCGGCCTGGGTGTTCGGGCAGGAAGTGCCGCAGTACGCCATGCAGCTGACCATGGACCGGTACCAGGACGATGTGTTGAAGGCGGAACTCGCGAAGCTGGGTGGCGGGTGTCTATAGTGCCGCATGAAAATCAGTTTGCGCGTGTTTCACGGACCCAGCGTCCATGCGCCGTTTGCGGCAGTGATTGCGCAATTCACCAGCCCCTTTGCGCATCCACTGGCGCCTTCGGTTGTCGAATCGCAGTGGCGGCTGGTCAGCGACAAGCCTTTGTGGGAAAGCTCCGCACAGCCAGATAGCGTCTCGTTTGAGCGTCTGGCTTGCCTGCTGGCCGTCAATCTCCAGCATCCGGATGAGCCAGAGGACGCGATTGTTCGCATCGAGGCGGCAACCACGGCCCGGCCCAGTTCAATCGCTCTGGGTTTTGCGGATCCCGGGGCGAGCTCCCTGGTCTTGCAGACCGCCATCGATCTGGCCGAAAAGATATTTCTGGGTGCGGCTGGCGATACGGACAGCCTGAAACGGCTGGCGCCCCGCCTGAGGCAGGTGCAGGTCGGGCTCCAGCTGGCACTCCCACACGCGCCGGTGGCTCGCACGCTGGCTCGTGTGGCGCGCCGGCGCGCGATTCCCGTGTATCCGGTGGCCGAAAATTCGCGCATCTGGCTCTTCGGACAAGGTGCGGCCGGCGCGCACTTCTTCTCCGCAGCGGGTGAGTCTGATTCCCTGACCGGCACCATGCTGGCGAAAGACAAGCTCTTGTCCAACCGGCTCGTGCGGCGGCTTGGATTTCCGGGTGTGACGCACACGGTTGCGTCGAGCGAGGTACAGGCGGTTGCAGCGGCGCGGCGGCTGGGCTACCCCGTTGTCCTCAAACCGATTTCCAGTGGAAAAGGCAAAGGCGTTTCTGCGTATGTGATGGACGACGCGCAAGCCGGTGCGGCGTTCGCCAACGCAGCAGCCTTGTCCCGGCAGGGCGTCATCGTCGAGCGACATGTTGCTGGCGACGACCATCGGCTGGCCGTGTTTGGCGGCAAGCTGGCCTGGGTGGCAGCTCGCTATCCAGCCAGTGTCACCGGCGACGGCCTGCGTACAGTCGCCCAACTCATGGAGGCGGAGAACCAGCGGCGCCGGCGAGACCCCGCCGCTGCGGATGATGGGCTGCGACCGCTGGACGCGGACGCCGACGTGATCGTGCACCTGCGCAAGCAGGGCATCTCCCTGGATAGTCTGCCTCCCGCAGGCACGGTGGTCAGGTTGCGCAGCGTCGCCAACATCGCGAAAGGCGGCTCGATTGCAGACGTCACTCACCTGGCGCATCCGGACAACATCAAAATGGCCGAGGCCATCGCCCGGAGTTTCCGCATGGATGCGCTGGGAATCGATTTCATGACCCCGGACATCAGCCGCTCGTGGCGAGAGGTGCCGTGCGCGGTGATTGAAGTAAACGGTACGCCGGGCATCTTCTACGACTCCCGCGCGGAGAAAATCCTGCTGGCCCGGTTTCCCGCAGGCTCCGAAGGACGCATTCCAAGCGTGCTGCTGATTGATGCGCCTGCCGGAGTAGCGCATCGCGTTTGCGCCCTGCTCGCCGCAAAGGGCCTGGCCGTGGGGCAGACAAGCGGCGATGACACGTGGCTTGCCGGGCACAAGCGCTGCCAACCCGGCGATGACTTGCCGGCGCGGGTCATGGCGCTCATCTCGGACCCTGGCTGCGAGGCGCTGGTGATAGAGGCCAGCGCCGCCTCGCTGCTCGAGGCCGGCCTGCCGCTGGATAAATTCGACCTTGTGTTGGGATTTCAGGCGTGGTCGCCGCAACTGCGCTCGCTCGTGCAATCGTGCAGCGCGAAGTTCGCCGACGCCATCGCGCCCGGGGCCGATATGGGACCGCTCATAGAAGCGGTCCTGGCGCGCTATGGTCATGCGGTCCGGGGCCCTGGATAGGGGATTCTCCAGATTCAATTGCGGTATGTGGCTCGCGCGGGAGCCAAAGGAAAAGGCCCGGAAATTTCCGGGCCTTTTTGTATGGTGGAGCTGGCGGGAATTGAACCCGCGTCCGCAAGCCTTCTTCGTACAGTTCTACATGTGTAGTCGTCTGATCAAGTCTCGCCTCCTGTACGGCGCAGCGACACGCAATACAGAACGCCAGTTACCTATTTTCTCGTCCCCCACCAAGTAACCCGGCGAGAGACCAGCCTCTGAAGTTATCTTTGCAGCCGGGAGCTTTCAGCTTGCGCTAAAAACCCCTTGCCCAGCCCAGAGGCCTGCTGTTGCAAAGCTCACCGGCAATTAAGCGGCGAGTGCGAAACGTTCGTCGTTTGCAGTTAGTTTGTTTGAATCTGATTTACGAGCACATTCAGCTCGACATGCCCTGCCACGCGTCCGAACCCACGTCGAAACCGGTGCAGCCCCAAGCCTTCTATTTTACGCCTCGCTCGCCTATTTCAAGAGGGAGAGCAGCTCCAGAGGCGTTTTTATATGAGCGCTGGCGCCCCAGGCCTGCGTGTCGCAGGCACTGCCGAGGTAGCCGTAAGTTGCCGCGACGGTTCCCATGCTCGCCGCCCTGCCCGCCGCCACGTCACGCTCGTCATCGCCAACGTAGATGCACTGGATCGGCTTGATGCTGAGCAGCCGGGCGGCTTCGAACAACGGCGCCGGATGGGGCTTTGCATAGGGCGTGGTGTCGCCGCCCACCACAGCCTTGGCCGTCGCGAACAGATTCATGCCCTTGGTCAGCGGCCCGGCAAATCGCATCGACTTGTTGGTGACCACCCCCCATGTCAGTCCCCGCCCGAGCAACTGGTCGATCAATTCAGGCACACCTTCAAAAATCGACGTGCGCTGGGTCATGCAGCTCTCGTAATTCTTGAAGAATTCCTCGCGCATGACCGGGTAGTCCGGATGATCGGTGCCCATGCCAAAGGCGATGCCAAGCATGCCACGCGCGCCTGCGCCGGCCATGGGACGATAGCGCTCGAACGGCAGTGGCTCCATCCCGCGGTCCACGCGCATCTTGTCTGCGGCAGCACCCAGATCGGGGGCACTATCGATCAGTGTGCCGTCCAGGTCGAACAGCACTGCCCTTACATCACTGAACATCACGGCTTTCGGGTGGCGAGAAGGTAATTGACACCGGTATTGGCCGACAGCCAGTACCGCCGCGTCAACGGGTTGTATTCCATGCCGCGGGTGTGCACGAGGTCCAGCCCGCTTGCACGGCAATGCGATGCGAGCTCGCTGGGCTTGATGAATTTGAGGTATTCATGCGTGCCGCGCGGCAGGAGGTTCAGCATGTACTCGGCGCCGACGATCGCGAACATGAATGACTTCGCGTTCCGGTTGATGGTTGAAAAGAACACCCACCCTCCAGGTTTGACCAATGCGCTGCACGCACGCACGACTGACGACGGGTCGGGGACATGCTCCAGCATCTCCATGCATGTGACGACGTCAAACGATGCGGGCTGCTCCTGCGCCAATGACTCGACGCTGATCTCACGGTACTGCACGTCAGGGGTCGCAGCTTCAAGCGCGTGCAACTGGGCGACCTTGAGGGCCTTGGCCGCCAGATCGATCCCCAGCACTTGCGCCCCCTTGCGAGCCATGGCATCCGCAAGAATTCCGCCGCCGCACCCCACGTCGAGTACCCGCTTGCCCTTGAGCGGGGCATGGGACTGGATCCAGTCCAGCCGCACCGGGTTGATCTGGTGGAGCGGCCGGAACTCGCTTTCGGTGTCCCACCAACGATGGGCCAGGTCAGAAAACTTGGCTAGTTCGGCGGGGTCGGCGTTTACAGCGGTCTCGGTCATGGACGCGATTGTCCCAAAGAAAAAGCCCCGCAAGCGGGGCGATTGGTGACAGAAAGAGAAAAGCCCCGCAAGCGGGGCTCTTCTCAAGGAGGCTGGGCCTCTTAGCGATTGGCGCGGGTGCCGACCACTTCGATTTCCACGCGGCGATTCTTCGCGCGGCCTTCGCTGGTCTTGTTGTCCGCGACAGGCTGCTTCTCGCCCTTGCCTTCGGTGTACACGCGGTTCTTCTCGATGCCCTTGGACACGAGGTAAGCCTTGACGGACTCAGCGCGACGAACCGACAGCGACTGGTTGTAAGCATCGGAGCCGACGGAGTCGGTGTGACCCACGGCGATGATGACTTCCAGGTTGATGCCCTGAATCTTGCCGACCAGGTCGTCAAGCTTGGCCTTGCCTTCAGGCTTGAGCACAGACTTGTCGAAGTCGAAGAAGGCATCAGCAGCGTAGGTCACCTTGGTCGCGGCAACTGCAGGAGGTGCGGGCCGTGGTGCCGGAGCAGGAGGTGCGGGACGCACAACCGGGGGAGCAGCGACTGGAGCGGGTGCCGGAGCAGCCACGACCAGAGCGCCATCGCAACCGCGAGCGGCCGTAGCCGGGGTCCAGAAAGCATCGCGCCAGCAGTATTCGCCGGTGCCGTTTCTCCAGACCAGCTCGCCGGAACCGTTTTGCCAGTTGTCGATACGGTTGCCGCCGTCGGCCGCAGTCACGCGAGTTTGCGCGCCAGCAGCGCCAGCCAGCGCAGCAACGGCAAACATCAGCGCCACTTTATTCAGTTTCTTCATGGTTCTCCTCTTGGGGAAAAAGCCGCAGCCGCGCTGCGTGAACACTACGATTAAGGTGACCATCACCAAAAGCGTCAAACTTATTGTGCCACACGTCCTTACACAATCAACGCTGGCCGTGGTTGGGTTGGGCAGGACGAAACCTGATTACCCCTCGAATGTTGCGAGTTAGCTACATGCCGGGGTTCACCGTAAAATCATTGGCTTCGCGCCCACGCGTCCTCTTCGCAAAAGTCCCCTTCGCATGACCCAATTCGCCAAAGAAACCCTGCCCGTCAGCCTCGAAGAGGAAATGCGGCGCAGTTACCTCGACTACGCGATGAGCGTGATCGTGGGCCGTGCCCTGCCGGACGCACGCGACGGACTCAAGCCCGTGCACCGCCGGGTCCTGTTCGCGATGCACGAACTCAACAACGACTGGAACCGGCCTTACAAGAAGTCCGCGCGTATCGTTGGTGACGTCATCGGTAAGTACCATCCGCACGGTGACCAGTCGGTGTACGACACCATCGTTCGCCTGGCGCAGGACTTCTCGATGCGCCACATGCTGGTGGACGGCCAGGGCAACTTCGGCTCGGTGGACGGCGACAACGCTGCGGCCATGCGTTACACCGAAATCCGCCTTTCCAAGATCGCGCACGAGATGCTGGCCGACATCGACAAGGAGACCGTCGATTTCGGTCCCAACTACGACGGCAGCGAAAAAGAGCCCCTCGTCCTCCCCAGCAAGCTCCCCAACCTGCTCGTCAATGGTTCGGGCGGCATCGCCGTGGGCATGGCCACCAACATTCCGCCGCACAACCTCAACGAAGTAGTCGATGCGTGCCTGCACATGCTGCGCAACCCGGAGGCGACCATCGATGAGTTGATGGAAATCGTGCCAGGCCCCGACTTCCCCACGGCCGGCATCATTTATGGCATCAACGGCGTGAAGGACGGCTATCGCACGGGACGCGGCAAGGTGGTGATGCGGGCCAAGTGCCACTTCGAGGACATCGACCGCGGACAGCGGCAGGCCATCATCGTTGACGAGCTTCCCTACCAGGTTAACAAGAAGACCCTGCAGGAGCGCATGGCCGAGCTGGTCAACGAAAAGAAGATCGAAGGCATCAGCCACATCCAGGACGAGAGCGACAAGTCCGGCATGCGGCTCGTCATCGAACTCAAGCGCGGCGAAGTACCCGAGGTGGTGCTCAACAACCTGTACAAGCAGACCCAGCTGCAGGACACGTTTGGCATCAACATGGTGGCGCTGATCGACGGCCAGCCGCGCCTGTGCAATCTGAAAGACCTGATCAAGGTTTTCCTTGAGCATCGCCGCGAAGTGGTGACGCGTCGCACGGTCTTCACGTTGCGCAAGTCGCGCGAACGCGGGCATGTGCTCGAAGGCCTGGCCGTTGCTCTGGCCAACATCGATGAATTCATTGCGATCATCCGCAACGCCCCGACGCCACCTGTGGCCAAGGCCGAGTTGATGGCCCGTTCCTGGGACAGCCAGCTGGTGCGCGAGATGCTGACCCGCACGCGCGAGGATGGCGGTGTGATCAACGCCGACGACTACCGCCCCGACGGCCTGGACCGGGAATTCGGCATGCAGGATGGCGGGCTGTACCGCCTGTCTGATACGCAGGCCCAGGAAATCCTGCAGATGCGCCTGCAGCGCCTGACGGGTCTCGAGCAGGACAAGATCGTCGCCGAGTACAAGGAAGTGATGGCCGAGATCGAGGACCTGCTCGACATCCTGGCAAAGCCCGCGCGCGTATCGACCATCATCAGCGACGAACTCACAGCCATCCGCAACGAATTCGGCCAAACCAAGCTGGGCGCCCGCCGCAGCGTGATCGAGCACAACGCCCAGGACCTGGCCACGGAGGACCTGATCACACCCACCGACATGGTGGTGACGCTTTCGCATTCCGGATATATCAAGAGCCAGCCCCTGTCGGAATACCGGGCGCAAAAGCGCGGCGGCCGCGGCAAGCAGGCAACATCCACCAAGGAAGACGACTGGGTCGATCAGCTCTTCATTGCCAACACGCATGACTGGATCCTGTGCTTTTCCAACCGCGGCCGCATGTACTGGCTCAAGGTGTGGGAAGTGCCGGCAGGGTCTCGCGGTTCGCGCGGACGACCCATCGTCAACATGTTCCCGCTGCAGGAAGGTGAAAAGGTCAACGTCGTGCTGCCGCTGACAGGCGAGAACCGAACGTTCCCGGCAGACCACTTCGTGTTCATGGCGACGAGCATGGGCACGGTCAAGAAGACCGCGCTCGACGAATTCAACAACCCGCGCAAGGGCGGCATCATTGCCGTCAACCTCGACGATGGCGATTACCTGATCGGCGCTGCGCTCACGGATGGAAAACACGACGTGATGCTGTTTTCAGACGGCGGAAAAGCCGTGCGCTTCGACGAGGACGATGTGCGTCCGCTGGGCCGTGCGGCACGCGGCGTGCGCGGCATGGCGCTCGATCCGGGACAAAGCGTGATTGCGATGCTGGTGGCCGAAGATGAACAGCAAAGCGTGCTGACCGCAACGGTCAACGGCTACGGCAAGCGCACGCCGATCGCCGAGTACACACGCCACGGTCGCGGCACCAAGGGAATGATCGCGATCCAGCAAAGCGAGCGCAACGGCAAGGTCGTTGCAGCAACGCTGGTCCACGCCGACGACGAGATCATGCTGATCACCGACAAGGGCGTTCTTGTCCGCACCCGCGTCAGCGAGATTCGCGAACTCGGCCGTGCCACGCAGGGCGTCACGCTCATCGGGCTGGACGAAGGCTCCAAGCTCAGCGGCCTGCAACGCATCGTTGAAAACGATGCTCAGGCAGCGGAAGGCGAGGAACTTCCACCGGCCGATGACGACACAGCGGGCGGCACGCCAGAATGAGCCCGAGAGACCTCGGCCAGCTCAGAACCGCAATCGACGCTGTCGACCGGGAACTGCTCGCCGCATTGAACCGCCGCGCCGAACTCGCCAACGAAGTCGGAGAACTCAAGCGCCGCGAAGGCTCGCAAGTCTTTCGCCCGGACCGCGAAGCGCAGGTCATCAACGGCCTGCAGGCCGCGAACCCCGGACCGCTGAAAGACGCCAACGTCGCAACCATCTGGCGCGAGATCATGTCGGCATGCCGCGCCCTTGAAGCCCCGCAGCGCGTGGCCTACCTGGGTCCCGCCGGTACGTTCAGCGAAGAGGCGGCGATCAAGTTTTTCGGCTCCAGCATCCATCACGTTCCCTGCGTGAATTTCGATGAGGTGTTCCAGGCGGCGACCTCAGGCACCGCCGACTTTGGCGTGGTGCCGGTCGAGAACAACAGTGAAGGCGTCGTCACGCGCTCGCTCGACCTGCTGCTGCACTCTCCTTTGCACATCGTGGGCGAGATCAGCCTGCTTGTGCGGCACCACCTGCTGCGCCTGAGCCCGTCCATCGATGGGGTCGAGGTGGTTCTCGCGCACCCACAGGCGCTGGCGCAGTGCCAGGGCTGGCTCAACAAGCACCTGCCCCATGCCGAACGGCGCGCCGTCTCGAGCAATGCCGAAGGCGCCCGGCTTGCAGCGACCAATCCTGCATGGGCCGGGATTGCCAGCGAGAGAGCGGCAAGCGCGTTCGGGCTGCACGTCGCAGCGCACGCCATACAGGACGACGCCTTCAATCGCACGCGCTTTGCGGTCGTCTGCCTGCCGCAAACCCTGGAAGCGCCGCAGGCTTCCGGCTCCGATTGCGTGAGCCTGGTTGTCTCCGTTCCTAACAGGCCGGGTGCCGTTCACGACATTTTGGTGCCGCTCAAGCAGCATGGCGTTTCGATGACGCGATTCGAGTCGCGCCCCGCGCGCTCGGGCCAATGGGAGTACTACTTCTACATCGATGTGCAGGGCCATCCTTCGCAGCCGCATGTGGCGGCCGCGCTGGCCGACCTGCGTTCGCTGTGCGCGTTCTACAAAGTGCTGGGTACCTACCCGGTTGGCGACTGAGAGTGATTAAAGATGTTTGAACAACTCGGCCTGATCGGTTGCGGACTCATGGGAGGCTCATTCGCCCTCGCGCTCAAGCGTGCGGGGCTGGTGAAGCGCGTCGTGGGTTACAGCAAGTCGCCCTCCACCACCGAGCGTGCACGCGCCATGGGCGTGATCGACGTCGAAGCGCCATCCGCGTTACTGGCGGTGTCGGGCGCTGACATCGTGCTGCTCGCGGTCCCGGTTTCTGCCACGGAGGCCACGCTCAAGGCCATCAAGCACCTTGTCACCAGCGACATGCTGATCATGGACGTCGGCTCCACCAAGCGCGATGTCATCGACTCGGCGAGGCGCGTCCTGCGCGACCACATCAGCTCGTTCGTGCCCTGCCACCCCATCGCAGGCAGCGAGGCGTCGGGTGTCGAGAACGCAGATGCCGATCTCTACACTGGCAAGCAGGTGATCCTGACCCCGATCGACAAGACCAATCCGCAGCATTTGCAAAAGGCAGTCCGCCTGTGGGAAGGCCTGGGCTGCACGGTCCTTCGCATGCAGCCGGAGGAGCACGACTCCGCCTATGCGGCAGTCAGTCACCTCCCCCACCTCATGGCATTCGCGCTGATGAACGCCATCGTCGGGCAGCCCCACGGCAAGGACTACCTCTCGCTGGCGGGACCGGGATTTCGCGACTTCACGCGCATCGCTGCGAGCGACCCCAAGATGTGGCGCGACATCCTGCTGGCCAACCGCCACGAGCTGCTTGCGCAAACGGAACTCTTCAAGAACGCGCTCCAGACGATGGAGCAGATGATCGAAACCGGCAATAGCGAAGCCATCGAAGCGCTGATCGCCCAGGCCAGCGACACGCGCGCGCAATGGCGCATGGGCTCCAAAAAGCCCTCCTGATGTTCGACACCCACTTCCTGGACCTTCCGCCGCTGGACAGCGCCTCGGGCGAGGTGCTGCTGCCTGGCTCCAAGAGCATCTCCAACCGCGTACTGCTGCTGGCCGCGCTGAGCAGCGGCTCGACGCTGGTGCAGGACGTGCTCGACTCCGACGACACCCGTGTGATGCTCGACGCCCTGCGCGCGTTGGGGTGCTGCGTGCGCCATGCCGGCAGCGACGTCGAAATCACCGGCTTCGGTGGACGCGAACCTGCCGCGCACGCTCGGCTTTTCCTGGGCAATGCGGGCACGGCCATGCGGCCCCTCACTGCTGCATTGGCCCTGGTCGGTGGCGATTTCGAATTGAGTGGCGTCGCGCGAATGCACGAGCGCCCCATCGGCGACCTGGTGGATGCGCTGCGCGGCATGGGTTGCGATATCGAGTACCTCGGCACGCAGGGCTATCCGCCGCTGCGCATCGGCAGACCCGCCGTGAAGCTCGACGGGCCGATCAAGGTCCGCGGCGATGTCTCCAGCCAGTTCCTCACCGCGCTCCTGCTGGCACTGCCCCTCGTGGCGGGCAAGGGCGAAGGTTCCGATGTGACGATCGAAGTCGTGGGCGAGCTGATCTCGCGCCCGTATGTCGAAATCACGCTGCGCCTGCTGGAACAGTTCGGCGTGCACGTGCAGCGCGATGGCTGGCAGCGCTTCACCATTGCCGCCGGAAGCCGCTACCAGTCGCCGGGCACCATTCACGTGGAAGCCGATGCGTCGTCCGCCAGCTACTTCATCGCGCTCGGTGCCATTGCCGCACGCCCCAGCGAAGGCCAGACTATTCGAATCGCGGGTGTCGGCGAAAACTCAATACAGGGCGATATCCGCTTCATCGACGCAGCGCGAGCCATGGGCGCCGTCGTCAACGGCTCGCCCAACTCGCTGGAAGTGTCTCGCGGCGCCTGGCCCCTGAAGGCCATCGACCTGGACTGCAATCACATTCCCGATGCAGCCATGACGCTGGCCGTGATGGCGCTTTACGCCAATGGGACCACGACCCTTCGCAACATCGCCAGCTGGCGCGTGAAGGAAACCGACCGGCTGGCGGCAATGGCAACCGAGCTGGGCAAGCTGGGCGCGCAGGTCGTCGTGGGCGATGACTTCATCAGCGTCACTCCGCCGGCGAACTGGAAACCCGCCAGCATCCACACCTACGACGACCATCGCATTGCGATGTGCTTTTCGCTGGCTGCGTTCAATCCGGCCGGGGTTCACGTCCGGATCGAGGACCCCAAATGCGTCGCCAAGACGTTTCCAGACTACTTCGAAGCGCTGTTTGCCATCGTTCAGACCACGCCGCAGCATGTTCCGGTGATCTGCGTGGACGGACCGACCGCCTCGGGCAAAGGAACGCTTGCCTCCGAAGTCGCCCAGAAGCTCGGCTATCACTACCTCGACTCCGGTGCTCTCTATCGTGTCACCGCCTTTGCCGCGCGCCGTGCAGGGCTCGAACTCGACATCGCCCACGAACACACCATCGCCCACATGGCCGAGCGGTTGCCCGTGCAGTTCATCGACGGCCGGGTGATGCTCGACCAGCTTGACGTCACCGACGCAATCCGCAGTGAAGAAGGCGGGATGAACGCGTCCAGGGTGTCTGCGCTGCCTGCCGTGCGCACCGCCCTCGTCTCGCTACAGCAGAGCTTCAGGCGTGCCCCGGGGCTGGTTGCCGACGGGCGCGACATGGGCACCGTGATCTTTCCGGACGCACCGCTCAAGGTGTACCTGACAGCCAGCGCCTCGCAGCGCGCCGAACGCCGGCATAAGCAATTGATTTCAAAGGGAATTCCCACTACAATCGACGTTCTTCGCGCTGACCTGGAAGCGCGCGACGCACGCGACATGAATCGCGTCACCGCGCCCCTCAAGCCCGCACAAGACGCCCTCCTCCTGGATAACTCAAGCCAGACCGTCAACGAGTCGGTCGGCCAGGTGCTCCAGTGGTGGGAGGAAAAGCAGCCGTTTGGCACGAAAACCGGAACCGTCCGGCACGTGTAGAACGGCGAACAGGCCCTCATTGCTCCTCTCGCGCGTCAGCGCACTGGCAACGAGGTTCGAAAACTCAACCCGCGGCGCAAGCCGCAAAAAAACTCAATGTCAGAATCTTTTGCCGCCCTCTTTGAAGAATCGCTGCAGCGCTCCGAAATGCGCACCGGTGAAGTCATCACCGCTGAAGTGGTTCGCATCGAACACAGCTTCGTGGTCGTCAACGCCGGTCTCAAGTCCGAAGCGTACGTGCCCATCGAGGAATTCAAGAACGACAAGGGCGAAGTCGAAGTCCAGGTAGGCGACTTCGTCTCGGTGGCCATCGATGCCATCGAAAACGGCTACGGCGACACCATCCTCTCGCGCGACAAGGCCAAGCGCCTCGCCTCGTGGATGAGCCTGGAAAAGGCCCTGGAATCCGGCGAATTCGTCACCGGCACCACCTCCGGCAAGGTCAAGGGCGGCCTCACCGTCCTGGTCAACGGCATCCGCGCATTCCTGCCCGGCTCGCTCATCGACACCCGCCCCATCAAGGACTTGTCTCCCTACGAGAACAAGACCATGGAATTCAAGGTCATCAAGCTCGACCGCAAGCGCAACAACGTTGTGCTGAGCCGCCGTGCCGTCGTCGAAGCGTCGATGGGCGAAGAGCGCGCCAAGCTGATGGAAACCCTGAAGGAAGGCTCCGTTGTCCGCGGCGTCGTCAAGAACATCACCGAATACGGTGCGTTCGTTGACCTCGGCGGCATCGACGGCCTGCTGCACATCACCGACATGGCCTGGCGCCGTGTCCGCCACCCGAGCGAAGTCGTTCAGGCCGGCCAGGAAATCACCGCCAAGATCCTCAAGTTCGACACCGAAAAGAACCGTGTCTCGCTGGGTCTCAAGCAAATGGGCGACGACCCGTGGATGGGCGTCAACCGCCGCTACCCGCAAGGCACGCGCATGTTCGGCAAGATCACCAACATCGCCGACTACGGCGCGTTCGTGGAACTCGAGCCCGGCATCGAAGGCCTGGTGCACGTCTCCGAAATGGACTGGACCAACAAGAACGTCGCTCCGTCCAAAATCGTCTCGCTCGGCGACGAAGTCGAAGTCATGGTCCTGGAAATCGACGAAGACAAGCGCCGCATCAGCCTGGGCATGAAGCAGTGCAAGGCCAACCCGTGGCAGGAATTCGCGCAGAACACCAAGCGCGGCGACCGCGTCAAGGGCCCGATCAAGTCGATCACCGACTTCGGCGTGTTCGTGGGCCTGGCTGCCGGCATCGACGGCCTGGTGCACCTGTCCGACCTCTCGTGGAACGAAACCGGCGAAGCCGCTGTTCGCAACTACAAGAAGGGCCAGGAAGTCGAAGCGCTCGTGCTGGCAGTCGACGTCGACCGCGAACGCATCAGCCTGGGCATCAAGCAGCTGGACGCAGACCCGTTCACCACGTTCGTGTCGATCCACGACAAGGGCTCGGCTGTTTCGGGCAAGGTCAAGACGGTGGACCCCAAGGGCGCCGAAATCGACCTGGGCCAGGACATCATCGGCTACCTGCGTGCTTCGGAAATCTCGCGCGACCGCGTCGAAGATGCCCGCAACGTGCTCAAGGAAGGCGACGAAGTCAATGCCGTGGTCGTGAACATCGACCGCAAGACCCGCAACATCCAGTTGTCGGTCAAGGCCAAGGACATGGCTGACGAGCAAGGCCAGATGGCCAACCTGAGCCAGCAGTCCTCGCGTGAAAACGCCGGCACGACCAGCCTGGGCGCACTCCTGCGTGCCAAGCTGGACAACCCGCAGGACAAGCAGTAAGACCGACGGAAAGCGAACAGGACGTCATTGGGGACTGATTTCAGGATGTCATTGCGGACTTGATCCGCAATCCATGCGGCGCTCGTTCAGGGGCCGTCGTGGATGCCGGATCGAGTCCGGCATGACAGCCTCTCCCCAATGACAGCTGTCAGTTTTCCATCCCACCATGACCCGATCCGACCTCGTCGAAGAACTGGCCGCACGGTTCGGCCAGCTCACGCATCGCGATGCCGAGTACGCCGTCAAGACCATTCTTGACGCGATGGGCGACGCCCTGGTGCGCGGCCATCGAATCGAGATCCGTGGGTTCGGCAGCTTCTCCATCAATCGGCGTCCTCCCCGTATGGGCCGCAATCCCCGTTCGGGCGAGAGCGTCCATATCCCCGAAAAGCGCGTCCCTCATTTCAAGCCGGGCAAGGCCCTGCGCGAAGCGGTGGATGAGCGCACGAAGGAGATGATGACGAAATGATTTCTCCGCTTCGCGTCTCAATGACAAAATGACAGAATCTGGGCCGCAGGCCGGTCATTGATTGCGAAGCTGAAGTCATTGGCGTCATATCGAGGAGCTCGATGAAATACCTGACATGGCTGCTCAAGGCAGCCATTTTTTTTGCCCTGTTCGCCTTCGCGCTGAATAACCAGCAAGAAGCGATGGTGCATTTCTTCTTTGGCACCTACTGGAAAGCGCCGCTGGTCCTGGTAGTGCTGGCCGCCTTTGCCGCCGGCCTGGCCGTCGGGGCGCTGGGCATGGTGCCGCGCTGGTGGAAGCACCGGGTGGCTGCACGCCGCGCCGTGGCAGCACACGCGCCGCAAGACGCACAACCCCAACTGGGCACGACACCGCACCATGGACTTTGACCTCAGCTGGGTCCTCTGGGGACTGCCGATTGCGTTCGTCCTGGGATGGCTGGCTTCGCGCCTGGACCTGCGCCAGCTGCGGATTGAAAACAGGCTCGCACCCAAGGCGTACTTTCGCGGCCTGAACTTCCTGCTCAACGAACAGCAGGACCAGGCCATCGATGCCTTCATCGAGGCCGTGCAGAACGATCCGGACACATCCGAACTGCACTTCGCGCTGGGCAACCTGTTTCGCCGCCGAGGCGAGTACGAGCGAGCGGTGCGGGTGCACGAGCACCTGCTCTCGCGCGGCGACCTGAGCCGCGCCGAGAGACATCGGGCGCAGCATGCGCTGGCGCTCGACTTCCTCAAGGCAGGCCTGCTGGACCGCGCGGAAGAGGCACTGCGCAAACTGGAAGGCAGCGCCTACGAAAGCCAGGCCCTGCTCGCCCTGCTGTCGATCTATGAGCGGACGCGCGACTGGGCCAACGCTTCGATCACCGCGAAGAAGCTCGATGCCTCCGGCCACGGCAATTTCAACGGCCGTCTGGCGCATTACCTGTGCGAGCAGGCGACCAGCGCCGCACCGGAAGAAGCGGTGGAACTGCTGCGCGAAGCGATGACGATCGCACCGGACGTCGCGAGGCCCCGCATGGAACTCGCCGCACTGCAACGTCGCGCTGGCGAATCGGCGCTGGCGTTCGAGACGCTCGTAGACCTGGCGCAATCCGTACCCGCCGCCATTCCGCTGGTCGCACGACCCTTGACGGAAGCGGCACTGGCATCGGCGCAGTCCGAAAAGGCGACACAGATCCTGCTCGCCAGCTATGAGTTGTCGCCTTCCATCGACGTCCTGGAAGGCATCGTGGCACTCGAACCAGATCCGGCGGTCGCGCGCAACTGGTACGTCAAGCACCTGGAACGCGAACCCTCCCTTGTCGCTGCAACCAAGTGGCTTGCGGGCGAGAAGCTGGAAGACGAGACGACCCATGTATCGGTGCAAAACGCGCTGGAGCATGCCGTCAAGCCGCTGCGTCGTTATCGCTGCGCGGCCTGCGGTTTCGAGGCCAAGCAGCATTTCTGGCAATGTCCCGGCTGCCAGGCCTGGGACAGCTACCCCGCAAGGCGGGTGGAAGAGTTATGAACCCGAGCAAACAGGAACTGGCGAAAGCCCGCGTGCTGGTGGTGGGCGATGCGATGCTCGACCGCTACTGGCACGGCGCCGTCGATCGAATCTCGCCGGAGGCGCCCGTCCCGGTCGTGCGGGTCACGCGCGAAGAAGAACGCATCGGCGCCGCAGCCAATGTGGCGTACAACATCGTGACGCTCGGCGCGCAAGCGAGCTTCCTGGGTGTCGTCGGCGACGATGAACCCGGCAACCGGCTGGAGTCGCTGCTGCGCAGCGCAGGCATCGCCGGTCACCTCAAGCGCGACCCGGGGCTGAAAACAACAGTGAAGCTGCGCATCATCGGCCGGCAGCAACAGTTGCTGCGGCTGGACTTCGAAAACGAGCCCGATCACGAGACGCTAGCCTCGCAAAACGAAGCCTTCGCTGAACTCGCGCCCGCGCACGACACGGTGCTCTTCTCCGATTACGGCAAGGGCGGGCTCGCGCACATCGGCACCATGATCGCGAAGGCAAGCGCGCAAAAGAAGGTGGTGCTGATCGACCCCAAGGGCTCAGACTATTCGCGCTACAGCGGCGCGACCGTGATCACGCCCAATCGGGCCGAGTTGCAGCAAGTGGTGGGCGCCTGGCAAACCGAAGAGCAACTGCAAACCAAAGCCCAGAACCTGCGCGAATCATTGAACCTTGAAGCCCTGCTGGTCACCCGCAGCGAAGAAGGCATGACGCTTTTCGATTCGAATGGGCAGTTGCACGTCACGGCACAGGCTCGCGAAGTTTTCGATGTGACCGGCGCAGGCGACACGGTGATCGCAACGCTGGCCGCACTCGTTGCATCGGGCATGAGCCTGCGCGAGGCGATGCCGCTAGCCAACAAGGCGGGCGGCATCGTGGTGGGCAAGTTCGGAACCGCAACGGTTTCGTATGAGGAGTTGTTCGAATGAGCGCAGCGCAGAACCGCTTCAAGCAAGCGAAAGCCCCCTCGGGGGGCAGCCCGGTGCAACCGGGCGTGGGGGCTACATGACAAGGATCGTGGTGACAGGCGCTGCCGGCTTCATCGGCAGCAATATCGTCAAGGGCCTGAACGCCCGCGGCATCGACGACATCATCTGCGTCGATGACCTGACCCAGGGCGACAAGTTTCGCAACCTCGCCGACCTGAAGATCGCCGACTATGTCGATGCAGACCTGTTCTACGACCTCTTCGCCGACGGCTACTTCGGCAAGGTCGAAGCCGTCTTTCACGAAGGCGCGTGCAGCGACACGATGGAGACCGACGGCAAGTACATGATGGACAACAACTACACGTTGTCCTGCGGGCTGTTCAACGCATGCCAGGAACGCGGCTCACGCCTGATCTACGCATCGTCGGCTGCGACGTACGGCGGCTCCGACACGTTCAGGGAATCGCCCGAGTGCGAGCTGCCGCTCAATGTCTACGGCTACTCGAAACTGCTGTTCGACCAGCGCATGCGTCGCGAATGCGGCATGGACTTCAGCAAGGCGAAGTCCCAACTCGTGGGCTTTCGCTACTTCAACGTGTACGGCCCGCGCGAGCAGCACAAGGGGCGCATGGCGAGTGTCGCCTTCCACCAGTTCAACCAGTTTCGCGCCGACGGCAAGGTCAAGCTCTTTGGCGGCTACGACGGATACGGGCCCGGCGAACAAAAGCGCGACTTCATCTATATCGACGACGTCGTGGCAGTGAACCTGTGGTTCCTCGATCATCCGGACAAGTCGGGCCTGTTCAATCTCGGAACGGGACGCGCACAGCCGTTCAATGATGTGGCCACTGCGGTGGTTGGGGCTTTGCACGCAGGAACAACCGCGCCGGTCGACACCGACCTTGCTGTTGCCCAGGGCCTGATCGAATACGTTCCATTCCCCGATGCTCTCAAGGGCAAGTACCAAAGCTACACGCAGGCCGACCTGACGGCCCTGCGCGCTGCCGGCTGCGACCATGAATTCGCAGACGTGCAAACCGGTGTGCGCCAGTACATGAAAGCGCTGATTCCGTCATAGTGCAGCAGTGAATTAATTACTACCAAACACTTCATACGAACCATAAGATTGCGCCCGTTAGTTCACAACCGAGTCAGCACCAAGGGGGTGTTGCACCGGTTCAAATCCAACGAGGAGAAATCAATGTTCAAGAAGTTTTTGGCTCTTGTGGTCACGCTGTGCGCAACCCTGGCTTTCGCCGCTGTCGACGTCAACCGGGCCACTGAAGCCGAACTCGACGGCATCAAGGGCGTCGGCCCATCCACCACCAAGATGATCATGAACGAACGCAAGAAGGGCGAATTCAAAAGCTGGGAAGACTTCATCGATCGCATGAAGGGCATCGGCGAAGCCCGCGCGATCAAGCTCTCCGCCGAAGGCATGACGGTGAGCGGAGCGAGTTTCAAGCCGACCGGCGCCACCACGGACGCCAAGGCCCCCAGCCGTTTCCCGAAGAAGGAAGACAAGAAGGACGCCAAGTCGGAAGCCAAGTCGGAAGTGGCAAAGAAGTAAGGCTCGCAGACAAAGAGGCGCAGACGTCAACAGAAAACCCGCCGCGCGCCCAGCGCCCCGGCGGGTTTTTTACGCCTTGCCGTAACCGCCTCCGCCGGGCGTTTGAATCTCGAAGATGTCGCCTTCGTTCATCTCGGCCTGGCCGATGTGATCCAGCGACTCGATCGTGCCGTCCACCCGCACAACGCGATTCAATCCAACCTGACCCGCCTGGCCGCCGGCCATGCCAAATGAGCCGTGCTTGCGGCCATTGGACAAAATGCTCGCCGTCATCGGTTCCAGGAACCGGACGCGGCGAATACCGCCATCGCCTCCATGCCAATGCCCTGCGCCACCGGAACCCCTGCGAATCTCGTAGCTTTCCAGCCGCACCGGGAACCGGAACTCCAGCACTTCCGGATCGGTCAGGCGCGAATTTGTCATGTGCGCCTGCACCACGCTCGTCCCGTTGAAGCCATCGGCAACGCTGCCTGATGCATCGATCACCGCACCGGCGCCGCTGCCGCCCGAGATCGTCTCGTAATACTGGTACCGCGCATTGCCGAACGTGAAGTTGTTCATCGTGCATTGCCCTGCGGCCATCACGCCGAGCGCGCCATAGAGGGTGTTCGTGATGCAAGTCGATGTCTCGACATTGCCCGCCACGACAGACGCTGGAGGATTGGGATTGAGCATCGAACCCGGCGGAATGATCACCTTCAAGGGCTTCAGGCAACCGGCATTCAGGGGAATATCGTCATCGACCAGCGTCCGGAACACATAGAGCACCGCGGCCATGCACACCGCCGTCGGCGCGTTGAAGTTGTTCACCTGCTGCGGCGATGTCCCGGTGAAGTCGATCTCGGCGCTGCGGTTCGCAGCATCCACGCGAATCGCAACCTTGATCTGCGCGCCGTTGTCCAGCGGCAAGGTGAAGGCACCGTCTTTCAGCCGCGTGATCACGCGCCGCACCGATTCCTCGGCGTTGTCCTGCACGTGCCGCATGTAGGCCTGCACGACGTCGAGGCCGAACTGCGCCACCATCTTGCGCAGTTCCTGCACGCCTTTTTCGTTGGCCGCAATCTGCGCTTTCAGATCGGCGAGGTTCTGCTCCGGGTTGCGACTCGGGTGTTGTCCGCTTCGCAGCAGCGCCAGTATCTCGGCCTCGCGCAGCACGCCGCGATCGACCAGCTTCACGTTGTTGATCTGGACGCCCTCTTCCTCGATCCGCGTCGAAAAAGGCGGCATCGAGCCTGGCGTGATGCCGCCGATGTCCGCGTGATGCCCACGGGAGCCGACATAGAACAGCGGCTTGTCCTCGCCCGAAACACCCAGGTACACCGGCGTGATCACTGTCACGTCCGGCAGGTGCGTTCCACCGTGATAAGGATCGTTGAGCACGAACACATCGCCGGGCGACATGCGGCCCGCGTTCTCGCGGATCACGGTCTTGATGCTTTCGCCCATGGAACCCAGGTGCACCGGCATGTGCGGCGCATTGGCGATCAGGTTGCCGTCCTGGTCAAACAGCGCGCAAGAAAAATCCAGGCGCTCCTTGATGTTGACCGAGTACGCCGTGTTCTGCAGTTGCAGCCCCATCTGCTCGGCAATGTTCATGAAGAGGTTGTTGAAAACCTCCAGCAACACCGGGTCCACCGTGGTGCCCGCTGCGTACTTCACGTCACGGGCCACGCGACGATCGAGCACGATGTGGTCCAGCGCCGTGAGTTGCGCCTCCCAGCCGGGTTCGACGATGGTGGTGGCGTTCTTCTCCGCGATGATCGCCGGACCGGCGATGATGTCGCCCGCCTGGAGGTCTTCGCGCACGACCAAAGCAGCTTCGTGCCACTGTCCGCCCGAATACATCTTCACCTTCTCGCGATGAGGCACCGGACGCGGCGCGTTCATCTCATGGCGCGGCTCTGCCGGCGCATCGCCCGAGACAATCGCTTCGACCGACACCGCTTCCACCATCAGGTTCTTTCCCTGCATGAGGAAGGCAAACCGCTGCCGGTAAGCCGATTCGAATCCGGAAACAATCGTCGGCAGGTCACCAAAGGGCACCACGAGCGCCGCATCGCTGCCTTCGTAACGCACATGCACGCGACGAAGAATGCGCACCTTGCCGGCATTGACCTGCTCGCGTTCCAGTTCGGCCTGCGCTGCCGCACCCAGGGCATCCAGCCGCTGCGCAACCAGCGCGAGCGACGACTGCGCGAGTGGCAATTCAATGGCCTGCTCACGAATCGCGTTCTGGTCCGCCAGGCCCATGCCGTATGCCGACAGCACGCCCGCCAGCGGATGCACGAACACCCGTGTCATGCCCAGCGCATCGGCAACCAGGCATGCATGCTGTCCGCCTGCGCCACCAAAACACTGCAGCGTGTAGCGAGTCACGTCGTAGCCGCGCGCGACCGAAATCTTCTTGATCGCATTGGCCATCTGCTGCACGGCAATGTCGATGAAGCCTTCGGCCACCATTTCGGCGCTGCGGCCGGTGCGCGCGGCAAGTTCGGCGAACTTCGCCTGCACCGCCTCATAGCTCAGCGCCTCATCGGCCCCGGGCCCGAACACCTTCGGAAAATAGCGTGGCTGTATCTTGCCGACCATCACGTTGGCATCGGTGACCGCAAGCGGTCCGCCGCGCCGGTAGCTCGCAGGTCCCGGGTTGGCGCCCGCGCTGCGCGGCCCCACCCGGAAACGCGATCCGTCGAATTCGAGGATCGATCCACCGCCCGCCGCCACCGTGTGAATGCTCATCATCGGCGCGCGCATGCGAACACCCGCGACCTGCGTTTCGAACTCGCGCTCGAACTCGCCCGCAAAGTGCGACACGTCGGTGGAGGTCCCGCCCATGTCGAAGCCGATCACCTTGTCGTGGCCGCCGAGTTGCGCTGTCCGCGCCATGCCCACGATGCCACCCGCCGGCCCCGACAAAATCGCATCCTTGCCGTGGAAAGCGTGTGCATCGGTGAGACCGCCCGACGACTGCATGAAGAACAGCTTCACGCCCGGCATTTCGCCTGCGACCTGGTCCACATAACGCCGCAGGATGGGCGACAGGTAGGCATCGACCACCGTCGTGTCGCCGCGACTGACGAACTTCATCATCGGGCTGGTTTCGTGCGACGTGCTGATCTGCGTGAAGCCGACCTCGGTTGCGATGCGCCGTGCCGCCTGCTCGTGTTCCGTGAAGCGATAGCCATGCATGAACACGACAGCGACGCTGCGCAGGCCCCGACTGTACGCAGCGGCCAGCTCGGTGCGCAGCTGCGATTCATCGAGCGGCACCAGCATTTCGCCGCGTGCGCCGACGCGCTCGTTGGCCTCGATCACTTCCGAATAGAGCAGCTCGGGCAGCACGATATGGCGGTCAAAAATGCGGGGCCGGTTTTGATACGCGATCCGCAATGCATCGCGAAACCCGCGCGTGGTCACCAGCAGCGTCGGCTCGCCCTTGCGTTCGAGCAAGGCATTGGTGGCGACGGTGGTGCCCATCTTCACGCACTCGACCTGCCCGGGCGTGACGGCCTCGCCCGCCTTCAGGCCCAGCAGGTGCCGAATACCGGCGACCGCCGCGTCGCGATACTGCTCAGGGTTTTCAGAGAGCAGCTTGTGAGTCACGAGACTGCCGTCGGGACGCCGCCCCACGACGTCGGTGAAAGTGCCGCCGCGGTCGATCCAGAACTGCCAGCGCGGGGTCGTGGTAAGGGTTGGAGTTGCTGTGTCCGTCATGCTGTTGATCGTACCCACTCTCAGCCGATCGGAGCCCGCGCACTCGCCAGTTCCGACTGCAAATACACCGCCAGGTGATCCAGGAAAGCACGCGTGCGCGCAGGCATGAACTTGCGGCTGGGCATTGCCGCGATCACGCTCAGGTGCCCCGTGATCCATGGCGCCAGGATGCGCTGGAGCTGGCCCGAGCGAAGATAAGGCGCGATCAGCTCTTCGGGCAGGCTGCAGATGCCTGCGCCTTCGACAGCAGCGCGCAGCAGGGCGTCGGCGTTGTTCGCGGACACCGCTGCCGTCACCTCGACCTCGACACGGAGCTCGCCCCGCGCAGGATCGAGCATCGACAACGGCCTGGGCCTCACGCCCGGGCCTTGCAGGCGCAACACACGATGGCTGGCGAGATCCTGGGGGCTTGCGGGCAATCCGTGCCGGCGCAGGTAGTCGGGCGATGCACAGAACACGGCCTGCGTATCGAGAATCGTGCGCACGACGATGCCCGCATGCAGCGACGCCGTGCCGGTCAGCAGTGTCAGGTCGAAGTCCTCCACCGGCGGGTCGGCGAAATCCTCGGCATGGATCTGGAACAGCACCTCGGGATGGTCCAGCTGGAAACGCGCAACCGCAGGCGCAACCACGTGAACCGCCACCACGGGCGGTGCCAGCAAGCGGATGGTGCCGCTCATCTCGTCGCGAAAGCTCTGCGCCGATGCATCCGCCTCATCGATGTCGGCCAGGATGGCACGTAGACGGGTCAGGTAGGCCTCGCCGGCCGGTGTGAGTGACTGCCGCCGGGTCGTGCGCTGCAGCAGCCGCACACCCAGGTGGGCTTCCAGGTCCACCACCAGCCGCGTCACGGCAGCGGCGTCCATGTCGAGCTTGCGCGCCGCCGCCGCGAATCCGCCCTCATCGACGACCTGCGCAAAGACCCGCATCGACTGAAGACGATCCATGTGTTTTCTGCCTTGAATTAGCTGGCAATTATTGACGATCCAGCAATGGCGCGATGTGCCGCGAGCTGTTTTTCCCGAGGCAGGCAATCCCTAAAGTTGACCCATCGCAGCGAGGACTCACAACAACAAGCCCCCAAGCGATCAGGACTGAAGGAGATGGCTCCGGATGCCTGAACGTTATCGACACCCAAGGAAATCACCATGAATGCCTCCCGTCTCATGATCGTTGCAGCTCTTGCCACAGCCGCTTTCGGCGCCCAGGCCGATGAAGCCGATGCGTCGCAATACGGCGTGCAGTTCAACAGCACCACCACCCGCGCCGCCGTGCAGGCGCAACTCAGGAATGTCGGTCCCAACGTCTGGTCCATCCAGTACAACCCGCTCGCCGCCTTCGAGTCGCAGCGCACCCGCGCGCAAGTGCAGGCCGAGTACCTGGCCAACCGCGACACCGTCGCGGCGATGATCTCGGAAGACAGCGGCTCGGCCTACCTTGCCCGCCGCAACGCACCGGCGAGCTACACCCGCTTTGCCGGCACGCCCGTCAACGCTCAGTAAGCAGCCAGGTGATCGGCCGCCAGGGCCGCACCCAGCAGTGGTGAATCGAGCAGGCTCAGCACCCGAAAGCCGGTGGCCTGCCTGATTCGCTGCGCGTACGGTGGCATGTTGGTGCATTCGAGCACCAGGGCCCGCACGGCGGGCTCGCGCGCCTTCAGGCGCAAGGCCGCGGCGACAACCTCGTCGGCGGCCTTTTCCGTATCCAGGCTCTCATGATTGCCCAGGATCGAGCGAGAGAACTCGGTGCCTGCCGGCATTCCTTCCACGACGAGTCGGCTCAACTGCGCATGCGAGATGCCCAGGGCCAAAAAATGATCCGCCCCCAGGCGCTGGGCATTGATGGTCAACACCCCCACCGGCCCACCTTGCGCCAGCAGTGAGGGCAGCAGGGTCAGGCTCGACGTCACCACGGGCACCGATGCGGCACGTTGCAGATCGCGCTGCAAAGGTGCGAGAAACCCGCAACTCGTCGTGATCGCCGCCACGCCGCGCCGCTGCAGTTGCGCGACCGCGTCGCAGAACGCCTCCAGCACCGGCCCCCGCCTCAGCTCCTGCGCCGATTGCACCGCGTCGGCAGGACCTATCCCATGAACAACGAGCAGTTCCGTCGGCACGCCCCAGCTCGCCGGATTGCCCAGATCCCCCATCGGCCTGGGAAAGCGCGTGTCCAGCATCAGGATGCCCAGGCGCCGCGCTCCGGGGGGAAACACCGGTAGTGCTGGCCCGCTACTTGCATTTATCCTTGCTTCCTCATCCATCCCAGCATTCTCGGAGAGTCCATGAAATTCAAGCAAGTACTGCTCGCTGCCGCCCTCACGCTCGGCGCAACCGCATACGCACAGACCAAATGGGACCTGCCCGCAGCCTACCCCGCATCGAACTTTCACACCGAAAACCTGGTCCAGTTCGCAAGCGACGTGGACAAGGCCACGGCCGGCAAGCTCAAGATCACGGTTCACGCCAACGCGTCGCTCTTCAAGGCACCCGAGATCAAGCGCGCCGTGCAGCAAGGCCAGGCACAGGCCGGCGAAATCCTGCTGGTGAACTTTGAAAACGAGAATCCGCTGTTCGGCCTGGATGGTGTGCCGTTCCTGGCAACGGGCTATGCAGATTCGATGAAGCTCTATCGCGCGCAAAAGCCCGCACTTGAGAAGCTGCTCGCCACGCAGAACATGCGCCTGCTCTACACGGTCGCATGGCCACCGCAGGGTATCTACGCCAACAAGACGCTCAACTCCGCAGCCGACATGAAGGGCCTGAAGTGGCGCGCCTACAGCCCCGCCACCGCCAAGATCGCCGAACTGGTCGGCGCGCAACCCGTCACCGTCCAGGCCGCAGAACTCTCGCAGGCGCTTGCCACCGGTGTGGTCGATTCGTACATGTCGTCCGGCTCTACCGGCTACGACTCCAAGACCTACGAGCACATCAAGAACTGGTACAACACGCAGGCCTGGCTGCCCAAGAACGCAGTCATCGTCAACGCAGCCGCGTTTGGCGCCCTGGACAAGCCCACGCAGGACGCCGTGCTCAAGGCGGCCGCCGACGCGGAAGCGCGCGGCTGGAAGCTCAGCGAAGAAAAGAACACCTGGTATGTGGACCAGCTCAAGGCCAAGGGCATGAACATCGTCCAGCCCACGGCGCAGCTCAATACAGACCTGAAAAAGGTGGGTGCCACCATGCTCAACGACTGGCTCGCCAAGGCCGGTCCCGATGGCAAGGCCGTCGTTGACGCGTATCGCAAGTAAGCTCCCCCACATGAAAGGCAATCCCGCTGCGAACCGAAGTCGCAGCGGGATTTTTTTGCTATGAGACGATTCCTGGACCTGTTGTATGACGGCGCGGCATGGCTTGCTGCGCTCGCGATGATCGGCGTCTTGCTGATGGTGCTGCTGTCCATCATCAGCCGGCAGTTCGGCTTCCACGCGGCGGGCACCGACGCCTACGCGGGCTACAGCATGGCCGCCGCCGGATTCCTGGCGCTGGCCCACACGCTCAAGCACAACGAACACATTCGCGTCACCCTGCTGCTCGGGCGGCTCAAGGGCAAGGCCCTGCACGGCCTGGAGATGTGGGCCCTGACGGCCGCGATCTTCCTGTCGGGGCTGTTCGCGTACTACTCGGTGCGCCTGGCCTGGCAGTCACGGGTCATCAACGACATTTCGACCGGCAACGACGCCACCCCCCTGTGGATTCCGCAGATTGCAATGGCGGTGGGCACGGTCATCCTGCTGATCGCATTCATCGACGAATGGTGGCTGCAGCTGACCGGACAGCGCAAGGTCGTGGCCAGCGAAGAGGCGCTCCACAATGAATGACGTCGTCATCACCACACTGCTGATCGTCGCGCTGTTTGCCCTGCTGGGCAGCAGCGTCTGGATCGGACTCACGCTGTCGGGCGTCGCCTGGATAGGCATGCAGCTGTTCTCGTCGCGCCCTGCCGGCGATGCCATGGCCATCACGGTCTGGGGATCGGCGTCGAGCTGGACATTGACGGCATTGCCGCTGTTCGTCTGGATGGGAGAGATCCTGTTTCGCACGAAGTTGAGCGAAAGCATGTTCCGGGGGCTCGCCCCCTGGGTGGACAAGCTGCCCGGCCGCCTGCTGCACACCAACGTGATCGGCTGCACCATCTTCGCGGCCGTCTCCGGTTCGTCGGCGGCCACCTGCGCCACCATTGGCAAGATGACGCTGCCGGAACTCGGCAAGCGCGGCTATCCGGAGTCGATCACGATTGGCTCGCTCGCCGGCGCAGGCACGCTGGGCCTCCTGATTCCGCCCTCGATCATCATGATCGTCTACGGCGTCACAGCCGACGTGTCGATCGCGCGGCTGTTTGTGGCGGGCATCTTTCCGGGCATCCTGCTGGCGTCGCTGTTCTCGGCCTACCTCGCGGTCTGGGCCCTGATGAACAAGGACAAGATTCCCTTGCCCGATGGCAACATGACCTTTGTCCAGCGGATTCATGAGTCAAGGCACCTGATTCCCGTGGTGTTGCTGATCGGCTGCGTGCTGGGTTCGATCTACACGGGCATCGCAACCGCAACGGAGGCGGCCGCATTGGGCGTCGTGGGTTCGCTGGTGCTATCGCTGTTCCAGGGCTCGCTGTCGTGGGCGGCGTTTCGCGATTCGCTGCTGGGCGCAACACGCCTGTACTGCATGATCGCGCTGATCCTGGCGGGCGCCGCTTTCCTGACGCTGGCGATGGGCTACATCGGCCTGCCGCGCCACCTGGCGGAGTTCGTCACCGGGCTGGGCCTGAGCCCCTTCATGCTGATCATGGCACTCGCGGTCTTCTACATCATCCTGGGCTGCTTTCTCGACGGCATCTCGATGGTGGTGCTGACCATGGGCGTGATCCTTCCGACGGTGCAGGCCGCCGGACTCGACCTGATCTGGTTCGGCATCTTCATCGTGATCGTGGTCGAAATGGCGCAGATCACACCGCCTGTGGGCTTCAACCTCTTTGTGCTGCAAGGCATGACCGGCAAGGAGATCACCTGGATCGCCAAGGTGACCATGCCGTTCTTCTTCCTGATGTGCCTGATGGTCCTGTTGCTGTGGTTCTTCCCGCAGATCGCGACATGGTTGCCCAGCAAGATGTGATGCGGCCGCTCAGGCCCTGAGCACCTTCGCCAGGCTACCTGCGAGGTCCTGCAGCTTCTCCAGGTTGTGCACCGCCAGCATGCCGTCCACATGCCGGTGCAGCACCGCAGCGCCGCGCGCGAGCGGCTCGTAGCCATCGAAGCGCAGCAGCGGGTTGAGCCACAGCAAACGCCTCGTGTGGCGCTTGAGCCAGCCCAGTTCGCGTGTCAGCACCTCGGGCTCCCCGGTATCCAGGCCGTCGCTGATCAGCAGCACCAGCGTCCTGCGCCCCACCAGCCTTCGCGCGTGGTGATTCCGCAAGGACGCCAGCGATTCACCCAGCCGCGTCCCGCCCGCGAAATCTGAAATCGCAGCGCTTGCCGCCTCCAGCATCGCATCCGAATCCGAGATGCGAAACGCAGGGGTCAGGTCCGTGAGATCCGTGCCGAACGCAAACACATCGCGCCTGCGATGACCTCGGGTGGCCGTGTGCAGGAAAGCCAGCAGCAAGCGCGCGTAGCGCTCCATCGAACCCGACACATCGACCAGCACCAGCAGCGGCAAGGGTTCGCGCCGACGCTGCAGATGCCGCAGCTCGATCAGCTCGCCGCCCGTGCGTGGCGCGTGCCGCATGATCCCAGGCCAGTGCATGCGATTGCCGCGCGCTGCCGGCTGTGTGCGGCGCGACAGCACCGTCGGCACCGCCAGGCGAATATCCCGCGCGAGCTTTTCGACCAGCCGGTATTCCGCAGCGCCCAGCCCATTGAAATCGGCATGCTGCAAACGGCGAAAGTCGCTCGCCGTCATCGCGGCATCGAGATCGATTTCCTTGTCGGTTTGCGCCTCTTTCTTGCCGAACGACTTCTGCGGCGCGAGCGCATCGCGCACGCGCGGCCTGCGCTTGACCGGATCGGCTTTGCCCTCCGCACTCGGCAGCATTTGCGACAGCAGCTTGCCCGCGATATCCGGATCGCGAAAGTAGATGTCGAACAGCTCGCGAAACACCAGCCGGTCCTGCTCGCGGCTCACCATCACAGCTTCGAGTGCCGCGCCCAGGTCGAACTTGCGATGCACGCCCACTTCCAGCGCGGCGTCCGTGGCTAGCGCGATGCGCGCGCTATCGACGTTGACACCCGCACGCCGCAGCGCCCGGCCGAATCCGGTGATGTTGCCGGCGAGCTTGCCGGTGCGCGAGTCGCCAAGCTGCGTGGCCATGCGCGACGCCCCCTAGCCCAGTTCAGGCTCGGGCTTGAGCACCTCGGCCGCGAAGTCTCGCGTGAGCGCAGCGACGTCGTCGCGCTGCTTGAAGAGAATACCGGCCGTGTCGGTGACGACCTCCGGGTCCAGCTCCAGCGTGTCGAGCGCGACCAGCGCCCTCGCCCACTCCACGCCCTCGGCAATGCCCGGCGAGCGCTGGAACGCATCGGCAAACGGCTGGCTGCGAAGCCGGCCCACAAAGTTCGCCACCTGCTCCGACAAGGCCGCGGTGGCCTGCGGAACCTGCGACCGCACGATTGCCAGTTCGCGCTCGCGATCCGGGTAGTCGAGCCAGTGATAGAGGCATCGCCGCTTGACCGCGTCGTTGAGCTCACGCGTGCGATTGCTGGTGAGGATGGTGACCGGCGTCGCCTGCGCGCGGATCGTGCCGATTTCGGGAATGCTCACCTGGTATTCGCCCAGGTACTCCAGCAAGAAAGCCTCGAACGGCTCATCGGCGCGGTCCACTTCGTCGATCAGCAGCACGGCGCCGGGTGACGGCGCCTGCAGCGCCTGCAAGAGCGGGCGACGGATCAGGTAGCGGTCCTGATAGACCTCGCGCTCGATCTGGTCCACGCCCTCCTTGCCTTCCGCTGCACGCATGTGCAGCAACTGCGCCGCGTAGTTCCATTCGTAGAGCGCCTCGCGCTGCTCCAGGCCGTCATAGCACTGCAGGCGCAGCAATTCGCGCTGCAACGCCCGCGACAACGCCTTGGCGAGTTCGGTCTTGCCGACGCCCGGTTCCCCTTCCAGCAGCAAGGGCCGTTGCAGGCGCAGCGCAAGAAAAACGGCGGTGGCAAGCCGCCTGTCGGCAAAGTAGCCGACCTCTTGCAGCCCGCGAACCACCGCGTCGATATCGGCAAAGGGCTGCTGGGCAGATGGCTCGGGGCTGGTTGTCATCCTCGCGAGCTTAGCCCAGCGCCTGCGTCACCGCGCGCTGCGTCAACACACTGATGAGGTTCGCGCGATACGCGGCCGAGCCGTGCAGGTCGCTCGACAGATCGCTCGAATCGATCTTCACGCCAGCAGCAGAAGCAGCCGAGAAGTTCTGGTTGAGCGCAGCCTCCAGGCCGGCGTGCCTGAACACACCCTTGCCCCCGCCGGTCACCGCCACGCGAACGCCGGCATCGGTCTGCGCCACGAAGACACCCGTCAAGGCAAAGCGCGAAGCCGGTTGCTTGAACTTCACGTAGGCCGCACGCTTTGGAATCGGGAACGAGACCGACGTGATCAGTTCGTTCTCATTGAGCGCGGTGCTGAACAGTCCCTGGAAATACTGGTCCGCCGGGATCTTGCGCTGCGTCGTCTGCACCGTCGCGCCCAGGCCGAGAACGCCAGCAGGATAGTCGGCGGCAGGATCGTTGTTGGCTATCGATCCACCCAGCGTGCCCATCGCGCGCACCTGCCTGTCGCCAATGCTGGACGCCAGATGCGCAAGCGCGGGAATCGCAGACTGCAACTCGGCATTCGATGCGACATCGGCGTGCCGCGCCATCGCCCCGACGACGATCGCGTTCCCCTCCTTGCGGATGAGACCCAGATCGGGAATACGCGACAGATCCACCAGCGCATCGGGGCTGGCCAGGCGCATCTTCAATGAAGCGATGAGAGTCTGTCCACCCGCCAGCGGCCTGACGCTGACGCCGAGATTCGCCGTCGCATCGGCAAGGGATGCGGGGCGCTGCAATGCAAATTGGTACATGGTGATGATCCTTTCAGGGCCGGGCCGACTGGATGGCATCCCACACGCGTGCGGACGATGCGGGCATGTCGAGGTCTTTCACGCCGAGCGGGCGCAGTGCATCGAGCACGGCGTTGATCACCGCAGGCGGCGAGCCGATGGCGCCAGCTTCGCCGCAGCCCTTGGTGCCCAGCGGGTTGTGCGTGCATGGCGTGCAGACCGTGTCGAGCTTGAACATCGGAAAGTCGTCGGCGCGCGGCATGGCGTAGTCCATGAAACTGCCGGTGAGCAGCTGGCCCGACTCCTTGTCGTACACGCAGTTCTCCATCAGCGCCTGGCCGATGCCCTGCACGATGCCGCCGTGCACCTGGCCTTCGACGATCATCGGGTTGATGATGGTGCCGAAGTCATCGACAGCAGTGAAGCGGTCGATGCGCACGGCGCCCGTCGCCGGATCGATCTCCACCTCGCAGATGTACGTACCGGCAGGGAAGGTGAAGTTGGTCGGGTCGTAGAACGCGGTCTCGTTCAGGCCCGGCTCCAGCTTGTCGAGCGGATAGTTGTGCGGGACGTAGGCCGTGAGAGCCACCTGGCCGAACGGAATCTTCTTGTCCGTTCCCTTGACCTTGAACTCGCCGCCTTCGAACTCGATGTCGGCGTCGCTCGCCTCCATCAGGTGCGCCGCGATCTTCTTGGCCTTGGTCTCGATCTTGTCGAGTGCCTTCATGATGGCCGCGCCGCCCACCGAGATGGACCGTGACCCATAGGTGCCCATGCCGAAAGGCACACGCCCGGTGTCGCCGTGAACCACATCGACATTCTCGACGGGGATGCCCAGGCGCGCAGCCACCACTTGTGCGAACGTCGTCTCATGGCCCTGCCCGTGGCTGTGAGATCCGGTGAACACCGTCACGCTGCCGGTCGGGTGCACGCGAATCTCGCCGCACTCGAACAGGCCCGCACGCGCACCGAGCGCGCCGGCGATGTTCGATGGCGCAATGCCGCAAGCCTCGATGTAGCTGCTGTAGCCGATCCCGCGCTTGAAGCCCTTGGCCTCGCTGGCCTTGCGCCGCGCATCGAAGCTCGCGACTTCGGCCAGCGCATTGGCCTTGTCCATCGCGGCGCCGTAGTCGCCCACGTCGTACTGCAGTGCAACCGGTGTCTGGTAAGGGAAGGTGGTGATGAAATTGCGCCTGCGGATTTCGTCCTGCGGCAGATTCATCTCCCATGCGCAACGCGTGACCAGCCGCTCCAGCAAGTAGGTGGCTTCAGGCCGTCCCGCGCCGCGATACGCATCGACCGGCGCGGTGTTGGTGAACCACGCATCGACCTCGACGTGAATCATCGGCGTCGCGTACTGACCCGCAAGCAGCGTCGCATACAGGATGGTGGGCACCGCCGTGGAGAACGTCGAAAGATACGCGCCCAGATTGGCATCGGTGTGCACCCGCATCGCGAGGAACTTGCCGTTGGCATCCATTGCCATTTCGGCGTGGCTCACGTGGTCGCGGCCATGCGCGTCCGACACGAACGATTCGCTGCGATCGGCGGTCCACTTGATGGCGCAATTGAGCTGCTTGGCGGCCCAGGTCAGCGCCACGTCTTCCGCGTAGAGAAAAATCTTCGAGCCGAAACCACCGCCGACGTCCGGTGCGATCACGCGCACCTTGTGCTCGGGCAGGCCCAGCACGAAGGCCGTCATCAGCAATCGCTCGACGTGCGGGTTCTGGTTGGAAACGTACAGCGTGTACTCGTCGTTCGCACGGCTGAAAGAGCCGATGGCCGCGCGCGGCTCCATCGCATTGGGAATCAGCCGGTTGTTGGTGAGGTCGAGCTTCGTCACGTGTGCGGCTGTGGCAAAGACCGCATCCACCGCCGCCTTGTCGCCGAGCGCCCACTTGTAGCAATGGTTGTCCGGTGCGGCTTCATGCAGCGCCGTCGCCTTGGCAGCGTCCGTCACGCTCACCACCGCGGGCAGCACGTCGTAATCGACTTCCACCGCCTCCGCCGCATTGCGGGCCTGGTCGAGCGTGTCGGCCACGACCATTGCCACGTGATCGCCGACATAGCGCACCTTGCCCAGCGCAAGGACCGGATGCGGCGGTTCCTTCATCGGCGTGCCGTCGGTGGAGGTGATCAGCCAGCCGCACGGCAGGCCGCCCATCTTTCCTTCAAGGTCCTTGCCGGTGAAGATTCGCGTCACGCCCGGCATGGCCGAAGCCGCCGTGGTGTCGATCGAGTTGATCGTTGCGTGGGCATGCGGCGACCGCACGAAGACGGCATAGCGCTGGTTGGCCAGGTTGATGTCGTCGGTGTACTGGCCCGAGCCGGTGAGAAAGCGGTAGTCCTCCTTGCGGCGGACGGACTCACCGATGTGAGGCAGCTTGGAGAAGTCTGATGCACCCATGTCTGTCTCCTGTTAGCTCATGGCCTGCTGGCCCTGTTGCACGGCCTTGACCACGTTCTGGTAGCCGGTGCAGCGGCAGATATTGCCGTCCAGCATCTCGCGGATCTCGGTCTCGGAGGCGTTGGGCTTTTGCTTGCACAGGTCGATGGCGCTCATCACCATGCCGGTCGTGCAGAACCCGCACTGCAGGCCGTGGCACTCCTTGAACGCAGCCTGCATCGGGTGCATGGTGCCGTCTTCCTGGGCGAGGCCCTCGATGGTGGTGATCTCGCTGCCGTCCTGCTGCGCGGCCAGGGTGTTGCACGATTTGATCGCGCGACCGTTGACGATCACGGTGCACGCGCCGCACTGGGCTGTGTCGCAGCCGACGTGGGTGCCGGTGAGTTTGAGGTGCTCCCGCAGCGCGGTGACGAGCAGAGTGTTGGGCGCGACGTCGATGGACGCGGCCTTTCCGTTGACCTTCATTTGTACCTGCATGGCGTGTGCCTTCCTCTTGGGTTGTCTCCAGGAAATTTCATTGTTCGACCACGCCCGAACCCGGCACCTAGGCGAAACCCTAGGCCCAAAGAAAGGCTGACACGAAATTCTCAAAATGGAACAATCCGCGGTTGCGGCCCTCCAGACACGGACGCAGACAATCCCCGGGGTTCACACACGAAGCCATGGCGACCACGCAAACGACACCTGACGAACGCCTGCTGCGCATCGAGCAGGCGCGCGCTGCCGTCATGTTCGAGGGCCGCAGCGCCACCGACTCCATGGTGGACGCGTGGTTCAACCACAGCTGGATCGAGCGGTCCTGGCGGCGCTGCATGGCGCGGGGGCGCCGTCCCGACGAACACCTGGCTTTCGATGTCTTGCCAGCACAGGCTGCCCGCCGCGCCACGGATGCCGGACACGAGCTGGTGCAGGTCGCGCGCCCGGTGCTGGACCAGTTGAGCCGGGCGATTGCCAGCACGCGCTACTTCGCGATCCTGACGGATGCGAACGGCATCGTCGTCGATGTGGGCGGGTCGATCGATCGCAGCGATGCGCGGGCCCATCTGATTACGCGTATCGGCGTTGACCTCTCCGAAGCCGCTGTGGGCACGACGGCCATTGGCGCAGCCCTGGCCGAACACCAGCCGGTGTGGCTGCATCGAGGGGAGCATTTCTTTCGAGACACCAGCGTCTATAGCTGCGCCGGTGCGCCCTTCTTCGGCCCCGACGGCCATTGCGCGGGGATGCTGGATTTGACAGGTGTCGAGACGATAGAGCGACCGGAGCTCAAGCACCTGGCGGCGCAGGCGGCGCGCAGCATTGAAAACGCGCTGGCGATGGCGCGCCCCCATGCGTTGCTGCTGCGGCTCAATTGGCCCGGCCACGCGATCGGCGACGACACCGATGGACTGATCGCGCTCGACGGCGATGGTTGTGTGGTGGGTGCGAATCCGGCTGCGCGGCAGATGGTGTCGGTGCTCACCGAGCCGCGACCCGGGCGCCTGCATTGCAGCGAGCTGTTTGCGATGCCGATGGAGATGCTGTTCGACTCCGCAGGACTGGAGCATCCGCTGGAAGTGCCGCTGTGGTCAGGTTTGCGGTTGCAGGTGTTGTCGTGTGCGCCGGGGCAGCCAGTCCAGGGTCGGCAGTCGACTCGCGCCATGCCGTTGCGCGATGTGGAAGCTGCACTGATCCGCAAAGCGGTCGACGAAGCGCGCGGCAATGTGATGCAGGCCGCGCGCGCCCTGGGCATCAGCCGCGCGACGGTTTATCGCAAGCTGGGGAAGAAGTAGGCCGCTGAAGTCCTGGATTGCGGATCAAGTCCGCAATGACAGCCGGTTGTCATGCCGGGCTTGACCCGGCATCCACCGCGAAGCGGCGGCAGCGCCTGATCGCAGATGGATTGCGGATCAAGTCCGCAATGACGGCCGTTCAAGACCGCAACGACAGCCGTTCAAGACCGCGGCTCGGTCCAACCGCCGCCCAGCGCCCGATACAACAGCACCTGGTTTTGCAACTGCTGCAACCGCGTCTGGATCAGCGCTTGCTGCGCGGCAAAAGCCGACCGCTGCGCATCGAGCAAATCGAGGTAGCTCGACACCCCGTTCTCATAACGCAACTGCGCCAGCCGCAAGCGAACCGACTCGGCCTCCACCACATTGCGTTGAGCTTGCAGTTGATCCGACAGCGTTGCACGCCCCGCAAGCGCATCGGCCACTTCGCGAAACGCCGACTGGATCGCCTTCTCATATTGCGCAATCGCGATCTCGCGCGACACGTTGGCAATCTGCAGGTTCGCGTTGTTGCGACCTGCGTCGAAGATCGGCAACAACAACTGCGGCGCCGCCGTGAAAGCCCATGAGCCGCCCTTGAACAGGCCCGACAACGAACCGCTCGCGGTGCCGATACCCGCAGTCAACGAGATGCGCGGAAAGAACGCAGCCCTGGCCGCACCGATGTTCGCGTTGGCCGCAATCAGCTGCTGCTCCGCCTGCCGCACATCTGGGCGGCGCGTCAGCACTTCGGAAGGCAGCCCGGCCGGCAGGTCAGGCAGCGCCACCGTCGCCATCGCCGGCGCTGCCTGCAAGGCGGCCGGCACCGGCTCGCCAGTCAGCAGCGCGAGGGTATTGAGGTCGAGCGCGCGCTGGCGCTGCTGCTGCGCAAACGAAACCCGCGCGGTCTCGTGCAGCGACTGCGCCAGGCGAAAGTCCAGCTCGGACGAAACCCCCGCATCGAAGCGCAGGCGCGTCAGCCGAAGCGACTCCGCACGCGTGGCAAGCGTTTGCCGCGTCAGCTCCAGTTGCTCCTCGTCGGCGACGAAACTCAGCCAGGTGTTCGCAACCGTGGACACGAGCGCAATCTGCGCGGCCTTGCGGCCTTCTTCGGTGCCCAGGTACTGTGCCAGCGCGGCGTCGCTCAGGCTCGCGATGCGCCCGAAGAAGTCGATCTCCCAGGCAGTGACACCCAGACCCACGACGTAACTCGTGGAGGTATTGCCGCTGCCGGTCGGTGTGCGCGAGGCACTGGCATTCAGACCCACGCCCGGCAAGCCGTCGGCGCGGCGCACGTCGTATTGCGCCCTGGCCTGCTCGATGTTGAGCACCGCCACTCGCAAGTCGCGGTTGTTGGCGAGCGCAGCCGAAATCAGCTGCCGCAGCCGCGAGTCGGCAAAGAATTCCTGCCATTGCAAATCGGCAGCTTGCACGCCGGCGTTGTTCGGCGCGAACGGAAACTCACCCGCAACAGGTGCGGCAGGCCGCTCGTACTTCGGCGCCATCGAACAGGCGCCCAGCAGCAAGGCCGCAGCAAAGGAGATCCCAGACAACTTCAAGACAGACCCGCTCATACCTGATCCCCCGCGTGCGCACCCGGCGGCAGGTCCACCTGCTCATGCGCGTACTTCTTGCGCTGACGTTCACTGTCCTTGAAGAAACTCTTCACGACCACGAAGAACACCGGCACGAACAACACCGCCAATGCGGTCGCCGTGATCATGCCGCCCATGACGCCGGTACCGATGGCGCGCTGGCTGGCCGATCCGGCGCCAGAAGCAATGACCAGCGGCAGCACGCCCAGGATGAACGCCAGCGACGTCATGATGATCGGACGGAACCGCAGGTGGCACGCCTCCAGCACCGCTTCGACGAGGCCCATGCCCTGCGCATGCAAATCCTTGGCGTACTCGATGATCAGCACCGCATTCTTGGCCGATAGCCCGATGATCGTGATCAGACCCACCTTGAAGTAAACGTCGTTCGGAAACCCTCGCAACGTCGCCCCGAGCAGCGCGCCCACGATGCCCAGCGGCACCACCAGCAGCACCGACATCGGAATCGTCCAGCTCTCGTAAAGCGCGGCCAGGCACAGGAACACCGCCAGCAACGAGAAGCCCAGCAGGATGAACGCCTGCGCACCCGACAGCTTTTCCTCGCGCGAGACGCCCGTCCACTCGTAGCCGAAGCCCGGGGGCAACTGCGCGGCGAGCCGCTCCATTTCGTCCATCGCGTCACCGGTGCTCTTGCCCGGTGCGGCGTCACCCGAGATGCGCATCGCCGGATACCCGTTGTAGCGGATGGTCTGCATCGCGCCCGTGACCCAGCGTGTGGACGCAAACGCGGACAGCGGCACCGAGGCTCCCTTGTTGTTCACGACCGAGAGCTTGAGCAGGTCGCCCGGCTGCATCCGGCTGGGCGCGTCGGCCTGCACCATCACGCGCTGCAGGCGGCCCTTGTTCGGGAAGTCGTTCACATAGCTGGAGCCCAGCGCCGTGCCGAGCGCGGCATTGATCGAATCGAAACCCACGCCCAGCGCATTGGCCTTGTCGCGGTCGATATCGAGCTGCAGCTGCGGCGCATCCTCAAGTCCGTCAGGACGCGCGCCCGTGATGATCTTGCTCTGCGCCACCATGCCCAGCAGCTGGTTGCGCGCCGCGACCAGCGCTTCGTGTCCGTTGCCGCCGCGATCCTGCAGGCGGAAGTTGAAGCCCGTCGCATTGCCCAACTCCGGAATGGCCGGCGGGCTGATCGCAAAGATGAACGCATCGCGTATGCCCGCCAGGCCCATGAACGCGCGACCTGCAAGCTCGCCCGCGCTCTGGCCCGGCCCCGAACGTTCGCTCCAGTCCTTGAGCGTCACGAACGCAAGACCCGCGTTCTGCCCCTGTCCCGAGAACGAAAAGCCCAGCACGCCGACCATGCTCTGCACTTCGGGTTGCTTGAGGATGAAGTTCTCGACCTGCGCCATCACGCTGGTCGTGCGTTCGATGGTCGCGCCCGGCGGCAGCTGCACGTTGACGATCAGGTAACCCTGGTCTTCGCTGGGCAGGAATGACGACGGCATGCGCAGGAACAGCACGGCTACCGCCGCGATGATCGCGAGATAGACCACCAGTGCCCGACCCGTGCGGCGAAGGATTCGCGCCACGAAGCCTTCGTAGCCCTTCGCGGTTCGGGCGAAGCCGCGATTGAAGCGCCCGAAGAAGCCGCGCTTTTCCAGGTGATGCCCCGCTTCCATGGGCTTGAGGAACGTTGCGCACAGCGCAGGCGTGAGCGACAGCGCCATGAATGCCGAGAACAGGATGGACGCCACCATCACCGCAGAAAACTGCTTGTAGATGTTGCCCACCGCACCGCCGAAGAACGCCAGCGGCACGAACACCGACACCAGCACCACCGTCACGCCGATGATCGCGCCTTCGATCTGGCCCATCGCCTTGCGCGTGGCTTCACGGGGCGGCAGCCCCTCCTGGCTCATGATGCGTTCGACGTTCTCGACCACCACGATCGCATCGTCAACCACGATGCCGATCACCAGCACCATGCCGAACATGGTCAGCACGTTGATCGAGAACCCGAGCGCGAGCAACACCGCGAACGTGCCCAGCAAGGCCACCGGCACGACGATGGCGGGAATCGCCGTGTAGCGCAGGTTCTGCAGGAACAGAAACATCACCAGGAACACCAGCACCATCGCCTCGGCCAGTGTCTCCACAACCTGAGAGATCGAGATGCTGACGAAGCGCGAGCTGTCGTACGGAATCGACCACTTCATGCCCGGCGGGAAGAATTTCGACAGCTCCTCCATGCGAGCGCGGACTGCCTTGGCCGTGGCCAGTGCGTTGCCGCTCGGCGCAAGCTGGACGCCGATGCCGGTTGACGGCTTGCCGTTCAATCGCGCCGACACGGCGTAGCCTTGCGCGCCGAGTTCCAGCCGCGCCACATCACGCAGGCGCACGGTGGAACCGTCGGTGTTCGCACGCAGCACGATATTGCCGAACTGTTCGACCGACGTGAGCTGACCGTTGACCACCACCGTGGCCGCGATGCCCTGACCCGCGATGTTGGGCAAGTCGCCGATGGAGCCCGCAGACACCTGCGCGTTCTGCGCGCGTATCGCAGCATTGACCTCGGTGGACGACACATTGAAGCTGACCAGCTTGGCCGGGTCCAGCCAGATGCGCATGGCGCGCTCGGTGCCGAAAAGCTGCGCCTGTCCCACGCCGGGAATGCGCTGGATCTCGGGCAGCACATTGCGCGACGCATAGTCGCCCAGCGCCACCGGATCGAACTCGCCGTTGTCCGACGACAGGATGGTGAACAGCAGGAAGTTCGAGCGCGACTTGTCCACGCGCACGCCCTGCTGCGTCACCGCCGCCGGCAATCGCGGCGATGCACGCCCGAGGCGGTTTTGCACATCCACCTGCGCGAGATCGGCGTTGGTGCCCGACTCGAACGTCAGCGTGATCGAGCCGCCACCGTTGGCCTGCGCGACCGACTCCATGTAGATCAGGCCCGGCGAGCCATTCATTTCCTGCTCGATGATGGAGAGCACGCTGTCTTCCAGCGTCTGCGCCGAGGCGCCAGGGTACGTGGCCGACACCACGATGGATGGCGGCGCGACGGAGGGGTATTGCGCCACCGGCAGCTTGAACACCGCCACCGCGCCGAGCACCAGCACGAACAGGGCGATCACCCATGCGAACACGGGCCGGTCGATAAAGAACTTCGACATGCGCGGCCCTTAAGACTTGGCCGCGGCAGGCACGGATGCAGCGGATGCCGGCGCGGCGGCTCCGGAAGCAGGCGCTGTCACTGGCGCGGCAACCGAGCCGGGCGCGCGAGGCGCAGCCCACGGCACCGGCTTGACCGTGGCGCCCGGCCGCAGCTTCTGGAAGCCATCGACCATGACCTTCTCACCGGCTTTCAGTCCCTCCATGACGACCCACTGGCCGGCCTGCTCGCTGCCGATCTTGATGGTGCGCGGCGAGACCTTGCCATCGGCGCCGACAATCATCACCGAGTCGCCCTGCGGCGTGCGCGTCACGGCCTGCTGTGGCAACAAGACGGCGTTACCGGCCTTGGCCTGTTCGAGCCGCACACGGACATACAGGCCCGGCAGCAGCACGCCGTTGGCATTGGGCACTTCGGCCCGCAAGGTGATCTGGCCGCTGGTCGGATCGACCGACAGATCGGAAAACAGCAGCTTGCCCGGCTGCGGATATTCGGTGCCGTCTTCCAGCACCACGCGCACCAGGGCGCCATCAACGCCAGTGGCACGCTTGATCTTGCCCTGGGCCAGCGCACTGCGCAGCTTGAGCACATCGGAGGCCGACTGCGTGAAGTTCACGTACATCGGATTGGTCTGCTGGATCACTGCCAGCGGTGTCGCTTCGCCCTGGCCGACCAGCGCGCCTTCCGTCACCAGCGCGCGGCCGATGCGTCCTGAAATCGGCGCGGTGACCGATGCGTAATTGAGGTTGATGCCTGCGGTCTGGACGGCCGCGCGACCTGCGGCGACTTCGGCCTCCGCTGCCTTCTGCGCAGCGACTGCGTTGGCGTATTCCTGCTTGCTGATGGCGTTGGCTTCGACCAGCGGCTTGTAGCGCTCGGCCAATGCCGAGGCCTGGCCCAGGTTCGCCTGCGCCCGAGCCAGCGTGGCCTGTGCGCCTGCCTGTGCAGCGGCATACGGCGCGGAGTCGATCGTGAAGAGCGGCTGGCCCTGGCGCACATCGGAACCTTCGCGAAACAGGCGCTTTTGCACGATGCCGGCAGCGCGTGCCCGCACCTGCGCGACGCGCGATGCTTCCAGGCGACCTGGCAACTCATTGACAAGGCCCACTTCGCCCGTGGCCACCGTGATCACGCCGACTTCAGCAGGAGGCATGCCACCTCCGCCACCCGGCGGGGGAGCGCCATCGCCCTTTCCGCAGGCAGAAAGCACCAGCGCGGCGAGCACGATGAGGTATTTGGTATTGGGGATTGGCAAAGCAGAAATCCGCGTAGCGGCCATGGGAGTCCTGGAATTGGGAATTGGCTGTGTTGCCGCAGCGTGACAGCACTGCAGCAGGAAGCAAAAAAGGCGAAGCAACGAGTATGCCGCGCCTCGCGCTAACTTGCTTAGCCCCAGATTAGCCTGCTGACAGATATGGGAGTGACATACTTTCCAACTCTGCGTTTCGATGATTTCCGGGAATGAATGCACTTCGATGGGTTCTTGCGCGCTGTTTCGCTGGCTGCTTTGCGGCTGGCGCAGCGCTCGCTCCATTGATGAGTTGCGCAGCCAGCGTGCAGGTCGCCGTTGCGGCCAACTTCGCGCAGCCCATGCAGAAGATCGCTGAGACTTTCGAGGCCGACACCGGACACAAGGCCGTGCTGTCGATCGGCTCCACCGGCCGCTTCTACGCCCAGATTCGCAACGGCGCGCCCTTCGAGCTGCTGCTGGCGGCCGACGATGAAACGCCCTTGAAGCTGGAGGCGCAAGGCCTGGGCGTCAAGGGCAGCAGCTTCATCTACGCAACCGGGCGGCTGGTGCTCTGGAGCGCAAGGCCCAACTTCGTGGACGACAAGGGCGCCATCCTGGCGCGCGGCGGCTACAACAAACTCGCGATTGCCGATCCGCGCCTGGCGCCTTATGGATCGGCGGCCGTGGAAGTGCTGCAGAAGATGAACCTGTCACGCCTGCAGGCCACCGCTGTACAGGCCGAAAACATAGGCCAGGCATTTCAGTTCGTGCAGTCCGGCAATGCGGACATCGGCTTCATCGCGCTGTCGCAGGTCATGCAGGACGGCAAGATCGGCCAGGGATCTGCATGGCTGGTTCCGGTCGGCATGCACAGCCCGATCCGGCAGGCTGCTGTGCTGCTGGTCAAGGGCAAGGACAACCCCGCAGCGGCTGCGCTGGCCGCCTACCTGCGCGGCGACAAGGCCCGCGCCATCATCCGCCGCCACGGCTACGAACTGTGATCAGCGCAGACGACCTTGCCGCGATCCGCCTCACGCTGGAGCTGGCGGGGCTGACCACCGCCCTGCTGCTGATCCTGACGACGCCGCTGGCCTGGTGGCTTGCAACCACGCAGTCGCGCTGGCGTGCACCGATCGGCGCTGTCGTCGCGTTGCCTCTGGTGTTGCCGCCCAGCGTCCTGGGCTTTTACCTGCTGGTGGCGATGGGTCCGAACGGGCCGCTCGGGCAGCTTACGCAAGCGCTGGGGTTGGGTCTTTTCTCCTTCACCTTCACGGGTCTGCTGATCGGGTCACTGATCTATTCGCTGCCGTTTGCCGTACAGCCGCTGCAGCATGCCTTTGAAGCCATCGGCAAACGTCCGCTCGAAGTGGCAGCAACCCTGCGGGCACGCCCGATCGATGCGTTCTTCAGCGTGGTGATTCCATTGGCGCGGCCCGGCTTCGTGACAGCTGCGATTCTCAGCTTTGCGCACACGGTGGGCGAGTTCGGTGTGGTGCTGATGATAGGCGGCAACATCCCGGGCCAGACGCGCGTCGTCTCCACGCAGATCTACGGCCACGTCGAGGCGATGGATTACGCGCCCGCCCACTGGCTTGCCGGCAGCATGGTTGTGTTCTCGTTCGTCGTGCTGCTCGCACTGGCGCTGCTGAACCGCCGCAACGCGCGGGTGATGCCATGACCGGCGAATCCAACCGGGTGCAGGTTACGCTCGTGCGGCCCGGGTTCACGCTGCATGCGGCGTTCGAGCCGCCGATGCGCGGGATCACGGCGATCTTCGGTGCTTCCGGCTCAGGCAAGACCACCCTGCTTCGCTGTATCGCCGGACTGGAGCGCGCACACGACGCCGTGATCCGGATTGCGGGCGAGAGCTGGCAGGACGACAGCCTTGGACACTTCCTGCCGGTCTGGCAGCGACCGATCGGCTATGTCTTCCAGGAGGCCAGCCTCTTCGATCATCTCGATGTACGCGGCAATCTCGAATTCGCCGGCAAACGCGCGACGTCCGCCGATCGCAAACGAATTGCGCTGGATGAAGCGATTGATCTGCTCGGCATCGGCCACCTGCTGCAACGCCGGACGCACGAGCTGTCGGGCGGGGAGCGGCAACGCGTCGCGATTGCGCGCGCGCTGGCGTCCCAGCCGCAACTGCTGCTGCTCGACGAGCCGCTCGCTTCGCTCGACCACGCTCGCAGGCAGGAGATCCTGCCGTGGCTCGAACGCCTGCGCGATGAATTGCAGATACCGATGCTCTACGTCACCCACGCTGCCGACGAAGTCGCGCGGCTCGCCAACACGCTGGTGGTGCTGGAGCAGGGACTCGTGAAAGCCAGTGGCCCGACAAGCGAGGTGCTCGCGCGAATCGACTCGCCGGTTGTGATCGGTGATGACGCGGGCGCCCTGCTGGAGGGACGTATCGACGAGCGCGACGAACGCTGGCACCTGATGCGCGTCGAGTTCGAAGGCGCAAGCCTGTGGCTGCGCGATAGCGGATTGCCTGTGGGACAGGCTGTGCGCATGCGGGTGCTCGCCCGCGACGTCAGCGTAGCGCTGGAATCGCCGCAAGCCAGCAGCATCCAGAATGTGCTGCCTTGCACCGTGGAAGCGATTGCAGCCGATGCGCATCCTTCACAGGTGATGCTGCGGTTGACTGTTGGTCAGGCAACCCTGCTCGCCCGCATCACTGCGCGCGCAGCCGATGCGCTCATGCTCGCGCCCGGGCAGCACGTCTGGGCGCAGGTGAAGTCGGTGGCGCTGGTGGGGTGAGCTGCCTGTCATTGCGGACCGAGACCGGAGGAATCCTGCGAATTCGCCGCAATCCATGTCTTCGACGGCCGTAGCCGCTGCGCGGTGGATGCCGGGTCAAGCCCGGCATGACAGCCGAAGAAAGGCTGTCATTGCGGACCTGATCCGCAATCCATGTCTTCGACGGCCATGGCCCTGCGCGGTGGATGCCGGGTCGCGCCCGGCACGACAACCGCACTACTTCACCGCATTCGGAAAAAACAGCTGCTCGCCCCCGATCTTGTAAGACGCGATCACGCCCTGCCCCGCAGGCGACACGATCCAGTCCACGAACTTCTGCGCTTCGGCCGCCTTCAGGTGCGGATATTTCGCCGGGTTCACCACCATCACGCCGTACTGGTTGAACAGCCGCGTGTCGCCCTCCACCAGCACGGCCAGGTCCGCACGATTCCTGAAGTTGAGCCAGGTGCCGCGATCGGTCAGCACATAGCCGCCAGCGGACGCGCCGATGTTGAGCGCGGGCCCCATGCCGCATCCGCACTCCTTGTAGCCGGTGCCCTTGTTCGCAGCCAGTCCCGCCTGCGCCCAGTAGCGCAGTTCGGCCGCATGCGTGCCGCTCTTGTCCCCGCGCGAAATGAAAGCCGCGTTCGACGCCGCAATCTTCTGCAGCGCGGCAGCAATGTCCTTGCCACGCGTACCCGCAGGATCGGCCCTGGGCCCGACCAGCACGAAGTCGTTGTACATGACCGCAAAGCGTTTCACCCCACCGCCTTCCGCGACGAACTTCTCCTCCGCCGCCTGGTCATGCACGAACAGCACATCCGCGTCGCCGCGCCTGGCCATGTCGATGGCCTGGCCTGTGCCGACCGCCACGACCTTGACCTCCAATCCGGTTGCCTTCTTCAACGCCGGCAGCAAGTGGCCAAACAGCCCGGACTGCTCCGTCGATGTGGTCGAAGCCATCGTGATCGTTTGCGCCCATGCGCCACCTGCAACCATCCACGCGCTCGTGACGACCGCGAACACCATCTGTCTCATGCCATCTCCCCTTTAACAAATAGATCCGCTTCGCGCGACACCCGGCCCAGGCGCGGGCCGTTGAAAAATTCCTGCACGGGCAGATCAGCCAGGATGCGGCCGTGCTCCAGATAGATCACCCGTGTGGCCAGGCGTTTGACCTGTCCGAGGTTATGGCTCGCAAAAACCAGCGTCATGCCGGTGGCCGCAAAGTCGGCCATGAGCGATTCGACTTCGCGCTTGGCGTGCGGGTCCAGGCTGGACGTGGGCTCATCGAGCAGCAAGACATCGGGCTCCATGCTCCAGGCGCGCGCCAGTGCAAGACGCTGCTGCTGCCCCCCCGAAAGCGTGTTGGCCCGGCGCAAGGCCACATCCACCAGCCCGACTGTCGCCAGCGCATCGAGCGCCTTTTCTTTCGCCTTCGCCCAGGGCGTTCCGGCGATCCAGAGACCGAGCGCAACATTCGCGACCGCGCTGGCCCGCAGCATGTACGGCCGCTGGAACACCATCGCCTGGCGCATCGCGCTATCGCGCAGCACCGAGCCTGCGGTCGGCTTCACCAGTGCGTTCAGCACGCGAAGCAGCGTGCTCTTGCCGCTGCCGTTCGCGCCGATCAGCGCAAGCCGCTCACCCGGTGCGAGCCGCAGGTCGATGCCGGTGAGCGCGGCGAAGCGCCCAAAGCGCACGTCCACGCCCTTGAGCTGTATCAGCCCGCTCATACCGGCGCCGCCCGCGCGAGCAAGCCCCGGCTGTCTTCGACGCTCGTGCGCCAGCGGCCCACCGCAGCGATGCCTGCATTGAGCAGCAGCACGACCAGCAGGAGCACGATGCCGAGCGCGAGCGCGAGCGGCAGGTCGCCCTTGCTGGTTTCCAGCGCGATGGCGGTTGTCATCACGCGCGTGAATCCGTCGATGTTGCCGCCGACGATCATCACCGCGCCGACTTCGGAGATCGCGCGGCCGAAGCACGCGATCAGGATGGTGAGCAATGCGTAACGCTCATCCCATCCCAGCAAAAGCCCGCGCAGCATCGGACGCGCTCCCAGGGACGCGAGCTGCTCGCCGTGTGCCATGTCGGCGTCCTCGACAGCGCGTCGCGTCAGCGCTGTGGCCACGGGCAGCACCAGGATGGCCTGCGCCACGACCATCGCCTTGAACGAGAACAGCCAGCCGAGCGAACCCAGCGGGCCGGACCGCGACAGCAACAGGTACACCACCAGCCCCACCACCACCGACGGCAGCGCCAGCAGCGTGTTGAGAATCATGAGCAGGACACCCCGGCCCCGAAAGCGCGCGACACCCAGCCACGCACCGGCGACGATGCCCACGCCGCAGGCCAGCGCGCACGCAATGCTGCTGACGGCCACGGAGCGAATGACGATGGAGGCCAGCATCGGGTCCCACTGCAGGATGAGTGCAAGCGCCGCTGCGGCGCTATCCGAGAAAGTATTCATGCGTGGCCGATGCTAGGGGCGCGCCTGCAACTGCGCATCGGTAAAGGCGAGCTATGAATCGTTATGCATAGCCGGACTCAACGGTTGTCACGCCGGACCGCAACGGCTGTCATGCCGGACTTGATCCGGCATCCACCGCGAAGCGGCAACTGCGCCTGATCACAGATGGATTGCGGATCAAGTCCGCAATGACTGCCCTGCCTCTGTCATGCCGGAC
>JAZKFI010000036.1:140402-200527 GCA_040386575.1 Pseudomonadota bacterium
GCGGCAACTGCGCCTGATCGCAGATGGATTGCGGATCGAGTCCGCAATGACAGCCCTGTCTTTGTCATGCCGGACACGATCCGGCATCCACCGCGAAGCGACAACTGCGCCTGATCGCAGATGGATTGCGGATCAAGTCCGCAATGACTGCCCTGCCTCTGTCATGCCGGACTTGATCCGGCATCCACCGCGAAGCGGCAACTGCGCCTGATCGCAGATGGATTGCGGATCGAGTCCGCAATGACAGCCGGCGACCGGCCCCGGTCATACTCGCATCGTGCGCAAGATCGAGCTTTCCTATTCCTTCACCGACCGGGCAGGCCCGCGTCGAATCCACAACGCCCTGATGGACTTGCTGGGTGCCGTGCGCGACGCCGGGTCGATCTCGGGTGCGGCAAAGCTCGTCGGACTCTCCTACCGGCACGTCTGGGGCGAACTCAAGCGCTGGGAGACCGAGCTCGGCCATGACCTCATCGTCTGGGACAAGGGCCAGCCCGCCCGCCTCTCCGAATTCGGCGACAAGCTGCTGTGGGCTGAACGCCAGGCACAAGCGCGGCTCGCACCGCAGATCGCGTCATTGCATGCCGACCTGGAGCACGCATTTGCGTTGGCATTCGACGACGCCGCCCATGTCCTGACCTTTTTCGCGAGCCACGATGACGGGCTTGCCTTGCTGCGTGAACAGGCCGTGACCCACGCACGCCTGCACCTGGACATCCGGTTTTGCGGCAGCGTCGATGCAATCAGCGCATTGAACCAGGGGCGCTGCGTGATGGCAGGTTTTCATACGCCGCCCGAAGCGGAACTCGGCAGCGTTTCGCAGCATGCCTACCAGGGCCTGTTGCAGCCGGGTCGTCACAAGTTGATCGGTTTTGCGCTGCGCAGCCAGGGGCTGGTGGTCGCGCGCGGCAATCCGCTGGGCTTTGCTTCTCTCACCGACCTTGCGCGGCCGGGAGTCCGTTTCATCAATCGCGACCTGGGAAGCGGCACCCGCGTGCTGCTCGACCAGCTGATGGCCTCTGCCGGGCTGCAGCCAGCGGACATCCCCGGTTATGTGAACAGCGAGGGTTCGCACTCGGCGGTTGCGGAACAGGTTGCATCGGGCGCGGCGGATGCGGGTCTTTGCATCGAAGCGGTCGCGCGTTCGCGCGGCCTGGATTTCGTGCCGCTGGTGCAGGAGCATTACTTCCTCGTGTGTCTCAAGGACGCGCTGGACCAGCCTGCGGTGGTGGCATTGCTCGATGTCCTGCGCAGCGAGCCGTGGAAGCAGCAGATCGCCGCCTTGCCGGGCTATGCACCGTGGAAGTCCGGCGAAGTGCTGAGCCTCAAGCGCGAATTGCCGTGGTGGGATCTGGCACCGAAACGCAGGCGCGCTGGGTAAAGGGTTGTCATGCCGGACTCGATCCGGCATCCACCGCGAAGCGGCCATGGCGGTCGAAGACATGGATTGCGGATCGAGTCCGCAATGACAGCCGTGGGCGCCGCAATGACGGTGGGGTCCGCAATGACAGACTTTTCAAACCGCGCAGGTGCGAAACCCGACGAACCCGTCGTCGCGATCTGGCAGTGCAAAGCCCCGCGCCTTCGGATGCTTCATGCGGGCGCGAGCCGCGAACGAGGCGCCCCGTTGCACGCGAGCACGCCCGAAGAACGCAGGTGCCTCGAACGGCGTGCCCTGCGTCCACACATCGGGCGTGAAACCGGGCCAGGGCCGCAAGGTGGTGGCCGTCCACTCGCGCACATCACCCCAGCGAAAACCGCGCCGCCCTGCAGCATGCGCAGCCAGATCCCATTCGACTTCGGTCGGCAACCTGCGGCCGGCCCAGCGCGCGAACGCATCCGCCTCCCACCAGGTCACGTGCATCGCGCTTTGTGTTGCCGACATGCGCGACGACTTGCCAAACAGCATCTGCATCACCGCACCGCTCGCCGCGCCGATCTGCTCCACGTGCCGCGGACCTCGCCTGCCTTCCTGACCGGCCTCGCGCTGCAGCCACTCCCAGCCGGAGGTTTGCCAGAACTCAGGCGTGTCGTAGCCGCCATCGTCAACAAATTCGGCGTACTGCGCCCAGGTCACCGGCTGCGCGTCGATCTCGAATTCGGGCACGTCGATCTCGTGCGCCCACTTCTCCACATCGAACACAAAACCGCCCGGCTTCGCGCCGAGTGCCCAGCGCTGCGCAGGCACCAGCAAGGGCTCACGCGACTGCACGCCCACCGGCAGTGCGAGCTGTATGGGCACGCCCAATGCCTGAGCGAGCACAACGAGTTGCTCGCATCGCATGTCTTCATGGAAGAGCGCCGCGCGAAAAAAATACAACGCGTCATCGTCGTCGGGCGTGCGCTCCAGCAACTCCAGGGTGCTTTCCAGCGTTTCAAGTAAGTAGGCCCGGATCGTTTCGTCATCGGGCAGCGGCGTGTCCCAGCGTGTGGCGTGGGGAGCAAGCGCAGGGCTGAACCAGCGGTCGGCCATCGGCTCGATGGAGGCAAGCCGCACCGCGTCAGCCGGGCATGCCGCGCCAAGCCCGCGCTGCGGGTTGCGACCGATCCAGTACTCGGCGAGCCAGCCGATGTTGCCGGCAAGCCACGCGGGAATTTCAAGTTCGAGACGAAGCGGGACAGTGAGCTTGCCTGCCAGTTCCGCGCGGTGAAAGTGCGCCAGCAGATGCAGCGTGTGGTTTCTCGCATCCATGAGCGCGAGGGACAGCATCTCGCGACCGGCGTGCCGCATCCCGGGCACATCGATCGAGGCGGGAACGAGGTCACGAGATACCGCGGACATAAGGCATTATCACTATGGCGGAGCAAGCCATATCGCCGTCAAAATCCTGTCAGCTGGATATTTGTCGTTACACCTAGAATTTATTAATACAAAAGCGTAGCGGGAAGTACTGGTAGTTCACACGTACTCGCCCGACCCATCGTTCCCAACGGAGACAACATGCAGGCATTGCTGAAACTTTCCCATGCCATCGACTGGCTCAACACCAAGGTTGGCCGAGCGGTGATCTGGCTCATCCTGGCTTCGACGGTCATCAGCGGTGTCAACGCCGTGGTGCGCAAGGCCTTCAACTACAGCTCGAACGGCTTCCTCGAAGTGCAGTGGTACCTGTTCGCCGCCTCTTTCCTGCTGGCTGCCGGCTTCACGCTGCTCAACGGCGAGCATGTGAAGATCGATGTGCTGTCGAGTCGCCTTTCCAAGCGAGGCCAGATCTGGGTGGACGTCATCGGCTTTACGCTGTTTCTTGTTCCGGTTTGCCTGGCCATCCTCTGGTACGGCACCCCCTTCTTCCTCAAGGGATTTCATTCCGGCGAAATGTCCAACAACGCCGGGGGCCTGATCCGCTGGCCCGTTTACCTCATGATTCCACTGGGGTTCAGCCTGCTGCTGCTGCAGGGATTGTCCGAACTCATCAAGCGCGTGGCGTTTCTCCAGGGGCTGATCGATGACCCCACCGCCAAGAAGATCGAAAAGACGGCTGAAGAAGAACTCGCTGAATCGATTCGCCGGCTCACCGAACGTGACGCCAAGGCCTGAACGCATACGGCAAGACGGAGAAAAATAAATGGAATTCTTTATCGCCAATCTCGCCCCGATCATGTTCGTGGGCCTGATCATCTTCCTGCTGTTCGGCTTTCCGGTGGCGTTCAGCCTCGGCGCCTGCGGACTTTTCTTCGCCATCATCGGCGTCGAACTCAACGTGCTGCCCGAGTCGCTGTTGCAGGCCATGCCGCTGCGGCTGTTCGGCATCATGCAGAACGACACGCTGCTGGCCATACCGTTCTTCACGCTCATGGGGCTGATCCTGGAGCGAAGCGGGATGGCCGAGGACCTGCTCGACACCATCGGCCAGCTGTTCGGCCCCGTGCGCGGCGGCCTTGCACTGGCGGTAATCTTCGTGGGCGCGCTGCTTGCAGCAACCACGGGCGTGGTGGCTGCTTCGGTGATCTCGATGGGCCTGATCTCGCTGCCCATCATGCTGCGCTACGGCTATGACAGGCGACTGGCAGCAGGGGTGATTGCGGCATCGGGCACGCTCGCGCAGATCATCCCGCCGTCCCTGGTTCTGATCATCCTGGCCGACCAGCTCGGCCGCAGCGTCGGTGACATGTACAAGGGCGCGTTCATTCCGGGCTTCATCCTCACGGGCATGTATGCCGGATACGTCATCCTCCTGGCGTTCATCAAGCCCGCGTGGGTGCCTGCGCTGCCGCAGGAAGCCCGCACGATTCGCGAGGACAACGGCCAGGCAGGGTTGCCCTCGCTGCTGGTCCTCACGATTGTCTGCGTGGGCGCGGCGGTCGCACTGGGCAAGAACTACGCGGCCGTGACGAGCTGGTGGACCAACACCACCGTGGAGACCGTCGCGCTCGACGAGACCATCGTGGTCTCGATGGCTGCCGGCGTGACGCTGGCCTTCCTCATCTCGGTGGTCAACAAGGTCACCCGCCTCGGACTTCTGTCCAGGATGGCAGATCGTGTGACCATGGTGCTCATCCCGCCACTGCTCCTGATCTTCCTGGTGCTGGGCACCATCTTCCTGGGCATCGCGACGCCAACAGAAGGCGGCGCAATGGGTGCGCTGGGTGCCATCATCATGGCCATGATGCGTCGCCGACTCTCGTTCGCGCTGCTCAAGCAGGCGCTGACCGCGACGACCAAGCTTTCGTGCTTCGTGGTGTTCATCCTGATTGGCGCCACGATTTTCGGCCTGACCTTCCAGGGCGTGGATGGCCCAAAGTGGGTGGAGCACCTGCTCACCGGCCTTCCAGGCGGGCAGCTCGGCTTCCTGATCGTGGTCAACATCATGATCTTCGTGCTGGCCTTCTTCCTGGACTTCTTCGAACTATCCTTCATCGTCGTCCCCCTGCTCGCGCCGGTCGCTGAAAAGCTGGGCATCGATCTGGTCTGGTTCGGCGTGCTGCTGGCAGTGAACATGCAGACTTCGTTCATGCACCCACCGTTTGGCTTTGCGCTCTTCTACCTGCGCAGCGTGGCACCTGAAAAGGAATACAAGGACAGAGTCACGGGCAAGATGATTCCACCGGTCACCACGATGCAGATCTACTGGGGCGCGGTGCCGTTCGTGGTGATCCAGATCATCATGGTGGGCCTGATCATTGCGTTCCCCGGGATCGTCTCCAGCGGTCTGGACAAGGTGGAGAAGGTGGACCTGGACAAGGTACAGATGCAGATGAACCAGGAAATGCGCGACGCCAATGCGCCGGCCATACCGGCCAGCGGTGCGCTGCCCGAAGCAATGCCCACCCCCGCCGACGAACAAAAGGCCGCGGACGAGGAGCAGAAAAAGCTCGACGAGCTGTTCAACAGGAAATAGCTTTTCGACCACCAAGAGAAAAGGCCCTTCGCAGGGCCTTTTCTTCGTCTGGGGAAACCGAGGTCAGAGCTTTTGCGCCTGCATGAAGCGGTCGAAACTCATTTCGGTGAAACGAAACCACAGGTTCTGGTCGGCGCGGAACTTCGACAGGTCCGCGTAGATCTTGCGGAAGCTCTCGTTCTTGGCCGAGGTCTCGTCATAGATCGTCATCGCATGCTTGAACGCTTCGTTCATCATGTCCTGGGGGAAGGGCCGCAGCTTGGCGCCTCCGGCTACCAGCTGCTTGATGGCCACCGGGTTGCGCGCATCGTACTTGGCCTGGATATCGACATGGGCCTGCGCGGTGGCCGCCTCCACGATGGCCTTGTTCTCGGCCGACAGGGCATCCCACGCCTTCTGGTTGATGAAGAAGTCGAGTTCGGCCGAGCCTTCCCAGAAACCGGGGTAGTAATAAAACGGCGCGACCTTCACAAAGCCCAGCTTCTGGTCGTCATAAGGGCCGACCCACTCGGCCGCGTCGATCGTGCCCTTCTCGAGCGCGGTGTAGATCTCGCCGCCCGGAAGATTTTGCGGAACGACGCCCATGCGCTCCATGATGCGGCCGGCAAACCCGGCGATGCGGAACTTCAGGCCCTTCAAGTCCTTGGTGCTCTTGATTTCCTTGCGGAACCAGCCGCCCATCTGTGCGCCGGTATTGCCGCCCGGGAAGTTCACGATGTTGTACTTGGCATAGAACTCGCGCATCAGCTTGCCGCCGTTGCCTTCAACCATCCACGCCGTCATCTGGCGTGAATTGAGACCGAACGGGATTGCGCAGCCCAGCGTGAATGCCTCGTCCTTGCCGAAGAAATAATACGGAGCGGTCTGTGCCATTTCAACGGTGCCCTGCTGAACGCCATCGACGACACCGAATGCCGGCATCAATTCGCCGGCTGCGTGCGTGGAAATCTCGAACTTGCCGCCGGACATGGCCTTGACGGCCTTTGCAAAGACCTCGGCACCGCCAAACAACGTGTCCAGGGACTTGGGAAAGCTCGATGCCAGACGCCAGCGGATGGCGGCCTGCGCGTGCACGGCCGGAGCGATGCCCGAGGCCAATACGCCTGCCATTCCGGCGTTCCTGATTACTGCGCGACGATCCATGGATGAAATACTCCGATTTTTGATGAACCTCCGATGATGAAAGACATGGCGCCCAAAGCCTTGCAGCTTGCTGGCGAACAGCAGGCGTTCTTCTACCTAAGAAAAAAAATTGAGCGACAAAAAAAAGCCCGCAGTATTGCGGGCTTTTGTCTGCTGACGCAGCGCTTTGGGTTTACAGCTTTTGCGACTGCATGAACCGATCGAAGGTGGCTTCGGTGAAACGGAACCAGAGATTTTGGTCGGCGCGGAACCTGCTGAAATCGGCGTAGATCTTCTTCCAGGTTTCGTTCTTGCCGGAAATCTCTTCATAGAGTCCCATGGCTTCCTTGAATGCGGCGCTCATCACATCGTTGGGGAACGGACGCAGTTTGGTTCCCGCACCCACGAGCTGCTTGAGCGCACCCGGATTGCGCGCGTCGTACTTGGCCTGCATGTCCACGTGCGCGTAGGCAGCCGCGCTCTCGACGATGGCCTTGTTCTCGGGCGACAGCGCGTCGAAGGCCTTCTGGTTGATGAACACATCCAGCTGCGGACCGCCTTCCCACCAGCCAGGGTAGTAGTAGAACGGGGCGACCTTGTTGAAGCCCAGCTTCTGGTCATCGTAAGGGCCGACCCATTCCGCCGCATCGATGGTGCCCTTTTCGAGCGCCGCATAGATTTCGCCGCCAGGAATGTTCTGGGGGACGCTTCCGATTCGTTCGAGCACCTTGCCGCCGAAGCCGCCGATGCGCATCTTCATGCCCTTCATGTCGGCGAGCGACTTGATTTCCTTGCGATACCAGCCACCCATCTGCGATCCCGTGTTGCCAGCCGGGAAATTGATGATGTTGTACTTCGCGTAGAACTCGCGCATCAGCTTCATGCCGTTGCCTTCGAACATCCAGGCGGACATCTGGCGGCTGTTCAGGCCGAAGGGAATGGCGCAACCCAGCGCGAAGCATTCGTCCTTGCCGAAGAAATAGTAAGGCGCCGTGTGGGCTACCTCGACAGTGCCCTGCTGCACGCCGTCGACAACGCCGAACGCCGGCATCAGTTCACCGGCCGCGTGCACAGAGATTTCGAACTTGCCGCCGGACATGGCCTTGACCTTGCTGGCGAAGGCTTCGGCACCGCCAAAGATGGTGTCGAGGGACTTCGGAAAGCTCGAAGCGAGACGCCAGCGAATGGCGGCCTGCGCGTGAACCGCAGGCGCTACGCCAGCGGCCAGCACGCCGGCGATGCCGGCGTTCTTGATGAGTGATCGACGATCCATGTGATGCGCTCCTGGTGTTTTGAAAAACATTGCGTCGTGGCTGACGGTTTCGTCAGCTCAACGAACGCATTCTAGGAACGCAGCCACTTTGGTATTCAGGGGTTTTCCCTTGCGCAAGCTTTAGTTATGCGCTCGGTGTCAGCAAAAATTCAGCAAGCAAGATCGCGCAGCCCCTGCGCAACCGCTATGCGACTGCCTTCAGAACGGTGGGCTGGCGCCCCGCCAAAGCACCAAAGCGAGCACGGATCGACGCTTCGATTCCGGCGGCATCGAGACCTTGCATGGCCAGCAGCTTGCCCGGATCTCCGTGCTCGATGAACTCGTCGCGCAGCCCCAGCTGCAGCACGGGCTTCACAACGCCTGCAGCCTGCAACGCCTCGCAGACAGCACTACCCGCGCCGCCCATGATCGCGCCTTCTTCCACCGTCACCAGCGCTTCATGCGAGGCGGCGATTTCAAGCAGCAGCGCCGTGTCGATCGGCTTGGCCCATCGCATGTTGACCACCGTGGCATCGACGCGCTCCGCAGCAGCAAGCGCGGGATACAGCATCGTGCCGAACGAAAGGATGGCAATGCCCTGCGGCGCGCCGTCGTCAGCCGGCTTGCGTGCCCGGCGCACCTCGCCCTTGCCATAGGGCAAGGTCTCAAGGCCGGGCTCGACGGCCACGCCTGCACCCGCACCGCGCGGATAACGCACGGCGACGGGATGATCCTGATGGAACGCCGTGGTCAGCAATTTGCGGCATTCGTTTTCATCGGCGGGACACGCCACAGCCATGTTCGGGATGCAGCGCAGGAACGCGATGTCATACGCGCCGGCGTGTGTCGCCCCATCGGCACCGACGAGGCCCGCGCGGTCGAGCGCGAACACGACGGGCAGGTTCTGCAGGGCCACGTCGTGAATCAGCTGGTCGTAGCCGCGCTGCAGGAATGTCGAATAGATCGCCAGTACAGGCTTCAGGCCTTCGCACGCGAGGCCCGCAGCGAATGTCACGGCGTGCTGCTCCGCGATGCCGACGTCGAAATACCGCTGCGGAAAGCGCTTTTCGAATTCGACCATGCCAGAGCCTTCACGCATCGCCGGCGTGATGCCGACCAGCCGCGCGTCGCTGGCTGCCATGTCGCACAGCCACTGTCCGAACACCTGCGTGAAGGTCGTCTTGCCCGGCGATGCAGGCGGTGTCAGTCCCACGGCAGGATCGAACTTGCCGGGACCGTGATACGCAACGGGGTCTGCCTCGGCCAGCTTGTAGCCCTGGCCCTTCCTGGTGACGACATGCAGGAACTGCGGGCCCTTGAGCAGCTTGATGTTTTCAAGCGTGGGAATGAGCGAGTCGAGGTCGTGTCCGTCGATGGGGCCGATGTAGTTGAAGCCGAATTTCTCGAACAGCGTTGCAGGCACCACCATGCCCTTGGCGTGTTCTTCGAAGCGCTTGGCCAGCTCGAACAGCGGAGGCGCAACCTTGAGCACGTTCTTGCCGACGTTCTTGGCGGTTGCGTAGAAGCGGCCGCTCATCAGCTGGGCCAGGTAGCGGTTGAGCGCGCCGACGGGCGGGCTGATCGACATGTCGTTGTCGTTGAGGATCACCAGCAGGTCGGCCTCGGCGACACCGCCGTTATTGAGCGCCTCGAACGCCATGCCGGCGCTCATCGCCCCATCGCCGATCACGGCAATCGACTTGCGATCTTCGCCCTTGATCTTGGCTGCGAGTGCCATGCCGAGCGCGGCCGAGATGCTGGTCGATGAATGGGCAGTGCCGAAGGTGTCGTACTCGCTCTCGTCCCTTTGCGGAAAACCCGACAAGCCGCCCAGCTGGCGCAGCGACGCCATGCGATCGCGGCGCCCCGTGACGATCTTGTGCGGATACGTCTGGTGACCCACGTCCCAGACGATGCGGTCATAAGGGGTGTTGAAAACGTAGTGCAGCGCAATCGTCAGTTCCACCGTACCCAGGTTGGAACTGAGATGGCCGCCCGTGCGGGCCACGCTGTCGAGCAGGTACGCGCGCAGCTCACCGGCCAGCGGCGTCAACTCCGTGCGAGCGAGCTTGCGCAGGTCTGCCGGGTCGTTGATGGTTTGAAGCAATGACATCTTTCTTTGCGGCCTTTCAGCTGTCCCTGTTGACCACCATCCGGGCCAGCGCCGCCAGTGCAGTGGTGTCGGCGAGGCCGCTCTCCTGAAGTGAGGCCTGGGCCTGCCCCAGCAGTTCCTGGGCATGGGCGCGCGAGCGCTCCAGTCCCAGCAGCGAAACAAAAGTGGGCTTGTCCTGGGCGGCGTCCTTGCCGGCTGTCTTGCCGAGCGTGGCCGAATCGGCAGTGACATCCAGGATGTCATCGACCACCTGGAACGCCAGCCCCACGGCGGCGCCATACGACTGCAGGGCCGCCTGCGCGGCGGGGGACGACCGGCCGCATGCCGCGCCCATCATCACGCTGCCTTGCAGCAATGCGCCAGTCTTGCGCCTGTGCATTTCGCGCAGCTGCTTTTCGGTAAGGGCCAGGCCGACACTGGCCAGGTCGATGGCCTGGCCGCCGGCCATGCCGTCGTGGCCCGCTGCTCTAGCCAGAAGTCGGCACAGGCTGGCCTGTATCGCCGCTGGAATGGCTGGATCGTCGGGCGTGAGCAATTCAAAGGCCAGGGCCTGCAGTGCATCGCCCGCGAGCAGCGCCTGCGCCTGGCCGAACTTGACGTGAACCGTCGGTTTGCCGCGCCGCATGACATCGTTGTCCATGCAGGGCATGTCGTCGTGGACCAGCGAGTAGGCATGGATGAGTTCAACCGCACAGGCAGCGCGAAGGGCGGCTGCCGGGTTGCCGCCGACCGCCTCGCTCGCTGCCAGCACCAGGAGCGGACGAAGCCGCTTGCCGCCATCGAGCACTGCATAGCGCATGGCGTCGCCAAGCGCGGCAGGCGCGTGGTCCACCACCCATTCGGAAAGCGCCTGCTCCACCTGGGACAGCCGGTCGCGGCTCCAGTGCGAAAGATCGAATGCGGGCATCACGCTTGTGTCCACGGCTTGAGCACGCCTTCGTCGAGGACCTTGACCTGTTGCTCGACCGCCTGCAACCGGTCGCGACAGAACGTGAGCAACTCGGCGCCGCGCTGGTAGCCGGACAGCAACTGCTCGAGCGGCAGCTGGCCCGACTCGATGAGGCCTACCAGTTGCTCGAGTTCTTCGAGCGCCGCCTCGTAACTGGCTGGGGGTTTGAACGGGGCCTGGGTCATGGAAAGTGGGAACTGCAAACCCTCGATTCTAGGGGCGCGGTCCCTTTCAAAAGTAACGCCTGCCACTTGATTGGCCGGACCCCGCCCCCAGATGGCACTGGAGGGTACAATCCCCTTCCCTTTGAAACCGGGTGTGTCCCGGTTTTTTTGTGGGTGTTTTTCCGTATTTTTCCGCCGCGCCATTCCTCACCCGATATGCGCTTCCCTGCCCCTTCATAGGGGGAGTCTCTAGGTCAGGTCACCCATGTCTGATTTAAGTCTTCAACTGCAGCAGGCCGCAAGCCAACTACCAGTTTCCAGCTACTTCGAAGAGGCGCTTTTCGCGCGCGAAAGAGATGCTGTCTTCCAGCGCGGGCCCCGTTATGTGGGGCACCAGCTGAGCGTTCCGAATGCGGGCGACTACTACGCGCTCCCCCAGGAGGGCGAGGGCCGTGCGCTGCTGCGCACGCCGCAGGGCGTCGAGCTCATCTCCAACGTCTGCAGGCACCGCCAGGCGGTCATCCTCAAGGGCCGCGGTTCGCTCGAAGGCAACCGCGCTTCGGGGGGCAACATCGTCTGCCCCCTGCACCGCTGGACCTACAGCGGCGGCGCAGCCAACGGCGCCCCGGCCGGGACGCTGCTGGGCGCGCCGCACTTTGCGCAGGACCCGTGCCTCAACCTCAACAATTACAGGTTGCAGGAATGGAACGGGCTGCTGTTCGAAGGCGGCGGGCGCGACGTCGCTGCTGACCTCGCAGGCATGGGCCCCAAGGCCGATCTCGACTTCAGCGGCATGGTGCTCGACCGGGTCGAGATGCACGAGTGCAACTACAACTGGAAGACCTTCATCGAGGTTTACCTGGAGGACTATCACGTGGGCCCGTTCCATCCGGGGCTGGGCAGCATGGTCAGCTGCGAGGATCTGCGCTGGGAATTCAAGGACAACTATTCGGTGCAGACGGTGGGCGTCGCCAATCGCCTGGGCAAGGCGGGCAGCCCGGTCTATGAGCGCTGGGAAAAAGCCCTGCTGCAATACCGCAACGGCGAGCAGCCCAAGTACGGCGCGATCTGGCTCACCTATTACCCGCACATCATGGTCGAGTGGTATCCGCACGTGCTCACCGTCTCCACGCTGCACCCCATGGGTCCGCAAAAGACGATGAACATGGTCGAGTTCTACTACCCCGAGGAGATCGCCGCATTCGAGCGCGAGTTCGTCGAGGCGCAGCAGGCGGCCTACATGGAAACCTGTATCGAGGACGACGAGATTGCGCTTCGCATGGATGCGGGCCGCAAGGCCCTGATGCAGCGCGGCGACAACGAAGTCGGCCCCTACCAGAGCCCGATGGAAGACGGCATGCAGCACTTCCACGAGTGGTATCGCGGCCGCATGGACTTTGACCGCCCTCGCCTCGTAGCCTGATTCCCGGGCCGAAGGATCGCTGATGCAGGCCCTGTGGATGGTGCTGGGCTCGTTCTACTTCGCCACGATGGCCGTGTGCGTGAAGTTCGCGTCCAGCGGTTTCAACAGCTCCGAGCTGGTGTTCTGGCGCGGCCTGATCGGCATGGCGCTGCTCTGGGTGCTGGCCCGCCGACAAGGCATCGGCCTGGCAACCCGCTACGGCAGCATGCACGCCTGGCGCAGCATGGTCGGGGTGATCTCGCTGGGCATGTGGTTCTACGCCATCGGCTACCTGCCCCTGGCCACCGCGATGACGCTCAACTACATGAGCAGCGTCTGGGTCGCGGTCTTTCTCATCGGTGGTGCGCTGATGGCCTGGAACCCGCGTCATGGCTCCAAGGCGCCGCTCAGCCAGGGTCCGCTGGTCATCACCGTCCTGGCGGGCTTTGCAGGGGTGGTGCTGATGCTGCGTCCCACCATCGACCAGAACCAGCTCTTCGCGGGCCTGATCGGATTGCTCTCGGGGCTGACCGCTGCATTCGCCTACATGCAGGTGATGGCGCTCGGCAAGGTCGGCGAACCGGAAACACGCACCGTGTTTTATTTCGCCGTCGGCTCAGCCGTGGGCGGCTTGCTCGGCATGGGTGTGGAAGGCGTATCGCCCTGGGACTGGCAACACGCCGTCTGGCTGGTGCCCATGGCCGTGCTCGCAACCTTGGGTCAGCTGTGCATGACGCGCGCGTACAACCACGGCGCGACGCTGGTCGTGGTGAGCCTGCAGTATTTCGGCGTGGTGTTCGGCGCCATTTTCAGCGTGACGCTTTTTGGGGACCGCATCACCCCGCAGGGCTGGGCCGGCATGGGCCTGATCGTTGCCAGCGGAATCGGCGCGACCGTGCTCCGGGCGCGTGCCGCACCCCACGCGCCGGCCGATGAACATTGATAATTTGCGCTATGAAAACCATCCTCATTTCCGTTGAAGAGCTCAAGGCCCTGCACGCTTCGGCCACGCCGCACATGGTGTTCGACTGCACGTTCGACCTGATGAATCCGGCATCGGGACAAGAGCAGTACATCCAGGCGCACATTCCCGGCGCGGTGTACGTGAACCTCGATACGGCGCTCAGCGACCAGGGCACGCTCGATGCGTCGGGAAAGCTCGTTCCAAGCGCAGACGCTGCGTCGGGCGGGCGTCATCCCTTGCCGAGCCGCGAGACTTTTGCGGTGTGGCTCTCCAGCGTGGGCTTTGCCAACGACATGCAGGCAGTCGTGTACGACCGCAACGGCGCCAACTATTGCGGGCGTCTGTGGTGGATGCTCAAGTGGGCAGGCCATGACGCGGTTGCCGTGCTTGACGGTGGGCTGCAGGCCTGGCAGGCAGCAGGAGGCGCAGTCACGGACACGCCGGAGCCCGCGCACTTCCAGTCCAATTTCAAGCTGGGCCCGCCGCTGCGCAAGCTCGCTGTCACGGCCGATGTCGAACAAGGGCTCGCGTCGTCCGCGCAGACCGTGATCGATGCGAGAGCAACGCCTCGCTTCAAGGGCGAAGTCGAGCCGCTCGATCCGGTTGCGGGCCATATCCCCGGCGCGCTCAACCGGCCGTTCAGCCTGAATATCGGCGCCGACGGCCGCTTCAAGCCGGCAGCGCAGCTGAAGTCCGAGTTCGAGCAACTGCTCGCCGGACGCGAAGCGGGCGCCGTCGTGCATCACTGCGGCAGTGGCGTGAGCGCTGTGCCCAACCTCCTCGCAATGGAGATCGCCGGCTACCCGCCTCAGGCCCTCTATGCGGGCAGCTGGAGCGAGTGGTGCCGCGACCCCAATCGGCCCGTGGAAAAGGGCTAGGCCCTAGAGCGGCCTGATATCGACCTTGCGGAACTTGACGATGCCGCGTCCCCATTGCAACGCGATAGGACCGCTCGGCAGCTTGCTGTCCTGGATATCGACCGTCGTCACGCCGTTGAGTACCAGCTTGAGATTCGGGCCTTTGGCGGTGATCTCATAGACATTCCACTTGCCGCCAGCCTTGGGCATGGGTGACACCTTGGCCACTTTCACGATCGCGCCGGTGCCGTAGGTGGGGTCGGGACGCTGGTCGAAGATGTTCGCTTCGTAGCAGTTCTCGTCGGTGATCACGCCCGGATTCTGGCAGCGAAAGAACACTCCGCTGTTCGCATCGTCGCTCGACCAGAACTCCACCCGCATCATGAAATCGCGGTACGAATTCTTCGTGACGAGGTAGCTGGGCGTTGCCCCACCGCTGGTCGCGTGAATCGCGCCGTCGCTGGCGGTCCAGTTCGCAACGCCGACCATGTTGAAGTTCTCCATGCCGCGCGTGCCGTCGACCAGTGGCGTCCATCCCCCCATCGGCGTCGTTGCGCATCCGGCCAGTCCCAATGCGAGAGCCGCGATGGCCCCAAGTTTGCTGCGCTGCATGGCGTGTCTCTTTCGTGTTGTTGGAGTGCGACTTGTAAACCCGGGGGTCAAGCTCGTCAATTCACGCTTGTACGCGTGGAGGACGGCAGCCACGCCACGCCACGCAAAAAGGGCGGGCACCCCGTCAAGGGTGCCCGCCCGTTGTCATTCCACCGATCGGCGTAGCGCCGAGGCGCTTAACGCGTGGTCGTGCCCGTACCGCTCATGGACCCGGTCACGCCCGGCGTGGGCGAGGCGCCATTGTTTTCGCTGCCTGGCGCCGTCGTGGTGCCGGGGCCTGCCGTGCTGCCGGTGCCCGGGCCGCCCATCGACGTCGTGTCGGCAGTGCTGCCTGGCGTCGTGGTCGTAGAGCCGCTCATGCTGCCCGTCGTGGAAGCCGTGCTACCCGACGTGCTGCTGCTGTCGGTTGACGCTGTCGATCCGGTCGATCCAGTCGAGCTGGTGGACGTGGACGGAATGGTTTCCGTGGGGGTCGACGATGTCGAAGGGGTTGGCGGATCTGCAGGTTTGCTGCAGGCGCCAAGGGCCAGTGCTGCGGTCACCGCGATGATCGCGGCGGCGGTTTGGGTGATGGTTCGCTTCATGAAAATACTCCTGAATTGGTTGTGCGGTGCAAACTCCGACTTTAAGGATTGCTCACCGCCGCCGCGTCGGAACGGGACGGTCACGCTTGTAGGACAAGCCCATGTGCTCGCCTTGCGGCTGTGCTTGTAGTCAACGCCGCCTGCCGCGGGCGCGTTCGTAGGCGGCCATCATGGGCGTCACGGAAACGCCGTGCAGGAAGATGGACGCGACGACCACTGACAGCGTCAACGCCGTGAGCTTCTCGGCGATCACGGGCGCGAGTCCGTGGTTGATGGCGTACATCAGGTAGTAGAGCGACCCGATGCCGCGAATGCCGAACCAGCCGATCAGCCATCGCTGGCCGCTCGACGCGCTCGAATGCGCCAGACCCAGGCCGACAGCCAAGGGCCTGATGACAAACAAAAGCACCGGCACAAACCACCAGGCGGCGCTATGCCACGTCACGGACCATAGAAGCCCGCCGATGGTGACAACCACCGCGAGCTCGCCGATGCGCTCGACCTGCTCGTTGAAACCCAGCACCGCTTTGGTCATGAAGGCCGGCGCGTGCTTCGGATCCACTGCGATGGCGTCGGCCACTTCCTTGTCGGGGTGCGCGCTGGCCTTCTCGACGGCGCGGTCGCTGCTTTCGCCGGGGCTTTGCGATTGCTCCAGGTGCCGCAGCGCGACGCCCGCCGCGAACACCGCCAGGAATCCATAGCCGTGCACCATCAAGGCAATGCCGTAGGACAGCGCAATGAGACCGAGTGCCAGGAAGTCGTCCAGCCCGACCGCCTCCTTGTGCTCTCGCCGCAGGAACAGCACCAGCCGCCCGACGGCCAAACCCATCAACCCTCCCACGGTGAGCCCTGAGACGGTCGCCCAGAGTCCGTCCACCAGCACCCAGCGCCATCCGCCTTCGCCGATTTCATGCAGCCCGAGAAGACCCAGTCCCAGCATCACAAACGGAAATGCGGTGCCGTCGTTGAGACCGCCCTCGCCGGTCAGCGCGAATCGGACGCGGTCGCGGTCCCCCGGTGCGCTCACCTGCACGTCCGACGCCAGCACCGGGTCGGTGGGCGCCAGAATTCCGCCCAGCAGGATGCACGCCCCCAGGGGCAGGCCCAGGAACAGATAGGCGACCAGCGCGATGAGCAGCACCGTGATGATCATCGACACCACGGCCAGCCGAAGCGGCAGCAACCACCGTCGGTCGCGCAGTCCCGGACTGAGCTTCAGGCCCGCCGTAAACAGCGAGATGAGGACGACGATTTCGGTCAGGCGCTCCAGCAGCACCTTGTGGGTCACCACATCGGCCTTGAGCAAGCCGATGCCCCAGGGGCTCACCGCTATGCCCACCACGAGATAGAGCATCGCCGTGGAAAGCGGCAGGCGTGACAGCACCGTGCCGCTGAGAGCCATGAGGATCAACAGCAGGCCGACGATGACAGACCACCAGGCAAATTCCATGAGGTCGATTGTTGCGCGAAGGCGCGGCTGATCCGTGTGGGCGGAAGCCGCGACTTGGGCGAAAGCGCCTCGCGATCAGAGCACTGCGAGCGCGCCGGACAGGGCCTTCCTGAAGCTCGGGAACTTGTGCACGTCGCCGTGACCGGCGCCTTCCACACACAGGAACTGCGCCGTGGGTGCGGCCGTGCGAAGCGCGTGACTGTGATGGATGCCGATCAATTCGTCCTTGTCGCCATGAATCAGGATCAACTTGCTGGACAGGCGTGCAGCGTGCTTGGCGGTGTGAAGCGGGTAACGAAGCACCTGGCGTGGGACCCAGGGATAGAGTTCGTCGGCCAGCTCGCTCATGCTGCTGTAGGGGGACACGAGATAGGTCAATGCGGGCGGCTGGCCCGCTTCGCACAGTTCGGCAGCCAGGCCAGCGGCAAGCGCCGTACCCAGCGACTGACCCGAGATGACGACGCGCTTGCCTTCGTACTGCGATGCGAACGCGGCCCAGACGGTACGGACGTCAGAGCGCAGTTGTTCTTCGCTCTCGATGCAGCCGCTGCTCTTGCCGTAGCCGCGGTAATCGAACATCACCACATCGAAATTGACTTCGCGAAAGGCTTCGAGTTCGGTCACGCAATCGAGCAGGTTGCCGGAATTGCCGTGAAGGAAGAACACCACGCCACGCGGGTTGGGCAGCTTGAGATGCGCCGTGGAAAGCCGCGCACCGGGCACGTCGATCCAGCCTTCGTGGATGTCAGCTTCGGTGGTGAGGACCTGGTCCTGTGGCAGCGGCACCGGTTCGAACAACAAGCGCTCCTGGCGGAACCAGAGGTAGCCAATGGCGGCGCTATAAACCGCACCGACCGCCGCCAAGACGCCAAGTGAAAAGAGTGCGTAGACCATGTTGCTGCCCTCCCTTTGCACGTCAGTTCTTCTTGGTGGATGAATCGCTGGGACCGTTGCGATCCGACAGGATCTCGGCCGGGGCGCCGAGCTTGCCGCTGTCGCCGCCCTGCGCCTGCCAGGTGCCACCCGAGGGTGTTGTCTTGCCGCGCGGGTGCGTGAGTTCGTCGTCATCGAAATTGATGGAGCCGCCTGCCATCGGCTTGTCGTCGGCGGACCCGTGATCGCCTTCATTGACGCCGCTGGGCGCAACGAGGTCGGGCTGCTGGTCGCTCAGGAGGCCGTGCCTTCCTGGAGGCTTCGTCGCTGAGGCCTCTTCATTGCGGCTGACGTTGTTCGAGTTGTCCTGGTTTGCCATGACTGTCTCCTTGTTTGCCTTGGATCCAGCATGGCCGCTTCACGGGTGCAAAACTGTAGGAGCCTTGCGGCGGGTACCGTAGGAACCCCACGCCGCGAAGCGCAGGATGCCGCGCCCGCAACTACAGGAGCGAGCCGAACAGCGCGAAGAAATGTTCGTGCGCCTTCTGCGACAAGGGCCGGGTCTTCCAGGCTTCGAAGGTGATGCGCCGGGACTTCTTCAGGTCTTCCTCGAAGACCTGCCTTTGACGCTCTGCGAACGCACGGTCGTAGATATTGAGGTTGGCTTCGTCGTTGAGCCGGAACGACCGCACGTCGAAATTGGTAGACCCCACCGAAGTCATCATGCCGTCCACGATCATCGCCTTGACGTGATACATCGTCGGCTGGTATTCGTACATCTCGACGCCCGCCTCCAGCAGCTCTCCCCACAGGCCGCGCGAAGCACGCCGCACGGTCTCTGCATCGATGTTCTCGCCCGGCGTGATGATCCGCACCTTCACGCCGCGCTTGACCGCAGCGACCAGTGCGTCACGCGTGATTTCATCGGGCACGAAGTACGCGCTCGACAGATCGATGCTTTTCGTCGAAGCGGTGATCGCGAGCAGGTACATCATCAGCATGCTCTCGCTGCCGCCGTTGGGCGAGCTCGCGAACATCTGGGCGCTCTGCGTTCCCACGGGCTTGAGCGGCGGGAAGTACTGCGCGCCGTGCAGCACGTGGCCGGTCGTCTTGGTCCAGTTGTCCAGCATCACGCTCTGCATCTGCGCCACCACCGGGCCTTCCACCCGGAAATGCGAATCGCGCCAATGGCCCGGGTCCTCGCCGTTACCCGTCCACTCCTGCGCGATGCCGACCCCACCGGTGAACCCGATCTGGCCGTCCACGATCAGCAGCTTGCGGTGGGTGCGGTTGTTCATGCGACCGAGGTTGTACCAGCGCAGTGGATGGAACTTCTCGACTTCGACACCGGCGTTCTTCATCTTGTCGATGATGGAACTCTCGGCCTTGGAGCTCCCGATCCAGTCGAGCAGCACATGCACCTTGACGCCGTTCTTCGCGCGCTCTGCAAGCGCATCGGCGAACTTGTGGCCGATGTCGCCCGACCAGTAGATGTAGGTTTCGAACAGCACCGTCTTCCTGGCCGATTGGATCGCCTCCAGCATCGACGGGAAAATCTGGTCGCCGTTGATGAGTTCGGTTGCCTTGTTGCCGTCCACGATGGCAGGCCCCATCATGATTCCCATCGAACGCAGGAACTGCGGGTCATCCACCGAATAGAGATGCTGGATGTCCGTCTCTATCTTCTTTTCGGTGCCGGCGAAATTGACGAGGATGAGCCCGACGACCAGCGTCAGGACGATGGTGATGGCGATCAATTTGTGCTTTTTTTTCAAGGGTGGGCTTTGAAGTGCCGACCGATGCTAGCGCCGCGCCCATCGCCGTGGGGCGCTTGATTTCATGTGTCGAAGTCGGCCTACAGAAGGCCGCGCTGCGGGCCTAGGCCCGTGTCAGATACAGCTCGCGAAGTCGCTCGCGCTCGGCGGGGCCGAGCTCGACGCCCTCGCGCAAATAGCCCTCTATGCTGCCGAAGTCGGCATCGATGGCCTGGTATGCGGCATCCAGGAACTCGGGCTGCACGCGCCAGATCACCTGCACCACGTGGCCCGGCAAGGTCCAGCCCTCCAGCGAGAAGGGCCGCAGCCGCTCGTTGGTGAGCAGATAGTCGCGCATCACTTCGTCTTTAGGGACACCCAGCGCATGGAGGATCAATGCCGCCGCGAAACCTGTGCGATCCTTGCCTGCGGTGCAGTGAAACACGGTGGGCTCGTTCGACTCGAGCAAATGGCCGAAGAACTCCGCGAACCGGTGGCTGTTGCCGCGCACGAAGCCGCGATAGGTGTCCTGCATCTGCGCAACGACGTCGTCCTCGGTCAGGCTATGGCCTTGCGAGATCATTTCCTTGATGACCTGCACGATGGTGGGTTCGATGGCCAGCGAGTGGACCTCCACACCCGGCACCGCGCACGCTGCCGACTCCCGTTCGGTGGCTCCTCGAAAGTCCAGCACGCGACGGATGCCCAGGGCCTGGATCTGCCGGGCATCGTTGGCGTCGAGCGCCCCGAGGTGATCCGAGCGGTACAGCGTGCCGGCCCGCAGGGCGGGATGGGACTTGAGGTCGCCGCGCAGGTCGCGGAAGTTGGAGGCGCCGGAAAGAATGGAAGACATGCGGTAATGGTACCTAGCGGTGTTGACCGAAAATTTGAGCAATATCAGTCGATTCTAGAATTGACCCGGCTTTCATTGAACATCACGGTCCCTGTGAACCCTACACCCCCACCCCAACCCAGGAACCCCCTGCACGGCCTGACGCTGGAAGCCATCGTCACCGAGCTTTCGGCCCACTACGGCTGGGAAGACCTGGGGCGGCGTATCCCGATCCGCTGCTTCACTACCGACCCGAGCATCGCATCGAGCCTGAAATTCCTGCGCAAGACGCCCTGGGCGCGCGAGAAAGTCGAGAGCCTCTACCTCTTCATGCTGCGCGACATGCGACGCGGCTAGCGGCCCTCTCATCGCCACGCCGCGCGCGCCCTGTCGCGCACCTGGATCACCGGCCCCGACGGGATGGCCTTCAAGGCCTGTTGCGAGCCGACTTCCGGCCACGTCACCTGCTCGAACCGATCCACCATCTTTTCCGTGATGAACCGGCTGCGCGATGCGTACATGTGCCGGTCGCCGCCGCCCGATTGCTGGGTGACATAGAACCGGTGCGGCACCAGCAGATGCAGCTGCTCCTTCGCGCGCGTCATCGCGACATAAAGCAGGCGACGCTCTTCTTCGAGTTCTTCCATCGTCCCCGTCGCCATGTCGCTCGGAATGCAGCCATCGACAACGTTGAGCACATGCACGGCCTTCCACTCCTGCCCCTTGGCACTGTGGATGGTCGAGAGAATGAGGTAGTCCTCATCGAGCATGGGCACGCCCGACTGGTCGCTGGTGGATTGGGGCGGATCGAGGGTCAGCTCCGTGAGAAAGCGCTCGCGGCTCGCATAGCCACCAGCAAGCCGCACGAGCTGCTCCACATCGAGCTTGCGCACGGTGGCATCGTCATGAAGTCGATCGAGGTGCGGCAGGTACCACGCCTTGGCCAGTTCGAGGTCCGCCGGCCATGCCACCGCAGGATCGCGCAGCTGCGCAAATGTCTTCACAAATTGCGCCCAGTCCGCCTGCGCTTGCGGCGGTGGCTGGAACTGCATGAGCGCGGCCACCGGGTCAGCCGCCTCCCCCATCGCATCGAGCAATCGAGTCGCCGTGGCCTGTCCGACACCCGGCACCAGTTGCATGACCCGAAACCCGGCCATGCGCCCACGCGGGTTCTGCGCGAATCGCAGCACCGCCAGCACGTCTTTCACATGCGCGGCTTCCAGGAATTTCAGGCCGCCGAACTTGACGAACGGGATATTGCGGCGTGCGAGTTCGAGTTCGAGCGCCGCACTGTGCGTGCTCGTGCGAAACAGCACGGCCTGGCTCTTGAGCGTGAAGCCCGCCTCGCGCTGGCGCAGCACCTGGTCCGCGACCCAACGCGCCTGCATGGCTTCGTCGGGCACGAGCACCAGCTGCGGAAGAATGGTAGACGCCCTGTCCGTCCAGAGATTCTTGGCGTGACGCTCGCGCGCATCGCCGATCACCGCATTGCTCGCCTCCAGCACCGGCTGGGTGCTGCGGTAGTTGCGCTCCAGCGTGACGATGCGGGCGGGCTGGGTGAACTGCCCCGGAAAATCCAGGATGTTGCGCACGCTTGCGCCGCGAAACGAGTAGATGCTCTGCGCATCGTCACCCACCACCGTCACGCCCTCGCCGCCCGGCTTCATGCCCAGGATGATTTCGCACTGCAGTCGATTGGTGTCCTGGTATTCATCGACCAGCAGGTGATCGAACCGGCCGCCGACCTCTTGCGCCAGGCCCGGCTCGGCCATCATGTCGGCCCAGAACAAGAGCAGGTCGTCGTAGTCGAGCACGTTTTGCTGCTGCTTGGCCTCGACATAGGCGCCGAAGAGCCGTTTGAGTTCGGCTTCCCATTGCGCGCACCACGGGTAGGTTTGAGCCAGCACTTCGTGCAAGCCGTCGCGGGTGTTGAGCACGCGCGAGTAGATGCCCAGGCAGGTGCCCTTCAGCGGAAATCGATTTTTGGTTTCGGCCAGGCCTATGTCGTTGCGCACCATGCCCATCAGGTCTTCGGCGTCGCCGCGATCATGGATGGTGAAGCTCTCGTCCAGGCCCAGGCGCGTGGCGTATTCGCGCAGCAAGCGTGCGCCGATGCTGTGAAACGTGCCGGACCAGGGCAGGCCCGGCAGTGCCTGCGTGGCCGGCAGTCCCAGGACCTTCTGCAACACGCCACCCACGCGGCGCTCCATTTCCTGCGCAGCGCGACGGCTGAAGGTAAGCATCATCACGCGCTGCGGGTCGGCCCCATTGGCGATCAGGTTCGCGACCCGGTGTGCGAGCGTGTTGGTCTTGCCCGATCCGGCGCCTGCAATCACCAGAAGCGGACGCGCATCGGCGGCATCGCTGCCCGTGCCGTGATGCACGGCGGCGAGTTGTTCGGGGTTGAGATCGGTAAAGACGGACACGGAACCTGTATGTTATTACAGTCCTGACGGTATCTGCGGGAACTCGGGGCCGGTAGACTGCTCGGAGTTACATGAACTTCCCACTACCGATGAATCGCATTGCCAAAGCTTTCTCCCTGACCGCCACCGTCGTTGCCGCACTGGCTTGCACCAACGCTGCCGCGCAACTCAAGCCCGGAGGCGGCACCGGCCTGAACGTGCCCGCTGCGCCTGCGGCCGCCGCCCCGGCAGCCCCGCGTTCGAGTGCGAACGCCGAGAAGGAAGCCGAAGGCAAGCTGGCCGCAGCCGGCTGGCTGGTACTGCTGGATCGGCGCGACTGGGGCCGCGCCTGGGAGACATCGGCAGGCATGTTCCGCTCGACGGTGCCGCTGGGCAACTGGATGGACGGCATCCCGAAAGTGCGCGAACCCCTGGGTGCATTCGTCGAGCGCGTGCCCGGCGACTCGGTTTACAAGACCACGCTGGAAGGCCGTCCCAACGGCGACTACGTCACCGTGGGCTTCGTGTCGAAGTTCGAGAAGCAGGAAACCGAGGAAATGGTGACCGTCGTGCGCGAGTCCGACGGCAAGTGGCGCGTCACCGGCTACAAGGTCCGGTAAGGTCGGCTGACGTCCGCTTAGGCCCGTTCAGGGGCTGGTGGAGGGGCTGGTAGAGCGTCCGGCGCCCAGCACCTGGGTCGGTGGGGGCATCGGCATGCCGGGCACGACCGCCGGAGAGGTCTGGCGTGCCGCCGCTGCGAATGAAGCCGAGCGCGCCAGCTTCACGTCGCCGTGCATCGCCTGTTCGGCCACCGCCAGGTTGTCCCTGAGCGTGCCGAGGGACCTTTCGATCCACGCCGCCAGCGCCGGGTCTTTCACGACCTTTTGCGCCCGCTCGAACATCTGCACTTCATCGGTCTGGTAACGCGTGCCGACCTGCGCCATGAACTCGCGATCGAACTTCGCGCCGTCGAGCTTTTCCAGGCGGTTCAAGACCTTGCGCTGGCTGTTTTCAAGCATGGGCATCGCCATGCCGCGTGCGTGCAGCATGTGCTGGAGCTGCTGGCCGGCCACGCGATGAGAGGCGTTGAGCCGCGCCGCGAATGAACGGATGGAGGCGTTGCTGGACTTCGTCGCTGCCAGGTTCGATGCTTCCAGCTCGAAGCGGCTCGATGTGGCGGCATTGCGCAGGAATCCGCGTTCGGCACGCTGCTCTTGCGGCATCCGTTTTGCGTTCGCAGCGGCCGAAGGTGCGAACAGGGGCACGCGAAACACAGGCCTGGGTGCATCGACCGATGCGCCGGGCGACGACTCGGTTGCAGCCGGCGAGGTCTGCTCAAGGCCTTCCTGCGCCGTGGCCAGCAATGGCAAAAGCAAAGTGGCGGTCAGGAGGCAGGCAGCAGCAGATTTCATGAAGTCATCTTCTGAAACCCAGCTCGACCGTGGGGTCAGTTGCACACCCATCGCCGCGTAGGACGCGGCCTGCGCGGCGCGAAACGCCGCAGTCCTGGCTAATGAACGTGCGCTGCGGTGCTTACGGCCGTGACCAGCGCAATGCCGCCCAGCAGCCACGCGATCTGCGCGATCGTCTCGCGCAGGGCGAGCCGCTTTTGCAGCTGCGGGATCAGGTCGGCCAGTGCCACGTAGATGAAGCTGCTGCTGGCGATGACCAGGAAGTACGGCAGGTAGCCCTCCAGCCGGTCGAGCAGCCACCAGCCGGCCAGACCACCGAGTGCCGTCACTGCCCCGGCCAGCGACACCTTCACGAGCGCCGATTGACGATTGCTGCTGGACAGCTGCAAGACGGCCAGGTCGCCGATGTGGTGGGGCACTTCATGGGCCAGGACCGACAGCGCTGCCACCAGGCCCAGACGCATATCGGCCATGAATGCCGAAGCGATCAGGATGCCGTCCCCGAAGCAGTGCACGCTGTCGCCCGTCAGGACAGCCCATCCGCCCGACCGAAGGGGCGGGGTTGTTCCATGGGCGTGGTGTTCGTGGTGCGCATGCCCTGCATGGCCATGCAGATGAGCATTGCCGTCAGGGTCGTGATGGTGTTCGTGACCGTGGTGCCAGAGTTCGGCCTTGTCCAGCAGGAAGAAAAACACCAGGCCCACCAGAAGCGTGGCGAAGAGCGCCTTGGCGCCAATGGCTGCCTCGAAGGCCTCGGGCAACAGGTGCATGAACGATGTGGCCAGCAAGGCACCGGCGGCCAGGCTCAGGAGGTGCTGGGGGCTGATGCCGCCCGAGGCGCCGTTGGTCCGGCGCAGGAACCCCAGGCGTATCAGCCCGGCGGCGAGCCAGACGCTGCCGATGCCGGCGGCCAGCGTGGCTAACAGGATTGCTATCAATGTCATGCATGGCGGGCGGGCCATGCATGGCCGCCCCTAAGTGATGAAGCGGCCAGTGCGGCCTGCTTGGGGCGACATCTTATCAATGAGGCACTGATTGCCTCCACGCGGGTCAGGGCGTCAGCGAGAGATCTCGATCAGCGGCTCGCGAAAGTTGGTGATCGTCCAGCTGGCATAGCCCGCCAGCACGATGGTGGATGCGATGAGCAGGTTCCTGATGACGAAGTTCATGGTGGGCTCCTTGTGACGTCCGTCTGTTGTTCGATGGAAGTCATTGTTCGCCCATAGCAGAGGTGCGACTTAGGCAAATTGCCTATGCGGGCCTAGGTGGTTTGCCACAATCGGCTTTTATCGCACTCAAGGAAAACAAGCCATGCCCACGATACGCGTCGAGTTGATGGAGGGCCGCACGCCCGAGCAGAAAAAGAACCTGGTCAAGGCCCTGACACAGGCGGTGGTCGACACCCTGGGCAGCAAGGCCGAATCGGTCGATGTGCTGCTGTTTGACATCAAGCGCCACGACTGGGCAACGGGCGGAGAGCTCTGGTCCGACAAGACCAGCTGACCGCCGAAGGCGCGATCAACCGACGGCTGGAGGCGCCGGGGTAGGTGACGGCGTCGGTGCAGGCGTAGGCGCCGGCGTTGGGGACGGCGTCGGCGATGTCGTGGGTGGTGGCGCAGGTGCGACCGACCCACCCGTACCCGAAATCGTTGCTCCGGGACTGCCGCCTCCGCCGCCACATGCGGGCAGCGCAGCGGCCGCCGCGGTCAGCGCAAACAGCATCGACAGGCGACGGCTGACGCCGGGCTGGCGGGCATCGGTCGCCGGTGCGTCGATCTTCGTGGCGTTGGACTCGTTCAAGGCAGGCTCCTGGCTGATCAACGCGACTATAGGGGATACGGGGACAGGGTCTCCATGAAGACGTCAGCCAGCGCGTCGAATGTCTGGATGGCGGCAGCGCTGGCGATCGCGCGATTCGCCTGCGAATCCAGGACCTCGGCATCGAGTCGTTCCCTGAACTCACGCCACATGCGCCCGGTCTCGGCGCCGTGACCGTTGAAGTACGCAGCGCCGTGGTCGGGCGTGAATCCATGGCGCTCTTTCAACCGCCTGGAAATCACTTGCCCGCCGAGCGCAGACCCTTCCAGCACGTACAGCGAGCCGAAGACTGCGGCAAGTGACGCCAGGTCGATGTCCAGCGTCGCCGGCGCAGGATGCGGCAGCTGCAATGAAGCAAGATCGCGCCGTGCCATCTGCCCGCGCGTGCGGGCAGCGAACCAGGGCTTCAGGTGCGGCGGCAGTGCGCGTGCCACCGCGGGCTCCCATGCATCCAGGAAAGCCGCGAAACCCTGCAAGGCGGCCCCGTAATGGGCGAGCGAAAAATCGCCTTCCAGCTGCAGCACCGACTCGATCCGGCGGTGCGACGGGGCCGTTGCGCTACGAAGAACCTCGATCATCGCGCCAGCGTGGCAATGAAGACGACCTTGCCGCCGGTGCGCTCGCTTGCCGGGCCTTGTGCATCGCTTTCCTCATAGGAGTAAACCAGCGTGCCGCCCTGCCCCTGCGCAATCTGGTGGGCGATGTAGAGCCCCAGCCCCAGCCCGCCCTTGTTGCGCAGGTTTTCCTGAGCGTTCTGCTTGAAGGGCGTGAACAGGTTGTCGGCGACGGACGGCGGCAATGCAGGCGCCGGATTGCGCACCTCGATGCGCACGCGTTGGTCGTCGCCATCGACTACAACCTCCACGGGAGCGGTTCCCGTTCCGTGGTGGTGCGCATTGGACAGGAGATTGGCCAGCATTTGCGACACCCGGTCCGGATCGATGTCGGCCCACAAACCCCGAACGATGAACTTCACAAAATCAGTTCCGGGGTGCGCGGTGGCGACTTCATCGACAAGGCCATCCACGAGCGCGCTGACGTCAGTCTGCACCGGGTTGAACCCCAGTCCCAGGCCTGCCTGCAGGCGCGAGATGTCCAGCGCCTGCGAGATGAGGCGCTGCATCCGGCCGCTGGACGACTGTATGCGCTGGCTCATCTGCTCGTTGCGGTCGGACGTCTTGCCGATCACGTGGGCAGCCATCGAGATCGTTGCGAGCGGCGAGCGCAGGTCGTGCCCCAGCACCGCCATCATCAGGTCCTTGGCCTTGCTCAGTTCGGCGTTACGCAACGCCGCCGTGCGGGCCAGGTCTGCGAAGAGGCCCCGCGCCAGCTGGATATCGGCAGCGATCCACGGCAGGGCCACGCCCTTGGCCGTCTCCCACCAGACATCGAAAGATCCCTGCGGCGTCAGGCGCGCACCCAGCGGTCCGACTGCCACGTTCTTGGCGGGACGATGTCCCCACGCCACCGTTTCGACCTGCTCCTCGCGTAGCAGCACCAGCCAGCTGTCGGAGAACTCGTCGAAACGCCCTGCCAGGAAACCGCAAAACTTGCCCAACCCCTCCACCAGCGGCGCTTCGAGGCCACTGAGCCGGTCGCGCGCGATGAGGTGATTTTCGGGTTGGCGCGGCTGCGCGGCGAGCCATTCGATCAGCGCCTTCGCTGCTGGCATGGGCAGCGGTCCATGCACAGTCGTCTTGCCGCTCTCGTGAAAAATCGCTGCCGAGGCGTTGAGGACGGCCAGCAATTCATCGCCCATGGCAAGCATGGCGCTGGACGAATCGCTGCCTTGCAGCACCCGCGTGTTGAGCTCGGTGCGCAGCTGCGACGCACGGGCAACGCGCTTCGCATGCTCGGCTGCCGTGATCGTCTGCACGCTGGACGCGAGAATCTGCGCCAGCACATCGCACGCCATGCGGGTCGCGTAAGGCACCAGCCGAGGCATCATGTGATGGCAGGCCAGCATGCCCCACAGTTCGCCGTTGACGATGATCGAGATGGACATGGACGCGCCCACGCCCATATTCGTCAGGTATTCGATGTGGACCGGGGACACGCTGCGCAGCACGCAGTGGCTCATGTCGAGCGGCGCAGCTGTAGCCCCCCTCACCGGCACCGGCTGCGACTTCACGTCGGCGATCAGCCGCAACGTGCTCACCACATAAAGCCGGCGCGCCTGCTCAGGAATGTCGCTGGCGGGATAGCGCTGGTTCAGCAGGGGCGTGAGATGCTCGCGGCGCGCTTCCGCCACCACGTCGCCACTGCCATCGTGGCCGAACCGGTAGCCCATGACCCGGTCAAACCCGGTGAGCTGTCGCACTTCTTCCACAGCGACTTCAAGCAGTGACTGGATGGACGACTGCCGCCGCAGCTTGTCCATGCCGCGATGCGCCTTGATCGCAAAACTGGCCGCAGCCGCCGCTGTCTGCGACTGGGTTTCGAATTCGGCCACCACGTTCTCACCCGAGCGATGCAGGATCAGATCGAAAGGCCGACCTGCCAGCTCTATCTCATGGTGCTGCGGAAGAAATGCGTCGGTGGATGCCGCTGCTGCGAGCTCGGCAATCGACGTCGCAACAATCGGTTGACCGTCAAAGTGCGACGCGGTCAACGCCTCGCCCAGGGCGGGAACGGCCACGCCCAGAAACGCGGCCGCACCATCGCTCAGGTAAGTGACTTCGCCGGCAGCAGTGAAAGCGAACAGGGCTCCATGCGACTGAACATGCCCTGGAATATGAATGGGCTCGCGGGCGCAGTTTTCCAGGGTGACGGCTGATGTGTCGGGTTCAGTACGCAAGTTGGCAGATTCGAATGAATTGACGCTGGGCAACTGCGCACTATAAGCAAGTTCGCCATTGCTGAGCTTGCATAAGGCTGTGCGACGGGCAGCTCATCAATGCGCCTTCTCCCAGTTCTCGCCAATCCCGATCTCGGCCAGCAACGGAACCCGCAAATCCGCAACGCCCGCCATGAGGCGAGGGACTTCGCTGCGCACCCACTCGACTTCCGCCTCGGGCACTTCGAACACCAGTTCGTCATGCACCTGCATGATCATCTTCGTGCTGCGCTGCTCCTGGTCCAGCACCTCCTGCACCTTCAGCATCGACAGCTTGATCAGGTCGGCGGCAGTGCCCTGCATGGGTGCGTTGATCGCCTGCCGTTCCGCGCCGCCGCGTCGAGGGCCGTTGGGTGAATTGATCTCCGGCAGGTACAAACGCCGCCCGAACACCGTCTCGACATAGCCTTTGCTCTTGGCCGACAGACGCGTCTCATCCATGTAGTTCTTCACGCCGGGATAGCGTTCGAAGTAGCGCTGGATGTAGTTCTTGGCCGCCGCGTTCTCGATGCCCAGGTTGCGCGCCAGCCCGAAGCTGCTCATGCCGTAGATAAGGCCGAAATTGATGACCTTCGCATAGCGCCGCTGTTCGCTGCTGACGGCATCCGTCGCCACGCCGAACACCTCGGCCGCCGTGGCGCGGTGCACATCCATCCCTTCGCGGAAAGCACGCAGCAAGGCTTCGTCTTCCGACAGGTGCGCCATGATGCGCAGCTCGATCTGACTGTAATCGGCGCTGGCGATCTGGTGACCGGGCGCTGCCACGAACGCTTCGCGCACGCGCCGGCCCTCAGCGGTCTTGACCGGGATGTTCTGCAGGTTCGGGTCGTTGCTCGACAGGCGCCCGGTGATGGCGACGGCCTGCGCATAGTGCGTGTGCACGCGGCCGGTGCGCGGATGCGCCAGCTGCGCCAGCTTGTCGGTGTAGGTGCCCTTGAGTTTCGACAGGCTCCGGTGCTCCAGCAGCTTGGCCGGCAGCGGGTAGTCTTCCGCGAGTTTTTCCAGCACTTCCTCGTCGGTGCTCGGCACGCCACTGGGAGTCTTCTTGACGACCGGCAAGCCCAGTTTCGTGAAGAGGATCTCGCCGATCTGCTTGGGCGAGCCCAGGTTGAAGGGTTGCCCGCCGAGCTCGTGCGCTTCCTTTTCCAGCGCCACGATGCGCAGGCCGAGTTCCGCGCTTTGCTTTGCCAGCATGGGCCCGTCGATCAACACGCCGTTGCGCTCGATCCGGTAGAGCGCTTCGCTGCTCTTGATCTCCAGGTCGTAGATGAACGCGAGCTTCGGGTCGGCCTTCAGCTTGGGCCAGAGCGCCAGATGCACATCGAGCGTCTGGTCGGAATCTTCGCACGAATATTCCGCAGCCTTGTCGATGGAAACCTGCGAGAACGAGATCTGGTGCGCGCCCTTGCCGGTGATGGTTTCGTAGTCGATGCCGGTGCGCCCCAGATGCCGCTCGGCAAGGCTCGCCAGGCCGTGGGGCTTGTGCACTTCGAGCACGTAGCTTTGCAGCATCGTGTCGTGTTCGTAGCCCTGCACCTCGATGCCGTGATTGGCAAAGACGTGGCGGTCGTACTTGATGTGCTGGCCGAGCTTTTTCCTCGAAGGGTTCTCCAGCCACGGCTTCATGCGCGCGAGCACTTCGTCGCGCGGCAGCTGTTCCGGTGCATCGCCGTAGCTATGCGCGAGCGGAACATAAGCGGCCTCGCCGGGCTTGACGCTGAACGACACGCCGACGATCTCGGCGCGCATCTCGTCAAGCGACGTCGTCTCGGTATCGATGGCGGTCAGTTCCGCAGCTTCCAGCCGCGCCATCCAGTCATCGAACTGCGCCCAGGTGAAGATCGTGTCGTACTGCAGGTTGGCTGCCTGCGATAGCCCCGACAGGTCAGGCTCGTCAAAGAGCCCCGCTGGCCTGGGCCCATCACCCACCTTCTTGCCGCTCTTGTGCTCCTCGATCAGTTCGGGCGGCACGTCGTGCGTCTCCAGTTGCTTGACCAGGCCCCTGAACCCGTGCTTTTCGTAGAAGACCTTGAGCGCCTCGGTGTCCTGCCCGTCTTTCACGGCAATGTCCTGGAGCGAAGGCAGGCCGGGGATGTGATCCTTGAGGTCGCAGTCCTTCTTGACGGTGAGCAGTTCACGTCCCTTTGGAATCCAGTCGAGCGCCTTGCGCAGGTTCTCGCCGACCGCACCCTTGACCTCGCCCGCTCGCGCCACCAGCGCGTCGAGCGAGCCGTATTCCAGCAGCAGCTTGACCGCTGTCTTCGGGCCGACCTTCTCAACGCCCGGCACGTTGTCCACCGAATCGCCCACCAGCGTCTGGTAGTCCACCATCAGGCTGGGCGGCACGCCGAACTCGGCCGTGACGCCGGCCACATCGCGCTTGCGATCGTTCATCGTGTCGATCACCATCACGTTGTCGTTCACCAGTTGCGACAGGTCCTTGTCGCCGCTGGAGATCACGGTGTTGTAACCCTGCGCGGTCGCCATGCAGGCCAGCGTGCCGATCACATCGTCGGCTTCGACGCCCGGCACATTCAGCACCTTCCAGCCGAGCAGGCGCACCACCTCGTGGATAGGCTCGATCTGCGAGCGAAGGTCGGGCGGCATGGGCGAACGGGTCGCCTTGTAGTCCGGATACAGGTCGTCGCGGAAGGTCTTGCCGGGCGCGTCGAAGATGCAGGCCACATAGTCGGCGCGAACGTCCTTGCGCAGCTTCTGAAGCATGTTGATCATGCCGCGTATGGCGCCGGTCGCCGGGCTGGCCGGGTCGCCCGGAACGGCCCGCAGGTCGGGCATCGCGTGGAAGGCGCGGTAGAGGTAGCTGGAGCCATCCACCAGCAGGACCACCGGGCGCCGGCTGTCTGCCGTCTCGATTTCGGTCTGGGTTTGCTCGCTTGCCGTCATGGGGGTCGTGGGGGTCATGGGCGCATTTTGCCCGTCCTACAATGGCAGCCATGAACCGACCGCCTCCCCTGCTGACAGCCGTGATGCTGGCATTTGCATTGCTCGCGCCCAGCGCCTGGGCCCAGACCGCGCCTGCAGCCCCGCTGGTCTCGGAATCGCAGCCGCTGGAGGCCCGCAAGAACCAGAAGGTCGAGCGCATCCGCACCGAAGACGCCGCAGTCGTGATCGACGAAGTGCGCTATGCCGGCGAAACCCGCAGCATCACCGTGCAGCCCAAAGGCGACATGCCCGCCTATGAGATCCAGCCCACCGACATGGGTCGCAGCCGCCCCGCCGACAACCGCGACGGCATGAGCAATGCCAACGGCCGGCGCGTGTGGAACGTGTTCAGCTTCTAGAAAGTCGCAGTTGGCAGTCTTTACCGAAGTCTCGCAGGCCGAGGCGAGCAAACTGGCGCAGGCACTGGCTCTGGGTGAGTTGCGCGAACTGCGCGGCATTCAGGGGGGCATCGAGAACACCAACTACTTCCTGACGACCGGCCAGGGCGAGTTCGTGCTGACGCTGTTCGAGCGCCTGTCTTTCGAGCAGTTGCCCTTCTATCTCCACCTGATGAAGCATCTGGCGCGCCACGGCATCCCGGTGCCCGATCCGCACGCGCTGCCCAAAAGCGCCACCGCAGACAACCCCGACGGCAAGCTGCTGCACACGGTCTGCGGCAAACCCGCAGCGGTCGTGAACAAGCTGGCCGGCAAGAGCGAGCTTTCGCCCGACGTCTCGCACTGCGCGGCCGTGGGCGCGATGCTCGCGCGCATGCACCTGGCCGGTCGCGACTACAACCGCACCCAGCCCAACCTGCGCGGCCTGGCCTGGTTGAACTCGGTCGAGCCGCAGGTCAGGCCCCACGTGGACCCCGCACAGGCGGCGCTGCTGGCGGCCGAACTCGCGTTCCAGAACCATGTGGCGGGCAGCCCGGCCTACGCGGCCCTGCCCAGGGGGCCCATCCACGCAGACCTCTTTCGCGACAACGTGATGTTCGAAAACGGCGAGCTGACCGGCTTCTTCGACTTCTACTTTGCGGGCGTCGATACCTGGCTCTTCGACATTGCGGTTTGCCTGAACGACTGGTGCATCGATCTGCCCAGCGGCGAGCACGACGGCGCCCGTGCCCGTGCGTTCCTGGATGCTTACCGCCAGGTGCGCCCGCTGGCCGCCGCCGAAAGGCAGCTGCTGCCGGCCATGCTGCGCGCCGGCGCGCTGCGCTTCTGGATGTCGCGCCTGTGGGATTTCCACCTGCCGCGCGAAGCCTCCATGCTCCAGGCGCATGATCCGACGCACTTCGAGCGGGTCTTGCGCCATCGTGTGGCACACCCGGTCCGTTGCGAATAACAAGGCTTGCGGGCGTTGCCGCTCAACTATTTGTAATGAACCCGCGTCCAAACCGACTTTCCCTGCGTACCTGTCCATGAAACTCAACATCGTTCCCGCACGCACAGGCATCCTATGGGTCAGGCAAGGCATACAGGCATTCATGAAGCAGCCGCTGGCGCTCATCGGCCTGTTCTTCATCTACATGGCATTCGTTCCGCTGGTTTCCTGGATTCCGCTGGTCGGGCCGCTGATCGCCATTGCGATCGCGCCGGCGGCCACGCTGGGGTTCATGGCGGCCACGCGGGAGACGGTGGACGGAAAGTTTCCGACGCCGATGGTCTTTGTCAGCGCGTTTCGCGCCGGACGCGACCGGCTGCGGGCGATGCTGGTGCTGGGCGGCCTGTATGCGGGTTGCGTCGTGATCATCATGCTGCTGGTGGGCCTGCTGGTGGACCTGCCCGCCGCGCCCATGAAGATGGACGGCAAGACAATGCCGCCACCCGAATACTTCAACGCCATGCTGCTCGTGCTGGCGTTCTACCTGCCGGTTTCGCTCATGTTCTGGCACGCGCCTGCGCTGGTGCACTGGCATGGCGTCTCGCCCATCAAGAGCCTGTTCTTCAGCACCGTGGCGTGCCTGCGCAACTTTCGCGCGCTGACGCTGTTCGGCCTGACGTGGTTCCTGCTGGTCGTCGGCGCCGGAGTCTTCATCACCGCGCTGGGCAGCATCTTCGGCCGGCAGGATGTGGCCGGCTGGGTGCTGGCGCCTTTCATCCTGCTGGTGCCGATCACGTTTTTCACGTCGCTGTATTTCACCTTTCGTGATAGCTTTGTCACCGAGCCAGAGCCGCAAGAACCACCCCCGGGAGAACCCACATGACCCAGCACATCCTGCAAGGCCGCACCGAAGAGGAAGTCCTCTGGTACCAGCGCCGCAGCTTCCTCAAGGCGGCCGCAGCCTGGACCGCGATGGGCGGCGCGGGCGCAGCGATGGCCCAGCAACGCGGCAACATCGTGGACCTGCAGGGTGACGCGCTCCTGAACGGGCAGAGGCTCAGCGCGCAGCAAACCATTCAGACCGGGGACAGCATCGAGACCGGCCCGAATTCCGGCCTGATCTTCGTGCTGGGCAACGCATCGTTCATGGTGCGGCAAAACTCCCGCATGACCGTCGAGCGGGGCCAGACACTCAACGCCGTCAGCGTGCTTCGGCTGTTGACCGGTGCGGTGGCCAGCGTATGGGGACGCGGCACATCGCGCCAGATCGTGACGCCGACGCTCACCGCCGGTATACGGGGCACAGGCGTGTACACCGAAGTGCTGCCCCAGGAAAATTTCCGCAGCTACTTCTGCAACTGCTACGGCACCGTCGCGGTGGGTGCCGGCCCCGACAGGCTGGTTTCGCAGGCCGACTACCACCAGTCGTTCTGGGGCGAGCCGCAAGCGCGTAACGGCCGCTTCCTGACGCCTGCACCAGCCCTGAACCACACCGACGAGGAACTGGAGTTCCTGGCAAAGCTCGTCAACCAGCGGACCACCTGGCAGATCACGGGCAAGAAGACTTCATCCCACAACGATGGCTACAAATAAGCCCGCACCCGCGCCATGATCGACCGACGACGCTTCGCGCTTGCCCCCTTGCTGACACTGGCCGGTGCCAGCCTGACCCTGCCGGCGCTCGCCCAGGGCGGCGCGCCTGTCGAGGGCCAGCACTACCTCACGATGCAGCCCCGCCAGCCGACGCGCGACCGCAAGCAGATCGAGGTGGTTGAGTTCTTCGCCTACGGCTGCTCGCACTGCAACTCTTTCGAGCCCGCACTCGACGCCTGGCAAAAGGCGCTGCCCAGGGCCGTGCTGTTTCGCCGCATCCCGGTGGCGTTCCAGGAAGGCCCGCCTGTGCTGCACCAGAAGCTCTTTTTCGCCATCGAAGCCCTGGGCCTGGTCGACCAGCTCCATGCCAAGGTCTTTCATGCGATCCACGTCAAGCACGAGCACCTGCAGACGGCACAGGAAATTTCTGTGTTTCTCACGAAGAACGGCATGGACGCCGCGCCTGTGATGGCGGCAATGAACGGCTTCGCCGTTGCAGGCAAGGTCAAGCAGGCGATGCTGCTGGCCGCGGGCTACGGCATCGAGGGAACGCCGTCCCTGGGCATCGACGGCCGGTGGCTGACCGATGGCTCCATGGCCGGCAGCAACATGCGCTCGCTCCTGGTGGCCGATTACCTCCTGGCCCAGGCGCGCAAGGCCGGGTGATCCACTAGTCTTCGCGCAGGTAGCGCAGCATCTCCAGCATCGCCGCGCCGCCCGCAACCGGGTCGGCCTCCAGCAGGCGAATCCCCCCGTCCAGGTTCGCCGACTGCAAGGCGTCGCCTGAGACGAGGTCCTTGTGCCCGCCATCGCTGCCGTGACCCAGCGTCAGGGTGGCCATCTTGTCGTTGATGTGAAGATGTGGCATTACATGCGGGCCGGGTATGAAGATGTCGGCGCCGATCACGATGCCGGCGGTGCGCCCATCGCCCGCAGGTCCGCGAGCAATTCTCCGCGCCTTGTCGGTCACCGCTGAACGGTTGATGCGGATCACGCCCGGACGCCCCGCCTGCGCTTCGGCCGTGGAGCGTTCGTGGACCGTGGAAACCGCTGGCTGCGCCTGCTGCCGCGCCGAGGCCCAACGCTGCACCGCGAAGTCGTCGTGCGGCACGGCGTGACGCGCATTGACTGCCAGGCGCACGGCCTGCACGTCCGTCAGCAACAGTTTCTGCGCCGCCTCCAGTTGCCACGTGTCCTGTTGCAGCCGCGCATCGGCAACGAGCTGGCGCACGGTGGGGTAGTCGATTCCCAGCGCGTCGAAGTAGCGGATGAGGGTGCGGGCGTTGCCTCGCGCATGATCGATGACGCCGTGCAGCATGCCGGCGCAAACGGCCACGCCTCGCGGGTCCATCGCTGCGGCCTGCATTTCCAGGGTGATCGACTTCAGCACTGCCGTGAGTGCGTCGCCAGTGGCATTGCCCAGCGCCGTCGAGACATCGAGCGCCGCCTGCTTGGGACTCCTGTCAAAGTCGAATACCGGCCCGCGGCGCGCGGGCGTTGCGACGATGATTCTTGGGGGCCCGGCTTCTGGCGCTTCGGGCCGTGCATTGTGTCGACGCGCGCCTGCCACCTGCCTGGCCGCGCCGCCGCGTCGCGCGCCCATCTGCACAACCGGTGCATCGGGTACAACCGGCACATCCGGCACTTGCGCGTTGCCTTGCGCTCGCGCCGGGTCTTGCGCCCTTTTGTAGGCGTCTCGCCATGCCTTGTAGGCCCGCTCCGCAGTGGCAGCTGCGAATACGACCGCAATTACCTTGCGGACATTCACGGATTGCGACTGGCCATGTCCGTCGCCGGCGTCATTTGCCCGTGGAGACATGGGCTCCTCGACCACGACCGCGGGACCAAAATCCTGCGCAAACTGCCGCAACTCACCGACCACCGAGCCCGGCGCAATCACGATGGCCGTCACATCGCCGTAGAGCGGGACCCGTGTCACGGCAAATCCCCGCAGCCGGAAGTGGTCGGCAAATTTCCCCATGTGTTCGCTCTCAATGGAATCGCTCGTGACGATGGCTGCGGCGAGCAGGCGCGATTCGCGAAACAGGCGATAACGGTCGCGCTGCGCCTGCTCGAGTTGCGGTTCGGCGGGAACTTCATAGTCCTGCGACGGCGGGGCGTACTCGCTCTGCGAAAACGGCGAGTAGATCCGGTTACGCCCGACGACCACCTCGAACATCATCTCAAGCGGGGCGCTCATCACACCGGGCGCTTCGCCGTCCACAAACGGCCTGGGAGAAAACGGCGATCGAGGGTGCGTCGAGGCAGCATGGACTGGCAGGTCGGGCTTCGTCATCAACGCCGTGAGCCTGGCGGCAGGAGCAGTTCCCAGCTGATAGACGCCCGGGCCGAACAGCGCCGGCATCAACCACGACATGAATGCGGGGGTGCGATCCCAGCGAAGCTTGTCGGATGCCAAGCCCTCGCGCGCCGGAATGGGCGCCAGCACCGTGAGGGAGCAGGTTCCTGCTGAAGCACAACCCTGCAGTGTCGCCGTCAAGGCTTCTGCGCCATATTGCGACGTTGTCAGCGTGGGACGCGCCACGTAGAACAACTCCACGCCAGCACCCTTCAACACCGGAATCAGGTCGTCCAGGAATCCAACCGGGTCAGGTAGCGGGCTCAAGCTGCCGTCGGCATGGACAGGCACCACGCGGTTGGGTCGGGCTGCTGATGCGGTGCCCAACAGCGTGGCGAGAAACAGCAAGGTGTGCCTGATCGCGCCCTGCCCCGCGGAAGGTCCCGGCCGCACGATCCGTTGAGCGAGTGGTGGAACTGCATTGGCATCAGGTGGCTCGCGCAAGTTCTGGGCGCGTCGGACAGCGGGAGTTTCGTGCCGCGCGCTCCGATCGCGTGGGAGATGCATGCGCAGCGCTTGCGGATGGCCGCTTGCAGACGGCAGGGTGCATGAAGGAGTCGGCATGGGCGATGCTAGGCAGGCACGGTCGTGCAGCACACCAGACCTAGGGGTCGGCCCATCCGTTGGTCGGTAGCTCCAGCCACCGTACGGCAGGTTTTGCAGTATTTTCATATTTCGACTATTATCGAAATATGGAAGAAACAGAAGCCGTTGAAAGCCTTGCCGCATTGGCCCAGTCCATGCGCCTTCGCATCTTTCGCTCGCTGGTCGTGGCGGGCCCCGAAGGCGAAACGCCGGGCCGCATGGGCGAAGCGCTCGAAGTACCCGGCGCCACGCTCTCGTTCCACCTGAAGGAACTGCAGCGGGCCGGTCTCGTCTCGCAGGAGCGTGACGGCCGCAACCTGATCTATCGCGCCAATTTCGAGCAGATGAACAACCTGCTCGGCTACCTCACGGAGCACTGCTGCCAGGGCACCTCTTGCGAACCCTGCGAGCCTGCACCCGCCGCCTGCAAACCCTCTTCCCGAGCCCTACCCCGTTCAACCCCCAGGAGCAAACCATGAAGCGTTTCCACGTCCATGTCCACGTCGAAGATCTCGCCAGGAACATTGCCTTCTACTCGGCGATGTTCAACCAGCAACCCGCGCGCACCGAAGGCGATTACGCCAAGTGGATGCTGCAGGACCCGCCGGTCAACTTCGCCATCTCCACGCGCGGCACCGGCACCGGCGTCGATCACCTGGGCATTCAGGTGGACAACGAGCAGGACCTGCAGTCGCTCAAGGACAACGCCGCGAAAGCAGACCTGAGCGTGCTCGACGAAGGCAAGGTGAGCTGCTGCTATGCCCGCAGCGACAAGTACTGGGTCACCGATCCGCAAGGCATCGCGTGGGAGCAGTTCCACACGCTGACCGACATTCCGGTTTTCAGCGAAGCACGTGAAGCGGCTCCAGCGCCTGCCGCCGTGAAGTCGTGCTGCGGTGGTACGGTTGCGGCAACTTCCGCTCCCGCACGAAAAGCGACCTCCTGCTGCTAGAGGGCGACATGAGCCAACCCCTGAACGTGCTGTTTCTCTGCACGCATAACTCGGCGCGAAGCATCCTGGCGGAAGCGCTCCTCAACCACATCGGTGGCGATCGCTTCCAGGCGTTCTCGGCAGGCAGCAGCCCGCGCGAGAACCAACAGCCCAATCCCCTGGCGTTGCAGGTGCTGGACGACGCGGGCATCTCGACGTCGGGCCTGCGCAGCAAGAGCTGGGACGAATTCGGTGAGGAAGGCGCGCCTCACATGGACCTCGTCATCACCGTATGCGACAACGCCGCCGGCGAGACCTGCCCCTTCTGGCCGGGCCGGCCGGCGACCGCGCACTGGGGCTACGCGGACCCATCCGAAGCCAAAGGCAGCGATGAGGAGCGGCGCGAAGCGTTTCGACAGACGATGCTTGCGATCAAGCGGCGGCTGGACCTGTTGGTGAACCTGCCTCGCGAGAAACTCGCGCCCGCCGGATTGCAAACCGTCGCGCGCGAACTGGCTGCGGACGCTCGATGACTGGACGGGAAGCTCGACGCCGCATCCTGGCGGAATTCATCGGCACGGCCCTGCTGCTGGCTACCGTGATCGGCTCGGGCATCATGGCCGAGCGGCTCGCGGGCGGTAACGTCGCAGTCGCGCTTCTGGCCAACACGCTTGCGACGGTTTTCATTCTGTATGTGCTGATCGAAACGCTGGGGCCGGTGAGCGGCGCGCACTTCAATCCGGTCGTGACGGGTGTGCTGGCTGTGCGCAGCCGCGAGTACACGCTGGCGATTCCCTTCATCATTGCGCAGCTGGCGGGCGCGGTCGCCGGGGCTGCGCTGGCGAATGCGATGTTCGACCTGGAACTGCTGCATGCCAGCACCAAGGTGCGCAGCGGTGTGGGCATCTGGCTGGCTGAAGCCGTAGCGACCGCGGGCCTCGTCTTCGTGATCCTGCGCTCTCCGGCAGGCAAGGCATCGGCCATCGTCGCCTGCTATATCGGCGCGGCGTACTGGTTCACGTCGAGCACTTCATTTGCCAATCCGGCGGCCGTGATGGGCCGGATGCTCAGTGACTCGTTCGCGGGAATAGCGCCGGCCAGTGCGCTGGCATTTGTTGCTGCGCAGGTGGCCGGTGGTACTGTGGGTGCGCTCTTGTCGACGTCCCTCGACGACCAGGCCTGACTGATTCGTCGCTGCTTCAGTTCTTCGCCTTGTACTGCGCGATGGACTTCGCCAGGTCCTGGTATTCCTCGCAAGTCTTGTTGCCGCAGATCGCTTCCAGCTGCACCAGGTGCTTTTCTGCCTCGGCGGGCTTCTTGTCCATCAGGTACGCCTCGCCGATGTACTCATGCGCGCCCTTGTGGCGCGGGTCCAGCTTGAGCGCCGTGCCGTAGTGCTCGAACGCTTTTGCCAGATCAGGCGTGGCGCGCTTGCGATAGCTGTAGCCCAGGAGGTTGTGGACGTCGGCGTTGCGCGGTTCTTCGCGCACGGCAATGTTCAGTTCGCTCATCGCCTTGGTCCAGTCCTTCGCATCGATCGCCTTGCGGGCAATCGCCATACGCTCGGCAATGGAAGGTGTCTTGACGCTGGGGTTGCTGCCGGGGGTGTCGGCTGCGTGGGCAGTGACTGCCATCATTGAACTTGCAGCCAATGCAGCTGCGGCGAGAAAGCGAATCTTCATCTCTTATCTCCGGTGAACATGCTGGACGCCAGTGTTGTCAATACAGTCGCTGCGCGCAAGAGGACTGACGCTGAGAAGATTCGCTGCGATCAGCCGCCGTGGCCGCTTCGCGGTGGATGCCGGATCGTGGTCCGGCATGACATCCAAAGAGAGGCTGTCATTGTGGACTTGATCCGCAATCCATGACTTCAACCGCCGTCGCCGCTTCGCGGTGGATGCCGGATCAAGTCCGGCATGACAGCCAGATGGCGAATTCAATTCCCCCGCGACAACCGGATCGCACGGAACCATCTCTGGCTCGCCCCACCAAACAGCAGCACCATCGCCGCGACCTCCATCGCTACGCACACGATGTCGATCACGGTCGAAAGCGGTGATCGCACGAAGTTGTCATTGAGCTCCATGCCGACCATGAGCCAGCCCAGGCCGAGATAGGCAAACAACACGAAGCGCGCCCAGTTCCTTCCCCTCATCACCCGCGACGCCAGGAACAGCGTCAGCGAGCCGAACAGCGCCAGCAGGACGATTTGCATCAGCAGCGAAATTTCGCCTTCTTCCGGTGTCGGCACCCGGATGCCGGGGATGATGTAAGCCGCAGCGCTCAGGACCAGCGCCCCGATCACGAGTTGAAGCCCAAGTCTCACCGAAGACGGCTGAGGGGGGATCGAAGTCACCGGGTCGGCAACTTCAGCGGCAGGAGGGGTAAACGGGTTATGGCTCATGGTTTGACGTCGATTGTGCGGCCAGCGCGCATCACCCGTTCAAACGACTTTCGCGTACATGCACATGTCGCGCAGTTGCCCATCCAGCGCGCGCCTGGCGTTGCGATGCACGCCCTCCAGGTCGAAGCCGCAGCGGTCCGCGACCTTGCGGGATTCGAGGTTGTCTACATCCGTGACCAGTTCCACCCGCGCGGCAGACAAATGGGTGAATGCATAGCCGACCATCGCATCGACCGCTTCCGTGATGAACCCCTGCCCGGTGCTCGACGTGCGGCACCAGTAACCCACTTCGGCGCGGGGCAGCGTCCAGTCGAGCCGGTACAACCCGCAGCCGCCGACAAACTTGCCGCCCGCCTTTTCGAAAATGAAGAACTGGAAATCCTTGCGGTCGTTGAAGTTGCTTCGCGCGTTCAGGCCGATCGCCTCCGACAGCTCCACGCTCTGCTCGCCGGCAATCCAGGGCAGCGCCGCCAGGAAGCGCCTGAGCGCGGGCAGCGACTCGACGAGCGCCTCGTAATGCGCGTGACCATCGCCCGGCTGGGGAATGCGGATGATGAGGCGCCGGGTGTCGACGCAATCGGGGAGCGAATCTGGAGCCATGCCGCAATGATTCCATACCCGAGACGCCGGTCATGCGCGCTGGTTGTAGTCTTGGCCCATGGATTCCCTCATCACCGCTTCTGCACGTGCCCTTGCCGCCGGGGATGCGCTGGGCGCGCTCAAACGGATCGCCCTTCGCGATGACCCACCTGCGCTCGCATTGCGCGGCATCGCGATGGCGCAACTGGGAGAGCACCCAAGGGCGCGCGAACTGCTGCGCCGCGCTACGCGCAAGTTCGGCCCCCATGAAGCCGTGTCGCGTGCGCGCTGTGTCGTCGCAGAAGCCGAAGTCGCGCTGGCCATGCGCGACATCGGCGCGCCGTCGCGTTCGCTGGTCGCCGCAGTCCAAACGCTGGACGCCCATGGCGACCGTGCGAACAGCATGCAGGCACGGCTCATCATTGCCAGGCGTCTTCTCCTGATCGGACGGCTGGAGGAAGCCGCCATCCAACTGGCGCTAGTCGATCCGCACGTCCTGTCGCCTGCGCTCGCCGCAGTCGCAGCGCTGGCTGAAGCAGAACTCGAGCTGCGTTCGCTGCATGTAGAAAAGGCCCACGACTGCCTCGCACGCGCGCAGCGCTGCGCACAAGCTGCGCAAGTGCCAGCGTTGCTGGCCGAGGTGCGGGACGCGCGATCTGCGCTCGATCGCCCTGCCGCGCGCCGACTCGTGGGTACGGTCACGCACGGCATGCGCCTGGATGAAGTCGCGGCCCTCCTGGCTTCCGATGCGCTGGTGGTCGACGGATGCAGGCGCGGCGTGTGCATGGGCGGTACGTGGCAGCCGCTGGCTCGTCGGCCCATCCTGTTCGCGCTGGCTCACGCGCTGGCGCGTGCCTGGCCGGGCGATGCCGGACGCGAGTCGCTGATCGAATTCGCGTTTCGCACGCGCCATCCTGACGAGACTCACCGCGCGCGCCTGCGCGTGGAGATCGGCCGGCTGCGGGCACTCGTCAGGTCGCTGGCCCGCATAGAAGCTACGCCGCGCGGATTCATGCTGGCTCCCTGGGGCGAGCGCGAAGTCATCGTGCTGGAGCCGCCGATCGAAGGCGAGCAAGCCGCGTTGCTCGCGCTCCTGTCCGATGGGGCGGCATGGTCCACATCAGCGCTGGCGCTGGCGCTGGATGCAAGCCAGCGCACGGTGCAGCGATCGCTGGCCGAGCTGGAAGCGCAAGGCCGTGTCCGATCCGTGGGACGCGCGCGGGCACAGCGTTGGCTGGCACCGGCACTCACCGGTTTCACGACGATCTTGTTACTCCCTGCTTCGCTGCCGATTGAATAAAGTTTCCTCACACGCCGGTTTGCGGCGCAACCCAAGGAACATGAAATGACGACCACCGAGATCACCAGGACACCAGCCCAGACTCCCGCGCGCGCCGCCGAGATCGTGCGCGAGTACGGCCCTTTTGCGGGTTCGGACAAGATTCACGGCGTGACGCATGACGGCAAGCACGTGTGGGCAGCGACCGGCACCAGGCTCATCGCATTCGACCCGGCAAGCGGCCAGACGCTGCGCTCGCTGGACCGCGCCTGCGACGCGGGTACGGCATTCGACGGGACGCACATCTACCAGATCGCCGAAACACGCATCGACAAGATAGACCCGGCCACGGGCGCGGTTGTCGCGTCGATTCCCGCACCCGGCAGCGGAAGCGATTCGGGGATGGCGTGGGCTGAGGGGAGCCTGTGGGTCGGCCAGTACCGGGACCGCAGGATTCACCAGATCGATCCCGCGACCGGCGCGATCAGGCGCACCATCGAATCCAACCGGTTCGTGACCGGCGTGACCTGGGTGGACGGTGAGTTGTGGCACGGCACCTGGGAAGGCGACGAGAGCGACATCCGGCGGATCGACCCGACCAGCGGCGAGGTCATCACGCGGCTGCAAATGCCCGACGGCACCGGTGTGAGCGGCCTCGAATCGGATGGCGCCGACCTGCTCTATGCAGGCGGTGGCGGCAGTGGCAAGGTGCGCGCTGTGCGCCGTCCCAAAGCCGCTGCGCCGCTCAAATAGTTGCAGGCACCAGGAAGTCGCGGCTGATGCGGCTTCCGAGTTCGTTCACGCGGTCCAGGAACTGGGTGAGGAAAGCGTGCAGTCCCGTGGCCAGGATCTCGTCGATGTCGCCATATTGCAGGTCGGCCCGCAGCTTGCCCGCGCGGCGTTGCGTCTCGGCGGACTGGTCATTGGCGACAGCGGCCAGGTTCAACACCACCTCATTCAGGCTGGCATGCAGTGAGCGCGGCATGTCGGCGCGCAGGATCAACAGGTCCGCGACTCGTTCGGGCTTGATCACGTCGCGATAAACCTTGCGGTAGATCTCGAAGCCCGAGACGCTGCGCAAGATGGCGCTCCAGTGATAGAAGTCGTACTCCTGGTCCTTCTCGCTGGCGTTGCCGAAGAAATCACTCTGCACGGCGTGGAACTTCACGTCCACCAGACGCGCGGTGTTGTCTGCGCGTTCGAGGAAGGTGCCCAGGCGCATGAAGTGCAGGGCCTCGTCCATCAGCATCGTGCCCACTGTGACCCCGCGCGACAGGTGCGACCGGAACTTCACCCATTCAAAAAACTGGCCCGGGTCGCGCTCGAATTCGTTCTGGCGCAGCATGCGGTTGACTTCGAGCCAGGTCTGGTTCTGGGTTTCCCAGGCCTCGGTCGTCAGCGACCCACGCACAGCTCGCGCGTTCTCGCGAGCGGCCTTCAGGCATGACACGATGGAAGACGGATTGCTCTCGTCCTTCACCATGAACTCCATCACCGCCCTGGGCGTGATCTCGCCGTGCTTGGCGGCATAGGCAGGCAGCAGTTCGCTGATGGACAGCAGGCCCTGCCAGCCGACCTGGGCCACCGCCTTGGACTGGGGAAGCAGCGAGGTCTGGTAGTTCACATCGAGCATGCGCGCGGTGTTCTCGGCGCGCTCGGTGTAGCGCGACATCCAGAAGAGGTGATCTGCGGTTCTTGAGAGCATTCAGACCTCCATGATCCAGGTGTCCTTGGTGCCGCCGCCTTGCGACGAATTCACCACCAGCGAGCCTTCTTTCAGCGCGACCCGCGTCAGGCCACCGGGGACCATCTGCACGTCCTTGCCCGAAAGCACGAAGGGGCGCAGGTCGATGTGGCGCGGCGCAATGCCGCTTTCGACAAACGTCGGGCAACTGGAAAGCGAGAGCGTGGGCTGCGCGATGTACCCGGACGGATTCGCCTCGATCGCCTTGCGGAAGTCTTCGATTTCCGCCGTGGTCGAGGCCGGGCCGACCAGCATGCCGTAACCGCCGGCGCCGTGCACTTCCTTGACGACCAGGTCCTTGAGGTTGGCCATCATGTATTTCAGGTCGTCCTTTTCGCGGCCGACAAACGTGGGCACGTTCTTCAGGATCGGCTTTTCGCCCAGGTAGAACTCGATCATCTTGGGAACGAAGGGATAGATCGACTTGTCGTCGGCGATGCCGGTGCCGATCGCATTGCAGATGGAGACATTGCCGGCGCGATAGGCATCGACCAGGCCCGCTGTGCCCAGGGTTGACGTCGGACGGAACACCTTGGGATCGAGGAAGTCGTCGTCCACGCGGCGGTAGATGACATCGACCCGCTTGGGTCCACGCGTCGTGCGCATGTAAACGTAGCGGTCTTTCACGAACAGGTCCTGGCCTTCGACCAGTTCGATACCCATCTGCTGCGCAAGGAAGGCGTGCTCGAAGTAAGCACTGTTGTACATCCCGGGCGTCAGCACGACCACCGTCGGGTCCGGCGCACCCGGCTGGGCCGAAGCACGCAGGGTTTCCAGAAGCAGGTCGGGGTAATGCATGACCGGAGCGACGCGGTGCGAGCTGAACAGATCGGGGAAGAGCCGCATCATCATCTTGCGGTCTTCGAGCATGTAGCTCACGCCGCTGGGCACGCGCAGGTTGTCTTCGAGCACGTAGTACTCGCCCTCGCCCTGCGCGTTGGGCGCACGCACGATGTCCACGCCGGCGATGTGCGAATAGACATGGTGCGGCGTGTAGACGCCCATCATTTCCTTGCGGAACTGCGAGTTGTTCAGGATCTGCTCGGCGGGCACGATGCCGGCCTGGATGATTTCCTGGTCGTGATAGACGTCGTGCAGGAACCGGTTGAGCGCGGTGACCCGCTGCACGAGCCCCTTTTCCATGCTGGCCCATTCGTGGGCCGGGATGATGCGGGGAATGAGGTCGAAAGGAATCAGCCGCTCGGTACCCGCGCCATCTTCATCCTTGGCGCCGTAGACGGCAAAGGTGATGCCGACCCGGCGAAAGATCATCTCCGCCTCTTCGCGCCGGGCCCTCATGGACTCTTCGGGCTGGCGGGCCAGCCACTGCGCGTAGTCCCGGTAGTGCTCGCGAACCCCTTGCATCTGCGATTGGTTCATTCCGCCCATGGACTGGCTCTGGAACTGAAAATTGCCGCTCTCGGGCAGGCGCTCGAACATCTCGTCGAATTTGTGCATGTAGCGTTTCTCCGCCCCTAGCTTAGCAAGTTCCGGACCCTCTGCGGGTTGAAATCAGTTGATGTTTGCCCGGGGTCAGCGCTTGATGCGGCACAGGCGAAATGCCTGCGGCGATTGACCCATGTAGGCGGTGAGCCGCTTGCAGCTGGCGATGTCCAGTTCATACGAGCGGGTGCGAAGGTGGGTCGCCCACAACTGCGCGGTGGCCAGGTCCTCGGCGTCCAGGTCGCGCCGGGCTTCATCGGCCGGAGGATCGAACTGGCACAGGCCGTTGGAACGCTGCTTGTACGAGCGATAGCGGCTCGACAGCTTCAGGGCCGCCTTGACACCCAGGCACGCCATGCCGTCGGCCGCGAAGTTCTGCCGCCCTGCCCACTCGTTGAAGCGACCGACGTTCCGTGCGGTGGTGTCGGTGGCAGCGGGCAGCACGGCCCAGACTTCCCCGCCGCGCGACTTGAAGATTTCCTCGGCGCGGCGGATGTAGGCCGGCGATTCCGGGAAGTTGAACATCGAGACGAAGGCGAGTTCGGGCGGCAGGTGCACGGCCATCCAGGCCACCGGCTGCGCAATCAACATGAGGGAGTCGCGGGACGGATCGGCCAGGCCGAGATCGGGTACACGGAAACTGCGTTCGGCGAACGACGCATGTCCCCAGGTGCGAAACGGAATCACGCTGGTAAGAACGGCCACGGTGATGGCGGCAATGCCCGCCCTGCGAGCCCAGGTTCGATCGGGCCAGAGCTGCTCCAGCAGCAGCCACAGCATGAGGGGCAGCAGCACTTCCATCGCCACGGTGTAGCGGCCGATGCCGAAGATCGCCAGCCACAGGAAGTAGCTGACAGAAACGTACGCCAGGACCATGCGGCTTCCATCGGGAACGCTTCGCGTGTCGCGGCGCACCAGCTTGACCAGGCCCCACGCGATGAATACGACATAGACCGCAGGCCAGAGCAGTTGCCGCAGCGGCATTTCCCCGATTCGGAATGGGTCGCGCGTGAACACGAACGGATAGGCCAGCCACTCGAGCGCCGTCTTCGGCCCCCAGCGCGGATCGCCCATGCCCATCGGGGTGGCCATCGGCGATCCGAAAATCGAATTGAACTGGGGAAACAGCGGGTTGCCGAACTGCTGCCACATCATCCAGAACCAGAAGCCCGCCGTGAGCGCGATGCCGGCAACGCCGCCTGCCGTCAGTGCAGAGACGGACCGAAGCCGCCAGCGCCACGGCATCGCGGTGACCAGCAAGGCCGCCGCCAGGCCGACCGCGTAGACCGCGTTGGTGAGTTTCAGCCCAGTGGCGGCACCGATCATCAAGCCGGCGACCACAAAGATCGCGAGGCGATCACTGCCCAGGCCCTTCATGCAAAGCACAAAGGCTCCGAGCACCAGCAGCGCCGTGGTGTTATCCCCCATCGTCGTGGCGAAGCCAGCGAGAAAGGCGGCACCCAGGCACCCGGCGAGCGCGAGCAGCCACACTTCCCGCGTCGAAGCCTGGGGCCTGACGCGCCGAACGATAGCCGCGACCAGGAGCAACGTGACGCCATGCGCCGCACCCATGATGAAAGCCACGGCCGGCGCTGGCAGGCTCATCGCCATCCAGTAATACGGCAGCTCGATCAGCGGATTGAAATAGGTCTGCATGCCTGCGGGTGCCAGGTCGGTATGCAGCCTTCCGGTGAGAAACGCATAAGCGTTGTACAGGTGGTAGTTATAGAGGTCCCAGTTCGTGTCCTGGCCCAGGGCGATGGACGCGGCGCCGAATGCGGCGACCACGAGCAGCGACGGGTCGCCGCGCTTGCCGGTGAAAACCAGCCAGCGCGAACCGGCGAAGTTCAGCAGCAAGGCCACTGCCGAACCGGCGGCGAGCGCCACGAAGTCGCGTCCGGGTAATGCCGACAGCACGATCTGGAAGGTGACGAAGCTCACCACGATGCCCGCGCCCTGCACCGACAGGTAACGCAGGTATTGCTGCACAGGCCCATCGGGCTCGCCCGGCGCGCGCGCGAAAGTCCAGCGGCGGTTGATTGCCCAGGTGATCAGCGTCGCGGGCAGGAAAGCCGCCAGCCGCGAGGCAACGACCGGCCATCCGATCACATGCGCAAAGACGAGGTAGGCGATCGCATCGGCCGCGAAACCGATGGCGCCCACGGCCAGATACCAGCCCACCTGCGAGCGAAACCGGCGCACGAATCCGTCTGCCGCTGTCATCGGCCCGAGAGCAGTCGCAGCTCGTAGTTGGTCTTCTGCTGGTGCGCGATGCTGTCGAGCACCAGCCCGACTGCCAGCATCAGCGCTGCCACGATCTCCAGCGCCGCCGCCAGGATGGCCAGCGGCACATGATAGATATAGCGGTACCTGAACCAGTCGTCAAAGACGGGGATGGCTGCGAGGAGTCCCGCCGCCACGCACACGGCGGCAATGGTCGTGAAGAACGCGAGCGGCCGGTAGTAGCGCAGGATCTGCAAGATGGTGAAGAGCACCTTGGCGCCGTCGGTCACCGTGCTCAGTTTCGACTGGCTGCCCGGCGGACGGTCCACGTATTCCACCGGCACCTCCAGGATGCGAAAGCGTTTGTCGAGCGCGTGCAGCGTGATGTCGGTCTCGATCTGGAAGCCCTCGACCAGCAGCGCGTAGTTCTTGATGAAGGTCCGGCTGCAGGCGCGATAGCCGCTCATGGGGTCGCGGATACGGCTGCTGAAAAAGAAGTTGATCAGCCCGCCGACCAGCCGGTTGCCGAAGCCGTGCAGGCGGCGCTTGTTCTCGCGTTCGTAGTGGCCGCCCGACTGCCTGTCCCCCACCACCATGTCGGCGCGGCCCTCCAGCACCGGCGCGATCAGGTCCATCGCGCGATCGGCGGGATAGGTCAGGTCGGCATCGGCGATGAGGTACACCTGCGCATCGACTTCCATGAACGCGCGGCGCAGCGCGTTGCCCTTGCCCTGGCGCGGCTCATGGATGACGCGGCCTTCGCACCCCAGGGCTGCCAGTGCATCAGCAGCCACTTGCGCCGTGCCGTCGCGCGAGTTGTTGTCCACTACGTAGAGCGCTGCATCGGGCAAGGCCGCATGGAACGCGCGGATCACCGCTTCCACCGTGGCTTCTTCGTTATAGGCCGGCAGGATGACTGCAACGGCGGCGGTGGATTCAGTGCGATGAGGCATGGCTCGCGATTATGGTGCTGCCGGGTAACGCCAGTAGCGCGGCTCGCTGGCCCGATGGCAGGCAACGGCTGAGGCACGCGCGGATTCCCACGTCGCCGCTCCGCATGCCGGTGATGCAGTCACCGGGATCGCCCGTTCGCGGTACCTGTCCATCACCACCGACGCCGGATGCCCGTACCGGTTGCGATAGCCGGCCTGCACGATGGCATGCGAAGGCGCAACGGCATCGAGGAAATCGGGCGTCGACGACGTCTTGCTGCCGTGATGCGGGACGAGCAGCACGTCGGCCCGAAGTTGCCCCTGCGTCGATTCACGCACCAGCCTCGCTTCCTGTGCGGCTTCGATGTCGCCAGCGAGCAGCGCCGTGCTGGTGCCGTTCGACAGGCGCAGCACGCAAGAGATGGCGTTGGGTTTCGTGGCCGATTCATAGTCCTGCGTGCGTGGGTGCAGCACCTCGAAGTCCACGCCGTCCCACCGCCACCGTTGACCGGCTTCGCAACGCTTCGACGGCCGGATCGCCTGCAACTCGTGGCCCGCTTCGAGTGAGCTGTGCAGCGTGGCCTGCCTGTGCATCGCCAGGACGGCAGCGGCGCCACCGGTATGGTCGCTGTCGCGGTGGCTGAGCATCAGGACATCGACACGCTCTCCCCTGGCTCGAAGCAGCGGCACGATGACCCGATGACCCGCATCGCTGTCGGCGCTGTAGCGCGGACCCGCGTCGTACATCAGGGTGTGCGACGCCGTGCGCACCATGACCGCGTTGCCCTGCCCGATATCAACGGCCATCAACTCGAACTGCCCTTGCGCCGGACGGGCGCCTTGCCAGACCAGCACCGGAAAGAGCAGTGGCAGCCCCAGCAGCCGGATGCCTGCGGGCAACCGCATGACCAGCAGCAATCCGCCGATCACGCCTGCGACGCCTGCCCACAGCGGAGCGGCCGGCATCGAGAGCGTCGCCATTGGAAATGCAGCGAGAAACTCCAGCCATGCGGCCAGTGCCTGCACCGCCCACGCAGCCGCATCCCACATCGGGTGAAACGCAATGCCCAGGAGCGACAGGGGCGTCACCACCAGCGTGACCCACGGAATCGCGAAGGCGTTCGCCAACAGCCCCACCACCGACACCTGCCCGAACAGCAAGAGCGTGAGCGGCGTGAGCGCCACCGTCACAACCCATTGCTCGTGGAATGCGGATTTCGCCATGGCGATGGCCTTTTGGGTACGGGTCGCGGGTTCGGGTCCCTTGCCCCCGGCATCGGCTGCAAACAACACGCCCACCGCCACGAAACTCAGCCAGAAGCCGGGTTGCAGCAAGGCCCACGGATCGATCATGACGACGACGGCACAAGCGACCAGCCACACATGCGGCCACGGCCAGCGGCGGCCCGAAAAGCGAAGCACGCCGACCGTCGCCAGCATCCAGATCGTGCGCTGCGCAGGCACGCCCCAGCCGCTGAAAAGCGCATAGGCTGTCGCCAGCGCTATGCCGCCCGCCAGCGCGGCGTGCTGGGCCGGCAAGGCCAGGCAAAGCCGCCGGCTGCGCCGCCACGCGAACCCGACGGCCAATGAAGCTGCCCACGCAAACATCGTGACGTGCAAGCCGGAAATACTCATGAGGTGCGCAACGCCGGTCGCCCGAAAGATGTCCCAATCCGCGCGCTCGATAGCGTTCTGGTCGCCCACGACCAGGGCGGCCAGGATGCCGGCGGCCTTTCGATCCTGCACATGTTTCAGGATGGCATCGCGCACCGACTGACGCGCCAGCTCGATCGGGCGCCGCCACGTCTGGGCCAGGCGCTGCGGTTCGTCACCGGGGCCGGTCCGCACATAGCCGGTCGCCTGCAAGCCCTGCTCCCACAGCCACAACTCATAGTCGAACCCATGCGGGTTCATGTTGCCGTGCGGTGCCTTCAGGCGCACGTTGAACTGCCAGCGTTCACCCGCGCGCAGGTCGGGAGACTGGCGCTGCGCATCGTTGTACCAACCCAGCAAGATGCGCGGCGGGACTCGCACGGACTGGTCGCCCACGCGCGCCGATTCGGTGTCGAAGCGAAATCGGATGCCGATGTCGGAGCGCTGCGGCATGGCGGAGACGACGCCGGTGAGGGTGATGTCGTAGCCCTCGATGGAGGGGGACAGGGCGTCGGCCAGGTAAGCGGTGGCGCGCAGGGCGGTGAGGGAGAAAGCCAGGAGGGTGGCGCAGAGGAAGATGGTGAGGGAGCGTAAGGCTGCCCCCACCCCCACCCTCCCCCAACGGGGGAGGGAGAAAGACAGAAGCCCGGCCATGAACAGAAATGCATAGCCTTCCCACGACCATAGCTGCGCCTGCTGCAACTGCGCAGCCGTGCCCAGCACCACGCCCAGCAAAGCCGGCGCGATCTGGCCTCCCCTTTCCGTCTCCAGATTCAGCATGACGCTGCTCAACGGTGCGCCCCGCCGATACGCCTACAGGACAAAAGCCGCTGCGCACTAGTGCCAGGAACGCACTCCCGGCCCCAGACTTGCTAGTATCGCCAGCATGTCGATCCATGCCGCGCTGAACCACGTCACCCACTACAAATACGACCGCCCGGTCCAGCTCGGGCCGCAGGTCGTGCGATTGCGGCCAGCGCCCCATTCGCGTAGCAACGTCATCTCCTATTCGCTCAAGGTCGAGCCCGCCAATCACTTCATCAATTGGCAGCAAGACCCCTTCGCGAACTACCAGGCGCGGCTCGTGTTCCCCGAAAAGACCACCGAGTTCAGGATCACGGTGGACATCGTGGTCGAGATGGCGGTGTACAACCCGTTCGATTTCTTCCTGGAACCCAGCGCGGAAAAGTTTCCGTTCAAGTACGAGCCCCTGCTCGCGCAGGAGCTGGCGCCCTACCTCGCCACCGAGCCGATCACGCCCATGCTCAAGGGCTATCTCGAACGCGTCGATCGCAGCGAGAAGGCCACCATCGACTTTCTCGTCGCCATCAACCAGCAGGTGCAAGGCGACGTCAAGTACCTGATCCGCATGGAGCCCGGCGTGCAGACGCCCGAAGAAACGCTGGTCAACGGCAGCGGCTCTTGCCGCGACTCGGGGTGGCTGCTGGTGCAGCTGCTGCGCCATTGCGGGCTCGCCGCGCGGTTTGTCTCCGGCTACCTGATCCAGTTGACCCCCGATGTGAAGGCGCTCGACGGGCCTAGCGGCACCGAGGTCGATTTCACGGACCTGCACGCGTGGTGCGAGGTCTACCTGCCGGGCGCAGGCTGGATCGGGCTGGACCCCACCTCGGGCCTGCTCGCGGGCGAAGGCCACATTCCGCTGGCCTGCACGCCACAGCCTTCCGGCGCAGCGCCTATCGAGGGCCTCGTGGACGACGCCGAAGTCGAGTTCGCGCATCACATGCAGGTCACGCGCATCTATGAATCGCCGCGCGTCACCAAGCCCTACGATGACGATCAGTGGGCCAAGGTGCTCGCGCTCGGCGAAGCTGTGGATCGCGAACTGGTTGCAGGCGATGTGCGGCTCACGATGGGCGGCGAGCCGACTTTCGTGGCGACTTCCGATCGCGACGCCGCTGAATGGAACACCGATGCGCTCGGGCCCACCAAGCGCAGCTACGCGACCCAGCTGGTCCACAAGCTGCGCGATGCCTATGGCAAGGGTGGCTTCCTGCATTTCGGGCAGGGCAAGTGGTATCCGGGTGAGCAGTTGCCGCGATGGGCGCTGTCGATCTACTGGCGCGCCGACGGCCAGCCGTGCTGGAGCGACCCCACGCTGTTTGGCGATGAGAGCGTGCCCGAGCACTACACCGGCGAGGACGCCGGGCGCTTCATCAACGCGCTGACGCGCAAGCTGCACATCACCAACGACTATGTCATGGAAGGCTACGAGGACACCTTCTATTACCTGTGGCGTGAGCGGCGGCTGCCGGTCAACGTCGATCCGTTCGACTCGCGCCTGGACGACGAGATGGAGCGTGTGCGGCTGCGCCGTGTGTTCGAGCAAAAGCTCGACACCGTCGTGGGATATGTGCTGCCGCTGGGCGTGGCGACCGAAGGCAATCCGCAACTGGGCGGGCCGCGCTGGGTGACGAGCCCGTGGTTCCTGCGCGACGACCGCCTCTATCTCTACCCCGGCGATTCGCCGATGGGGTTTCGCCTGCCGCTGGATTCCCTGCCGTGGGCCAAGGCGACGGACATTCCCTATCTGATCGAGCAGGACCCGTTTGCGCATCGCGAGTCGCTGCCGGCCTCCGTGACCATGCAGTCACGGTATTCGGCTGCCACTTCCTCCCCCGCTGGGGGAGGGCTGGGGTGGGGGCGCGGCGGCGTGGGCTCAGGGCCGCAAAGCCCCCATCCCAACCTTCCCCCAGGGGGCGAAGGAGCAACGCCACCAGCGCGCTTCAAATCCGCCGCAGGCCTGCTTCGCACCGCCCTGTGCGTCGAAGCGCGCGACCCGCGCCGCGCCAACGGTCCCAAGGCGGAATCCACAGGCAGCAAGAGCGGACAGCTCTATGTCTTCATGCCGCCGCTCGCCAACATCGAGGACTACCTCGACCTGCTGGCCGCCGTCGAAGCCACCGCCTGCGAACTGAAGGTCAAGGTGATCCTCGAAGGTTATCCGCCGCCGCGCGACCCGCGCCTGAAGTTGCTGCAGGTCACGCCCGATCCGGGCGTCATCGAAGTCAACATCCATCCCGCCCACAACTGGTCCGAACTGGTCGAGCACACCGAGTTTCTCTACCAGGCGGCGTTCGAGACGCGCCTGTCGGCCGAGAAGTTCATGACCGACGGACGCCACACCGGCACCGGTGGCGGCAATCACTTCGTGATGGGCGGCGCGACACCGGCGGACTCACCGTTCCTGCGCAAGCCCGAACTGCTCGCCAGCCTGCTGCTGTACTGGCACAACCATCCATCCCTGAGCTACCTGTTCTCCGGCATGTTCGTCGGCCCGACCAGCCAGGCGCCACGCGTGGACGAAGCGCGCAACGACCAGTTGTATGAACTGGAAATCGCGCTGCGCGAAATCGAGCGAAGCCGCGCCATCCACGGCGAGCACATGCCCGCATGGATGGTCGACCGGACGCTGCGCAACATCCTGGTGGACGTGACAGGCAACACGCACCGCAGCGAGTTCTGCATCGACAAGATGTACTCACCCGACTCCGCCACCGGACGCCTGGGCCTGCTGGAATTGCGCGCATTCGAGATGCCGCCGCACGCACGCATGAGCGTCGCGCAGCAACTGCTCATTCGTGCACTTGTGGCGCGTTTCTGGAAAGAACCCTATCGCGCACCGGCTGCGCGCTGGGGCACTGAGCTGCACGACCGGTTCCTGTTGCCGACGTTCGTGCAGATGGACTTGCACGACGTGCTGGCCGAAATGCGCGAGGCCGGCTACGCGTTCGACGACGCGTGGTTCGCGCCGCACTTCGAGTTCCGTTTCCCGCTGCTGGGCGCAGTGCAATCGCATGGCGTCGAACTCACGCTGCGCAACGCGCTGGAGCCCTGGCATGTGATGGGCGAGGAAGGCTCTGCAGGCGGCACGGTGCGCTATGTCGATTCGTCGCTGGAGCGCATCGAGGCGCGCGTGACAGGCATGAACCAGAGCCGCTATGTGATCACGGTCAATGGCAAGGCCATGCCGATGCAGCCGACGGGCACTGTCGGCGAATACGTTTCCGGTGTGCGCTACAAGGCGTGGGCGCCGCCATCGGCCCTGCATCCGACGATAGGCGTGCATGTGCCGCTGGTGTTCGACATCGTCGATACCTGGATGAACCGCTCACTGGGCGGATGCCAGTACCACGTCGCGCATCCGGGTGGTCGCAACTACGACACGTTCCCGGTCAACTCGTACGAAGCCGAAAGCCGCAGGCTCGCGCGATTCTTCCGCATGGGCCACTCCCCTGGCAAGCTGAAGGTGCCGCCGGCGACGATCCATGTACCGGGCAGCCGCGAGTTTCCCTACACGATGGATCTGCGGCAACCGCCTGGTGCATAAATAAATTTGCAAAAAAAATCGCGCCCGGTACGATAAAAAAATCATGCCTCTGCGCGATATCTATCCACCGCGCCTGTGGATAAACCTGTTGGTTAATCCCATGGGACATGCGGGGATGCAGCATTGATGCGGCCCGGAACACAGTGCCCGCGAAACGGGCAGCCGTGTTTCCAGCCGGCATGGAGCTACTTGACAGACGGAAAACCGGGGCGTTTGGCCCGGCCGTCAGGTCTGGAATTAACCGCCCGTCTTGCCCTGCTGCTTTTCCTTGGCCGTGGTCACGTCGATGGTCGGGACTTCGATGGTCTTCTTTTCCGACTCGATCTTCGGCACGGTGATGGTGGCGTCCTTGGAGCCGACCGTCACGTCAGGCGTGGTCACGTCGTACTTGGGCAGCGTGACATCGCCTTCAGCCTTCTTTTCGACTTCGTACTTCGGCACGGTGACATTGCCTTCCTGGGTCTTCTTGACATCGCAGCCGGTCAGGCCGATGGCGCCGATTGCAACGAGGGTAGCTACGAGAGTTGTCTTGATCATTTGGGGACTCCGATTGGTTGGTGAATGACAGGACGAATTGTTGGGTGGCTGACCCAAGCGCGGCTGTAGGAAAGCGTCCTGACCCCGTGTGCGGGCCGGGCGTCTGGCGGCGTCGCCCAAGTCCCCGTGAACTCATGAATACGGATGTATCGCGCCCGGCGTTTCCGTCGTCACCCTGCAACATCAGCGACGCGACCTGAGGGGCACCGGACAATTGGGGTGGACAATGCACAGCAGTGGAAACGCCTAACGACATCGCCGGCTCCCTCTTCGGGCGCGACCCCCAGGAAACCCCCGCCGCGCTCGCTGCCGCGCTGGCGCCCCCTTCGGCCGTCGGTCACTTCGACGAGCTGCGTGGCGTTGTCTCGGCGCCGGCAGGCGAACTCGCCCGCCACGCCGTGGAGCGCAACGCGCTGCCAACCGAACACTGGACCCGCTTTTTCGATACGCTGGGCATGGACGGTTTCAAGGACCTGAACCGGCGCACGGTCAACCTGCAGCGGCAGGTGCGCGACAACGGCATCACCTACAACGTCTATGCAGACGCGAACGGCCCGCAGCGGCCCTGGTCGCTCGATCTCTTTCCCCTGCTGATCTCGCCCGAAAGCTGGCATCAGCTGGAGGCCGGGGTGCTGCAGCGCGTCAAGCTGCTCGACCGCATCATGGCGGACGTCTATGGGCCGCAGGAGCTGCTCTCGCGCAACCTCCTGCCGCCGGCGCTGGTACAGGGCCATCCGGGCTATCTGCGTGCCATGCATGGCGTCAAGCCCGCAGGCGGCATGCACCTGCACATTGCCGCCTTCGACATGGCGCGCGACCCCAACGGCGACTGGTGGGTCGTGTCCCAGCGCACGCAGGCGCCTTCGGGCCTGGGGTACCTGCTTGAAAACCGGCTGATCACCTCGCGCCTGTTTCCGGAGGCATTCCGCGACCTCAACGTGCAGCGACTCGCAGCGACCTATCGCGCGCTCATGGAAAGCATCCGCGCGATGTGCCCGACGACCGACGAGCCGCGCATCGTCCTGCTCACGCCAGGGCCTTACAACGAAACCTACTTCGAGCACGCCTACCTCGCGCGCTACCTGGGCCTGACCCTGGTCGAAGGCAGCGACCTCACCGTGCGCGGCGAGCGGCTGTACCTCAAGACCTTGCAGGGCCTGGAGCCGGTCCACGGCATCCTCAAGCGCCTGGACGACGAGTTTCTCGATCCGCTGGAGCTGCGATCCGATTCGCGCCTGGGCGTTCCGGGCCTGCTCCAGGCGATACGCGCGGGCAATGTGCTCGTTGCCAATGCGCCGGGCTCCGCGTTCCTCGAATCGACCGCACTGCTGGGCTTCCTGCCGGCGCTGTCGCGCCACCTGCTCGGTGAAGAGATCAAGCTGCCATCGCTACCGACCTGGTGGTGCGGCGAACGTGCCGCCCTGGAGGCCGTGCTGCCGCACCTCGCATCCAGCGTGATCAAGCACACCTATGCCGGCTCAGGGACCGGCGCCGTCCTGGGCCAGACGCTGTCCCGGCGTGAACTCGACGAGATGGCGGGACGCATCGTGCGTGAAGCCGAGGAATACACGGTGCAGGCCTACCTGCCGCTGTCGCAGATGCCGACCTGGAAGCAAGACCGCGCAGCCGACCGCATCGTGCCGCGTTCGATGATGGTGCGGGTGTTTGCGGTCTCTGATGGGCAGCAATCGTGGCGCGTGCTGCCCGGCGGCCTCACGCGGATTGCAGGCACCACACTCGAAATCGCTTCCATGCAGCGCGGCGGCAGCAGCGCAGACACCTGGGTGATCACCGATGGCGAGGTCGATCCGACCAGCCTGCTGCATTCCGAACAACCCGCCGTGGACATCGCGCATCGCGCGCGCAGCGCGAGCAGCCGCGCCGCAGAAAACCTGTTCTGGCTGGGCCGCTATACCGAGCGCACCGAAAACACCGCGCGGCTTGCGCGCCTGTGCCTGGAATCGCTCAACGGCGAAGACCAGTCGTCGCAGCCGCTCATGGCCTGGCTGAGCGAGATGGCCGTGGACAACGGCCTCGTCCTGCCCGCAGTGCCCCCCGCCACCCAGGCTCGCCGCGTCTTCGAACGATCGCTCATCGCGAGCCTGGCCAACACCGAAGAGTCCACCAGCGTCGGCTACAACCTGTGCGCATTGCGCTCGGCTGCTTCCGCCCTGCGCGAACGCCTGTCGCAGGAGCAGTGGAACGTGATTGTCCGGGCCGAGGAGTCCTTCATCAAGGGCTGCAAGGCGATGGCCGAAGACGGCGACTTTTCATCGGTCGAGGCGCTTCGCGTTCTTGAAACGCTGTCCGGTGCCACGGCGGCGATGACCGGCGCGCAGACCGACCGCATGACACGCGACGACGGCTGGCGCCTGCTGTCCAGCGGCCGGCACCTGGAACGACTGGGCTTTCTGGCTTCTGCACTGGGATGGGCATTCGAGACGGGCGCTGTCCATGACGAAGGCGGCTTCGAAGCGCTGGTGGCGCTGTTCGACAGCACCATCACCTTCCATGCGCAATACCAGCAGCGTCACGACATCCCTGCCCTGCTCGACCTGCTCGTGCTCGACCGGGACAACCCCCGGTCGCTCGGCTGGGTCGCGCAGACCCTGCGCGGTCGCCTGGCCAAGCTTGCGGGCAGTGCGCCGGGCGAGGTGCCCGACATCGCGCTCACGGTCCCCAATCCCCAGGAATGGTCGCTGGAAGCCATGTGCGAACGCGATGCCGACGGCACCTACACCCGCCTGCTCGAACTGCTGCAGCAATGCACCGACGCCGCGTACCGGCTCTCGGACGACCTGGGCGCACGCTACTTCACGCACTCGACCGATTCGCGGCGCAGTGTCGGCGCCTGAGCCGGTTATCCCGATATCGCCCCGATGCTTCTTCACGTCATTCACGAGACTCGCTACAACTATTCGCCTGCGGTGAAGACGGCGCAGCACATGGCGCACCTCAAGCCTGCGCACAACGCGCAGCAGCAACTGCTTCACCACGAACTCGTGATCGATCCCGAGCCCGACCAATGTGTGGAAGCCGTCGACGTGTACGGCAACACGCGCGCGTTCTTCAGCCTGAAGGCCCGGCACGAGCAACTCAAGGTGACGGCCCGCAGCCTGGTCTCGACCAGCGCGCCGCCGATTCCCAAATGCGCCTTCACCTGGGAAGAAGCTCGCGAGCGGCTGCGCTATCACCGCGGCGCGGCCTACGACCCGGCGTCCGAGTTCGTCTTTGCATCGCCTTATGTTCCCCGGCACGAGAATTTCGTCGCCTACGCGCGAGAAAGCTTCACGCCGGGGCGCAAACTGCTGGAGGCCGCGCGCGATCTCATGCATCGCATCTACACCGACTTCGCTTATGAAACCGAAGCGACCGACGTCAGCACACCGGCCATTGAAGCGCTGGCGCTGCGCAAAGGCGTGTGCCAGGACTTCGCGCATGTGATGCTCGCGTGCCTGCGCAGCCTGGGCCTGCCGGGCCGCTACGTCAGCGGCTACCTGCTGACCGAGCCGCCGCCCGGCAAGGCGCGCCTGATCGGAAGTGATGCGTCGCACGCGTGGGTGTCGGTTTACCTGCCGCGCGCCGGCGGCCCCGGTGAGTGGGCAGACCTGGACCCGACCAACGACCGGGCGCCCGGCGAAGACTACGTCACTCTCGCGACCGGCCGCGATTATTCCGATGTGTCCCCCGTGCGCGGCGTGCTGCACGGCGGCGCCAATCACAAGCTGCATGTGGCCGTGACCGTCATGCCGGCGGATGCGGCAGATGCCATCACTGCACAGGCGCTCGCTCCTACAATCTGACGCTTCCATGTGAGCCGTCAAGAAGGAACAAGTCATGAGCGTTTACGACAAGCTGAAAGAACTCGGCATCACCCTGCCGCCCGTCTCCACACCCGCGGCGGCCTATGTGCCGTTCGTGCAGACCGGCAACCTGGTCTTTCTCTCCGGCCACATCGCCAGAAAAGATGGCAAAGCCTGGGTCGGGCAGTTCGGCAAGAACATGACGACCGAAGAAGGAAAGGCCGCCACGCGCGCGATTGCCATCGACCTGATGGGGACGCTGCATGCCGCGGTGGGAGACCTCAACAAGGTCAAGCGCATCGTCAAGCTGATGAGCCTGGTCAATTCGACCGGCGATTTCACGGAGCAGCACCTGGTCACCAATGGCGCCAGTGAGTTGATCGGGCAAGTGTTCGGCGCGGCTGCTGGCGCGCATGCACGCAGTGCGTTCGGCGTGGCGCAGATTCCGATGGGAGCTTGCGTCGAGATCGAGATGATTGCGGAAGTTGGCTAGGCTGTCATTGCGGACTTGATCCGCAATCCATGACTTTCAACGGCCGTAGCCGCTTCGCGGTGGATGCCGGGTCACGCCCGGCATGACAAGTCTTGAGGCAGCGATTGCGCTTTTGGCTGTCATTGCGGACTTGATCCGCAATCCATGACTTTCAACGGCCGTAGCCGCTTCGCGGTGGATGCCGGGTCACGCCCGGCATGACAAGTCTTGAG
>JAZKFI010000037.1:0-24835 GCA_040386575.1 Pseudomonadota bacterium
TGGTGGAGGAGGCTGGATTCGAACCAGCGTAGGCGTAAGCCAACAGATTTACAGTCTGCCCCCTTTAGCCACTCGGGCACCCCTCCGGCGAACCTCGAAATATAGCACGTTTCAAATGCACTACCGGCCTGCCACCCCTTGGACCGGTCAGAAAATATCCGTGTGGCCCCGCGCGCCCAACCACTCGCGCGCCGTTGCAAAGTGCCCACAGCCCAGGAATGGCGCCGGCGGCCGCCTCGCAGACAAGGGTGAAGGGTGGTTGGCCTTCAGGATGAGGTGGTCGCATCCATTGCGACTTGCGGTTTCCTCGATCAACGCCGCCTTGGCTTGCGCATGGGCACCCCAAAGCATGTAGACGCACGGGGAAGCCGTTGCAGCGACCTGCTCGATCAGCAAATCCGTGAGAACTTCCCACCCCTTCCTCGCGTGGCTTCCGGCATGGCCATCCTCAACGGTCAGGCTGGTGTTGAGCAACAACACGCCCCTTTGCGCCCACGCAACGAGCGAACCGTTGGCCTGACTTGCCGCAACGGAACCTGCCCGCAGTTCCTTGAAGATATTTTGCAGCGATGGAGGCAGTCGCACGCCCGGCCGCACCGAGAAAGCGAGTCCCTCCGCCTGACCGGGCCCGTGGTACGGGTCCTGTCCGATGATGACTGCGCGCACGCCGTCCAAGGGCGTCAAGGCCAGCGCGCGGAAGGGCTCCGGCGGATAGATCAAGGCGCCCGCGGCAAGACGTTCTCGCATGAATGCACTCAACCGTATTCCAGACGTGCTCGCGAGAAAGGAGTCGACTATCGGGCGCCAGCCCTGCGCCAACGGCCAGACCTCGGGCTGCCAGGCTCGAAGACGATCATCCATTCGTCAATTGCCGAACAGTTCAGCCAATGCCCTGCCGGGATCGTCCGCTCGCATGAATGCCTCTCCAACGAGGAAGGCACTGACGCCCGCTGCACGCATCTTCTGTACATCCTCCTTGGCGAGAATGCCGGACTCCGTGACCAGCAATCGATCTGCCGGCACTTCGCCCATCAGGCCAAGCGTGGTGTCAAGCGTCACTTCGAACGTATGCAAGTTGCGGTTGTTGATCCCGATCAGGGGCGTTTTAAGCTTCAAGGCGCGTTCAAGCTCTGGCTTGTCGTGCACTTCAACCAGCACTGCCATGTCAAGGCTTCGCGCAACAGCTTCCAGTTCAGCCATCTGCGAATCGTCAAGGCAGGCCGCAATCAGCAAGATGCAATCGGCGCCCATCGCCCTCGATTCATAGACCTGATAAGCATCGACCATGAAGTCCTTGCGCAGGACAGGCAGATCGCAAGAGGCGCGCGCCTGCTTGAGGTAATCGGGCTGGCCCTGGAAGAAATCACGATCAGTGAGCACCGAGAGGCACGCAGCTCCGAATTCGGCGTAACTTTGTGCGATGTCTGCAGGAATGAATTCGGCTCGCAGTACACCCTTGCTCGGGCTGGCTTTCTTGATTTCCGCAATCACGGCGGGCTTGCCGGCAGCGATCTTGCGACGCAAAGCGCCTTCAAAATCGCGAGTCAGCACGCGACTTTCTGCATCGGCCCGCATCTGCGCCAGGGGCACCTTGGTCTTGGCGGCGGCGACTTCTTCGCGTTTGACCGCGACAATTTTGTTCAGGATGTCAGACATAGGAGCAATCACGGCGCAAGCGACCTGGACAATTTCACCAACGCTTCGAGCCTGGCTTTCGCAGCGCCAGAGTCGAGAGCGGCCCGGGCCTTGTCGATACCGTCCTGGATGGACCCGGCCACATTGGCCGCGTAGAGCGCTGCGCCACTGTTGAAGATCACGATGTCGCGAGCAGGGCCTGGCTCGTTCTCGAGCACGTTGAGCAGCATTTGCCGGGACTGCTCGGGCGTTTCGACCTTGAGGGCCCGGTTGCTGGCCATGGGCAGTCCGAAGTCTTCGGGATGGATTTCATACTCGGTGATCTCGCCGTTTTTCAACTCGCCCACCATGGTCGCGGCTCCCAGGCTGACCTCATCCATCCCATCGCGGCCGTAGACCACCAGGGCGTGCTCTGCGCCCAGACGCTGCAGCGCACGGACCTGGATGCCGACCAGGTCGGGATGAAACACCCCCATCAGGATGTTGGGGGCACCTGCCGGATTCGTGAGCGGCCCCAGGATGTTGAAGATCGTGCGCACGCCCAATTCCTTTCGAACCGGGGCAACATTCTTCATCGCAGGGTGATGGTTGGGAGCAAACATGAAGCCGATGCCGACTTCGGCAATGCACTTTGCGATCGCTACAGGCGGCAGGTTGATGTTCAACCCGAGGCTTTCCAGCACATCGGCACTTCCGCTCTTGCTCGAGACGCTGCGCCCGCCATGCTTGCTCACCTTCGCGCCAGCGGCTGCGGCGACGAACATCGAGCACGTGGAAATGTTGAACGTGTGCGAACCATCACCGCCCGTACCCACGATATCGACCAGGTGCGTCTTGTCCTCGACGTCAACCTTGGTGGAGAACTCTCGCATCACCTGTGCGGCGGCAGTGATCTCGCCGATGGTCTCCTTCTTCACGCGAAGGCCTGTGATGAGGGCCGCCATCATGACGGGCGACAACTCACCGCTCATGATCTGGCGCACAACGCTGAGCATTTCGTCGTGAAAGATCTCTCTGTGTTCGATGGTGCGCTGAAGCGCTTCCTGGGGGGTGATCGGCATGAGTGCCTCCTTGCTATCTCTGGTGTCTATCGGTTGGGATTGTCGGTCAGCGCCAGCTTCACACCGAAGGCGATGAACATGCATGCGGCGACTCGATCCAGCCAATGCATCGCGCGTTGAACCGAATTGCTTCTGGCCATCCAGGCTGCCGCCAGGGCCCAGCCGGAATTGACCGGAATCGAGTTGACGTTGAACAACACACCCAGCAACACGAAAGCAATCGCCTTGTTTTCGCTTTCCGGCGCAATGAACTGCGGAACAAAAGCGAGAAAAAACAGCGCGACCTTGGGATTGAGTACGTTGGTCAGGAAGCCGCCGGCAAAGACGGACCCTAACGTCGCGGGTGGAGCGTCGATAGCTGAGGCTGAAAGATCTGCGGGCGGTTTCGCTTTGGCCAGCAGGATCCTGATTCCCATCCACACCAGGTAAGCCGCGCCGATGTACTTGAGCGCCGTGAATGCCGTGGCCGATGTGGCCAGCAACACGCCCACTCCCAGGGCCGCCGCAAACACGTGAACGAAACATCCAGCCGTGATGCCCAGCCCCGCCACAAGCCCCGCCCTGGCACCCGAACGCAGTGCGTTCGTGACGATGTAGAGCACATCGGGCCCGGGGGTCAGGTTGAGCAGCCAGCCGGCCACGATGAACAGCGCGAGATGCTGCAACTCGGGCATGTTCACTGGAGAAATTCGCGGATCGCAGCGATCGCGCGATCTACCCCTTGCGCATCGACATCGAGGTGCGTCACAAAGCGAAGCCGATACAAGCCCATCGCCTGAATGCCTTGCGCTGCAAGATGGCCGATCAGCCCCTGCGACTTCTCGCGCGCCGCACCGACCAGGTCGATGAAAAGCATATTGGTCTGCGGCTGCTCGACGATGACTCCCTCGATGCCTTCCAATCCGCGAGCAAGTTGACTGGCAAGCTGATGGTCTTCGCGCAGCCTGTCGACGTGATCGTCCAGTGCGTACGAAGCCGCCGCGGCAAGAATGCCCGCTTGCCGCATCGCACCGCCGGCCATTTTCCGAACACGCCGTGCCCGCCCGATGAACTCTCGCGTACCGCACAGAGCGGAGCCAACAGGAGCGCCGAGGCCCTTGCTGAAGCAGACGGAAACGCTGTCAAAGCACTGCGCGATGCGCCGCGCCTCGGTGCGTACATCGCCGCCCGTCTGCGCCGCCTGCGCTGTCGCCGCGTTGAACAGCCGTGCGCCATCCAGATGCCGCGTCAATCCCTTGACCAGTGCCAGTGCCGTTGCTTTCTCGACATAGTCGAATGGCAACAACTTGCCACCCAGGGTGTTCTCCAGGGCGAGCATGCGCGTGCGGGCAAAGTGCGGATCGTCGGGCTTGATCGCTGCCTCGATGTCTTCGAGCGCGAGCGTGCCATCGGGTTGGTGGTTGATCGGCTGCGGCTGGACGCTGCCGAACACCGCGCCGCCACCGGCTTCCCATCGATAGCAATGCTGCATCTGCCCGACGATGTATTCGTCGCCGCGCTGGCAATGCGCAAGGATCGCGCACAGGTTGCTTTGCGTACCCGTCGGCACGAACAGGGCTTCCTCGAAGCCGAGCATCCCGGCGATCTTTTCCTGCAGCGCGTTCACGCTCGGATCGTCACCGAACACATCGTCGCCCAACGGCGCCGCAGCCATTGCGGCACGCATGCCGGAAGTCGGCTGCGTCACCGTATCGCTGCGCAAGTCAACTGCTTTCATGCCGTTTGCTCCAGGAAGTTCTTCAGCATTGCGTGGCCATGTTCCGTGAGGATGGATTCCGGGTGGAACTGCACGCCCTGTATCGCCAGCTCGCGGTGTCGCACGCCCATGATTTCGCCGTCATCGGTTCGCGCCGTCACGGCCAGCACTGGCGGGCAGGACGACGGCTCGATGGCCAGGGAGTGATAACGATTGACCGTGAACTGCCTTGGAAGGCCCGCGAAGACGCCTTCCTGCGTCGTCGTGATCACGCTCGTTTTGCCGTGCATCAGCTGCTGCGCGCGAACGATCTTGCCGCCGAAAGCCGCCCCGATCGACTGATGCCCGAGACACACGCCAAGCACAGGCAACTTGCCCGCGAAATGACGAATGGCTTCCACGGAAATACCGGCTTCTGCCGGCGAGCAAGGCCCAGGAGAGATCACCAGGAAGTCCGGCTTGCGCTCGGCAACGCCAGCAACAGTGATTTCGTCGTTGCGAAACACTTCGACCTGCGCGCCGAGTTCGCCGAAATACTGCACCAGGTTGTAGGTGAAGCTGTCGTAGTTGTCGATCATCAGGAGTTTCATTCCAGCCCCTCCTCGACCAGTTCCGATGCGCGCAGCAAGGCGCGCGCCTTGGCTTCGGTCTCCCTCCATTCCATCTCCGGAATCGAGTCAGCCACCACACCGGCAGCCGCCTGCACATAGAGCATCTGGTCCTTGATGATGCCGGTGCGAATGGCGATCGCGACGTCCATGTCGCCTGCGTAACTGAGGTACCCGCATGCGCCGCCGTAGAGACCGCGCTTAGTTGGCTCGAGCTGGTCGATGATTTCCATCGCATGTACTTTGGGCGCACCGGTGAGCGTACCCGCCGGAAACGTGGCTTTCAACACATCGATGCTTGTCATGCCGTCGTTCAGGATGCCCTCTACATTGCTGACGATATGCATCACGTGGCTGTAACGCTCCACGGCGAATGCCTCGGTCACCTTGACCGTGCCTGTTTTTGCAATGCGGCCGATGTCGTTGCGAGCCAGGTCGATCAGCATCACGTGCTCGGCGCGCTCCTTAGGATCGCTCACCAGCTCCATCTCGACCACCTTGTCCTCTGCCGGCGATGCCGCGCGCGGCCTCGTTCCGGCCAGCGGACGGATCGTGACCTTCTGGCCTTCGTCCGTCTGCTCCTGGCGAACCAGGATCTCCGGCGACGCACCTACCACATGGAAGTCGCCGAAGTTGTAGTAGTACATGTAGGGGCTGGGGTTGAGCGAGCGCAGCGCGCGGTACAGCGACAGCGGGGACTCGGTATAACGCTTCCTGATGCGCTGACCCACCTGCACCTGCATGAAGTCACCGCCGGCGATGAGTTCCTTGGCCCGATCGACGGCGCGCAGGTAATCGGCTTTTGCGAACTCGCGCTCCGCCGGAAAAACCTGCGTCTGCCTGATGACCGGCGCGCTCACCGAATATTTCAGCTGTTCCTTCAACTCTCGCAGACGCTTCTTGCCCGTGGCGAACGCCTCTGGCGTCGTCGGGTCGGCGTACACGATCAGGTACAGCTTGCCCGACAGGTTGTCGATGACAGCCAGCTCTTCACATTGCAGCAGGAGGATGTCGGGGCAGCCGAGCGTGTCGGGCGGGCAGGATTTTTCGAGCTTTTTCTCGATATGGCGCACCGTGTCATAGCCGAAGTAGCCGGCAAGTCCCCCGCAAAAACGCGGCAGCCCGGGGCGCAGCGCGACCTTGAAACGCTTCTGGTAGGCCTCGACAAAGTCGAGCGGATTGCCTTTGGCGGTTTCCACGACGACGCCGTCGGTGACGACCTCGGTCGCTGCATCCGCGCCGAACCCGCTGGCGCGCAGCAACGTGCGCGCAGGCAATCCGATGAAGCTGTAGCGGCCGAACCGCTCGCCGCCGACAACCGACTCCAGCAGGAAACTGTGTTTGCCTCCTGCCTTCGCGTGCGCGAGCTTCAGGTAGAGCGACAGCGGGGTTTCGAGATCCGCAAAGGCTTCCGCGATGAGCGGTATGCGGTTGTAGCCTTGCGATGCCAGGCTTTTGAATTCAAGTTCTGTGATCATGGGTTGAGCCTCCACAAGCTCGGCGGCACCGCGGCGCCGCATCAGTCCAACTGTTGTGTCCCGGCAAGACGGAACGCGAGGGGCACGGGCTGCCCCGTGCAATCAGGAACGCACTAAAGAAGGCTTACGCCAGGGCCAGGCTCCCCGGTCGGCGAGACCCGTCACGATAGTGCGGTGGATGAACATGGCGGCAGTGTAGCAAACGCGAGAAAACCCTCTAGCCGGGCGCGCGGTGGTACGTAAGAATTCCGCTACAGAAAGCGAGAGCACCTCTCTCGACAATGGAGACAGACCGCATGAAAACCCTGCTCAAGGCCGGCCTCCTGGCCGCTGCATTGATCGCCGCACCAATCGCACTGGCCCAATCCCAGACGGTTTCGGGCGTGAAATACGACGAAGCCTCCGATGTTCGAGGTGCGAAGGTCACGCTCAACGGCGCAGGCATTCGCTATAAGGCCATCTTCAAGGTCTATACGGCCGGCCTCTACCTGCCGAAGAAAGCCGGCTCGACCGAAGAAGTGCTGGCCATGCCCGGCGCCAAGCGCATGAACATCACCATGCTGCGCGACATCGACTCCGGCGAACTCGGAAAGCTTTTCTCGCGCGGCATGGAAGACAACATGGACAAGGCCGCGTTCTCCAAGCTGGTTCCCGGCGTCCTGCGCATGAGCCAGCTCTTTTCGGAGTGCAAGGCCCTGAAGTCCGGTGAAAGCTTCATGATTGACTGGGTCCCCGGCGTCGGCACCGTGATCTCCATCAACAGCGCGAAGTGCTTCCAGCAAACCGAGCCGTTCAAGGAACCCGAGTTCTACAACGCGCTCCTTCGCATCTGGCTCGGCCCCAGTCCCGCCGACTGGAAGCTGAAAGATGCGCTGCTCGGAAAGCCCGCCTGACGCGACCACCTGACGATCTGCGCTAGCGCCGCGCGCCCAGCCAGTCGCCAACCAGCGCCAGCGACTCCAGGAATCCGTCGCAATCCACAGCCCGCACGGGTTCGCCGTGGTTGTAGCCGTAGGTCACCAGCACCACAGGGCAGCCTGCCGCGCGTGCTGCCGCCGCGTCATTGCTGGAATCGCCGATCATCAACGTGCGGGCGGGCATGACGCCCAGCGCTTCGCAGGTCTTGACCAGCGGCAGCGGATCGGGCTTCTTTCGCTCGAAAGCGTCCCCGCCAAACACCACTTCGAAATAGGCGGCTAATCCCTTGGCCTGGAGCAATGGCGCAGCGAACGACTGCGGCTTGTTGGTCAGGCACGCCAGACGCAAGCCCAGCGAACGCAGGATTTCAAGCCCCTCCACCGCACCATCGAACACAGCCGAGTGCTGTCCATTGATCGCCAGGTAATGCTTCTGGTAGGACTGCCACGCGGCGTCATACAGCGCTGCGCCAGCGCCGACATGAGCGAGCACCGCGCGGATGAGGTTCTCCGACCCACGGCCGATCATGGGTTCGATGACCCCCCTGTCCAGGTGCGCAAGGCCCAGGTCCGACAGCATCAGGTTGAGCGCCACCCGGAAGTCGTCGAGCGTGTCGACGAGCGTTCCATCCAGGTCGACGATGGCGGCTTCAACGCCGGATGATTGGATGTGTCGCATCGATTGCACTGCATCTCCCATTTCACGCAACTCCAGTTGCCTACATCATGCACGGCCGCGATTGGCGCTGCGCAATTGGTGAACAATGGCGCCCATGGGTGAATTTGACCTGATCGACCGTTACTTCAAGCGTCCCGTCCGTCGCAATGCGATGGGGATTGGCGACGACTGCGCATTGCTCGCACCGGCCCCCGGCATGCAGTTGGCCGTGTCCAGCGACATGCTGGTGGAAGGGCGCCACTTCCTGTCCACTGTCGACCCGGCCCGGCTCGGGCACAAGGCGCTGGCCGTCAACCTGAGCGACCTCGCAGCTTGCGGCGCCCGGCCGCTCGCGTTCACGCTGGCCCTGTCCATGCAACAAGCCGACGAAGCATGGCTGGAGCCGTTTTCGCGCGGCCTGCTGGCTCTGGCCGATGCGCACGAATGCGAACTCGTGGGTGGCGACACGACCAAAGGCCCTCTCAATATCTGCATCACTGTCTTCGGTGAAGTGCCCACTGGAATGGCGCTGCTGCGGTCGGGCGCCCGGGCGGGAGACGACATCTATGTGAGCGGCGCACTAGGCGATGCGCGGCTGGCACTGGAAGTATTTCGAGGCACGCTGTCCATACCTGGCGAAGCATTCGAAGCGGCCCGCGCGCGAATGGAACAACCCACGCCGCGCGTCGCGCTCGGCCAGGCGCTTCGCGGCATCGCCACAGCGGCGATCGACGTGAGTGACGGCCTGCTCGGCGACCTGAACCATATCCTGCGTCAATCGGGCGTCGGCGCAGTCATCGACACATCGACTGCGATGCACTTGATGGCTGCGGGCGCCCATCTGGACGACGATCGACGGCTTGAATACACCCTGGCAGGAGGCGACGACTACGAACTGGTGTTCTGTGCGCCGCCCGCGATGCGCCATGCAGTCGATGCCGCATCGCGCCATGCGGCAACCAACGTCACCCGGGTCGGGCGTGTCGAACACGAACGGGGATTGCGCCTGGTCGACGCGCGCGGTGAGCCGATGCTGCGACACTACGCGTCGTTCGACCATTTCGCCTGATCACCCATCCCCTTCATGCTGTCGCTGCGTACGATTCTCGCCACGGCCGCGCTTGCGCTCGCGCCCCTTGCAGCGCAGGCCGAGCGGTTTGCCGCCGTCGTGACAACCGTGATTGACGGCGACACCGTCTGGGTGCGACCCGCGCGCGGCGGCGCGGCGCGGCCCGTCCGTGTGGAAGGCATAGACGCACCGGAAATCTGCCAGCCATTCGGCGCGACTTCACGCGCCGAGCTCGCGGCATTGCTGCATCGTCGCCGCGTGGTCGTGATGAGCAATAAGCGCGACGGCAACGATCGCGTGCTGGCCCGATTGCGGCTGGGCCGGCAGGATGTGGGCGAGTTGATGGTCTCGCGCGGTTTCGCCTGGTCTTATCGTTTTCGCGGCGATCCCGGCCCCTATGCCCAGGAAGAAAAGCAGGCACGCGCTGCGCGGGCTGGACTGTGGGCCGACAGGAATCCCGTGATGCCGCGCGACTTCCGGGTCCACAACGGCAGTTGCCGCGCCAGATGAATCTTCCCTCTCCAGTCCCTTTGCCGACACCCCTCAATCCCCCCGTGCGTCCACCGGTGATCCGGCCCAACGCGCGCTTCATGCTGTCGCATCCCGCGCACTGCATCGCACTGGGTTTCGGCTCGGGCCTTTCCCCCGTCGCACCGGGCACCGCCGGCACGCTCTGGGCCTGGCTTGCCTATGTGGTCATGCAGTTGTGGCTGACACCGATGCAGATCGGCGGCGTCATTGCGGTCTCGCTCGTTGTCGGCCTGTGGGCCTGCACCGTCACGGCCGAACACATGCGGCTGCTCGACCCCGGCAATATCGTGTGGGACGAAGTCGTCGCGTTCTGGATCATTTTGTGGCTCGTCATGCCTGCGGGCCTGGCTGCGCAGTTCGCAGCGTTCGTGCTCTTTCGCATCTTCGACGCGGCCAAGCCAGGGCCGGTGGCCTGGGCCGACGACCTCTTCCACGGCTTTGGATGGAAGGGCGGATTCGGCATCCTGTTCGACGACCTGGTGGCTGCGTTTTGCACCCTGATCGTGATCGCACTCTGGAGGGTCTGGTGATGGACATACAACGACTCGCTGAAGTCCTGCTCGAGCGCGACTGGATGCTTGCGACCGCCGAAAGCTGCACCGGCGGCATGATCGCTGCCGCGTGCACGGACCTCGCCGGATCGAGCCGGTGGTTCGAGCGAGGGTTCGTCACGTACTCCAACGAAGCGAAGACCGATTCATTGGGTGTCGATGCAGGCCTGATCGCATCGAACGGCGCTGTCAGTGAGGTGGTCGCACGCGCAATGGCTTTCGGCGCGGTACGCCATTCGCGCGCGAAGGTCAGCGTCGCCGTGACCGGCGTTGCAGGACCAACCGGGGGCAGCAAGGACAAGCCGGTGGGCACGGTCTGGTTCGGCTTCATGGTCGACGGCCGCCTCGACAGCGAAACGCGGCGCTTCGACGGCGACAGGGCCGCCGTGCGGCGCGCAACAGTCGAACACGCAGTCGTGGCCCTGATCAGCCGCGTCGCGCAGACGCCTGCGAAGTAACCTCGCCCTGGGTGATGTGGGCGTCCAGTCCACGGCGTGGTGAAGGCTGTGCGGGTGCGGCATAGCCCAATCGCGTCCACATCTGCACGGTGAAGCGCGGCGCCGCAGCTGCCAGCAATTCATGAATCTGCCGATACGGCGCAGCCTGTTCAGGATATTCCTGCAGCGCCTGGGAAAGCGGGTGCATCACGAGGCCCTGTGCTGTCGCAGCCAGCTGTGCTCGCGCGTAGGCGCGCCCCGCATGGACCTGCGTGCGCCGGTCGTTGCCCTCGGTCACCATCCAGAAGAAAGCCGGGGTCGAGTCGATCTTCTCGTTGAAGTCCTTGAGCTGACCGGTGGTTGCGCTGTCGTCGGCGCCCGGCGCCCTGGTGCGATCGAACAGCCCCAATGCAGTGAGCGCACGAATCACGGGCGTGTTGATGGAGAGCCCGTCGCGATGCCGCGCGATTTCATCGGGGCCAACTCGCAGCACCTTGTACGACTCCATGATGGTTCGCGGTGTCACCAGTTCAATACGCCACGCCTCCTTTGCAATCGCGCGATGCTGCAGCATGACAGCAGGCTTCGATGAATCAATGAAGCCCGCACGCACGGCCTGACCAGCCAGGCTTTGTGCAATCGCCTGCACGCCATCGGCTGAGGGCACGCGCGATTCGTAGCTTTCGCGGTTCGTGTGCCGTTGCAGGATTTGCGCGAACAACGGATCGGGGCGTACCGACGGGTCAGCCGTGAGACGGATGCGCGCAACGGGGCGCGCGTCAGGCTTGTCGCTTGCGAATTCGCCCTGTGGAAACAGCTCGATGTCGGCACGCTGCCCCCTTTGCCTTGCAGCCAGGTCCAGCAACTCCAGGAAAGTCCCCTGGCTCATCATGATCTGGCGAGAGAACGGATCGGTTTCAGGCAGCAGGCGCGTCAGGTCGCAAAACAAGACGATCTCACCGGGCGTGCGCAAATCCACCAGCCACGATTGCAGGTTGTGCGAGTGCGGCGCAAGGATCGCGTAGCTCAGGATCCAGCGCCTGACGTCGGTCTCCTGCGCGCTCGGCCCCTGCCAGGCCTGCACGGCCTGCGCCGGGAATTGGCTGGAAAGGGAGCAGCCGGAAAGGGGAACGGCCGCTGCAATCGCTGCACCGCCCACGACATGAAGAAAGTTGCGTCTCTGCATTTGAGCGACCTCGCGTTTGCGCCTGTTGGGATGAGCCTGATTGTGAAAAAACCCGACCTATTCGACAATCTGCCATCGACTCATACCAGCTATTCAATACTGCATATCCAGCATGAAGCACGAATTCGACTGGCGGCTCATCCGCTCGTTTCTGGCCGCACTGGACAACGGCAGCCTGCTCGGCGCCGCACGCGTGCTGGGAACGACGCAGCCTACCGTCGGCCGCCATATTGCCGAGCTGGAAAGCCAGCTGGGCGTCGTGCTGTTTGAACGCACGGGCCGCGGCCTGCTCCCGACGGACACGGCGCATCGTCTGGAAGAGTCGGCGCGTGCGATGGAAGTCAGCGCGATGCAACTCTCACGCAGCGTCTCTGGCGCACAAGAGGCGATCACAGGCAGCGTGCGCATCAGCGCGAGCCAGCCCATTGCGTGCTTCGTGATGCCAGGCGTGCTGGCCCAGATGCGAAGCGCGCTGCCCGACGTGCAGGTCGATCTCGTCTCCAGCAACGCAGTGAGCAACCTCCTTCGGCGCGAGGCCGACATCGCCCTGCGCATGGTGCTGCCCGACCAGGCCAGCCTTGTGACCCGGCGCATCGCGAAGGTCACGTTGGGTGCCTACGCGCATCGGGACTATTTGCGGCGGCGCGGCACACCCAGGCAAATCACCGATCTCGGCTCGCACGAACTCGTCGGCAATGACCGCGACGAGGCGATCCTCAAGGGCTTTGCCCAGTTCGGCTTTCCCGTCACGCGCGAATCCTTTGCATTTCGCACCGACGACCTCGTCGCTTACTGGGAAGCCGTGCGTGCCGGACTGGGCGTTGGCTTTGTGGCGGACTACCTGGCGCGCATGGACAGCGACCTCGTTGCTGTCTTGCCGATGGTGAAGGTCCCGCCCCTTCCGATATGGTTGACGGTGCATCGCGAAATTCGCACGAACCCCCGCATCCGGGCGGTGTACGATTTCCTCGCCGCTGCGGTACCCAGGGCGCTCTGACGATCAACGAGGACATTCATGCACCCCAACCAGCAGACCATCGAGACCTTCTATGGTGCCTTCTCGCGCCTCGACGCGAAAACGATGGCCGGCTGCTACGCCGATGACGTCACCTTTGACGATGAGGTGTTCTCGCTCAAGGGCAAGCGTGAAGTCGCAGGCATGTGGCGGATGCTCTGCGAGGCGACGCAGGCCAAAGGCGCTGATGTGTGGAAGCTCAGCTTTCGCGATGTGCATGCCGTCGCCGACTCGGGCAGCGCGCACTGGGACGCGCACTACAGGTTCAGCGCCACAGGCCGCATCGTTGACAACGCGATCGACGCCAGGTTCAGCTTCAATCCGGCAGGCCTGATCGTTCGCCACGAAGACAGCTTCGACTTCTGGAAATGGTCGCGGCAGGCCCTGGGCGCACCCGGTGTATTGCTCGGCTGGACACCCGTGATTCGCGGCAAGGTGCGCGCACAAGCCGCCGGCAATCTGCAAAAATTTCTTGCGAGGAATCCGACCGAATGAACACCGATCAAAAATGGTTCGATGGTTTCGACAAGGCGAGCTTCGCCGTCAACGGCACCGAGATCTTTGCACGCTTCGGCGGCGCCAAGGGCAAGCCTGCGCTGCTCCTGCTGCATGGGTTTCCGCAGACGCATGCCATCTGGCATCGCATCGCACAGCAACTCAAGGACGATTACTTTCTGGTCATGCCCGACCTGCGCGGCTATGGCGATTCGTCCAAGGCGCCCGGGCAAGAGGATCACGCCAACTACAGCAAGCGCACCATGGCGCGCGACATGGTGGAGCTGATGGCACTGCTGGAAGAAGAAGACTTCTTCCTCTGCGGTCATGACCGGGGCGGACGTGTTGCCCATCGGCTGGCTGTCGATCATCCGGCAGCAGTCAGGAAGCTGTGCGTGATCGACATCGCACCCACGCTCGACATGTATGCCGCAACGGACATGACATTCGCGCGGTACTACTACCACTGGTTCCATCTCATCCAGCCCGCGCCGCTTCCCGAAACCATGATCGGTGCCAACGCGCGGATGTACCTGCACGCGAAGCTGGGCGGCTGGGGCGCAGGCGGGCTCGACTACATCGAACCGCAGGCCCTCGCGGAATACGAGCGCTGCTTCTGCCGCGCAGAGTCGATCCACGCGGCATGCGAAGACTATCGCGCGAGCGCGGGCATTGACCTGGATCACGACCGCGCCAGTCGCGAGCGCGGCGAGAAGATCCAGTGCGACATGCTCGCGCTATGGGGCCAGCGCGGCCTCATCGATAAACTGTTCAAGCCGATTGCACTGTGGCAGGCGCAATGCGCCGGAACAGTCACCGGGCAAAGCATGCCGGCAGGGCATTTCATTCCAGAGGAATTGCACGCCGAGACAGCGCAGGCGCTGCGCAACTACATGCGATGAAGGCAGGATTCATATCGCGGCACTACGGCGTGCGCTACAACACGCTGGCCGCGTGCTTCCTTGGCCTCGTCATCTCGCTCGCCTGGCTCACCCATTACCCCTACGGAGCGGGACTCGGCGCGCTGGTCTTCGGCACGCTTGCCGCCATCGGAATCCACGACCTGCGACAGACGCGCCACGCGGTGCTGCGCAACTACCCCGTGATCGGGCACATGCGTTTTCTCTTCGAATACATCCGCCCGGAGATGCGGCAGTACTTCATCGAAAGCGATTCCGAAGCCGCGCCGTTTTCCCGCGCGCAGCGATCACTGGTGTACCAGCGCGCCAAGGGTGAGCCGGACAACCGACCCTTTGGCACGCAGCTCGATGTGACGAAGCAGGGCTATGAGTGGATCAACCATTCGATGTTTCCCACCGTGCTGGCGTCGTCGGACTTTCGCGTGACGATCGGACCGCAGACCGCGCAGCCCTATGAGTCGAGCGTGTTCAACATCTCGGCGATGAGTTTTGGTTCGCTGTCTGCAAACGCGATCATGGCCCTGAACAAGGGCGCGAAGCTCGGCGGCTTCGCGCACGACACCGGCGAAGGTTCCATCTCCACTTATCACCGCACGCATGGCGGCGACCTGATCTGGGAGATCGGTTCCGGGTACTTCGGCTGCCGCGACGACAACGGCCATTTCTCCGAAGATCGATTCGTCGCCAACGCCACTCAGCCGCAGGTCAAGATGATCGAACTCAAGCTGAGCCAGGGCGCGAAGCCGGGGCATGGCGGCATTCTTCCTGCCGCCAAAGTCACGAAAGAGATCGCGCTTGCACGGGGCGTTCCCGAAGGCGTGGATTGCATCTCGCCGTCGTCGCATGGGGCTTTCACGACGCCGCTGGAGATGATGGCTTTCATCGCGAGGCTGCGTGAGTTATCCGGCGGCAAGCCCGTCGGATTCAAGCTGTGCATCGGCCATCCGTGGGAATGGTTCGGCATCGTGAAGGCCATGCTGCAGACCGGCATCACACCGGACTTCATCGTGGTCGATGGAGCGGAAGGCGGCACAGGCGCGGCACCGGTGGAGTTCAGCGACCACGTCGGTGCGCCGCTGCAGGAAGGCCTGCTGCTGGTCCACAACACGCTCGTCGGTGCGGGCCTTCGCGAGCGCATCAGCGTGGGCTGCGCGGGAAAGGTCATCACCGCATTCGATATCGCGCGGATGATGGCGCTGGGCGCCGACTGGTGCAACGCCGGACGCGGCTTCATGATGGCGCTGGGCTGCATACAGGCCCAGACGTGCCACACCGGCAACTGTCCCACCGGCGTGACCACGCAAGACCCGCTGCGCGAGCGCGCGCTGGTGGTGCCGGACAAGGCCGGGCGCGTCTTCAACTTCCATCGCTCGACACTGCATGCACTCAAGGAACTGGTGCAGGCCGCGGGCCTGAAGCACCCACGCGAAATCTCGGCACATCACATCGTGCGGCGCATCACCGATACCGAAGTGAGGCTGCTCGCCAACCTGATCATGTCGGTCGAGCCCGGCGCGCTGCTGTCGGGCGACCTCAGCGAGCAACACAACGTATTCAAACTCTACTGGCCGATGGCGCAGGCCGAAGGGTTTGCCGCCCGCACCGTGCGCGACACCTCGACCAGCGCTGGCTTTACCTCAGCGTCTTGAGCGCCGTGCTCCAGGCAACGAGCTGGTCGAGCATCGTTGCCAGCGACTTCAGGTGCATTTCGGCCGGCTTGAAGGTCTTCATCCCTTCGAAGTCGGTGAAGAGCGAAAGCATCACCTGCCCGCGCACGTCGGCCACCTGAAGCTCGCCCATGATGAGTCGCAGATGCTCCACCGCGCGCGTACCGCCCGCACTGCCGTAGCTGACGAAGCCTGCGGCCTTGTTGTTCCACTCTTTATAGATGAAGTCGATCGCGTTCTTCAGCGCGCCCGACGTGCTGTGGTTGTACTCCGGCGTGACGAACACGAAGCCGTCGAACGAGGCGATTTTCTCGGCCCACTTGATGGTGTGCGGCTTGCTGTACTTGTGCATGGAAGCCGGCACGGGTTCGTCGAGCAGGGGCAGGTCGAAGTCCTTGAGGTCCACCAGCTCGTATTGCGCATCGGTGCGCTTGCCGGCCTGTTCATGCACCCATTTGGCGACGGCTTCACCGTTGCGGCCGGGCCGGGTGCTGCCCAAAATGATGGCGATGCGAATCATGTGAGTCCTTCTTCGGGTGTCATTGCGGACTTCATCCGCAATCCAGGATCTTCATGGATGCATCAAGTCCGGCATGACAACCGTTGAGTGTGCTGTCGCGGATTGAGGGCAGCTGTAGGACGATGTCGGCAACGCCCTCGACACTTCGACATCGAGCGATGCCAGGCGCTTTTTCATCGTCAGCACAGCCTTGTCCTTGCTCAGCAACAGGCACTGATGGTGCACAGCCAGGTCGATGAAGATCTGGTCATCCGCATCCTTGCAGATGAAGCGTGCCTTCTGCGGCGCTTGCGCAATCTCGGCATGGCGATCAAACGCAGCGAGCACGTCCTGCGCCGTGGTTGCGTAAAACTCCATGCGCGAGACGATATGCGGATAGGCCAGCACCCGTTCGAGCTCGCTGCGCATGCGCTCGGTGGCAATCCAGCGCAGCAGGCCCTGGTCGAGCTGCTGTCTCAGTGGCTTTGCGGCTTCATCGGCAAAGATGAAGAGGTCCAGCACGATGTTGGTGTCAAGAACGGCTGTTCTTTTCATCGACACCGCTGTTCTTCTCATCGACACCAGCGCTCTTCTCACGAGCCGAACCCTTGACCATATCGAAGCGAAACAGCCTGCACTCGATAGGCCCGTTCCACATCGGCACGCGGCGCGATTCCTTCAGGCGCATGCGCGACGGCAGCTTGAGATCGGGCGTCAGCACCCAGGCCGTCCAGCCGGGATAATTTTTCTTCCAGTGTGCGGCCAGCTGGTTGAAGAAGTCGCCGCCGTCCTCGGTTTCCGCACGCTCGCGACCGCCCTGGCTCCTGCCCGCGACGCCGGCTGTCTCGATGCGCTCGCCGTACGGCGGGTTCACCAGCATCACGCCCGGTGTTTCCGAAGGCGGCATGCGCTGCAACGCGTCGCCACCGCGCAGGTTCACGGCATCGGCCACACCTGCACGCTCGGCATTGCGTTGCGCGAAATCGACCATTCGAAACGCCACATCGCTGCCGAAGATCGGCGCCGTGGGTTCGCGCTTTTGCGCCTTGCCCGCCTCCCAGATGGCCTTCCAGACGTGCTCCTGATACGGCACGAGCCGCTCGAAGCCAAAGCGACGGAACTGCCCCGGCGGAATGTTGCACGCGACCTGCGCCGCTTCGATGGCAATGGTGCCGCTGCCGCAGCACGGGTCGTAAAGCGGCACGGTGCCGTCCCACCCGCTGGCCGCGATCATGGCGGCCGCCAGCGTTTCCTTCAACGGCGCTTCGCCCTTGTCTTCACGCCAGCCGCGCTTGAACAGCGGCTCGCCCGAAGTATCGATGTAGAGCGTCGCCATGTCGCTGGTCAGGTGGGCGAACACGCGCACATGCGGCCACTGCGTCTCGACGCTGGGCCGCTCGCCGGTCTTGTTGCGAAAGCGATCGACGATGCCGTCCTTCACTTTCAGGCCCGCGAAGTTCAGGCTCTTGAGCGGACTGTGCTGCGCCGTTACCTCGACCTTGAAGGTTTCGCGGTTGGTGAACCACGCTTCCCAGGTCACCGCGCTCGCGGCTTCGTAGAGATCGTTCTCGCTGCGATACGGCGTGTGCGACAGCTGCACCAGCACGCGTTGCGCCAGGCGGCTGTGCAGGTTCAGGCGCAGCGCCTCGCGCCACGATGCGTTGAGCACCACGCCGCCTCGACCGGTGAGCAGGTCGTCGCCGGCCAGGCCGGTGATGCGGTGCACCTCGTCGGCCAGATAGCCCTCGACGCCGGCGGCGCAGGGCAAAAAGAGCTGTAGGGAGTTCAAAGCGCCTTTCTAAGGTTCGCAGGCGCGATTCTCAGCGCTTCACGATATTTGGCAACTGTGCGCCGCGCGCACTCGATGCCCTGCTCCTTGAGCATGTCGGAGATCTGGCTGTCCGAGAGCGGCTTTTTCAGGTTCTCGGAAGCGACGAACTGTTTGATGAGCGCACGCACGGCCGTGCTCGATGCGTTGCCGCCGGTCTCTGTACCCAGGGCCGAACCGAAGAAATACTTCAGCTCGAACGTGCCATAGGGGGTGGACATGTACTTGGCGGTCGTGACGCGGCTGATCGTCGATTCGTGCAGGCCCAGCTCATCGGCAATTTCGCGCAGCACGAGTGGGCGCATGGCCAGTTCGCCATGCACAAAGAAATTCTTCTGCCGCTCGACGATGGCGCTGGACACGCGCAGGATCGTGTCGAAGCGCTGCTGGATGTTCTTGATGAACCAGCGCGCCTCCTGCAAGCGCTGCTGTAGCGCCTGGTGCCCCTCGCCTTTATGCGACTTGAGCGCCCCCGCATACAGATCGTGCACGCGAAGTCGCGGCATCACATCGGGGTTGAGTCGCACTTGAAAACGCGCCTGGGCGCCGCGGCCCACCTTGGCGACCAGCACATCGGGCACCACGATGTTGCGCTCGACATCCACGAAGCGTCGCCCCGGTTTCGGCTCGAGGCGGCCGATGAGGGTGATGGCGGCGCGGATGTTGGCATCGCTGTCCCCGCACAACTGCGAGAGGCGCTTGATGTCACGCCTGGCGAGCAACTCCATCGGCTGCGCGCAAATGCGCATGGCGGTCATGCAGACCGGATGCGGCCCTTCAGCTGCGTGTTTGGCCTTGAGTTGCAGCATCAGGCACTCGGCCAGTGAACGCGCGCCCACGCCCACCGGCTCCAGGTGATGCAACAGGCCAAGCGCCACCGTGAACCGGTGCACAAGCTCCTCCTGCTGCTCCAGATCATCGGGCGCGAGGCTCGCTGCCAGCGACGGCAGCGGCTCGTCGAGGTAGCCGTCGTCGTTGAGCGACTCGATCAGAAACCGCAGCGCAAAGCCGTCGATCTCGGACAGACGTAGCGACAGCGCCTGCCGATGCAGGAATGACTGCAGCGATTCATTGCCGCGCGCGAGCTCCGTCGCGTCCATCTCGTCGTCGCCGCCCAGGTTGTTCTTGCGCGGCGTTGCGTCGCCGCCCCACTCGCCGTCATCGGGGATGACTTCGGTGCTGCCGTCACCTTCCCAGCTCGGCTCCGCGTCAGGCGCGGCTGCCGGTTCGGTTTCGGTGGTTGACGTTGCGGTCGTGGACGTCGGCGCGTAATCCGCGAATTCCGTCTCGCGGTCTTCTTCGGGCGCTGCCGTGTCCGCCTGCGCCAGCCCGAACTCCTCGCGCGGGGCGTCGTCTTGCGAGACTTCCAGGAACGGGTTCTCGTCGAGCATCTGCTCGACTTCCTGGCTCAATTCGAGCGTGGACAACTGCAGCAGCCGGATCGACTGCTGCAGTTGTGGCGTCAGCGCCAGGTGCTGCGAGACGCGAAGTGAAAGCCCCTGCTTCATGCTGGCCAGGACTCAATCACATGCGGAAGTGCTCGCCGAGGTAAACGCGACGCACGTCGGCGTTGTTCACGATCTCGGACGGGGTGCCCTGCGCCAGCACGCTGCCCTCACTGATGATGTAGGCGTGGTCGCAGATGCCCAGTGTTTCGCGCACGTTGTGGTCGGTGATGAGCACTCCGATGCCGCGCGATTTCAAAAAGCCGATGATCCGCTGGATCTCGATGACCGCGATCGGGTCGATGCCGGCAAACGGCTCGTCCAGCAGGATGAATCGCGGCTGTGTCGCCAGGGCGCGGGCAATCTCGACCCGGCGTCGCTCGCCACCCGAAAGAGCCAGCGCCGGCGAATCGCGCAGGTGGTCCACGCGCAGGTCCTGCAAGAGCGAAGTGAGCCGCTTGTCGATCTCGGCTTTTTTCAGGGGCTTGCCCTGTGCGTCGCGCTGGAGTTCGAGCACGGCGCGCACGTTCTCCTGCACATTGAGCTTGCGAAAAATCGACGCTTCCTGCGGCAGGTACGACAGGCCCAGGCGCGAACGCCGGTGGATCGGCATGTGCTCGACCGACTCGCCGTCAATGGAGATCTCGCCTGCGTCTGCACGCACGAGCCCCACGATCATGTAGAACGACGTGGTCTTGCCAGCGCCGTTGGGACCGAGCAGGCCCACCACTTCACCCTTTTCGACATTGAGCGAAACGTCCTTGACGACCTTTCGGCTGCCGTAGGTCTTTTGCAGGTTCCTGGCCTGCAGGCGACTGACGGGAGCAGCAGCGTCAGCGCCGGGCGCGGCAGTGCGCCCCGCCGTGGACGCATCCATCACTTCTTGCCCCCGTCGAGCGTGGTCGTGGGCCTGAGGGTGATCGGTGCTGCGGCGGGGCTCGCTGCCGGTGCAGGCGCGGAGGCGTTGGACCGCGGTGCGAGCACGGCGCGAACGCGGCCGGTGCCCAGCGCCCCGCCGGCTGTTCCGGCAGGTCCGCCATCGACCGTGAAGACGTCGGTGGTGTTGTCGTAGGTGATCAGGCTGCCGACGGTTTCGTCGTTGAGCGTCGCGCCGCGATAGCGCCGCATCTCGGCGCGCTTGATGAACTTGACCCGGTCGGCCTTGCCGTCGTATTCGATGGTCTCGCCTTCGCCTTCAATGTATTCGTCGACACCCTCGCGCTTTTGCCGGAAGAAAGCCAACTTGCCCGGCTCGGCTGTCACCACGCCGAACTGGTAGCCCTCTGCATCCTGCTGGACGTCGACTCGCGCGCCGCGGATGATGATCGTCCCCTTGGTCAGGACTACCTTGCCGGTGAAGACGCTGGTCTGCTTGAGATCGTCATAACGCAGGGCATCAGCCTCCACGTTCATGGGCTTGGTCCGGTCGGCTTTCTCGGCACTGGCCGGGTTGGCAGCGATCAGGCAGGCAACAGCCAGCAGCGTGAGGATGGGTTGTTTGGTCATAGGAGGCATGAATCTTGCTGCGATTGTAGCCGTCCCCGTGACGGAATCACCCCGACGAGCGGGGATCGGCAGAGACGGCTACCGGGACTTGCGAGCTTCGGCAACCAGGTAGTCGGTGACTTGCAGGGCGCGGTCCATGCTGCCCGTCAGGCCTGCATCGGTGTAGAACCGGCCCGCGATACCGATGGCCGGCACACCCTGGACCTTGTACGCATCCTGGACCTGGATGGCGCGGCGAGCCTTCGACGAAATGCCGAACGAGTTGTACAGCTCGCGAAATTTCACGGCGTCCACACCCTGCTTGCCGACCCAGTCGACGATGAGTGCTTCGCGGTCCAGCGGATTGCGCTCCTCGTGGATCGCGCGGAAGACTTTTTCGTGCAACTCGTCGAGCTTGCCCATCGCCTCGAGGGTGAAGAAAAGGCGCTGCTGCGGAACCATGTCATCGCGAAAGGCGGCCGGTACGCGGCGAATCGCCACATCGGGCTGCTGGCGCTTGATCCAGGACACGAGGCGAGGCTCGAACGCATTGCAGTGCGGGCAGCCGTACCAGAAGAACTCGATGACCTCGACCTTGCCGGCCGGCGCATCAACAGGAACGCGCTTGTCCAGCGAGATGTAGTCCCCGCCGTCCTCGGGCTTTTTGCCCTGCGCGAAGACCGGGCCGGCTACTCCGAGGGCTGCAGTGGCGAACAGGCACGCAGCCCCAGCGGAAAATTCACGTCGATTCATCTGATCACTCCTTCTAGCTGGGGTGAGAGCCTGTGAGGCCCTGGAAGGTTCCGGGGCCACCTAGCGCTGGACACGCACCAGCGCCGTATCGACGCCGCTGCCGTCCAGCTTTTCCTTGGCCCGGTCGGCCTCTTCCTTCTTGTCGTAAGGACCCAGCCTCACGCGAAACACCTGGCGGCCCGACTGCTCGCGCTCGGTGATCTTGGCTTCGATGCCCATCAGTGAAAGCTTGGCCCGATGCGCCTCTGCATCCTCGGCCGTACGGAACGCGCCGACCTGCACGAAGTAGAGAAACGGATCGCCGCCGGGGCCTGTGCCGATGCGCGCAGCGGCCAGGTCGCCGATCGGGTCGGAGGCCGGGCGACCCCTGACAGCAGGTGGCAGGTCTTCGGTCTTTTTCGCCGCGACCGCAGCGGAAGCGGCGCTGGCAGCCCGCCGGGCCGATGCGCTGGCGACACCGGATGCAGCCGAGGCCGGCGCAATCGCTGAAGGCGCCGGGGCGGCCACGACCGCCGATGCAGGCGCCAGGGCCCGTGCCGGGTTCTTGCCGTAGAGCGGCGCGTTCGGGTCCCAGTCCCGGTTCTTGCGCGACTCGGCGGCGTCCTGGTCGGCGCTGCGGTTCTGGCCCTTGTTCAAGAAGGGCACTGGCACCTTGGTCACATAGACGGCGACGGCCAGGGCCGCGGCCAGGCCCAGCACCACGCCGATGATGATGCCGACGATGACCGAACCGGTTTGCTTGTTCTTCACTCGCGTTGTTCCTGGATAACTACATTTTTTGCGGGGCGCTCACGCCCAGCACAGCGAGGCCATTGTGCAACACCTGCGCCGTGGCGGCGACCAGCGCCAGCCTGGCATTTCGCACGTTTTCCTCATCGACCAGGATGCGCTCGGCATCGTAGTAGCTGTGGTACGCCGCCGCCAGTTCGCGCAGGTAAAAGGTGACGTCGTGCGGCGCGAAATCTTCGGCCGCCGAGCGCAGCATGTCCGGGTACTTGGCCAGCTGCAGCATCAGGGCCTGGGCCTGCGGGCTGGTAAGCGGCGACAGGTCCACGCCCTTCAATGAGGATGCATCCCCGCCCCACGAAGCCAGCACCGAGCAGATGCGCGCGTGGGCGTACTGCACGTAATAGACCGGGTTGTCGTTGTTTTTCGCCACCGCCAGGTCGACATCGAATGTGTATTCGGTGTCGGGCTTTCGCGACACCAGGAAGAACCGCACCGCGTCCTTGCTGGTCCATTCGATCAGGTCGCGCAGCGTCACATAGCTGCCTGCACGCTTGGAGAGCTTGACCTCTTCGCCCCCACGCAGCACCCGCACCATCGTGTGGAGCACATAGTCGGGATAACCCTCGGGCACACCCACGCCCGCCGCCTGCAGACCGGCCCGCACGCGCGCGATGGTGCCGTGGTGGTCGGTACCCTGGATGTTGACGACCCTGGTGAAGCCGCGCTCCCACTTGTTGATGTGATACGCCACATCGGGAACGAAGTAGGTATACGTGCCGTCGGACTTGCGCATCACGCGATCCTTGTCGTCGCCGTAGTCGGTGGATTTGAGCCACAGCGCGCCGTCCTGCTCGTAGGTCTTGCCGGCGGCCTGCAGCAGCTGCACGGTCTTGTCCACGAGGCCGCGGGTGTAAAGGCTCGACTCCAGGAAGTAGTGGTCGAACCGGACAGCAAACGCCTTCAGGTCCAGGTCCTGCTCGTGGCGCAGGTACGCCACGGCAAACTGGCGGATCGAATCGAGGTCTTCGACGTCGCCGCTGGCGGTGAACTCGCGGTCGTCAGCCTTGACGGTCTTTTTCGCCAGGAAGTCGTTGGCAATGTCCTGGATGTATTCGCCGTTGTAGGCGGCTTCGGGCCAACCCGGATCGCCCGGCTTGAGCCCCTTGGCGCGCAGCTGCGTCGAGGTGGCCAGCGTGGCGATCTGCACGCCGGCATCGTTGTAATAGAACTCCCGGTGCATCTCCCAGCCCTGCGTCGCGAACAGGTTGCAGATCGCGTCGCCCAGAGCCGCCTGCCTGCCGTGGCCGACATGCAGTGGGCCGGTCGGGTTGGCCGAGACGAACTCCACCATCATCTTCTTGCCGTTGCTGCGCTGGTGGCCAAATGACTCCCCGGCACCGAGCACTTCCTTGACCACCTGCTGCTTGGCCTGCGGCTTGAGCTTGATGTTGAGAAAGCCCGGGCCGGCGATTTCCACCGACTCCACCCAATCCTGGAAAGGCCTGGATTCCATCAGCGCGGCGCGAAGCGCCTCGCCGACCTGCCGGGGGTTTTGCTTGAGCGGCTTGGCCAGTTGCATGGCTGCCGTGCACGCGAAATCGCCATGAGCCGCCACTTTGGGCGACTCGAACGCGGCCTTGTCCCCCGAACCGGGGAAAAGCCGTTCCAGCCCGGCCGCAAGCGCGCCGAGCAAATCCTGTTTGACCTGAAGCATCAAGGGATTTTACGGGGGTGGTCATCCGGTTGCGCAGCACATCCGTTAAGCACCGGCCCATCGGGCGATTTGCAACCCCTCAACGGAGATTTCCATGAAGAATCTGATGTCCATCGTCCTCCTGGGCTCCGCCCTGGTGTTCGGCAATACCGCCTTTGCCGCCAGCCACGCCGGCGCCCCGATGGCTGGCGCATCCGCCAAGAAGGCCGACGCGCCCAAGGCCGCCACGCCTGCAACCCCCGCCACGCCAGCCACCCCTGCCGCGCCAGCAATGAACAAGCAGCAGTCCAAGATGGGTGACTGCAACGCCGACGCCAAGGAAAAGGCCCTCAAGGGCGACGAGCGCAAGAAGTTCATGAGCTCCTGCCTCAAGGGCAAGAGCGACGCGCAAAAGGCGCAGCAAGCCAAGATGGGCACCTGCAACAAGGACGCCGGCGCCAAGAAGCTCAAGGGCGACG
>JAZKFI010000038.1:0-41483 GCA_040386575.1 Pseudomonadota bacterium
TCGACAGGTCTTGCAACTTGTCATGCCGGACTCGATCCGGCATCCACCGCGAAGCGGCGACTGCGCCTGCTGATACAAGCGCTAATGGCCCTGCAACTCGTCGAGGATCGGGCAATCGGGCCGGTGGTCGCCCTGGCAACAATGAATCAGGTGCTTGAGCGTCTTGCGCATCGCCTCCATCTCCTGCATCCGCTGGTCCAGGTCGGCCACATGCTTCGACGCGATGCGGCGCACGTCGGCGCTGGATCGGCCGCGGTTTTGCCAGAGCTTGAGCAGCTCGGTGATCTCGGCCATGCTAAAGCCCAGGTCACGCGAGCGCTTGATGAAGCGCAGGGTGTGAACTTCCTTGTCGGTGTACACGCGGTACCCGGACTCGGTGCGGTTCACCTCCGGCAGCAAGCCAAGCGATTCGTAATGACGCGCCATCTTGGCGGACACGCCCGAACGCCTCGCGGCCTCGCCGATATTGAAAGTCATGTCGAAGCTCCTTTCCAGCGCCTGAGCATCAGCGCATTGGTGACCACGCTCACGCTGCTGAGCGCCATCGCTGCACCGGCGATCACCGGGTCGAGCATCCCGAACGCCGCCAGCGGAATACCGACCACGTTGTAGACGAAAGCCCAGAACAGGTTCTGCCGGATCTTGCGATAGGTGCGGCGCGAGATGTCGATGGCGTCAGCCACCAACGCCGGGTTGCCGCGCATGAGCGTGACACCGGCTGCGTGCATCGCAACGTCGGTGCCGGTGCCCATTGCAATCCCCACATCGGCAGCGGCGAGCGCCGGCGCATCGTTGATGCCATCGCCCACCATGGCGACGGTGTGACCGCCCGCCCTGAGTTCCGCGACGATGCGGGCCTTGTCTTCGGGCAGCACCTCCGAGCGGATGTCGTCGATGCCCAGCGGCCCGGCGATGGCGTTCGCGCTACCGGCGTTGTCCCCCGTCAGGAGCACCGTGCGCACACCCTGCTCGCGCAGGCTTCGCACCGCCAGTTGCGCTGCAGGCTTGACCGTGTCGCCGAATGCGAGAAGGCCGAGCAGGCGCGGCGCATCGGTGACATCGGCCACCCACGAAACAGTGCGGCCTTCGGACTGCAGCTGCGTGGCGCGGGCCTGCAATGCAGCCAGGTCCACGCGCAGTTCTTCCATCCACCGGGAGCTGCCCAGGCGCAAGGCGCGGCCGCCGACATCGGCGGACATTCCACGGCCGGCAACCGCATGCACGTTGGTGGCGGCTGTCCCAGGAACGCCCTCAGCCTGGGCCGCAGACTGCACCGCGCGCGCCAGGGGATGTTCGCTGCCGGCCTGTATCGACGCGGCAATCGCAAGCAGTGCCTTTCGATCACCATCGACCGCATCGGCTGCCGCCACCTGCGGCTTGCCTTCGGTCAGCGTGCCTGTCTTGTCGAACGCCACCACGTCGACCTTGTGCGCGATCTCCAGCGCCTCTGCATCCTTGATCAGGATGCCGTGCCGTGCGGCGACGCCGGTGCCCGCCATGATCGCGGTCGGCGTTGCCAGGCCCAGTGCACAGGGACACGCGATGACCAGCACCGCAACGGCGTTCAGGATGGCCACTTCCCAATCCCCGGTGGTCAAGCCCCAGGCCAGCAAGGTGAGAAACGCGATGCCGATCACGACCGGCACGAACACCTCGCTCACGCGATCGACCAGCCGCTGGACCGGTGCCTTCTTCGCCTGCGCCGATTCCACCAGTCGCACGATGCGTGCGAGTGTCGATTCCGCGCCGACAGCCGTTGTGCGAACGACCAGCAAGCCTTCGCCGTTCACCGATCCGCCGGTCACCTTGCCGCCCTCGTGGCGCGCAACGGGCAAGCTCTCGCCCGTGATGAGCGACTCGTCGAGCTCGCTCGATCCCTCCACGATCACACCATCGACCGCGACGCGTTCGCCGGGCCGGATCACCACCAGGTCATCCCGCCGGACGGCTGCGATGGGGATCTCCTGCTCCTTGCCGTCACGGCGTACACGCGCGGTTTGCGGCCGCAATGCATTGAGTGCGCGAATCGCCTCGGTCGTCTGCCGGCGCGCCCGCGTCTCCAGCCATTTGCCCAGCAACACCAGCGTGATCACCACGGCAGAGGCTTCGAAATAGAGGTGCGGTGCGCCGTGGCTTCCGTGTCGGGCCATGAGATAGATCGACAGGCCGTAGCCGGACGAGGTGCCCAGGGCCACCAGCAGGTCCATGTTGCCGGCCCGCGCCTTGAGCGCCGCCCAGCCGGCCTTGTAGAAACGCGCGCCCAGCCAGAACTGCACGGGCGTGGCCAGTGCCAGCTGCACCCAGGCGGGAATCGACAGGTGCGCCCCGAAGAGCATCGCGACCATGGGTGCCATCAGCGGCAAGGACAATGCCGCAGCAACCGCAACCGGCCACCATTCATTGCGCGCTGGCTGCGGTGTCTCGCTCTCGGGCTCCAGTGCTCGCGCTGTGTATCCGGCTTTCACCACGGCATCGACGAGTGCCGATGCATCGGCCGCGTGGTCGAGTTCGACCTGCGCGGTTTCGGTGGCGAGGTTCACCTCTGCAGAAGTCACGCCAGGCACTTTCTTCAAGGCCTTCTCGACCCGGCCGACGCATGATGCGCAGGTCATGCCTTCGATGGCCAGGTTCCATTGCGCTGTGGAAGTATGGGTAGTCATGCGGCAAGTGTGAACCTTGCCATGATGTTAATGTCAACACTTCATTTTTGTACGGAGAAAACCATGCTCGAATTCCTGCTGCCCGACATGACCTGCGGCCACTGCGTCAAGGCCGTCACCCAGGCCTGCCAGGAGGTCGATCCTGCCGCGAAGGTCAACGTCGACCTGGCGACCAAGAAGGTGACAGTGGACTCATCGGCAGGGTCCGAGCAGGTTGCGAAAGCGCTGACGGAGGCGGGCTATCCGCCGGTAGGCCGGTAAGCAGAGCGGAGTTTGCTCAAGCGTGCCGCGACACGGCGACTGCGCTTGATCGGAGATGGATTGCGGATCGAGTCCGCAATGACAACCGGTAGTGGGCTGTCATGCCGGACTCGATCCGGCATCCACCGCCAAGCGGACGCGGTGCCAGATCGCAAATGGATTGCGGATCAAGTCCGCAATGACAGCCGGTAATTGGCTGTCATGCCGGACTTGATCCGGCATCCACCGCGAAGCGGCGACTGCGCTCACGATGCGCTCACTGCGCAACTGCGAAATCCCGCAAAAATATCGGTGCGATGCGGCTCGAAGAAGTTGCGGTAGCGCGGGTGCGCCAGCCAGGGCGAAGTCGCCTCGCAGGCACCGCGAAGCACCCGACGCGTGCCGAACCACGGCGCGGAATAGTCGCGGTAGGGATGCGCTTCGAAGCCGGGGTACGCGATGAAAGGGTCGCTGGTCCATTCCCAGACATGGCCCCACGCAAAGCCCGGCAGGGTCAAGGCAGCGCACTCCCACTCGGCCTCGGTCGGCAACCGACGTCCCGCCCAGCGGCACCACGCGTCGGCCTCGTGCGCGCTCAGGTGACATGCGGCCGTGCCGGGATCCGCACCTTCGCCGGGCGGTTTGGCCCGCGCCTGCTGGCGCCAAGCCCATCCCTCGCCGGTCCACCAGCGCGGCTCGTCGTAACCGCCATCCCCCACAAACGCAGCAAACCGTGACCAGCTCACGGGCTGCGAATCGATTTCGAACGCTTCAACCCGCACATCGTGTGAACCAAGCTCGTTATCGAAAGCAAAACCACCCTCCGCGCCGCCCATGCGAAAGAGCTGGGTCGGGACAGCCAGCGCAACAGACGAACCCAGTGTTCGTGCGGCCGGCTGAGGCACTGAAATGCCCAGGGTCCGCGCCATGTAGGTCGCCGCCTCTGCATGCATTGCTTCGTGCAGTGCGCAAAGACGGAAGAAGTACAACTCATCGGCACTCGCCTCTTCAGGCAACCGCTGCAGCAGGGCCAGCGTCTCGCCCAGCGTGTCCGACAGGTACGCACGCATGGCGTCTGCATCGGAAAGTGGCAGCGCCCACCGGCTGCGATGCTCGATGCGGCTGGAGTCGAACCAGCTGTCGGATGAAACAAGAAGCGACGGGGCACGTTCATGCACCGGATCGCAGCGAATGCCAAGCTCGCGCTGGCGGCTGCGCGCGATCCACCACTCCTGGAACCAGGCGATATGGCCCAGTTCCCACAACGGCGGATTGAGCCCCCTGTCGTACGGAACCCGCCAGTCGCTCGCCTCCAGCGCATGGGCATAGGCATCCGCCAACTCCAGCGTTCGCTCGCGCGTCGCCAGCAGTGCCTCGCGTACCGGCCCCACCCCGCCCGTGCGAAGTGCCTGCGCCGAGCTATAACCGTCAGATGCGTATTCCATCGATCGTGATCGTAAGCCCTGCCCTGGCCGACGCCAACAACGGCAACTGGCAGACGGCGGCCCGTTGGCAGGAGCTTCTGCAAGCGACTCACCGCGTACGCATCACCCAGCACTGGCCCGATGAAGACGCCGCCGGCGATGACGTCATGCTCGCGCTGCACGCACGACGCTCGGCGCAGGCGATCGAGGCCTGGCATACACAGCGCGGGCCGCGCGGGCTCGCGGTCGTCCTGACGGGCACCGACCTGTATGGCGACATCGCATTCGATCCGGCTGCCAGGCGCTCCCTGGACCTCGCCCAGCGGCTGGTGGTCCTGCAACCGCTGGGCATCGCCGCGCTGCCCGAGGACGTGCGGCACAAAGCTCGCGTGATCTTCCAGTCCACCGCTTCGTTCCAGCCGCGTAGCAAATCTGTCCATGAGTTGCGCGCCGTCATGGTCGGCCACCTGAGGCAAGTCAAATCGCCGCAGACGCTTTTCGAAGCGGCATGCCTCATCGATGCCAGCGCAGGCATCACCATCGACCACATCGGCGAAGCGATCGAGGCACCGCTAGGCGAACTGGCGCTGTCGACGCAATCGCGGGCCCCGCACTACCGCTGGTTGGGGGGCATGGCCCACGACGACGTGCGGCGTGCCATTGCACAGGCGCATGTGCTGGTGCACACGAGCGCTGTCGAGGGCGGCGCGCATGTGGTGATGGAGGCGATCTGCAGCGGCACACCCGTCCTCGCGTCCCGCATCGATGGCAACGTGGGCCTGCTCGGCGACGACTATGAGGGCTATTTCGAGCACGGCAATGCAGCACAACTCGCAGCCCTGCTCATGCGTTGCCGCCGTGAACAGCGCGATGCAACACAGGCTGAGGGACTCTTGAACCGGCTGGCGGCGCAGTGTGCGCGGCGCGCGCACCTCTTCGCACCTGAGGCAGAGCGGCTGGCGTTGTTGCGGTTGCTGGAGGAACTATGAGCGGCAACCATCCAGGCAGGCTTCCGGCGCTGCGCGGCGGCGCATTCGCCCTCCTGAGCGCCGTGCTGTTCGGCATCAGCACGCCGCTGGTGCAACGCGCTGGCGAGGGCCTGGGCCCGTTTGCCACCGCGGCGCTCCTGTACGCAGGGTCTGCAATGGCCGGTGCACTGCTTCGCAGGCCCGCGACGATGGAGGCACGGCTGCGAGTTTCCGACCTCGGACGCATCAGCCTGATGGCCTTCTTCGGCGCAGTGATCGGGCCGGTCGCGCTGGCGTGGGGGCTGCAACACACGAGCGGCGCCAGCTCTTCCCTGATGCTGTCGCTGGAAGCGCTCTTCACCGCCGTGCTTGCTCGACTGCTCTACCAGGAGGTCATGGACAGACGGGTGTGGACGGCGATGATGCTGTTGCTCCTGGGTGGCGTGGTGCTGGTGATTGATCGCGGCCTGGGCGGGGGCAGCACGCAACTGCCCGGCCTGCTTGCGGTGATGGCGGCAACCGCGGCCTGGGGCGTGGACAACACCCTGTCTCGCGGCGTCGCCGAGCGCGACCCGGGTCAGGTCGTGCTGGCCAAGTCAGCCATGGGCGCCAGTGCCGCCGCAGTGATCGCCCTGCTGCTCGGCGAAGCAGTGCCGCCAGCAACGCGAGCCCTCGCGCTGCTCGCAATCGGCGGTGCCGGTTACGGGGTCAGCCTGCGCTTGTACCTGCTCGCGCAACGCGAATTCGGCGCCGCGCGAACCGGATCGGTGTTTGCATTCGCGCCGTTCATAGGGGCAGCCGTGGCGGTGGGCCTGGGCGAGCGCGGATTGACCTGGGGCATGGCCGCCGGAGCCGCCCTCATGCTCGCGGGCGTGCTGGTCCACCTGCTGGAGCGGCATGCCCATGCGCACACGCACGAGCCGATGGTCCATGAACATGCGCACACCCATGACGACGGGCATCACGATCACTCGCACCCGGCGCCGGTCCCGGGGACACACAGCCATGTCCATCAACACGCGCCCCTGGAGCACAACCATGCGCATGTGCCCGATGCCCACCACGGGCACAAGCACTAGCCACCCGCACCGACACCCGACCTAGCGTCTATGCGACATGGTTTCCGCCTGGCGAGCCGCAGCGACCGACGGCCTGCTGGCATGCGGCCCGGCAATGTGGTGGCGTTGCGCGCCCGCAGGCACTGCATGGTCGTGCGCGCGAGAAGCTCGCTCCAGCCCATCGAGAATGCCGCAGTCCGCGGCAGTGCTGTCGGCCGCGCATCCGCTGCGCAGCCCGCGCAAGTCCTTCTCCAATGTCTTGAGCTCCCTGATTCGCGTGACCACATGGCCGATGTGCTCATCGAGCAGCGCGTTGACCTCGCCGCAGTTGTCGCCGGGCGAGTCCTTGTAGTGCAGCAGCACGCGGATCTCGTCCAGCGTCATGTCCAGGCACCGGCAGTGACGGATGAATGCCAGCCGCTGCACATGGCTGGCGTCGTAGATGCGGTAGTTGGCCTCGGTGCGCACGGCCTGGGGCAGCAAGCCCTGGCGCTCGTAATAGCGAATGGTTTCAACCTGGGTGCCGGTGGCTGCGGCGAGTTGTCCGATCTTCATGCGAATGCTCCAGCTTGACTCTGATGTCGCTACAGGGTTTCCAATTGGGCCATGAAACCAGAAACCCTGCCTGTCGAAGCCGGTTCAGCGTGTGACAACGACGCCTGTGCCCCGGTGTCCTTCACTGCCCCGGCGATGCGCCCTGCCGGGCCGCGCTTTCGCATCCCGACCATGGATTGCAGCGCGGAGGAGTCGGAGATCCGCCGGGCACTGGAGCCGATCGCCGGCATCCGCTCACTGAGCTTCCAGCTGGGCGCGCGCACGCTCGGCATCGACGCCACCGCAGAGGCATTGCCGGTCGCGCTGGAGGCGATCCGCAAGGCAGGCTTCAAACCCGAACGCCTAACTTCGGCTGCCACACTCGACACGGGCTTGCACGAAGGTCACGCCGGGGGGGATGGTCATGATCACGAACATGCTCATGAGCATGACCACGACATGGGCACCGGCATCTCCCGCCTGGTGCTCGCACTGGGCATGGCGATCGCCGCCGAGGCGACCGGATTCTTCGCGCCCGACACCCTGCCCTGGAAAGCACTGGGCATGGCGCTGGCCGCGATCGCGATCTGGCTATCCGGCCTGGACGTTTACAAGAAAGGCATGGCGGCGCTCTTTCGGGGCAGGCTCAACATCAACGCCTTGATGTCGGTGGCAGTCACAGGCGCATTCCTGATCGGCCAATGGCCCGAGGCTGCGATGGTGATGGCGCTCTACGCCATCGCCGAACTCATCGAGGCGCGGGCGGTCGATCGCGCGCGCAATGCCATCAAGGGCCTGCTCGACCTGGCACCCGAGACAGCGCTGGTACAGGCTGCAGACGGCAACTGGCAATCCCTGCCGATCGGCGATGTGCAGCTGGAGTCCGTCGTTCGCATCAAGCCGGGCGAACGCGTGCCGCTCGATGGCGTCGTGACCAGGGGCAACAGCGCGATCAACCAGGCGCCCGTCACGGGCGAAAGCATTCCGGTGGACAAGGCGCCCGGCGATACGGTTTACGCAGGCACGGTCAACGAGACCGGCGAACTCGAATTTCGCGTCACCGCCGCAGCCACGAACACGACGCTGGCGCGAATCATCCACGCGGTCGAACAGGCGCAAGGCACGCGCGCACCGACGCAGCGTTTCGTCGACCGCTTCGCTGCCGTTTACACACCCGCCGTGTTCGCGCTCGCCATTGCAGTGGCTGTGCTCATGCCCCTGCTCACCGATCTCACCTGGCTGCAAGCGGCGTACAAGGCGCTGGTGCTGCTGGTCATCGCCTGCCCGTGCGCGCTGGTGATCTCGACGCCCGTCACGGTGGTGAGCGGGCTCGCCGCAGGCGCCAGGCGCGGCATCCTGATCAAGGGTGGCACGTTCCTGGAGTCCGCCCGCAACCTGAAGGCCGTCGCGCTCGACAAGACCGGCACCATCACAGAAGGCAAGCCCAGGCTGGTGGATTGGCGCACCTGGGGCGATGCGCAGGAGGCGTCCACGCGCCGTTTCGCAGCCAGCATCGCGAGCCGATCCGACCACCCGGTGTCGCAGGCGATCGCCGCAGGCCTCGACGACGAACGCGCCGCAGTCGAGAACTTCGCCGCGTTGCCCGGCCGGGGCATTGAAGGCACGGTGGATGGCGCCAGGCTCGTGCTGGGCAATCACCGGTCCATGCACGAGCGGGGCTACTGCAGCCCCGAGGTTGAAGCGGAACTGGCCACGCATGAGGCGCAGGGCCGCACCGTGACGCTGCTCGCAGCCGACGACAGGGTGGTCGCGATCTTCGCGGTTGCCGACACGATCAGGGAGACGTCGCGCCGCGCCATCGCCGACCTGAAGTCGCTGGGCATCGTCGCCGTCATGCTCACCGGGGACAACGCCGCCACGGCGCAGGCCATCGCCTCGCAGGCCGGCATCGCCGATGCCCGCGGCGACCTGCTGCCCGAAGCCAAGCTGCAGGCCATCCAGGACATGCGCAAGCGCTATGGCCCAACCGGCATGACCGGCGACGGCATCAACGATGCGCCGGCCCTCGCGCAGGCCGACATCGGGTTCGCGATGGGCGGCATGGGCACCGACATCGCGATGGAAGCGGCCGACGTCATCATCATGAACGACGACCTGAGGCGCGTGGCCGAGACGGTGCGCCTGTCCAGGCGCACGCACGCGGTGCTGTGGCAGAACATCGCATTGGCCCTGGGCATCAAGGCCGTGTTCCTGGTGCTGGCGGTGTTCGGCAGTGCCACGATGTGGATGGCAGTGTTCGCCGACATGGGGGCCAGCCTGCTGGTGGTGGGCAACGGGTTGCGGCTCCTGCGCGGGGTGCCCGCCGTTGTCGACAAGTCGGACTGAACCGCCGTTCAGCGGCTCGCGGCGTGGCTTCGCAAGTCGATCGCCATGCTGATCGCCAACGCAATGAAGGTCCCCATGCACATCGCCGCCAGCACATCCGTGGGCCAGTGGACGCCCAGGACCAGGCGCGACAGCGCCACAAGCGACGTCCAGCCCAGGGCCAGCGCCATGGCCCATCGACCGCAACCGGGCCAGAGGCGGCCGGCGCACAGGGCCAGCGCCGTCGCCACGGCCGCTGTGTGCGAGGTGTGGCCGCTCGGAAAGCTGGACCCCCAGAACCACTCGGTCTCCCACAGCGCAGGTCGGGCACGGCCCGTGGCCGTCTTGATGAGATACACGGCCGAGGCTGCCGTTGCAAGCGAGGCCGTGATCAGCAATGCCTCGGCGCGGCGCTTGAGCATCAGCAATCCCAATGCAGCGACGACAGCAACCGGCACCACCGTCAGGGCCGAGCCTGCGACCGTGACCGCATTGAAAAATCCGTAGAGCGACGCCGGCATATGCGCCCGGATGGAGGTCAGGATGAAGCGGTCGACGACCCCCGACTCCTGGGCCAGGACGTCCTCGAACACCTTGGCCCCCACAATCAGCAGCACCAAAAGCCCCATCACGGCGAGCCGCCGCTTGAGCAGGAACTGCGAATACCAGGGCTGGCGATAGCGGACGTAGCTCTTCAATGCGACGTCCCCGAACAGGACCAGCGCAACGAGCACTGTCAACTCGGCAACCAGTTCAATGAGCATGGGCCTACCGTAGCATGAGCGGCACTGCGCGCACCTGCATCCTTCCACACAACCGTGCACCCAAGGAATCCGAATGAATCTTCGTCCCGTTCTTGTCCAGCTTGGCGCCGCGCTGGCCATGGCCCTGGCCAGCTTCAGCGCGGCAGCAGCGGGCCCGCTGCTCGACGAGATGACATGGACCGAAGTGGGCGATGCCCTCAAGGCAGGGCACACCACCATCATCATCCCCATCGGCGGCACGGAACAGAACGGCCCGCACATGGCGCTGGGCAAACACAACTTCCGGGCGGCTTCGCTGGCCGTGCGTATTGCGGCGGCGGTCGGCAACGCCATCGTCGCGCCAGTCGTCAACTATGTCCCGGAGGGCCGCATCTCGCCGCCCGGCGGCCACATGCGGTTTCCCGGAACGATCTCGGTGCCGCAGGAAGCGTTTGAAGGCGTGCTCCTGGGGGCAGCGCGCAGCTTGCGGCAGCACGGCTTTCGCGACATCGTGTTCATCGGGGATTCGGGCAACTACCAGAGCAGCATTGCAGCGGTCGCGGCGCGCCTGAACCGTGAATGGGCGGGCACCCCCGCGCGGGCGCATCCGGTACCACAGTACTACCAGGCCGCCACCACGGCGTTCAATGAGGCCTTGCGAAAACGCGGCATCACCGAAGCGCAGATCGGCACACATGCGGGCCTGGCCGACACGTCGCTCATGCTGGGCGTCGATGCCTCGCGCATCCGTGACGGCGCGATGCGCACACCGCCGGCCCCCGAGGCTGCATCCGGGGTGACGGGCGACCCGACCCAGGCGAGCGCCGCCCTCGGGAAAATCGGTGCCGACCTGATAGTCGAGCACGCTGCAAGGGCCATTCGCGATGCAGTGGCTGTACGGCGTTAGGATCGAGGGTTGTTTCGCCCGCTGCGGCGTCGCTGCGATCTCACCGCCCTTCCTTCCTGCTGTCCAGTTACCGACCCCATGAAAAAAACCGTTCTCTGCACGCTGCTCGGCGCGCTGTCTGTCGCTGCCTACGCGCAGAACCCAACTTCCACCGCTTCGGCTTCTGCCTCCGGTCTGTCCGGCACCGCGATCGCCACGGTTCCCGGCATGCCGGCGGTGATAGACCCCAACAATCTCTACAGCGAAACGACGTCGAGCAAGCTCTCGCCTGCAGTCGCCGGTTCGCTCGAGCGCGTGTACGTGCCCAACCGCAGCAGCAACACGGTCTCGGTCATTGACCCCGCCACGCTGCAGGTCATCGACACCTTCAAGGTCGGCATCCATCCCCAGCACGTCGTTCCATCCTGGGACCTCAAGACCCTGTGGGTCGCCAACAATGCCGAAGGCCGCACCGACGGCAGCCTGACGCCGATCGACCCGAAGACCGGCAAGCCCGGCCCGAACATCCCGGTGGACGATCCGTACAACCTGTACTGGACGCCGGACGGCAAATACGCCGTCGTTGTGGCAGAAGCCTACAAGCGCCTGGACTTTCGCGATCCGCGCACGATGAAGCTGGAGTTTTCGCTGCCCACGCCCGAGTGCGCCGGCATCAACCACGCCGACTTCTCCATCGACGGCAAGTTCGCGATCTTCACCTGCGAATTCGGCGGCTCGGTCACCAAGATCGACATGGTCAACCGCAAGGTGATGGGCACCATCCTGGTTCACCGCGACTTCGACAAGCCCGCCGAGATGGAGAAGGTCAGAAAGCAGATCGCCCAGATGACCCCCAAGCACGGCGGTCACCAGCACGGCGCCATTCGCGGCATGCCCGCCATGCCGCAGGACATCCGCGCTGCGCCCAACGGCAGGACGTTCTACGTGGCGGACATGGTCGCCGACGGCGTGCACGTCGTCGAACTCGAACCTTTCCGCCAGATCGGCTACATCCCCACGGGCGTCGGCTCGCACGGCCTGTACCCCAGCCGCGACGGCAAGAGCCTGTACGTGGCCAATCGCGGCAGCAACTTCATCCGTGGTGTCCCGCGCGGACCGGGCGGCGTGGCCGTGATCGACTTCGCTTCCCGCAAGGTCGTTGCCAACTGGCCGATCCCCGGCGGCGGCAGCCCCGACATGGGCAACGTCAGCGCCGACGGCAAGTGGCTCTGGCTGTCAGGGCGTTATGACAACGTCGTCTATCGCTTCGATACGACCACCGGTGCGGTGGACAAGGTCAAGGTCGGGCGCGAGCCGCACGGCCTGACGGTGTGGCCGCAGCCCGGGCGCTATTCGCTGGGGCATACGGGCAACCTGCGCTAGGTTCGCAAGCATGGATGCCGGGTCGTGGCCCGGCATGACGGGCCTGGCGGCCCCCTTTCAGGACTTGTTCGTCAGGCTGCCGTGCGCGGCGCGCCTGTGCATCTTGAGAATGGGCAGGGTCCGCGCCGCGTAAGCCCGGACATCCTTGTCCTTGGCCTGCTTGCTCGCCTTCTCGAACAGGGCAAGATCCTGGGAATGGCCGTTGTAGCCCAGGGCGCTCAGATACAGGCCGTCAAAGTTCCTGGACGCCGACCACGCTTGCAGCTTCTTTTTCCGGTCGGCCGGCAATTCCGTGGGCAATTTGACGCCCTTGGCTTGCGCGAGCCGGCCCAGTTCCTGGGCGTTCTTCGTATGGTCCGAGACGCTCTGCTCACCCAGCAGCTTGACGTCTTCCTTCTTGCCCCGCGCCAGGGCCATCTTTCCCGCCTCGATCTCGAACAGGTTGCCGACGGCCGCCTTCTCCAGGAACTCCTGGTCCCCCTTGGTCAAGCCCGCTGCCAATGCAGTGCCCGAGCCCAGCGCAACCAGAAAGGCGAGCGCCGGAGCAGCAAACGAAGTGGAAAGTTTGATCATGGGATTGCCGAGAGGACAAAAAGGCGGATTGTGGCGCAAGTGCAAGCCCATCCATAATCGGCACGCCCCTTGCGTCCCCCGTTCTACATGGCGCTACTCGAACTCCTGCTTTTGTTGTTGCTCAGTTCCGTCGCCCTCGGCTGGATTGCACGACGCTTCAAGTTTCCCTATCCGATCGCGCTGGTCGCGGGCGGAGCCGTGCTCGGCCTGGTGCCCAACCTGCCGCAATACACCTTCGATCCGCAGCTGATCCTGGTGGCAGTGCTGCCGCCCATCCTCTACCAGGCAGCGCTTCTCACGTCCTGGACCGACTTCAAGGCCAACATCAAGCCGATCGGCCTGCTGGCGATCGGGCTCGTGGCGGTCACGACGCTTGCCGTCGGCGCGACGCTCAAATGGCTGGTGCCCGATGTGCCGTGGGCCGCGGCCTTCGTGCTGGGCGCCATCGTCTCGCCGCCGGATGCGGTGGCGGCGACCGCGATCCTGTCGCGCCTGAACATGCCCCGGCGCATCGTGACGATCCTGGAAGGCGAGAGCCTGGTCAACGACGCATCGGGCCTCGTGCTCTACAAGTTCGCCGTGGCCGCCGTGCTGACGGGCGCGTTCTCGTGGATGGAGGCATCGGTGCAATTCGCCGCAGTGTCCATAGGCGGCATTGCGGTGGGCATGGCGCTGGCGTTCGCGTACATCTGGATCCACAAGCGGCTGGGCGATCCGTTCATCGAAGTGCTCACCGTGCTCACGATTCCCTATGCCGCCTACATCGCCGCCGAGCTGATGCATGTGTCGGGCGTGCTGGCTGTCGTGGCGGCAGGGCTCGTGCGGGGCCGCTATGCGCCCGAGATCGTCTCGGCCGAAATGCGCATCATGGCGCGCTCCGTGTGGAACCTGCTGGTGTTCCTGCTCAACAGCCTGGTGTTCATGCTGATCGGCCTGCAGATTCACGGCGTCGTGGTCAACCTCGGGAATTTTCCACCGGCGTTGCTCACGGCCATCGCCATCATCGTGACCGCTGTCGCGGTGGCGGTCCGCTTCCTCTGGGTGTTTCCGGTGGCGTATTTGCCCGAGCGCCTCTCCGGCAACCTGCGCGATGACGCGCCGCGCCCCAACAAGAACGAGCTGATCATCATCAGCTGGTGCGGCATGCGCGGCATCGTCTCGCTCGCCGCCGCCCTGGCCCTGCCCCTGAAGCTCGCCGACGGTTCGCCCTTTCCGTACCGCGACCTCATCATCTTCGTGAGTTTCACGGTCATCCTGGCCACGCTCATCGGACAGGGTCTGTCCCTGACACCCATGATCCGCCGCCTGAAGGTGGGATCGAACTGGAGCCTGCACGATGAGCAGATCCGGGTGCGCAGCGCGATGAGCTCTGCGGCCCTGGCAGCCATCGACAGGCAGCTGATCGCAGAAGGCGCGCCACCGGGCTGGGCTCGCGCGTTGAAGGCCGAGATTGCCGACCGCATCGCGGTGGTTGCATCCCCCGACGCGGAACGAACACCGCGCGTCGAGCTGGTGAACCGGCTGCGGTTCGCGGCCATCCAGGCCGAGCGGGCCGAACTGATACGGCTGTGGCGCGCCAATGAGATCGGTGACGAAGTGATGCATCACCTGATGGAAATGCTCGACTACGAACAGGCGCACCTGCCCATCAGGCAGTCTGAAAAAAAGGCGCCCGAGCAGCCCGACGGGGTGCTGGCCGAGTAACAGTTTGACTCACACGCGGGCCTGTCGACGTACCTACAATCGGCGGACCATGGCACACCGCGAACCTCCCGCCCCGTCTTGCGCCCGTCCCGTCCGCGCGCAACCCGAGCACGATCCATTCGAGTTTTCCGCTGACGCGTTCGAGGTCAAGGTCGCCGAAATGCTGGTCGCCACATCCGACGAGTCCGATGCGTTGATCGACTCTTCCATCTCCGATGTGCTCAAGCTCCTGCGCGAGCAACTGAGCATGGATGTGGTGTTCGTGTCCGAATTCGCCGACGGCAAGCGGTACTTTCGCCACGTGGACCAGACGCCCGGCAAGGAAGTGATCGCGCGTGGTGGATGCGACCCGCTCGAAGAGTCGTGGTGCGCAAGAGTCGTCGACGGACGACTGCCTGAATTCATTGCGGATGCCGGCGTGCTGCAAAAGGCCGGAGAGCTGCCCGCGACGCCGTTTCCAATCGGCACCCACATGAGCACGCCCATCCACCTCAAGAACGGCGAGGTGTACGGCACGCTGTGCTGCTTCAGTTTTGCGCCCAGCGACGAACTCAAGGCCAAGGACATGCGCACGCTGCGCTATACGGCCCGACTTGCGGCCGATCGCCTGGAAGAAGCGCGCTCAGCCTAGCCCGGTTTCTTCGCTTCGAGTTCCCTGCGAAGCCGGTCTTCCTGCTCGCGCAGTTCGGGCGTGAAGGCCTCGCCGAAATCCTCGGCTTCGAAGACCTGGCGAATCTCGATGTCCGAGTCTTCCATCATCGGGTTCGGGCACTTCCTGACCCACTCGATCGCCTCTTGCAGCGATGCGCATTGCCACATCCAGAAGCCTGCGACCAGTTCCTTCGTTTCCGCGAACGGCCCGTCGATGACGCGGCGCTCCTTGCCCGAGAAGTGCACCCGCGCACCCTTCGAGCTGGGATGCAGCCCTTCGCCGGACAGCATGACCCCAGCCTTGACCAGCTCTTCGTTATAGGCGCCCATCGCTGCAAGCAACTGTTCGCTGGGCATCTCGCCGGCCTCGCTGCCCTTGCTGGCCTTGACCATCACCATGAATCGCATGCGTTTCTCCTTGAGGTGTGTTGGGAACAATACCGCTCTCGTATGGACGACGAACAGCGGGCGCTGAAATCGACACCACAAAGTGTCACAGCAGCCCGTTGGTTGTCATTCGGACTCGATCCGGCATCCACCGCGAAGCGGCGACGCCGCCTGACCGCCGATGGATTGCGGATCAAGTCCGCAATGACAGCCGGGTTCGCTGTCAAGTACATCGCGCCACAGATCAATGCCTTCAATTCCTCGACTTCGCCTTGCCCTTCGCCCGGCTCGCCTGCGTCACGAGCCGTGCAAATGCCTCGGCTGCCGGTGACATGCTGCGGCCGCTTCGCCGGATGAGTCCGATCGTTCGCGTGATCGTCGGATTTTCCAGCGGCACACCGACCACCGACCCGCGCTCGCGGGGCAGCGTGAGCTGCGGCACGATCGCCACCGCCAGCCCGTGCGCGACCAGGCCAATCAGTGTCGACACATGGCGGACCTCGCACACAGGGCGCGGCAGGCGGCCCAGTTCGGCCAGTGCCTGGTCGATGAGCACGCGGTTGCGGCTTTGCTGCGACACCAGCGCGTACGGATGGTCAGCCAGCTCTTCCCATCGCACCGAACGGCGCTTCGCCAGCACATGCCCGGCAGGACACGCCAGCACGAACGCTTCCTTGAGCAGCGGCGTGAACTCGACCTCCGGGTCCTGCATGCCGGTGTAGTTGAGCGCGAAGTCGGCCTCGCCCGCCTTGACGCATTCCAGCACTTCATCGGCGCCCTCTTCGATGATCCGCACCAGCACGTGCGGATGCTCCTTGCGAAACGAGCGGATCACCTCGGGCAGGAAGTGGTGCACGCCCGAGAACACGCAGCCGACCGTGACATCGCCCGCCTCCAGGTGGGCCACATCGTGCAGGCTCAGCACCGACTGGTCGAGGTCATCGATGACCGAGCGCACATGAACCAGGAACCGGCGGCCCAGCATCGTCAGCTCGACACTGCGCGTGGTGCGGTCGAACAGGCGGACTGCCAGTACTTCCTCCAGGTGCGAGATGCGACGCGACAGCGCCGGCTGCGACAGGTGCAGCACCTTCGCAGCGGCCGCAAAGCTCTGCAGCTGGCCGACGGTGACGAAGGCGCGAAGGTCGGCCAGGGTGGGTTTGACAGCGCTCATGGCAGCCCTTTTTATTCATGCAGCGTCTGCATCAAGTGTTCAGAAAGATGCAATTTACAGCACGCGGCCGGCGCGTCAACATCGCACGCATAACAAAGGAGACATCCCATGAAACGCCGACACCTGCTGCAGGCGGCAGCGTCTGCCATTGCGCTCCCGCACATCGGACAGCTCGCGCACGCGCAAGCCTGGCCCACCAAACCCATCCGCTACATCGTGCCGGTCGCAGCCGGAGGCGGCAACGACATGATCGCGCGCGTGGTCACCGACCGCTGGGGCAAGCTGCTCGGCCAGAGTTTCGCGGTGGACAACCAGAGCGGCGGTGGCGGCGTGGTCGCATGCCAGATCACGTCGCGCGCGGCACCCGACGGCTACACGCTGCTGCAAGGCTACGTGGCCACGCACGGCACCACGCCTGCCACGCGGCGCGTGACCTACGACGCCATCAAGGACTTCACCCCGATCGGCATGATCGGTGCGACGCCCAACGTGCTGGCGATCCATTCCAGCGTGCCCGCCAACAACGTCAAGGAATTCATCGACTACGTCAAGCGCAGCCCCGGCAAGGTCAACTACGGCTCGGCCGGCGCGGGCTCGCTCACGCACCTGACGATGGAACTCTTCAAGCAGGAGACCGGCCTGTTCATGCTGCACATTCCCTATCGCGGCATCGCGCCTGCGATCAATGACCTGCTCGGCGGCTCGACACAGGCCATGTTCCCGGGGCTGGCTGCCGCACTGCCGCACCTGCGCTCGGGCCGCATGCGCGCGCTCGCCGTCACGGGCAAGCAGCGCAGCCCGCAGCTCAAGGATGTGCCGACGATGGAAGAGATCGGCTTCAAGGGGTTCGATGCGATGCAGTGGTACGGCTCGGTAGGGCCTGCCAACATGCCGGCGGACATCGTCAAGCGCCTCAACGAAACACAGGTCGCCGTGCTGAAGTCACCCGATCTCGCGGAGAAGCTCGCAGGCGAGGCGGTCGAACCCTGGCCGATGTCGCCCGAGCAGTTCGGCCAGTACATCAAGAGCGAGATCAGCCGCTGGACTGCGCTGGCGAAGGCGCGAAAGATCCAGCTGGACGAATAGTCCAGCCGAAGACGACAACTGACAACCGACCACCGACACCCGACGAACAGCACCTCTCGAAAGATTCCCTTGGCACGCAATACCCACGTCCCCGCCGATCTGGCGGCGCCACCCATCACCAGCATCCTGGCGAAGTTCGCTTCCACGCATCCCTCGCGCGGCTGGAGCGACGCCGTCGAGCACGAAGCGCATCGCACCTTCTACAACTGGCTCGGCTGCGCCATCGGCGCCGCGCACCATGAAGCCGCCGAAGCGGCGCTGGCCGCCGTGCAGATGCTGGAACCCGCAGCGCAAGCAAGCATCCTGGGCCGCAGCGAGAAGGTGGACATGGGCAGCGCCGCGCTGCTCAACGGCATCACCTCGCACACCTTCGACTTCGACGACACCCACCTCAAGACCATCATCCATCCGGCCGGTCCGGTGGCCTCTGCCGTGCTTGCGTTAGCCGAACACCAGGGCATTGCAGGCCGCGTGGTCATCGACGCGCTGGTGCTGGGCATCGACGTCGCGTGCCGCATCGGCAACACGATGTACCCCGACCACTACGACCGGGGCTGGCACATCACCGGCTCCACCGGCATGCTCGGCGCGGCAGCCGGATGCGCGCGCGTGCTCGGCCTGAACGAGCAGCAGACCGCCATGGCCCTGGGCATCGCCGCATCACAGCCCGTCGGGCTGCGCGAGCAATTCGGCACGATGACCAAGCCGTTCCATCCGGGTGGCGCAGCGCGCGCGGGACTGATGTCGGCACTGATGGCGAGCAAGGGCTTCACTTCGAGCCCGCGCGCGATCGAAGCGCCACGCGGCTTCGTGCAGGTGGCATCCGACAAGCGCGCGTGGCATGAAGTCACCGACGAACTCGGCGAGCGCTTCGAGATTTCGTTCAACACCTACAAGCCGTTTGCGTGCGGCATCGTGATCCATCCGAGCATCGATGCGTGCGTGCAGCTTCGGGACAAGGGCATCACACCCGACCAGGTCGAACGCATCGAACTGCGTGTGCACTCGCTTGTGCTGGAGCTCACCGGCAAGAAGACGCCGCAGGACGGACTGCAGGGAAAGTTCAGCGTGTTCCACGGCTGCGCCGTCGGCCTGATCTACGGCAAGGCAGGCGAAGACGAATTCGCCGATGCAGTGGTGACCGATCCGCGCGTCGTGGCCCTGCGGGACAAGGTGCAGGCCACCGTGGACGATTCGATCCACGAAGCATCGGTGCGCGTCACCGCCGTGTTGAAAGACGGCCGCAGCATCGAGGTGCGCGTGGACCACGCCATCGGCTCGCTGGAAAACCCCTTGAGCGATTCGCAGCTGGAGGGCAAGTTCACCTCGCTGGTCGAGCCCGTGCTGGGCGCGGCGAAAGCCAAAGACATCACGGCGTCTTGCTGGTCACTTGCGACGCTGGCCGACGTGCGCGCGCTGGCTGCGCTGTGCAGGCCCTGAACCGGCGCACCCCATGAGCAACACAAAAGCACTTCGCATCGGCATCCTCGATGGCGACGACATCGGTCACGAGATCGTTCCGGTCTCGGTGGACATCAGCCGCGCCGCAGCCGAGATGCACGGCGTGGCGATCGAGTGGACGCCCTTGCCCATCGGCGCGCGCGCACTGCAAACGCACGGCCACACGCTGCCCCCTGAAACGCTGGAGACGCTCAAGACGCTGGACGGCTGGATCCTCGGGCCCATCGGCCACCGTGCGTACCCCAAGGGTCCGAACGCGATCAATCCGCATCCGATTCTTCGCAAGCAGTTCAACCTGTTCGCCAACGTGCGGCCGACGCGCTCCTATCCCGACATCGGCTGCCTGCACGACAACGTGGACCTGGTCATCGTGCGCGAGAACAACGAGGGCTTCCAGCCGGACCGCAACATGCTCATGGGCAACGGCGAGTTCCGGCCCAACGATGAAGTGACGCTGTCCGTACGCGTCATCACGCGCACCGGCAGCCGCCGCGTGGCACGCGCTGCGTTCGAGCTCGCCAGGCAACGCCGCAAGCACCTGACCTACATCCACAAGGACACCGTCTTCAAGCTCAGCTGCGGCATGTTCGTCGAGGAATGCCAGAAGCTCGCGCCGGAGTATCCCGACGTGCTGGTCGATGACGTGATCGTCGATACCTTCGCGATGCGCCTGGTGCGCGATCCGCAAAGCTTCGACGTGGTCGTCACGACCAACATGTTCGGCGACATCCTGTCGGATGAGGCAGCCGGCCTGGTGGGCGGACTGGGCATGGCGCCGGGCCTGTGCATCGGTGACGGCGATGTGGTGATGGCGCAGGCGACGCACGGCTCCGCGCCGGACATCGCGGGGCGCGGCATTGCCAACCCGTACGCGATGATGGAATCGACCCGCATGATGTTCGAGTGGCTCGGGCACAGCCGGGGCAATGAGGGCGCGGTGCGCATGGGCGCTTCGATGGCGCAGGCGATCACTGCGGCGCTGGGCGATGCCGATGCGCGCACCGGCGACATTCGCGGCAAGGGCAACACGGCGACGTTCACGCAGGCCGTGCTGCGCAACCTGCGAAAGTAGATTCAGATGCCTCACATGCCCGCCTCCGCAGCGCTGCAACGCTTTCGGATCATCGACCTCACGCAGGTTCGCTCCGGTCCCACTGCATGCCGCCAGCTCGCCGACTGGGGCGCCGATGTCATCCAGGTGCAAATGCCCGAACACATGCGCGGCGACGACACGCTGGGCGGCCAGGACGGCTCCGACTACCAGTACACGCACCGCAACAAGCGCTCCATCACGCTCAACCTGAAAGAGCCCGAGGGCATCGCGACGCTCAAGCGCCTGATTGCCAAAGCGGATGTCGTGGTCGAGAACTTCCGCCCCGATGTGAAGCACCGCCTGGGTATCGACTACGAGACGCTCTCGAAGGACAACCCGGGGCTGGTTTACGCCAGCATCTCCGGCTTCGGGCAGGACGGGCCGCTCGCCAGGCGTCCCGGCTTCGACCAGATCGCGCAAGGCATGGGCGGGCTGATGTCTGTCACCGGCTCGCCGGATGGTGAGCCGATGCGTGTCGGCATCCCGATCGCCGACCTGTGCGCCGGCATCTTCGCGGCGCAGGGCATCCTGGTCGCCTTGCTGGAGCGAGAAGCGTCGGGCAAAGGCCAATGGGTCCACACCTCCTTGCTGGAGGCCATGGTCTACATGATGGATTTCCAGACCTCGCGCTACCTGATCGACGGCGAGGTCGCCACGCAGGCCGGCAACTTCCATCCGACCAGCATTCCTACCGGCGTGTACAAGGCACGCGACGGCTACATGAACATCGCTGTCTTCGGCTCGAAGATCTGGGAGCGCTTTTGCGCGATCCTGGGCGCGCCCGAATGGGTGACCGATGCCCGCTATCACGACAAGGCGGGGCGCTCGGTGAATCGCGACTCGCTCAACGCCGAGATCAACCGGCGGCTCGCCGCGCAGGATCGCAGCTACTGGATCGAGCAGTTCAACGCTGGCGGCGTGGCGTGCGGCCTCATCAGCAACATGCGCGAGGCGCTGGAAGAACCGCAGATCGCGCACCTGGGCATGATCAAGGACGTGGTGTCGGCGCGCCTGGGTCCGCAAAGGCTGGTCGGCCAGCCGATGCAACTCGAACGCACGCCGAGCACGGTTGCACGCGCTGCGCCCTTGCGCGGTGAGCACACCGAAGAAGTGCTGGCGGAACTCGGAGTTTCCGCAGACGATTTGCGACGCATGAAAGCCGCTGGAGTGTATTGATGGAACAGCCGACCTACTCATCGACGACCGACCGGGTGCAGGCCTGGCTGGACGCCAGCACCCTGCACATTCGCTTCAACAATCCGGTGCGGCACAACGCCCTGTCGGTGGATATGTGGGAAGCGGTGCCTCCGCTGCTGGCGCTGGCCCAGGACGACGATCGGGTGCGGCTCGTGGTGTTCTCCGGCGCTGGAGAAAAGGCATTTGTGTCGGGCGCCGACATCTCGCAGTTCGAGGACATGCGCGCCGCGCGCGAGGCCGTGACGCATTACGAAGCGATGGCCGAGACCACGCTGACCGGCATCCACGACTTCAGCAAGCCGACACTCGCCTGCATTCGCGGCTGGTGCATAGGCGGCGGTGTGAACGTCGCGATTGCCTGCGACATGCGCATCGCGGCCAGCGATTCGGTCTTCGCGATCCCTGCTGCGCGCCTGGGCCTGGGCTACCGTTTTTCTGCGATGAAAAACCTGGTGGACCTGATCGGGCCCGGCGCTGCGAAAGACTTGTTCTTCACCGCTCGACGCATCGATGCAGCAGAAGCACTATCGCTCGGGCTTGTGTCGCGCGTCTGCGCACCCGAGGCACTGGATTCGCTGCTGGCGCAATACACATCGGCGCTCGCAGAGAACGCGCCCCTGACGGTGATGGCTGCCAAGGCCATCACGCGCGAGATCCTCAAGCCGTCCACCGACCTCGACCGCGAACTGTGCACCTCGCTGATTCGCGGATGCTTCGAGAGCGAGGACTACACCGAGGGCCGCACAGCCTTCATGCAAAAGCGCAAGCCGGTATTCAGTGGCCGCTGAGGGCCCGCCTCGTTCACGACAACAACAAGGAAGATCACACATGCAGTCGTACTGGATGCAGATGACCGACACCGACACGGTGCTCGAATTGAGGGAAAGGCCCGAGCCGGTGCCCGGCGCCAGCCAGTTGCTGGTGCGCATGCACGCCACATCGCTCAATCGCGGTGAGTTCCTGCTCGGGCACGGACTGCACGGCGTCCCCGGCACCTGGAAGGCGATTGGCGGTGAAGGCGCGGGCGAAGTGGTGTCTGTCGGTGACGGCGTCACAGGCTTCAAGCCTGGCGACAAGGTGATGGGCCGTTGTGCAGGCGCCTTCGCGGAGTGCGCCCTGATGGAAGCGGCCGAGGCGATGCGAATCCCTGAAGGTCTCTCGATGAACGAAGCGGCGAGCGTTCCGCTGGTGTTCCTTGTCGCTTACGACATGCTCGTGCTGCAGGGCGGCCTGAAGGCGGGCGACTGGATGCTGGTCACCGGCGTCTCCTCGGGCGTCGGCGTGGCATCCCTGCAATTGGGCAAGGCACTGGGCGCGAATGTGATCGGCACCTCGGGCTCTGCGGACAAGCTGGCGCAGCTCAAGCCGCTCGGGCTCGACGTCGCCCTGTGCACGCGCAAGCCCGACTTTGCACAGGCTGTCATGCAGGCCACGAACCACAAGGGCGTGAACCTCGTCGTCAACACGGTCGGTGGGACGGTGTTCGCGGAGAGCGTGCGCGCGATGGCGTTCGAAGGCCGTCTGGCCACGGTGGGCTACGTCGACGGCGTCGTCCATGCCGACATCGACCTGGAGGCCCTCCATGCAAAGCGTCTCGTGGTCTTTGGCGTGTCCAACAAGATGCGCACGAAAGAGCAGCGCTCGGCCGCCGTGCCGCGCTTCATCGACGAAGTGCTGCCACTCTTTGCTTCGGGCCGCATCAAGCCCCACATCGACACGGTGATGGACTTCGAGCAGCTGCCGCAGGCCAAGGCACGCATGGAAGCGGCCGGGCATATCGGCAAGATCGTGCTTCGCATGCCCGCAGCGACGTGAATTCCACGCACCAACTGGAGACGAGATGAAGAACATGAAGCGTGGGATTGCACTTGCAAGAGCGGTTGCGATGGTCATGGGCGTTGCTGTGTGCGGCACGGCCTCGGCGCAGCCGGCCGCCTACCCGAGCAAGCCGATCCGCCTTGTGATCGGCTTCGCACCCGGCGGCGCCGCCGACTATGTGGCGCGCGCGATGAGCGATGCGTTCAGCAAGGCCCTGGGCCAACCGGTCGTCGTGGACAACAAGCCCGGCAATGGGTCCAGCATCGCAGCCGACATCGTGGCCAAGGCGCCTGCCGACGGCTACACCCTGCTGATCGCCAGCCCGAGCAGCATCTCGGTCAATCCGGCGCTCAATCCGAAGCTTCCGTACACCGCCAGGGACCTGGCTGCGGTCACGAAGATGACGACATCGCCGCTGGTGCTCGCCGTCAATCCGTCCACCGGCATTCGCACGGTGCCCGAACTCATCGCGGCCGCGAAGAAGGACCCGGGCAAGCTCAATTACTCGACCTCGGGCAATGGCTCCGCGCCGCATCTGGGTGCCGCCCTCTTCACGATGCTCACGGGGTCGCAGATGACCCATGTGCCCTATCGCGGCGGCGCACTCGCCATCCAGTCGGTGATGGCAGGCGACACGCAGGTGACCTTCGGCACATCGCCTTCGGTGTTGCCGCAGACCGCTGCCAGCGGACGCCTGCGCGCCATCGCAGTCAGCACGCGCGAGCGCTCGCCGCTGGTGCCCGACCTGCCAGGCATGAAGGAGGCCGGCCTGCCCGAGTACAACCTGGAGTTCTGGTACGGCATGTTCGTGCCCGCCGGAACGCCGCCAGCCATTGTGAAGAAGCTCCACGACGCCACGGTGGCCGCCATGCAGCTGCCCTCGGTCAAGGCTGCGCTGGCGCGGGAAGGCACCGAGGTGTCGCTGTCGGGCTCACCCGAGCAGTTCGACCGGTTCCTGGTTGAAGATGCGAAGTTCTGGGTGAACCTGGTGAAGTCCGCCAACGTGAAACTGGACTGATGGTCGGCTGCGCCAGCTCAGGCTGCGGGATCGCAGGGCAGCGTGATCGTCACGGTGGTGCCGACGCCGGGCGCGCCGGCGATAGCGATGGCGCCATCGTGCTGCTCGACCAGCGTGCGCGCAATCGCCAGGCCAAGCCCCGCGCCATCGCCGCGTGCCATGCCTTCCACGCCCTGCCAGCCGCGCTCGAAAGCGCGCGACAGTTCGTCCTGCGTCATGCCCTTGCCGTTGTCGCGCACTTCCAGCGTCAGGCTGGAGCCCGCACGCTCGGCGCTCACCCGCACTTCACTGCCCGCCGGCGAATACTTGATCGCGTTGCCGATGAGGTTGCCCAGCACGCGAAGCATCTGCGCGTAGTCGATACGGATGGTCGCACCTGGAAGAGGGCCTGCGACGATGCTGATGGAAGCGCGCTCCGCAATGGGCGACATCATGCTCATCGCATCGCGCACGAGCTCAACACTGTCGAAGGGCTGGAAACCCTGGGCCGCAGGCGCCATCAGCGCGTTGGTCGACAGGAGACTGTCTGCCATCGCCCTCATCGCGTCGACCGCCTTGAGCATGCGAGCCGTCGTGCTTTCCTGCTGGCCGAGCAAGGCGCGCTGCACCACCTGGGTTCCCAGGGACAACACCTGCAGCGGGGTGCGCAGGTCGTGCGCCACGACGGCGATGACTTCCTCGCGCGCGAGTGCCAGTGCATTGGCCCGGGCAGCTTCGATGCGCGCCGCCGCCAGCGCGCTTCGCAGGCCCAGCTCGCGAGCAGCCGAAGCGCCCAACTGGCGCATGGTTTCGATCTCATCGGCTGTCCAGGCCCTGGGCTTCATGTCGATCACGCAGAAGCTGCCGATGACCTGCTCATCCATGAAGATCGGGATTCCGACATACGAGCGCACACCCAGGGTTTGGACGGTGGGCACCGCGCGCCACACCTCGTGGCTGTGCGTGTCGTCGATGACCAGCGGGCCCTCGCCTTCCAGCGCATAGTGGCAAAACGTGCGGCCCGCGATCTGGCGCTCTTCGGCCAGCGGCGAGGCAAAGCCATGCTGGCTCTTGTAGAAATCACGATCGGCGTCCACGACCGAAAGAAATGCCGCAGGGGCCCCCAGCAGGCGCGCGGCAAGCCGCGAAAGGCTGTCAAAGGCCTCTTCCGGCGGCGAATCGAGCAGGCGTGAATGCTGGACAGCCGCGAGCCGGACCGCAGATCCAACCACGGATTCGATCGTTGCTGTGTCGGACAGGGGGGTGCGGCGAACAGCACGCAGGGCTGTCATGGTCGGTACGTCAGTGGCCATGTGAGGTGTCGAATCATTTGACCACACGCATATTGGATGTGCGTCCCTGGCGCACGTGAATGCGCAGTCGCCGCTATGCTCGTCGCACCCGAACAAAGGCACTTGATGAAACGTCTTGCGCACACCTGTTTCCTTTCGCTACTGGTCGCACTGCTCCCATTGGCCGCAGCCGCCCAGGACTGCGATGCACGCTTGCTGAAGTCGCCCCAGTTCTCCGCGAAAGACTGCACGTTCCAGAACCCGCCCAACCCGGACCTGAAGCCGCATCGGTCCGCGTGGGAGATCTGGTCGCGAATGGTTTTTGAAACGAAGCACGGGACGGTGCCGGTGGACCCAGTGCCTGCCAGGATGCTGGACAAGGCCGCGCTTGCGGCCCTGGACGACAACTCCAATCACATCATCCGGCTGGGCCACTCGTCGCACCTGCTCAAGCTGCGCGGCAAGTGGTGGCTGATCGACCCGGTGTTCGGGTTGCGGGTATCGCCCGTGTCGTGGGCCGGCCCCAAGCGGTTCCACGCGCCGCCCGTCTCGCTGGACGATGTGCCCGAGATCGAGGGCCTCATCCTTTCCCACGATCACTATGACCATCTCGACATTCCGACGATCGAAGCGCTGAAGGAGCGGGTCAAGCGTTACTTCGTGCCGCTGGGCGTGGGTGCGAGATTGCGTGACTACGGCGTAGCTGCCGATCGCATTGAAGAGTTCGACTGGTGGCAGGAGCGGCAAGTCGGCGAGGTGCATCTCACCGCCACACCGGCCCAGCACTTTTCCGGCCGTACGCTGACCGACCGCAACAAGACGCTATGGGCGGCCTGGGGCATCAGGAGCGCAAGCGAACGCATTTTCTACAGCGGAGACACGGGCTACTTTCCGGGGTTCAAGGAGATCGGCAAGCGTCTGGGCGCGATCGACATTGCGCTGATGGAAAACGGCGCCTACGACATTTACTGGCCGACCGTGCACATGACGCCTGAAGAGACGGTGCAGGCATTCCAGGACCTGGGCGCCCGCACGCTGTACCTGGTGCACAACAGCACCTTCGATCTCGCTTTCCATACCTGGAAAGATCCGCTGGAACGCGTCGCCGCGCTTGCGCAGAAGAAGGGCATCAACCTTGCCACACCCGAGATTGGCGAGGTGCTCACGCTGGGCAAGCCGCGCGAAAACCGAAAGTGGTGGGAAGGGCTGCGCTAGGCGTCGGGTCCGCTGTACTGCGCCTGGCTCACCGGTTCGAACCAGTCGGCGGTCTTGCCGTCCTGGTGCTCGGTGATCGCCACATGGCTCATGCCCTCGGTTGCAGTGGCGCCGTGCCAGTGCTTTTCATCGGCTGGAATCCAGACGACGTCACCAGGCCGGATGCGCTGCACGGGCCCGCCCCAGCGCTGAACCCATCCTGCACCGCGCGTGACAACCAGCGTCTGGCCGAAGGGGTGGGAATGCCACACCGTCCGCGCGCCCGGCGTGAAGCTGATGTGACCGCCACTCACGCGGCCGGGGCCGTCGGCGCGAAACGGCGTCTCGATCTCGACAGCGCCCGTGAAGTAATCGGCCTGGCCCTGGATCGGCGGCTGCTCGCCGCTGCGCGTGACTTTGAGGGGTGCGTCGTTCATGGGTGGGTTCCTTGCGCCGCAGTATGCAGGGCGATCGCCAGGCGCGCGCCGACTGCGGCGTTGTGCCTGACGAGCGCCATGTTGGTCGCAAGGCTGCGCCCTTGCGTCAATGCCTTGATGCGGGACAGCAGGAAAGGCGTGACGGCCTTGCCGGTGATGCCCTGCTCTTGCGCCTGCGCGAGCGCTGTTTGCGTGATGGCCTCGATCTCGCCTGCAGGCATCTGCGCGGCCTCGGGCACAGGCGTGCTCAGGACCACGCCTCCGGTCAAGCCCAGATCCCACTTCGTGCGAATGAACCGCGCCTGGTCTGCGGCATGGTCGATGCGGTAGTCGGCGCGAAAGCCGCTGTCGCGGGTGTAGAACGCGGCGAAGTTGTCCTGTTCGCAGCTGAGGACCGGGACACCGTGCGTTTCGAGGTACTCAAGGGTCAGGCCGATATCGAGGATCGACTTGGCCCCTGCGCAGACGACGGCAACCGAGGTGTGGGCCAGCTCTTGCAGGTCGGCCGAGATATCGAATGATTCCGCCGCGCCGCGATGCACGCCGCCGATGCCACCGGTGACGAACACCTCGATGCCCGCCAAGGCCGCGCAGATCATGGTCGCGGCCACCGTGGTTGCGCCCAGCTCGCCGGTTGCCAGGACCGCCGGCAGGTCGCGCCGGCTCACCTTGTGGGCATGGCTGGAGCTGCCCAGCAATTCGAGCTGCCCATCATCGAGCCCGATGCAGATGCGCCCATCGATGACGGCGATGGTGGCGGGCTGCGCGCCGAGATCGCCAATGATGGCCTCGACTTCGCGCGCGGTGCGCACGTTTTCCGGATACGGCATGCCGTGCGCAATGATGGTCGACTCCAGCGCGACAATGGGTCGGCCGTCGGCTCGCGCCTTGGAGACTGCATCACTCAACTTCAAAAACCGGTTCATGCCTTGCACGAGAATGGCCCTCCTTGAACGCGAATCTACAGCCTCGCGCGCAAGGCTCAACAAAAAGTTACGCGGCGCCGCACACATGCTCACAACGATGTAACGTGTGGTCCTTCAAAGGAGAAACACATGGGCTTTTTCAGCAAGATTCTTGACAAACTCGGTTTTGACGCAGGCGCGGGCAAGGTCGAGGAAATGCTTCGCACGCCGATTCCGCCGAAGGCCCCTGACACCACGTCCATGGGTGCCGGTCTGGCGCCCGGTGGCGCGGCCGCCAAGCCGATCACGCAAGTGGACGTGGTGGCGCAGCTCAATCAAAAGGCCGCGGCCAATTCGCAGAAGCTCAATTGGCAAACATCCATCGTTGACCTGATGAAGCTGCTTGACATCGACAGCAGCCTCGAAAGCCGCAAGGAGCTCGCCAAGGAACTGGGTGCGCCCGCCGACCTCATGAATGACTCGGCCAAGATGAACATGTGGCTGCACAAGCAGGTGATGGCCCGTCTCGCCGCGAACGGCGGCAACGTCCCGGCGAACCTGCTCGATTGACGACTCCACGCCGCTTCGCTGATTTGCGCGGCGGCGTGCGGTTGGCCGTGGACGGCGTCAAGGGCGTCACGCGCATCGTCGAAGGTGTGCACGGCAGCGTGGTGCGTCTTGCGCCGCCCGTCGGCAGCCATGAACAGCGACCGCTGCGCGGCATCAGCGGGCTGGTCTATCGATCCATCCACGGCACGGCAGGCCTGGTCGGTCTGGCCCTGGATAGCGCCCTGGCGGGCGTCGAACAGCTACTCAAAAATCCGGATGCCGGTCAACGCAGCGACGGCCAGCGAGATTCCGTTCCACGCGACGCCCTGGTGAGCGCACTCAACGGCGTGGTGGGCGACCATCTCGCGCGCACCGGCAATCCCCTGGCAATCGACATGCAGCTGCTGCGCTGCAAGGCGAAAGGTCCGCGGCCGCTCCTGCTCATCCATGGCCTTTGCATGAACGAGCAGCAGTGGACCCGTGACGGACACGATCACGGACAGGCGCTGGCCGCATCGCTGGGACTGAGCCCCATCTACCTGCGCTACAACACCGGCCTGCACATCGCGGACAACGGCGCGGCACTCGCATCACTGCTGGAGACAACAATTGCAGGGTGGCCCGTGCCCGTGGAGCGGTTCACCATCATCGGCCACAGCATGGGCGGGCTGGTCGCCCGCAACGCGGTGCATCACGCACTGGCCGCCGGCATGGCCTGGCCCCACCTTCTCAAGCATCTCATCTCGCTGGGCACGCCGTATCACGGCGCCGCCCTGGAGCGTGGCGGCAACTGGCTGCATCGCGGGCTGGGCGTGAGCCCGTATCTGGCGCCGTTCACGCGCCTGTCGGGTCTGCGCAGTGCGGGCATCACCGATCTGCGGCATGGGGAGAACCTGCTTTTGCCGCCAGAGATCACCTGCTTCGCGGTCGCCGGCGCGCTGGGCCAGGCGGCCAAGGGCGATTGGCGCGGGGATGGGCTGGTCGCTGTCGACAGCGCACTGGGACACAGCACGAAGCCGTCGAAAAGGCTGGGAATTGCACCTTCGCGTACGTTCGTTGCCAACGGCGTCGGCCACCTCGATCTGCTGTCGAGCGAGGCGGTGTATGCCAGGCTTCGCAAGTGGCTCGCTTGACGCGGCAGATGGACGCCATGCAACTCGACTACCTGCTGTTCGACTTCAGCGACGAAGAGTCGGGCAGCGGCTGCTTTGACGCGATGGCCTCAGTCGCCGCCCAACACGTCGCTGCGATGAACGCCGAGGTGCAGGCGGTGCTGGCCTGGGGCGAGGCCGCGTTCGGCGCTGCGGCGCCCCTGGATGAAGGCGGCGATTGGGACTATGAGCTCACGCAATCCGAAGATGGATTGCTGACGACGCTGACCTTCACGTTGAGCGGAACGCCCGCGTTTTGCAAGGCCTTCAGCGCCGCCTTCCAGAGCGCTTGACCCCTAGAGCTTGTAGGTGCCGCGGCTCTCGGCCGACACCAGGTCCAGGTACTCGGGGTGCTTGCGGATGTAGCCCGCCATGAACTCGCACGCCGGGACGACCTGCAAGCCGCGCGCGCGCACATCGGCGAGCACGAATTTGGCGAGCTTCGAGGCCACGCCCTTGCCCTCGAACTTCGGCAGGACTTCGGTGTGCGGGAGCAGCAGCGCGCCAGTCTGCGCTTCGTAATCGGCGAAGGCGGCCAGTTCGCCGTCAAGAAAGGCCTCATACCGGTGGGCGGCTGGATTGTCGGAAACGGTGACTTCATTCATCGAAAGATTATGCGGGGGCTTCGGCCACTGCGGGGCCGGCGCCCAGCTCACGCGCTGTCAGCCAAAGTCGCAAGTCGAATTCGAGCTGGTGATAGTCGCGCTCCATGTGCTCGCACAGCGAATAGAACGCCTTGTCGTGGTCACGCTCCTTGAGGTGCGCCAACTCATGCACAACGATCATGCGCAGGAAATCGGCCGGCGCCTCCTTGAACAGCGTCGCAATGCGAATCTCGCGCTTGGACTTCAGGCGTGCGCCTTGCACCCGCGACACTGCGCTGTGCGTGCCGAGCGCGTTCTTCAGGACATGCAGCGTGGGGTCGTATGCCACCTTCGCGATGGGCGGGGCGCTGCGCATATAGCTCGACTTGAGCTCATGCACGTAGTCGTACAAGGCGCGCTCCGTGCGCACCTCGTGCATGTCCGGGTGACGCCTGGCAACCGTCTCTGCGAGTCGTCCCGAGTCAATCAGTGCGCGAACCTGCGCGAGCAACTCCGGGGAGTAGCCCTGCAGGTAGGGCAGGCGAACCGGAGCGCTCATGCGATATCACCCGGCGTGGCGCTGTACGCAACGGTGAACAGGGATTGAACCTGCTGCGGCTTTGCCGCAATCGTTACCGATTGGCCCACTGCAAGCTCCGTTTGCGCCAACTGCTCCAGCACGGCGAGGTCATAGCCGATCACAACCAGCACCCAGTCGGCCATCTGGTCCGATGAGCCCCGGATCACCTGCTCGGTCGTCTGGGCAATGGGCGGCGTTTCATGCCGCAGCAAGTGTCCACCGACAAGGCCGGGCCGCATCGCCAGGCTGTCGATGAAAGCGCGCAGCGCAGCGCGCAGCACCTCTTCCTGCCCCCGCTGGGGTGAAAGCCGCAGCGTCAGCGCATGCCTTGCCACACCACCGCCCCGGCTTTCCAGCACGCGGCATTGGCTGCGAACCATGTTCCGGTGATGCGGCATCATCCGAGCCGACCACGGGCTCGGCGAATTCAGCCGCGCCAGGTAGGGCGCTGACGACAGCGTTTCGTACGCATCGAGTTCGTACATCACGAACACGCCATCGCCGCCGGTCGCACTGGCCCAGCGCGTGCCGCGCCTGAACCCGGCAATGCCCATTCGCTCGGGGAAGTGCTCGTGGGCGTGCCAGTCCTCGAACTCCGCTCTCGCCTGCCGCGCCATGTCCCACCACATCGCGAGCGCCGCCTGTCCCAGTAATGCCATGCGTCCTCCGAACTTGAAAATGAGACCTTTGGTTGTGGGTTTTACGCACGAGATGAACCATAAAGACTTATACGATTTGCAGACTCGCAACGAGCCAATCAAGGAGCTTCAGATGACGAACAAATGGATTTTCTCCGCAGCAGCGCTTGCGCTCGCAGCCGGCCCGGTGCTGGCACAGGGTTACCCCAACAAGGTGATCAAGCTGCAGGTGCCTTTCGCACCGGGCGGCACAACCGACATCATCGCGCGTGTGATCGCCGAACCCCTGGGCAAGGCTCTGGGCCAGCCGGTGATCGTGGACAACAAGGCTGGCGGCGGGGGCGTGATCGGCGCCACCGAGACCGCACGCGCGGCACCCGACGGTTACTCGCTGGGCATGGCCACGGTCTCCACCACGGCGGCCAACCCGGCCATCAATTCCCGTGTTCCGTACAACCCGCTGACGGACTTCACGCCGATCATCAACATCGCCGCCACCCCGAACGTCATTGCCGTCCACCCGAGCTTCCCGGCCAAGGACTACAAGTCGTTCGTCGCCGAACTCAAGCGCTCACCGGGCCGCTATTCGTATTCGTCGTCCGGCTCCGGCGGCATCGGCCACTTGCAGATGGAGCTCTACAAGAACATTTCGGGCACTTTCGTCACGCACATTCCCTATCGCGGCGCGGGACCTGCGCTCAACGACACCGTGGCCGGCCAGGTGCCGATCATCTTTGACAACCTGCCTTCCACGCTGCCCTTCATCAAGGACAAGCGCCTCGTCCCAATCGTGGTTTCGGCACCGCAGCGACTGGCTACCCTGCCCGATGTGCCGACCTTCAAGGAAGTCGGCCTGGAGCCGGTGAACCGCATGGCGTTCTACGGCATCTACGGTCCCAAGGGCATGCCTGCGGATGTCGTGCAGAAGATCCATGCCGCCGTGATCAAGTCATTGCAGGACCCCGCCGTGCGCAAGCGCATCGAAGACACCGGCTCTATCATCGTCGCCAATTCGCCCCAGCAGTTCGGCGAGCAGATGAAGGCGGAGTACGCGGTCTACAAGCGCGTGGTGGACACAGCGAAACTCAAGCTGGACTGATCACGCGTCGGCAACCATTTCCGCAACGTCGCGCAGCATGCCTTGCATGCTGTCGCGCGCCTTGTGGACGGAAAGCGAGAGAGCCGCAGCCGCAGCGCTGATGGCAACCGAAGGATCCGGACACCGTGCCAGGTCCAGCCGGACGCAATGCGCACCGCGCCGGATTCCCGGAAAAATGCCCTGGTAACCCAGCAACGGCGCCGCGCCCCTGGCGTTGTTGGCGAGCATTTCCAGGTGCACGTGATGCGCGGTTTCCGCCGGTATCTCTCCCATATCCATCATCAGCACCAGACCTTGCGGGTCCGTCTCCACGTTGTAGTGGATTTGAAAGGTCACGTCCGCGCAGACAAAGCCAGCGCCTGCCAGGACGTGTTCTTCAGGCAGTTGGTGGCGCTGGGCAAATTCGACGACCGCCCGTTGCCAGACCCGCTCAGGGGCGAGCTCATGGGCGCCGGAGGCCGGAGCGATCGGGTCGGAGCGAAGTGATGGGGGCGTGGTCATGGCGTTGATTCCGAAGTGCGATGACCTCCATTCAACCCCCCTGTGCGACATGCCCCAAAGCGACCTTCGTCTAGTGAAGGGGTAAACCCGACCGGGCTCGGGGACCTCCGTATGGTGCGCTGGAATCGGGCGAGGAGTCGAATTGCTTATCCGCGATAAGGAGTACGCATGGACCACCAATTCGACACGCAGGGCCGATCAGTACCACAGGCTTTCCAGGAGGCCGTCACCGCGTTCGCCCGGCATGCCGGGCTGGACCCCACCCATCTCATCGAGGGCAATGCGCTGGAACAAAACGGCATTGCGTTCTGGCTGCGTCATTTCGGAGATGACGACACCACGGGCATCACCATCCAGATGGACATCGGCGAGCCGCCCGCCGATCCCCGATCCGTGGTCGATATGACCACCCCGCTGCTGCAGTCGCACCTGTGCATGCCCGTTGGCCGGTTCGGCTACTACGGGTATCTGCCCCACCTCAATCGCATCGTGCATTGCACCCGCATCCCGCTCGATGAAGTCGAAGACGCGGCGACGTCGATCGCGGCAGCGATTGCCACTGGCGCGATGTTCCTTGCCGGCGCCCGGACTGCATCGGCCGGCTTCGATGTATTGACCGCAAAGGACCCATCATGATCCCAGGCGCCATTCCACCAGGCATTCCAGCAGCCGCAGCGATCCCGGTACCAGCTGGACCCGCCGGCCCAGGGGCGCCTGCGGTCGTCATGCACGTGCGTCCAACGCCGGACACACCGCCGCCTGACACGCGATTTTTCCGGATGCTGAACTCCGTGGTCCAGCTGCTGCAAAACTCCACGGGTTCGATGGTGGCCTGGGGCGGACGGGCAGGCGCTTCTTACGGTACCTACGCCTTCGTGATGGCGAGCGGCGAAGAGTTCTACCGGCACGCCGGCATCGAAATGAATGGCGTCGAACGAGCAGCATTGAATGCGATTGCCCTTCAGCTCGCAGCCTTTGCGCAATGCCAGTACGTTGGTACCGCTGCGGCGATGGTCGAATGCTGCTGGAACACGTTCAAGGAGATCGGCAACTGCCTGACCCGTCCCGCTTTTGGCGTGAATGTGTTTGGTGGTCCGCCAGACAACCCCAGCTTTCTCGCGAAGCAGGCCAGGATCGTGCCGGTGGGATTCGGCCTGTCCAACGCCGGCAAGGTCGCCGCCGTCGAAATCGACACCGGAACGCGCCTTCCACCCACCTGGGAAGGCGTCTTCGGCGCAGATCCGTCGGGCAACGCACTGCTGACCTTGCTCTACGCCTTCGTCTGGCAAGGCGCGCCCTTCATTGACCGGAACCTGCACTTTCCCAAGGTCTCGAAAACCGGTCTGGTGGAGAACCTGTGGAATCGCAAGAACGCAGCCATGAAGGCCGACACCAAGGTTGCCCAGAACTTTTATCCTGTCGGCGTGACGCAGGGCATGCTCAACCTCACGCTGCTGTACCTGGCGCACCTCCCCGAAATGAACGTGGTCCGCGCGGGACTGGGTGGGGCCGTGACAGCGGAGATCCAGACCACCCGCGTGCGCGCTTACACGGCGGCGCGCAAAGCCAACGAGGCGACGGGCGCGGTTGCCCAACACGCCGAAAGTCCTGCGATCCGGGCCTTCCAGATTTTCTCCAATTCGCTCATGATCCTGGGCTGCCTGACCGCTGTTGGCATGGTCGCGATGGATCCATCCCAGGTCGATTCAACGGTCAGCGATGACGTGTGGATGAATGAGCTGATGGCGGGCCTGATCGTGATTGCAGGCGAAGCGCTTCACAAAGGGGCCTCCTTCGCGCTGAACTCGTTTGCCGATCCGCTGGCGCCGGACAACTCCAAGGCGGCCGATGAGCTCAATGACATGTTCGGCGCTGCCGAGGCGGTGGCCGCCACCTATGCCGCCGGTCCGCTTGCAGGGTTCACGGCAGCGGCGATGACCCCCCTGTTTGCCATGTTGTGGAACAAGCTCGAGCAGATGTTGAGCCCGCCCGCGGCGGCTGTTGCGGCCGCTGTGCCCCCCGTGGTTCCTGTCGTGCCTGCGGTACCTGTGGCTCCTGGCCCTGTCGTTCCTGCCGTTGCTGTCGTACCGGCGGCGGCAGCGCTGCCACTGGCGGCGGGCCCCGTGCCCGTACCGGGGGTCATCCCCGCTGTACCCAACACCGCCACCACCACCGCCACGGCGGCGGCCGCCGTGGTGCCGCCGCTGGCGGTGAACGTGCCCGTTCAGGGCCCCGACATTCGCATCAACATCGCACCCGAGGGCAAGTACGACACGCCTGCGGCCAGCCCCACGGCAAGCGAAGAGGCCCACCTGCGAGCGATGACATCCAGAAGTGCGCTCTCGCCGAGCTGGAATCCCATGTCCACGACGAGGGGCGCCGACCTCGACCGGATGTCCTTCACCGATTTCCGCCCGGACCGGGAGCTTCCAGAGACGCCAACGGCAACTCCAACGCCCAAGAGCCGGTTCCGCCGCCTGCCCGACACGCCGTCAGCGGTGACGCCATCGGCCATTCGCATGGAAGCGCTGTCGCCCTTCCGCAGGCCGAACATGACCTCGCTTGCGGTGGACACACCCACATCCAGCAACAGGCTCTTGCCCGACGCTGAACCGGTCCTGCCCCCAACGGTGCGGGACCGCGAAGGCGATAAAAAAAAAGAATAGATGACTGAAAGTGGTGACAGCGCCCTGCGCGTCCCATCGGCCGCCGCACGGGTTGTGAAATGATCGGCGCATGTCACAGATACCCGCCACCAGCTTCGCCACCCTCCCCCTGGCTCCCGCCACGCTAGAGAACCTGACCCGCCTGGGCTATCACGAGATGACGGCGATCCAGGCGGCGAGCCTGCCGCCCGCCCTGCTGGGCAAGGACCTCATCGCCCAGGCCAAGACTGGCAGCGGCAAGACGGCGGCCTTCGCGCTGGCCCTGCTCGCCAACCTGAACGGGCGCCGGTTCGCCGTGCAGTCCCTGGTACTGTGTCCCACGCGCGAGCTCGCCGACCAGGTCACCACCGAGATCCGCCGGCTCGCGCGTGCCGAAGACAACGTGAAGGTCGTCACGCTGTCGGGCGGCGTGCCCTTGCGCGGGCAGACGGCCAGCCTCGAACACGGCTCGCACATCGTGGTCGGCACGCCGGGGCGCGTGCTCGATCACCTCGATCGCGGCAACCTGCAACTCGACGCGCTCAACACGCTGGTGCTCGATGAAGCAGATCGCATGCTCGACATGGGTTTTGTCGATGAAATCGCCAAGGTCGCGAGCAAGTGCCCGCCCGAGCGTCAGACGCTGCTGTTTTCCGCGACGTATCCGGAGGGCATCGCCAAGCTGGCCGCGAGGTTCATGCGCAACCCCGTCACGGTCAAGGTCGAGGCGCAGCATGGCGGCGAGCAGATCGAACAGCGCTGGTATGAGGTGAGCGAATCGGCGCGGCTGCCTTCGGTCGCGCTGCTGCTGGATCACTTCAGGCCGGTGAGCACGCTCGCGTTTTGCAACACGCGCAATCGTTGCCGCGACCTTGTCGAACTGTTGCAGGCCCAGGGCTACAGCGCGCTCGCCCTGCACGGCGACCTGGAGCAGCGCGACCGCGACCAGGTGCTGGTGCGCTTTGCCAACGGCAGTTGCTCCGTGCTGGTTGCCACCGACGTTGCGTCACGCGGCCTGGACGTCGCGGGTCTGGCCGCGGTCATCAATGTGGACGTGACGCCCGATCCGGAAGTGCACATCCACCGCATCGGACGCACCGCACGCGCAGGTGAAACGGGGCTCGCGCTCAGTCTCGCGAGCATGGATGAGATGGGCGCTGTCGGACGCATCGACCAGCTGCAGGGCAAGGCATCGGTGTGGCATCCGCTGGCCGAACTCAAGCCCGCCAGCGGCGAGCGATTGCTGCCTGCGATGTCCACGATCCACATCCAGGCGGGACGCAAGGAGAAGGTCAGGCCGGGCGATGTACTGGGCGCGCTCACGGCCGACCTCGGCTACAGGCGCGAACAGATCGGCAAGATCGACATCAACGAATTCGCAACTTACGTGGCGGTGGAGCGCGGCATTGGCAAGGAAGCCGTGGCGCGCCTGAACGCAGGACGCATCAAGGGCCGCAGCTTCAAGGCGCGGCTGCTGTAACCGGCGCACCAACGACTTCGGGTGCCTACAATGGCCTTGCCCGAAGCGCCTCATGCGCCCGTGCAAGCCGTATGCAGTCATCACCCGATATCGCGCCCGAACTTGCCCCTTACATCGGCAAGCTCATCAGTTTCCGCCGTGACCTGCACACCCATCCTGAGCTGAAGTTCGAGGAATCGCGCACGTCCAGCCAGATCGCCGCATGGCTGCAGGCCCTGGGTCTGCCGATGGATCGCGGCATGGGCGGCACTGGCATCGTCGCGACCTTGCGCGGCACCGGCCCCGATGCCGATGACCCGGCTCGCGCCATCGCACTGCGCGCCGATATGGACGCCCTGCCCGTGCAGGAAATCAACGCGTTCGACTACATCAGCGCCAACCCGGGGCGCATGCACGCCTGCGGCCATGACGGCCACACGGCGATGCTGATCGGTGGCGCCACGCTGCTTGCGAAGAAGCCGGATTTCAACGGCACGGTTCACTTCATCTTCCAGCCCGGCGAAGAAGGCGGCGCGGGCGCCAAGGTGATGATGGACGACGGCCTGTTCGAGAAATTTCCGGTGCAGGCTGCGTTCGCACTGCACAACTGGCCTGCGCTGCCAGCAGGCCACATGGGTGTGCGCATCGGGCCGATCATGGCATCGGCCATCCGCTTTGAGATCCGCATCCGCGGCAAGGGCGGCCACGCCGCGCAGCCCCACACGACGATCGATCCGATCCCGGTGGCCTGCACCATCGTCGGCGAATTGCAAAAGCTCGTGTCGCGCGGTGTCGATCCGCTCGACAGCGCCGTGCTGACCATCGGCAAGATCGAATCCGGCACCGTCGAGAACATCATCCCGAACGAAGCCTTCATCTACGGCACCTGCCGCACGCTCGGCAGCCAGACGCTCCAGCAGCTGATCGACGGCATCGAACGCATCAGCAGCCATGTCGCGCAGGCGCACCTGGCCACTGCCGAAGTGGTGATCAAGCCCGGCTATCCCACCACCGTGAACACGGCGAACGAAGCGCAGTTCATGGCACGCGTGATGGGCCAGATGGTCGGCAAGGAAAACGCGCATGACGACGTGCTGCCTGCCATGACATCGGAAGACTTCGGCTTCATGCTGGAGAAAGTGCCGGGCGCCTATGGGTTCATCGGCAATGCGGCGGGCGGCAAGCCCGGCATCAACCTGCACAACGCGGCCTACGATTTCAACGACGATATCCTGGGCCTGGGCGCGAGCTTCTGGGACCGCCTCGTTCGGGAGTGGTTCGCGCAGCCTTCCCGTTAGAAGTTCCAGGGACCCATCAGGGCGAGCGGTGCAGCCTGGGCGCGGACAGCGCGGCGAGGCTCTCCTCGATCGCCACGTCCACGTCCTTCCAGCGGCCCGCGAGCTTTGCGGTCACCAGGGCCTTTTGCAACGCGCCGAGTTCGCGCACGCTGGGAGCCACCTTGATCTGTGCAATGGCGGCTGAGGTATTGCCCGCGCGCAGCACAGCCATGACTTTGCCGGGCCAGGGTGAGGGGATTGCCAAGGTGATGACTCCGTTTTGCGTTGCTTGAAGGCGTGTACCCAGCCATTGTCTGCCCGAAAGTAGGACAGCACCGCTTCAATTGCATGCATTCGGATGACAGCCCTTGCGGCTCATGCCCCACGTGAGGCTCGGCCGTGCCGGGTTACGTTCTCATCAGTGGCGCGAAGCTGCCACCCCATTCATCAATCCAGGAGTTTCAGCCATGAAGAATCTTTCCCTCGCCCTGATCGCAGCGGCCACCCTTGCAGCCGGCGGTTTCGCTGTTGCCCAGTCGAACCCACCCACGTCCACGCCTGGTGCAGGCTGCACGGCCACCGCCAACGCCATGAAGGGCGGCAACCTCGGCGGCACCGCCACCAACAAGGATTGCGTCTCGTCGCCCGCCACCGCCGCAGCCGCTCCGGCACCTGCACCGATGGTTTCGACGACTCCCGCTCCCGCACCTATGATGGCCAACACGCCCGCACCGGCACCCATGGTCACCCAGGCGCCTGCCCGCCCCGCGCCGATGCGCGTTGCTCGCGCCGACCGCAACTAAAACGCCCTCGCGTTTCACAAAAAAAGGAGCCTCGGCTCCTTTTTTGCGTCCGCGCCCTTGCGGCTACGGCGCTGCAGGCAACTGCGCAACAAAGGCAGAAACGCTGCCAGAACGCAGGTAGCTCAAGGCGCAGGCCATGCCCGCATCTTTTTCCTTCAGGCCGGCTGCCGCGCAGCGCGCCGCATCGACGTGCGCCTTCGCGCCGGGCACGCCCGTCGGCTTTCCGTCCAGGATTTCGATATCGGGCTCGACGCCTTTCGAGTCCACGGTCTGCCCCGAAGGCCCCTGATAGATCGCGGTGGTCAGCTTGATCGCCCCCTTTTGCTCGCCCAGCGTGAAGGTCGTCTGCACCGTGCCCTTGCCCGTGCTTCGCTGACCCATGACGACTGCGCGGCCATGCTGCTGCAGCGCATCGGCAACGAGTTCGGAGGCGGATGCCGAACGTGCATCGACGAGCACGACCATCGGAAGACCCGAAAGCAGCTCGCTGGCGTCGGCTTGCCATGCGCGCCCCCTGGGCGTGGAACTGGTGCGCAGCGAGACGATCTCGCCCTGCGTGAGGAACGCATCGGCGACCTTCACGGCCTCGCGCAGCAAACCACCCGGGTTGCCGCGCAAGTCCAGCACCACCGATCGCGGGCTGTGATACGCGGTGGCCTCGGTGACGGCCTGTTCGAGCGCAGCGGCGGCGGCACCGCTGAACGACGACAGGCGCAGCACCAGCGCATCGCCTTCCATGGTCCAGCGCATCAGCTGGCGGCGAATGATTTCGCGCGTCACGGACACCGTCATTTCGCCGCTAGTGCCTGCCCGCTGTATCGTCAGGACCACGGGCGATCCCGGCTGGCCTCGCATGCGCGCAATGGCTTCGGGGAGCGGAACACCGGCAAGCGGCTGGTCGTCGATGCGCACGATGAGGTCGCCGGCCACGACGCCGGCGCGCTCTGCCGGACTGCCAGGCATGGGTGCAACGACCTTCACAGCACCTTCGCTGGCCTGCACCTCCATCCCGAGGCCGCCGAAGCTACCCGTGGAGTCTCCGCGTTCATTGGGCACCGCGCGCGCATCGATGTACCGCGAATGCGGATCGAGCTTTCGCAGCGATTCGCGGATCGCTTTCTTGAACACATCAGCCGGATCGCCCGCCGCAGGGGGAAGCGGATCGAGCACCTGCGTCGCGGCCTGGGCCAGCACAGGAAGCTCCACCGTGCGCGCGTAGTGGCGCTTGACCCGCTGCAGCACAGTGGAGAACAGCTCACGGTGCAGGTCCGCCTGCTCACCCGGCTTGACCGCCCGTTCATAAGCGCGCTGCACCGAGGCGATGGCCTCTTCGTCCGAGACCGCAGCGGTGGCAGCGAACGACAAACCACCGCAGGCCAGCAGGCTGGCCGTGGCAAGGGCACGAAGGGTCGGAAAAGCTTGACGCATCGCAGCTCCAACAGGCTAGGAAAGCACAGTATGGCACCGCCGCCTACAAGCGATCGGTGCACGCTCCATCACCATGGATCACTTTGCCCAACAATAATTCCCCATGCGCGGACTCATCGACTTCAGCTCCTGGCAATCCGTTCTCACCACCCTCCTGGGGTTGGCGGTTGTCACGCTGCTCATGGTGGGCGTGCGCCTGCTGGTCATGCAGACCGTGCAGCGCCGCCGGGAGCGCGAAAACCGGCAGATCAACGAGCGGCTTCGCACCCTGATTGCCGCGTACAAGACCCTGGGCGGGTCGTTCACCGGAAACCTGTGGGTCGATCCGTCGCATTTGCGCGACCGCACACTGTCCGATGTGGATGACGATGACGACGCCCCGACGGACGAGACGCAAGCCCCCAGGTCGCAGCACTCGCCCGGCGGTGAACGCCGGCGGCGCATTCGCGATGCAGTGGAAGCCGCGCTCTCGGACATCGTGTTGCTGGGCACGGCGCGGCAGGTCGAACTGGCGGTGACCGCAGCCAACGACCTGGTCGCGGGGCGCAAGGTCGAGACCGCGCAGCTGGTGGTGGAGCT
>JAZKFI010000039.1:0-22084 GCA_040386575.1 Pseudomonadota bacterium
ATCTGCGACAAGCACGGCATCCTGCTGATCTTCGACGAGGTCATCACCGGCTTCGGTCGCATGGGCACCAATTTTGGCGCGGACTATTACGGCGTGGTGCCCGACATGCTGAACTTCGCCAAGTGCGTGACCAACGGCGTGATTCCGCTGGGCGGCGTGATCTGCCGCGACAAGCTCTACGACGCGATGATGAAGACCGACGCGCCCGAGCACGTCATCGAGTTCTTCCACGGCTACACGTACTCGGGTCATCCGGTGGCGTGCGCGGCAGCCATTGCCACGCTCGATCTCTACAAGCAGGAGAACCTGTTCCAGCGCGCCGGCGAGATGGGCCAGGTGCTGGGCGATGCGTTCCATTCCGCGTTCAAGGGCCTGCCCAACGTGATCGGCATCCGCAGCCTCGGCCTGGCTGCTGCGGTGGAGCTGGCACCGATGGCCGGCACCCCTGGCAAGCGCGCGTTCGACATCTTCATGGACTGCTACCACCAGGGCGCGCTGGTGCGCCCGGCGGGTGATACGGTGGTGATCGCGCCGCCCTACATCGTCGAGCGCGAACACATCGATACGCTGGTCAACACGCTGGCCGACTCGATCCGCAAGCACGCCTAACGACGCATGCCCATCCAGATCGTGTAGATGCTGAAGACGAGCAGCAGCGCCACGATCAGCGCGCCGTAACGCCCCTTGCCCGGCTGCCGCTCGACCATCTTGAGCGGCGGTGGGCTCTGGTGCGCTTCGGGCGGCAGTTCGCCCGCTTCCTGCGCGAGGATGGCTTCGATCTCTTCGTTGGAGAGAAGGGTGTGCACGTCAACGGGGTCGCCGGGTTGGGTTGCGGCTTGGGGCGCCGCAGGCGGCCCAGTGGGCGCGGGTATGGGCACAGGCGGGGCGGGAATCGCTTTTGCAACCGGCTGCCGGAGCGCACGCAGCAAGCGCTCGAAGGGCGTATTGAAGTCGATGCTCCTGGCGAAGTTGAACGTCTGTCGCACGCGTTCGGTCGTCGTTGCATCGGGCTCGGCGAGCAAGGCGCGACACGCCTCGACCAGCTGGTCATAGGGCGCAAACACGATGCCTGATCCGGACCAATCGTTCTGCGCAGAAAACGCCGATGTCTCGCAGACCACAGGCACGCCCTGCACGACGGGTTGCAGAAAGCGCGCGACCGGAAACAGCGCGGTCTCGAAGTAGTGGACATGCAGCACCAGTCGCGCGCGGTGGATGGCGGGTGCCAGCTCTTCGGCGAATGCGCCTGCGACCACTTCGACGCTGAGCCCCGCCGCGCGCAGCTGGTCGAGCACATGCGTGCGCCGTGGATTGGGACTGCCGTAGAACAGCACGTCCACCGTCGGCGGCGCTGCAAGGTCGGGCCGAAAGCGCAGCGACGGCGATGGCACGATCGGCAACTCGAATGCGCGCAGGGCGCTGTGCCGGGTATCTGACATCTGGCGGCGCAGCCACGCAATGTTCTGGCTGTGATAGTCGGCGACCAGCCAGCGCTGCAGCCACTTCGGGTAGTCGGTACCGCCGACGGCGACGGCGTTGCCCAGCTGCTCGAAGTTGTAGATCACCGTCTTTGCGGGGTCGAGTTGATCCACCGCCGACAGGTGCGGCGGCAGCGCCCCCAGCACGATGGTGCGGCGCGTGATATCGGTCCTGTTCTGGAAGATCTCCGACTCGTGGCCCGCCGCACGTATCGAATCGCGCAGGCAGATGGCGGCTTCGGTGAATGTGAACGGTCGAGGCGCGTATGGATTGATTTCGGCGACGTTGACGACGCCACGGGAAGCAGTGGGGATGTTCGCTGGCTCGCTCAAGGGCGCGCCCCCCTGAATTGTTCGCGCAGCGCTGCGCAGTAGTCTTTGGCTGGCGGTTGGGGCGGCAGCACCTGTGTCACCACCCGCAGCGAAAGCGGCAGGTACACCGGCACGCCGATCTGCGGGTCTGCGTGCTGCCCCCCGGTGACCAGCACGACCGTCTTGCCGCGCACCACGGCCTGCGAAATGGTTCGCGCCATGGACTGGTCGCGCGCAACCTGCACGCGCGCCATCGGCGCGATCTGCGACTCGGGCAGCAGGTTGCAGTGGCCTTCGCGCAGGGCAGCGAGCGCTTTCGCACGAAACGCTTCAGGCAGTGCGGAATCGAGTCGCGCATCGGCCATCGCCGTGCGCATCCGGGTGCGCGGCAGGTTCGCGCCGATCACCGGCACGCCCGCGCGAACGGCCGTCATCACCACCGGTCCGTATGCGGCCCAGGGCCACGCCTGCTCGTTCCATTGCAGCGCGGCCTTCACGTCGGCTTCGCTGGCGGATGGGGGCATGGGAGCGGTGCTGGCGCCGTGTTCGGCCATCTCCAGCGCCAGCGCCGCAAGCTCACCCCGGTCGGCGAGCGATGCGACCACATCGCGCGCGATCTGCTGATGCTGGGCCGCGTCGTGCTGCTCGCCCAGGAGCACGACGTCGGCCGCGACGTGCACAGCCGGCAGGGCCGTGCAGCCGGCCACGGACAGGGCAATGACAGCGAGCAACAGACGCATGCGGCGATACTAAAGCTTCGCGCCGCCTTGCCGTTTTGCGCTTCGTCCTGGTCGTCGTTTGCCTGTCGTTTCCATCTGCCATCGCCTGTGCTGTCCACCCTTCCCGTTCGCGTCATCCTCACCTTGCTGCTGGCGCTGGCAGGCGCGCTGGCATGCAGCTGGCTGCGAACGCCCATCCCCTGGATGATCGGCCCGCTCGTCGCGACGTCGGTGGCATCCATCCTTGGTTTGCCGACGCGCAGTTACGGGCCGCTGCGCAATGTCGGCCAGTGGCTGATCGCGACCGCGCTGGGTCTTTATTTCACGCCCTATGTGACGCATCTGGTGGCGAGCCTGTGGTGGGCCATCCTGCTGGGCATTGCCTGGGCGCTGGGTCTGGGCTGGGGCTTCGGCGCCTGGCTGCACTGGGGTCACGCCGCGCGCATCGGCGGCAGCGCGCAGGGGCAACGCGCGACGACTTATTTTTCAGGCGCGATCGGCGGGGCGTCAGAAATGACGCTGCTGGCCGAACGCGAAGGCGGGCGCACCGATCTGGTCGCGGCCGCGCACAGCCTCCGTTTGCTGGTGGTCACGCTGGTCATCCCGTTTTCGCTGACGTTCGTCGGGGTGCACGGCGTGGACGCTACCTTGCCCGGAACACGCATCGTCAACTGGGGCGGCCTGGCCGTGTTGCTGGCCGCAACGGGCGCGGGCGCCTGGCTGATGCAGCGAACGAAGCGCGCGAACCCGTGGTTCATGGGGGCGCTGATCGTCGCCATGGCGATCACAATGAGCGGTGTGGAGTTGTCTGCGCTGCCGGGATGGACGACCAATGCAGCGCAGCTGCTGATTGGCATCAGCCTGGGCGTTCGCTTCTCAGCTGACTTCGTGAAGACCGCGCCGCGCTGGCTGGGGTCGGTGCTGATCGGAACGCTGGTGATGATTGCGCTATGCGCGGCGTTTGCCGTGGTGCTCGCCAGGGCGTGCGGCTTGCACTGGGCCACGATGATCCTGGGCACATCGCCCGGCGGCATCGCCGAGATGGCGATCACCGCCAAGGTGTTGCAGCTGGGCGTGCCGGTGGTGACGGCGTTTCAGGTGGTTCGGCTGGTGGCGGTGTTGATTCTGGTCGAGCCGCTGTTTCTGTGGCTGCGCCGCAAGGGTGTAGCCACAGATTGATTTTGCCTAGTGCATCACCAGCGGGTTCTGCGCAAGCTCAGCGTAGCCGTCGAGGGTTTCCTCGACTTCTTCCTGCGTAGGCGTGTTCAGCTGCCAGGCCGTGATCTGGCGCTGGAAGGTGTCGGCCCAGGCGCCGTCAAGGTAAACCTCCTTGTTCGAACGCTTGTCGACGATCTCGAAGCCATGGCGAGCCAGGCGAGGCGAAGGTTCCCCGTCCAGGGCTTCATTGGCCTGCATGTGAACGACGACGAACGATTCGGAGTCATAGAGCATTTGCATTTGGGGTCCTTTACTGCCTATAGATATGGCAACGTTTGCGCCGGTTTCAAGGATGACCGGGAAAACGCTGCAAGGCCGTCCTTGGGTCCCACAGTAAGCAGGTGGCTGATCAGCCCTTGTCGGTGCCGGACCACTGCTGGTCGAAACTATCCCCGTTTGCATTTGTAAGACGCACGCGCACCGGAACGTAATCCATGCCGGGAGCCAGCCACAGTTCCACTTTCTGGTCGAACTCCTTTCGGGGCATCCGCATGAGCTTCAATGCAGTCATCGCGCCACCGGGCAGCTGCAACTGCTCGTCGCCTTCGACAGTGAAGATCCAGGGCTCCGCGTCGCGCGGGCCTGCGGTCTGGATCGTGACGGAATTGCCGGCGCGGAACTTCGCGGGGCTGCCGCCGACCAGTGCCGAAAGCTGAAGCAGGACGCTGAGCCTGTCCTGCGCGCCCGCCATCAGCGCGGCCTCGGGCTTGTTGGCGCTGAATACGATGCGGCCCCGGTCGCGGTCGAAGTGGGTGGCTTCCTCGTTTCTGGCCTTGCTCGCATAGCGCTGGGGCGCGAGGCCTTCGGGCGTGATGCGTCCCACGCTCTGGTCGCTGCGCGCGCCGAGCAGGGGCACGCTCATCTCCAGCCTCGCGTCGTAATTCACGCCGTCATGGCGCCACTGCAAGGAGCCGCTCAACTGCCGGTCCTGCCCGCGATAGACGGCGAACACCTTGTAGTTCAGCTTGATGGAGCCGGGGATGGCCAGGGCGACGGCTGGCGTGGGTGCCTGTGAGGGGGCGGGCGGTGGGGCGGGTGGTGGCGAGGGCGATGGAGCCTCGGCAACCGGTACGGGTGGGGGTGCCGGGGTTTCGACGGGCTGCACTACAGACGCTGCGGCAACAGGAGCCGACGCGGCACTGGCAGGCTGCGCCGCAATGTCTGGCGCAGCAGAGCGAACCGAGCGGGGTGTGCGTGCCGGACGCAGCGGCGCGGGAGCCGCTGGTGCAGGCGGCGCCTCGGCGACGGCTGGCGCAGCTTCCGGCGTCACCAGCGTGCGGGTGATGAGGGCCTTGACCGAGAGCGGGTCTGGCGGCTGCAGCTGCAGGCCGACCGATTGCAGCAGCACGACGTGCGCGGCGATCACGCCCACTGCGATCAGCGCCAGGGGCTTGCGGTGCGCCATCGGCTTCGCAATCAATGCCTGAATCCCAGATCGCTCGACAGCTGCCTCGCCGCTTCCAGCAGCGGCGTGTGTACCGCGCCGTCCCACTCGGCGTCGAAGGTGCCCTTGGGCCCTAACGCGACGATACCCAGGGCGATGTGCCCATCCGAGTCGAACACCGGCACACAAAAGCCCACGATGCCTTGAAGCAAGGTGTCCACCACGCGCGCCGCGCCGCGTTCACGTACTTCGTCGAGCAGCGCCCGGGCGTCTGCAAGGTTTGCAGGCACATCGGTGCGACCCTGCTTGTGCGCGCGCGCGATTTCGTCCTTGAGCAAGGGCGTGATGGCGTCACGCGAAACGAACGCCGCAAAGCAGCGCCCGGTGGCCGACGACAGCAGGGGCATCACATCGCCCAGGCGCAGGTTGACCGTGACGGCTTGCGGCGATTCTTCCCAGTGCACGATGGTCGGGCCGTGATTGCCCCATACCGCCAGCGCCAGCGTGTGGCCGATCTTCTCCATCAGCGGGGCTATGCGTTCGCGCGCGAGCTTCATCGCATCGAGTCGTGAAAGCGATGCGAGGCCGAGTTTGAGTGCGGCAGGCCCGAGGTCGTAGCGCGTGTTGGAGGTGTCCTGCACCACCAGTTGCAGGCGCTGGAAGCTCACCAGGTAGCGATGGGCCTTGGCGGCGCTCATGCCGGCAGCAGCGGCCAGGTCGCGCAGCATCAGCGGGCCGTGGGCCTGCGAGAGCACTTCGAGCAGCGCGAAGCCGACTTCGACAGACTGTATGCCTGCGCGCTCCTTGGTCATGCTGGCCATGGCGTTTCGCGGAAGGTGCTTCCGCTAGAATTTCGATTAGGTAAATTCATTTCACAATGCGTAATGGCGCTGGACTCTAGCGCATTCGCCATCACCGGACAACGAAACACATGAAGCTCGCCACTTACAAGGACGGTTCACGCGACGGCCAGCTGGTCGTGGTCTCGCGCGACCTGAGTACTGCTCATTATGCGACCGGCATTGCCGACCGCATGCAGCAGGTGCTGGACGACTGGGGCTTCATTTCGCCCCAGCTGCAGGACCTCTACGACACGCTGAACAACGGCAAGGCGCGGCACGCGTTTCCGTTCGACACCTCGCAATGCATGGCACCGCTGCCGCGTGCCTATCAATGGGCCGATGGGTCGGCCTACATCAACCACGTTGAACTGGTGCGTGCCGCGCGCGACAGCGAAGTGCCGCACTCGTTCTACACCGATCCGCTGATGTACCAGGGCGGCAGCGATGATTTCCTGGGGCCCAACGACGACGTCATCGTGCCGAAAGAAGAGTACGGCATCGACTTCGAGGCGGAGATCGCAGTGATTACCGGCGACGTCCCCATGATGGCGACGCCCGAACAGGCGCTCGACGGCATCCGGCTCGTGATGATCGCCAATGACGTGAGCCTGCGAAACCTCATCCCGGCCGAGCTGGCCAAGGGCTTCGGCTTTTTCCAGGGCAAGCCGGCGACGGCCTTCAGCCCGGTCGCCGTGACGCTCGACGAGCTGGGCGATTCGTGGGACAAGGGACGCCTGCATCTCACGCTGCAAAGCACCTGGAACGGCCGCAAGGTCGGCATGTGCGAAGCCGGCCCGGAGATGACGTTTCACTTCGGCCAGCTGATCGCGCATGTGTGCAAGACGCGCAACGTGCGCGCGGGCAGCATCATCGGCTCGGGGACCGTGAGCAACAAGGGCGTCGAAGGCAAGAACGGCAAGACCGAGTGGCCCAAGGGCTACAGCTGCATCGCGGAGAAGCGCGCCATCGAAACCATCCAGAACGGAAAGCCGTCCACCGAGTTCATGAAGTTCGGCGACACGATCCGCATCGAGATGAAGGGCGTCGATGGGCAGAGCGTGTTTGGGGCGATCGAGCAGAAGATGGCTGCGCCGCGTTGATCAAAGGCTGTCATGCCGGACCTGATCCGGCATCCACCGTGAATCAAGCGCAGTAGCCGCTTCGCGGTGGATTGCGGATCGAGTCCGCAATGACAGCCTCAGCATCTGTCATGCCGGACTCGATCCGGCATCCATGCACCCCGTCACAGCCGTAACCACGGCGTCCCGCTGACCTGCGACTCGGCCTTCGACAACGTGTCGAGGAACGAGTTGCACCACCAGTGCACATCGAACTTGCGGATCGTCGCGAGCAGCGCCGAATGCCGTGCGCGGCGCTCTTCCAGCGGCATCTGCAACGCGAGGTTGATCGCACCGGCCGTGGCTTCGATGTCGTACGGATTGACCAGCAGCGCCTCGGTCATCTGCTCGGCAGCGCCCGCAAATCGCGACAGCACCAGTACACCCGGATCGGCCGGGTCCTGCGCGGCGATGAATTCCTTGGCCACCAGGTTCATGCCGTCGCGCAGCGGCGTGACCAGGGCCACGCGGCTCGCGCGAAAAAGCCCCGGCAGCTTGGGACGCGCCACATTGCGGTGCATGTAGCGCACCGGCATCCAGTCCAGCTCGCCATAGTTGCCGTTGATCGACCCGCACAGCGACTCCAGCTCGTGCAGGATGTCGGTGTATGCATCGACTTCTTCGCGGCTGGGCGAAGCGATCTGGATCAGCGTCGCTTTCTTGCGGTTCTCGGGATAGCTTTGCAGCAACTCGCGGAACGCACGCATGCGATGAGGCAGGCCCTTCGAATAGTCGAGCCGGTCCACGCCGACCAGCAACTGGCGCCGGGAGTATTCGCGGGTCATGCGGTCGAACATCTCGCGGCCTTCGGGCGCATCGGCCAGGGCCTGGAACTCTTCGACGTCGATGCCGATCGGGAACGCGCCCGCATGCACCGTGCGATTGAATGCGCGCCACCTTCCATCGCCCAGCTCCTGCGCAAACGCTTCGGTCTGCGCATAGCGCGCGAAATGCTCCAGGTCGGAGTTGCTCTGGAACCCCACCAGGTCGTACGCGAACAGTGCCCGCAAGAGCCAGTCGTGACCGGGGATCGCGGCCAGGATCAGGGGCGGCGGCAGCGGGATGTGCAGGAAGAAACCGATGCGCTGCGTGCAGCCCAGCGCACGCAATTCAGCCGCCAGCGGAATCAGGTGGTAATCATGAATCCAGATGACGTCGTCTTCCTGCAGGAGGGGCAGGAGCTTGCGTGCGAACAGCTGGTTCACGCGCCGGTAGCCGCCGATGTAGCCGGCATCGAAATCGGCCAGGTCCAGCCGGTAGTGAAACACCGGCCACAGCACGCCGTTGGAATAGCCTTCGTAGTACGACTTGTAGTCTTCGCGGCACAGGTCGAGCGTGACCAGCTTCACTGGCCCGGCCTGGTGCGAATGCATCTCGCCTTCGCCCGGCTTGCCGCCGTCGGCCGCTTCGATGATCTTGCCGCTCCAGCCGAACCACATGCCGCCGGTGTTGTTGAGCACGTCGGCCAGCGCCACGGCCAGGCCGCCCGCCGCGGATTTGCGTGGGTCTGCGACGCGATTGGAAATGACGACGAGGCGCGACATCAGATAACCGTGTCCCACGGCGCCGACAAACGCACGGCGGCGTTGATCGTGCCGACCAGCGAATAGGTCTGCGGGAAATTGCCCCACATTTCGCCGGTGACCGGGTGTGTGTCTTCGGACAGCAGGCCGAGCGGGTTGCGGCTCTTGAGCATCACTTCGAAGATTTCTCGTGCTTCGGACTTGCGTCCGATGCGGGCGAGCGCGTCGATGCGCCAGAACGTGCAGATGTTGAAGGCCGTCTCGGGCTTGCCGAAGTCATCGGGCGCTTCGTAGCGTCGCATATACGGGCCGTCGCAAAGGTGCTTCTCCAGCGCCTCGACGGTGGAGACGAACCGTGCGTCATTGGGGTCGATGAAGTTCACCTCGGCCATGAGCAGCACGCTCGCATCGAGGTCGCGTCCACCGAAGCTTTCTGCAAAGGCCTGTCTTTCGTCGCTCCACGCTTCGCTGAGGATGCGCTCGCGGATCACGTCGGCTCGTTCGCGCCAGTAGCGGATGCGATCGGGCATCTTCAACGCGGCGGCGACCTTGGCAAGCCGGTCGCAGGCGGCCCAGCTCATGAGCGCCGAAGAAGTGTGGATCCGTGCGCGCGTGCGCAACTCCCACATGCCGGCGTCGGGCTTGTCATAGACGCGAAACGCCTGCTCGCCGACCGCTTCGAGATACGCGAACTCCGCCTTGCCCGCGCGGCGAAACAGGCGGTGATCGTGAAACGATTGCGACGCGCCCAGGATGATGTTGCCGTACACGTCGTGCTGGAAATGCTCCTGCGCCTGGTTGCCCACACGCACCGGGCCCATGCCGCGATAGCCCGGCAGGTGCGACAGGATTTCTTCGGGCAACTGCTCTTCCTGGCCGATGCCGTACAGCGGCTGAATGTGACCGCCGTTGGAGCGCACGACGATGTTGTTCAGCCAGCGCAGGTACTCCTCCATCGTCGCGACTTCCGACAGGCTGTTGAGTGCCCGCACCACGAAGAACGCGTCGCGAAGCCAGCAGAAGCGGTAATCCCAGTTGCGGCCGCTACCCGGCGCTTCGGGAATGCTGGTGGTCATCGCCGCGACGATCGCGCCGGTGTCCTCGAAAAGCGTCATCTTCAGTGTGATGGCCGCGCGGATCACAGCGTCCTGCCATTCCAGCGGCAGCGACAGTGCGCGCGTCCACGAGCGCCAGTACGTCGCAGTTTCCTGCTCGAAATGAATGGCCGTGTCTTCGATACCCGACGTGAGCGTTTCGTCCGGGCCGAGGATGAAATTCATCGGCCGGTCCAGAACGAAAAACGTCTCGGAGATGATGTAGCTGAGCGGTGCATCGCTGTTGACGCGCAGCGTTTGTGCGGCGCCGACGAATCGCAGGTGGGTGCTGCCCTGCGTAACCGTTGGCACCTGCCGACCGTAGTCGAAGCGCGGCCGCAGCAGCACTCGCACGCGAGGCGATCCTGAGAGCACCCTGACCCGCCTCACCAGCGTGAGCGGCCTGAACATGCGCCCGCGATTGAAAAAGCGCGGCGCGAAATCGGTGATCTCTATGCCCTGGCCCTGCTCGTCGTACAGGCGCGTGCGCAAGATGGCGGTGTTGGGTTCGTAGTGCTGTTCGCTGCGAGCAAAGTGCTCCAGGTCGAACGACCAGTGACTGCCGTTGTCGCTGCCGTCCAGCAGGCGGTTGAACACCGGGTCACCATCGAAGCGCGGCAGGCACGACCACACGATGCTGCCGCGGTCGTCGATCAGCGCACTGAATGCGCAGTTGCCGACCACGCCGAGTTTCAGGGACTGCTCATAGGCTTGCGCAGGCAGGTTCATGCAGCGTTCTTTCCGCCCTTGCGGGCCACGGCGTCCTGGAGTTGAAAGCGAAATTGGGCGGGCGACTCGATGCGTTGCCACGCAACGGAATTTCCCTCGCCGACCTTCACGCCCAGACCCTGCAGGCGCTGCACGGTTGCGAACCCGACTTCGTCGGTCACGTCGTCACCCACGAACACCGGTCGGCGTCCTGCGAATGGCGTTTCCTGCATGAAGGCCTCGATGGCCAGCCCCTTGCTCGCGCCGCCGGGCTTGGCCTCCACGACCATCTTGCCCTTGAGCAGCGACATGCCGGGCGAGTCCTCGACGGCGGCCTGCATCGCTGCGATGCATTGCTCTTCGAGCCCGGGGGCCTGCCGGTAGTGCAGGGCGACGGAGCCGCGCTTCGTCTCCACCAGCAGGTCGGGGTAACGAGCCGCAAGGGCATGTGCTGCGTCTTCGACCTGTTGCATGGGCTGCGTGTTCATCAGCACCACCTCGCCGTTGGCACCGCGACGTTCGGCGCCATGAACACCGGCCGACGGCAGCTTCAGTGGATGCAGGTAGGCGTCGATCTGTTCCAGGGGGCGGCCCGAAATCAGCGCCAGCGCGCCGCCAAGGTAGGTATTGAGCTCGTCGAGGGTTTCGACCAGTCCCGTCGGCACGATCACCTCGTCGGGCTGGGGTGCGATGTCCACCAGCGTGCCGTCGAAGTCGAGAAAAAGGGCGCTCGAAGGCACCAGGATGTCCACCAGATTCATCCGTGTCACGCTAACAGCCGCAGGTGTTGTTGACCAGACGCGAGCCACGCTAGCAGGCGTAGGACCAAACCTACGGGCTGACAGGAGGAATGAGACTCAGCGGTTGGCGGTGCAGAAGAATTAAGCTCGCACGATCGACATCTGGAGACCCCAACATGAGCACCGTGGATTACTCGCGCTACACGACCCTTTCCATCACGCGCCGCGGCCCGCAGGACAGCGTGATCGACATCCAGATGCGCGCGCTCAACGGCAAGCTGCCGACGGCGGGCCACGCGGGGCATCGCGAACTGACCGAGATCTGGCGCGACGTGAGCGCCGACGAGACGGTGCGATGCGCCGTCTTGCGAGGCGAGGGACTGGGGTTTTCGGGTGGCGGCGATCTGGAGCTGGTCGAAAGCATGGCGCAGGACTTTGAAGTGCGCACGCGGGTCTGGAAAGAGGCGCGCGATCTGGTCTACAACGTCATCAACTGCGACAAGCCCATCGTGAGTGCCCTGCACGGACCGGCGGTGGGCGCGGGTCTCGTGGCCGGCCTGCTGGCTGACATTTCCGTCGCGGCGAAGTCCGCAAAAATCGTTGACGGCCACACGCGGCTGGGCGTTGCGGCCGGCGACCACGCAGCCATTGTCTGGCCGTTGCTCTGCGGCATGGCCAAGGCCAAGTACTACCTGCTGCTGTGCGAGCCGGTCAGCGGCGAGGAAGCCGAGCGCATCGGCCTTGTTTCGCTGGCTGTCGAAGATTCGCAGCTGCTGGAGAAAGCCTACGGCATCGCCGACCGGTTGGCGACGGGCTCGCAGACGGCGATCCGGTGGACCAAGTATTCGCTCAACAACTGGCTGCGTCAGGCCGGTCCGGCCTTCGATGCTTCGCTGGCCCTGGAGTTCATGGGCTTTGCCGGGCCGGATGTGCGCGAAGGCGTGGCGTCACTGCGGGAGCGCCGTTCACCGAATTTCTGAATCCCCTGGGGTTCGGACGCCGCTGGGCGGTTTGAGATAATCGCCGCCATGCAGCCGCTCCAGTCCCTGAGAAGGGCATCGTTCCTCGCCCGCCTCGTGCTGGCGTGGTTCGTGTTGTCGATTGGCGTGGCCGTTGCCTCGCCGGTGGTCAAGCCGGTGAGCATGGAACTCGTTTGCTCGGCCTCGGGCGCGATCAAGCTGGTTGCCACGGGCGACGACGGCACGACAGCCCCAGCCAGCCACACGCTGGACTGCCCCTTGTGCCTGATCGCAGGGGCGCCGCCGGTCGCCGATCACGCATCCGCCTTCCATCAGGTTCATCTCTCCCAGCCGCAGCCCGCCGACACGTCCTCGCCATTTGCGCAGGTCGCTGCCGCTTCGCCGCCGGCGCGCGGTCCGCCGGCTTTCGTCACCCTCTGACGCGCCACCGGGCACGGGTTGCCTCGTGGACTGTTCCTTGTTGGTTTGACGGATATTTCCATGACTGCGAAAAGCTTTTCCCTTTCCCTTTCTTTCTCTTTTGCCGTCCTGGCGCTGGCTGGTCCAGGCGCCCAGGCTCACGTGACCCTGGAAACACCGACGGCCGAAGCCGGCGCGCCGTACCAGGCGGTCTTTCGCGTGGGCCACGGGTGCAACAAATCGCCAACGACCGCCATCACGGTCCGGCTGCCCCAGGGCTTCGTGAACGCCAGGGCGTTGCCGCGTGCCGGTTGGAAGTTCAATGCCACGCCCACCGCCGTGACCTGGACGGCAAGCGGCAAGGAGGCGGCGCTCGCCGATGGCGTCCGCGGCGAATTCGTCATTGCCGGTTCCACCACGCGCGGCGCGGGTCCGGTGTGGTTCAAGGTGCTCCAGACCTGCGAGCAAGGCAGCCTGGACTGGGCCGACATTCCGGCGCAAGGCACCACCACCGCAGGCATGAAGACGCCGGCAGCGCTGTTGCAGGTGATGGACGCACGCGACTTCGCACTGGCGAAGGCGCTTCCCAAGGTCGAGGGCGCATGGGTGCGCGGCTCCGTGCCGGGGCAGCAAGGAACTGGCGGTTTCATGCGTCTGACTGCGCGTGAGCCGCTGCAACTGGTCGGCGCCGCGACGCCTGCGGCGGGAAGCGCCGAAATCCATGAGATGAAGATGGAAGGCGACGTCATGCGCATGCGCGCCGTCGACAAGGTCGATCTCGTGCCCGGGACACCTTTCGAGCTCAAGCCGGGCGGCTACCACCTGATGCTGATGGAGCTGAAACAGCCCTTGCAAAAGGACACGCTCGTGCCGCTGACCTTGCTGTTTCGAAACGCGGCAGGCGCCCAGCTGAAGATGGAACTGCAGGTGCCCGTTTCCATGCAGGCCCCGGGTGCACCGGCAGGTGCCGCCACAGAGCAGCACAAACACTGAAACAAGCCTGCCCTTGCGCGGCGCATGGGTTAAGCTCACAGCCAGCACAACTCCAGTGGAGCCAAGGCCATGAGCGATGACCAGCAGATGGGTTTCGGCAAATTCGTGCCCGGTTTTGATTTCCTGCAGAACCTGGCCAAGGGGGCGTCGCAAACCCTGCCGCAAATGCCCAACTTGTCCAATTGGGTTGCTCCCACGTTGAACGTGGAAGAGCTCGACAAGCGCATCGGCGAGCTCAAGGCCGTGCATTTCTGGCTCGACCAGAATTCCAAGGCGCTTGGGGCGACCATACAGGCACTCGAAGTGCAGAAGATGACGCTCGCCACGCTCAAGGGCATGAACTTCAACATGGGCGATGTCGCCAATGCGCTGAAGCTCAAGGCTGCTGACACCGTCATGAGCGGCGTGCAGATGGCCGCTGAAAAAGTCGCCGATACCGCCAATGCCTTGTCCGGCGAGTCGGCAGCGTCGGCTCCTGCCAGGAAGAAGGGCGCTGCAAAGTCCAAGGCGGCCGCACAGGCTGGCGTGGTCGATCCGCTGCAGTGGTGGGGCGCGCTCACGCAGCAGTTCCAGGAGATCGCAAGCACCGCGATGAAGGATGCTGCCACGCAGACGGCCGTGCACACCGCCAGGAACATGGCTACAGGCGTTGCCAAGGGTGCCTACAAGACAGCGACCGGCATGGCCAAGGCGGCAGGTGGTTCGGTAGCGGCCGGCGCGCGCAAGCAGGCGGCTAAACGCGCCGCGAAGAAAGCTTGATGCGAGACGAGCCGGCACAGTGACCAGAAGATGAGTACGCAAGCGACAAAGCTGTTTCCGTTCGGTCATGCGACCCACCCCCAATGGCAGATGGCCGCGGGGTTGGTGCTGGCGCAGTTGCGCGCGCAGATGGCCCTGCCGGACTATGCGAAGTCGCCGACGCTCGGGCTGCTCTACATCACCGATCACTACGCGAGCCAGGCCCAGGAGATCCTGGACCACCTTGGCGCCGAACTGCGCGAGGTCACCGACTGGTCAGGCACCGTCGGCATCGGCATCGCTTCGAGCAACGTGGAGTACTTCGACGAGCCGGCGCTGGCGGTCATGCTCTGCGAGCTGCCCACCGACCAGTACCGCGTGTTCTCCGGCGTGGCGCCATTGGGCGTTGGCGATGGCATGGGGTTCGAGCCCTACACCGCGCTGGTTCATGCAGACGCCGGCACGCCCGATGTGGCTGAACTGATCGCCGAGATGGCCGGGCGCACCGCGACCGGCTATCTCTTTGGGGGACTCGCTGCAAGCAGGGGCGACGCCGTGCAGTTTGCGGTCGGCGGCAACGGCAACATGCGAGGACAGGGCGCGGCCGGCGGGGTTTTTCGCGGCGGGCTGTCCGGCGTTGCGTTCGGCGAGGGCATTCCACTCATTTCACGGGTGACGCAAGGCTGCCAGCCGATATCGGCGCAGCGCGTGATCACCGCCGCCGACGGCAACGTCATCACCGAGATCGACGGGCAACCCGCTCTGGACCTGTTGCTGCGCGATGCCGGCATTTCGCTGGACGAGCCGCAAGCGGCGATGGCCGCCTTGCGATCGACCCTGGTCGGGCTGACGGAAGCAGGCGCGGACGCCGTGAGCCGCACCGGCAACTTCGGCGCCGATGTCGTCGTGCGTCACATCATCGGACTGGACCGGGGCCGCCGCGGGATTGCGGTGGCCGACAAGGTCGAAGCCGGTATGCGCATGGCGTTCTGCCAGCGCAATGCACAGGCCGCGCGCGCGGACCTGATCCGTATCTGCGCGGAGATCCGCGAGGAGCTCGAGCCCGAAGAACTGCCGCAGACTGTTGCTGCGGCCCTTGCTGCCCCGGAACCGCTGGCGATGCCAAGCCCGGAGCGCCGCATTGCGGGCGCCATCTACGTGAGCTGCGCGGGCCGCGGCGGGCCTCACTTCGGTGGGCCGAGCGCTGAACTGCAAATCGTGCGCCGCGCGCTGGGCGATGTGCCGCTGGTCGGCTTTTTTGCCGGCGGCGAGATCGCGCGCCATCACCTGTACGGGTACACGGGCGTCTTGACGGTGTTTCGCTAGCGTATGGGTCAAAGCCAGTCCCATCGAATTCCCGGCATCTGGAACGGCCTGAAGTGGGCCCTGCAGCCTGAGCATGCCGGCGGCGGCGTCACTCGCGGTCGGCTGTTCTGGCGCGCGCTGAAGGCGACATCGGGGCACGGCCGGGCCATGAGCCGCTGGATGAGCGTGGCCTGGGAGCTGCACTCGCGTGGCCTGGTCAAGGATCTGCCCGGCGAGTACCTGCGTGCGGTGCGTCCTTCGGTGCATCGGGATGTGTCGTTCAGCGAGCGCGTCGTTCAGCTCATCGATCACATGGACTGGGTCGAGGGTGCTTTCCAGCGCGGTGCGCTGGAAAAGTTGCTTGCCGGGCGCGCGATTTCCATCGTGGAGCTCACCGCGCCACGAGGCTACGACTACATGCGGGTGCAAGTGCAGCAGGCGCACATGCACAGCCCCGAGGGCGAGCTGCTGCTGACGCTGGTGGCGCAGCGGTCCGACGACATCCAGCACAAGGCGCAACCGATGGAAGTCGCCGTGCTGGCGTTCAGCCGCTTTCGCATCGGTGACAAGCCCTGCCTGGTGATAGGCGGCGTGCGCGGCCAGCGCAACCCGGTGCAGCGAATCAGCCCGATGGAGCTGAACCAGGGGCTGCAAGGCTGGAAGCCTTCGGTGCTGCTGGTGCGGGTGGCGCAGGAGCTCGCGCGTTTCTGGCAATTGCACCTGGTGGGGCTGGATCCGGCGGCGCACCGGCTGCATCACTGGTCCTATCGGTGGCAGTCGCGTTACCGCGAGGCGGGCCAGAAGATCTTTGCCAGTTACGACGCGCTGTGGGATCACTTCGACTGCAAGCCGGGCCCCTTGGGTTGGGTGGTCATTCCGCTCAACTCCGACGAGAAACTGGCGGCGACGGCGCTGTCACCCGAAAAGCGCGCACGCCAGACGCGGCGTGCCGATTACTGGATTCGCACGCGCAACGTGATGCGTGTGGAGTTCAGGCGCATCCTGCAAAAGCCCATGCGCGAGGCGCGCTTTTCACACATTACCGAGACGATGGACCGCGAGAGCATGAGGGCACGCCTGAATTACATGGATCCGGACGACAGCGAAGATCCGCAGGACAGCGAAGACAGCGACGACGTCGTGCCGTCGAGGGTGCTGGAGACCGGGCCGGGCATCCAGCGCGAAGCGGCGGCTGCGTTCGATCGCAGATGGATTGCGGATCGGGTCCGCAATGACAGACCGCATTTGTCATGCCGGACCTGATCCGGCATCCACCGCGCAGCGGCGACTACCTTCGAAAGTCATGGATTGCGGATCGGGTCCGCGATGACAGGCTCCATGTTCAGCGACGCAGAGCAGAAAACGCTTCGAACTCCCAGCTGCGCATCGCCAGCAGAAGGGTATAGCCCTCACGATCCTTGTCGGGAAGGCGCTGGTCGGCCTGGTGTTGCTGCGCGAAGTCCTGGGCGACGCGTTGCATGCGCTCAAGGAACGAGGGCGCGAGTGTTCGCGAGATCGAGCCATGCACCAGCAGCAGGCCCTCGCCCTGGGCATCGAAGCCGCCCGAGAAGTAGTCGAGCACGGCATGCTCGCGAAAGAACTGCATCACCGGGCCATGCGGCCGCCAGCGGAATGTCTTGGCGAGCTTGAGGCGGTACCGGTTGAGCGGCCGCAGTTCGATGATGCCGATGCGGTCCAGCTGCGCGAAGTACTTGATGCACTCTGCCTGCGTCAGCCGGTAATCGGAGCCGATCTGTTCCAGCGTCCATTGACTGAGCACGCAGATGGCGCACAGCAGCAGCTTCTTGTCGGCCACCACGGCTCTTTCCTGCTCCAGTGTCAGCTCTTTCACCAGCGGCTGGGTGTCCGCCACCCGTCGCGCGAGTTCGGCGAAATCCAGCTTGAGCGCGCGGCAGATCGCGTCGATTCGCGACAGGGGCATGTCGCCTTTGGCCAGCATGCGCTTGACGCTCGATTCAGCCATGCCCAGAGCCACCGCGAGGTCGGCGTAAGTCATCTGGGCAGCCTTGAGTTCCTTTTTCAGGGCCAGTACGAGATCGGCGGTGGTGCTCATCTTCTGCGGTATTGCTTTTCGATACTCAAGGGCGCTGGTGAGCGCAATGTAGCGCAAATGTTGTGCCGGGCATCAGGGTCGCGTCGCAGACTGCGGTCATCGAATCACAAGGAAAAATCAATGCCATTCCCGTGATTTCCGCAGTATGGGCTCGCAGTCTTTCCAAGCAGAATGGCGCGTCCCAAAAACAAGAGCTCGCGTAGCGTTTCGCACCTTCGGGTCGGCCACGCGTCACGCGAACAAGAGATAGAAGTAGTAGAGGAGTTTCCCCATGAGCACTGTCACCCTGCAGGACGCGCCTGCCCTGCCTGCGCACGATCACCCCAACCAGTTCGCGCTCCTGAGGCAGCGCCGGTTCGCGCCATTTTTCTGGACGCAGTTTTCCGGTGCCGCGAACGACAACCTGTTCAAGTTCGCCTTCACCGTGATGGTGACCTACCAGTTGCAAATCTCATGGTTGCCGCCCGCGATGGCGGGGCTGGTGATCGGCGCGCTCTTCATCCTGCCTTTCTTGCTGTTTTCGGCGACTGCGGGGCAGCTGACGGACAAGTACGACAAGACGCTGATGATCCGGTTCGTCAAGAACCTGGAGATCGCGATCATGCTGATTGCCGCCTGGGGGTTCTGGAATGACAGCGTGATCGTGCTGCTCGCCTGTACTTTTCTCATGGGGCTGCACTCGACGCTCTTCGGTCCGGTGAAGTTCGCCTACCTGCCGCAGGTGCTCGGCGAGCGTGAACTCACCGGCGGCAACGGGATGGTGGAGATGGGCACGTTCGTGGCCATCCTGCTGGGCAATGTGGTGGGCGGCCTCATCGTCGCGACTCCCGAGGTCGGCCGTCAGCACGTGGCGATCAGCTGCCTGGTGCTGGCCGTCATCGGGCGCGCGGTTGCGCAGTTCATTCCAGCGGCGCCGGCGACCGATCCGGGGTTGAAGGTCAACTTCAATCCGTTCACTGAAACCTGGCGCAATCTCAAGCTGGCGCATGGTAACGTCGTGGTGTTTCGTTCGCTGCTGGGCATCAGCTGGATGTGGTTTTTCGGGGCTGTCTTTCTGAGCCAGTTCCCCAGCTTCGCCAAGGAAGTCCTGCACGGCAACGAGCAGGTCGCATCGCTCCTGCTGGTCGTGTTCTCGATCGGCATCGGTATCGGTTCGCTGCTGTGCGAAGTCCTGTCACGTCGCCATGTCGAGATCGGCCTGGTGCCGCTCGGTGCGATCGGCATGAGCGTCTTTGCCATCGATCTTTACTTCGCTGCGCGCGGACTGCCGCCTGCTGCCACGCTCACCCTGGGTCAGTTCCTGGCCGCCCCTGCGCATTGGCGGGTGATGGCCGACCTGGCCCTGCTGTCGCTGTTCGCCGGCCTGTACAGCGTGCCGATGTATGCGTTGATCCAGCTTCGCAGCCAGCCCACGCACCGGGCGCGCATCATCGCGGCGAACAACATCCTGAATGCGCTGTTCATGATCGCAAGCTCGGTGATCGCCGGTCTGTTGCTCAAGTCCGGCTTCACGATCCCGCAGATTTTTCTGCTGGTCGGCCTGGCCAATGCGGTTGTCGCTGCGTATATCTTCCTGCTGGTGCCCGAATACCTGCTTCGGTTCATTGCATGGGTCGCGTCCCGATTCGTCTATCGCTTCAAGGTCACCGGCGACGAGAATATTCCCACCGAAGGCGCTGCGATTCTCGTGTGCAACCACGTCAGCTTCGTCGATGCCGTGCTGTTGATGGCGGCCAGTCCCCGGCCCATCGTTTTCGTCATGGATCACCGCATCTTCAAGGTGCCGGTCCTCGGTTGGCTGTTCAGGCTGGCCAGGGCGATTCCGATTGCACCGCGCAAGGAAGACCCTGCGGCCTACGAGGCGGCTTTCGAAGCCGCAGCGCGAGTGCTTCGTGAGGGCGACCTGCTGGCGATATTTCCGGAAGGCGGCATCACGCGCGATGGAGCGCTGCAGGAGTTCAAGGGCGGGATCATGAAAATCCTGGAACGCCAGCCTGTGCCGGTGATCCCGATGGCGCTGACCAATCTCTGGGGTTCGTATTTCAGCCGGGTCGAGCAAGGTGGCGCGATGGTGCGGCCGTTTCGCCGCGGCCTGTTCAATCGCGTCGGACTCCGTGTTGGCGCGCCGATCGCCCCCGCGCAGGTGCAGCCGCCTGTGCTGCAGGCCGCAGTCTCACACCTGCTCGCCGACTGAAGTATCGAATGACTGTACCGATGGCTTCCTGGTGAGCCATTCGGTCGGTTTTGGGCGACTTTTCACGTCTGCGCCCAGACACTCCGTTTCACATTCAACCGAGCAGAAAGGCTCATCATGCAAGTCCTGATTCACCGCGATTCCAAAGCCTGGCACCTCCAGGTCTGGGTGTCATTTCTCCTGGCCGTTTTCCTGTGCGGGGTTGGCCTGGCCTATCTGCCGGGCAAGGATCTCGATCGCGCATTCATGATCATGGGTTACTTCTTTTGCCTGTCGGCTGCCTTCGTGCTGGCCAAGTTCGTGCGTGATACGGAGAAGGCACGCATGGAAGGGCGCTCTGCCGATACGCCCATGTTCCGATACGTGGTGTGGGGCGGGTTCCTGCTGGCGATGGCGTTGACCGGCTGGGGCCTGCTGCGCATGGAGGTCAACGAGACCTACAAGGCCTTCCTGGGTGTGAGCTGGCTGTACCTCATCACGTGCACTTTCACGCTTGCCAAGACACTGCGCGATGCGCACGAGGCGCAGCTGAACGATGCCCGCGCACAAGGCGCGCGGACGGCGCGCAACGCTGACAACTCACAGTGACCCACTGCCTGCACAGGAGTCAACCCACATGAAATCTCATCTTGCTTCCCTTGTGCTTTGCGCGGGACTTGCGATCGCCGCCACCTCGCACGCAAACAATGACGCTTCGGCCGTGAGCACGCTCTCTGCGCTCCCGGTTGCCTCGGTTGTGATCGGGGCCAGCGCAACCGCAGCAGCCGTCGTCGCGCTGCCGGTGGCGTTGTCTGTGACCGGCACCGTGCTTGTGGTCAAGACCGCTGAAGTCAGCGCTCGGGGCACCGTGTACGTGCTGGAGCGCGCATCGGACGGTGCGCAGGCCGTGATCGAAATTGCTGGACGTGGTGCCGCTGCGGCATCGCTGGCAACCGGGACGGTACTTGCCGTGAGCGTGATCGGTTCTGGCGTCGTGTTGTCTGCTGCCGGTGAAGCCATCGCGTTCGTTCCCAATGCCATCGGTCGCGCGTTGCTGCACAACGAGCGCATCACCCGGTAGCCACCATGAAATCCTCACAGGTGTTCGTGATTGCACTTGCCTGCGCCGCCGCCTTGCTGGCCGCGCCGGCGCGTGCAGGGCGTTCGTGCGAGGCGCGTAAACCTTCCGCGGAGTCGATCATCAAGGGTCTCGCGCTGGCGCAGAAGACGGCGCAGTCGCTCGATGCCAGTGGCGCCGCAGTCGTTGTTCTTGCCAGGGCTGGGCAGGATTTGCGCAAGTACGGCCTGGACTATTCGCACGTGGGCCTTGCCTACCGGCAGCCAGCGCCGGGCGGAGGGTATCACTGGCGGGTGGTCCACAAGCTCAACCAATGCGGGTCGGCGCAATCGTCGCTGTACCGGCAGGGCCTGGGCGAGTTCTTCCTCGATGATCCATGGCGCTTCGACGCTGCATGGGCGGCACTTCAGCCCGAGTTGCAGGCCCGCCTGTTACCGGTGCTTCGGGACAACGCGCGCGTCGCCGCTCTTCACGAGCCGCATTACAGCGTCGTGAGTTACGCGTGGGGCCGGAAGTACCAGCAGTCGAACCAGTGGGCCATCGAGACGCTTGCAGCGGCCATGGATGACCGTGCCCTGTCGCGGGATCAGGCGCAGGCATGGCTGCGGCAAAACGGCTACCAACCCACTACCCTTCAGCTGGGGGCTTTGACCCGTCTGGGCGCTCGGGTCACCTCTGCCAACGTCGCCTTTGACGATCACCCGCCGGCGCGCAGGTTTGCGGACAGGATCGACACGGTCACTGCCGACTCGGTGTTCGACTGGTTGCAGCGCTCGCAGCTCGGCGGCGCGATGCAGCGCGTGCAGTAGGGCAGTAGGTAGTGGGCAGCGGGCAGCGGGCAGTAGAGGTCGCAGGCGGGCCGGCGGCTAGACGCCCCTGGCCCTGTCCCGCTTGAACCGTTCTCGGAACGCCGCGAACTCGCCTGCGTCGATTGCATCGCGAATCTCCTGCATCAGGTTCAGGTAGTAGTGCAGGTTGTGGATGCTCGCGAGCATGGGTGCGAGCATTTCGCCGCATCGTTCCAGGTGGTGCATGTAAGCGCGCGAGAAGTTCTTGCACGTGTAGCAGGTGCAGGTTTCATCGAGCGGCGTCTCGTCGATTCGATGCCGCGCGTTGCGGATCTTCAGGTCGCCAAAGCGGGTGAAGAGGTGGCCGTTGCGCGCATTGCGCGTGGGCATCACGCAGTCGAACATGTCCACGCCCTGCGC
>JAZKFI010000040.1:0-28830 GCA_040386575.1 Pseudomonadota bacterium
GCGACTGCGACCTCATCATCGAGGCCATCGCCGAGCGCATGGACTGGAAGCTCGATCTCTACAAGAAGATCGCGCCTTTCATCGCGCCGCATGCCATCGTTGCATCGAACACGTCGGGCCTGTCGATCACGAAGCTGTCCGAAGCACTGCCCGAAGAAATCAAGCCGCGTTTTTGCGGCATCCATTTCTTCAACCCGCCCCGGTACATGTACCTGGTCGAGCTGATCAACACGCCGACGACCAACCCGCAGATCCTCGACGACCTGGAAACCTTCGTCACGAGCGGCCTGGGCAAGGGTGTGGTTCGCGCCAAGGATTCGCCCAACTTCATCGCCAATCGCATCGGTATCGCGGGCATGCTGGCCACGATGAAGGAAGTCGAGAAGTTCGGCCTGACTTACGACGTGGTCGATGACCTCACCGGCAAGAAGCTGGGACGCGCATCGAGCGGAACTTTCCGCACGGCCGACGTGGTGGGCCTGGACACGATGGCGCACGTCGTGAAGACCTTGCAGGACAACCTCGACGAAAAGTCTGACCCGTTCTATCCGAGCTTCGCAACGCCGGAAGTGCTCAAGAAACTGCTGGAGATGGGGAACCTGGGCCAAAAGAGCAAGGCCGGTTTCTACAAGAAGGTCGGCCGTGATGTGATGCGGTTCGACCTGGCATCGAAGGAGTACGTGCCAGGCGGCGAGAAGGCCGATGAGGTCTATGGCCGCATGCTGAAAAAGCCTGCGGGCGAAAGGCTCAGGCTGCTGCGCAACGCCGAAGGCGCGCAAGGTCAATTCCTGTGGGCGATCCTGCGCAACAGTTTCCATTACGCGGCGGTGCATCTCGCGTCCATCGCCGAGACGGCGCGCGATGTGGACTTCGCGATGCGTTGGGGCTTCGGGATGAGCCAGGGCCCGTTCGAGCTCTGGCAGGAAGCCGGCTGGCTGCAGGTCGCCCAGTGGATCAACGAAGACATCGCTGCGGGCAAGACACTGTCGAGCGCGCCGCTGCCCGATTGGGTGTTCAAGGGCCCCGTCGCAGACGCTGGTGGCGTGCACACGAGCGCAGGCTCGTGGAACCCGACCACGGGCCGGTTCGAGGCGCGCCGTGTGCTGCCTGTGTATTCGCGCCAGCACTTTCCCGAAGCAGTCCTGGGAAGCGACGCACCGAGCTACACGAAGGCCGGCAAGACGCTGCATGAAGACGACGCGATCCGGTTGTGGACACTCGATGACGAGGTATTGATCGCCAGCATCAAGACCAAGATGCACGCCATCAGCCCCGAGGTCGCCGAGGGACTGCAGATGGCTGTCGAGATGGCCGAGAAGGACTACCAGGGCATCGTCATCTGGTCGGGCGATGATCCGTTCTCGGTGGGCGCGGACCTGCAGGCCATGCTGCCCGCGTTCGTCGCCGTCGGCATCAGCGCGATCGACGAGGCTGAAGGGCATCTGCAACACACGATGCTGCGCTTGCGATATGCGAACGTGCCGGTCATCGCAGCGATTCGCGGCATGGCCCTGGGCGGTGGATGCGAGATCGCCGTGCATTGCGCGCGTCGGGTCGCGGCGATGGAAAGCTATATCGGCCTGGTGGAAGTCGGTGTCGGTTTGGTCCCCGGTGCGGGCGGCCTTACGTACATCGCGCGCCGCGCGGCCGAGATGCAGGCGCTGTCCACACACAAGGACCTGCTGCCGTTCCTCACCGAGGGCTTCACCGCGGCTGCGATGGCCAAGGTCGGCACGAGCGCGATCGAGTCGCGCAAGCTGGGTTATCTGCTGGACAGCGACATCGTCGTGCCCAACAAGGACGAACTGCTGTTCGTTGCGATCAACGAGGCGAAGGCGATGTTCGCCAGTGGCTACCGCGCCCCGCTCAAGCGCCAGTTCCCGGTGGCCGGGCGCAGCGGCAAGGCGACGATACAGGGCCAGCTGGTGAACATGCGCGATGGCGGGTTCATCAGCGCGCACGACTTTCATATCGCTTCGCTGATCGCGAATGTGGTCACCGGTGGTGATGTGGACACCGGCACGATGGTGACCGAGGAATACCTCATGACCCTGGAGCGCCAGGCGTTCTGCGCGCTGCTCGTGAGCGAGAAGACGCAGGAGCGGATCATGGGGATGCTGTCGACGGGCAAGCCGGTGCGCAACTGAGGTTTTCGCATTCCTCCCTCCCCCGCTGGGGGAGGGTTGGGGTGGGGGCCAGCGATGCAAAAACAGTCAACAACCCATGCTCAGGTCAATGCTCGCGCGCTGCGCCGTGAGATGACGGACTCTGAACGCAGGCTCTGGTCAAAGCTGCGCGGTGAGCAGCTCGGCGCGAAGTTCCGTCGGCAGCATCCTTTGGGCAATTACATCGCTGACTTTGCATGCCTTGAGCCGAAGTTGATCGTCGAGCTCGATGGCTCCCAACATCTTTCAAATCAGTCCTATGACGAACGTCGCGATGCATTCTTTCGCAGGCTCGGATTTGCGGTGCTTCGCTTTCCGACCGACGCGCCTTTCACCAACCTGGAAGGCGTTCTGAGCGTTATCCACGACCAGGTCCAAATGTCAGCGGGCGATGCCCCCATCCCGGCCTTCCCCCAGCGGGGGAAGGAGAAAAATACCGAAGAAAGTACATCATGAGCAAACAAATCCAGGACGCCTACATCGTCGCCGCCACCCGCACGCCCATCGGGCGCTCCCATCGCGGGTTCTTTCGCAACACGCGCCCCGACGACCTGCTCGCAACGACCTTGCGTGCAGCGCTCGCTCAGGTCCCGGGCCTCGATCCGGCGGCCATCGAGGACGTGATCTGCGGCTGCGCGATTACCGAGGCGCAACAGGGCCTGAACGTCGCGCGCATCGGCGCGGTGCTGGCGGGCCTGCCCAAGAGCGTGGGCGGCATCACCGTCAATCGCTTCTGCGCGTCGGGTCTTTCCGCCGTGCAAATGGCCGCGGACCGCATTCGCGTGGGCGAAGCCGACGTGATGATCGCGGCCGGCACCGAAAGCATGAGCATGGTGCCGATGATGGGCAACTCGCCATCGCTGTCGCCCGCCATCTTCTCCAACCCCGACGACATTGAAAGCTACGGCATTGCGTACGGCATGGGCCTCACCGCAGAGAAGGTCGCGCAGCAGTGGAAGGTGAGCCGCGACGCGCAGGACGAGTTCGCGTATCACTCGCACATGAAGGCGATCGCGGCGATGAAGGCCGGCGAGTTCACCAGCGAGATCACGCCGGTGGAAGTGACCGATCGCAGTGTCGATCTCGACTCCGCGCAGGTGTCGCTGGCCACGCGCATGGTGAACCTCGATGAAGGCGCGCGTCCCGACACAACCGTGGAAGGCCTCGCCAAACTCAGGACCGTGTTCGCAGCACGCGGATCGGTGACGGCCGGCAACAGCTCGCAGACTTCCGACGGCGCAGGCGCACTGATCCTGGCCAGCGAGTCGGCGGTCAAGCGATTCGGCCTGAAGCCGCTGGCGCGCTTCGTGAGCTATGCCAGCCGTGGCGTGCCGCCGCACATCATGGGCATCGGACCCATCGAGGCCATTCCCGCTGCGCTGCGATACGCCGGCCTCAAGCAGGACGACATGGACTGGATCGAACTGAACGAGGCATTCGCGGCGCAGTCGCTGGCGGTGATCAACACGCTGGGACTGGATGCGAGCAAGGTCAATCCGATGGGCGGCGCGATTGCGTTGGGCCATCCGCTGGGCGCCACCGGCGCTATCCGCTCCGCGACAGTGATTCACGCGCTGCAACGCAAGAATCTCAAGTACGGCATGGTGACGATGTGCGTGGGGATGGGGCAGGGGGCGGCCGGGATTTTCGAGCGGGTGTGATGAAGTTTCTCCTTCCCCCAGAGGGGGAGGGGACAAAAAAAAGCAAGGAGAAAGATGTGCGAGCTGAAGCCCTGATTCCGCGGACCGGCGCATGAGCGACCACACGCTAGACGCCGCCATTGCGCTCTCACCGACGGGCGAACACACATCGCTTGGCCGCACCAGCCCGGCTTACGCCAACATGATCGGCCCCTTCGGTGGCATCACCGCAGCGCAGGCACTCAACGCAGTTCTGCAGCATCCGCAGCTGCTCGGCGAACCCATCGCGCTCACCGTCAACTTCGCCGCAGCGCTTGCCGATGGCGAATTCGAAGTCACCGCCAGGCCCGCACGTACCAACAGGTCCACACAGCACTGGATCATCGAGATGCGCCAGGGGGAAGGCACGGTGCTCACCGCCACCGCAGTGACGGCCGTCCGGCGCGAGACCTGGAGCCCACCCGACCTGCCCATGCCCGAAGTTGCGAGTGCGCAGGATGTCCCGTTCCCCAAGGGCAGCGGGCGCGTGGAATGGATCAAGCGTTACGAGATGAGGTTCATGGAAGGCGGTGCTCCGTCGAACTGGGATGGCTCCGATCTGGGCCACAGCCGCACGCGCGTGTGGATGCGCGACAATCCGCCGCGCGCGCTGGACTTCGCGTCGCTCACATCGATCTCGGACGTGTTCTTTCCGCGTATCTGGCTGCGCCGCTCCAGACTCGTGCCCATCGGAACAGTCTCGATGACGGTGTACTTTCACGCCAGCGCCGCAGAGCTCGCAGCTATCGGTACGGGGTACCTTTTGGGCCAGGCCGAGGCCCAGGGCTTTCACAACGGCTACCTCGACCAGAAGGCGCAACTCTGGAGCGAAGCGGGCAAGCTCGTCGCGACCGCGCACCAGATCATGTACTACAAGGAGTAGCGATGGACACCCCGCCCGGCGGCACAGGCAACAATCCGGTCGCGCTCATCGTGGGCGCGGGCGATGCAACGGGCGGCGCCATCGCGCGCCGGTTCGCGAAGGGCGGCTACACCGTCTGCGCAACCCGCCGCAACCTCGACAAGCTGCAGCCCACGCTGCGGCAGATCGAGGCGGACGGCGGCAAGGCGCACGGCTTTGCTTCGGACGCGCGCAAGGAAGAAGAGGTCGTGCAGCTGGTCGAGCAGATCGAGACGACCATCGGTCCCATCGACGTCATGGTGTTCAACATCGGCGCCAATGTGCCGTGCAGCATCCTCGATGAAACCGCGCGCAAGTACTTCAAGATCTGGGAGATGGCCTGCCTGGGTGGCTTCCTCAACGGGCGCGAAGTCGCCAGGCGGATGGTGACGCGTGAGCACGGCACGATCATCTTCACCGGCGCCACCGCGTCGTTGCGCGGTGCAGCCAACTTCGCGGCATTCGCCGGTGCCAAGCACGCGCTGCGCGCGCTCGCGCAAAGCATGGCCAGGGAGCTCGGTCCGCGCGGCATCCATGTCGCGCACACCATCATCGACGGCGCGATCGACACCGAGTTCATCCGCGAGAATTTCCCGCAGCGCTACGCATTGAAGGACGAGGATGGCATCCTCAACCCCGACCACATCGCCGACCTGTACTGGATGCTCCACACGCAGCCGCGCGACGCGTGGACGCACGAGCTGGACCTGAGACCCTGGATGGAGAAGTTCTGATGACCGAAGCGACCAAGACCGTCGAATTCTTTTTCGATGTGGGCAGCCCCGCTGCGTACATCGCATGGACGCAGCTGCCGCACATCTGCAGCCAGGCCGGCGGTCAGATCGACTTCAAGCCGATGCTGCTGGGCGGTGTGTTCCAGGCCACGGGCAACCACTCGCCCGCTACGGTGCCCGCCAAGGGCGCGTACATGATGGACGACCTCGCGCGCTACGCAAAGCGATACGGGGTGGGTTTCCAGAACAACCCGCATTTCCCGATCAACACCCTCACGCTGATGCGCGCGATCACCGGTGTGCAGCAGCACGAGCCTGCGCGTTTTGCCGAGCTCACCGACGCGCTGTACAAGGCGATCTGGGTCGATGGCAAGAACATGAACGATCCGGCTGTTGTCGGCGCGGTGCTGCAAGACGCCGGTTTCGATCCGCAGGCGCTGCTGGCGCTGGCATCGGACCCGCAGGTCAAGGAGCGCCTGAAGACCGTCACGCAGGAAGCCGTCTCGCGCGGCGTGTTCGGCGCACCCACATTTTTCGTCGATGGCCGCATGTACTGGGGCCAGGACCGTCTCGATTTCGTCAAGGAACAACTGGAAGGGCATTCATGAGCGACATCCTCACCCACGCCGAAGCCTGCGTGATGACCATCACCCTCAACCGCCTGGATCGCAAGAACTCGATCACCGCCGACATGTACGGCGCGATGGCCGATGCGCTGGCGACGGCGCAGGACGATGCGGCGATTCGCGTCGTTGTGTTCCAGGGCCACGAGACGGTGTTCAGCGCGGGCAACGACATCGGCGATTTCCTGAACAAGCCGCCGGCCGGCATGAACTCGCCGGTGTTCCGGTTCCTGCATGGCATTGCGACCTTCACCAAGCCGCTCGTCGCGGCGGTGTGCGGCCCGGCCGTCGGTGTCGGCACCACGATGCTGTTTCATTGCGACCTGGTCTATGCCGGGGACAACGCGGCGTTCTCGATGCCGTTCGTGAACCTCGGCTTGTGCCCTGAGGCCGCATCGAGCCTGCTCGTGCCGCAGATGCTCGGCTATCACCGCGCGGCAGAGGCGCTGCTGCTCGGCGAGCCTTTCATGGCAGAGGCTGCGCTCGAAGTCGGCCTGGTCAATCGCGTGGTGCCTCCGACCGAAGCCAACTCGGTTGCGCAAGGCGTGGCGCGCAAGCTGGCTGCCAAGCCGCTGAGTTCGCTGGTGGAAACCAAGCGCCTGATGAAGAAGGGCCAGCAGCAATTGGTGCTGCAGCAGATGGCTGATGAAGGGCAGAGCTTCGGTCGCATGCTCGGTGAGCCTGCGGCGAAGGAAGCGTTCGGCGCCTTCATGGAAAAGCGCAAGCCCGATTTCACGAAAGTCTGATGAGAATCCGAGTGTGCTTGTCAATCGCACAAGTGAAGGAGGCCCGCTACTGCTGAGTACAGCACAATAGCCGCTCCCTGTTGGTACGAAGCAGTTCCTGCTTTAGTACTCAAAACACACGAGGAGCACACATTGGCGCAGCATGAGATGTTGGTTTCCCACCGCGAACTGCTGGTGGAAGGTCTGAAGAAAATCTTCGGAGACTTCAACCAGGAGATGCTCGATCGAGTATTGCCGCGTTTCGAGTGGATCGAGTTGTCGGGCGGGCAAGTCCTCTTCCGGCAAGGCGAGCGGGACGAGAGCCTGTATTTCGTGATCAGCGGGCGCCTGCGGGCCGTGCAGTCGAGCGAAGAAGGCGAGCGCACCGTCCTGGGCGAAATAGCCAAGGGCGAGACCGTCGGCGAACTGGCCTTCTTCACCGGAGAGCCCCGGATCGCCACCATCGTGGCAGTGCGCGAGACGCTGCTTGCGCGCGTGAGCAGCGAGGTCTTCAGGGAACTCCTGCTCGCTTACCCGCTGGTGTCGCTCAACCTCACCCGGCTGGTGATCGATCGCATGAAGCGCAGCGGCGTGCAAAAGAGCGGCCCCAAACCCGTGACGCTGGGCCTCATTGCGGCAACGCCGGGCATCGACGTGCGCGAGGCCGCCGACCGGCTTGCGCAATGCCTGGGCGAGGCCGGCGCAACGCAGATCGTCACGTCGACGCAGCTGGACCAGTGGCTGGGGCAGCCCGGGGCGTCGCAAACTCCCCGCGATGACATCGACGGCTCTGCGCGCCTGGTGCAGAAACTCGAACAGGTGGAGATCGATAACAAGTACGTGCTCTTCGTCGCCGACGATGGCCCGTCGGAGTGGACCCGGCGGTGCCTGCGGCATTGCGACAAGGTGCTGCTGCTGGCGGACGCAACGCACGACCCGGCGCCCGGCGCCATCGAAGCCGAGTGCCTGTCCAATGTCTCGCCCGACCAGCAGCCTGCTTCTGTCCTGGTGTTGTTTCACCCGGCCGGCACGCGCGCGCCCAGCGGCACCGCGCGCTGGCTTGAAACTCGCAAGGCGGCCGGCCATGTGCACCTGCGCAGGGACCAGCCGCGAGACTGGGCGCGGCTCGCGCGTGTCGTGAGCGGCACTTCCACGGGCCTGGTTCTGTCCGGCGGAGGTGCGCGCGGGTTCGCCCATCTGGGCGTGATGAAGGCGCTGGACGAGGCGGGCATCGGCTACGACCTGGCGGGAGGCACCAGCATCGGCTCGGCGATGGCCGTCTTCGGTGCGATGGACGTGCCCATCGACGAGGCCATCGAGCGCGCCCGCGAGGTCTTCCGCACCAATCCGACAGGTGACTACAACGTGCTTCCCGTGGTGTCGCTGATCGGCGGCAAGCGCCTGCGCCGCGCGATCGATGGAGGCGTGCACTCCATCATGGGCGAGGGCTGCGGCATCGAGGACCTCTGGAAGGGCTACTTCTGCGTCAGCAGCAACTATTCGGCGGCCCGTGAGGCGGTGCTCACGCGCGGCCCCCTGGCCAAGAGCATTCGCGCGTCGGTGGCGATTCCCGGCGCGCTGCCGCCGGTGGTGCTCGACGGCGAACTCCACATCGATGGCGGCACGTTCAACAATTTCCCGACCGATGTCATGGCCCGCATGGGCGCTGCCCGCATCATCGGCGTGAACCTGCTGCGTGACGGCGGGCGCAAATACAGCATGGATGAGCTGCCCGGCGGCTGGCAACTCGCGGTGGACAAGCTGCGCGGCAAGCGCCACCGCCTGCCGGGCCTGGTCCCCCTGTTGCTGAATGCCAGCATCATGAACAGCTATGCGCGACAGGCCGAATCCCGGCGGCTGGTGGACCTGTACTTCTCGCCGGGTGTGTACGGCTTCGGCATGCTGGACTGGAGCAAGTTCGATCGCATCGTCAAGGCGGGCTATGCCTATGCACGCGGCCAGCTCGATGCGGACAAGCTGGGCGAGGTCACCGGTTCCCACCCCGGCCCTATCCTGGGCGGAACACCTGCCACTGCATAAGGAATGCACATGACGCTCAAAGGCAAGACCCTCTTCATCACCGGCGCCTCGCGCGGCATCGGCCTGGCCATCGGCAAGCGCGCTGCGGCCGATGGCGCCAACGTCGTGATCGCGGCCAAGACCACCGATCCCAATCCGAAGCTGCCCGGCACGATCTACTCCGCCGCGAAAGAGATCGAGGCCGCTGGCGGACAAGCCCTGCCGCTGGCCATCGACATCCGCGATGAAGATGCGGTGCTCGCGGGCATTGCACAAGCAGTGAAGGCATTCGGCGGCATCGACATCCTGGTGAACAACGCCAGCGCCATCAGCATGACCGACACCGAGCACACGCCGATGAAGCGGTACGACCTGATGAACAGCATCAACGCGCGCGGCACCTACCTGTGCACGCAGGCGTGCTTGGCCGAACTCAAGAAATCGGCGGCGGCCCGGCGCAATCCGCATGTCATGAACATGTCGCCGCCCCTGTCGATGAAGCAGCACTGGTTCGCGCCGCACACCGCCTACACGATGGCCAAGTACGGCATGAGCATGTGCACGCTCGGCCACTCGGGCGAGTTCAAAAAGTACAGCATTGCGGTGAACAGCCTGTGGCCGCGCACCGCGATTGCCACTGCCGCGCTGCAGATGATTCCGGGCGTGGATCTCGACATGTGCCGCAAGCCGGAAATCCTGTCGGACGCGGCGTATTTCATCCTCACGAGCGATGGCAGCGCCCCAGGCAACAGCGGCAACTTCTTCATCGACGACGAGGTGCTGGCCGCCCACGGCATCACCGACCTGGAGATGTATTCGGTCAAGCCGGGCACGAAGAATTTCATTCCGGATTTCTTTGTCGACTGATCAGCTTGCGGGAGCACAATGGGTTTTCATTCCAGGGAGCTCATCCATGTCCGGCACCAAGCTGATCGCGATCATCCTCATCGCCGCGGGCGCACTCGCGCTTGTGTACGGCGGGTTCAGCTACACCAAGGAAACGACCGCCGTGAAGCTCGGTCCCCTGGAGCTTTCCGTCAAGGAAAAAGAGACCGTGAATATTCCCTTGTGGGCGGGGATTGTCTCCATCGTCGCAGGGGCAGCGCTGCTGGTGCTGGGCACGAAGAAGGGCTGAGCGCTGGTCCGCAGGCGAGCCGCGCACTATCATCGCGCGATGTCTTACCTGCTCCTCATTCATGAGCCCGTCGGCCAGCGCCAGGCGCGCACACTGGCCGAAGGCGAAGCCGTTTACGAACGCATGGTTGAGTTCTCGGCGCAACTCAAGCAACGCGGCGTGCTGCTCGCTGTCGAATCACTGGCCTCCATCGACAAGCGCACAGCGCGCGTACAGGTTCGGGGTGGCCGCGCCCAGGTCCTCGACGGACCATTCGCCGAAGCCAAGGAGATGATCGGCGGGTTCTTCCTGCTGGACGTCGCCAATCGTGAAGAGGCGCTCGCCATTGCGCAGGAATGCCCGGCAGCGCAGTGGGCAACGGTCGAGGTTCGCGAAACCGGACCGTGCTTCCTCTAGCGGGACAAGTGCGTCATACGGTGCGCAGCGCGGATCGCGCAGCAGCTTGTCGATTTTCACTTTCCTTGTTCGTCGTGCAGGTAGAGGCGTGCAATTGAAGCCGCCTCATTCAGGCACTACGCCAAGGAGCGCGCATGAAATTCATGATCATCGTCAAGGCCACGCCCGACTCGGAAGCGGGGCGGTTTCCACCCGGCTCCGAGCAGATGTTCGAGGCCATGGCCAATTACCACGAAGACCTCTCCCGGGCGGGCGTGCTGCTCGACGGCTCGGGGCTGCAGCCTTCCAGCAAGGGTTGGCGCATCCGCTATGAAGGCGACACGCGCCGGGTCATCGACGGCCCCTTCACCGAAAGCAAGGAGCTGATTGCAGGCTACACGCTCATCCAGGTGCGCAGCCGCGATGAAGCGCTGGAATGGTCGCGCCGCTTTCCCAACCCCGTCGGCATCGACCAGCCCGCCGAGATCGAAGTGCGGCAGCTCTATGAAATGGAAGATTTCAAGGAACTGGCGCAGCCTGGAACGATCGCCCGGTTCAAGCAGATGGGCATGGAGTAGGCACTCGCCACCAGCCGGCCGCCTGCATTGCTTCTTCAATCAAGGACCCCCGACATGACTCGACAGATTTTCGTCAACCTGCCCATCAAGAACATGGAACGCTCGCAGGCGTTCTTCAAGTCGCTGGGCTTTTCCTTCAACCCGCAATTCACCAACGACCAGGGCGCCTGCATGGTCGTGAGCGAGACGATCTACGTGATGCTGCTGGTGGAGCCGTTCTTCCAGACGTTCACGAAGAAGCCCATCGCCGATGCCACGAAGGCAACCGAAGTGCTGATCTGCCTGTCGTGCGAAGACCGCGCGGAGGTCGATGGCTTCGTGACGAAGGCGCTCGCTGCCGGCGGTACGGCGCCCAACCCGCCGCAAGACCATGGCTTCATGTACAGCCATGGGTTCACGGACCTGGATGGACACATCTGGGAGCTGGCTTACATGGACATGAATGCCGCGCCGCCCCAGGCCTGAAGACCTGGATGCCGGATCGAGTCCGGCATGACAGCCTTCTTGTCCCCGGCTGTCATTGCGGACTTGATCCGCAATCCATGCCTTCAACGGCCGTAGTCGCTTCGCGATGGATGCCGAACCCAATCCGGCATGACAATCAACCATGCATTCCGCCACCCACCAGGCCATAGCCGCCGTCTGGCGCATCGAGTCCGCGAAGATCGTCGCGGGGGTGGCGCGCATGGTGCGCGACATCGGCCTGGCCGAAGAGCTGGCGCAGGATGCGCTGGTCGCGGCGCTGGAGCATTGGCCCGCCGATGGCGTGCCGCAGAACCCGGGTGCGTGGCTGATGCAGACGGCAAAGAACCGCGCACTCGATCGCCTGCGTCGCGACAAGAACCTGGGTGCCAAGCTCGAGCAGATCGGCCATGACCTCCAGGCGCAGGAAGCGCTGATCGTGCCGGACTTCGTGGACCAGCTCGACGACAGGCGCGCCGACCACATCGGGGACGACCTGCTGCGCCTGATCTTCACCGCCTGCCATCCGGTGCTCTCCACCGAGGCGCGTGTGGCGCTCACGCTCAAGCTGCTCGGCGGCTTGACCACCCACGAAATCGCACGGGCCTACCTGGTCCCCGAGCCCACGATTGCACAGCGCATCGTTCGCGCGAAACGAACCCTGACCGAAGCGCGTGTGCCCTTCGAGGTGCCGCCACCGGACGCGCTCGATGAGCGGCTGGCATCCGTGCTGGAGGTCGTGTACCTCGTGTTCAACGAGGGCTACACCGCGACCTCGGGGCAAGACTGGATGCGTCCCGCGCTGTGTGACGAGGCACTGCGCCTGGGACGCATGCTCGCCGAGCTGGCCCCGCAGCAGGCGGAGGTCCACGGCCTCGTGGCGCTGATGGAATTGCAGGCATCTCGCGCGAAGGCGAGGGTCGATGCGCAGGGGCGGCCGGTCCTGCTGATGGACCAGGAGCGTGGGCGATGGGACCGACTGCTGATCCGAAGGGGGCTCACGGCGCTCGCGCGTGCAGAAGCGTTGGATGGCGCGCTTGGTCCCTATGCGCTGCAGGCGGCGATTGCGGCGTGCCACGCACGCGCGCCCGTGGCCGGGCAGACCGACTGGAAGCGCATCGCAGCGATTTACGATGCCCTGGCGCAGGTCGCGCCCTCGCCGGTGGTGGAGCTCAATCGCGGCGTTGCGGTTGGCATGGCGTTCGGCCCTGCTGCAGGGCTCGAAATCATCGATGGGCTGCAGGGCGAGAAAGCACTGAAGAACTATCACTGGCTGCCCAGCGTGCGGGGCGACCTGCTGTCAAAGCTGGGCCGCCACGACGAGGCTCGCGAAGAATTCAGGCGCGCAGCTGCATTGGCAGGCAACCAGCGCGAACGTGAATTCCTGCTGGAGCGCGCCCGGGCAAATTAGCGCGGTGCCAGCGGGCCGTCCGGCTCTGCAATGATGCGCTGGCTGTCTCGCGGTGCAGGGACCACTTGCGTCAGGCCGGAGGGCGGCGACGAATAGCTCGGCGGAACGGGCCGCTCCACCGGACGCGGCTCGATCGGGCGTACCTCGATGGGACGGGGCTCCACCGGTTGCGACGGCTGCGATGGCTGCGATGGCTGCAGCGGTGGCACGACCACGACCTGTGCAGGCCGCTCTGTGCGGGCGGTACCCTCTGCCGGGTTGAAGCGCCGGTAATCGCCCGACGGTGGCGCATCGCCGGCCCGCGGGAAGCTGCGCTGGTCCCTGGTGTCGCGCTGGATCTCGCGCTGCTGGTATTCACCGCGGGGCTGGTATTCACCGCGCTGCGGGTAGTCGCGAGCCTCGCGAGGCTGGTTGCTGTATTCGCGGATCACGTATTCGCGCGGCTCCGACACGGGCACGCGTTGCGATGGCTGTATCAGTTCACCTTGACCCTGGGACAGCGGAGGCACCACGACGACGGTCGATTCCGCAGGTTCACGCACAGGCGGTTGAGCCGGCGCGGACTCCACGGTGATCGTCGGCTGCTCCACCGGTGCCTGGAACACGCTGTTCAGCCAGTCGTTCATGCGATCCAGGACGTTGGTCTCCTTGGGCGCTGCAAACACCGCCTTGGTATCGACGATCTTGGCCTTCATCGACTGCTGGACGAAATCACCCACGATGTTGAGCGCGTTGCGCGAGCCCTGGCCCCACTCGTCGCCCATCGTGATGCGGTTGTCGTTGAAGCCGACCCACGCACCCGACACGATGTTCGGGTGCATCAGGATGAACCAGCCGTCGGTGTTGTCCTGTGTGGTGCCGGTCTTTCCCGCCACATCGCCCTGGATGCCGAAGCGGGCGCGAATGCCGATACCCGTGCCCTTGTCGATGGCGCTGCGCAGCACATCGAGCAGGGTTTGCGCAGCGGCTGTTGTCAGGCCCTGTTGCGCACCTTTCGGGTTGAATGTTTCGATGACCTTGTTGTCGCGGTCTTCAACGCTCATGACCAGGAACGGCTCGACATACTGGCCGTTGTTGGCGATCGTGCTGTAGGCCGTCACCATCTCCTTGAGCGTGACGGGGCTGGTGCCCAGCGCCAGCGAAGGAACCACATCGAGCTTGCTTTCCCGCACGCCCATGTCGTAGGCCACCTTGGCCACGCGAGCGGGTCCTACCTGCTGCATGACCTGGGCCGTGATGGTGTTCTTGGACTGCGCGAGGCCGTCGCGCACGGTCATCGGCGCATTGGTCGAGCCGTGCATGTCGGTCGGCTTCCAGACGGTTTTCGCGTCGATGCGGATTTCGACCGGGCCGTCCATGAAGGTCTGCTGCGAGCTCATGCCCTGCTCGAAAGCCGCGCCGTACACGAACGGCTTGAAGGTGGAGCCGGGCTGGCGCCGGGCCTGCTGGACATGGTCGAACTGGTCCTTGCGGAAGTCGCGGCTGCCGACCCAGGCGCGTACCTGGCCGGTGCTGGGCTCCATCGCCAGGAAGGCCGATTGCAGGGTGGTCTTGGACGCCCAGAGCGCCTTCATCACCTCGGCATCGGCCTGTACACGCTTGATGGCCTCGGCGTCATCCAGGCCGGCCTCGCGCGCTTCACGGTACTGCGCGCTTTCGCGTGTGAACGTTTCGAGCAGCTGCTTGTTGGCACCCATGCGCTTGCCCCATGCGTTGTCCGCGAAGACCTGCAGCTTGTCCGACTGGCGTGTGACGGCTTCGGTAGCGAGCTGTTGCAGCCGCGAGTCGATGGTCGTGCGCACGACGAGCCCATCGGCGTAGATGTTGTAGCCCTTCTCGTCGGCCCAGGAGATGAGCCAGCGGCGCAGTTGCTGCGTCAGGTGAGGGGCCAGGCCCAGGTCTTCGTTTTGCCGCTCGAAGTTCAGGCCCAGCGGTCGCGCCTTGAGCGTGTCGAATTCGGCCTGCTTGATCTTGTCGAACTTCAGGAGCTGCGCCATCACTGTGTTGCGCCGGGCAACCGCGCGCTCGGGGTTGAGCACCGGGTTGTAATAGCTCGTGCCCTTGAGCATGCCGATCAGCGTCGCGCCTTCCAGCACGTCGAGCTGCTTGGCCGGCTTGTCGAAGTACGTCTGCGCGGCCATCTCGATGCCGTATGCGTTGTAGAGGAAAGGCACCGTGTTCAGGTACATCTCCAGGATCTCGTCCTTGGTATAGAGCCCTTCGATCTTCAGCGCCGTGATCGCTTCCTTGACCTTGCGGGTGACGGTCTGCGAGCGACCGATGTCCTCGGGGAACATGTTGCGCGCGAGCTGCTGCGTGATGGTCGAGCCGCCCTGCACCGAGCCCGTCATCGTTTGGTAGACGGCCGATGCCGTGCGGCGCAAGTCAAGGCCGCCGTGCTTGTAGAAGCGGTGGTCTTCGGTGGCGAGCAGTGCGTTGACCACTGTTGGCGAGATGGCGTCGAGCTTGACCCATTCGCGGTTGATTCGCTTGAACTGCGCGAGCTCCTTGCCGTCGGCGCTCAGCACGATGGTGGGCTTGTCGGCGCGCACCTTCTTGATGTCCGCGATGCTGGGCGTGAAAGGAATCAGCACCAGGACGTAGGCCGCGACCGCAGTGGCGAAGAAGGCCGGCACGATCACCAGCAGCCACGCAGGACGGCGCTTCAGCTTGCCGTAGAGAAGCAGCGCGAGCGCTTGAAGCCGCGCCCAGGCATTGAGGAAGAATGTTTTCATGGTGCGCCTGAGAATTTAGGCGGCGCACCGTTTCAGGGGTGTAGGACGCGAGCGCGACAGTAACGGGTGGAATGCCCGTCAACCGGGGGCTGCGCTTGAGCAAGCAAGGATGGATTGCGGATCAAGTCCGCAATGACAGCCAAAGGGCTGTCATGCCGGGCTCGACCCGGCATTCACCGTGAAGCGGATCCTGCGCCCGGTCAGACGTTGTTGATCGACACCGCGCGGGCGTTGAGGTAAGCGTCCATGGCTTCCGGGCCGCCTTCGGAGCCGTAGCCCGAATCCTTCACGCCGCCGAACGGCATTTCGGCCGATGGCAGGGCCGGCATGTTGATCCAGAGCATGCCGACTTCCATGCGGCGGGCCAGCAGGTCCGAATTCTTGAGCGAGCGCGTGAACGCATAGCCGGCCAGGCCGAACGGCAGGCGGTTGGCTTCGGCGATCGCGTCTTCGAGCACATTGAAGCTGCGGATCGCTGCCATCGGGCCGAACGGCTCGTCGTTGAACACCTTGGCGTGCAGCGGCACGTCCGTCAGGATCGTGGGCTGCCAGAAGTTGCCTTCGCTGCCGATGCGCTCGCCGCCATGGGCGACAGTGGCGCCGTGCTTGACCGCGTCCTGCGTGAATTCATGCATGGCCGTCACGCGGCGCGGATTGGCCAGCGGACCCATGGTGGTGCCCTCGACCGAGCCATCGCCGACCTTCAGGCCCTGCGTGTACTTGACGAGCGCCGCGGCGAAATCGTTCTTGATGCTTTCATGCACCAGGAACCGGGTTGGCGAAATGCAGACCTGGCCGGCATTGCGGAACTTGGCCGCGCCTGCGGACTTGACTGCCAATGCGACATCGGCGTCTTCGGCAACGATCACGGGGGCGTGGCCGCCGAGTTCCATCGTCACGCGCTTCATGTGCTTGCCGGCGAGCGCGGCGAGCTGCTTGCCCACGGGCGTGGAGCCGGTGAACGTGATCTTGCGAATGATCGGATGCGGGATGAGGTAGTTGGAGATGTCGGCTGGATTGCCGTACACCAGGCCCAGCACGCCGTCGGGCAGGCCGGCATCGGCGAATGCGCGAATCAGTTCTGCAGGCGCTGCGGGCGTTTCTTCCGGGGCCTTGACGATCATCGAGCAGCCGGTTGCCAGCGCTGCGGCCATCTTGCGAACGACCTGGTTGATCGGGAAGTTCCACGGTGTGAATGCAGCCACGGGACCGACCGGGTCCTTGAGCACCATCTGGCGCGTGGTCAGGTTGAAGCGGCCCGGCACGATGCGGCCGTAAACGCGCAGGCCTTCATCGGCGAACCATTCGATGATGTCGGCGGCAGCCATCGCTTCGCCCTTGGCTTCGACCAGCGGCTTGCCCTGTTCCTGGGTAAGCAGCAGCCCGATGGCGCCGGCACGTTCGCGCATGAGCGCTGCGGCCTTGCGCATGATCTTGTTGCGCTCGATGGGGGGCATGTCGCGCCACTTCTCGAAGCCCTTTTGCGCGGCGATCAGTGCGCGGTCGAGGTCGGCGATTTCGGCGTGGGCGACGCGGCCGATTTCAGCGCCGGTGGCCGGGTTGAACACGGCGAGCGACTTGCCGCCGGAAGCGTCCTGCCACTTGCCGTCGATGAAGAGTTGTGTGTTGGGGTAGGTCATGGGAAGAGTCCTCGGGGAGCGGGCGAAAGGAGCTATTTTGAGGCAATCCGCGATGGGGTGCGTCGGGGTGGGAATTGCGGCTGTCGGTGGATGGCTGTCATAGCGGACTTGAGCCGCAATCCATGTCTTCAACGGCAGCAGCCGCTTCGCGGTGGATGCCGGATCGAGTCCGGCATGACAGCCGGGGGATCTGTCATTGCGGGCTTGACCCGCAATCCATCTGTGCTCAGGCGCAGTCTGCGCTGCGGGGTGGATGCCGGATCGAGTCCGGCATGACAGCCATTTCAAATGCCGCAAGACGAAGCATGACACCCGCCCCTCACTTCACCGTATCCGCCAGCCTCGCCAGCAAGGGCTCGATCGCCGACAGGTCCACCGGCTTGGTCAGGTGTTCGTCGAACCCCGCCTCCCGCGACTTGCGGCGGTCTTCCTCGCCGCCCCAGCCGGTGAGCGCCACCAGCATCGTCCGGCTGAACCTCGCGTCGGCACGCAGCAACTTGGCCACTTCATAACCGGTCAGCCCCGGCAGCCCGATATCGAGCAGGATCACATCCGGTTCGAACTCGCTTGCAGCATCCAGCACACCGCGTCCGTCGAACACCGTGCGCGTGCGGCGGCCGGTCATTTCGAGCACGGTGGACAGCGTTTCAGCGGCATCCACATTGTCGTCCACGACCAGCACCTTCAGGCCGGAGTCCACGGGTGTCTCGGGCTCCATCGGCAAGGGTGCAGCCTGAGGCGCAGCCTGCAGCAGGCACGGAATGCGGACCGTGAACGTGCTCCCCTTGTTGGGGCCGTCGCTCGTGGCCGTGACCGTGCCGCCGTGCATCTGGACCAGGCTGCGCACGAGGTACAGGCCAATCCCCAGACCGCCTTGCGAGCGGTCGAGCGTGCGTCCGACCTGCGTGAACAGCGAGAACACCTGCTCCTGCATCTCCGCCGGAATGCCCACGCCGTTGTCGGAAATTTCGATGACGGCCTGATTGCCTTCCTGGTGCGCGAGCACCCGGATATGCCCACCGGGGGGCGTGTACTTGGCTGCGTTGTTGAGCAGGTTGCCAAGCGCCTGCGCAAGACGTGTGGCATCGGCCATCAGCTCGATCGGGGTCGGCGCAAGTTCCACGGTGAGCACATGCCCGCGCGCCTCGATGGCCGGCCGGCTGATCTCCACCGCGCTTTCCACGGCAGAGGCCAGCGGCATGCGCGAAGTCTCCAGCCGGATCTTGCCGCTGTTGATGCGCGATATGTCGAGCAGGTCATCGATGAGCCGGATCATGTGAACCAGCTGCCGCTCCATCGTCTCCCTTGCGCGCGCCGACGCAGGTCCGTTGGCCTTGTCCTTCTTCAGGATCTCCAGGCCGGTGCGGATCGGCGCGAGTGGGTTGCGCAACTCGTGCGCGAGCGTCGCAATGAATTCATCCTTGGCGCGATTGGCCTCCTGCAGAACCTGCTCGGCCCGTTTGCGTTCGCTCACGTCGATAACCGAGCCTGCCATGCGAAACGGCTGGCCCAGCGCGTTCTTTTGCGCCATGCCGTTGATGAGGAACCAGCGCCACTCGCCCGACTTCAGGCGCAGCCGGCATTCGACCTGGTAGGGGTGCTCTTCGAGCAGATGCAGGCGAAGCGCCTCGCGCGCGACCTCCAGGTCTTCCTCGTTCATGACGCCAGACAGCGAGGACGGCAGGTCGGGAAACTCCTGCGAGGTATAGCCGAGTAGTTGCCGCAGGCGCGGTGAATAGAACATCGTGTCGGCCAGCATGTCCCAGTCCCACAGGCCCGCGCTCGATCCACGCACCGCGAGCTGGTAGCGCTCGTCGCTGGCACGAAGCGCGGCAACGGCTTCTTCCAGCGTTTGCGCACGCAGCCCGAGTTCGTCGAGCATCGAATTGAACACATTCACCAGGTCGCCGATTTCGTCTTCGCTGGTGCGTTCGGCCCGCAGGGCGAAGTTCGGGCCCTGCTGGATGCGGCGCGCCACTTCGCTGATCTGCAAAATGGGCTCGGTCACCATTTTCTGCATGCGGTTGGACCAGACCAGCGCTGCCCCGAGCGCTGTCGTGAGAATGAACGTGAGCACGCCCAGGTATTCGAGCGCGCGGTCGAACAGGTCGTGACGCGCCTGCAGGTACACCATGCCGACTTCTTCGCGATTGGAAAGCACGGGGCGCCACACATGGATCCAGGTGCGGTCGAAGGCCAGTCCGATGGGCTGTACCTTGGCGGGCAGGGCGCTGCCAACGGCTTTCGGGGCCTGGTACGCAGCAAATACCTCACCCCTGGGGCCGAAAAGGACCGCCGCCGTCACATTGGGCTTGGCGCGCAGCACGCGCAGGTTTTCCGAGGCCACCTTCGTGTCGTCGAATGCCAGTGCCGGGCCGCTCACCAGGCCCATGATGTCCGCCTGGGTGATCAGGTCGGTCTCCATCGCCTGCATCTGGCTGCGCGTGTCAAAGAGCACGAGCGCGATCCCGGCAATCAGCAGCGCAAGAACCGTCGTCGACGTGAGGATCAGGTTGAGCTTTTGCCGGATCGAGCGAATGGCGGGGAATCTCAACGCAGCCCCCCATCAATGAACTGCGCCACCGCAAGCAGGCGCGCGCTCAGGCGAAGCTGGTGCCGCTCGGCTGCTGCCAGCGATGCTGAAAATCGAACCCTGCCGCCCTCGGACGAAAAGTTGATGACACTGCCGGCCTGCAAGCCCTGCGCCTGGCTGGTCACGATGAGCACCGGACCCTTGATGCCCTGGATGAGTTCGCGCAGGCGCGAATCGCGTCGCTGGCCCAGGTAGAGCACATGGACACCTGTCGGGACAGCGCCTTCGGCGATCTTTCGCACGACCACAGGCCGCTCATCCACGGTCCGCCCGTTCACCAGCTGCTCCAGGTCCGAGTGGAACTCATCATCATCCGAAACGCCGATCACCAGCGGCTGGCCGGCCCGCGCGAAGGCGCTCGCGGGCCATTCGACGAAGCTGGCGAACTTGACCAAAAAGGCCGCCTTGATGCTGCTTTCGCGCGGCGCGGTGATGACTTGCGACCACGAGTCCTGCGCCGCCATGACAAAGGCAAGCGCCAGGATTGCAACCATGCGAAGCAGGGCGGCCGCAGGCCATGGATGAGCAGGTCGCGCGGCAGTCACGGTTGTAGTGTTCAAGTGCGGCCCAGTATAAAAGGCCATGGCCGCGCGTGGGGGCGCCAGCAATTTCGCCAAGCGCACGCTTGCTATAAATAAAGGCCTCTGCTAACGTCTTTCGTATGCAAGCCGTCATCCGCACCGCACCCGCCGCGCTGCCCAAGCGCCCTCGCGGCCGGCCGCGCAAGACGCTGGAAGAGCTGGGCGACGGCAACCGCCGCGGTGAGCTGCTGCGAACGGCCGCGCGCCTTTTCCGCCGCAAGGGATTCGACGGCACCAGCACGCGCGACATCGCCGCAGCCGCAGGCATGCGCAGCGGCTCTCCGTTCTATCACTTCAAGAGCAAGGGCGCGCTGCTGTTCGCGGTGATGGAAGAGGGCATGCGCTCAGCCATCGCGCGGCAGGGCAAGGCGATCGAACTTGCGCAGCAGCAGCAGCAGCCCGACAGCGCGCAGTTGCTGCGCCTGCTCATCCGCAATCACTTCGATGTACTGCTAGGTCCGGGTAGCGATTTCATCCCGGTGCTGCTGTACGAGGCGAGGTCCATCACGCCGCGCCAGCGCACGTCCATTGCAGCGCTGCAAGGCGAATACGAAGCGCCCTGGATGCCCGTGCTCGAAGCGCTGCACGCCGCCGGCCGGCTGCGCGCCGAAGTCAAGCTCGCGCGCCTTCTGATGTTCGGTGCGCTCAACTGGTCGGCGCAGTGGTACGACAGGCGCAAAGGGGCCACACTGGACGAACTGGCCGACAGCGCAGTCCAACTCTTTATTGGAGATGAATCATGAGCGAGCACTACCGCTCGGTTTTTGCGCCGGGAATCTTCCATGGCAAGGTCGTCATCGTCACGGGCGGTGGCTCGGGCATAGGCCGCTGCATCGCGCACGAACTGGCGTCACTGGGCGCACACGTCGTGCTGGTCGGCCGCAAGCTGGAGAAGCTGCACGACGTGGCCAGCGAGATCGTGGCCGATGGCGGCCGCGCGAGTTTTCATGCGTGCGACATCCGCGATGAGGCGGCCGTCAGGACAACGGTGACGGCGGCGCTCGCGGTACACGGAAAGATAGACGGCCTCGTCAACAACGCGGGCGGCCAGTACATCACGCCGCTGGAAAAGATCAGCGCCAAGGGCTGGGACGCGGTGATCGCCACCAACCTCACGGGCGGCTTCCTGATGGCGCGCGAGTGCTATCTGCAGTCCATGCGGGCGCAGGGCGGCAGCATCGTGAACATCGTGGCCGACATCTGGGGTTCGATGCCGAGCATGGGTCATAGCGGGGCAGCACGCGCTGGCATGGTCAGCTTCACCGAGACGGCCGCCGCTGAATGGGCGCACAGCGGCGTTCGGGTCAATGCTGTGGCTCCGGGCTACATCGCATCGAGCGGCATGGATCACTATCCCGAGGATGCCGGGCCGATGCTGCGCGAGATGAGCAAGACGGTGCCGCTGGGCCGGTTCGGCACCGAGGCCGAAACGTCGGCGATGGTGGTGTTCCTGCTCAGTGCGGCTGCGTCGTTCATCAGCGGCGCGACGATGCGTGTCGATGGCGCAAGACCGCAGGTTCGCCAGGGCTGGCCGATGCAGATGCCCGACGAGAGCGCGATGCAGCGCGACGCCATCCGGCCGTTCAACGGCTTTCATCGGGCCACGGTGCCCAGGGTGTTCCAGACATGACCGCCTTCGAATCCAGCTGGAATGCGATGGGCGCTATCGCCCAGGAGCGGCGCGAAGCGATGCTGGCGCGCGTGGACCGGTTGCGCAAACTGGAAGAGCGCTCGGCGCAGGCTTCGGCACGATCGAAGCCGGTCTTTGACAAGCGGGGCCAGCTGTTGCCGCGCGAACGGGTCGCGCTGGTGCTCGATCCGGGCGCGCCGTGGATACCGCTGTGCAGCCTCGCAGGCTACATGCACGACATCAAGGACCAGGCGATCTCGGTTCCCGGAGGCGGCATCGTCGCGGGCATCGGTTTCGTGAGCGGCGTGCGTTGCATGGTGGTCGCCAGCGATTCGGGAATCGATGCCGGCGCGATACAGCCGATGGGGCTGGAGAAGATCCTGCGCGTGCAGGAGATCGCGCTGGAGAACAAGCTGCCCTTCGTGCATCTGGTGGAAAGTGCAGGCGCCAACCTGATGCGGTATCGCGTCGAAGGTTTCGTGCAGGGCGGCGCGCTGTTTCGCAACCTCGCCCGCCTGTCTGCTGCCGGCATTCCGGTGATCACGGTCCAGCATGGGTCGGGCACGGCCGGTGGTGCATATATGCCGGGGCTGTCGGATGTCGTGGTGATGGTCCGCAATCGCTCGCGTGCGTTTCTTGCGGGACCTCCGCTGCTGATGGCGGCGACGGGCGAGATGGCGACCGAGGAAGAACTGGGCGGCGCGGAGATGCACACCTCGGTGTCGGGGTTGGGGGAATATCTGGCAGAGGATGACCGCGAGGCGCTGGGGATTGCGCGGGCGATCGTGGCGCAGCTAGCCCCCACCCTAACCCTCCCCCAGCGGGGGAGGGGCACTGACTTTCTCCCTCCCCCGCTGGGGGAGGGCTGGGGAGGGGGCATGCCCCTCTTCGACAAGGAAGAACTGCTATCGCTCATGCCCGTCAACCTGCGCGAACCCATAGACATGCGCGAAGTCATCGCACGCATTGTGGACGGTTCGGAGTTGCTCGAATTCAAGCCGCTCTATGGCGCCGCCACCGTCTGTGTGCAAGCCCGTATCGAAGGGCATGGCGTCGGTATCGTCACCAACAACGGCCCCATCGATGTCGCTGGCGCCAACAAGGCCGCGCACTTCATCCAGTGGATGTGCCAGCTGGGCCATCCGATCATTTACCTGCAGAACACCACAGGCTACATGGTCGGCAAGGACAGCGAGCAGGGCGGGATGATCAAGCACGGCAGCAAGATGATCCAGGCGGTGACGAATGCGAATGTGCCGCAGATCACGATCCAGTGCGGGGCATCCTTCGGCGCTGGCAACTACGGGATGTGCGGGCGCGGTTACGCACCGCGATTTCTCTTTAGCTGGCCGAGCGCGAGGACCGCGGTGATGGGTGGCGAGCAGGCTGCGCGCACGATGCAGATCGTCACCGAGGCCGCGCTCGTTCGCAAAGGGGTCGAGCCGGACCCGGAAAAGTCGAAGGTGCAGTTCGACCAGATCGTCGCGATCTTCGAGTCGCAGTCCGACGCGTTCCATACCTCGGCGCTGCTGCTCGATGATGGCGTGATCGATCCGCGCGATACGCGCGAAGTGCTCGCGCAGTGTTTGGCGATGTGTGCGGAAGCGGAATTGAAGAAGTTGCGGCCCATGCAGTTCGGGGTGGCGCGGATGTAGTTTGGCTGTCATGCCGGACTCGATCCGGCATCCACCGCGAAGCGGAAGCGGCGCGTGAGGAGAGATGGATTGCGGATCGAGTCCGCAATGACAGCCTTCTTTAGAGTGTCATGCCGGACTCGATCCGGCATCCACCGCGAAGCGGAAGCGGTGCCTGAGGAGAGATGGATTTCGGATCGAGTCCGCAATGACAGCCTTCTTTTGGCTGTCATGCCGGACTGGATCCGGCATCCACCGCGAAGCGGAAGCGGCGCTTGAGGAGAGATGGATTGCGGATCCAGTCCGCAATGACAGCCACATGCAGAGAGTCAAAGAAAGAACTACGGAGACCTGGAATGAAATTCACCCACGAACATCACGAAATCCAGAAAACCCTCAAGCGATTCATAGCCGAGGAAATCAATCCGCATGTCGATGACTGGGAAGCCGCCGAAATCTTCCCCGCGCACCAGGTTTTCAAGCGGTTGGGCGACCTGGGCCTGCTGGGCCTGACCAAGCCCGAGGCTTACGGCGGCGCGGGCCTGGACTACTCCTACGCCATGGCAATGGCCGAATCGCTCGGACACAACGAATGCGGTGGCGTGCCGATGGCCATCGGCGTGCAGACGGACATGGCGACGCCAGCACTCGCGCGCTTCGGCAGCGACGAACTGCGCAAGGAATTCCTGGCGCCTGCGATCGCGGGCGACATGGTTGCGTGCATAGGCGTCAGCGAACCCGGCGCGGGAAGCGATGTCGCAGGCATCAAGAGCCGCGCGGTCAAGGACGGCGACGACTACGTCATCACCGGGCAGAAGATGTGGATCACCAACAGCCTGCAGGCCGACTGGATGTGCATGCTGGTCAACACCGGCGAAGGTCCGGTTCACAAGAACAAATCGCTGGTGATCGTGCCGATGCGCGACGGCCCCAACGGCAAGCTCACCAAGGGCATCGAAGTCGCGCAGAAGATTCGCAAGATCGGCATGAACTCGTCGGACACCGGGCTCATCTTCTTCGACGAAGTGCGCGTGCCGCAGCGCAACCTCATCGGCACCGAAGGCCAGGGCTTCATCTACCAGATGCAGCAATTCCAGGAGGAGCGCCTGTGGGCTGCGGCGAGTTGCCTGCAGTCGCTCACCAACTGCATCCAGTGGACGATCGAATGGGCGCAGGAGCGCAAGATGTTCGGAGCGACGCTTGCCGACCAGCAGTGGGTGCAGTTCAAGCTGGCCGAAATGAAAACCGAAGTGGAGAGCCTGCGCGCGCTCACCTATCGCGCGGGGGAGTTATATGTCGCCGGCGAGGACGTACTCGAACTCGCGTCGATGGCCAAACTCAAGGCGGGGCGGCTCAATCGCATCGTGCCCGACGGTTGCCTGCAGTTCTGGGGCGGCATGGGCTACACGTGGGAGAACAAGGTCTCGCGCATGTTCCGCGATGGGCGCCTGGGCTCGATCGGCGGCGGCGCGGATGAAGTGATGCTCGGTATCCTCGCGCGGATCATGGGCGTCGCCAAGAAGCCGCGTCCCCAGTGAAAATCAACAAACTGCTCATCGCCAATCGCGGCGAAATCGCGCGGCGCATCATTCGCACGGCGCATCGTCTGGGCCTGCAAACCGTGGCGGTGTACTCGGACGCAGACGCCCATGCATTGCATGTGCGCGAAGCCACGCAGGCCATGGCCCTGGGTGGCAACGCATCGGCCGATTCATATCTGCGCATCGACAAGATCATCGACGCGGCCAGGGCCAGCGGTGCGGACGCGGTACATCCGGGCTATGGCTTCCTGAGCGAGAACGCGGACTTCGCGCAGGCCGTGATCGACGCTGGCCTGATCTGGGTGGGACCGCCGCCGGCGGCGATCTGGGCGCTGGGCAGCAAGTCGTCGGCCAAGCAACTCGCGCAAACGCGTGGCGTGCCGTGCCTTCCGGGATATTTCGGGCAAGACCAGTCGGATGAACGGCTCGCCACCGAAGCGGCAGCCATCGGTTTTCCGGTGATGGTGAAAGCCGCTGCGGGCGGAGGAGGGCGCGGCATGCGCCTGGTGACGCAGCCTTCGCAATTGCTGGCGGCCATTCAGAGCGCTCGATCCGAAGCGCAGGCCTCATTCGGCTCCGGCGAATTGCTGCTCGAGCGCGCGCTGCTCAGGCCGCGCCATGTGGAGCTGCAGGTGTTTGCCGATACGCACGGCAACTGCATCACGGTGGGTGAACGCGATTGCTCGGTGCAGCGCCGTCACCAGAAACTGATCGAAGAATCGCCCAGCCCCGCAGTTGATGCGTCCATGCGCGAGCGCATGAGCCGAAGCGCGGCAGAGCTTGCGCAGTCGGCAGGCTATGTGGGCGCGGGCACGGTGGAGTTTCTGGTCGAGACGTCGGTCGAAACCGGTGCGTCTGAATTCTTCCTGATGGAGATGAACACGCGCCTGCAGGTCGAACACCCGGTGACTGAAGCCGTGACGGGCCTTGATCTGGTGGAGTGGCAACTGCGAGTGGCGCAGGGCGAGCCGCTGCCGCTCAAGCACTACCAGGTGAAGCAGCAGGGCCACGCGATCGAGGTCCGCATCTGCGCCGAAGACGAGAACTTCGTGCCTCGCACTGGCACCGTCTCGCATTTCCTTCCTCCCCCGCTGGGGGAGGGCTGGGGTGGGGGTACACGCTTCGATCACGCCATCTTCAAAGGCCTGGAGATCACCGCGCACTACGACTCCATGCTCGGCAAACTCATCGCCCACGCACCCACGCGCGAAGGCGCCATCGACCAACTCGCCAACGCACTTGATCGACTCGAAATCCTGGGCGTACCCACGAACCGGCGGCTGCTTGCGGCATGCCTTCGTCACGAGACTTTCCGAGCTGGACAAGCACTGATTCCTTTCCTCGAAGAACACGCCGGAGAACTGCGCGAGCAACTTGCTGCGGATGAGCGCGCGGTCGTGGCCGAGGCATTTCGTGCGGCGCAGTTCGCGGGCGCCGCATCCCCACTCGCGTGCCCGTTTCCGCGCCCTGTGCGGTTGCGGCATCGCGGTGAAGTGGCCGAATTGCCGGTTGCGCAGCAGGGCGAACGTCCCATGCGTGTGTCGGCCGTTGCACTGGCCGGTGGCGGCTGGCACGTGCAGGCGGGCGCGGTCGATCTCGTCGTCGAGGACGCATCGTTCGAGCCTGCCAATCGCGGAGGGCGCCAGGCAGCCGCGCTCGAACTGCGCGCTCCCTTCAACGGCAAGGTTGTCGCGGTGAAGGTGCAGGCGGGCATGAGTGTTTCGCGCGGCGACACCTTGATCATCCTGGAGTCGATGAAGCTGGAACATGCCCTGGCGGCTTCAAGGGATTGCGTCGTCAAGGCGGTACACGTTGAGCCCGGCCAGCAGGCGGGCACGTCACAGTTGCTGGTGAGCTTCGAGGCGGCGACGTGACCAGCGATCAATCCAGCGACGTTCAAGCGTTAACCGACTCGGTACGCCGGTTCACGCTCGATCGCATCGCGCCTCACATTTCCAAATGGGACGAGGCGGGCGAGTTTCCGCGCGAGCTTTATCGGGAAGCGGCGGCGATGGGGCTGCTGGGCATGGGTTATCCGGAGGCGCTCGGCGGAACGCCCGCGCCTTACGCACTGCGCAATGCCGTCTCTGAAACCATGGCCCGCTACAGCGGCAGCGGCGGCCTGCTCGCAAGCCTGTTCTCGCTCAACATCGGCCTGCCGCCAGTGCTGCGCTACGGGTCGGATGCATTGCAGCAGGAGGTGATTGCGTCGGTGCTGTCGGGCGACAGGATCGCTGCGCTCGCCATCACCGAGCCGGGTGCGGGCTCCGACGTGGCCAGCTTGCGAACGACTGCCCGCCTGGACGGCGATGAGTGGGTCATCGACGGCGAAAAGGTTTTCATCACGTCGGGCATGCGCGCCGACTGGATCACGATGGCCGTGCGAACCGGCGAGAGCAAAGGCGCCAGCGGTATCTCGCTCATCGTGGTGCCGGGCGATGCGGCGGGGCTTTCGCGCACGCGCCTGGACAAGATGGGTTGGTGGTGCTCCGACACGGCGCACCTGCGCATGGACGGCGTGCGCGTTCCGGCGCGCAACCTGCTGGGCGAAGCGGGCGGCGGCTTTCGCATCGTCATGACCAACTTCAACGGCGAGCGGCTGGGCATGTCGGCGATGGCGCTGGGTTTTGCGCAGGCCTGCTACGACGAGGCGCTGGAGTGGGCAAGGCAGCGGCACACCTTCGGCAGCGCGCTGGTCGAGAAACAGGTGATCCGCCACAAGCTGGTGGACATGCAGATGCGCATTGCATCGACGCGTGCGTGGCTGCGCGATGTGACGCAGATGGCAGACGACGGCAAGCTCGAATCCGACCCGGACTGCGTGGCGCAGGTGTGCATGCTCAAGAACCATTCCACGCAAACGATGCAGTTCTGCGCGGACCAGGCCGTGCAGATTTTGGGCGGCATGGGTTTCATGCGCGGCACGAAAAGCGAGCGCATTTACCGCGAGGTCAAGGTGATGATGATCGGCGGCGGCGCAGAGGAAGTGATGAAGGATCTGGCAGCGCGACAATTGGGCCTATGAAAAGCAAATCCAGCACCGCCAAGCCCGTGGAGTTCGAGCCTGAGTTCATCGAGGGGCTGAAGGATATTTTCGAGAACAAGATTGTTTTCAATCGCGTGCTCGGCTTGAAGATCACCAGCCTGAAGCCCGAGCAGGTGATAGGCCGCATCGTGATGAAGCCCGAACTGGTCGGGCACTTCTCGCATGCGCGGCTGCATGGCGGGGTCATCAGCGCTGCGCTGGACGCGCTGGGCGGCCTGGCGGTGCTGGCCGCTGTCGGCGCGCGGCACATGGACGAAACGCCGGAGCAGCGCCTTCATCGATTCGGCAAGCTGGGGACCATCGATCTGCGTATTGATTACCTGCGGCCCGCGCTGGGCGAGAGTTTCGAGTTGCGGGCAGAGGTGATGCGCGTAGGCTCGCGCGTTGCGTCGACGCGCATGGAGTTTTATGGGTCTGATGGAAAGCTGATGTCGACCGGGGCAGGGGCTTACATCGTTTCCTGACTGAATGTCATGCCGGACTCGATCCGGCATCCACCGCGAAGCGGCGGCTGCGCTTGATCACCGATGGATTGCGGATCAAGTCCGCAATGACAGCCTTCTTTCGGATGTCATGCCGGACTCGATCCGGCATCCACCGCGAAGCGGCGGCTGCGCTTGATC
>JAZKFI010000041.1:0-24727 GCA_040386575.1 Pseudomonadota bacterium
CGCGTCGCTCGACCGGCCCTGGTGTAACGCCAGCCCAGGACCATTTCATAGGGCAATTGCATGGATGACTTCGCTTGAGTGGCGCGATTGTGGCATCCCCGACAATACGGCTGTGTCAGACGGTGCCCCTTCCTTGAAAACAGTCATCCTATTTGCCTTCGCATTGTCCGAAGCGTGCCGCCAGGAGGCGGCGCGGCTCGATCTGCCGAACCTGGAACGGCTCCTGGCGAGGCTTTCCCCCTCATCCATGGTTTCCGGCGACGAAAACTCGTTGTCGATGCCGCACGAGCGGGAGATTGCGCGTGCGCGTGGCATCGAAGCCCCGGACGGCTGCATCCCCCTGGCCGCACTGGCTGCCTGCGGATCAACGGGCAGTTCGACGGGCAGCGAAGCGTTCGCATGGATCACGCCCTGTCACTGGCATGTGGCGATGGACCACATCACGATGTCGCAGTCATCGCAGCTGCAATTGACTCCGCAGGACGCGCACGCCGTGTTCCAGGCGGTCAGCCCTTACTTCGAGCAGGACGGCATCGCGGTGGAGATGCATTCGCCGCAGCGGTGGCTCGCTCGCGGTGAGGTGTTTCGCGACTTGCCCACCGCTTCGCTGGACCGCGTGGACGGCGGGAACATCGACCGGTGGATCCCTCGTATCAAGGCGGCGTCTGCGCTGCGGCGCCTGCAGCAAGAGACGCAGATGCTGCTCTACACGCACGAAGTCAACGACAGGCGTCAGTCCGCAGGCCTCTTGCCGATCAACTCCTTCTGGATCAGCGGCACCGGTGCGCTGCCGGCGTCGGCTCAGGGCAATTCGCCTGTCGCCATGGACGTCAAAGACACCCTGCGTGAACCGGCGCTCGCGCAGGACTGGGCCGCCTGGTCAGCCGCCTGGCGCGAGCTGGATGCCACGCTCCTTGCATCACTTGGCTCGGCCCTGGACAAGGGTGAGCCGATTTCACTCACACTCTGCGGCGAACGCAGCTCACGGACCTGGACCATGCCGTCCGGCCGCAGCTTCTTGCGCAAGCTTGGCGCCCGGATGACCGGCGCATTGGCAGGCAAGCGCGTTCCCGCGGCACTCGAAGCTTTATGAAAATCATCACCAGAGACATTCCGCCACGCGCTGCCTGGGCGCTGGAGCAAGGCGGCGTCCATCCCCTGCTGGCCCGACTTTTTGCCGCTCGGGGCGTGCAGGGCATGGATGAACTCGACGATGGGCTGGCACGCCTGCTGCCCCCATCGGGCATGAAGGGCCTGCACGAAGCGGCCGTCCTGCTGGCGGACACCATCGCCGCGAACCAGCGCATCTGCATCGTCGCCGACTACGACTGCGACGGCGCAACCGCGTGCGCGGTCGGCATACGCGGCCTGCGCCTGCTGGGCGCGCAGCATGTGAACTACATCGTCCCGGACCGCGTGGTCGATGGTTACGGCCTCACGGCGCCGATCTCCCGCCGCGTGAAAGAGCAAGGCGCGGACCTGCTCGTCACGGTCGACAACGGCATTGCAAGCGTGGAAGGTGTGGCAGCGGCCAACGCGGCGGGCCTGAAGGTACTGGTCACCGACCACCACCTTCCGGGTGCGCAGCTTCCCGACGCGGCCGTCATCGTCAACCCCAACCAGCCGGGCTGCGAATTCGAAAGCAAGTCCATCGCGGGTGTCGGTGTGATGTTCTACGTGCTGATGGCGCTGCGCGCCGAGCTGCGCGCGCGCGGCGCATTCGAAGGCCGCGCCGAACCCAAGCTCGACTCCTTGCTGCCGCTGGTTGCGCTGGGCACCGTGGCCGATGTGGTCAAGCTGGACGCCAACAACCGGCGGCTGGTCGCCCAGGGGTTGAAGCGCATTCGTGCGGGCACACTGCCCTGCGGCCTTGCGAGCCTCTTCGTCGCTGCGGCGCGCCATCCGTCGATGGCGACCACGTTCGATTTCGGCTTTGCGCTGGGTCCACGCATCAACGCGGCAGGACGGCTGTCGGACATGACGATCGGCATCGAGTGCCTGCTCACCGACGACAAGGCGCGCGGCGACGAACTGGCGCGGTCGCTCGACGCCATCAACCGCGAGCGCCGGGACATCGAAGGCGGCATGCGCGAACAGGCCATGGAACTGGTGGACGGCATGTTCGACGAAAGCGAAGAACCGCCGCCCGCCATCTGCGTGTTCGATCCGGATTTTCATGAAGGCGTGGTGGGCATCGTGGCCTCACGCATCAAGGACCGGCTGCACCGCCCGACCTTTGTGTTCGCCGCCAGCCAGGCCGCGGGCAAGGAACACGAACTCAAGGGATCGGGGCGATCGATTCCTGGCTTCCATCTGCGCGACGCGCTGGACCTCTTGGCCAAGCGGCATCCGGGCGTGCTCCTGAGGTTCGGGGGTCATGCGATGGCAGCTGGCTGCACGATAGAGGAAGAGCACCTCGATGTCTTCGAAAATGCACTCGCGCAGATCGCGCACGAATGGCTGGACGCGCCCACGCTGCTGCGCCGGCTCGACACCGACGGCCCGCTCGCGCCCGAATACATGAGGCCCGACCTGGTGGACACCTTGCATCGCGCGGTCTGGGGCCAGGGCTTTGCGCCGCCCGTGTTCAGTGAAGAAGTTGAAATCGTGTCGCAGCGCCTGGTCGGCGAGAAGCACCTGCAGCTCAAGATGAAACACCAGGGCCAGCCGGTGGACGGCATCTGGTTCGGCCGTACCGAGCCGCTGCCCTCACGCGTGAAGCTGGCGTTCAGGCTGGATGCCGATGAATGGCAAGGTGTGCGGCGCGTGCGGTTTCTCGTGGAAGGTGCGGACTACTGAGGGGGCCGTCCCCGGGTGTCAGTGAGCGGCGTGGGCTGGCTGGTTGATGTCGTCGAAATAGGCAAAGAGCCTGACCGCCACGGCGCGCAGCTCGCTGTCGCCCATCGCATGCGCACGCGCCAGCTGCCACATGGCGTATTCACGATCGCCGAGCATAGCCTCGCTGCTGGTGGCACGTCCCCGCGCGGCCATCAACTCCACGAAAGTGGCCAAGAGGCTTTCGGGACAGTAGCGCGATTGCCCCGGTGCTTCGAATTCGTCAGACGCATCGATCGAGGCCGGCTGCGTGTTGACCCAGTCCGTTGATTGAAAAGCTGCTGCATTGTTCATGGCGCACTCCCGGTTGGTGTGATTCCAAATTTAGGAGAGGTGAACAGCCGCCAGAGTCAGCTATTGCGGTCAGCTCGCGTGGGCATTGCGGCAGCGTCGCTTGTAGTCGTGCAGCTCATGATCGTGGACCCAGGCATGTATTGCAGGCAATCGGCAAGCCCCGTGCGCTGCGCCTGGATCGACTCGTGCCGTTCCTGCGCCTTCATGACCTGGCTGCTGCAAAGCATCCAGAAGGCAACGATCTGCGCGACGACCAATGCACCCAGCGCAATCCACATCAGCTTGTCGCGCTGCAGGTCGGCGGTCTTCACGGTGATTCGCGGCAGCATGGTCTTGTCTCCTTGGGGGTCGATGAGGCGATCCTAAGGATTGCCCGTGCGGGCGGATACAGTGAACGTCGTGTACTGATGTAGGACGACAAGAAGTGACCCAGATACTCAACGCCCGCGAGACCGCGGCGCAGCTTCCGTGGGCAGCCCTGGTGGCGCAGATCCGCGCCGTGCTGGCAGACCCCTCGGTCCATGTGCCCGAGCGCCTCGTGCAGCCCCTGCCCGGCGGCGGGAGCCTGTTCGTGATGCCCGCCCACGACAACGAGTTCGCCATCACGAAGCTGATCACCTTCACACCGGCCAACGCCGGCACCACGCGGCCGACGATTCAGGGCGACGTGGTTGTTTTCTCGATCGCGAGCGGCGAGCGATGCCTCGTGATGGACGGCCCCACCGTCACCGCCAGAAGAACCGCGGCGGTGTCGTTGCTCGCGGCGCAGGCGTTCGCACCGAACAAGGACGGCCCTTTGCTGGTGGTGGGCGCTGGTGCCCAGGGTCGGGCGCACCTCGATGCGTTCGCGCAGGGCCTTTCCATTGGGGAGGTGGTCATCGCCTCACGCACCGAAGGCAGCGCGCAGGCGCTTGCTGTGTACGCGCGATCGATCGGGCTGAAGGCGAGCGTCACAACCGATGCAGACGGCGCACTCAAGGACTGCCCGCTTGTCGTCACCTGCACACCGGCCAGCGACGTCGTGCTGCAGGCCCTGCCGCGCGGCGATTCGTTCATCGCCGCTGTCGGTTCGTTCACCCCCCAGATGGTCGAACTCGCACCAGACCTGTGCCGGCACGTTGCGCAGCACGGCAGCATCGTTGTCGATACGCCCGACGCCGTGCACGAAGCAGGCGACCTGCTCCAGGCGGGTCTCGACGTTGCGTCGTTCCCTGCACTGAAAGACCTGCTCGGGAAGGAGTTGCCACGCAGGGGCCCTGTCTTGTTCAAGAGCTGCGGCTGGGCAGGCTGGGACCTGGCGGCGGCGCGAACGGCGAACTGAGGAAATCACCGCTGTCTTTACACATTCGGAGGCTGTCATTGCGGACTCGATCCGCAATCCATGACTTCGACGGCCGTGTCCGCTTCGCGGTGGATGCCGGATCAAGTCCGGCATGACAGCCAGCCATTCCTGCATGCCATGCCCGGCTCCACGATGCTAGGATTGCCCGCTGATCCACAGAGCCTCCACCGCCCTATCCCATGCCTCCCAACCATGCTGCAGCCCCCAGCGCCCTGATCGGCTGGCATTCCATGTTCATGGGCGTCGCACTCCTGGCTTCCGCACGCTCGAAAGATCACCGCACGCGCAACGGCGCCTGCATCGTGACCCCCGATCACCGGATCATCGGCGTGGGCTACAACGGGCTGCCGCGCGGATGCGACGACCAGGACCCGATCTACTGGGCCGACGACGACAACGACCCCTTCCATTCGCGCCACAGCTACGTCGTGCACGCCGAGATCAACGCGACACTCAATTGCGTTGTTCTGCCGCTGACCAACGCCACGATCTACACGACGCAGTTCCCATGCCCCCGATGCGCCCAGGCCATCATCCAGGCGGGTATCCGGCGCGTGGTTTATCTGCGTGAGAAGCAGCACCACGCCAGTGCGAATGCAGCGGCGATGAAGATGTTCGGCGCGAGCGGGGTGGATTGCGAGGCGCTGGAAGCGGTCGATGCGAAGGCGAACGAATGGTCGACGCGGCTGGGGTCGTATATCGCCAACGAGAGTCCGAGCGAAGACGACGTTTGAGCGTATGGCGCGGCCGCAGAGCCCCCATCCCGGCCTTCCCCCAGAGGGGGAAGGAGAAAGACAGCTAGAGCGAGCCGGCGATATGCGCGCGCGTCACGACCCTGTCATCACCCAGCACGATCAGCGAGAACAGCAATTCGTCCAGGCTGCTGGCCTGTGAGGTCTTGCGTGCAAGCAGCGGCGTCGCCTTCGGGTCGAGCACGATGAAGTCCGCTTCGCAGCCCGGCTGCAGGTTGCCGATGACACCCTCCAGGCCCAGTGCCTGCGCCGCGCCTGCGGTGTGCTGCCACCAGAGGTTCTGCGGCGAGAGCGACACGCCGGGCTTGGTCTGGCCTTCGCGGCCCACGTAATACGCAGCCAGCATCGTGTGAAACGGACTGAAGCTCGTGCCACCGCCGACATCGCTGGCCAAGCCATGCTTGAAGCCGATGCGCTGCGCGCCTTCATAGTCGAAGAAGCCGCTGCCCAGGAACAGGTTGCTGGTCGGGCTCACGGCCGCCGCAGCGCCAGTGGAACGCATCAGCGCCCGGTCCTCGTCGTCGAAGTGGATGCAATGCGCGTAGATCGCGCGGCCCCGCATCAGGCCGAAATCTTCGTACACCGACAAGTAACTGCGCGACTGTGGAAACAGCTCGCGCACCCAGCGCACTTCATCGAGGTTCTCCGCGACATGCGACTGTATCCACACGTCAGGGTACTTCTCAGCGAGCGCCCCTGCGCCTTGCAGTTGCGCCTGCGTGCTGCTCGGTGCAAAGCGAGGGGTGATCGCATAGCCCAGCCGGTCCTGGCCGTGCCAGCGCTGGATCAGCGACTCGGTGTCGATGAGCGATTGCTCCGTCTCGTCACGAACACCATCGGGAGAATGCCGGTCCTGCAGCACCTTGCCCGCGATGAGCCGCATGCCACGCCCCTGCGCTTGCCCCATCAGCGCGTTGACCGACGCCGGATGTGAGGTCGCGAAGGCCAGCACGCTCGTGACACCGTGGCGCAGCAATTCGTCGATGAAGAACACCGCGAGATCGTTCGAATACGCGTCATCCGAAAAGCGCGATTCGTGCGGGAACGTGTAGTTCTCCAGCCAGGGCAGGAGCCCTGCCGCAGGCGAGCCGATCACATCGATCTGCGGAAAGTGGATGTGCATGTCGATGAAGCCCGGCGCGATGATGCGGCCCGGGAGGTGCTCAACCGTCACGCCCGGGTAGTTGCGCGCGAGATCGATGTAGGGCCCTACCGCTCGCACGACCTGGCGGCCCTGGGCATCCGGGCCGACGACCAGCAGGCCGTCTGCGTCATAGACCGCACGGCCGTCGTCGGCAAACCTCAGGATCGCTGCGCGCCAGGCTCTCATCGGGCTATTTTGCAAGCTTTCCCTGCACGCCCGATACGAGATAGTTCATGGACAGTATCTGCTCGTCAGATAGCGACTGGCCGCGCGCGATGACCGCCTTGCCTTCGTTGTCCGCGATGGGTCCGGCAAAGGGCAGGAGCTTGCCGGATGCAATGTCCTTTTGCCGCGCCAGCGCTTCTTTCTGCACAGATGCCGGCACGCGCGTCCCGAAATCGCCAACGCGGATCATCCCCTGCTTCACGCCGCCCCAGACCGTTGCCGGCTTCCAGGTCCCATCGAGCACCGCCTGGGTACGACGCGTGTAGTAGTCGCCCCATTGGTGCGTGACGGCCGCGATCTGCGCATCGGGTCCCGACTTGCGCATGTCCGAGTGATAGGCCACGGCCATCTTGCCGCGCTCCTGCGCAGCGGCCATGACGGCGTTCGAGCCGGTGTGAAACGCCATCACGTCCGCGTCCTGGTTCATGAGCGTCATCGCCGCATCGCGTTCCTTCGGCGGATCGAACCAGGCGTTGAGCCACACCACCTTGACTTGCGCCTTCGGGTTGACCGAGCGCATGCCTAGCGTGAAGGCGTTGATGCCCTGCAGCACTTCGGGAATGGGAAAGCCCGCGACATAGCCGGCCACGTTGGTCTTTGTCATGCGCCCGGCCACGATGCCGGCGAGGTAGCGGCCCTCGTAGTAGCGGGCGTTGGCCGCGGCCACATTGGACGCGGTCTTGTAGCCGGTGATCGACTCGAACCTGACTCCGGGGAAGTCCTTCGCAACCTTGAGCGTGGGCTCCATGTAGCCGAAGCTGGGCGTGAAGATCAGCTTGTGACCGGTCTGCGCAAGGTCGCGGATCACGCGCTCTGCGTCGGCGCCTTCGGCCACGTTTTCCACGAACGTGGTCTTGACTTTGTCGCCCAGCGCGGCTTCAACGGCCTTGCGCCCGTCGTCGTGCTGGCGTATCCAGCCGGCATCTGTCACGGGGGCGACATACACAAAGCCGACCTTGAGTGGCTCGGCCGCCACGGCGGTCGGGGGAAATATGGGAAGCGCAAGAAAACAGGCGGCCGCGACTGCGGCTGCGAGGTTTTTGTACATGGTGGTCCTCTACATGGCCCCAGGGGTTGAAAAATGAAATCGCCACTGGGGGCACAGTGGCGACCGGCGATTTTAAGGCAGGGCTCAGGTTTCACATGGCGGCACATCGGCAGGAATTTCCTTTAATCCGGATTGGTACGCCCCAGTCCACTGGGGGAAACGATATGACTCATATCCGTTGACGACGCAGGGTTTCTGTGTAGGAATGACGGCTGCGGACTTCCCGCGGGATACCGCTGCTTCAGTAAAACAAACCACACGGTCCCGGTGCGCGCCAAAAGCGCGTTACGGCCCGGCACCAGGAGTATTCCCCTATGAAACGGATTGAGAGAACCATGCGACTGGCGCTAGCGTCGGTCGCAGCAGCGGCCACGCTGGCCGCCTGCGGTGGAGGAGGAGAGGTTGCATCGTCATCTTCGGCACCGCTGGCTGCAGCCAAGAGCAGCACCGCGGCTGCTGCACCTGCGGCAACGACGGCCGCTCAAGGCCCTCTGGCCGCGGCAAAGGCCGAGACGAGCAGGGTGTACCTGATCCAGATGGCCGATGCACCCGTGGTTGCCTATGACGGCAGCGTGCAGGGCCTGGCGGCCACCAAGGTTCGCGGCCTCAAGAAACTCAATCCGGAATCGCCTGAAGTCGTGGCCTACATGGCCTACCTGAAGGCCAAGCAGGACAGCCTGCTGGCCAAGGTCGGCGGCAACAAGGTCTACAACTACGGCTACACGTTCAGCGGCTTCGCAGCCTCGCTCACCAAGGCGCAAGCCGACGAACTGTCGGCCACCAAGGGCGTGCTGGCGGTCAGCCCTGACGAAGTGCGCAAGCTCGACACAGCGTCAACGCCTACATTCCTCGAACTCGCCGGCAGCACCGGCGTCTGGAACGCGGGCGGCACCAAGGGCGAGAACGTCGTGATCGGCATCGTGGACTCCGGCATCTGGCCAGAGAGCCTGAGCTTTTCCGACCGCGTCGAAGCCGACGGCATCACGCCTGCCAAGACGGGCACCCAGGTCTACACCGACCTGCCCGGCTTCCATGGCCGATGCGCCAGGGGTGAAGAGTGGCGGGGCGCCAACTGCAACAGGAAGCTGATCTCGGCGCGCTATTACAACGCCGGCTACGGCGGTGATGCGGCGATCAGCGAACGCTGGCCCTACGAGTACAACTCGCCACGCGACTACGGCGGCCACGGCACCCACACGGCCAGCACGGCCGGTGGCAATGCCAATGTGAAGGTCTCCGGCCCGGCAGCCGCCATGGGCAGGACATCCGGCATGGCGCCGCGCGCACGCATCTCGGTCTACAAGGTCTGCTGGTCGGTCGAAGCCGATGACGGCGGATGCACCACCTCCGACAGCGTGGCTGCCATCGAGCAGGCCGTCGCCGACGGCGTCGATGTCATCAACTACTCGATCAGCGGCACCAAGACCAACTTCCGTGACCCGGTCGAAATCGCGTTCCTGTACGCAGCCGATGCCGGCGTCTTTGTTGCCGCTTCGGCCGGCAACAGCGGCCCGACCGTGGCAACCGTCGCGCACCCGAGCCCGTGGATCACGACCGTCGCTGCCGCATCGCACAACCGCTCGTCCATCGCACAGGCCACACTGGGCAATGCGGCCTCCTACAGCGGCGCCGCGCTCAATTCCAAACTGGTCAGGGCCAAGCCTCTGATCAATGCAGTGGATGCAGGCTTGCCGGGCGCCAACGCAACCGCACTGCGGCTTTGCTTCTCGGCATCCTGGAACGGCTCGGCCGTGCTCGACCCCGCCAAGGTGGCCGGCAAGATCGTGATCTGCGACCGCGGCACCAGCGACCGGATCGACAAGAGCCGCGCGGTGGCCGAAGCCGGCGGCCTCGGCATGATCCTGACCAACACCAGCAGCAACACGCTCAACGCGGATTACCACTCGGTTCCCACGGTCCACGTGTCTCACCTGGACGGTCCTGCGATCAAGGCCTACGCTGCCGCGCCCAACCCGACTGCGACCATTGGCCTGTCGAGCCTGCAGTTCAATACACCTGCGCCCAACACGGCATCGTTCTCGTCGCGCGGACCGTTGTCGGCCGGCGATGGCAATCTGCTCAAACCCGACATCTCCGCGCCTGGCGTGGACATCCTGGCTTCCGTCGCACCCCCCGGCAACCTGGGCCGCAAGTTCGACCTGTACCAGGGCACGTCGATGTCGAGCCCGCACATCGCAGGTATCGCGGCGCTGTTCAAGCAGAAGTTCCCCACCTGGTCGCCCATGGCGATCAAGTCGGCGCTGATGACCTCGGCTGGTGACGTGCTCGACGGCCCGGCCACCGATCCGCTGGTGATTTTCAAGCAGGGCGCCGGCCACGTGCGTCCCAAGAACGCGCTGAACCCCGGACTGGTGTTCGACGCCGGCTGGAATGACTGGATGGGCTTCCTCTGCGGCACGCAACTGCCCACGTCGTTCTGTACCGGCTCTGGCATTGCGGTACTCAACCCGAGCGACTACAACAGCCCGTCGATCGCCCTTGGCGCGCTCGCAGGCTCCCAGACCGTGACCCGCAAGGTGCGCAACGTGGGCGGCAATTCGGCCACCTATACGTCGAGCTTCAGTGGCCTGGCCGGATTCACCGCCACGATGAACCCGCCTTCGCTGGTGGTTGCTCCAGGTGCCGAAGCCACCTTCACGGTGACGCTGACACGCACGGACGCCGCGCTCGCGGCCTACAGCGGCGGACAGCTCACGCTGGCCGACGGCGCATCGCATGTGGTGCGCATTCCAATCGTCGCCCGTCCTGTTGCACTGAGCGCGCCGCTCGAGGCCACCGGCAGCTTCCCGGTCTCGTACGGCTTCAGCGGTTCGTTCACCGTCACGCCTCGCGGGCTGATCGAGTCGGTTCGCCAGAACGGCTCGGTGGGCACCGGCGGCCAGGTTGACTTCCCGGTTGTCATTCCATCGGGCACGACCTACCTGCGCGTCGCCCTGCTCGATGCCGACACAGGCGTTCCGAGCGACCTGGACCTGGATATCTACTACGGCTCGAGCCTGGTGGGCAGCAGCGGTGGAACCACTTCCCAGGAAGAAGTGAATTTCCTCGCCCCACCGGCGATCACGCTCACGGCCCGCGTCGTCGGGTTCGCGGTGCCGACGCCCACGACCAACTTCGTGCTGCATTACTGGGCGCTGTCATCGACCGATGCCGGCAACATGACCGTCTCCGCGGCCACGCCGGTCACCCTCGGCACCACGGGCACGGTCACCGTGACGCCAGGCTCCCTGGCGGCCGGCAAGCGCTGGCTCGGATCGGTTGTGTATGGCGGCCCCTCCGGCCTGCCCAACCCGACCATCATCCGGATCGATACGGCAGCGGCTCCTCCGAGCTGATTGCCGCGAGTGATTCCGGCGAGGCCGCGCAAGCGGTCTCGCCACCCACAAACAAACGCCCGGCACTGCCGGGCGTTTTTCATAGGGTCTGCGGTCTGCGGTCCGCTGCTAGCTGCGTGAACTGGGCACCGGGTCCGTCGCAACACCCGCCGGGCACAGCACCAGCGTGCCGCGCCGGTTCGCGTGGTAGTCCCATACCTCGCCGTTGACCGAAAGCTTGACCCTGTAGCCTTCGACCAGCGCCTGCGTGTACACCCTGTCGGGCCTTGGGCATCCCAGGCTTGCATCGGCCCAGGTCACCGCTTCGGCGCTGATGACCTCCACTGACACTTTGCCCTTGCCTTTCGGCGAAGCACCCAGGCGGCTTGCCGCATCGGTGCGGGCGAGCTTCACCACGGCTTCCAGCGAAATCGGTTGAGGCGGACCCGCTGGCCTCATCTTGGGTCCCGGTTCGTGTGCGTGCGCATGGGCGACCACCGTCAAGAGCACACCGAGTGCCATCGCCGTTGGCGATCGCTTCATTGCGGCTCCAGCGTGGATTGATGGGCCCACTTCGGCGGATTCAGCCGCAGCGGCCGGTATTCCACCTGTGCCCACTGGTCCTTCATGTCGCGATAGCGGCTGCTGAAGACAAGGCCGCTTTGCCCCGTCTGGTAGATGAACTGCGAACGCTCCGGATCGGCGAGGTCGAAGACGGTTCGCATGCTGGCGGCGTGGCGATTGGCAAACGGCGTCTTCGTATCGTTGGCCCAGTACTGGCCGACGTTGACCGTCCACGGATCGCCCGACGTAGGCACCGACACGTCAAAGTAACTGGCGAGCGACGGCACATTGCCGAACGGCCTGTGCGCCGACAGCGCGGGATGCGCGCGGCCCCAGCGCCATGCGGCCACATCCTTGCCCTGCTCCGCTTCAATGCGATCGAGCGCCCGGCCGAGCGCGCGCGAAGACTGCTCGGCGCAACCCACCGGCGCGCACCAGAACTGGCCCGCTTCGGCGTCGAGCAGCATCAGTTCGAGCCCTGCACGAAACGTGCGCTTGCCGTACAGCGCCTTGAACTTCGCCTCGCCGATGCGCGGGATGACCAGGCCCCGCGTGAGTTCGTCGGCCCAATAGGCAAAGATGAGGGGAGCGGCGATCTCGGCGCGCATGTTGCCGTCGAACACCCGGAACTGGTCCATCGCTGCAGGAGCGAGCGCGTGGGAGCTGGCAGTTGCCTTGAAGAACGGCAGCAGCTTGAGCGTGGCGGTCGACAGCGTGTCGGCATGGACATCGCGCATGGTCTGGGCGGTGTGCTTGTTCTGTGCGGCCAGCAAGACCTCGATCCGGTCGAAGCGCTCGGGCGTCACCCAATCGGCGCCGATGAACCTCGGAAAATCCGCCGGATGAATGCGCTGGTTGGCCGTGGCGTGCCAACCCCTGGCCTCGATGGCGGCGTGATCCACGCGCGGGTTGTCGGCGGCCGCGATCCAGCCGGTCCAGTCGTACTTCGCGTCCCATCCCGGAGCCGGCGCAATGCCGCGCAGGTCATTGCCCTCGCCGCGCACCGGAACCCGGCCCACGGCCTGGTAAGCAGTCTTGCCGCCCGTGTCCGCAGCAACCAGGTTCTGCATGGGGGAGTGATAGTTCGCGTAGGCCGCGAGCAGTTCGTCCACGGTCTGCGCGGTGTTGCCTTCAATGCCTGCTGCGAGCGTCTGGTTCTCGGCGTCCAGCGCGGACCAACGCAGGGCAAGCGCAAACTTGCGCGTATCCAGCACGTTGGCGTAGCCCGCGTTAGCGTCGCTCATGACGGGGCCATGCCGCGTGGTGCGCACGACGAGCTTCTCGTCGGGCTGGCCCTTGATGCGTATCGTTTCCTCGCGCGATTCGAACTGCGCCCACCCAGTGGGTGTGCGGTACTGCTTCGGGTTGTCGGGGTTGATCTGTTCCAGGTACAGGTCCTGCACGTCGGGGCCGGTATTGGTCACGCCCCAGGACACACCGGCGGTGCGGCCCAGCACCACCGAAGGCAGGCCCGGAAACGTCGCGCCGATCACATCGACGGGCTTGCCGCCGGGCTTCATGGCGGGTGCCTTCAGCCGCGCGAAATACCAGATCGCCGGCGCCGACAGGCCCAGGTGCGGGTCGTTGGCCAGCAGCGGCTTGCCGGTCTGGGTGCGCGAACCATGCACCACCCAGTTGTTGGAACCTATGCCTTCCAGGTGGCCCAGGCCCTGGGTCCACCGATCCAGGTCCGGCATGGACGCGACGAGCGACGTGGAAGCGACTTCAGCGGGCAGGGATGCCGTCTTCGCATCCACCGGTCGAAAGGCGCCCAGCCCCTTGTACAAGGCCGCCAGATCCACGGATGTGGCTGGTGCTTCTCCGGGATACGGCGGCATCAGCTGCCACAGCTGCGCCGTGTCGAGCCGCTGCAGCGCCGAGAACCGCGCGAATTCGGTGCCCCAGTTGCCGCCCAGATCCAGCGCCATCATGATCGCCCAGCCCAGGCTGTCCTGCGGCGTCCATTCGCCGGGTTTGGTGCGAAGGATGTGGAACTCGGGCGGCAAAGCCTGCGAGCTCGTCGCATGGAAACTGTTGATGCCGCCCACATAGGCCTTCACCAGGGCCTGCGTCTCGGGCGTCATGCGCGCCCACTGGGCTTGCGCGGCACGCAGGATGCCCAGCTTGCGCATCGTGCGGTCGGTGTCCAGGGTCGGCTGGCCGAAGAGCTCGCTCAGCTCGCCGTGCATCACGCGCCGGTTGAATTCGAGCTGCCAGCCGCGCTCCTGGGCGTGCACATAGCCAAGGGCAAAGTAGGCATCGGCCAGGCTTTGCGCCTCGATGTGGGTCACGTCGGCCTCGTCGCGCCGCACCTGTACCTTCGTCTTCAGGCCCTGCGCCCGGATCTGCCCGTCGAGCCTGGGAAACGCGCGCCACACATAAGCGCCGGCCGCGAGCGCGGCCAGCAGGGCGAGCGTCACGATTCCCAGCAACGTGAACTTCAACACGCGCATGGCTGTCTCCTTGAAATTGTGCACTGCGAAACTGCGGTGCGTGCTGCCGAGTACGGCGCCGTACCACCTCTGCGCCAATGCTATTCGAAAGCGTCGAAGGTTGCGTCGAGCAATTCACCGTACCGGCGCTTGTGCGCGGCGTCGATGAAGCTGGCGTCAAAACTGTTGCGAGCCAGCTGCCAGGCGTGCTGCGCGCCCAGCCCCGTGGCGGCGAACGTCTGCAGGAAGTTGTCGTTCATGTAGCCACCGAAGTACGCCGGATCGTCCGAGTTCACCGTCGCGACCAGGCCCGCATCGAGCAGCTCGCGCAGGTTGTGCTGCGCCAGCTGCGGGAACACGCACAGCTTCAGGTTGGACAGGGGGCAGACCGTGAGCGGAATCCGGTCCTGCGCAAGGCGCTTCATCAGCGCCGCATCCTTCGTCGATTGCACGCCATGGTCGATGCGCTCGACCTTGAGCACGTCGAGTGCCGCCCACACATAGGCAGGCGGGCCCTCTTCGCCCGCGTGCGCAACGAGATGCAGACCCAGTTCGTGGCATCGCGCAAACACCTTCGCGAATTTCTCGGGCGGGTGGCCCATCTCGCTGGAATCGAGTCCCACGCCGATGAACTTGCCCAGGTAGGGCATCGCTGCTTCCAGTGTTTCGAAGGCTTCCTGCTCGCTCAGGTGGCGCAGGAAACACAGGATCAACGACGCATCGACACCGAGCGCAGCCTTGGCCTCGGAGCAGGCACGATGCAGCCCGTTGATGACGACGCCCATGTCGACGCCGCGCGCGGTGTGCGTCTGGGGATCGAAAAAAATCTCGGCGTGCACGACGTTGTCGGCCGCTGCACGCTCCAGGTACGCCCAGGCCATGTCGCGAAAGTCTGCTTCGGTCTGCAGGACGCTCGCGCCGGCGTAATAGATGTCGAGAAAGCTTTGCAGGTTGCTGAACGCGTAAGCGCTGCGCAGGTCCTCAACGCTTGAATAGGGAATGGCCACGCGGTTGCGCGCGGCCATCGCAAAGATCAGCTCGGGCTCCAGAGAGCCCTCGATGTGGATATGAAGCTCCGCCTTGGGCATGCGGCGCAAAAGCTCCGGCAGCCGGTCGGCGGGCACATTCCAGTCCTGGGTCATCGCCATTTCCACGACTATTGCAAGTCGCGATCGCGAATCAGGCTGAGCCCGTTGCCGTTGTTGGCGTTTCCGAAGAACACGTTGTCGCCGTAGCTGGAAAAACCGCCGCCGCTCTTGGTGATGCCCTGCGTGTTGAACAGCACCGACGAAGCCTTGAGCGCTACATCGCCGCGCTCGGTCAGGATGCCCGTGCCGTTGCTGCGAAACACGCTCTTGTCGATCATCACCATCGAGGTGGGCGATTGGTTGTACAGCCCGGTCGTCGAACCGGTGACCGTCACGTTGCGCAGGTCGGCACGTCCGTTATTGGCGGTCGTAGCCAGCTGCACGCCGGTCGTGTAGCGATGGATATCGACGTTTTCCACGACGAGCCATCCGCCGTTGATGTAGTTGATCCCGATGACCGAGTTTCCGAGACCTTCGATCACCAGATTGCGGATCACGACCCTGTCGTTGGAGCCCGCATTGATGTTGATGCCATTAGCACCCGAAGTCAGGATGCCGGCCATGCCGGAACCGCCACCGCCATCGATCGTGATCGCCTTTGTGATGGTGACAGCGCCGTAGCCACCGGGATCCAGGACGTTGATGACACCGCCGGAAGCCGTTTTGCTAATCGCCCCTGCAAAAGTCTTGCAGGGTGCCGTGCGCGAGCACGGATTGGCGTCGTCACCGACGCCGGACACCCAGGTGCGGGTAGCCTGCGCATGCGCCCCCGAAGCAGCAGCCGCGACGAGCGCGAAGCCGACGATGGAAAACAGCTGTCTGATCGAACGGCGCATGTTGTCTCTCTTTTTTCTCTGTTGTGGCAGCGACTGGCGAACTTACTTCTTCGCGCCGGGCACCTTGCCCTCGACGCCCTTGACGTAAACGCTCAGGCCGCCCAGGAACTTGTCGTCGGCCACGGCGTCTTTCGCCAGCAGTTCCTTGCCGGTGTTGTCCATGATCGGGCCCTTCCAGATCTGGAAGGTGCCGTCTTTCAGGCCTGCCTTGATCTCGTCGATGCGCTTTTTGGTGTCGTCCGGCACGTCCGCTGCGATGGAGACCATGTCGATCGCGCCTTCCTTGACGCCCCACCAGACCTGGCCCGTCGTCCACTTGCCTTCCAGCGCATCGCGTGTGGCCTTCACGTAGTACGGAGCCCAGTTGATGATGGCCGAGCCCAGGTGCGCCTTGGGGCCGTAGGAGGTCATGTCGCTGTCCCAGCCGAACGCGCGCTTGCCCATCTTCTCTGCTGTCTGCAGCACGGCCGACGAATCGGTGTTCTGGAACAGGACGTCAGCGCCGCCGTTGATGAGGGCCGTGGCGGCTTCGGTTTCCTTGGAGAGGTTGAACCATTCGTTCACCCACACCACCTTGGTCTTGACCTTCGGGTTGACCGACTGCGCACCCAGCGTGAAGCTGTTGATGTTGCGCACGACCTCGGGGATCGGAACCGAGCCGACCACGCCCAGCGTGCCGTTCTTGGTCATCTTGCCCGCGATCACGCCGGCCATGTACGCGCCTTCGTAGGTGCGGCTGTCGTAGGTGCGCAGGTTCTCGGCCGTCTTGTAGCCGGTGGCGTGCTCGAACTTGACGTCCTTGGAGTCGGCGGCGACCTTGAGCATGGGCTCCATGTAGCCGAAGGTGGTGCCGAAGATCAGCTTGTTGCCCTGGCCGACCATGTCGCGGATCACGCGCTCGGCGTCGGCCGACTCGGGAACCTTCTCGACGAAGCTCGTGACGACCTTGTCGCCGAATTCCTTTTCGATGGCCTTGCGTCCGTTGTCGTGCGCGAAGGTCCAGCCGCCGTCGCCCACAGGGCCGACATAAGCGAATGCGATCTTCAGGGGAGCCGGCTTGGGCGCTGGCGCCGGGGCCGAAGCAACCGGTGCGGGAGCGGGCGCGGGCGGCGGTGGCGGCTCGGTCTTGCTGCAGGCTGCAAGGCCCGATACCAGCGCCGTGAGGGCGGCAGCCTTGAACATCGAACGCTTCTTCAGGTCAGTCATTTTTGGGTCCTTCTCCGCAGAGGTATGGCAGTAACAATCGGCGCAAAACGGTGATTATGAGCCGGGATAAAACGGTTTTCCAAGGGATGCGGGCATGTTCGCGCGAATCCACGCGGGGTTACGCGAAATCAGTGCCAGCACCACGATCGTGGCCAGGTAAGGCAGCATCGTGAGGAACTGGCTGGGGATGTCCACACCCGACGCCTGGAAGTGAAACTGCAGCATCGTCACCCCGCCGAACAGGTAGGCGCCCAGCAATACACGCGCGGGCCGCCAGGTTGCAAAGGTGGTCAGCGCGAGCGCGATCCAGCCCTTGCCGGCGGCGATGCCTTCGACCCACAGGGGCGTGTAGATGATGACGAGGTACGAGCCCGCCAGGCCGCAAAGCGCGCCGCCCGCAATCACGGCGAGCAGGCGGATACGCCGCACCGGATAGCCCAGCGCATGGGCCGACTCGGGCGACTCCCCCACCGAGCGCAGCACCAGCCCCGTGCGCGACCTGTAGAGAAACCAGACCAGCCACGCGACCAGTGCTATCGCGAGGTACACCATGGGGTGCTGCCTGAAGATCGCCGGCCCGATGAGCGGGATATCGCCCAGCAGCGGGATCGAAAAGTTGGGACGCTCGGGCAGCTTCTCCTGCACGTACTTGATGCCGGCGAACGCGGAAAACCCCGCGCCGAACAGGCTGAGCGCCAGACCCGTCGCGTACTGGTTCGTGTTGAGCCAGATCACCAGCACTCCGAAGATGGCCGCGAGCAACGCGCCTGCGCCCATCCCCGCGGCAAAGCCGAGCCAGTCGTTGCCGGTATGGACCACGGTCACGAAGCCCGCCAGCGCCGCGCACAGCAGCATGCCTTCGGCGCCGAGGTTGACGATGCCCGCCTTCTCGTTGATCAGAAGTCCCAGTGCCGCAATAGCCAGCACTGTGCCGGCATTGAGCATGGCCGCAAACAGCAGCGAATACGCTTCCATCAGCGCGCCTCCTTGGTGGTGGGGACCGCGCGCAACCGCACCCGGTAGGCGATCAGCGTGTCGCAGGCCAGCAGCGTGAACAGCAGCAGCCCCTGGAACACACCCGTCAACGACTTGGGCAGCCCCAGGCGCGACTGCGCGAGTTCGCCGCCGATATAGAACATGCTCATGAGGATGGCCGAGAAGACCATGCCCACGGGATGCAAGCGCCCGACAAACGCCACGATGATGGCGGCGAATCCATACCCCGCCGGGACATAGGGCGTGAGCTGACCGATCGGTCCTGCGACTTCGAGCGCGCCTGCCAGCCCCGCCGCGCCGCCCGAGGTAAGCAATGCAACCCACAGCGCCTTGCGCGAAGAGAACCCGGCATACCGCGCCGCAGCCGGTGCGAGGCCGCCCACCTGCTGCGCAAAACCGGCACGCGTCCTGAACAGGAAGATCCACAGCGCAACAGCGCCCAGGGCCGCAATGACAAGACCGATGCTCACGCGCGAGCCCTGCATGAGCCGCGGAATCTGCGTCACGGAAGCGAACGTCGCGGTCTGCGGAAAGTTGTAGCCGGCCGGGTCTTTCCACGGCCCGAAAACGAGGTACGCCAACACCTGGTCGGCCACATAGACGAGCATGAGGCTGACCAGGATTTCATTGGCGTTGAACCGGTCGCGCAGCAGCGCGGTGATCGCGGCCCATGCCATGCCGCCCACGATGCCCGCCAGGATGATGACGATGACGATCCAGCGGCCCGTGTCCTTGTCTGCCATCAGCGCAACGCCGCCCGCGACCACGGCCCCGATGATGAACTGCCCTTCGGCGCCGATGTTCCACACATTGGAGCGAAAGCACACGGCAAGGCCCAGCGCGATGATGAGAAGCGGTGTCGCCTTGACCATCAGCTCGCCCAGGGCGTACGGCGTCTTGATCGGCTCCCAGAAGAAAACCTGCAGCCCGCGCACCGGGTCTTTTCCAAGTGCAGCAAACAGGATGACGCCGATGACCACCGTGATCACCAGCGCAAGCAGCGGCGAGCCGATGCTCCACAAGCGCGACGGTTCGGGGCGGGGTTCGAGCCTAAGCATCCTGCGCCTCCCGTTGCGCATGGTGCGACTCTTGTTGCGCATCCTGCGAGTCCCACAGTCCGCTCATCCATTCCCCGATCTGCGGCACCGTGGCCTGCGCCCGGGCAATCGAAGGCGACAGCTTGCCCTTGGCGATCACATGCAGCCGGTCGCTGATCTCGAACAGCTCTTCCAGCTCCTCGCTCACCACCAGCACCGCGCAACCTGCATCGCGCAACGCCAGAATCTCGCCGCGGATCTGCGCCGCCGCGCCGACGTCCACACCCCAGGTGGGTTGCGACACGATGAGCAATTTCGGGTTGGCATCGATCTCGCGTCCCACGATGAACTTCTGCAGGTTGCCGCCCGACAGCGACTTGGCCGCAGCATGGGGACCACCGGCCTTCACATTGAAACGACCGATCACATCCGAGGCCTGCCGTTGCAACGCTTTCACGTTGATCCATCCCGAACGCGAGACCGCCTCGGTGCGCGTGAGCATGAGGTTCTGCGCGAGGCCCAGCGTGGGAACGGCGCCCCGTCCCAACCGCTCCTCCGGAACGAAGTGAACGCCGAGCGCCCGGCGCTTCGCGGGGCCCAGGCGTCCGGCGGGCTTGCCAAAGACCTGCACCGCATCTGCCCTGGCGCGCGCGTCCTCGCCCGAAAGCGCGTAGAGCAACTCCTTCTGGCCATTGCCCGAAACGCCCGCGATACCGACGACTTCGCCGGCTCGCACGTCCAGATTGACGCCGACCAGGTCAACGCCGAACGGGTCCTCGCGTGGCAGGTCCAACTCGCTCACCCGCAGCACCACCTCGCCTGCCGCCCGCTCATGGTGTTCGAGCGCTGGAGGCTCGGCACCGATCATCAGGCGGCTCAGCGATGCATTGCTTTCTTCCTGCGGATTGCACACGCCCGTGACCTTGCCGCCGCGCAGCACGGTGCAGGCGTTGCACAGCTCGCGAATTTCGTGGAGCTTGTGGCTGATGTACAGGATGCTGCAGCCTTCGCTGGCGAGCTGCTTGAGCACGACGAAGAGTTTCTCGACCGCCTGCGGTGTCAGCACCGAAGTCGGCTCGTCCAGGATCAGCAGTTTCGGATTCGTCAGCAGCGCGCGAATGATTTCGACGCGCTGCATCTCTCCCACGGAAAGCGTGTGCACCGGACGGCCCGGGTCGATATCGAGCCCGTATTGCGCCGCTTTCGTCGTGATGCTGCTGGCAACCTCAGCCAGCGTCAGGTGCTTGTCCAGCCCCAGCCAGACGTTCTGCGCCACGGTGAGCGTATCGAACAGGCTGAAGTGCTGGAACACCATGCTGATCCCCAGCGCACGTGCCTCCTGGGGATTGCGGATATGAACGGGCTGGCCGTTCCACAGCACCGCGCCTTCGTCGGGCTTGACCGAGCCGTAGATGATCTTCATCAGCGTGGATTTGCCCGCGCCGTTTTCGCCCAGGACCGCGTGCGTTTCACCGGCCTGCACGCTCAGTGAAACGTCGCTGTTGGCGATGACTGCCGGGTAGCGCTTGGTGATGTGGGCGAGCTGCAGGCGGGGCGCCACTGGAGATGTGGCTGTCATTGCCCTGCCCTCATGCCGATTTCCCCATCGCCGAAGCCGCGGCCTTCACCTGCCCGCGCAACCACTGCGCCGACGCCGAAGCGTGGCTGCGTTCGTGCCACAGCTGGTAATACATCAATTGCGCAAATGTGATCGGACATTCAAGGATTCTCACCGGCAATCGACTAGTGAAACGTTCGCAGTACTGGCGGCCGGTGGTCAGTACGAGCAAGCTCGATGCCACCATCGCCGGGATCAGCCCGAAGTGCGCGCAGCGCGCCGTGATGTTGCGCACCAGCCCCTGCGACTCCAGGTACTCATCAATCACGCCCTTGGCGCCGGGATGCGTGGGCGTGGGCGCGATGTGCTCGGCTTCGAGCCAGGTCTCGATCGTCCACGGCTTGCGGGTGGCCGGATGGTCGTTGGCGACCAGGCACACCACGTCGTCGGCAAAGAGCTTGCCCAGGTGCAGGTCGGCCGGCGGCTTGCTCCAGTTGCCGATCACCACATCGAGTTCGCCCTGCGCAAGATGCGTCTGGTAATCCGAATTCGCCGTGAGCGGGTGCACTTCGATGTGGCACAGCGGCGCGCGTGACTTGATCTGGGAAACAAGCTGCGGCAGGAACTGCGGATCGAGATAGTCGCTGGCTGCCACGCGAAAGGTGTGCGACGACGTCTGGGGATCGAATCCGCGCGCGCCGGAAAACATCGCTTCGGCGGCACGAAGAATGCTGGCACTGGGCTCGACCAGGCGCAGCGCCACATCGGTAGGCACCATGCCGGCGCCCGAACGCACCAGCAAGGGATCGCCGGCCAGCTCGCGCAGCCGTTTCAGTGCGGCCGACACGGCAGGCTGGTACATCCCCAGGCGGATGGCGGCGCGCGAAACACTGCGTTCGGTCAACACGGTGTGAAGGACCCTGATCAAATGGAGGTCTATCTTGTCGAAAAGCGCCTGGTCTCTCATACGGGGGCGAGCATTCTTCTCATATCGACGCCGTTATGGCGATGCGCCCGGCGCTCCCTAACCTCAAGGCATGTTTGACCGCATCTTTGGACCATACTGATTTCATGCAAGGAAAGACCATCCGTTTCATGAGGCGCGGCGAACTGGTGTCGCTGGGCAATGTACCACCCGAGCGCACGCTGCTGGAAGTGCTGCGCGAGGACCTGGGGTGCACCGGCACGAAGGAAGGCTGCGGCGAAGGCGACTGTGGCGCGTGCACCGTCGTGCTGGGGCAGGCCGAAGGCGATCGCATCACTTACCGCGCGATCAACAGCTGCATCCGCCTGGCGCATTCGGTCGATGGACTGGCGCTCTGGACGGTGGAAGACCTGGTCGGCGATGACGGCTCGCTACATCCGGCGCAGGAAGCGATGGTCGCGTGCCACAGCTCGCAATGCGGCTTTTGCACACCGGGCTTCGTGATGAGCCTGTTCGGCATGTACCAGAACCACGTCTGCCACGGTTGCACGATCACGCGCGAACTCGCGCAGGAGGAGCTGTCGGGCAACCTGTGCCGATGCACGGGCTACCGGCCGATCTTCGATGCCGCGCAGGCGATGCAGCAACTGCCCGGCGTGAAGGTCGATGAAGCCGCGCTGCTGGACCAGTTGCGTGCGATAGCACCCGCCCCGGCGACGGACTACATGCAGCCGCGCAACCTGCAATCGCTGCTGGCGATGCGCGCGGCCCATCCATCGGCGCAGCTGGTCGCCGGTTGCACGGACGTGGGCTTGTGGGTGACCAAGCTGCACCGCCAGTTCGAGCAGGTGCTCGACGTGACCCGCGTCGGGGAGCTGCAGCGAATCGAACACTACGACAACCACCTCGCCATAGGTGCAGCCGTCCCCTTGCAGGATGCGTTCAACGCGCTGATCGCCGAACGGCCGCAGCTGAAGATCTTCGCGAATCGATTCGCGGGCTTGCCGATCCGCAACTCGGGCACGTTGGGCGGCAACGTGGCCAATGGATCGCCCATCGGCGACTCCATGCCGCTGCTCATTGCGCTGGGCGCACACGTCGTGCTCATGAGCGTGCGCGGCCACCGTGAGATGCCGATCGAGGATTTCTACACCGGCTATCGCAAGAACGTCCTGGCCGCCGATGAAGTGCTGGCGTGGATCAAGGTGCCCAGGCCGCAGGCAGGCGAGTTCCTGCGCGCGTACAAGATTTCCAAACGCTACGACGACGACATCTCTGCTGTTTGCCTGGTGGTGAACATGACGCTAGTCGATGGCAGGGTCGATCGCATCTCCATCGGTGCCGGCGGCGTGGCGGCGACGCCTGTGCGCGCCGCCAGGACCGAAGCCGCACTCAGCGGCGCACGATGGACGGATGAGACAGCAGCGAAGGCGGCGGCGTCGCTGCGAGCCGAGTTCCAGCCCATCACCGACATGCGCGCCTCAGCCGCCTATCGCAGCGAAGTGCTCGGCAGCCTGATGCAGCGTTTCTGGCTGGAGAGCCAGGGCGTGGCGCACATCAACCTGGAAGACATCAGCGTGCTGCCCGGCCATGAAGAGGCGTCCGCATGAACAGGCGCGACAAGGAATTCACCTCGGCAACCGGCGGCGGCCCCGGCGGCGCAGCCGATGCGGGAGAGCGCAACATCGCACCTGCAACGCATTCGCCGCACCCCCCGGCCGCACCCGGACCCGCGAGCGGCGTCTCGCGTCCGCATGAAAGCGCGCGCGCGCAGGTGGCCGGCAGCGCGACCTACATCGACGACATCCCGGAGGTCAAAGGCACGCTGCACGCAGCGCCGGTCCTGTCGAACGTGGCGCACGGCGTGCTGCGCGGCGTCGATGCGAGTGCCGCACTGAAGATGCCCGGCGTGCGGGGCGTCGTGCTGGCCAGCGACATCCCCGCCGACGGCATGCTCGCCACATTCGTCCACGACGAGCCGGTGCTGGCGAAGGACAAGGTCGAACACATAGGGCAAGTGGTCGCTCTCGTCGTCGCCGACACCGTGATGCAGGCGCGCCGCGCCGCACGCAAGGTCGTGCTCGACATCGCGCCCCTGCCCGCCATCCTTTCGCCCCGCGATGCTCACGCTGCGCGCAGCTATGTGCTGCCACCCGTCACGGTCCGGCGCGGCGATGCCGACGGTGCGATGCAGCAAGCCAGGCACACGCTCACCGGCCAGCTCGAAGTCGGCGGACAGGAGCACTTCTACCTCGAAGGCCAGGTGGCCTATGCCCTGCCGCTCGAACAGGACCAGTGGTGGATTCATTCGAGCACGCAGCACCCGGGCGAGATCCAGCATTGGGTCGCACACGCGCTCGGCCTGGAGAACAACGCCGTCACGGTGGAGTGCAGGCGCATGGGCGGCGGTTTCGGCGGCAAGGAAACACAGGCCGGTCACGTGGCGGTATGGGCGGCGCTGGCTGCCAACAAATTCAAGCGACCGGTGAAGATGCGGCTGGACCGCGACGACGACTTCCTCATCACCGGCAAGCGGCATCCCTTCGCGTACGACTACACCGTGGGCTTCGACGACAACGGTCTTGTCACCGCCTTCAAGCTCACGATGCTGGCCAACTGCGGCTTCTCTGCCGACCTGTCCGGTCCAGTCGCCGATCGCGCGATCTTCCACACCGACAACGCGTACTTTCTCTCCGACGTCGAGATCGTTTCGTACCGCTGCAAGACAAACACGCAAAGCCACACGGCGTTTCGCGGATTCGGCGGACCGCAGGGCGTGATCGTGATCGAGACGATCCTGGGCGACATTGCGCGCCAGCTGGGCCTGGATGCATTCGATGTGCGCATGCGCAACCTGTACGGCACGACCGATCGCAATGTCACGCACTACCAGATGAAGGTCGAGGACAACATCCTCGCACCCTTGATGACGCAGCTCGAGCAGACCTCGTCGTACCGCGAGCGGCGCTCTGCGATCGAGAAGTGGAACGCCGCCAGTTCCATCATCAAGCGCGGCATCGCCATCACGCCCGTGAAGTTCGGCATCAGCTTCACCGCCACCTTCTTCAACCAGGCCGGCGCATTGGTGCATGTGTACACCGATGGCAGCG
>JAZKFI010000042.1:0-17100 GCA_040386575.1 Pseudomonadota bacterium
CGTTGCGCGCATTGCGCGTGGGCATCACGCAGTCGAACATGTCCACGCCCTGCGCGACGCCTTCGACCAGGTCTTCGGGTGTGCCAACGCCCATCAGGTACCGCGGCTTGTTCGCGGGCAGGCGCTGCGGCGTGTGCGCCATGATGCGCAGCATTTCTTCCTTGGGCTCGCCGACGCTGACGCCGCCGACTGCGTAACCGGGGAAGTCCATCTCGACCAGCGCCTGCAGGGACTCGTCCCGCAGATGCTCGAACATGCCGCCCTGCACGATGCCAAACAGCGCATTGGGGTTTTCAAGCCGCGCGAATTCGGTCTTGCAGCGGCCCGCCCAGCGCAGGCTCAACTCCATCGACACGCGCGCTTCGGCTTCCGTCGTGATGTGGCCCTTGGTGTCGTACGGCGTGCACTCGTCGAACTGCATCACGATGTCGCTGTTGAGGGCCGTCTGGATCTGCATCGACACCTCGGGCGTGAGGAACAGCTTGTCGCCGTTGACGGGCGATGCGAACTTGACGCCCTCTTCGCTGATCTTGCGCATCTCGCCCAGGCTCCAGACCTGGAAGCCGCCCGAGTCGGTGAGGATGGGCTTGTTCCATGACTCGAACCGGTGGAGCCCGCCGAACTGCTTGAGCACATCGAGCCCGGGGCGCATCCACAGATGGAAGGTGTTGCCCAGGATGATCTGCGCGCCCATCTCGTCGAGCGAGCGGGGCGTGACGCCCTTGACAGTGCCGTACGTGCCCACCGGCATGAAGATAGGCGTCTCCACCACGCCGTGGTTGAGGGTCAGGCGGCCACGACGCGCGTGGCCTTCGGTTTTGAGCAGGTCGAAATGGAGCATGGTGTCAGGCGCGTTGCAGCAGCATTGCATCGCCGTAGCTGAAGAAACGGTAGCGCGATTCGATGGCGTGGCGATAGAGGTTGATGATGTGGTCGTAACCCGCGAACGCGCTCACGAGCATGAGCAGTGTCGAGCGGGGCAGGTGGAAGTTGGTGACCAGCAGGTCGATCACCTGGAACCGGAAGCCGGGCGTGATGAAAATGCTGGTGTCGCCCGTGGCCTGGCCCGATTGCGCCCAGGATTCCAGCGTGCGCACAGTCGTTGTGCCGACGGCGACAATCCGGCCGCCGCGAGCCTTTGAATTTGCGATGGCGGCTTGCGTGGCCTGCGGCACCTCATACCACTCGCTGTGCATGCGATGGTCCGCGATGTTGTCCACCTTGACCGGCTGGAAGGTGCCTGCGCCGACGTGCAAAGTGACGCTCGCGCGCTCGATGCCGCGCCCGTCCAGCTGCGCCAGCAGCGCTTCGTCGAAGTGCAATGCGGCCGTGGGCGCTGCGACCGCGCCGGGGTTCTTTGCGAACACGGTCTGGTAGCGGCGCACGTCATCGGCGGTGTCGCCATGTTCGATGTAGGGCGGCAGGGGCACATGGCCGTGCTGCTCCATCAGCGTCCACGGATCGCCATCGAGCGTGAATCGAAAGAGCGGGCCGTCGGCATCGGGCCAGCGGCTGGTGAGCGTCGCCCTGAAGCCGCCTGTCATTCGGATCGCAGTGCCGATCGGCGGCTTCTTGCTCACCTTCATGTGGGCCACGATTTCGTTGCCAGTGAGGACGCGCTCCACCAGCAGTTCGACCTTGCCGCCGGTGGGCTTCTCGCCATACAGGCGCGCTTTAACGACCTTGGTGTCGTTGAAGACAAGCAGGTCGCCGGGCTGCAGCAAGGAGGGCAGGTCGCGGAAGGTTCGATCGACCGGCTGCGCAGAGGTGCCGTCGAGCAGCCGTGATCCGCTGCGTTCGGCTGCGGGATGCTGTGCGATCAGTTCGGGAGGGAGGGCGAAATCGAAATCGCCAACGGTGAAGGTGCGCATGCTTGAGGGCTGGACTGAGCCCGTGCCAAGAGTGGAGACAGGGCAGAATTGTCCCATGTCCGCCACCCTGGCAAAGCCAGCCGCCCCAAACGCGCTCACAGCGCCGCAGAAAGCCCTGTTGAAAATGGGGCTCAGGCGGGACATCGACCTGGCGCTGCACCTGCCGCTGCGTTATGAGGACGAGACGCGGATCGTCAAGCTGCGCGATGCCCATTCGGGCGATGTCGCGCAGATCGAGGCGACTGTGGTCGGGTGCGAGGTGACCTATCGGCCCCGACGCCAGCTGGTGGTGACGGTCGATGACGACAGCGATACGTGCGTGCTGCGTTTCTTCACCTTCTATCCGTCGTTGCAGAAGGCGCTGGCCGTGGGTTCGCGCATTCGAGTGCGCGGCGAGTTGAAGGGCGGCTTTATCGGGTGGCAGATGGTGCACCCGACTTTCAAGCCGGCGGGTGGAGAGTTGGCAAGCGCGCTGACGCCGGTCTATTCGACAGTGTCCGTGTTGCCGCAGACGTATTTGCGCAAGGCAGTGCTCGGCGGTTTGGCGCGCGCAGATTTGTCGGATACGTTTCCACCCGGCGTCACCCAATCGCTGAAGCCAGCGGTGTGGAGCCTTCGCGACTCGCTGCATTTCCTGCATCAGCCCACGCCCGATGTGGCGCTGGCGACGCTGGAAGACAGGAGCCATCCGGCGTGGCAGCGCCTCAAGGCCGAGGAGTTGCTGGCGCAGCAGCTTTCCCAGCTGGAGAGCAAGCGCGAACGTGCAGCGCTGCGCGCACCCGCCTTCGCGCGCGTCGCAGACGGATTGCATGACCAGCTGCTCGCGGCGCTGCCGTTCAAGCTCACGGATGCGCAGGAGCGGGTGGGCCGCGAGATCGCGAAGGACCTGTCGAGACCGGTACCCATGCATCGCTTGTTGCAGGGTGATGTCGGTTCCGGCAAGACAGTGGTCGCCGCGCTGGCTGCGGCCATTTCGATCGATGCCGGTTGGCAATGCGCATTGATGGCGCCCACTGAAATCCTGGCCGAGCAGCACTTTCGCAAACTGATTGGCTGGCTGGAGCCGTTGTTCGCTCCGCGTGGTTTGCGCGTGGCCTGGCTCACCGGCAGCCAGAAGAAGAAGGAGCGGGCAGCGATGCTCGCGCTTGTTGCAAGCGGCGAGGCAGCGCTGGTTGTCGGCACGCATGCGGTCATCCAGGAGCAGGTGCAGTTTCGCAACCTGGGCGTGGCGATCATCGATGAGCAGCACCGCTTCGGCGTGGCGCAGCGGCTCGCCCTGCGCGCGAAGATGAGCGGGGAGGGACTGGAGCCTCACCTGCTCATGATGTCGGCGACGCCCATTCCGCGCACGCTGGCAATGAGCTACTACGCGGATCTCGATGTATCGACCATCGACGAACTGCCGCCCGGTCGCACCCCGGTGGTCACGAAGCTCATCGCCGATGTCAGGCGTGAAGAAGTGATCGAGCGCATCCGCGCGCAGGTGGCGCAGGGCCGGCAGGTTTACTGGGTGTGTCCGCTGATCGAGGAGAGCGAAGCGCTGGACCTGACCAACGCGACGCAGACGCATGAGTCGTTGACGCAGGCTTTGCCAGGCGCGATGGTGGGCTTGTTGCACTCGCGCATGCCGCTGCCGGAAAAGCGGGCCGTGATGTCGCTCTTCACGGCGGGGCAGATGGCGGTGCTCGTGTCCACGACAGTGATCGAAGTGGGCGTCGATGTGCCTAATGCATCGTTGATGGTGATCGAACACGCAGAGCGCTTCGGTCTTTCGCAGCTGCATCAATTGAGGGGGCGGGTGGGGCGTGGCGCCGCGGCATCGGCATGCGTGCTGCTGTATTCGGCTGGCGAACACGGCAAGCTCGGTGAAACGGCGCGCGCGCGCCTGAAGGCGATGGCCGAGACTTCGGACGGTTTTGAGATTGCGCGGCGCGACCTGGAAATCCGCGGTCCCGGCGAGTTCCTGGGCGCCCGGCAGTCGGGCGCCGCGATGCTGCGATTTGCCGATCTGGATACGGACATTCATCTGCTGGAGTGGGCCCGGCAGATGGCTCCGCTGATGCTGGACCGGCACCCGCAATTGGCGCGCCAGCACGAGCAGCGCTGGTTCGGAGGAAAATCAGAGTTCCTCAAAGCCTGACCAAGCCATCCATTCATGACACTGACCGAGCTCAAGTACATCGTCGCCGTGGCGCGCGAGAGGCATTTCGGCAAGGCTGCCGAAGCATGCTTCGTGTCGCAGCCGACGCTGTCGGTCGCGATCAAGAAGCTGGAAGAAGAGCTGGAGGTCAAGCTGTTCGAGCGCAGCGCCAATGAGGTGTCGGTCACTGCATTGGGCGAAGAGATCGTGCAGCAGGCGCAAAGCGTGCTGGAGCAGGCGGCCAACATCAAGGAAATCGCCAAGCGCGGCAAGGATCCGCTCGCAGGGCCGCTGAAGCTGGGCGTGATCTACACGATCGGGCCGTACCTGTTGCCCGATCTCGTGCGCCAGGCGATCTCGCGGACGCCCCAGATGCCGCTGATGCTCCAGGAGAACTTCACGGTGAAACTGCTGGAGATGCTGCGCATGGGCGACATCGACTGCGCGATCATGGCCGAGCCGTTTCCCGATACGGGGCTGGCGGTTGCGGCGCTCTATGACGAGCCCTTCCTGGCTGCAGTGCCCAGCACGCATCCGCTCGCGGCGCGCGACACGGTGACGGCGCAAGAGCTCAAGAGCGAAACCATGCTGCTGCTGGGCAACGGCCATTGCTTTCGCGACCATGTGTTGGAGGTGTGCCCCGAGTTCGCGCGCTTTTCAAGCAATGCGGAAGGCATTCGCAAGAGCTTCGAAGGCTCGTCGCTGGAAACCATCAAGCACATGGTCGCTGCCGGCATGGGTGTCACCGTCGTGCCCCGGCTCTCTGTGCCCAAGGAGGCCCTGGAGCCGCGGCCGCGCCGGCGCAAGGAGGATCACTCGTACGTGAAATACATTCCGTTCGATGGCGATCCGCCGACCCGCCGGGTGGTGCTTGCGTGGCGGCGCAGCTACACGCGCTACGAAGCGATCGCGTCGCTGCGCAATTCGATCTATGCGTGTGAGTTGCCGGGCGTCAAGCGACTCTCGTGATACAGCGCAACCGGCTGGAAGATATTTGATCCGAAGACCATGAACAAGCTTTACCAACCCGGAATTCTTGACGGCGTGCCGGCCGTGGCGCGCTACGTTCTTTTCAGCCTCGCGCAGGACGCGGACGCCGATGGCATCAAACAGGCGCTGGTGCGGCTCTCGCCGCTGGCCAACGGCAGCGAGGTGGTGGTCGGAATCGGCCCTTCGCTGGTTTCGGCACTGGGCGCGGAGATCCCAGGCCTGCATGAACTCCCGGCCATCGAAGGTCACGGCGTCAAAGTACCGTCCACGCCTGGCACGCTGTGGTGCTGGGTGCGCGGTGATGATCTTGGCGATTTGCTGCACCTGACTCGCAAGGTCCAGAAGGCCCTGGCACCTGCGTTCGTCGTGCGCCATGTCGTCGATGCCTTCCGTCATGCGCTGGGCGAGAGCGGACATGGCCGCGACCTGACCGGTTACGAAGACGGGACCGAAAACCCTACGGGCGAAGCGGCGGAAGAAGCCGCGTTCACGCACGGCAAGGGGGAAGGGTTGGACGGCGCGAGTTTCGTCGCGGTTCAGCAGTGGCTGCATGATCTCGACGCGTTCGAGGCATTGGCCGATGACGAGCGCGACCACCACATCGGACGGCGCCGCACCGACAACGAGGAAATCGAAGACTCGCCGACGTCGGCCCACGTGAAGCGAACCGCGCAGGAAGACTTCGAGCCGCCCGCGTTCATGTTGCGTCGGTCGATGCCCTGGATGATGAACATGCAGGCGGGGTTGATGTTCGTGGCATTCGGCGAGTCGCTTTATGCCTTCGAGGCGCAGATCCGGCGCATGGCGGGCCAGGAAGACGGCATCGTCGATGCGATGTTCAGCATTTCCAAGCCGGTGAATGGTGCGTATTTCTGGTGCCCGCCGATGCGGGGCGGCAAGCTCGACCTGCGCCGTCTCGGTCTCTAGATGCTGCGCGAGAAACTTCGCCTCTACCTCGACCTGATCCGCTGGAGTCGGCCCGCTGGCTGGCTGCTGCTGCTGTGGCCCTCACTCAGCGCGCTGTGGATCGCGGCGCATGGATTTCCGGGTTGGCACTTGCTCGCGGTCTTCGTGCTGGGCACGATCCTCATGCGCAGCGCGGGATGCTGCGTCAATGATGTCGCCGATCGCGAGTTCGACCGTCATGTGAAGCGGACTGCCCAAAGGCCGGTGACGTCAGGTCGGGTGTCGGTCAAGGAAGCACTTTCCCTGGGCGCGATCCTGGCGCTTGTGGCGTTCGCGCTGGTGCTGACGACCAATGAACTCACTGTGGCGTGGTCGTTCGCGGCGCTTGCCATCACGATTGCATATCCGTATGCCAAGCGCTTTGTCTCGATGCCCCAGGCGGTGCTGGGCGTCGCATTCAGCTTCGGCATCCCGATGGCGTTTGCCGCTGTGCAGTCGCGCATTCCGATGGTCGCGTGGCTACTGCTGCTGGGCAACCTCTTCTGGGTGGTGGCGTATGACACCGAGTACGCCATGGTCGATCGGGACGATGACCTGAAGATCGGCATGAAGACATCGGCGATCACGCTAGGGCGTGCTGACGTCGCAGCGGTGATGTTTTGCTATGCGGCTTTTTTGGGAATATGGAGTGCGGTACTGGCCACGCGCATCCCGGCCTATGTCATCGCGGTCACCATGGCGGTCGCCGGGGCGCAGGTGATCTGGCACTACACGATGATTCGCCATCGCACGCGAGAAGGATGCTTTCGTGCGTTTCGGCTCAATCACTGGCTCGGCTTCACGGTGTTTGCTGGCGTGGTCGCCGGATACGCGGTGCAGTGAAGTCGCGCTGGCCCCTGGCCGCAGAGTCAGGGGCCAAATTCATCGCCCAATTCGGTCGCGCGCTGGCGTGCGGCATGTAGTGCTTTGCCAAACAACGCAGCTACCTTGTCTTGTTCCATTGAGGTGATGGCGGCGTAAGTTGTGCCGCCTTTTGAGGTCACTCGTTCCCGCAGGATTTCTGGTGGATCGTCGGATGCACGGGCGAGCTCTGAGGCGCCGACGAAGGTGCCAATCGAGAGCTGGAGTGCCTGTTCGCGTGAGAGGCCCATCTCGACGCCGGCCTTGGTCATCGCTTCGATGAAGAAAAAGACATACGCGGGGCCTGAACCTGAAAGTGCCGTAACGGCGTCCAGATCCTGCTCGTCGGTCACCCACAGTGAATCTCCGGTGGTTGAGATGATCTGTTCGACGCGACGCTTGTCTGCCTGGGTCACAGTAGGTCGTGAATAGAGCGCCGTCATCCCCTTGCCGACGAGTGCGGGCGTGTTGGGCATCGAGCGCACGATCCGGTCCGTACCCAGCCATTGGGCGATGCTGCTGGATCGAATGCCTGCCGCCACGCTCAAATGCAACGCGGAGCCCGTGAATTCGCGGGCCTGGGCTGCGGCTTGCTTGAATGTCTGCGGCTTGACCACCCAGACCGCAACACTCGCGCGAGCAAGCGATGGTCCGGCGAGTTCCTGTGCCAACACGCCAAATTGAGCCTTGAGCTTCTCCCGGGAGTCGGCAAACGGCTCCACCACCTCGACTTGCGATGGCGAAAGGCCCTGGCGTATCAAGCCCCCGATGATGGCGCCGGCCATGTTGCCCCCGCCAATGAAGGCGATGCATTCCTGAGCACTGTCCTGCGCTGGTCCGCTTGCGTTTTCGTTCATGGTTTGCAGTCTAGCTTGGCGCGCCCCGGGCACACACGCCCGCTCGGAGCCTGTGTCAGTCAAAATAGCCCCGAATGAACAGACAGGACCTGATCTCCCGCCTTGAGCGCACCAAATCCTGCGATATCGCCATCATCGGCGGCGGCGCTACCGGCCTTGGCGTCGCGCTTGATGCAGCGGCGCGCGGATTTTCTGTTGTGCTGGTTGAGTCCCACGATTTCGCCAAAGGCACCTCATCGCGCGCGACAAAGCTGGTGCATGGCGGTGTGCGCTACCTGGCGCAAGGCAACATCGCGCTGGTTCGCGAGGCGCTACACGAGCGGACGACCTTGTTGCACAACGCGCCCCACATTGCGCAGCCGCTTGCGTTCGTGATGCCGTCCTATCGCTTCTGGGAAACGCCGTTTTATGGCGCCGGATTGAAGATGTACGACGCGCTTGCCGGAAAGGCCGGTCTGGGACAGACCGAGTTCCTGAGTCGCGGCGAAACGCTGGCTTGCCTCCCGACCGCCCTGCCGCAGGGGCTCAAGGGGGGCGTGAAGTACTGGGATGGCCAGTTCGATGACGCGCGTCTGGCCCTGGCCCTGGCGCGGACGGCACAGGCCAAGGGCGCGTTAGTCGTCAACTACTGCTGCGCGACCGCAATTCGGCACGAGAACGGCAAAGTGGTCGGACTCGCTTGCCAGGACCAGGAGACCGGCCGGGAATTCGAAATTCGAGCCCGTTGCGTTGTGAACGCGGCGGGTGTCTGGGTCGATCGATTCAGGCAGATGGATGGCCAGGCGATCGACAGGCCCGTCAAGCCGATGGTGGCGCCGAGCCAGGGGGTGCACATCGTGGTCGACCGCGAATTCCTGCCCGGAAACCACGCCTTGATGGTTCCCAAAACTGCCGATGGACGCGTGCTTTTCGGCGTTCCATGGCTTGGCAAGGTCATCCTGGGAACGACGGACACCCCGCGGGGCGATCTGTCGCGAGAGCCTCGTCCCTTCAAGGAAGAGCTTGAATTCATCCTCGGGGAGTCGGCCCGATACCTCGTCCGGGCGCCGCAGCGCGCAGACATTCGAAGTATGTGGGTCGGGCTTCGGCCGTTGGTCAAGCCGCAAGATGATGACGGAGGGGAGACAAAAGCTCTCAGCCGGGAGCACACCGTCATCGCCAGTCGCTCGGGCCTGATCACGGTAACTGGCGGTAAGTGGACCACCTACCGGGCTATGGCCGAAGACGTGCTGGAGAGTTGCTTCGAGAATCGTTCGCTAGAAAGGGTTGCACCGGGAGTGACTGTTCACTTGAAGCTTGTCGGTGCGGAGGGATTGCCGGATCGGCTCGCACCATTGAGCGAGCCGCAAGGGCTGCACTCGTATGGAAATGAGGCGTCAGAACTGGCTGCTGTCGAGGGCGCCGAACGCGTACTTGGGGGTGGTTTGACTGAAGGCATGGTGAGATTTGCCGCGCGCAAGGAGTTCGCCCGAACCGTGGAAGACATACTTGCCCGTCGCAGCCGGATTCTCTTTCTTGATGCAAGACTGGCAACTCAACTTGCGGGTGGTGTGGCCGAGATTCTCAGGGACGAGACAGGCGTGGACCCTCAACTAGATGCATTCCGCGACCTTGCGCGACTGTATTTGACTATGCCGGTCTGACACAATTTTCCCCATCCGCGTTTGACAGGGACTTGCCAACCTGCCATAATCGAGGGCTGCGCTTTGGAGCGCATATCTAGCCCATGCGAAATCGCTGCGAGTGGTTCACAGCGAGGACGACGGGCCCAAGACTGACCTAGCGACCCGCAGCCCATTTGGCGGCAGGCTCTAAGTACAAGTTGGGAATATTTGAAATGATCCAGACAGAATCCCGGCTCGAAGTTGCCGATAACACCGGTGCGAAGTCCGTTCTTTGCATCAAGGTGCTCGGTGGTTCCAAGCGTCGCTACGCCAGCGTAGGCGACATCATCAAGGTCAGCATCAAGGAAGCAGCCCCGCGTGGCCGCGTCAAAAAAGGCGAGGTCTATAGCGCTGTGGTGGTTCGTACCGCCAAGGGCATCCGCCGCTCCGACGGTTCGCTGGTCAAGTTCGACGGCAATGCCGCCGTGCTGCTCAACAACAAGCTGGAGCCTATCGGCACTCGCATCTTCGGGCCCGTGACGCGTGAACTGCGTACCGAGAAGTTCATGAAGATCGTGTCCCTGGCTCCTGAAGTTCTTTGAAGAGGACGCGTTCATGAACAAGATTCGCAAAGGCGACGAAGTCATCGTGCTCGCGGGCCGTGACAAGGGCAAGCGCGGCAAGGTCACGCTTCGCAAGGATGACGCTCATTTGATCGTCGAAGGCATCAACATCGTCAAGAAGCACGCCAAGCCAAACCCGATGAAGGGTGAGACTGGTGGCATCGTCGAAAAATCAATGCCGATTCATCAGTCCAACGTGGCGATTTTCAACGCCGCTACCGGCAAGGCCGATCGTGTGGGCATCAAGACTGACGGCGATAAGCGCGTTCGTGTCTTCAAGTCCAGCGGCGAAGAAATCAAGGTGGCATGACCATGGCTCAGCAGCAAGCAAAACAGCAGGGTGCCGTGGCACGACTGCAGCAGCACTACCGCGATAAGGTCGCGCCGGAACTGATGACCAAGTTCGGCTACAAATCGCCGATGGAGGTTCCGCGCCTGACCAAGATCACCCTGAATATGGGTGTATCCGAGGCGGTTGCCGACAAGAAGGTCATGGACAACGCCGTGGGCGACCTGACGAAGATTGCTGGCCAGAAGCCCGTGGTTACGAAGGCCAAGAAGGCTATCGCGGGATTCAAGATCCGCGAAGGTCAGGCCATTGGTACCATGGTTACGCTGCGCGGCGTGCGCATGTATGAGTTCCTGGATCGTTTCGTCACCGTGGCGTTGCCGCGTGTACGCGACTTCCGAGGCATCTCCGGTCGTGCGTTCGATGGCCGCGGCAATTACAACATCGGTGTGAAAGAGCAGATCATTTTCCCCGAGATCGAGTACGACAAGGTTGATGCCTTGCGCGGCCTCAATATCAGCATCACGACGACGGCCAAGAATGATGAAGAGTGCAAGGCTCTTCTGGCTGGCTTCCGTTTCCCCTTCAAGAACTGAGGTTCCCAGTGGCAAAAATGGCTTTGATCGAGCGCGAGCTCAAGCGGGACAAACTGGTAGCCAAGTACGCGAAAAAGCACGCGGAACTGAAGGCGACCTCCAACGATGCGAAGAAGAGCGACGAAGAGCGCGCGGCGGCCCGTCTGGCGCTGCAAAAGCTCCCGCGCAACGCAAACCCCACCCGCCAGCGCAACCGCTGCGGCATCACTGGTCGTCCGCGCGGAACCTTCCGCCAGTTCGGCCTTGCACGCGCCAAGATTCGCGAGATGGCCTTTGCTGGCGACATCCCGGGTATCACCAAGGCCAGCTGGTAACGGCCAGGAGCAATTGATATGAGCATGAGTGATCCCATCGCCGACCTGTTGACCCGCATCCGCAATGCGCAGATGGTGGCTAAGCCAACGGTTTCGGTGCCCTCTTCCAAAGTGAAGGTGGCCATTGCCCAAGTCCTGAAGGATGAGGGTTACATCGACGGCTTCCGCGTTGTTACCGACGCCGGCAAGAGCGAACTTGAAATCAGCCTGAAGTATTACGCTGGCCGCCCCGTGATCGAGCGCATTGAGCGAGTGAGCCGTCCTGGCCTGCGCGTCTACAAGGGCCGCGATGCTATTCCCCAGGTCCAGAACGGACTGGGCGTTGCCATCGTCACCACGCCGCAGGGTGTGATGACGGACCGCAAGGCGCGCGCTACCGGTGTCGGTGGCGAAGTGCTCTGCTACGTCGCATAAGGGAAGGAAGAAAAATGTCCCGAGTTGGAAAAATGCCCGTTGACGTGCCGAATGGCGTGGATGTGGCGATCAAGGATGACCAGATCAGTGTGAAGGGTGCCGGTGGCACGCTTCTGCTGACTCAAAACGCGCTTGTCACTGTGACCAGCAAAGACGGCAAGCTCAGTTTCGTTCCTGCGAACGAATCGCGTGAAGCGAATGCAATGAGCGGCACGATGCGCCAGTTGGTCAACAACATGGTGGTCGGCGTGACCAAGGGTTTCGAAAAGAAGTTGAGCCTGGTCGGCGTGGGCTACAAGGCTGCTGCACAAGGTAACAAGCTGAACCTGACCGTTGGCTATTCGCACCCCGTCAACATCGAAATGCCGGCTGGCATTTCGGTTGCGACCGCGACGCCGACTGAAATTGTGATCAAGGGTGCTGATCGCCAGCGGGTTGGCCAGATCGCCGCCGAGATTCGTGCTGTTCGTCCGCCCGAGCCCTACAAGGGCAAGGGAATCCGCTACGCGGACGAGAAGATCACGATCAAAGAGACCAAGAAGAAGTAAGGGGCAGCACCATGTTGACCAAGAAAGAACAGCGACTGCGTCGCTCGCGCCAGACTCGCATCCGCATTGCAACGCAAGGCGTTGCGCGTCTGACTGTGAATCGCACGAATCTCCATATCTACGCGACGGTGATTTCCGACGACGGCAGCAAGGTGATCGCCACGGCTTCCACAGCCCAGGCAGACCTTCGCAAGTCGCTCGGAGGCTCCGGCAAGGGTGGAAACACGGCTGCCGCCCAACAGGTCGGCAAGTTGATTGCCGAGAAGGCCAAGGCCGCCGGCGTCGAGAAGGTTGCATTCGACCGCGCAGGTTTTGCGTACCACGGCCGCGTCAAGGCGCTGGCTGAAGCCGCGCGTGAAGCCGGCCTGCAGTTCTAACGAACCGGAAACAGATCATGGCAAGAGTTCAGGCAAAACCCCAAGGTGACGGTCCCGAAGACGGGATGCGCGAAAAGATGATTGCGGTCAACCGCGTGACCAAAGTGGTGAAGGGCGGCCGAATTCTCGGTTTCGCAGCACTCACGGTGGTTGGCGACGGTGATGGCAAAGTCGGCATGGGTAAAGGCAAGTCCAAGGAAGTGCCGGCTGCGGTTCAAAAGGCGATGGAAGAGTCCCGTCGCAACATGACCAAGGTATCGCTCAAGAACGGCACGATTCATCACACCGTTTATGGTCAGCATGGCGCTGCCCGTATTATGATGTCGCCCGCTCCCCGCGGCACCGGCATCATCGCCGGCGGCCCAATGCGCGCCGTGTTCGAAGTGATGGGTATCACCGACATCGTGGCAAAGAGCCACGGCTCGACCAATCCGTACAACATGGTCCGCGCCACTTTTGACGCGCTTCGCAAGTCCACGACGCCTTCGGCTGTGGCGGCCAAGCGCGGTAAGTCGGTCGAAGACCTCTTCACGGCCTGAAGGACGCAAATATGGCAACCGAAAAGAAAACCGTGAAGGTCAAGCTGGTTCGCAGCCCGATCGGAACGAAGGCCGACCACCGCGCTACCGTGCGCGGCCTGGGTCTGCGCAAACTCAACAGCGTCAGCGAAATTGAAGACACGCCCGCAACGCGCGGCATGATCAACAAGATCGACTATTTGGTCCAGGTACTCTGAGAACGATCATGGAACTGAACGACATCAAGCCTGCAGAAGGCGCAAAACATTACAAGCGGCGTGTAGGCCGCGGCATCGGCTCGGGCTTGGGCAAGACTGCAGGTCGCGGCCACAAGGGCCAGAAGTCCCGCGCTGGTGGCTACCACAAGGTCGGCTTCGAAGGCGGCCAGATGCCCCTGCAGCGGCGCCTGCCGAAGCGTGGTTTCAAGTCGCAAACTGCCAAGTACAACGCCGAAGTCAGTCTTGCTGCTCTTGAGCGCCTGGGTGCTGCTGAAGTGGACCTGCTGGCACTCAAGCAGGCTGGTCTCGTCGGCGAGATGATCAAGAACGTCAAGGTCATCAAGGCCGGCGAACTGAAGATCGCTGTCAAAGTGACCGGGATTCTGGCTACCGCTGGTGCCAAGGCCGCTATTGAAGCCGCCGGTGGCAGTGTCGCCTGATTTGCTACAAATAAAGGACACGACGGGTGGCAACTAGCGCACAAATTGCGAAGACCGGCAAGTTCGGCGACCTGCGTCGCCGGCTGGTATTTCTGCTGCTCGCGCTGGTCGTTTACCGAATCGGCGCCCACATACCTGTTCCCGGCATTAACCCCGATCAGCTCGCGCAGCTGTTCAAGGGTCAGCAGGGCGGCATCCTTGCCATGTTCAACATGTTCTCGGGCGGCGCACTTTCGCGCTTTACCGTGTTCGCGTTGGGCATCATGCCTTACATCTCGGCCTCGATCATCATGCAGCTGCTTACATACGTCGTGCCGACGTTCGAGCAGATGAAGAAAGAGGGCGAGGCTGGTCGCCGCAAGATTACGCAATACACGCGTTACGGCACACTCGGGCTGGCCATTTTCCAGTCTCTGGGTATCGCACTGGCGCTTGAAGGCTCTGCAGGATTGGTGATGAGCCCTGGTCTGGGATTTCGGATGACCGCGGTCGTCAGTCTGACGGCTGGCACGATGTTCCTGATGTGGCTGGGCGAGCAGATCACCGAGCGTGGACTTGGTAATGGCATCTCAATCTTGATCTTCGCGGGCATTGCGGCTGGTTTGCCGAGCGCCATCGGAGGATTGCTGGAACTGGTGCGGACAGGTGCGATGAGCATTCTCGTCTCCATCTTCATCGTGGTCCTCGTTGCTCTCATTACCTACTTCGTGGTGTTCGTTGAGCGTGGCCAGCGCAAGATCCTGGTGAACTATGCGCGTCGTCAAGTGGGCAATAAAGTCTATGGCGGCCAGTCATCACATCTGCCGTTGAAGCTGAACATGGCTGGGGTTATTCCGCCGATCTTCGCTTCATCGATCATCCTGCTGCCGGCAACGGTGGTGAGCTGGTTCTCGACGGGTGATGGCATGCGCTGGATCAAGGACATCGCGGCTACCTTGACGCCAGGGCAGCCGATCTATGTGATGTTGTATGCGAGTGCGATTGTATTTTTCTGCTTCTTCTATACCGCGTTGGTATTCAACAGCCGTGAGACTGCGGACAACCTGAAGAAGAGTGGTGCGTTCATACCCGGGATTCGTCCTGGCGAACAGACCGCGCGGTATATCGACAAGATCCTGGTTCGCCTGACTCTTGCCGGTGCTGTGTACATCACGTTTGTCTGCCTGCTGCCTGAGTTCCTGATCCTCAAGTACAACGTACCGTTTTATTTTGGTGGGACTTCGCTCCTGATCATCGTGGTTGTGACCATGGATTTCATGGCGCAGGTTCAGAACTATTTGATGTCGCAGCAATATGAGTCGCTGCTCAAGAAAGCAAATTTCAAGACGTCGCTCAATGGTTAGTTGGCATGGCGAAAGACGATGTCATCCAGATGCAGGGTGAGGTTGTTGAGAACCTGCCAAACGCGACGTTCAGGGTGAAGCTGGAAAACGGGCATGTAGTGCTCGGACATATTTCGGGAAAGATGCGGATGCACTACATCCGCATCCTGCCGGGTGACAAGGTCACTGTGGAATTGACGCCCTACGATTTATCGCGGGCAAGGATTGTGTTTCGGGCAAAGTGATTGCCAGGGGCCGGACCAGCAAGCGCAAGCGGATGCTCGGGTACCTCTAGTTAGCTAAATGGTTTAGGAGAAAGACAAATGAGAGTCTCGGCTTCGGTCAAGAAAATTTGCCGCAACTGCAAGATCATCCGCCGTAAGGGCGTTGTTCGCGTGATCTGCACGGATCCGCGTCACAAGCAGCGCCAGGGCTGATTAGCAAGAGTTTCAGAGGATTAACATGGCACGTATCGCTGGCATCAACATTCCGCCGCATCAGCACGCCGAAATCGGCTTGACGGCAATTTTCGGCATTGGCCGCACGCGCGCACGCAAGATCTGCGAAGCGACTGGCATTGCGTATTCCAAGAAGGTCAAAGACTTGACCGACGGCGACCTGGAAAAGCTCCGCGACGCCATCGGCCAGTTCACGATCGAAGGCGACCTGCGCCGCGAGACAACGATGAACATCAAGCGTTTGATGGACATTGGCTGCTATCGCGGTTTCCGTCACCGTCGCGGTTTGCCTATGCGCGGTCAGCGCACGCGTACCAACGCTCGCACCCGCAAGGGTCCGCGTAAGGCCGCTCAGGCCCTCAAGAAATAATCGGGAAAGAGAAAAGTCATGGCAAAAGCTCCCGCCAATAATGCCGCGCAACGCGTGCGCAAGAAGGTTCGCAAGAACGTGTCCGACGGCGTCTGCCACGTTCACGCGTCTTTCAACAACACGATCATCACGATCACCGACCGCCAGGGCAATGCTCTGAGCTGGGCGTCTTCCGGCGGCCAAGGCTTCAAGGGCTCGCGTAAGTCGACGCCTTTTGCCGCTCAGGTCGCTTCGGAAGTCGCTGGCCGCGCGGCCATCGAGCAGGGCATCAAGAACCTCGACGTCAAGATCAAGGGCCCAGGCCCCGGTCGTGAATCGTCGGTTCGTGCTCTTGGCGCCTTGGGAATCCGTATTACGTCGATCGCTGACGTGACACCGGTTCCGCACAATGGCTGCCGTCCGCAGAAAAGGCGTCGGATCTGATCGCTCTGGCGATTGGATGCGTCTTCGAGTTCAATTTTTCAACCAAGCCCACCGCCAGACCTGTACGCAGGGCTGGCTCCCGCAGTGACACCTCGTTGTACGGCTGCGGCAGAGACTGAAAAGGAAGCAAAGTGGCACGTTACCTCGGCCCCAAGGCCAAACTCTCACGCCGTGAAGGCACTGACCTGTTCCTCAAGAGCGCACGTCGCTCACTGGCGGACAAGGCCAAGTTCGACTCCAAGCCGGGCCAGCACGGACGCACCTCTGGTCAGCGCACCTCCGACTTCGGTCTGCAGCTGCGTGAGAAGCAGAAGGTCAAGCGCATGTACGGCATCCTGGAGCGCCAGTTCCGTCGTTACTTCGAAGAGGCTGATCGCCGCAAGGGCAACACCGGCGCGAACTTGTTGTTCATTCTCGAATCGCGGCTGGACAACGTCGTGTATCGCATGGGATTTGGTTCCACGCGCGCAGAGGCCCGTCAGCTGGTCTCGCACAAGGCCATCACTGTCAATGGTTCCCCGGTCAATATCCCTTCTTACCTGGTCAAGACCGGCGACGTGATTGCTGTTCGCGAAAAGTCCAAGAAGCAAAACCGAATCGTCGAAGCACTGCAACTGGCACAGCAGGTTGGCATTCCCGCCTGGGTTGAAGTCAATGCCGATAAGGCTGAAGGCGTCTTCAAGAAAGTGCCAGACCGCGACGAGTTCGCCGCCGATGTCAAGGAAGCGCTGATCGTCGAGTTGTACTCGCGCTAAGCAGCCCCATCCGGGATTTGCGCGTCGTGCGTGAACCCGGATTCATGTTTTTTGTTCCCGGCCGCGAGGCATCGCGGTTTGGGCGCTTCACCAGCCTTACCGGTGTAACGAGCCGGGGGTATTGAGAGGAAGTCCTGAATGCAACACAACCTGCTGAAACCCAAAGC
>JAZKFI010000043.1:0-10320 GCA_040386575.1 Pseudomonadota bacterium
AGCGGCGACTGCGCTTGATCGACGATGGATTGCGGATCAAGTCCGCAATGACAACTTCAACACCTGTCATGCCGGACTCGATCCGGCATCCACCGCGAAGCGGCGACTGCGCTTGATCGACGATGGATTGCGGATCAAGTCCGCAATGACAACCGGCGTGCCCTACAGAATCCGGTTGAACCAGAGCAGCGACAGTCCCGCGGAAAACAGTGCCAAGACGCCGGCCACGAGCGCGAACAGCGCCGACACTTCGGTTTCCTTCTTTTCGACTGTCAGCCGTGAACTCAGGGTCTCGTAGACCTTCTTCAAATCGCCTGCGGTGCCCGCGTAGTAGTACTCCGCACTGGTCTTGTTGGCGATCGCCTTGAGCGTCTCTTCATCGAGCCGCACTCGCATCGACCAGCCCTCGAAGCCAATCGTCTCGCCGTCCACGGTGCCGATGCCCACGGTGTACACACGCACACCCCGGTCGGCGGCGATCTTCGCGGCTTCCAGCGGATCCACACCCGTGGTGCGCTGGCCGTCGGTCAGCATGATGATGGCGGCAGAAGAGTACGAACCGGGCGCTACCGGCGTGAACTCTTTCTTTTCCTTTTTCTCGGTATCGAGCGACAAGCCGCGCTGACGATCACGGCCGCCCTGCATCGAGGCGATATCGATGCCCGCATCCGGAAAAAGCGTTGCCAGCGAAATCACGATGGCATTGCCTGTGGCGGTCGCGCGCTGCAACTGGAAGCGGTCGATGGCGGTGACCAGGTCCTCGCGATTGACAGTCGGCAACTGCGCAACCTGCGCCGATCCGGCGAATGCGACGATGCCGACCTTCACATGGCGTGGCAACTCGGTGATGAAGGCCTTGGCCGCGTTCTGCGCGGCGACCAGCCGGTTGGGTTGCACGTCGGTCGCGCGCATGCTGCCCGATACGTCCATCGCCAGGATGATGGTCTGCTGGTTGGACGGCAGTGTGACGACCGCCACCGGCCGCGCCGCAGCCAGCAGCAGTGCCGCCATCGCAAGCAGGAACAGCAGGGGCGGAATGTGCCGCTTGAAGCTCTGGCCCGCGCCCATCGCCTCCTTCACGATGGACAGGGTTGCATAGCGCAGCGCGACTTTTTTCTTGCGGCGCATCAGCCACACATACAGCACGACGAGCAGCGGCAAGGCCAGCAGCATCCAGAGGTTTTGGGCCCAGAGAAAGTTCATGGTTGCAGTCCTGTCACGCCGCGCGCCTCAAGTGCGCGGGCAATCCGCCGCCGGCCGACAGGCGGGTGCGTCGTTTTCTCATGTCGACGAAGCGCACCACGGCCTCGACCATGTCGCCGTCGGTCGATAACTCGAGCGCATCGACCCCGGCCTTGATGAAGCCCTGGCGCAGGTCGGCCTCGCGCTGAGCCGCGATGCGGGCGAAGCGTTTGCGAAAACCGGCGTCGTGTGTATCGACCAGCAGCTGTTCGCCTGTCTCGCTGTCACGGATGGTGAGAAGGCCCAGGTCGGGGATGTCGAGTTCGAGCGGATCGACGACGCGAACCGCGACCACTTCGTGCCGTTGCGCGAGCAGTGCCAGCGGGCGTTCCCAGCCGGGTTCGCTGATGAAGTCGGATATGACAAAAACGGTGGAGCGGCGCTTGATGAGGCTCGCGGCGGACTTCAGCAGGTCCTGCAGGCGCGTGATGTCGCCGTCCTTGATTTCGGGGCGCTTCTGGATGCTGTGCAGGATATGCAGCACGTGGGGACGGCCGCCGCGCGTCGGAATGATCGTGTCCACGCCCGTGCCGTACAGCATCGCCCCGACCCGGTTGCCGTGTCGCGTCAGAAGGCGCGCGAGTACGCCGACGAAGTTGGCCGAAACCGTACGCTTGCGTGTCTCGCCCGAGCCGAAGTCAACCGAAGGGCTCAGGTCCACCAGGAACCAGGCTGCCATTTCGCGGTCTTCGGTGAAGACGCGCACATGGGGCACTTGCAGGCGCGCCGTGACGTTCCAGTCGATGTGGCGCACGTCGTCCTGGTGCTGGTATTCGCGCAGGTCAGCCAGGTCCAGGCCCGAGCCGCGCATCAGCGTGCGGTAGTCGCCCTGCAGCAGACCGTCGAGCCTGCGGATGACCGACCATTCGAGGCGGCGCAGGATGTGTTCGGCTGAGGCTGCCGACGATGCTGGCACTGCATCGTCGGTCGGGGCCTGCGACTCAGTGCGGGCGGGGGCGAATTTACGCAGCCAGTTTTTCATGCTCGAGCGGCTTGGGTGGCGCAGGAATCTTCGCCATGATTTTTCCGACGATCGCATCGGCGGTGAGGCCTTCGGACAGGGCTTCGTACGACAGCACCAGCCGATGCCGGAGCACATCGGGCACCAGGTCGGTCATGTCTTCCGGCAGCGCGTAGGTTCGTCCGCGCAGCATGGCAAGCGCTCTCGCGCCTTCGACGAGATTGATGGTCGCGCGGGGGCTTGCGCCATAAGTGATGAACGGGCGCAGGTCCTTCAGCCCATGCTTTTCGGGCGTGCGTGTCGCCGACACCAGCCGCACCGCGTACTGCGTCAGCGAAGGGTCCACATAGACGCGCCGGCATTCCTGCTGGAGCGCAGCGAGCTGCTCGGTCGTCGCGACTTCGCTCACCGTGACGGCAGGACCGGTGACGCGCTCGACGATCACGAATTCTTCTTCGTCGGTCGGGTAATCGACCAGCACCTTCATCATGAAACGATCGACCTGCGCTTCGGGCAGCGGATAGGTACCTTCGGTTTCGATCGGGTTCTGCGTGGCCATCACGAGGAACGGGTTGGGCACCTTGTGTGTCTCGCCCGCGATGGTGACCTGCCGCTCCTGCATCACTTCAAGCAAGGCGCTTTGCACCTTGGCAGGCGCGCGGTTGATTTCATCGGCCAGCAGCAAGTTGGTGAACACCGGTCCGAGCGAGGTACTGAATTCGCTGTTCTTCTGGTTGTAGACGCGCGTGCCGACCAGGTCTGCGGGCACCAGGTCGGGCGTGAACTGGATGCGCTTGAACTGGCCGCGCATCGTGTTGGCGAGCGTCTTGACGGTAAGCGTCTTCGCAAGGCCCGGCACACCTTCCACGAGCAGGTGACCTTGCGCGAGCATCGCCACCATCACGCGTTCAAGGAACCTGTCCTGGCCGACGACGACACGCTTGACCTCGTAGAGGATCTGCTCCATCAGTTGCGCGGTGTCGGTGTCCTGGCGAATGTCTGGATTCATGGGCTGGGGTTTCCTGGAAGCTGGGATGTTTCTAGAAGGGCGGCAAGCCTGCGGCGGTGGCGGCATTTTCGATGGGCACGGCAAAGCCGATACCGATGAAAGTGCGCGCCGATGTGGGGTTGAGGATGGCGGTGACGATGCCGACCACTTCGCCGTCCATCGTGACCAGCGGACCACCCGAATTGCCCGGGTTGGCTGCGGCGTCGAACTGGATCAGGTTCTTCATGTCCTGCTTGCCTTCGGGCGAGCGGAACACGCGTTTGAGGCCCGAGATGACACCACCGGATGCGGATGGGCCGATGCCGAACGGAAAGCCGACCGCCAACACCTTGTCGCCGGGCGCGAGATCGTTGGTGGAGCGCATGGTCGCGGCGATCATGTCGTCGGGAATCTTGCTGGCCTGCAGCACGGCGAGATCGTTCTCGGACTGCACGCCGGTGATCGTGGCCGTCGCTTCGAGACCGTCCGAAAACACCACCTTGATACGGTCCGCGCCTGACACGACGTGAAGATTGGTGAGGATCACGCCCTTGTCGATGATGACCACGCCCGTGCCCACGCCGTGTTCGACTTCTTCGTCCTCGGCTGCGGATGGACCGAGGTTTTCGGACGGCTTTGCAGGCCCGAGCGGCTTGGGCTTCGCGCTTCTTGCGGCCAGTTCCTTGTCGTCCTTGAGCCGGCTCTTCTTGACATAGCTCATCACACGGACGACCGACGGGCGGATGTTCTCGTAAGCGCGCGCGTATTCAGAAGGCATCACCTGCGTTTCCATCGTCTTCATGACGGCAGCGTTGATGTCTTCCTGGGTGAGTTTGCGCTGGCCGCTCTTCAGGCCGAGTGCCACGCTGGTCGCAAGTGCGATCGCCAGGAGCAGGATAGCGCCCCACAGAAGGAGGGGGCTGGACAGGGCGACGGAGAAACGGGATTTGCGCGTGCCTGCGACCCCGGCGCCGACCTGTGCATCGGCAGCAGCCACGGCGGCATCGACCGGGGTTTCGGGCGGCTGCGGCCGGGCGGTCCGGCTCGAACTGTAAAGGGCTGGCCTGCGCATTCGTTCACCTATGAAAACAGCGGGAGAAACGGGCAAACACACGGTATCACGGTTTGCTGCGCGATGCACAAACCGTGCGGCATGATGGGGCCATGACCATGTGGATCGACACCCATTGCCACCTCGATGCGCCGGAGTTCGCACGCGATCGCACCGACGTGCGCGAGCGTGCCAAAGCGGCTGGGGTCGGTCACTGCGTGCTGCCTGCTGTTGAGGTGGGCAACTTCCAGGTGGTGCGGGAGCTTGCGCACCTGCATGGCGACAGTTACGCGTTGGGGATACATCCGCTGTGTACGGCTGGCGCCAGCGAGGGCGACATCCAGACGCTCGATGACGCTCTGGCTGAGCTTGCGGGCGACCCGCGCCTGGTGGCAGTCGGCGAGATCGGCCTGGATCTTTTCGTGCCGGGCCTGGATTTCGCGCGGCAGGAATTCTTTTACCGGGAGCAGCTTCGCCTGGCAGTCAAGCATGGGCTGCCGGTTATCGTGCATGTTCGCAAGTCGGCGGACCAGCTGCTCAAGCATCTGCGCCGCGTGCCAGTCAGGGGAATCGCGCATGCGTTCAATGGCAGCGAGCAGCAGGCGAAGGCGTTTGTCGACCTGGGCTTCAAGCTGGGCTTTGGCGGCAATGTCACGTATGACCGGGCGCAGCAGATCCAGCGCCTGGCAACGGCCTTGCCGCTGTCGGCGATCGTGATGGAAACGGATTCACCGGACATACCGCCGCACTGGCTCTACCGCACGGCGCAGGAACGGGCGGACGGTTCAGCTCAGGGACGCAATGAGCCCGCGGAATTGCCCCGGATCGCCGGCGCGCTGGCCGCGCTGCGCGGGATCGGTGTGGATGAGCTCAACAGCGTCGCCTCGCGCAACAGCGTGGAGGCCTTGCCCAGGCTGGCCCGCCTGCTTGAAACTCACGACGCAGCACGCTGAACCGTCGGCGTTTCCGGCACGGGATAGCCCGCTGCAGAAAACGTGTCGGCGATGGCTTTGTGCGTATCGAAGTACACCTGCGCGTAGTTGCTGTTGTGCGTGAACGGCCTGACTGCCAGCATCGGCCCTTCGGGTGTGAATTGCAGGATCTGGATCTCGGGCGCAGGCTCCGTGGCGACGTTGGGAATCTTTGCGATGGCGCTCCTGAGCTTTTCGATGGCCTCGTGCGGATTGACGCTGTTGGCGATCTTTACGCTTGTGTCCACACGTCGGGTCGGCAAGGTGCTCAGGTTTTGGATCGTGTCCGACAGCACCTTGTTGTTGCCGATGAGTGCAGTGGTGTTATCGCCGGTAATGAGCATGGTGCCGAACAGCCCCAGCTCCTGGACCTTGCCGGTGACGCCCGCGATGATGACCGTGTCGCCCACCTTGTAGGGCCGCAGCACCTGCAGGAACACGCCGGCGGCAAAGTGCGTGAGCAACCCGCCCCATGCAGTGCCGATGGCAAGGCCCACGCCCGCAAGCAGCGCGGCGAACGAAGTCGTCTTGACACCGAAGATGTCGAGCACCGCCAGGATCAACAGGACGTTGAGCGCGACCGAGATGGCCTGCGAGAGGTAGCGCGACAGGGTGACGTCGATGCGCTTGCCGCGTTCCAGGCCCGCGAACACCAGCCGCTTGATCCAGCCGATCACCCACCGTCCCACGATCCAGACCGCCAGCGCGCCCAGCACCTTGACCGCGAAGTCCACGCCCCGGGTGCCGAGGAATCCCATCAAAACATTCGTGTCCAACATGTCCGCTCCGGTCCTGCGATTGATCAACGCGGCGATTTTGCATGAAGCGCGTGGTCATAATCTGCGGCTGTGAAAGACCAAACGCCCATGCACGCCGAAGTGAATTTCTCCGACCACGGCGACGTGCGCTACCTGCACCTGGGCACCGAATGGGTCCAGGGCTCGATGCTCCTGGACAAGCCGTTCGAGCTGGAGCTGGAGTACGTGCAGCGCATGATGGCGTGGCTGCTTTTCGTCGAACCCGCGACGGTGCCCAAACGTCACGCCATGCAGCTGGGCCTGGGTGCAGCGTCTCTGACGAAATTCTGCTGGCGCAAGCTGCGCATGAAGACCACCGCCATCGAGCTCAATCCGCAAGTGGTTGCGGCATGCCGCCTCTGGTTCAAGCTGCCGGCCGATGACGCGCGCCTGTCCGTCGTGCTCGGTGACGCTGCCGAGGTTGCGCATCACGAGCACTGGCACGGGCAGGTCGATGCCCTCCAGGTCGATCTGTACGACCAGGAAGCCGCGGGGCCGGTGCTCGACTCGCCCGAGTTCTATGCCGACTGCCGCAAGCTCCTGACAGAAGACGGTTGCATGACCGTGAATCTCTTTGGCCGCTTCTCCAGCTACGAGGAAAGCGTCAGGCGCATCGCCAGCGCGTTCGGAGACGATGCGATCTGGTCGTTCCGGCCCACCCGCGAAGGCAACACCATCGTGCTTGCGCTCAGGACGCCGCAGCATCCGACCCGCGAAGTGCTTGCCGCCCGCGCGGAAACGATTGAAACTCGCTGGGGATTGCCAGCCCGCAAGTGGTTGCGGGTGTTCAAACCTGTCGATTCCACATGACCGCAGCTGCCCGCCCCCGCCCTGTGACCAGGCTGCCATTCCACGGTCCGCTCGACTGGCGGCGCATCGTCGAATGGCTGAGCCAGGACGGCGTCATCTCAGCTGATGAAGCGCGCCGCACCGTTGCGCGGTGCGCGCAGGCTGAGAGCGCGCAGCATCCGCTCGTGCGACTCGCGGCCGTGGCGATGGCCCGGCAAAGCGATGGCAAGCCCCTGGACATCGAGTCGCTCACGCAATGGCTCGCCGTTCGAGCCGACCTGGCGTATCTGCGCATCGATCCGCTCAAGGTGGATGTGGGCAAGGTCGCCGACACCATGAGCGCCGCGTACGCCGAGCGGCATCGCGTCTTGCCCGTTCAGGTGACTTCGAGCGAGGTGGTGGTCGCCACAGCCGAGCCGTTCCTGCAGGACTGGGTCGCTGAGGTCGAGCGCCAGTCGAAGCGCTCGGTGCGGCGCGTGGTCTCCAGTCCGCTGGATATCCACCGGTACACCGCAGAATTTTTCGCGCTGGCCAAATCGGTGCGTGCGGCGCAGCGGTCGGGCGGCAATGCGGGTGCGGCCAGTTTCGAGCAGCTTGTCGAACTGGGCAACCGCAAGCAACTCGACGCCAACGACCAGGGCGTGGTGCAGGTCGTCGACTGGCTCTGGACCTATGCATTCGACCAGCGCGCGAGCGATATCCACCTGGAGCCCCGGCGCGAGCAGGGCGTGATCCGTTTTCGCATCGACGGCGTGCTGCATCCGGTGTATCAGATGCCGATGGGCGTGCTCAACGCGATGACGGCGCGCATCAAGCTGCTCGGGCGCATGGACGTGGTGGAAAAGCGCCGCCCGCAGGATGGCCGGATCAAGACGCGAAATCCGCGCGGCGATGAGGTCGAGATGCGCCTGTCCACGCTGCCGACCGCGTTCGGCGAGAAGATGGTGATGCGCATCTTCGACCCGGACACCGCCGTCAAGGACCTGGATGCGCTCGGCTTTTCGCCGCACGACGCGCAGCGCTGGGAGGCACTCGCCAAGCGCCCCTACGGCATCATCCTCGTGACCGGGCCGACCGGCTCGGGCAAGACCACGACGCTCTATTCGACGCTCAAGCGCATCGCTACCGAAGAGGTTAACGTCAGCACGGTGGAAGACCCGATCGAAATGATCGAGCCTTCGTTCAACCAGACCCAGGTTCAGACGCAGCTGGACTTCGGTTTTGCCGAGGGGCTTCGCGCGTTGATGCGGCAGGACCCCGACATCATCATGGTGGGTGAAATCCGTGACCTCGCAACCGCAGAAATGGCCGTGCAGGCGGCCTTGACGGGGCATCTGGTCTTCTCGACGCTGCACACCAACGACGCGCCTTCGGCCATTTCGCGGTTGATGGAACTGGGCATCCCGCCCTACCTGATCAATGCGACGATGCTCGGCGTACTGGCGCAGCGGCTGGTGCGCACCCTGTGCAAGCAGTGCCGCGAACCCGACACTTCGATGGCACGCGAATCCCTCGATGACATCGTCAGGCCGTGGAAGATCACAGGCGGGTTCAAACCCTACAGGGCCGTGGGCTGTGTCGATTGCCGCATGACCGGCTTTCTGGGCCGCATGGGAATTTATGAACTGCTGACCATCAGCGAGGCGTTCAAGGACAAGGTCAGCAAGGAGCCGAGCATCGACTCGCTTCGGCGGCAGGCCGTGGCCGACGGCATGCGGCCGCTTCGCCTGGCCGGAGGCCTGAAAATCGCAGAAGGCCTCACGACGCTGGAGGAAGTTCTCACCGCGACGCCGCCCCTCGAATGAGGGCGTGACGGGCGCGGGGTAGGTGAAACCCACAACGACGCGTCGGACTATTCCACCCACAATCCGCCATCGAATCAGTTTCGAGGAGACACGTCGTGAAAATAAAGAGCCAGAAGGATTTCTTCTCCGGCCTCATGTTCCTTGTCGTAGGCATTGCCTTCGCATGGGGCGCCACCACTTACAACGTCGGCACCGGCGCCCGAATGGGTCCGGGATACTTCCCGCTCGTGCTGGGGGTGCTGCTCGCGGGCATTGGCGCCTTCACCATCTTCGAGGCCATGGTCGTCGAGACCGAAGACGGCGAGCCGATCGGCAAGTTCGCCTGGCGGCCCCTTTGCTTCATCATCGGCTCCAACGTCGTCTTCGGCATCCTGCTGGGAGGGCTTCCAAAGATCGGTATACCTTCCTTCGGCCTGATCGTCGCGATCTATGCGCTGGTGTTCATCGCCGCGCAGGCCGGCGACGAGTTCAACTGGAAAGAAGTGATCGTGCTCGCCACGATCCTTGCGATTGGCAGCTACCTCGCATTTATCGTGCTGCTCAAGCTCCAGTTCCCGGTCTGGCCCAGTTTCATCGTGGGCTAAAAAAGGCATAACAACATGGACTTGTTCACCAATCTCTCGATCGGTTTTGGCGTGGCTTTCACGCCGATCAACCTGCTGTACTGTTTCATCGGCTGCCTGTTGGGCACGCTGATCGGCGTGCTCCCTGGCATCGGCCCGGTCGCCACCATCGCCATGCTGCTGCCAGCCACTTATGCGCTGCCACCGGTGTCTGCCCTCATCATGCTCGCCGGCATTTACTACGGAGCGCAGTACGGCGGGTCAACCACCGCCATTCTGGTGAACCTGCCAGGGGAGTCGTCCTCAGTCGTGACAGTGATCGATGGTTACCAGATGGCAAGGCAGGGGCGAGCGGGACCGGCGCTGGCTGCCGCCGGTCTGGGTTCGTTCTTCGCCGGTTGCGTCGGCACCCTGATCCTGGCGTCATTTGCAGCGCCCCTGACTGAAGTTGCCTTCAAGTTCGGCCCCGCTGAGTACTTCTCGCTGATGGTGCTGGGCCTGATCGGTGCGGTGGTGCTGGCCTCAGGCTCGCTCATCAAGGCGATCGGCATGATCGTGCTGGGCCTCTTGCTCGGCCTGATCGGCACTGACGTGAACTCGGGCGTGGCACGCTACTCCTTCGACATTCCCGAACTGACCGACGGCATCGGCTTCATCGTGATCGCGATGGGTGTGTTCGGCTACGGTGAAATCATCAGCAACCTGGGCAAGCACGCGGACGAGCGCGCCGTGTTCACGGCCAAGGTGACGGGCCTGTTCCCGACCAAGGAAGATTTCAGGAACATGATCCCGGCCATCCTGCGCGGCACCGCGCTGGGATCGGCGCTGGGCATCCTGCCCGGCGGTGGCGCATTGCTCGCGGCTTTCGCGGCCTACACGGTCGAGAAGAAGACCAAGCTGCGTCCGGGTGAAGTGCCGTTCGGCAAGGGCAACATCCGCGGTGTTGCAGCGCCCGAGTCGGCCAACAACGCAGGCTCGCAGACATCCTTCATTCCGCTGCTCACGCTCGGTATTCCGCCCAACGCCGTGATGGCGTTGATGGTCGGTGCGATGACCATCCACAACATCCAGCCGGGTCCGCAGGTCATGACCAGCAATCCGCAGCTGTTCTGGGGCCTGATCGCCTCGATGTGGATCGGCAACGCGATGCTGA
>JAZKFI010000044.1:0-10511 GCA_040386575.1 Pseudomonadota bacterium
AGCGCCGCCAGCGCCTGAAGACCCTGATCACGCTGGGCAAGACGCGCGGCTACCTGACCCACTCCGAAATCACCGACCACCTGCCGGAAAAGCTGGTCGATGCCGAAACGCTCGAAGTCGTGGTCACCATGCTCAACGACCTGGGCGTGGCGGTCTACGAACAGACGCCCGATGCAGAAATGCTCCTGCTGAACAACACGACGCCCACCTCGGCGACGGTTGAGGAAGCAGAAGAAGAAGCCGAAGCAGCCCTTTCCACCGTCGATAGCGAATTCGGCCGCACGACCGACCCGGTCCGCATGTACATGCGCGAGATGGGCACCGTCGAGCTGCTGACGCGCGAAGGCGAAATCGAAATCGCCAAGCGCATCGAAGGCGGCCTGATGGCCATGATGGAGGCGATCTCCGCATCGCCCGCCACCATCGCCGAGATCCTGCGCCTGGCCGGTGACATCCGCGAAGGCAAGATCGTCATCTCCACCGTGGTGGATGGCTTTTCGAACCCCAATGAGGCCGACGACTATGTGGCCGAAGAAGACTTCGACGAGTTCGATGCTGACGATGACGACGACGGCAACGGCGGCTCCAAGGCCCTGACCAAGAAGCTCGAAGAACTCAAGACGCAGGCGCTCGAACGTTTCGACCGCATCCAGCAACTGTTCGAAAAAGTCCACAAGATCTACGACAAGGAAGGCTGGGGCACCCCTGCCTACGTCAAGGCGCAGAGCCAGCTGTCCGAAGAGCTGATGACCATCCGCTTCACCGCCAAGACGATCGAAAAGCTGTGCGACATGGTGCGCGGCCAGGTCGACGACGTGCGCAAGAAAGAACGCGAACTGCGCCGCATCATCGTGGACAAGTGCGGCATGCCGCAGGAAACCTTCATCAAGGACTTCCCGCCCAACCTGCTCAACCAGAAATGGGTCGAAAAGCAGGCTGCCGCCGGCAAGCCCTGGTCGGTCATCATCGCCCGCAACATCCCGCCGATCCAGGAACTGCAGCAAAAGCTGGCAGACATCCAGTCCCGCGTGGTGGTGCCGCTCGCGCAGCTGAAAGACATCAACAAGCGCATGAACGAAGGCGAGACATCGTCGCGCGATGCCAAGAAGGAAATGATCGAGGCCAACCTGCGGCTCGTGATCTCCATCGCCAAGAAGTACACCAATCGCGGCCTGCAGTTCCTGGACCTGATCCAGGAAGGCAACATCGGCCTGATGAAGGCGGTGGACAAGTTCGAATACCGCCGCGGCTACAAGTTCTCGACCTATGCCACGTGGTGGATTCGCCAGGCCATCACGCGCTCGATCGCCGACCAGGCCCGCACCATCCGCATCCCGGTTCACATGATCGAGACGATCAACAAGATGAACCGCATCTCGCGCCAGCACTTGCAGGAATTCGGCTTCGAGCCCGATGCCGGCATCCTGGCCGCGAAGATGGAGATTCCGGAAGACAAGATCCGCAAGATCATGAAGATCGCCAAGGAGCCGATCTCCATGGAAACGCCGATCGGCGACGATGACGATTCGCACCTGGGCGACTTCATCGAGGACCAGGCCAACACGGCCCCTATCGAAGCGGCGATGCAAGCCGGCCTGCGCGATGTCGTGAAGGACATCCTCGACTCGCTGACGCCGCGCGAAGCCAAGGTGCTGCGCATGCGTTTCGGTATCGAGATGAGCACGGACCACACGCTGGAAGAAGTCGGCAAGCAGTTCGACGTGACCCGCGAACGCATCCGCCAGATCGAAGCCAAGGCGCTGCGCAAGCTCAAGCACCCCAGCCGCTCGGACAAGCTGCGTTCGTTCATCGACACGCTCTGATTGCCCAAGGCTGTCATTGGAATAGCGGCTGTCATCCCGGACCCGATCCGGGATCCATGCCTTGCTAAAGCGCCCTTCGGGGCGCTTTTTTTTTGCCTAGCCCCAGGAGCGAGTCAATAGTTCGTCTAACGCATCCGCAATGGCCTGTCCCCCATCAACGAGCGAATCGACCTTCGGCCCGAGCTGGTCCAAAGCCACTGAAACCATATCGAGCGGATGCAACACGACCGGTACGCCCTTCACTTTAAAAGCCGGGTTCATGCGAGTGCCAGCTGACACGGTTCCTGCCGGCACTGCCGTAAGACGCACCAGCGGTACCACCATGCGCCTGCGATAGCGGTCAAAAAGCGAAGACTGGACCACGACCACGAACGGGATCGATTCTTTCAAGGGCCCCTTGTTGCGGTGAACGTCGTACTGCGCCATCAGAGAGTGGAATGCTCGTCAGCGAACGACCCGATCTTCTCGTTGACGGCGTTCCAGTGATCGGCGCAGGCATCGGCTTGCTGCTGGCGGCCCTGTCGATGGGCCTGTTGCTGCACCACATACACGGCGAGCAACTCCTCCACCGTGGCGGACAGATTGTTCGTGTAATTCTTTGCTTCGCTAACCACGTATTCGTTCAGCGTCAGATTGACGGCACGCTTGTGCCCGCTCGAGGGTTTCGTAGGCATGACGTCTCCATGGATGCTCATGCGCATATTATGCGCATGAGCTCCGCCTGCGTCAAAACGGATAGTGCCGAGGCGTCGTCTGCAACGTGATCCAGCGCAGCTCGGTGAACTCGTGCACGCCGGCGCGGCCGCCGAAGCGACCCATCCCGCTGCCCTTCACACCACCGAACGGCATCTGCGCTTCGTCATGCACCGTGGGCGCATTCACGTGGCAAATGCCCGAGTCGATCTTGCGGGCGACATTGAACGCGCGCGCGATGTCCTTGCCGAACACGGCGGCCGACAAGCCGTACTCGTTGTCGTTCGCGCAGGCAATCGCCTCCTCGACGCCATTGACCCGCACGATGGCCTTCACCGGGCCGAAGGTTTCCTCGTGATAAATCCGCATGGCCGGGGTCACGTGATCGAGCAGCGTGGCAGGCATCAGCGTCGAATCCGACTTGCCACCGCACACCAGCTTCGCGCCCTTTTCCAGCGCGTCGGCGAGCAAGGCATTGCAATGGTCCACCGTGCTCATGCCGATCACGCTGCCCAGCACCACAGGCTCGGGCTTGCGCGGATCGCCGACAGGCAATGAGCGTGCCTTGGTTGCGAAGCGCCGCACGAATTCGTCGGCAATCTTCTCGTCAACGATCACGCGCTCGGTGCTCATGCAGATCTGGCCGCTGTTGGCAAAGCAGCCGAATGCGGCGGCGTTCACGGCGTCGTCCAGGTCGGCGTCATCGAGCACGACCAGCGGGGCCTTGCCGCCCAGTTCCAGCACGGCTGGTTTCAGGTATTTGGCGCAGGTCATCGCAATCAGGCGGCCCACGCGCGTGGAGCCGGTGAAGTTCACACGACGCACAGCCGGGTGCGCGATCATCGCTTCGACAACCGCAGCCGCATCTTCTGGTGCGTTGGTGATGTAGTTGACGACGCCTGCGGGCAGGCCCGCTTCCTGGAATGCCTCGACGATCAGCTGGTGCGTGCGCGGGCAGTTCTCGCTGCCCTTGAGAACCACGGTGTTGCCGCATGCAAGGGGCGTTGCGATGGCTCGCACGCCCAGGATGATGGGCGCGTTCCAGGGAGCGATCCCGAGCACCACGCCAGCGGGCTGGCGCACGCCCATCGCCAGCGACCCGGGTACATCCGATGGGATCACCTCGCCTGCGATCTGCGTCGTGAGGGATGCAGCTTCGCGGATCATTCCTGCCGCCAGCATCACGTTGAACCCGGCCCACATTCCGGTCGCGCCCGTCTCCGCTGCAACAGCTTCAACGAACTGCGGCAGCTTCGCCTCCAGCTTGTCAGCTGCCTTCAGCAGCAATGCGCGACGCTCGCCGGGGCCGGTTTCGCCCCAGGTGCGAAAGGCCTCGGCGGCGGCTTCGACGGCCATCACCGCATCTGCGGGTGAACACGCCGGAGCGCGTGTGGCGACTGTGCCGTCGAGGGGATTGCGGCGCTCGAAGGTGGCGTTCTTTTCGGCCGTGACTTTCAGGCCGTTGATCAACATGGAAAGGTCAGACATGGGGTACTCCAGAAAATTCAGTGTTTGATGGGGATGGATGCCGGATCAAGTCCGGCATGACAGCCCTAATAGCTGTCATTGCGGGCTTGACCCGCAATCCATGACCTCTGCGGCCGTAGCCGCTTCGCGGTGGATGCCGGATCAAGTCCGGCATGACAGCCTTGATACTTGTCATGGCGGGCTCGACCCGCCATCCATGCGGCTTTCGTTCATGCGCGGCGATGTCGAAGAAACTGCCCGTGACGCAGTCGTCGTGTCGCTGCTCTCAGCGCCCAGATATGCCTCGCGAATCACCGTCGAGCGCGCCAGCAACTTCGCAGGCCCGCTCGCAACGAGCGCGCCGCGTTCCAGCACATAGCCGCGATCGGCAACGGCCAGCGCCTTCTTCACGTTCTGCTCGACCATCAGCACTGTCGTGCCGTCGTCGGCAATCCGACGCGCGATCGTGAGCAGTTCATCGACCATGCGCGGTGCCAGACCCAGCGAAGGCTCGTCGAGCATCAACAGCCGGGGCGCGCCCACCATCGCGCGAGCAACGGCCACCGTCTGCTGCTCGCCGCCGCTCATCGTGCCGGCCAGTTGCGTGGCCCGCTCGCGCAGCTTCGGAAAATCGTTCATCACGCGCTCGATGCGCGCAGGGCGCTCGGCGCGCGGCACCAGCCAGCCACCGAGCTCCAGGTTCTCCAGCACCGTCATCTGCGAAAACAGCTGCCTGCCTTCAGGCACCAGTGCAACACCTGCACGCACGATCTCATGCGTTTCGTCGGGCAGATCGTCACCGTCCAGCAGCACCTCACCCGCGCGCGGGATGAGCCCGCTCAGTGCGCGCAGCAGCGTGGTTTTGCCCGCGCCGTTCGGGCCCAGGATCACCGTAAGCCCGGGCTTGATTTCGAAGTCAACGCCACGCAGCACCATGAACGGGCCATAGCCTGCGGCCAAGCCACGCACCTTCAGATGAGCCTTGCGCCCACGCGAACCCAGCTCGAACGCCGTATCCCGCCAATGCATCACAGCGCAGCCTCCGCCATCTCGTCGCCCAGATACGCCTCGATCACCTCGGCGTTGCGAACCACTTCACGCGGCGTGCCATCAGCGATCAGCTTGCCCTGATGCAACACCAGCACCCGCTCGACGTGGCGCAGCAGCGTCGTGACGGCGTGCTCGATCCAGATCACGGTCAGGTCCAGTTCGTCACGCAGGCGACGAATCAGACGCGCCATTTCTTCCAGCTCCGCCTCCGTCAGCCCCGCCGCAACTTCATCGAGCAGCAGCAGACGAGGCCGGGTTGCAAGCGCCATGCCGATTTCGAGCAGGCGCTGCTGCGAAGGCGTGATCGAACCTGCCGGCAAGTCCGCCTGGGCCGACAGCCCAATCAGCTGCAGGATGCGCGGCGCGTCACGCAGCACCCAGGCAACGCCCTCCTCCTCACCCCAGAGCCAGTATTTGCGCGGACGCCTGCCTGCGAACTTCAAACCAAACTCCACATTCGACAGCACCGACATGTCGGCAAACACGCGCGGCGTCTGGAACGTGCGCGCCAGGCCGTGCGCCGCAAACCGATGCGGCCCTCGACCAGTGAGCTCACGCCCTGCGACCTGGAGCCGTCCCGACGTCACAGGCTGCACGCCCGAGATCGCGTTGAAGAACGTCGTCTTGCCCGCGCCGTTCGGTCCGATGATTCCCACCAGCTCACCGGCGTGAAATCGGGCGCTCACCGCATCGACGGCAACGAGTCCACCAAAGCGCACGGTCACTTCCTGCGCCTCAAGCAATGCCATGCCGGAATCAGACAACGCGCCGCTCCCTCGCACGCTGCTTGTCGCGCGCCTTGTCACCGCTCAACTCGTAGCGGCGCAGCTTCGACCAGTCGCGTGTGGACCGCCACCAGCCGCGGAAAGTCTCCCAGCGCAGCGACGCCAGGCCGCCGGGCAGGTACAGCACTGACAGGATCAGCAGCAGGCCGAGCGTCATCATGTAGACCTGCGGCGCTGAAAGACGCAGCGTCTCTGCCAGCAGGCTGAACACGATGGCCGCGATGAGCGGTCCCCACAACGTCAGCGCGCCGCCGATCAGCGCAATCAGCACCGTCTGGAAACCAATGAACGGATTGAACACAGTGACCGGGTCGATGTAGGTCCATCGCACCGACATTGCAGCGCCCACCGCGCCCGCAAACCCTGCGGTCATCACGAAGCCAGCCAGCTTGACCCAGCGCGTATTGACACCGAGCGTCTGCGCGCGCTGTTCATCGGCACCGATGCCGGCAAGCGCAAGGCCAAACCGTGTACGCCTGACCACGATGGACACCGCAACCGCCAACACGGCAAGCCCCAGCACCGTCAGGTAGATCGTGTCGCGCGATGGCACCACGGTGAGCACGCGTCCCACGGTCCCGGTCACGCTCTTCTCGAAGTATGTGATGGCATGGCGAATCAACTCCGTCATGCCGAAGGTGAGCACCGCAAAGTACGTGCCGCGCAGGTGCAGCACCGCCGCGCCCATCACGAGCGCCACCAGCATCGCCAGACCCGCGCCGAGTGCAATCGCCTGCACCCACGGCATCTTTTCCAGCGCGAGCGCGCAGGTGTAGGCGCCGATTCCGAAAAACGCGGAAGTGGCGAGCGACAGGTAGCGCGTGGTCCCGCAAAACAGCGCCCAGCTCGACGACAGCGCCACATACATCAGGCAGGTCAGTGCCAGCGAAACGACGAACTCGCTGCCCCAGTAAGGCAGCGCCAGCGCCCAGCCCGCAAGCCCGAACAGCACCAGCAGATCGCGAATGAACAATTGGCGCGATGTCATGCCTTGCGCCTTCGGCTGGCAAAGAGCCCTTCAGGACGAAGCAGCAGCACGCCGATGAACACGCCGTACGACATCAATGCCTTCAGCGATGGGTTCGTGTAGTGCATGCCGATGGCCTCGACCAGGCCGAGCAGCAACCCACCCGCCAGCGCACCGCCCATGCTGCCGAAGCCGCCCAGCGTGATGACGATGAGCGCCGTCACGGTGTAGGGCTCACCCATCGACGGCGAGATCGTGTACGCCATCGACAGCAGGCATCCCGCGACGCCCGACAATCCCAGCCCGATGCCGAACATCAACGGATGCAGCATGCGCGTGTTGATGCCCACGAGTTGCGCGCCGATCTGCGACTGCATCAAGCCGCGCACGCCTTTGCCGAGCAGGGTCTGGCGCAGCAGCACGATCATCGCCCCGGCAAATGCCAGCGCCAGCGCGAACACCAGCAGCTTGTTGCCCGCGAACTGCGCGCCGCCGAACTTGATCGGCTCGGTGAGGTAGTCGTATCCGCGCAGGTCGCCGCCCCACATCCAGTTGACGAAGTTCTGCACCAGGAACATCAGGCCGAACGCGACCATCAGGCCCCGCGCCTCGAAGATGTCGAGATTGGGCGAGGTCGCGTTGAGCCTTCGGAAACACAGCCAGTGGATGACGACACCCAGGCCCATCAGCATCACGAACGACACCGGCACCATCAGCAGCGGCGAGAGCCCGAACGACGTCTGCGCCATCCATGTCAGGTACGCGCCGAGCATCAGGAACTCGCCGTGCGCGATGTTCAGAATGCGCATGAGCCCGTACTGCAGGTTCAGCCCGAGCGCCACCAATGCATAGATGCCGCCGGTGATGAGACCGGAAGTCAGGAGTTCAAGCCAGGCGCCTGGGGACATGTGTGTGTAAGGGTCTTGCGAAGAAAAAAGGGGCTGTCATGCCGTACGTGAGCTTGGCAACAAAGGCTGTCATGCCGGACTCGGTGCGTAAACAAAGGCCGTCATGCCGGACTCGGTGCGTAAACAAAGGCTGTCATGCCGGACTCGGTGCGTAAACAAAGGCTGTCATGCCGGACTTGATCCGGCATCCACCGCGAAGCGGCGACTGCGCCTGATCAACCGCTGCATGGATTGCGGATCAAGTCCGCAATGACAGCCTTCGCTCTCCCACGAAGGTCTGTCACTCCAGCCGGCCAGGCTCCCCTACTTCCAGGCCGGCTTGGCCGCATTGAGCTTCGCCGTCGCCAGCTTCTGCGGCCACACGACTTCGAACTCGCCGTTTTGCCACTGCCCCACCGTCCCCGGCGTCGCCGTGTTCTCGCTGCCCGTGAACTTCACATCGCCGATGATGGTCTTGTGCGTCGTGTTCGCGATGTAGTCGCGCATCGCCTTGCGATCGAGGCCGGTCTGCTTCACCGCGTTGGTGAGAATCTCCAGCCCCGCCCAGCAATGACCGCTGGCCCAGCGATCCGGCTCCTTCTGCGCGCCGAACTTCTTCACGTGCGCATCAAAATACGCCTTCGCGCCCGGGCTCGTCTTCGAATTCCACGAGCCCATGCCCAGCACACCCTCGGCGCCCGCAGGCGTCATCACATTGCGATAGAGCTGGAATGCCGTGCCCACCGACGCATAGAAGAACTTCGGATTGAAACCGATCTCCTTGGCCTGGCGGCTCGCGAGAATCGTGTCCGGCGGATAAGTGAAGCCGACAAAAGCATCGGGGTTCTTGTCCTTGATCGAACGCAGCGTCGGCGACAGGTCCTTCACGCCGCCCGGATAGCTCGTGTCCTGCACCAGCGAGATGCCGCTGCCGGCCAGCGCCACCTTGAGGGCGGCGTAGTTCTCCAGTCCGAACAGGTCATCGACGTAGATGCACGCCAGCGTCTTGGCGCCGCTCGCCTTGAGCATGTCCACCAGCGCATCGCACATCGGCTTGGGTTGCTGCAACAACAGGAAGAAGTACGGCAGCTTCATTTCCGCCAGGCGACGCGACAGCGCCGTGGGCGCCAGGAACGGATAGCCGAAGCGGTTCGCCAGCGGCGCGACCGCGAAATTGGCGTTGCTGCCCCATGGAGGCAGCACCAGGTCGACCTTGTCGCTGCCCATCAACTTTTCGTAGGTGCGCACGACGGTTTCCATGTCGCTGCGGTCATCGGACGAGATCAGCTCAATCGGCCGCTTGACGCCCTTCACATCGAGCCCGCCCGCCGCGTTCTGCTGCTCGGCCCACAGCAGGTAGTTCGGCTCCTGGCTGACCTGCGCGCCACCGGTCCAGGGGCCTGTGCGGGCGATCGCGTATCCGACGCGCACGGGTCCGGACTGCGCGAGCAAGCCCGGTGTCACGGCGCCCGCGCCCACGACGGCGGCTGCCCCCTGGATGAACTGGCGGCGGTTCTTTTGCAAATGATGCAGGGACATGGCAAGGTCTCCTTCGTTCGAATGGTGCGGCTATCGTAGAAACGTGCAACGCATGGCGCTTTGCTCTGCGGGCACAAAGCGATTGACCGGGCGTGCAAGGGGGTGCGGGTTATCCCTCAAACGACCCGATAGCCGCGCCCGCGATGCCCCTCCATAATCAAATCCCATGACCCCGTCCATTGCGCTTGACACCGACGCCGTCGCCGAACGCGATCGCGCGCCGCAGTGGTGCGAATGGGTCTGGCAGCACTTCGGCGGACTGCAATCAGACCTTTACGGCGACACCGACTTCGACGGGCGACTGGCCGCTTCGCATGCGGGCGACGTGATCCTCACGCGGCTGGAAGCCAACCGCCACCGCGTCCTGCGCACGCCGTCCATGGCGCGCTCGAGCGAGACGGCTTACCTCAAGATCGTCGCGCCCTGGGAAGGCAGCGCGGTGGTGCAGCAGCAAGGCCGCGAAGCCTGCGCGCGCAATGGTGCCTGGGTGATCTACGACACCTCGGGCGCTTACGAGATCGCCAATCCTGAACGCGTCGATCACCTGATCGTGATGGTGCCGGCCAGTGCGATCCAGGAGCGAGGATTGCGCATCGACGGTGCGATGGCACGCCGGTTGGGTACCAGCGGCATTTCGCGTGTGGCGCTGGAGACCATGCGCAACACGTACCTCGAACTACCCAACATGAGCGAAGCCTCGGCTCGTGGCGCTGGTGAGTTGATCAAGCAGCTGGTGCAGCTGTCGCTGATGGAAGTCGCAGGGCACGAAACGGCGGTGACGCAACGGGAAGCCTTGCGCGATCGGATCCGGTCGCATGTGCAGCGCAACCTGCGCGACCCTGCGCTGTCAGTGGACAGCATCGCCCGCGCGCTGAACTGCAGCAGGCGGCATCTGTACAACGCATTTGCGGGTGAAGGCGAGTCGATTGCGGTGTACATCCAGCGGCTGCGGCTGCAGGCCTGCATCCGCGACCTGCAGGAGGGTGCGCAACCGAGCCGGCCCATCACCGATATAGCGATGTCGTGGGGTTTTGGAAACCCGTCGCATTTCAGCCGGCTGTTTCGCGATCACACGGGCAAGAGCCCGTCGGAGTTCCGGCGCGGCGGTTGAATACCTGGATTACGGGTCAAGCCCGCAATGACGGTTCACAAAGGCTGTCATGCCAGACTCGATCCGGCATCCACCGCGCAGCGGCAACGGCCATTGAATACATGGATTGCGGATCAAGTCCGCAATGACAGTCGATAGAGGCTGTCATGCCGGACTCGATCCGGCATCCACCGCGCAGCGGCAACGGCC
>JAZKFI010000045.1:0-16719 GCA_040386575.1 Pseudomonadota bacterium
GCCGCCACGATGGTGATGCCGAACTCATGGAAGAACTTGCCGATGATGCCGCCCATGAAGCCGATGGGCAGGAACACGGCGACGATGGAGAAGGTTGTCGCGAGCACCGCGAGGCCGATCTCCTGCGTGCCGTCGAGCGAGGCCTGGAAGGGCGACTTGCCCATCTGCACATGGCGCACGATGTTCTCGCGCACGACGATGGCGTCGTCGATCAACAGGCCCACGCACAGCGACAGCGCCATCAGCGTAATCATGTTGATCGTGAAGCCGAACATGTTCATGAACAGGAACGTGCCGATGATCGAGATGGGGAGCGTGAGCCCGGTGATGACCGTCGAGCGCCATGAATTCAGGAACAGGAAGACGATCAGCACCGTGAGCAGGGCGCCTTCGATCAGCGTGCGGCGCACGTTTTCAACCGACACGCGAATGGGCCGCGAGCCGTCGGCGATGGGTTCGAGCTTCACGCCGGGCGGCAGCTGCGCCTTCATGTCGTCCAGCGTCTTCTTCAGGCCGTCGACCACCTGTATGGTGTTCTCGTCCTGCGATTTCTGCACGGACAGCAGCAGCGTGCGTCCGCCGTTGTAGAGGGCGAGGCTTTCGACTTCCTGTGCGCCATCGGCAACGCGCGCGACCTGGTCGACACGCACCGGCGCCGAGCCTTTGCGGGCGATGATGATGCGGCCGAAGTCCTCGGGCCGCTGCATGCGCGCATCGATCTGCACCACGCGTTCCTGCGTGAGCGAGCGGATGGAGCCGACCGGCAGGTCCTGGTTTTCGTTGCGCACCGCAGCCACCACCTGGTCGGCCGTGATGCCCAGCGATTCCATGGCCGCAGGGTTGAGGTAGATGTTGATTTCGCGCTTGGTGCCGCCCACCAGCGTGACCGAGCCCACGCCGCGCACGTTCTCCAGCCGCTTCTTGAGCACCTGGTCGGCCCAGTTGGTCAGCTCGATGGCGGTCATGCCCTTCTGGCCTGCGGCTGATGCGTCCGGTAGCACCGCCACCGACCACACCGCGCGGCTCGACGGATCGAAGCGCAGCACGCGAGGCTCCTTGACTTCCGTGCGAAAGAGGGGTCGGATCGCCGCGACTTTCTCGCGCACGTCTTCGGCGGCCTTGCGCCCGTCGATGTGCAACTGGAATTCGATGATGACGACCGACTGGCCCTCGTAGCTGCGCGAGGTGAGCGCGTTGATGCCGGCGATGGAATTGACGCCTTCCTCGATCTTCTTGGTGACTTCGCTCTCGACGATTTCAGGCGCTGCGCCGGGGTACTCGGCCGTCACGACGACAACCGGAAAGTCGATGTTGGGAAACTGGTCCACCTTCAGGCGCTGGAGCGAGAACAGCCCGAGCACCACGATGGCGAGCATCACCATCGTCGCAAAGACGGGATTCTTGAGGCTGACGCGTGTGAACCACATATCAGGGGCTCGTTGCCTTGCTCACTCCCCCACTGGGGGAGGTTAGGGGTGGGGGCACGGCAGCGCCAGTGAATTTCACCAGCGTCCCTTCACGCAACGCCCCCAGGCTCCCCTGGATCACGATCGCGCCGGGCTCGATCCCCTTCACGGCAACCATCATGTCCTTGCCCGCTTCGCCCCGCGCACCCGGCTGCACCGGCTTGTGCGCGACCTTGCCGTTTTCCACCACCTGCACATAGGGCGATGGCTTGTCCGTGCGCAAGGCGGTCAGCGGCACGGCCAGCGACGAGGTGCGTCCCGTGCCTAGTGTGCCCTGTGCAAACAGGCCGTTGCGCAATCCGGTTGCGTCATCGACGCTGAGATACGCCAGCACGCTACGGCTTCCGGCCTGCGTGCTCGGGCTGATGCGCGCGACCTTCGCGGAGATAGGCCGCGTGCTGCCTTCGATCTGCAGCAACGCCTGCTGGCCGACGCGCACGTCGATGGAATCGGACGCGCTCAAGGAGGCTTCCACTTCGAGCCGGCTCAGGTCCACGATCTCGACCACGCGCGCTTCGATCGCGACGCGCTCGCCGGGTTGTGCGAGGCGCTGTGCGACCACGCCGGAAATCGGCGCGCGCAGCACGGTGTCGTCGAGCGTCTTGCGTGCAACATCCACCGCAGCCATCGCCGCCTTGTGATTCGACTGCGCAGCATTGAGGTTGTTCAGCGAGGTGTCCAGCGCGGTCTTCGAGATGAAGCCCTGGTCCACCAGCGCCTTGTTGTTGTTGTAGGCGCGCTGGGCGATGTCGATCTGCGCCTTGGCCGAATCCGCCTGCTCCGTTGCCTGCTTGACGCGGGCTACGTATTCGGTCGAATCGACGCGTGCAATCACCTGGCCGGCTCGAACGCTATCGCCTTCGCGAACCGTGAGCCCCTGCAGTTCACCGGCGGCGCGGGCCTTGACGACAGCCGAGTTGACGGCCTTGATCGAACCCGAGATGGGCAGTCCCTGCGCCAGGTCGAGCACCTGCGCCTTGACCACGTCGCTGGCGGCCAGTTCGATCACGCTCTGGACCTTGGCAGCGCTCGCCTGCGCGACCGCGTCCTGCTGGGCCTTGCGTGCCACCAACGCGCGCGCAACCGCGCCGCCGATCAGCAGGACGACCAGCGCGACGGCCAGCCACTTGTAATGCCGCTTTGTCATTTGCGCCCCTTCTTCGCATCGTGGGTGCGCACGTTGAAACCGTTGAGCAGCGTCTCGACCTGCGATGCGATGTAGCGCTCGGGGTCGAGCGGGAAGTCTTGCGGCGCGCAGGCACCGAGCGAGTGTTTCATCATGATCAGGAACACCATCGGCGCCGTGATGCTGAAGGATGCGTATTCGAGGTCATGGACCTGGAATTCGCCGCGCGCAATGCCGCGCTTGAGGATTCGCTTGATGAGCTCCTGGCCGGGCCGGATCACTTCCTGCTGGTAGAAGGCCGCCAGCTCCGGAAAGTTGCGCGCCTCGCTGATCATCAACTTGGTGATGCCCGATGCGCGGGTGGCACCTATGCGGTCCCACCACATCTTCATGCAAAAGCGCAGCATGTCGGCAGAGTTGCCCTCGAACTTCTGGAACTCATCGTTCCAGGTGGCGAAGCGACCCGAGAGGTTTTCGCGGATGACGGCCTTGAACAGCTCTTCCTTGCTGGGAAAGTAAAGAAAAAGTGTTCCCTTGGAGACGCCGGCGCGAGCGGCCACTTCTTCGGCCTTCGTCGCCGCGAAGCCTTTCTCGACAAACAGGTCGAGCGCGGCGTCGAGCAGCTCGCCCGGGCGCGCTTCCTTGCGGCGCTCGCGCTTGGCCTGCACCTCGTCGCCGCGGGTGCCGATCAACTTGCTGAGAGGAGAAACCATGGGGGGATGGACCTAGCCTGCTGGCTTAATGACTGACTGGTTAGTAATGTACCTGCCGCCGACTCAACCGTCAACGCCGATGCGACGTACTGCGGGTATTGCCGACGGGATGCACGAATCGCGGAGCGGAACGTAAGATGCCTGCCATGTCTTCTTCAACACAAACCATCACCCTGGGCGGCGGCTGCTTCTGGTGTACCGAAGCCGTGTTCGTCAAGGTCAAGGGCATCACCGATGTCGAATCGGGCTACAGCAACGGCACCGTCAAGGACCCGAGTTACGAGCAGGTGTGTACGGGCACCACCGGGCACAACGAGGTCGTGAAGCTTCAATACGACCCGGCCCAGATCAGCACGCGCCAGATCCTGGAGATATTCTTTGTCGTGCACGACCCCACCACGCTCAATCGCCAGGGCAACGACACCGGCACGCAATATCGCAGCGGCATCTACTACTCGAACGAAGAGCAAAAGCGCGTCGCCGAGGAACTGATCGGCGAGATCAACAATGATGGCGTGCTCGGCAAACCGGTCGTGACCGAAGTCAAGCCGCTGGACAACTACTGGCCCGCCGAGGCGTATCACCAGGACTTCTTTGAAAAGAATCCCTACCAGGGCTATTGCGTGGCCGTGGCCGGCCCCAAGGTCGCGAAGTTCCGCAAGACCTTTGCTTCGCTGGTGAAGGATTGAGCGATTGATCCGGACACGCTCGCTGCGCTTTGCGTATCCGTCGGGCGCGGCGCTCACGTTTGCGGATCTCGATGCGCCGCAGGGTGCCACCGTGCTGCTGCGGGGCAACTCGGGTTCGGGCAAGTCCACCTGGCTGGCGCTTGCCGCCGGGCTGTTGACGGCGACTGCCGGTGAGATCGTTGTGGCGGGGCAACCCTTGTCAGCACTGTCCCGGTCGGCGCGCGATGCCTGGCGCGGGCGCAACCTGGGTTTCCTGCCGCAAAAGCTGCACCTGACCAGCGCGCTGATTGTCGAGCGCAACCTGGAGCTGGCCTTCTTCGCAACGGGCCTGCCGGTGGATCGCGCTGCCGTGGCTCACTCGCTCGATGCACTGGGCGTTGCCGGGTTGGCGCAGCGGTTTCCTTCGCAGCTTTCAGGTGGGCAGGCGCAGCGCGTCGCGCTCGCGCGAGCCACGTTGATGAAGCCGAAAGTCATCCTCGCCGACGAACCCACCGCCAGCCTGGACGACGATGCGGCGCAGGCGAGCCTGGCTCTCCTGCGCGAAACCGCGAATCAGTGCGACGCGACACTCGTCATCGCCACGCATGACCGGCGCGTGCTCGATGCGTTGCCGGATGCCATCGTGCATGCCATCGGCGCAGGGGCAGCGCCATGAACACCGTTGCGCTCGCGCTTCGCTACCTGTGGTCGCGTCCCCTGGCCGCGTTGCTGAACCTGTTGCTGCTGACGATGGGCCTGGCCTCGATCACGTTCGTGCTGCTGGCGAGCGAGCAGGTGGACCGCGTCTTCCAGCGCGACCTCGCGGGGATCGACGCCGTCATCGGCGCGAAGGGCAGCCCGATGCAGCTGATCCTGGCGGGTGTCTTTCATATCGACGTCGCACCCGGCAACATTGCGCTGGTTGAAGTGGAGAAGCTGCGCAAGCATCCGCATGTCGCCAAGCTGATACCGCTCAGCCTGGGCGACAGTTACCAGGGCTTTCGCATCGTCGGCACAACGCCCGAATACCAGGCGCACTACCGCGTGCCCTTCGCGCGTGGTGCAGGTTGGACTGCGCCCATGCAGGCCGTGCTCGGCGCGCAGGTCGCGCGCGAGACGGGTCTTGATGTGGGCGCGGCCTTCGCAGGAAGCCATGGACTGGCTGGCGGTGGCGGCGATCACGCGGCAGCGCCGTATCGCGTCGCCGGTGTGCTCGCTGCTTGCGGTTGCGTTATCGACCGTCTCGTTCTGACTTCCAGCGAGTCGGTCTGGGCGGTACACGAAAAGCATGAGATGCAAGGCAAGGCCGCCGACGCCAGTCAAGCCCATCCAGCCAATGAAGCCGACCACGACGACCGCGAAGTCACGATCGCACTCATCACCTACAAGACGCCGCTGGCTGCGGCCAGCTTCCCGCGCCTGGTCAATTCATCCACCAGCATGCAGGCAGCGGCGCCCGCCATTGAAGTGTCGCGGCTGCTGCGGATGCTCGGTGTGGGCTCCGACGTGCTGCGCGGCATGGGTCTGGTGTTGCTGGTGACTGCGGTGCTGAGTGTGTTCATTGCGCTGTGGAATGCGGTGCGCGAACGCAGCGCAGACCTGGCGATGCTGCGGATGCTCGGTGCGTCGCCAGCGAAGGTTGCGTCCCTGCTGCTGTGCGAAGCGTGGTGGCTGGCGGTGATTGCGTCCGTGCTCGGCCTGGCTGCGGGTCACCTGCTGGCGCAAGCCGCGGGCTGGATGCTCGAAGCGCAGCGATCCCTGCCGATGACCGGGCGGCTGTGGGTGTCCTCCGAGGCATGGATTCCCGTCACCGCGCTGGGCGTTGCAACGGTCGCTGCGATCATCCCGGCGCTCGGCGCCTACCGGGTGGACGTGGCGCAATTGCTCAACAATCGCTGAACGCGCGACAATGCTGCCCATGTCGTTGGAGTCCGCCATGAAAACTGTTGCCGCCCTGCTCGTCGCCTTTGCGACGCTCACTGCCGTCGCGCAATCAGGCCCCGGGGTTCACAGCCCCAACAGCCCGATCGCGCCTTTGCCGCAGCGTAGTGACGTCGTCTCGTGGTCTGTGCTCACGGCCGTCAAGACGCGTGCCGAGGGCAACAAACTGCTTCCCGCTTTCGAGAAGACGCAACTTGCGCTGAACCAGAAGACCCAGCGCATCCAGGGTTTCATGATGCCGCTGGAGCCGGGCGAAAAGCAGACGCACTTCCTGCTGACTTCGGTGCCGATGTCGTGTTCGTTCTGCACGCCCGGCGGGCCCGAGAGCATGGTCGAGGTCAAGACGAAGACGCCAGTGAAATACACGCTGGACCCCGTCACGGTCGAAGGCAAGTTCGCGGTGCTCAATGACGATCCGTACGGCCTGTACTACCGCATCACCGATGCTGTCGGCGTGAAGTAAATGGCACGTACGAGGCGTTGGCTGTGGCTCATGCTGTTTGCGCTGGTTGCAGCGCAAACGCTGGGGCTCGTCCACCGCGTCTCGCACGCGGGCAAGGCCTCGACACTCTCCAACCCTTCTGCAGGGTGGGTCGCCGCTTTCCAGGACAGCCACACCGACGACCCGAGTTGCCAGGTGTTCGACCAGGCGAGCCAGGCACTGCTTTCGTTCGATGCGCCGGTCACCGCGCTCGCGCTCTTTGCGCTGAATCATTTCATCCAGTGGTCCCTGGGTGAAGCCGTCGCCCGCTGGGCTGCGCTCTTTGAAGCGCGCGGACCTCCCGCCTTTCGTTGATTCCTCTTCCGTAGCAACCGCGCAGCTTTTGCGAGCCGCGCCGTTGCCTGTTCCCGAATCGACGAAAGCTTTTTTTTCATGCAACACCCTTTTTCGCGCGGCGCGCTGGCTGCCGCGTTGACGCTCGCGTTTTCCCACGCCCAATCGCAAACCCAAAATCAGACACCACCGCAGGCGACTCTTGCGCCGGTCACCGTCACCGGCAATCCGCTGGGCGGCAATGACCTCATAGCGCCAGCAGCGCAGTATTCCGGCACCGGCTTGCTGCTGCGGTCCCAGTCCACGCTGGGCGAAACGCTCTCCGCAACGCCGGGCGTGAGCAGCACCTACTTCGGACCGAATGCGAGCCGGCCTGTGATCCGTGGCCTCGACGGCGACCGGGTGCGAATCCTCTCCAACAGCGGCGCGACGGTCGATGCGTCGGGCCTGAGCTTCGACCACGCCGTCACGGCCGATCCGATCAGCATCGAGCGCATCGAAGTTTTGCGCGGGCCTGCTGCCCTGTTGTACGGCGGCAGCGCGGTGGGCGGCGTCGTGAACGTGATCGACAACCGCATCCCGCGCCAGCCGATAGAGGGTGTGACGGGCCGTGCCGATGTCGGCTTCGCCACCGCCAATCGTGAGCGGGGAGGGGGCGTGATGGTGGAAGGCGGCAATCAGCGTGTTGCGCTGCATGTCGATGCGTTCGATCGCCGGACTTCCGATGTTCGCGTGCCGGCCTCGCTGGCCTGCGCGAAAGACGGCCCGCTGACGTTCGCCAATCGCATCTGCAATTCGGCAGGCCACGCGCGCGGCGGTGCGGCGGGCGCTTCCGTGTTCTTCGATGCGGGTTACGTGGGCATGTCCGCATCCAGCTACGGCAATGACTACGGCACCGTTGCCGAGGATGCCGTGACGATTGGCATGCGTTCCAATCGCTACGCGATCGAAGGCGAGCTGCGCAACCTGGCCGGGCCGCTGCGAAGTGTGAAGGCACAGGCCAGCCACACCGACTACCGCCACGTCGAGTACGAATCTGCCGTGCCCGGTACCCGCTTCGCTAGCCAGGGCAACGACCTGCGGGTGGAGGCGCGCCACGCAAAGCTGGCAGCGCTCGATGGCGTGATCGGTGTGCAGGCCGAGAGCACACGCTTTGCGGCCGATGGTGAGGAAGCGTTTGCACCCTACAGCCGCACGCGGCAGACGGCTGTGTTTGCGCACGAGGAACTGGCCACCGGTTGGGGCAAGCTGACCTTTGGCGCTCGCGTCGAGGACGTTCGCGTGGAGTCGCTGGGCAATCCGTCGGTCGCGCGTTTTGCGCCTGCGACGCGCCAGTTCAACCCGCGCAGCTTCGCGGCTGGCGCGCTCGTGAATGTGTCGCCGTCATGGCAACTGACCGGCAATCTGTCTGTGAGCGAGCGCGCGCCGAAAGACTACGAGCTGTTCGCCGATGGTCCCCACATCGCGACCGCAGCCTACGAAATCGGTGACGCAAACCTGCGCAAGGAACGCTCGACCAACATCGATGTCGGCGCGCAATGGAAATCCGGCCACGACCAGTTCAAGGTCAACGCGTTTCACAGCCGCTTTGCCAACTTCATTTCCCTTTCGTCCACCGGCGCGGAGCGCGATGTTGATGGCGAGTTGTTGCCGGAGTTTGCGTATAGCCAGGTGAGGGCGCAGTTTCGCGGACTGGAGGTATCCGGCACGAAGCGCCTGATTGATGCGGCGAGCACGCTGGATCTGGAAGTGCGCGGCGATGTGGTGCGCGCAACCAATCTCGATCAGGGCGAAGCACTGCCGCGAATCGCGCCGTGGCGTGCGGGTGCCACGCTGGTGTGGACGCAGGGCCCGTTCAGTGCGAGGGCGGGCTTCGACCGCTTTGCCCGCCAGTCGCGTGTGCCCACCGGCGATGTTGCATCACCGGGGTACACGCTGGTGACGGCTGCAGCGTCGTGGCGCGTCCAGCGTGATGGTGCCAGCCTGCTTTGGTACGCACGTGTGGACAACGCCGGCAACCGGCTGGCTTATTCCGCCACCTCGATCCTCACGCAGACCGCGCCAGGCAAGGCGCCCCTGCCGGGTCGATCGTTCAAAGTGGGCCTGCGCGCAGACTTCTGAGCAGGAGTTCCTCCCTCTCCCTTTGGGAGAGGGCCGGGGGTGAGGGCCAGCGGCGTGCGGATCGCCCAAGCTTTACGGCGCGAGCCGCTCCCTGACCCACTCCCCATCCCGCAAGCTGTAGCGCAACCGGTCGTGCAGCCTGCTCTTGCGCCCCTGCCAGAACTGCCACTGATCCGGCACCAGCCGATAGCCGCCCCAGTGTGGCGGACGCGGCGGATTCAGCATGAACTGAGCCCCGAACTTCGCCGCGTTCGTCACGAGCACGGTGCGATTCGGTATGACCTGGCTTTGCGGACTCGCCCACGCACCAATGCGGGAATCCAGTGGACGGCTCGCGAAGTATTCATCGCTTTCCTGCGCGCTGGTCTTTTCCACACGCCCTTCGATGCGCACGACGCGCTCGAGCTCGACCCAGTGAAACTGCAGCGCGGCCCACGGGTTGCCGCCGAGCTCCTGCCCCTTGCGGCTGTCGTAGTTGGTGTACCAGACGATGCCGCGCGCGTCGTAGCCCTTGATCAGGACAACGCGTGTGCTGGGCCGCAGGTCGGATGCGACCGTTGCCACCGTCATTGCGTTCGGTTCGGGCAATTGCCCGCTGATGGCTTCCTTGAGCCAGTGATCGAACTGCATCAGCGGATCGGCGTTGGACGCTTCCTCGCTCAATTCGGCTTTCTCGTAGCTCTTGCGAAGGTCGGCCAGCTGGGAGGCAGTGGTGGTGGTCATTCAAAGATTCTCGCATCGAGACAGTGCCGTGGCTAAACTGGTGCGCAAGTAACTGACTGGAGACATGAGCCATGGAAAGCCTTGATTTGCGGGTGTTGACCGATGCACTGGCGTGGCAGCGTGCGGGTCATGGTGTCACGCTGGTGACGGTGGTCGAGACCTGGGGCAGCGCGCCGCGTCCGCCGGGGGCCCTGCTGGCCGTTCGCGATGACGGCGTGGTGAGCGGTTCGGTGTCGGGCGGCTGCGTTGAGGACGACCTGATCGCGCGGGTGAAAGCCGGTGAACGCGCAGCCGATGGCTCGGGCACGCCGGCCATGATCGCGTACGGTGTGAGCAAGGAAGAAGCCGCGCGCTTCGGCTTGCCCTGCGGCGGTACCCTGCGGCTGGTGCAGGAACCGCTCAAGGACGGCAATTGGGTGGAACAGGTGCTCGCGCGAACGGCCGCTCACGAACTGGTCTCGCGGACGCTGACGCTTTCAACTGGCGAGGTGACGCTGGCGAGCGCAACGCGTGACGACACCATGCACTTCGACGGCCTGAAACTCACGACGCTGTTCGGTCCCAAGTGGCGGCTGCTGCTGATCGGCGCAGGGCAACTTTCGCAGGCGGTCGCGCAGATCGCGCAGCTGCTCGACTTTGAAGTGCTGGTGTGCGATCCGCGCGAGGAATATTCCAACACGCTCGGCCTGACCGGCGCGACGCACCTCGCAGGCATGCCGGACGACGTGGTGCGCGAACTCAAACCCGACGCGCACACGGCCATCGTCGCGCTCACGCACGATCCGAAACTGGACGACATGGCGTTGCTCGAAGCCCTTCGATCGGATGCCTTCTATGTCGGTGCGCTGGGTTCGTCTCGCAACCAGGCCACGCGCAAGAAGCGCCTGGCCGAGCACTTCGACTTGACCGAGCCGGAACTGTCCCGGCTGCATGGACCGGTGGGCTTGCGGATCGGCGCCAAGACACCGGCTGAAATTGCGGTTTCAGTCGTCGCCCAGATTGTCGAAGTGAAAAACGCAGTCACCACCGCCCCGAAGTTGTCCCCTCTCCCCCAGGCAGAGGGCTAGGGTGAGGGCGGGCCCCCCCACCGTCATCATCCTCGCCTCGGGCCGCGGCGAACGCTTCATCGCTTCCGGCGGCACCACCAGCAAGCTCAAGGCGCTACTCGCAGGCAAGCCTGTCCTCGAACACACCCTGGATGCCGTGCGCGCCAGCGGCTTGCCCTGGCATCTGGAGGACGCAGGCCACGCGGGCATGGGCGATTCGATAGCCGCAGCCGTGCGCGCGACGCCCGATGCAAACGGCTGGTTGATCCTCCCCGGAGATTTGCCGCTGGTCCAGCCGTCCAGCTTGCACGCGGTGGCTGCTGCGCTTGAAGGCGACGCGGTCGTGTTGCCGCAATACCGCAGCGAACGCGGCCATCCCGTGGGATTTCCTGCCGCTTGCCGAACGGCGCTTCTTCAACTCACCGGCGCGAATGGCGCAGCCCCGGTGGTGCGGGCGCATGCTTCGGTGAGAGCACCCGTCGTCCTCGAACTGGACGACGCGGGCATCGTCACCGACATCGACACCCTCGTCGACCTCGCCAGGGCCGAGCACATGCTCGCCCAGCCCAGGTCCTGAATCGAATCAGCTGCGCGAAATGACGGCGCAGGCCAGGCGCGGACCTGCATTGCCGGTCGGCTGCGTGCGGTAGTCATCCGGGTCGCGATGGACGATCAGGCCCTTGCCGACAACGTCGTTCACGCCCGAACCCACCGACAGCGTGCTCGATGCGAAGCTGAATGAAGCCGAGCCGCTCGCGTCGGCTTTCAGGCTGGGCAGGTCGCCGGTGTGATGCGCGCCCATGCCATGACGGCCGTGCGGATTGGAAGTGGGGTTGAAGTGACCGCCGGTGCTCATGCCGTCGCCGCTGGAGCAATCGCCCTTTTCATGGACGTGGAAACCGTGTTCGGCGCCGGGCTTGAGACCCGTGATGGTGCCGGTGACCAGGACCTGGCTGCCCGACTGCGCGAAGCGGACGGTGCCTGCTGTCGTGTTGCCTGTCGTCGCTCGCAACGACGCGGTGGCCATCGGTCCGGAAGGCTGTGTCGCGCAACCGGCGAGCAATGCGGCCAGCGCGGCGCTCGCAACAACGGCCGGGCCAAATCGAAAGTGGGTGCCTGTGGTGTTCATGCGAATCTCCTCGTTTTGTGTCCGAACTCTATCCGTTTTTCTAGCGCTCGATGAGCTTGAGCAGCCGCTCCAGCCCCTTGTCATGGATGTTGTGGCGCCGCAGCTCTTCGAGCGTACGGTGCGCGTACTCATGCGTGGTTCCGTAGATACCCGACGCCTCGGTGAAGATGCGCCGGTATTCATCGGGCGTCAGCACCCCCGTGTGGCTGGGGCTCTTGCGTGACAGCGTGAATGCCAGCGCTTCGACCGGGCCGTGGCTGGTGTGGCAGGTCAGCCATTTCGGGTCGTAGACGGCCATTGCCATCTCGCGTGCCCAGAGCTGGGCGAGCACTTCGCGGCCCTTGCCGTGCGGGATGCGAAACACCATGCCCTGGCAGCAGCCGCCCGACAGCATGCCAAATACCAGGCCGGGCCGCTCGGGTGTGCCGCGGTTGATGCGGCTCCACATCCGCAGCGCGCGATGCCAGCCGTGGACCCTGGCGGGCCGGCGCTCGGCGAACTCGAACTCGGGCTTCCAGATGAGCGAGCCATAGCCAAAGACCCAGAGATCGCCTCGCTCGCCCCATTCGGTGAGCGTTTTCTCCAGCATGGCTGCAGGGTCGCGCAGCGGCTTCAGAGGTTCGGACATCCGGTGACTGTAGCGCCATCCATTCAGCTGTCATGAGGATCACGGTCCGGTCACACCCACCCGACTTGTCATGCCGGACTTGATCCGGCATCCACCGCGAAGCGGCGGCAGCGCTTGATCTCAGATGGATTGCGGATCAAGTCCGCAATGACAGCCTTGGAAGTGCGCAACGACAGCCGGCACGCCGGTTCCGGGGTACCATAAAAAAATGCAAGTTCACCCCGTTGTCGAGGCCGTCACCCGGCGCATCCGTGAGCGAAGCGCACCCGCGCGCACGGCCTATCTGAAGCTCATCGACCAGATGCTGGCGCGGGACCGCGGCGCCGACCGCATGGGCTGCGCCAACGTCGCGCACGCATTCGCGGGCATGCCGTCCAACGACAAGCTGCGCGTCGTCGCCGAGAAAGCGCCCAACATCGGCATCGTCAACGCGTACAACGACATGCTGTCGGCGCACGTGCCGCTGGGCCGCTATCCCGATCTCATCAAGGACGAAGCGCGCAAGCACGGCGCCACCGCGCAGGTCGCCGGTGGCGTGCCTGCCATGTGCGATGGCGTGACCCAGGGAACGCCGGGCATGGAACTGAGCCTGTTCTCGCGCGACGTGATCGCGATGGCCACTGCCGTGTCGCTCAGCCATGACGTTTTCGACGCGGCGCTGATGCTGGGCGTGTGCGACAAGATCGTGCCGGGTCTCATGATCGGCGCGCTGCATTTCGGGCACCTGCCGATGGTGTTCGTGCCGGCTGGGCCGATGACCAGCGGGCTTTCCAACAGCGCCAAGGCCAAGGTCCGCGAGCAGGCAGCCCAGGGGCTGGTGGGCCGCGCCGAACTGCTGGACGCCGAATCACGTGCCTATCACTCGCCGGGCACCTGCACGTTCTACGGCACGGCCAACAGCAACCAGATGCTGATGGAAGCGATGGGGCTGCATGTGCCCGGCACCGCGTTCATCAATCCCGGCAATGACCTTCGTGACACACTGACGCGCGAGGCGGCGCGCACCGTGCTGGGCATCATCAAGGGCAAGCGTCACACGCCGATCGGGCGGCTGGTGGACGAACGCGCCATCGTCAATGCGATGGCGGCGCTGCTGGCCACCGGCGGCAGCACCAATCACCTGATCCACTGGGTGGCGGTGGCACGGGCCGCAGGCATCACGATCGACTGGGACGACTTCGCGCAGCTCTCGGCCGTGATCCCGCTGCTGGCGCGCGTGTATCCCAACGGGACAGCGGACGTGAACCAGTTCCAGTCCGCGGGCGGTCCGGGTTATGTGATCCGCGAGCTGCTGGATGCGGGGCTCATGCACGAGGACGTGATGACGGTGCGCGAGGGCGGCATTCGCGAGTTCACGCGCGAGCCGGCTGAGGGCCCCGTATGGATGGACATCGGCGCATCGCGCGACACCGATGTGGTTCGTCCGGCAGCCGACCCGTTCAGTGCGACAGGCGGCCTGAAGCTGCTCGCGGGCAACATCGGCCGCAGCGTGATCAAGGTTTCGTCCGTGCCGCAGGACCGGCATGTCATCGAGGCACCGGCGCGTGTGTTCGAGGGGCAGCAGCACCTGATCGAGGCGTTCAATGCGGGCGAACTGGAGCGCGACGTTATCTGCGTGGTGCGTTGGCAAGGCCCGCAGGCCAACGGCATGCCCGAGCTGCACAAGCTCACGCCGCCGCTGGCCGTGTTGCAGGGGCGCGGGTTCCGCGTGGCGTTGGTCACCGACGGACGCATGAGCGGTGCATCGGGCAAGGTGCCGGCGGCGATCCATGTGTCGCCCGAAGCCGCGGCCGGTGGACCGCTGGCGAAGGTTCGCGACGGCGACGTCATCCGCATCGACGCTGATGCAGGCGTGATGCAGGCGCTCGTGCCTCAGGCCGAGTGGGATGCGCGCGAGCCCGACGTCATGCCGCAGCATCTGCGTGACGCAAACGGCATCGGCATGGGGCGCGAATTGTTTGCGTCATTTCGGCGCAATGCGCTGGCAGCGGAAGAGGGAGCTTGTTCATGGCTGTGAAACTCACGCCGCTCGATGTGATGAACGATGCGCCGGTGATTCCGGTGATCGTGTTGAACGATGTGGCACATGCGGTCGAGCTGGCTCGGGCCCTGGTCGCGGGCGGTATCCGGATGCTGGAGGTGACGTTGCGAACGTCCGTTGCGCTGGCCTGCATCGAAGCGATCGCACGGGAAGTACCCGACGCCGTCCCGGGTGCAGGCACGGTGCGCAGTGCTTCCGATGCGCAGGCTGCGGCCTTTGCGGGCGCTCGCTTTGCGGTGAGCCCGGGATACACGCACGCGGTGGGCAAGACCTGCCATGAACTCGGATTGCCCTTGCTGCCCGGCGTGGCGACCGGCGGCGAAATCATGGCGGCGCAGGAAGACGGCTACACCGAACTGAAGTTCTTTCCTGCGATGCAGGCCGGCGGCGCGGCCATGCTCCGGGCGTGGCAGGGACCGTTCGGCGATGTGAAGTTCTGCCCGACCGGCGGCGTCACCGCAGCCAATGCGGGTGACTTGCTGGCGCTCGCCAATGTCGCTTGCGTGGGCGGCTCGTGGCTCACGCCGGCTGACCTCGTCGCACGCGGTGATTGGGCCGCCATCACGCAGCTGGCGCGCGAGGCGGCGAGCCTCAAGCGCTGAGCGTCTCCGGCGCAGGCTAGTCGCCCTTGCGTTCGATCAGTTCGATCTTGTAGCCGTCCGGGTCGGTCACGAAAGCGATCACCGTGGTGCCGCCCTTGACCGGGCCGGGTTCGCGTGTGATGTTGCCGCCGCCGGCGCGGATCCTGTCGCAGGCGCCGTAAACATCGGAGACCCCCAGGGCCAGGTGGCCGAAGGCGGTTCCCATCTCATAGCTCTCGACGCCGTGGTTGTAGGTGAGCTCGATCTCGGCGTGATCGGGGTTGGTGCCGTAGCCGACGAACGCCAGCGAATAGTTCTGGTCAGGGCGCTCGGTCGTGCGCAGCAGCGTCATGCCGAGCACGCGGGTGTAGAAGTCGATGGAGCGCTGCAGGTTGCCCACACGGAGCATGGTGTGAAGTAGTCTCATGGGGCGCATTATCTGCCCGGGTGACAGAATCTGCAGATGACTCCATCCAACGATCTTCTGCAGTCGCTCGCGCGCATCCGCGAGGCTGACGCGCAACTCAAGGCTTTCACGGCGGTCATTGCCGATGACGCGGCCGTCGCCGCCACGCACAAGCTGGCAGGACCGCTCGCCGGTCGCCTCGTCGGCGTAAAAGACATCTTCGATTCACCCGACTTCGTGTCGTCGTATGGATCGCCAATTTACGCGGGTTATCGACCGGCGACCGAAGCCGCGATGCTGGGCATCATTCGCAGCGCAGGCGGCCTGGTCGTGGGCAAGACGGTGACCACCGAGTTCGCTTTCCTGCAACCTGCTGCAACCTTGAACCCCGCTGCTTCGGGCTGTACGCCGGGCGGCTCGTCGGCGGGTTCTGCGGCGGCTGTGGCGGCGGGATTGATTGCGTTTTCGGTGGGCTCGCAGACCGGCGGGTCGACCGTGCGTCCTGCGTCCTACTGCGGCATCGCGGGCTTCAAGCCGACGTTTGCGTTGCTGCCGACGGCGGGCGTGAAATGCTTTTCTTGGTCGCTCGACACGGTAGGCCTGTTCGCACGCACCGTCGGCGAGGTGAGCGAGTTTGCGCAGGCGGTCAGTGGAGGACGCATCGTCGCAGTTGCGCGTCCTGCGGCGAAGGACATCGTGGTGGGTGTGCCCGATAGCTACCCGTGGGGCGAGTTGTCGGCGAGTGCGCAGCTGGCGATGGATCGCGCAGTGCGGGCGTTTGAAGATGCGGGCGTTCGTGTCGTCAAGCTTGCAATGCCTTCATGGGTCGGCGATGCCTTCGAGGCCCACGATGCGATCCAGGGATGGGAAGCGGCGAGGGCGCTGGCGGTGGAGTACGACCAGCACGGCGCGCGCCTGTCACCGCTCCTGCGCGACTATTTGCAGACGGCGCGCGGGGTCTCCGACGAAGCCTACGCGAGTGCGCAAGCGGTGGCGCATCGCGCGCGTCAGCAGTGTGCCCAGTGGATAGAGGGCGTCGACGTGCTGCTGACTCCCAGCGCACCGGATGAAGCGCCCGAGGGCTATGGCAGCACTGGCGCATCGACTTTCAATCGCGCCTGGACTTTGCTCGCGACGCCGACGCTGGGTGTGCCGGGCACTGTAGGCGTGAATGGAAGGCCGATGGGGCTACAGGTGATCGCGCCTGCGGGTGAAGATGCGAAGTGCCTGTCGGCGGGGTTGTTGCTGGAGGCGGTGCTGCGCGGCTGATGGGGGTCATCGCGGCAACGGGGCTGTCATCGCGGACTTGATCCGCAATCCATCTGCGATCAAGCGCAGTCGCCGCTTCGCGGTGG
>JAZKFI010000046.1:0-8408 GCA_040386575.1 Pseudomonadota bacterium
AGCATCTGCATGTTGTCGGCGCGGATTTCGGTGGTGAATTTCTCGATGCCGTCCTTGTCGGTCCACTTGCGCGTGCGCAGGCTGCCTTCGACATAGACCTGGGAACCCTTTTTCAGGTACTGGCCGACGATTTCGGCCAGGCGGCCGTTGAACACGACGCGGTGCCATTCGGTGGCTTCCTTGGGCTCGCCGGTCTGCTTGTCCTTCCACTTGTCGGTGGTGGCGATGGTGACGTTCGCGACCTGATCCCCACTGGGGAAAGAACGCATTTCGGGGTCGCGGCCGAGGTTGCCGACGATGATGACCTTGTTGATGGATGCCATGAGCAAATCTCCTGATTTGTTGATTATGTGGCCTATGTCGCCTGGGCTTCGTCCGCCAGGACCTGCTCCGCAGACCGTCCCGCAGGTGGCGCGCGCATGGGCCAGGCCGTGACCAGCCAGATGAGCATCAGCACCGCGCTGACCGCAAAAAGACCTTGTGTTCCAACGTGCTTGGCCAGCCAGCCGCCGACCGCGCCGCCGGCAAAAAATCCCAATGACTGGAGTGTGTTGTACACACCGAGGGCCGCGCCGCGTGCGTGCGCCGGTGCTATGCGCGAGGCCATGCTGGGCTGGCTCGCCTCCAGGACATTGAAGGCGCAAAAGAAGACGAAGAGCAGCGCCCCGAGTGCCGGCAGGCCCGGGCTGCCGGACAGCAACGCAAGCCCTACCTGTACCAGCAGGATCACGCCGACCGACGCAAGAAACACCGCACGAAGATAGCCGCGCCGCTCCAGCGGAAACAGCACGGCGCCCATCACGAAGAATGACGCCAGCACAGCCGGCAGATAGACGTGCCAGTGATTGGCCTTGTCCAGCCCTGCCTGCACGAGCATCGCCGGGATCGCGACCCACATGGCGAGTTGCACGGCGTGCAGGACAAATACACCCACATCCAGGCGCAGCAGCCCGGGATGGGTCAATACTTCTTTCAATCGGCCGCGCGGGGCATTCTTGTGCTGCAAGGGCTCCGGCGGTGTCCACCAGAGCACGATGGCGATACAGCTCAGCGCGAGACCCCCGGTGATCGCAAACAGGCCGTGCAGGCCCACGACAGCCGCGAGCAGCGGAGCAGCCACCAGCGACACCGCGAACATCAGCCCGATACTCGCGCCGACGATGGCCATGGCCTTGGTCCTGACCTCGTCACGCGTCTGGTCCGCCAGCAGCGCCGTCACGGCCGCCGAAACAGCCCCCGCGCCCTGCAACGCCCGGCCCGCGATCAGCCAGCCCAGCGAGTCGGCAGCGGCCGCCAGAAAGCTGCCCGCAGCAAACACCACCAAGCCGATCACGATCACCCGCTTGCGCCCGAACCGGTCCGACGCCATGCCGAACGGAATCTGCAGCAGGCCCTGGGTCAGGCCGTAAATACCCATCGCCAGACCCACCATCGCCGCGTCGCCCCCGCCGGGATACCGGGCGGCCTCCAGGGCGAACACCGGCAGGACGATGAACAGCCCCAGCATGCGCGCGGCGAACACGGCGGCCAGCGACCCGCTGGCGCGGCGCTCGACGGGAGTCATCTTGGAGGGGGTGGACGGGGGCACAGGGACGGAGATGGCGAAAAGCCTGCAATTGTCGTGGATGTCGGGAAACTCGCCGCCGGCAAGACTTTCAGCTTCCCGGATCGGGCGGAACTCAAGGGGTGGGCGTACCACTCAATGACTGCGATGTCCGTCAACAGGCTGTCATCAGCCGCACCGAAGGAAGACCATGCCCGCATCCGACTTCAACGACTTCTACGCCCAGGCGTGCGAGGCCCTCGACCTGAGACCAGTCGCGCTGGTCAAGGACGACAGGGGCGAGCGGGCATTCACGATCAGCTGGCGTGGCGCAGACGTCAGCTTCACCGAGCGAACGATTGGCATGGACGAGCGCGTCTCCATCGCCGTGCGTTTCGGCGCCCCGCCGGCAGACAAGGCGCTCGACATCCTGCGGCACCTGATGGGCACCAGCTACCAGATGATGAGCGAGGGTGCCTCGTTCGTGATGTCACCCCGAACGGGCGTGATCTACCTGCACAGCCAGACATCGCTTTCGGGCTTTCATGTGCCGGGCCTGCGATCCATGCTCGATGAGTTCGCGGGCCAACTGGAGCGCTGGAACACGGACTACTTTCTGGGCGCAAGGCGGCAGGCGCACCGCGCCGAACTCAATGCATCGCTTTTCGCATAACCACTTTGATCACAAACTGAAGGAAACCACATGCTCAACATCTTGCCAGCCAGTGCCCGCCGAACGTCCGACTCCATCCCACCGCCTCCGCCTTATGACGACGAGCATGCGGGACCTGCAGATAAGCCCGCGCTGCGCCAGGGCGGTCCGGAACCGCTGACCCCGACGCCCGTCACCCCCGCCGCCAACGACGCCCCGCCCGCCCAGCAAATGACGGACCACGACGCTCAGACGACCGCCTGCGACAAGTGCTGCGACTGCTGCGTGGTCATGTGCACCTGCCTCTGGTGCTGCTGCGACGCCGCAAAAACCTGACGCCGACGCCGAAGCGGACCCTCGGGCTCGCACCGCAGAGGCTCGCCGTTCTATCATGTCAGGTTTCCCCCAGCGGACCCGGCATTGAACACTCCCACGGACGGCAAGTACCTCGGCCAGATCGCCGCCGCCCAGCGGATCAGCATCCGCGGCGCGCGCACGCACAACCTCAAGAACGTCGATCTCGACATCCCGCGCAACCAGCTGGTCGTGATCACGGGCCTGTCGGGGTCGGGCAAATCATCGCTCGCCTTCGACACGCTCTATGCCGAAGGGCAGCGACGCTACGTGGAAAGCCTGTCTGCCTATGCGCGGCAGTTTCTCCAGCTCATGGACAAGCCCGATGTGGACATGATCGAGGGCCTGTCGCCTGCGATTTCCATCGAGCAGAAGGCGACCTCTCACAACCCGCGCTCGACCGTGGGCACGGTCACCGAGATCCACGATTACCTGCGCCTGCTGTTTGCGCGCGCCGGCACACCCTACTGCCCGACTCATGACATCCCGCTCACGTCGCAGACCGTCTCGCAGATGGTCGACGCGGTGCTCGCACTGCCTGCCGACACGAAGCTGATGATCCTGGCGCCTGTCGCCCGCGAGCGCAAGGGCGAGTTCCTTGAACTCTTTGCCGAGATGCAGGCCAGCGGTTACGTGCGATTTCGCGTCGGGGGCCAGCCCTACGAGTTCGACGAACTGCCCAAGCTCAAAAAGACCGAAAAGCACGACATCGACGTGGTGATCGACCGCCTCAAGGTGCGGCCTGAAATGCAGCAGCGCCTTGCCGAGAGTTTTGAGGCCGCATTGCGTCTGGCCGACGGCCGCGCGATCGCGATGGAAATGGACACGGGCCATGAGCACTGGTTCAACGCGAAGTTCGCGTGTCCCATCTGCAACTACTCGATCACCGAACTGGAGCCGCGCCTTTTTTCATTCAATTCCCCGGTCGGCGCCTGCCCGTCGTGCGACGGTCTGGGTCATCGCGAATTCTTCGATCCGACGCGCGTCGTGGCGTTTCCCTCGCTGTCTCTGGCCAGCGGCGCGATCAAGGGATGGGACAGGCGCAATGGCTATTACTTCAGCCTGATCGAGAGCCTGGCCAAGCACTACAAGTTCAACGTCGACGCGCCGTTCGAAGAGCTGGATCTGCCGGTGCAGAACGTGGTGCTCAACGGATCGGGCGAAGAAGAGATCCGGTTCAGCTACGTGATGGATTCGGGCAACTTCGCCGGCAAGAAGATGGCGAAGAAGCACACCTTCGAGGGCATCGTGCCCAACATGGCACGGCGCTACCGCGAGACCGATTCGGTCGCGGTGCGCGAAGAACTTGCGCGCTACCGCAGCATGCAACCGTGCCCCGAATGCAACGGCACGCGCCTTCGCAGCGAAGCGCGTCACGTCAAGATCGGCGACGGCGAGCAGGCACGCGCGATCTACGAGGTGAGCCACGCAACGCTGCGTGACAGCCTCGCGTATTTCACCGGCCTGAAACTGCACGGCGCGAAGGCGGACATCGCCGAGAAGGTGGTGCGCGAAATCGGCCTGCGCCTGAAATTCCTCAACGACGTGGGGCTCAATTACCTGAGCCTGGACCGCAGCGCCGAAACGCTGTCGGGTGGGGAAGCACAGCGGATCCGGCTCGCATCGCAGATCGGCTCGGGCCTGACGGGCGTGATGTACGTGCTCGACGAGCCGAGCATCGGCCTGCACCAGCGCGATAACGGCCGCCTCATCAGCACGCTGCGCCACCTGCGCGACATCGGCAACAGCGTCATCGTGGTCGAGCATGACGAAGACATGATCCACGCCGCCGACTACGTGATCGACATGGGGCCGGGCGCGGGCATTCACGGTGGACGCGTGATGGCGCAGGGCACGTTCGAAGAAGTGAAGGCATCGCCGGAATCGCTCACGGGGCAGTACCTCTCGGGCGCGAAGTCTATTGCCGTCCCCGCGCGGCGCACGCCGTGGCTGCCGGTGGTCAACGCGGAGCCGGTCGAGCGCAAGGCCTCGCGCTTTCCGCCCAGCGATGCGGCATTGCGCCGTCGCGAGCGCGAAGCGCATCACCTCGCCACGCTCGGCGCGGTGCAGGAGATTCGCGTGATCGGCGCGAAGGGCAACAACCTCAAGGATGTGAACGTCTCGTTCCCGGTAGGCCTGTTCACCTGCGTGACCGGCGTATCGGGCTCGGGCAAATCGACGATCGTCAACGACACGCTCTACGCAGCCGTGGCGCGCACGCTTTATCGCGCGCACGAGGAGCCGGCGCTGCACGAAGCCGTGGAAGGCATCGAACACTTCGACAAGGTCATCAACGTCGATCAGTCGCCGATCGGGCGCACACCGCGCAGCAACCCGGCGACGTACACCGGCCTGTTCACGCCGATCCGCGAACTCATGGCAGAGACGGCGACCGCGAAGGAACGCGGATACGGTCCGGGACGCTTCTCGTTCAACGTCGCGGGGGGGCGCTGCGAAGCCTGCCAGGGCGACGGGGTGGTGAAGGTCGAGATGCACTTCCTGCCCGACGTGTACGTGCCTTGCGATGTCTGCAAGGGCCAGCGCTACAACCGCGAGACGCTGGAAGTGCAGTGGAAGGGCCGCAACATTGCACAGGTGCTGGACATGACGGTCGAGGACGCCTACGTCTTCCTCAAAGCCGTGCCGACGATCTCGCGCAAGCTGCAGACGCTGCTGGATGTGGGCCTGTCGTACATCAAGCTCGGGCAGGCGGCGACCACGCTGTCCGGGGGTGAGGCGCAGCGCGTCAAGCTTGCACTGGAGCTTTCCAAGCGCGACACGGGCCGCACGCTCTACATCCTGGACGAGCCGACCACCGGTCTGCACTTCGCCGACATCGACCTGCTGCTGAAGGTGCTGCACCAGTTGCGCGACGCAGGCAACACGATCGTCGTGATCGAGCACAACCTGGACGTCATCAAGACCGCCGACTGGATCATCGACATGGGTCCGGAGGGCGGCGCGGGCGGCGGCGAAGTCGTGGGCATTGGCACGCCGGAAGACATCGCGGCCAACGAGTCGAGCCACACCGGGCGCTACCTGAAGCGACTCCTTCCGTAGTCATTTTTCAGGATGACGCATACCAATTGGCTCACCGATCTGGTTAAATCTTCTCTCCTGTCGAAACGAGGTGCCCTGCTTCGTCATTGTCAGGACAGCCGCGATGGTCGCGGCAGCCAACCCAACCGGAGATCACCATGGCCAACCCTTTCGTGCACGTTGAACTGAGCAGCAACGACCTGCCTGCCGCCAAGACCTTTTATTCCAGCCTTTTTGACTGGAAGCTGGAAGAGATGCCCATGGGTCCAGGGATGACCTACACGACGATCGGCGTCGGTGAGGGCACGGGTGGCGGCATGATGAAGAACCCGGTCCCCGGAACACCCTCGTTCTGGCTGGCTTATGTCGATGTGGCCGACATCCATGCGGCGACAAAGAAGGCCGAGACGCTGGGCGGCCAGGTGATGCAGCCTGTCACGCCCGTGGCGGACATGGGCTGGTTCAGCGTGATCGTCGATCCTGCAGGCGCTGCGCTGGGCCTCTGGCAGACAAAGACCGCTTGATCGCCGCGGATTGGCTGCAACCCGACCCGGTCGCGGCTATGCTGTCGGGCTCATGAAAAGACGATTTCTCAAACTGGTTCTCGCCGGCGCGGTGGCTGCGTTCACCCATGCGGCGTTTGCCTTCGACCTTCCAGCCAAATTCGATCCCGCGCGCGACGCTGCAGCGGATGTAGCGGCCGCAAGCGCCCTGGCTAAAAAGCAGGGCAAGCGCGTCATCATCGACGTCGGCGGCGAATGGTGTCCGTGGTGCCACATCCTCGACCGCTTCATCACACGCAACGCAGACGTGAAGAAGCTGGTCGATGACCACTACGTGTGGCTCAAGGTGAACTTCTCGAAAGAAAACAAGAACGAGGCCGTGCTGTCACGCTGGCCCAAGGTGGACGGCTATCCGCACCTGTTCGTTCTCGACGGCAACGGCAAGCTGGTCCGTTCGCAGGAGACGGCGTCGCTCGAAGCGGAAAAGGACTACGACAAGGCAAAGGTGATTGCGTTTCTGACGCAGTATCGAGGCAAGTAGTCGCCTCCAGTGACGCCGGCTGGGCGGTGAGGCTCTGAGGGCGTGAGGCTGTCATGCCGGACTCGATCCGGCATCCACCGCGAAGCGGCAACCGCGCTTGATCAGTTGCTGTCTGGATTGCGGATCAGGTCCGTAATGACAGCCGAAAGAAGCGCCCTTGCGCGCAGCGCACCATCAGTGAATCTCCGGCTCGCCCCCATCCGCTTCAACCTTCTTTTCCGTTTCCAGAAAATCAAAGTCGCAGCCCGTATCGGCCTGCTGGATGTGCTTGAGGTACAGCACGCCGAAGCCGCGCGTGAACTTGGGTGCGGGTTGCTTCCACAGCGCCCGGCGCTGCGCGAGTTCTTCGTCGCTCACCTGCATGTCGATGCGCCGCGCGTCCACATCCAGCGAAATCATGTCGCCATCGCGCAGCAGTCCGAGCGGCCCACCCACATGCGACTCGGGCGTGACGTGCAGCACGCACGCACCGTAGCTCGTGCCGCTCATGCGCGCATCGCTGATGCGCAGCATGTCGCGCACGCCCTCTTTCAGCAGCTTCTGCGGGATGGGCAACTGCCCCCACTCAGGCATGCCGGGCGCGCCTTGCGGCCCCGCGCTTTGCAGCACGATGACGCTGTCTTTCGTGACCTGCAGGTCGGGTGAATCGATGCGCGCGGCCATGTCGTTGTAATCCTTGAACACGACGGCCGGGCCGGTGTGCTTGCGCAGGTGCGGCTCCATCGCAGCGGGCTTGATGACGGCGCCGCCGGGCGCGAGATTGCCGGTCAGCACGGCCAGGCCATCGCTCTCCACCAGCGCGTTGGTGCGAGGTCGGATCACATCGTCGTTGAAGACCCTGGCGCCCTCTATGTTGGCGCCCAGGGTCGTGCCCGTGCAGGTCAGCTGCCCGAAGTCCATCAGGTCGCCCAGCTGCGTCAGGAACGCGCGCAGGCCGCCGGCGTAATAGAAGTCCTCCATCAGGTACTTGCCGCTCGGCCGCAAGTTGGCCAGCACCGGCGTGCGCCGAGCCAGCGCATCGAAGCGCTGGAGGTCGAGCGCGACTCCGGCTCGGCGCGCCAGCGCGATCAGGTGCACCACCGAATTGGTCGAACCGCCCAATGCAAGCACCGCCGTCACCGCGTTGTCGAACGAATGCGCGGTGAGGATGTCCGAAGGCTTCAAGTCTTCCCACACCATGTCCACGATGCGCTTGCCCGTGAGCGTCGCCATTTGGGAGTGGCGCGAGTCCGGTGCGGGAATCGACGACGCACCGGGCAATGTCAGTCCCAGCACCTCCATCGCCGAGCACATCGTGCTGGCCGTGCCCATCGTCATGCAGTGACCGGCGGATCGCGCGATACCGTCTTCGACTTCCTGCCAGTCGCCTTCGGTGATGTTGCCCGCGCGCAACTCGGCCCAGTACTTCCAGGTGTCGGAACCCGAACCCAGGTATTCGCCCTTGTAGTCGCCGCGCAGCATCGGGCCCGCAGGCATGAAGATCGCCGGCAGGTCCATCGAGATGGCGCCCATCACAAGCGCAGGCGTCGTCTTGTCGCAGCCGCCCATCAACACGCAGCCGTCGGCCGGGTACGAGCGCAGCAGCTCCTCGCATTCCATCGCGAGCAGGTTGCGATAGAGCATGGTGGTCGGCTTCTGGAAAGGCTCCGACAGCGAGATCGCCGGCATCTCCACCGGAAATCCGCCCGCCTGCCAGATGCCGCGCTTGACCTCTTCGACCCGCTGCTTGAAGTGCGAGTGGCAGGGGTTGATGTCGCTCCAGGTGTTGATGATCGC
>JAZKFI010000047.1:0-24419 GCA_040386575.1 Pseudomonadota bacterium
AGGACGGCATCGAGAAATTCACCACCGAAATCCGCGCCGACAACATGCAGATGCTGGGCGGCCGTCAGGGCATGGGCTCGCCATCGTCCTCGGGTGACGATGACGGTGGCGGCTACGAGCCGCGCCGCGCGCCGGCAAGCCGTCCGCCTGCGCCGCAGGGCGGAGGGCAGCGTGCTCCGGCTGCGAAAGCGCCACCGAGCGGTTTCGATGACATGGATGACGATATTCCGTTTTGAGCGTGGCTCCGGGTGGCTGTCATGCCGGACCTGATCCGGCATCCACCGCGAAGCGGCGACGGGGCTTGATCAGAGATGGATTGCGGGTCAAGCCCGCAATGACAACGCGCTAGTCCCGCGACGAAATCACGCCACCGCCCAGGCACACCTCGCCGTCATAAAGCACAGCTGATTGACCCGGCGTCACGGCCCATTGCGGCTGCGGGAAATCGAGGTGGAATGCACCGTTGGCGTTCGCTGCCAGCGCGCAGGGTGAATCGGCCTGCCGGTAGCGCGTCTTGGAGCCGTAAGTGCCGGCTTCAGGCGCGTGTCCCGCAACCCAGCTAGCATCGTCCGCATCCAGCGCGCTGGACTGCAGCCACGGATGATCGTGCCCCTGCACCACCCACAGGATGTTGTGCGCCAAGTCCTTGCGCGCAACAAACCACGGGGCATGTTCGCCGCCGCCCTTTTGTGCGCCTTTGGCTTTGATCCCGCCGATACCCAGCCCCTGCCTTTGCCCCAGCGTGTAGAACGACAGCCCCTGGTGCTGGCCGATCGTGCGTCCGCGTTCGTCCTTGATCGGCCCCGGTTCCTTGCTGATGTAGCGATTGAGGAAATCCCGAAACGGCCGTTCGCCGATGAAGCAGATGCCGGTCGAGTCCTTCTTCTTCGCGTTGGGCAGGCCAATTTCCTGCGCGATGCGGCGCACTTCGCTCTTGCGCAATTCGCCGACAGGGAACAGCGTCTTTGAAAGCTGCGCCTGTGAGAGCCGATGCAGGAAGTAGCTCTGGTCCTTGGTCTCGTCCAGGCCCTTGAGCAACTGGAAGCTGCCGCAGTGTTCACGCACGCGCGCGTAGTGGCCCGTCGCGATCTTTTCTGCGCCCAGTCGCATCGCGTGGTCGAGGAAGGCCTTGAACTTGATCTCGGCGTTGCACAGCACGTCGGGGTTGGGGGTGCGGCCTGCCTGGTATTCGCGAAGGAACTCGGCGAACACGCGGTCGCGGTATTCGGCCGCGAAGTTGACGTGCTCGATCTCGATGCCGATGACATCGGCCACGCTGGCCGCGTCGATGAAGTCCTGGTTCGACGAGCAGTATTCGTCGTCATCGTCATCTTCCCAGTTCTTCATGAAGATGCCGACGACGTCCCAGCCCTGCGCCTTGAGCAGGTGTGCGGTCACCGCGGAGTCCACGCCTCCGCTCAACCCGACGACGACGCGAGGCTTGCTGTTCATTTGTGCGATTATCCCCACGCCACTTTGACCACATGCTCTACCGGCCTACAACCCCGCCATTCCCCCGGCAGCGCCTGTCGCCTGCGGGCATGGCGACAGCGGGCGCGATTCACGTTGCGCTGCTGTGGCTCCTGCTGCAGCACACGCCGCTGCAGCAGCAGATTCGCTACGTGGTGTACCAGTACGTGCAGCCGATCAGCCCCTCGCCATCGAATGCGAGCCGCGCGATCACGCTTCGGTCGCAGACCAGTCCCAGCATGGCGGACAACAGCCTGGTTTTTTCGCGCAACCTGGAGTCGAGCGTGCCGCTGAAGACGACGACGCAGCTGCCCGAAACGCTCAAAGCGCCCAAGCCAGTGCCCGCCCCGGTACCTGCTGCCGTCGTGCCTGAGCCTTTGCCCGTGCCTGCGGTGGAGAGTGCGCCTGCGGCGATTCCGGTTCCGCCCGCGCCTGTTCCCCTGCCTCCAGTGGCGGAACCAGTACCGGTACCCGTCGAAGTGCCGCCGCCGCCCGCACCCGTGCCAGTCCCGCCGGCGCCTGTTCCGGTTCCTGTGCCCGCGCCTGCACCCGTGCCCCTGCCGGTTCCAGCGCCTGTTCCCGCACCGGCGCCGGTACCTGTGCCGGTCCCGGCCCCACCAGCGCCTGCGCCCATGCCGGTCCCGCCAACCCCTGCACCGCCCGCACCGGCACCGCCCGCTCCCGCGCCCCCTGTACCGGCACCGCCTGCCCCGGCTCCTCCAGTACCTGCCCCTGCGGTACCCGCGCCGCCCGCACCCGCTCCTGCAGCGCCAGCACCCGCAGCTGCTGTTCCTGCACCACCGGCCCCGCCCGCCCCACCGGCACCCGCCGCGCCCGCACAGCGCCTGCAAGGTCCGGTCGTCGATGTGCCGGTTGCGCCCGGTTCGCCGGGTTCGGGTCGGGCCACGCCGGTCCTGGTGCCCGCGCCCGCGGCAGATGGTTGGGGCCGCCCGGCGGCTTCTCCGCCTGCGGTCGCGCCAGCAGCGGCATTGCCGCCTGCACCGAACCTGACTCCGGCATTGCCTCTGCATCCGGGGCCGTACCGCATCCAGCGCCAGCGCAGCATCAGCGACATGGCCAACGAACAATTGCGCCGGGGCAAGCCCAAGGATCCGCTGGCCGATGGCATGGAGTCGGGCTCGGTCGACGATTGCATGCATGCACCGAAAGACCCGCAGCAAGTCGGCGGCCTGCTCGCGGCGCCGGGCCTCGTCGCCCGCGCGCTGGCCGGGAAGTGCGCGAAATGAACGCGCAGCCTAAGCTGGCGTGATCAGCACATCGGGGTGCGTGTAGATCACTGACAGCGGGTGACGCACGCCCGCCAGATAGTCCTCGATGCATTGCAATACCAGCGGGCTGCGATGCCTGTCGGCGGACTGCCGAACTTCCTGCGGCGTCATCCACAACGTGCGCACGATGCCGGTGTCGAGCGGCTGCTCCGGATGGTGCGCACCCAGCTCACCACAAAAGGCCAGACGCAAATAGGTCTGGTCCTCACCCGTGGAGTTCTTGCGTGAGCGCGCCAGGTACATGCCGAGCAAGGCCGTCGGCTTGAACTCGTAAGCCGACTCTTCCAGCGCCTCGCGCGCGCAACCCTGCTCGGGCGTCTCGCCGGGGTCGAGGTGGCCGGCCGGCGTGTTCAGGCGCAGGCCGAGCGCGGTTTCCTCCTCGATCATCAGGAAGCGGCCGTCCCTTTCGATGATGGCGGCGACAGTGACGCTGGGCTTCCATGGCTTGTGCATGGGCGAGATTATGGACATGGGCGCGGGGCAAATGGCGCCGGCTTCGCAGACGGATGCGACACAATGTGTGTGGCTTCGCTCATCCACGCATCCCAAGCACCGTCCAGGTTTTTATGACCGCCTCTTCACTCACGTACACCCGCATGTTCGCGGCAGCCTGTGCATTGGCCGCATCGCTGGCGACGGGGCACGCGCTGGCGCAGACTGCTCCTGCCGGCGCCACTGCCAGCGCGCCAGTCACGGCAACAACGCCATCAACGGCAGCGACTGCGTCCATGCCAGTCATCGCCTCGCCCGCACCAGGCCTCACGCCGGCCTTGCCGCCGATCAAGCCGGCCGACGTCGCCAACCCCTATGGATTGCAGGCGGTCTGGTCGCAGGGCGACTGGGTGGCGCGCATCACGCTGCTGATCCTGGCGATCATGTCGCTGGGCAGCTGGTACGTGCTGATCAGCAAGCTGATCGCGCAGTCGAAGATGGGCACGCAAGGCAAGGTCGCCAACCAGAAATTCTGGAAGGCGGACACGGTGCGCCAGGGCGCGGAGCAGCTGCAAGTGGGCAGCCCGTTTCGCTTCATCGCCGAATCCGCGCTGGAAGCCGCGCGCAAGCACGACGGCCTCATCGGGCAGGTCGATCACAACACCTGGACCGCACAAAGCATCGAGCGCGCCATCGCCACTGTCCACAGCCGCACGCAAGAGGGCCTTGCAGTCCTGGCCACAGTCGGTTCCACCGCGCCCTTTGTCGGCCTGTTCGGCACGGTCTGGGGCATCTACAACGCGCTCGTGAAGATCGGCGCGTCGGGCCAGGCCTCGATCGACAAGGTGGCCGGCCCCGTCGGCGAGGCGCTCATCATGACGGCGATCGGGCTTGCCGTGGCGGTGCCTGCGGTGCTCGGCTACAACTGGCTGGTGCGTCGCAACAAGGTCGGCATGGACACGGTACGTGCCTTCGGCTCGGACCTGCACACCGTGCTGATGGCGGCCAACGCGCGGCGCTAGGCGTCCGGCGCAGATCCAGATGGCCATCCGTTTCCCGCACCAGATGCCAGAGGCCGACGAGCCGCTGCTGGCAACCATCAACACCACGCCGCTGGTGGATGTGATGCTGGTGCTGCTCATCATCTTCCTGATCACGATCCCGGTGGTCAACAGCTCCATCGGCGTGACGCTGCCGCGCGAAGCGAACGAGGCGCGCGAGGCCGCGCCGCAAGACGTGATCATCACCGTCGATGCGCAAGGCGTCGTGTACTGGTTCGACACGCCGGTTCGCGATCCGCTGGTGCTGGCCGGGGAGTTGTCCCGCGTCGCGCAGGAAAAGCCGCAGCCCGAGCTGCACATACGCGCCGACGCCCGTGCCGATTACCAGGCGATCGGGCAGGTGGTTTACGCCGCGCAGCAGGCGGGCATTTCGCGCGTGGGTTTCCTGTCGGAGCCGCCGCGATGATCCCGCTGGACACCGGCGAAGGCGACCACGAAATGATGGTCGACATCAACACCACGCCGCTGGTCGATGTGCTGCTGGTCCTGCTGGTCATGCTCATCATCACGATTCCGATCCAGCTGCATTCGGTGCGGCTGGAGATGCCGGGGCTGAACGCGCCGCCGCCCACGGTCGATCCCGAGATCGTGCAGATCGATGTCACGCCGCAAGGCGCGTTGCTCTGGAACGGCGAGGCACTCGCCGGCCGTGCGGATCTGGAGACCCGATTGCAAACGGCAGCAGCGCGGCAAGACCAACCCGAGATTCACCTGCGCCCGAACAGCGCTGCCAAATACGAGCAGGTGGCGGCGTTGTTGTCGAGCGCCCAGAGAGCGGGCCTGACCAAGATCGGTCTCGTGGGCTCCGAACAGTTCGCGAAATGAAGCGGCCTCAAGCCTCGTATTCGGGCGCACCCAGCACCCAGATGAACGACTGCATGTCGATCATGTCGCGCGCCTTGAACCCGGGCCGCTTGTCCAGGTCGCGGCGCAAGATGGCCGCGAACGTCAGCAGCGAGCGATAGACATCCCACGACGGCTGCGCCTGGTACTCGAAGTCGAAGCCGTAGTCGTGCGCGGCCTTGCGAGTGGCGCGGGGCTTGAGAAAAAGATGCCGGTCCGGACGCGCCAGAAAACCGAACACGGTCACCAGCGGCCAGGTCACCACGCGTGCCTCGCGCCGCGGCAACTCCGACAGCGCCTGCACCCAGTCGTCAAAGCGCCGGTGTGGCGAGCCTCGCCCCCAGAGAAATGCGTACAGCTCCGTTGCGAACAGGCGCGCGCCCGCTGACGTCTTGACCGCATCGCGAAGCGCCATGCGCTCGAATGAAAAAAGCAGGTTGCTGTTCGACTCGATGCGCACGGCCGTGTCCGCGATCTCGCGAAATTCACCTCGCGCGAGCAACTTGCGAAATGCCACCGGACCGAGCTGTTCGTTCCATTGCAGATGCGCGCGTTCCTTGAAGGATCGCTCGGTGACCTGATAGGTCTCGTCGAGGAATCCACCCGGGTAATACAGCTCGAACTTGCGGCGGCTGCGCGCTGCGCCCAGGTAGTTGACATTGTTGGCTCGTGCGCCGGAAAGCGTGGATGAGACGGATGCTGCGCGGAACATCAGGCCAGTTTTGAGCCGGCCACCAAGGGCGTCTTGTGGGGCAACGCGCCGCGCCCCTGTAGGTGCTGATCCTACGCAGGCACCAGGCGAAGCGTGGTGATTTCGGAAGGCGCGCCGAACCGCTTGGGCGGGCCCCAGTAGCCAGTGCCGCGGCTGACATACACCTGCAGCTCATCCAGGCGATGAAGCCCAGCCGTGAACGGCTGCTGGAAACGCACGAAGTGGTTCCACGGCCAGAACTGCCCGCCGTGGGTGTGGCCGGACAATTGCAGATCAAATCCTGCCTCGGCCGCAGCGGGCGCACTGCGGGGCTGGTGGGCCAGCAGGATCTTCACGGCTGCATCGTCGGGCGCCCGGGCAAGCGATGCCCGGGGGTCGCTGCGATGCGACTCGTCGAAGTGGCCGGCGCTGAAGTCGGTCACGCCCGCGAGCACGAGCTTCGCTCCGCTCCGCTCGATGACCACATGTTCGTTATGCAGCACATTGATGCCCAACCGGCGAAGCTCGGCCATCCACGGCAGCACGCCCGAGTAGTACTCGTGATTGCCCGTGACAAAGTAGCTGCCCGCGCGCGATTGCAGGCGACCCAGCGGCGCGACGTGGTCCTGCAGTTCCGGCACCGAGCCATCGACCAGGTCGCCGGTGATGGCAACGACGTCCGCCTGCTGCGAATTGACCGCATCGACGATGCGATCCAGATGCTTGCCGCGAATCGTCGGGCCGATGTGAATATCGCTGATCTGCACGATGGTGAACCCGTCCAGCGCGGCGGGAAGGCCCTGCACCGGGATGTCGACGGTCACCACACGCGCCGTGCGCCGTGCATTCAGGAATCCGGCGATCGTGACGCCAATGCCGAGCAGCGCGACCATCAGGGCCGTGAGCTGCTGGAAACCTTGCGTGGGCAGGAGCGACTCGACCGCGAAGCTGCCGGCAAATCCCGCGAGCAGCAGGAGGTCGCGCACGACCGCGAAGACGAAAAGCGACGAAAACAGGCCCATCGCCAGCAGGCCCGCCCATGCCAGCGTGTCAGCCCGCGGCTGGGTAAACAGGCGCTTGGCCGCCAGGCCCATCGGCATCAGCAGCGCGGACACCACCAGCAAGGTTGTGAACGCCGGGCCGGCCCAGGCGCCCGGCAGGTCCGCCGCGATGCGTGCCCACACGTAAAAGTGAAGCGCGGCCGAGAGACCGTAGAGAGTGAATAGAGCCATTGACAACCCAGATGGTGCCTCAGTGGCTGAATGAAAGCCTTTCGCGCCTGTAAAATTGACGGCTTCCCCCGACCCCTCACCTGGACCCGAACCATGCCCCTCGTCTCCATGCGCCAACTGCTGGACCATGCCGCTGAAAACGGCTATGGCATCCCCGCTTTCAACGTCAACAACCTCGAGCAGGTGCAGGCCGTGATGGAAGCGGCAAAAGAAACCGGCGCTCCGGTGATCCTGCAGGCCTCGGCCGGTGCCCGCAAATACGCCGGCGAGCCCTTCATCAAGCACCTCATCCTGGCCGCGATCGAGGCCTACCCCACGATTCCGCTGGTGATGCACCAGGACCACGGCCAGAACCCCGATGTCTGCCGCGGCGCGATCGACCTGGGCTTCTCTTCCGTGATGATGGACGGCTCGCTCGAAGGCGACGGCAAGACGATTGCCAGCTACGACTACAACGTCGACGTCACGCGCAAGGTCGTGGACATGGCGCACAAGGTTGGCGTCACGGTTGAAGGCGAGCTCGGCTGCCTCGGATCGCTGGAAACCATGAAGGGCGACAAGGAAGACGGCCACGGCACCGACGCCACCATGACGCGCGAGCAGCTGCTGACCGATCCGGAACAGGCGGCTGACTTCGTCAAGCGCACGCAGCTGGACGCGCTGGCCATCGCCATCGGCACCAGCCACGGCGCCTACAAGTTCACGCGCAAGCCCACCGGCGACATCCTGGCCATCGACCGCATCAAGGAAATCAACCGCCGCATCCCCAACACGCACCTCGTGATGCACGGCTCGTCATCGGTGCCGCAAGACCTGCTGGCCGTGATTCGCCAGTACGGCGGCGCCATGAAGGAAACGTACGGCGTGCCTGTCGAAGAAATCCAGGAAGCGATCAAGTACGGCGTGCGCAAAATCAACATCGACACCGACATCCGCCTGGCGATGACGGCTGCCGTGCGCAAGTTCCTCGCTGAAAACCCCGACAAGTTCGATGCTCGGGAATGGCTCAAGCCCGCGCGCGAAGCTGCCAAGCAGATCTGCAAGCAGCGGTACATCGAGTTCGGCTGCGAAGGCCAGGCCGCGAAGATCAAGACCGATTCGATGCAGGTCGTGGCGCAGAAGTACGAAAAGGGCGAGCTGGCGCAGGTTGTGAACTGAGGTCGATCGCTGGGGACTCACGCATGAAACCGGACTACGCGGGGCTCCTTGCGCTGGAAGGCAGCGATGTGCTGGCCGACGAGGACGACCCCAAGACGTTGTTCAGCGTGATTCACAATCTCACTTCCAACGACAGCTGTCTGGATTCCATGACCTCAGCCCTCCACACCTCCGCGCTCACCTCGCTGCCGCTACTGGCCCGAGGCAAGGTGCGCGACAACTACGCCGTCGGCACGGACCGCATCCTGATGGTCGCGAGTGACCGGCTCTCGGCGTTCGACGTGATCATGGGCGAGCCGATTCCCGGCAAGGGCGAGCTGCTCACGCAGATGGCGCTGTTCTGGTTCGACAAGCTCGGCCACATCTGCCCCAACCACCTGACCGGCGAGGCGCCCGAGAGCGTGGTCACCGCCGCTGAAATTCCCCAGGTCACGCAGCGCTCCATGCTGGTCAAGCGCCTGAAGCCGATTCCGGTGGAGGCCGTGGTGCGCGGCTACCTGGCCGGCAGCGGCTGGAAGGAATACCAGGAATCGCAGGCCGTCTGCGGCGTCAAGCTTCCGCCTGGACTGAAGAACGCCGGCAAATTGCCTGAGCCGATCTTCACGCCGGCCGCCAAGGCTGCGATGGGCGAGCACGACGAGAACATCAGCTTCGAGCAGGTGGTCGAGATCGTCGGGCCCGAGCTGGCGGCGCAGATTCGCGACACCAGCATCCGCATCTACAAGGAAGCGGCCGCCATCGCGTTGGCCAAGGGCATGATCATTGCCGACACCAAGTTCGAATTCGGCCTCGATGAAAACGGCACGCTGGTGTTGATGGATGAGGTGCTCACGCCCGATTCGTCGCGCTACTGGCCCGTCGAGGGCTACGAAGCCGCCTATGCAGCCGGAACCAATCCACCGAGCTACGACAAGCAGTTCGTGCGTGACTGGCTGGAAGAAGTGCGCATCAACGGCAAGCACTGGGACAAGACACCGCCCGCGCCGCGCCTGCCGCGCGAGGTGATCGAGAAGACGGCCGCCAAGTACCGCGAGGCACTGCAGCGCTTGAAGGCCTGACCGGCGGGGGGTATGCTGAACCGGTTCATTCACACCGGAGAACAGCATGACCACGCTGCGCATCGCACTGGCCCTGGGCCTGGCACTCACTGGCGCTACTTCCTTTGCCCAATCGGAGAGCTCATGCCTTGTCGCGGGCCGGCTGTCGGACACCGGCAAGTGGGCGCCTCGCATGGCAGGTGTTCAGTTGCTGTCACAGGATGGCAAGGCGATCACCGGATCTGACAGGCAGTCACTCGGCCTTGTGAAGCAGGTTCGGGTGACGGCGCCTGCTCTGCTTTCGAAATGCGATGGAGACGCCCAATTGGCGCTGGGTCCGGATGCGCCGGGCGCGAAGGGGCCCGTGCCCGCATTGAGCGCTGGAACGACCCTGGCGGTGGAATCGGTGAGCTATCCGAAGATGCGTCGCGGCGGTGAGCTGGTGGAACTGAAAGTCAGTGCGCCTGCCGAGCGCGTGACGATGCTCACTCGCTGAGGCTGTAGCCGCTGCGCGGTGGATGCCGGATCAAGTCCGGCATGACATCCGTCGTTTCCCAGGGCTGTCATTGCGGGCTCGACCCGCAATCCATCTCTGGTCAGGCGCAGTGGCCGCTGCGCGGTGGATGCCGGATCAAGTCCGGCATGACATCCGGTCAGGACAGCACAACGCTCGAGAGCCGCCTGCGATACGTCGCCACCGTCGGGTCGTCCGGCGGGATCTGGCCGTCGGCGACCTTGACCTTGGGCGGTTCGATGATGTCGAGCACGGCGATATAGGTCTTGCGCGCCAGGTCTTCGTTCCAGGTCTTGTCGCGCATCAGGATTTCGAGCAGCTCGTCCATCGCGCTGGTCCATTCCTGGTTCGCGATCAGCACCTGCGCACGTGAATACCGGGCATCGAAATCACGCTTGTTCGCAGCGATGCGGGAATCGAATTGAGCAGTCGCTGAACCATGCGTCGCATCCAGCGCATCCATCCACTTTTGCAGCGAATCGAACCGGCGCACCAACGACGTCTTGGCGATGACGGGCGCAAACGCGACCTTGGCGTCGTCGGTTCGGCCGGCCAGCAGCAGCGCCTTGACGTAGCTGAAACGCGCGTCATCGTTTTCGGGCTCGGCAGCGACAGCCTCCTGCAATTTGAGCAGCTGCGCCTGGGGATCGAGCGCGCTGTCGTCTTCAACGACCGGCTCTTCCTCGGGCTCTTCAATGGCCGGCGGCAAGTGCTTGTCCAGGAATTCCTTGACCTTGCCTTCGGGCATCGCACCCTGGAAGCCATCGACCGGCTGGCCGTTCATGAGCAGGATGCAGGTAGGGATGCTTCGAATGCCGAATGCGCCCGCAAGTTGCTGCTCCTGGTCGGAGTCGATCTTCACGAGCTTGAAGCGGCCCTTGTAGTCGGTCTCCAGCTTTTCAAGGATCGGGCCGATCACCTTGCACGGGCCGCACCAGGGCGCCCAGAAGTCCACCAGCACGGGCTGGGCCATCGAGGCGGCAATGACCTCGGCTTCAAAGTTTTCTATGGTGACGTCGATCATGGATGGATATGTCCGGCTCAAACCTTAAAATTCAACCTTTAGAGGTGCTCATGGGTTCTATACAGGTTGGCGTGGTGATGGGTTCCAGCAGTGACTGGGATACGCTGCAACACGCAGTAGCGATTCTCCAGGAATTCGGTATCACCCACGAAGCCCGGGTGGTCTCGGCGCATCGCATGCCCGATGACATGTTCGCCTATGCGCAAGCCGCAGCCGGCGCGGGGCTGAAGGCGATCATCGCAGGTGCGGGCGGCGCGGCCCATTTGCCCGGCATGATTGCCGCCAAGACAACGGTGCCCGTGCTCGGTGTGCCGGTCGCCACCAGGCACTTGCAGGGCGTCGATTCGCTGCACAGCATTGTCCAGATGCCCAAAGGCATCCCCGTCGCGACATTTGCGATCGGCAATGCAGGCGCGGCCAATGCGGCGCTCTTTGCCGTGGCGATGCTGGCCAACGAAGACCCCGCGCTGCGCGCCAGGCTCGATGCGTACCGGGCCAGGCAAACCGAGATGGCACGCGCGATGACACTGCCGCCCCAGCCATGACCACTCCCGCAACACAACCGGCGGTCATCCTGCCCGGCGAGACGCTGGGCGTCATGGGGGGCGGCCAGCTCGGGCGCATGTTCGTTCACGCTGCGCAGCAGATGGGCTATTTCACGGCCGTGCTGGACCCGGATGCCTCGAGTCCAGCCGGGCTGGTGAGCCACCACCACATCCATACCGACTACCTCGACCAGGATGGGCTCCTGCGGCTGGCCAACGTGAGCGCTGCCATCACCACCGAATTCGAGAACGTGCCAGCGGACGCGCTTGCCACGCTCGCGTCGATGAGACCCGTTGCCCCCGGAGCCGAAGCTGTCGCCATCGCGCAGGATCGCGTCAAGGAGAAGGCGCATTTCGTCAGGTGTGGCGTGGCGTGCGCCCCCTATGCAGCGATCGAATCGCCCGAACACCTCGCAAGCGTCACCGACGACTTGCTCCCCGGCGTTCTCAAGACATCGCGCATGGGCTACGACGGCAAGGGCCAGGTCCGCGTCGCCGACCGTGCGCAGTTGCAGCAGGGCTGGGACGACCTGGGCGGCGTCGCGTGCGTGCTCGAAAAACTGATGCCGCTGGTGGCGGAGTGTTCCGTCATCGTGGCGCGCGGTCGCGACGGGACCATGGTGAATTTCCCGGCGCAGCTCAACCTGCACCGCGGCGGCATCCTTGCCGTGACCCAGGTCATCGAAGGCAGCCTGCACAGCGAGCAGGCGAGGCAGGCGATCGAGTCGGCGCGTGCGATTGCCCAGGGCATCGACTACGTCGGCGTCCTCTGCGTGGAATTCTTTTTGCTCGGCGATGGTTCGCTGGTCGTCAACGAAATGGCGCCTCGCCCCCACAACAGCGGCCACTACAGCATCGACGCGTGCGACGTGTCGCAGTTCGACTTGCAGGTCAGGGCCATGACGGGGTTGCCGCTGGTGCAGCCGCGCCAGCACAGCCCGACCATCATGCTCAACCTGCTGGGCGACCTGTGGTTCCTGCAAGGCGAAACCGAAGTGACGCCGCCGTGGGACAAGGTGCTGGCACTTGCGGGCATGCACCTGCATCTGTATGGCAAGACCAGTGCGCGCAAGGGCCGCAAGATGGGCCATCTCACTGTCACGGGCCCGACTGCTGCCGATGTACGCACGAACGCGCTGCATGCCGCCGCGCTGCTGGGCATCGAAACCTTCTGAAGCCGGCAAGCCAATGATCCTGGGCGGCAACAGTGCCGAATCGATAGCGCAGGCCGCGCGAGTGCTCGCGGCCGGCGAGCTCGTGGCGTTTCCGACAGAGACGGTGTACGGGCTGGGCGCCGATGCGAGCCGCGAGGATGCGGTCGCCAAAATCTTCGCGGCCAAGGGGCGGCCCAGCGACCACCCGCTCATCGTGCATGTGGCCGACGCATCCGGTGTGGCGCATTTCGCATCGGAAGTTCCGGCGTTTGCTTCGCGGCTGATCGACAAATTCTGGCCCGGCCCGCTCACGCTCATCCTGCACCGTCGTCCCAGCGTTGCTGCCGCCGCAGCCGGCGGGCAGGATTCGATCGGACTGCGCTGCCCCGCCCACCCGGTGGCGCATGCACTGCTGCTTGCATGCGCGCAGGCGACCCCGGCGGTGATCGGCCTGGCGGCCCCCAGCGCCAACAAGTTCGGACGGGTCAGCCCCACCACGGCTGAGCATGTGCAATCCGAGTTCGGCGATGCGTTGCCGGTGCTCGACGGCGGGCCGTGCCAGGTCGGCATCGAATCCACCATCGTCGATTGCACGCGCGGCGTGCCGGTGCTGCTGCGCCCCGGCGTGCTGGGCCGCGCCGAACTCGAAGCCGCCTGCGGCGAGCGTATGCGCGGCGCTGATGAGCTGGAGGCAACCCCGCGCGCCTCGGGCACCCTGGAATCGCATTACGCACCGACGGCACGTGTACGCCTCATGGACGCCAAATCGTTGCAGACCGCGCTCGACCTCCTGGGGGCCGACGCAGCGGGCATCGCGACCTATTCACGCGCCATCCTGCAGACTCGCTCGGACAAGGTCATCCGCAGGCGCATGCCCGACGATGCCGTGGAGACGGCTCGCCAGCTGTTCGCGGTGCTGCGCGATTTCGATTCGCACGGTGTGCGGCTGATCTGGGTGGAGACGCCGCCCGACCAGCCCGAGTGGGAAGGTGTGCGCGACCGTCTGCAAAGGGCTTCGGCCTGACTACGCCCCCGGGCGAAGCGGCGAAAGTTAAACTACCCCGCAACCCCGTATTGGAGAACTTCATGTCTTTTTCCTGGATGCGCCGTGCCGCTGTGGCGCTGGCGTCCGTTTCGCTGCTGACCCTGGCCGCCTGCGGGTCCGGCTCTATCGTGTCGCAGCTCGAACCGGCCCGCGTGTTTGCGTTTGGCGACGGCCTGTCCGATATCGGCCAGACCGGCACCAAGTACACCGTCAATGATGGCAACACCAATATCTGGACGCAGGGCATCGCCGCCGCGTACGGGGTGCCTGCAGTCACGGCCAACGCCGGTGGCACCTTTTATGCCCAGAAGAATGCACGCGTGGTCGCAACGCCTGACGCGGCAGGCAGCACCGCAACGCCCACAATCAAGCAGCAGATCGACGCCTATGTCACGGCCAACCGGTTTGGCGAGCGCGACCTGGTCATCATCAACGGTGGCACTTCGGACATCATTGCCGAGATGGCGCTGGTGACCTCCGGCGCGCAGACCGGCGACCAGATGCTCGCCAATGTTCGTCAGGCCGGGCGCGACCTGGCAACGCAAGTGCGCCGGCTGGTGCAGGCCGGCTCCACGCACGTGGTGGTGTCGGGCGTTTATGACATGGCCCGTACGCCCTGGGGCCAGACCGGAGGCCAGACCAGCGCAAATGCCACGCTGTTGGCCGCGGCCAGCGCGCGCTTCAACGAAGAGCTGCTGATCAACATCGTGGACCTGGGTAACAGCGTCCTGTATGTCGATACGGCCTTCCTTTTCAACCTGATGACCGCCGTGCCCACGGCTTACGGCATGACCAATTCGATCGCCGCCGTGTGCACGTCGATCGACCCGGGTCCGGGCATCGGCATTGGCGCCGGTGAAGTCAACTCGGGCCTGTGCACCCCTTCCACCACGCTGGCCAATGTCTCGTATGAAGCCTATCTCTTCGCAGACAAGGTTTATCCGACGCCCCAGGGTCATCGCAAGTTCGGCGAATACGCTTTCTCGCGGATTCGTGCGCGCTGGTAAGCCCGCCACCGCAGCATGAAGAAAGCGCCCCGCGGGGCGCTTTTTCGTTGGCGACGCAGTGCGTCAGAACCAGCCGGCAGCCTGCATCTGGGCGGTGACCTGGTTGGCGATCAGCTGATGGCCCAGCGGCGTCGGATGCACCGTGTCGGCAAAGAGGTAGCCGCTGGTGTCCCCGGCGATCAGGCTGGCGGCCGTGCAGGCGAGCGACGAACCCAGGAGCGGGTTGGCCGGCGACGTGGCGCTGCAGGCAGGCGTCGTCACGTTGGTGAGGCCATAGGCTGCCGGGCTCGCCGCCTGCGCGCGCCCCTGTGTGTACGCATCCACCAGCAGCACGCCGCTTCCAGTGAGCCCAGAGGCGAGTTGGGCATTGAATGTGGTCACCATCTGGCCGATGAGCGCACGCGTCTCGGCGCTCTGCGACAGGCCGAAGGGCGACTGGCTCACGTCCGGCAGGTTCACCACCACGACGTACCGCGCGCCCTTTGCCAGGATCTGCGACTTCACCAGCGCGGCCAGCTGCGCCCCCGCAGCGCCCATGCTGGTCACGGCGGCCGTCGCGGCCGCGTTGACCGCAGCGGCACCGCCAGCCGCGACAGCAGCTTGCACCGAAGCGTCCCAGCCGGCCGTGATCGCACCGCCGACTGCGCCTGCGCCGCCCAGCGCTGCAGCGCTCACGCCATTGAGATTCATGAAGACGTCATTGCCGCCGCCCATCACCGTCACCAGGTCGTTGGGGTTGTAGGTGCCGCCGTTCTTGGCGAGATGGGTGCTCAATTGCGTCGTGATCGGTACGGCCATCAGTCCGATGTTCACCTGGTTGAACGGGGCTGCCTGGAGCGTGGCCGAGTTCACCGAGAACACACCGCTGATGCGCGAGCTGCCCTGCGCATAGTTCGTGCAGGCTGGAACGTTGGTGACCGCCGCACCCGTGAAGCCGGGGATGTTGGGCAGCAGGCCGGTCTGCGCGGCGCAAGGTGCCGCAGTGCCGGCGCGGGCGGCAACCACTTCGGTCCAATTGCGAGCTTGCGGTCCGTTGACGGTGAACTTGCCGCCGCCCAGAGCTGCGACAGTGCCGACGCGATAAGTGCCCACGTCGCTCAGGCTGTCGCCAAAGGACACCATGGAGGCGAAGTCGATGCCGCCGCCGCCCCCGCCGCCGCAACCGGCCAGGACAAGTGCTGCTGTGAGCGTTGCGAGCTTCAGTTTGATGGATCTCATGGATTTCATTGGGTGGTTCCAGTAGAAAAGAACGGTCGTTCGATTTTGTGCTGGACGATGTTAGACGTCCTCGGCGACAAGGCCCACGGGGTATTCACCAACGCGGCCTTCGTATCCCGTGTTCACCTGGCACCCGATGGCCGGAACCTGAGCTTCATGGCGATGATCAGCAGCACCAGCGCGAGCGTCACCAGGTTGGCCAGCACGATCGGCCAGGCGGCCAGGATCCAGCCGTAGATCAGCCACAGCGAAACGCCGAGCGCGAACACCAGGTACATCGTGAGCGATATTCCGCTCACGTCGCGTGTGCGCAGGGTGTGCCAGACCTGCGGCACAAAGCTGCCGGTGGTGAGAAAGGCTGCGATATAGCCGAGCAGTTCGTGCCAGGGCATGGTGCTCATTGCCCCGCTGCGGTCCATTCGATGAGGGCTTCGATGGCCGGGCGTACGGCCGCCGCATTCGCGTGATTGGCGATCGCCACCAGCACGTAGCGCTTGCCGTTGGCGGCATGAACATACCCGGCCACGCCAGTGACATCGCGCAGGCTCCCGGTTTTCAGGTGCGCAAGTCCCAGGGCGCGACCGCGAACGCGGCGCATCGTGCCGTCGATGCCCGATAGCGGCAATGACGACATCAGGTCGGGCATCAGGGGCGATGCCCATGCCGCCTGCAGCAGTTGCGCGAGTTGCTGCGCGGTGATGCGGTCGTCGCGCGACAGGCCCGAGCCGTTGTCGAACACCGGCGGCTCACCGCCGAATCGCTCGGCCCACCACTGGCGCATCACGTCACGCGAACCCGACATCGTTCCAAGGCCGCGGCGCTGCAGGCTGAGCGTGAGAAAGACCTGCTGCGCCATCACGTTGTTGCTGAACTTGTTGATGTCGCGGATGACCTCCGCCAGCGGCGGCGATTGCACTTCGAACGCCGGCGCGAGACCGGCAGGCACCTTGCCGTCGCGCACCTGGCCGGTCAGGGTTGCGCCCATCTGCTGCCAGATACCTGCGAGGGTGCGCGCGGAATACGAGCGCGGATCGGCATAGGCGAGCGGCCAGGTCCGCTCGCCGCAACCGGCCGGGAAGCCGCCGGCAAAACGCAGTCGTGCCGGATCGTTGAAGTCAGCCTGCAAGCCACCGCGCCAATCGCCGCATTCGACCCGCGTGAGCGGCACCGAAGCGGGTGCTTGCACCCCTGCAAGCGGCGGCTCCACATGAACCATTGCGTTGCCGTCGCGCGGCGTGAAGGTGATCGTCATGGCCCGGTAGTTCAGCAGCAGGGCGCCCGGCCCGACGTTGTGCGCGCGCAGCGGCTCGCCGTCGAAGGCCATCGGGTTGTGTTCCAGCAGGCTGAACGCGCTCTGGTCGAGCACGATGTCGCCACTGATCGCGCGGATGCCCAGACCCTGGACGCGCCGCAGCATCAGCCAGATGCGCTCGGCGACCAGCTTGGGGTCGCCCGTGCCCTTGATGTACAGGTTGCCCTGCAGCGTGCCATCCCGCACCGTGCCATCGACATACACCGGGGTTGACCAGGTGTACGCGGGACCCAGCAATTCCAGCGCCGCGTAGGTGGTCGCGAGCTTCGCCACCGATGCCGGATTGACCGGCGAGCTGATGCGATGCGAAAGCCGTGGCGGGGCGCGAGGGTCGACCTCGGTCACGAGGAAAGTCACTGCATCGCGGGGGAGTTTGGCGCGAACGAGCGCGGCCTCGACCTCGGCAGGCAGGGCTTGGGCCGATGCCAGAAGCGCGGCAGTGGACAGGAGTACGGCGACGCAAAAGGCCAATGGGCGGGCAAGCATGGTGGCATTATCCCGGCCCTCGATAATGCACGGCTGCCCCGCCAACCGCGAAAACACCGTTTTGAACCTGCTTGCCTTCGATACCAGCACCGAGACCCTGTCTGTCGCCATCCAGCGCGCGGCCGGTGAAGTCCTGCGGGTGGATGGGCAAGGGGGCGCGAGGTCGTCCACAACCCTGATTCCCACCGTGCTGCAACTGTTGGGCGACGCGGGCCTGACGCTGGCTGAGCTCGATGCAATCGTCTTCGGCCGCGGACCGGGATCTTTCACCGGCCTTCGCACGGCGTGCTCCGTCGCGCAGGGCCTTTCATTCGGCTCGGGCGTGCCGGTGCTGGGCGTGGACACCTTGCTGGCCGTGGCCGAAGAGGCGCGCAACCTTGCCGGGGTGGAGCGTGTGGTGGCCCTGCTCGATGCACGGATGGATGAGGTTTATTGCGCAGCCTATGCGTTCGAAGACGGCGCCTGGCGCGAACACGAGCCTGTGCGCGTGAAGCGTCCGGAAGATGTGGTCGTTCCGCGAGGATGGGCGCTGGCGGGCAATGCCTTCACAGCCTATGGCACGCGGCTTGCGGTTGCCGCCGCGCGTATCGACGCATGGCCCACAGCCGCAGCGCTGTTGCGCGTCGCCCCCATCCTGATCGCCGCTGGTCAGGCCACGGACGCCGCCCGCGCCATGCCGCTCTATATCCGCGATAAAGTGGCACAAACTACCGATGAGCGTGCGGCCGCGCGCGCGATCCGGGACAACCTGCCATGAGTGCCGTCTTCAAATCCGTCGAAGCGCAGTTCGAGCCGATGACCCAGGCCCGGCTGGGCGAGATCGTGGCCATCGAGCGCGAGGCCTACGAGCACCCGTGGACACCCGGCAACTTCGCCGACACCCTGCGATCGGGTTACGAAGCGCAGGTGCTCACCGCCAAAGACCAGGTGATCGGCTATTTCGTCGCCATGAAGGGTGTGGATGAAGTGCACCTGCTCAATATCACCGTGCGACCGCAGCGCCAGGGTGAGGGCTGGGGCCAGGTCATGCTCGACGCCCTGGCCATCTGGTCGCGCGGGCAGGGGGCGCAATGGCTCTGGCTGGAAGTGCGCGTGGGCAATGTGCGCGCCCAGCGCATCTATGAACGCCACGGTTACCGGCGAGTCGGCGAGCGACGCAGTTACTACCCTGCGCAAGCGGGCAAGCGCGAAGACGCCGTCGTGATGAGCCTGAAGCTATGACGCTGCAACTCGATGCCCGCCAGCGCGCGATGCTGGTCGAAATGGGCCTGCCTGACTTCTTTCCCGAGCGGGGTGCGCAAGACGATTCGCCAATGGCTGTCGTCGAGGCAGAGGCCGTTGAAGCGATTGCGGTCGAACGCACGCCGCCTGCATCGGTGGCGCCATCGATCAAGGGCGAAGTTGTCGCGCCGCCGGTCAGTCGCCGCGCGCCGTCGTCTGTGCCAGCGCCAGATCGAGGCGTCGAATCGCTCGAATGGGCTGCGCTCGCAGAGGCGGTCGCTGTTTGCCGCGCTTGTGGCCTCGGTTCGAGCCGCCGCAATGCGGTGTTCGGCGTCGGTGATCTGCAGCCGGACGTGATGGTCATCGGAGAGCCGCCCGACGACAACGAAGACCGTTCCGGCGAGGCGTTTGGAGGCCAGGTCGGCCAGCTGCTGGACAACATGCTGCGCTCGATCGGCGTGTCGCGCGACAACAAGGCTTTCATTGCGAACGTGCTCAAGTGCCGCCCGCCAGGCGGCCGCCGGCCGATGGCCGAGGAATTCGCGCAGTGCGAGCCCTTGCTGCGCAGGCAGGTACAGCTGCTCAAGCCCCGGGTGATCCTGGTGATGGGCCGCTTCGCCGTCGAGACGGTGCTGCAAACCGACGAGCCGCTGGGGCGTCTTCGCGGGCGGGTGCATGCGTACGAGGGTGTGCCCGTGGTCGTGACCTATCACCCGACCTACCTGCTGGGCAACCTGGCGGACAAGTCCAAGGCGTGGGCGGACCTGTGCCTGGCGCGTGAGTTGGTGCGCACGCCCGCTCCATAGCGACCGGGTGCCGCGCTTGCCTTCTTTCTTCTAGCCGCGTGTCGGCTGCGGCACCTTCGCCTCCACCGCAATCGTCCTGGCCGCATAGTCGATCCCGCTGAACGCCGCGTACTGGGCCATCGTTCGGTCGCGTCCCAGGCCATACACGCCAAGCGGCTCGCCCGAGAGCAAGGCGTTCAGCCGCGCGCGCGATTTTTCTTCCAGCTTCCACCAGGCCTGCTGGCGGGCCTCGTCTTCCCTGGGGTCCCAGTGCAGGGGCCGCTCGGGCGCACCGGAGCCCGGCGTGTTGTACAGGTGGTAAACCGGCAGGCCCGGCATGTGGAAGATGTCCCAGCCGTGCGTGTACAGCCGCGCGGACAACGCCTGTTCCTCGCCGTGGAAGTAATACCAGGGGTCGTACGGAAACGCCTGCGCATACGCACCCGAGGCAAACATGCAGCCTGCGCCCAGGTGGATGCCTGGCACGGCGACGTCCTCGTCGATCGGGTGCGCCTCGAAGCCGAGTACCGGGTGGTCGGGCGCAAATTGCGAGTCGGGTTTGACGACGTGGGCCAGCACTTTCTGCGTCGTGGGCCGCTTGACCGGCTGGCCGTTCTCGAAAACAAAAGGATTTGGATAAGACGAGATCACGACGCCGGGGCGGCCGGGCTTTTGCGCCATGAGTGCGTTGGCCTGGGTGATCAGCAGGTCGTCCCAGCCGTCGTCGAAGTCCATGTGCGAGTCGATCTGGAAGTACCAGTCTTCGTTGTCGTAGAGCGACTGGGCGATGGCGCGGGCCCAGCAGGGGCCCCTAGCGAACTGCGAATCGATCGCCACGTAACTCAGGCGCGCCTCGCCGCGCATGGCCAGGGGGGCGCCGCGAGCCGCCGGTGGCGTCTGGTCCACGATACCGAAGTGCAGGTCGTCGGGCCAACGTGCCGTGGCAAGGGCTCGTGAAACGGTGAAGGGCAGGACGGGATCGCGGTAAGAGGCAATGCTGATGAACACGGACATGTGGTGATTTTTCACTTTCTCTGTGACATCTGCCGGGTGGCACGTCTCCCCGTGCACAGGGGGGTCGGAATACAGGTGTTCAGCGTTGCATCGCATGTAACGCTGTGCTACCGTCGAACGCGACTATACGAACGTTTCGCCTGCGACCTACGGGACAAAGCTGCCTGCATCGGCGCTTTCTTCCGGGAAAGATATTTCCGTGAAGCCATCGACTCCGCACATTGTCAGTACCTCGGCCAGCGGCCGGGACCGGTCCGGCGCACGCCGGCCGGCAGCTTCACCCGCCGCAGCAGGGTTCCGGCCCGCCGGCATCGTGGCCGCGGTGGCGACAGCGCTGGCTGCATTGCCCCTGGGCGTTTACGCCGGCGGCACCGGCATGGAGGTCGTGCAGGGCCAGGCGACACTGATCCAGCGCGGTGCCTCGCAAGTCATCAAGACGCAAAACGGCCTGGGCACCAACCAGTCCGTCATCAACTGGGCCACGCTGGGCATCGCACCCGGCACGTACATGCGGTTCGACCAGCCCTCGACCACCAGCACCTCGATCAACCGCGTCCTTGGCAACAATCCTTCACAGATTTTCGGCACGCTGTCGTCCAACGGCAAGCTGGTGCTGGTCAACCCGGCCGGTATCGCAGTCGGCGCGGGCGCTGTCGTCGACACCAACGGGTTCACTGCTTCCACGCTTCGGATGACAGACGCTGACGCGCTGGCCGGGCGCATGCTGTTCGGCGCGGATGGCCTGGGTGGTGGCGGCTTGACTGTCAACGGCAAGATCATCGCCAGAAGCGGCGACGTCGTGCTGATCGCGCCGCAGGTCGCAGTCGGCCCGCAAGCGCTGGTGCAGGCGCCCAACGGCGCGACGATCCTGGCGGCGGGCCAGAAGGTCGAGCTCACCGGTCGTGGCCTGGAAGGCATCGTCTTCGAAGTGCAGGCGGGCAATGAGGCCGTGAACCTCGGCACGCTGCAGGGCGACGCCGTCGGCATCTTTGCGGGGCAGCTCAAGCACAGCGGCCTGGTGCAGGCCACCGGCGTTTCGGTGGAAGGCGGCGCTGTCGTCCTCAAGGCCGCCAGGTCGGCAGACGTGGGCGGCGAAGTCCGAGCAACCAGCGGCGATGCAGGCGGCTCGGTTCGCATCACGGCCGAAGACGTCACGGTGCGCTCCGGCGCCGTGGTCGATGCCAGCGGCGCACAAGGCGGCGGCACGGTGCTGGTCGGCGGCGGCTGGCAAGGCGGCGATGCGAGCATCGCGAATTCGAAGGCCACGACGCTGGAAGCGGGCAGCGTTCTGCGGGCCGATGCAGGCACCAGTGGCAACGGCGGCACGGTGGTCGCCTGGTCCGACGGCAAGACGAGCGCGCAGGGTCACATCTCGGCCCGCGGCGGCTCGGTGTCGGGCAACGGCGGCAAGATCGAAACATCGGGCCATGTGCTGGATGTGGAAGGTCTCACGGTCGACACGCGTGCCGACAACGGCAAGCGCGGCCTGTGGCTGCTCGACCCGACCAACATCTTCATCGCGGTCGATCAGGCAACGGCTACTGCAGCGGGCATGTCGGGCAACAACGAGACAGCCAGCGGCTTCACCCCCACCGGCGCGGTGCAGGATTCGCTCGTGCGCACCTCGAACCTGCAGACGGCGCTGGCGAGTTCCGATGTCACGGTGCTCACCAACAACCTGTCGGGCACCGGCACCGGTTTCCTTCGGGTGGTGAGCCCGATCGCCTGGGACAGCTTCAGCACCCTGTCCCTGATCGCCAACACCAACGTCGAAGTCAATGCGCCCATCTCCAGCAATGGCGGCGGCATTTTGGTGCTGCAGGCGACCAATGGCAACATCACGCAGACCGCCCGGATTGCCGGCCCGGACCTGCGGGCGTTTGCAGGCGGATTCATTGAACTGTCCAACACCAGCAACGCGCTGGCGGGCTTCAGCGCGCAGCAGACCAAGACAGGTTCGGGCGACGGGCACATCACGTTGTCCAACCTTTCGCCGTTCATCGCCCTGACACTGGGCGACGTTTCCCAGGCAGCCAGCGGGTCCTTCATCCGGATCAACGAAGCGTCCAACATCAGCATCAACGGCACTGTGGCCCCCGGCCCCGGCGGCGGCATCGAGCTGAAGACCGGCAACAACTTCACGATCCTGCAAGACGCCGGCCTGCTGCGTGCCGACAAGATCATGTTGCAAAACGGCTCGACCGGCCGCATCGGCACGTCGACCAATCCGCTGCTGACCACTTCCGCCACCGCCAGCGGCACCACGGACTTCACCATTCCCGGTACGGGCTTGTCCGGTCCGACCGAAGTGTTCATCAACCACGACGGCAACGCGCTTCTCGCCTCGGCCATCCTCGCCACCAATTCCCGCTTCCTGATGACGGCCAGCGAGAACCTGAACCTGGGCACGCCCGTGAGCACCGGGACCCAGACGCTCACCCTGAGCGCGGGCGGCGAACTGCGCACGAACCAGCCCCTGACGGGTACCGGCATCTCCCTGTTCGGCGACACGGTCGCCATCGGCAACAGCATCAATTCGCTGACCGGCACGCGCAGCATCACGGCCACGGGCGCGATCAACCTGAATGGCACCCTGAGCATATCGGGCGCCGGATCGACCACCTTCAACAGCGGCACCAGCGGCATCTTTGCCTCGGGCGGCACGCTGACGCTCAACAACAGCATCCTTTCGGACGATACGTTCCACGTGTCCAACGGCACGCTGTCGGTTGCGAGCAACCTGGGCATTCCGCATCTGAATCTCGGGCCTGGCAGCGTGCTGACCGGCTCCGGCAATCTCACCATCGGCAATACCCTGGCATGGGACAGCGGCTCGGCCAGCGGGCCGGGCAACACCACCATCGCCACCGGCGCCATTGCCGACGTGAAGTCTGTGACGACATCGCGCGCCATGGTCAATGAGGGCACGGTCAACATCCTGGGCCTGACCACGACGGCCAGCGGCTTCTCGCTGAACAACACCTCGGGCGGCAAGCTCAACCTCAGTGACGGCGCAGGCTTTGCCGGCGGATTCGGCACCATTAGCAATGCGGGCCTGGTCAAGAAGGTTGCCGCAGATGCGCCTCCGGGCAGCGCCGTCAATGTCGGCTCGTTCACGAACACCGGGGTCGTGCAAGTCGATAGCGGGAACCTGACATTCGGATCCGGCGTGTTCGGCACCAACAACGGCACCATCAGCCTGGCTGACGGTACCTCGCTCAATACCGGCGGCAGCAACTTCACCAATGCATCGGCAGGTGTCATCACCGGCACCGGCCTGCTCGCCCTCGGTTCCGGCGCGTTCAACAACAGCGGCAAGCTGGTGCCTGGCACGGACGGTTCGGTCGGCACGCTCTCGATTTCGGCTGCGTCGTCGGTGATCAATTCCGGCTCGCAAGTGCTGATCGACCTGGCCTCGCCTGACAACCACGATGTGGTTGCGTTCACGGGGCCTGTGACGCTGGCAAGCGGCGTCAGCGTGGTGGTGAATTCGCTCGCCACCCCGGCTCCGGCTGACCAGTTCGACGTGATCCGCAGTGACACCAGCGTCGGCGGCTCTGCACCGACGGTGACGGGGTTCGATGTGTCGTTCTCGAGTGCGCCGAATGCGGCATTGGTGTTGGCCGTTCCTGCACCGACCCCCGCTCCGACACCGGCCCCGACGCCAGCACCGACACCGGCACCGACACCGGCTCCAACGCCTGCGCCGACGCCAGCTCCGACACCGGCCCCAACGCCTGCGCCGACGCCAGCTCCGACACCGGCCCCAACGCCTGCGCCGACGCCAGCACCGACACCGGCCCCAACGCCCGCGCCGACGCCCGCTCCGACACCGGCCCCAACGCCTGCGCCGACGCCCGCACCGACACCGGCGCCAACAC
>JAZKFI010000047.1:24519-29334 GCA_040386575.1 Pseudomonadota bacterium
CGACACCGGCGCCAACACCAGCCCCGACGCCTGCTCCCACCCCTGCGCCGACGCCTGCGCCGACGCCCGCGCCGACACCGGCCCCAACGCCTGCGCCGACGCCCGCACCGACACCGGCGCCAACACCAGCCCCGACGCCTGCTCCCACCCCTGCGCCGACGCCCGCGCCGACACCTGCTCCGACACCGGCCCCGACGCCTGCGCCAACACCGGCCCCGACCCCAGCTCCGACAGCGCCTCCGCCGCCTCCCACATCCAACACGGATCGCATCGTCGATCTCGTGGGCGAAGAGCAGCGGCCCGTTGTCCAGCAGGCGATCGCTCAGGGCGACAATCAGGTCGCGGTGTTTGTCGCACTCCTGCAAAGGGAAGAAGACAAGCAGACGAACGAAAAGGCCAGGGACCCGTTCGTCAACAACGTGCAGTGCACGCGCTAGCCAGGTAGCGAACGCGCAAGCGCTCGCGCGCTAGAACCGCGGCAGGTCCGGGTGTGACACCTGGCCGCCGCGTACCAGCATCTTTCCGTACTCGGCGCAGCGGTTGAGCGTCGGAATCACCTTGCCCGGATTGAGCAGGCCCTTCGGGTCGAACGCGCGCTTGAGTGCCAGCATCTGCTCGCGCTCCTCGCCGCTGAACTGCACGCACATCGAGTTGAGCTTTTCCACGCCCACGCCGTGCTCACCCGTCACGGTGCCGCCCATCGCGACGCTGGTCTCCAGGATGTCGGCGCCAAACAGCTCGCAGCGATGCAGCTGGTCCGCGTCGTTGGCGTCAAACAGAATCAAGGGATGCAGGTTGCCGTCGCCCGCATGGAACACATTGGCGCAGCGCAGCCCGTACTTCTTCTCCATTTCCTGGATCGCCAGCAGGATGTCGGCGAGCCGCTTGCGCGGAATCGTCGAATCCATGCACATGTAATCGGGGCTGATGCGGCCCGACGCCGGGAATGCGTTCTTGCGGCCGCTCCAGAATCGCAGTCGCTCGGCCTCGTCGCGGCTCACGGCAATGGCCGTCGCGCCTGCATGGCGCAGCACCGCCGTCATCCGGCCGATCTCTTCCTCGACTTCTTCCTCGGTGCCGTCGCTCTCGCACAGCAAGATGGCTTCGGCCGTGAGGTCGTAACCCGCGTGGACAAAGTCTTCGACCGCCGCCGTCATCGGCTTGTCCATCATCTCCAGCCCCGCCGGGATGATGCCCGCCGCGATGACGGACGCCACCGCATCGCCTGCCTTTCGCACGTCGTCGAAGCTGGCCATGATGCAGCGCGCGATGTGTGGCTTGGGCACGAGCTTGACCGTCACCTCGGTGGCGATGGCGAGCATGCCTTCGCTGCCGATCACCACGCTGAGCAGGTCGAGTCCCGCTGCATCGAGCGCGGCGCTGCCGAAGGTGACGGGTTCGCCATCGACGGTGAAGCCCTTGACCTGCATGACGTTGTGCAGCGTCAGGCCGTACTTCAGGCAGTGAACGCCGCCCGAGTTCTCGGCCACGTTGCCGCCGATGGTGCAGGCGATCTGGCTGGACGGATCGGGCGCGTAGTACAGGCCGTAGGGCGCAGCCGCTTCGCTGATCGCCAGGTTGCGCACGCCGCACTGCACGACAGCCGTGCGGCTCGCCAGGTCGACCTTCAGGATGCGATTGAACTTGGCCAGCGACAAGGTGACGCCCAGCGCATGCGGCATCGCGCCACCCGACAGGCCCGTGCCTGCACCGCGCGCGACCACCGGCACATCGAGCGCATGGCAGGCGCGCAGCACGGCCTGCACCTGGCCCTCGGTCTCGGGCAACGCGACGACCAGTGGACGCTGGCGGTAGGCCGTGAGGCCGTCGCATTCATAGGGCGTCGTGTCCTCGGTGTTCCAGAGCAGTGCGTGCGCGGGCAGCGCTGCCTTCAGGGCACGCACGACTTGCGCCTGTCGCTCGGCGCGGGCGAGCACTTGAGGATCGGTGGGGGCGTTCATTCCGCCACTTTAGTGCGGACCGGGGCCGGCCGGGATGAAGATTTTTCCGTTATCGGTGCAATTGCGGTGCCGACTACGGGGCATCAGGCCAGGCTCTTGCGCAGCCATTCGGCAAACGCCGCGCATTCCCAGCGATCCATCGCGCCGGTTCGCCAGCACAGGTAGTGCGCATGCGGACTGGGCACATTGCGATCCGAGACGCGTTCGAGCGAGCCGTTGTCCAGCCAGGGCTGGCCCAGCTTCAGGCGCACCAGTGCAATGCCCAGGCCCTGCGCTGCGGCATCGCACATCAGGCCGATGTCGTTGAACGACGAGCCTTCGACCGGTTCGCTCGCATCGTGGCCGTGCGCGAGGAACCAGGTGCGCCAGGGCTCCAGCGGGCTCTTGATCAGCTTGGCGCCCAGCAGGTCTTCGAGTGTGTCGAACGGGCCGTTCGCGCGGATGTAGGCAGGGGAGGCCAGGGGCGTCACTTCGTCGGTGAGCAGGCACAGGTGCTCGACATCCGAATAGCGCCCGGTGCCAAAGCGCACCATCAGGTCCGCGTCCTCGGCCACCACGTCCAGGAGCGGAATGGAGACCTGCAGCATCAGGTCGATCTCGGGGTACGCCTCGATGAAGCCGCGCAGGCGGGGCATGAGGATGGAGCGCGAGAACGTCGGCGTGACAGCGACCCGCAGTTTGCGTTTGCCCTGCGCGTTGTCCTTGCCGGGGAAGCGCTCCAGGCTGGCGAGGCCTTCGCGCACGTGGGCCAGGTATTCATTGCCGTCGGTGGTGAGGGAGAAGTCGGCGCGCCCGAAGAGCTTGGCGCCGATCACCTGTTCGAGCTGCTTGACGCGGTGGCTCACCGCGCTGGGCGTGACGCAGAGTTCCTCGGCAGCCAGGGTGACTGAGCGAAGCCGCGCCAATGCCTCGAAGGTGAGCAGGCACTGGATGGGTGGGATGCGCGTGGTCATGTGGCTGCCATGCCGGACTCTGGCACCGACTGCGCTTGAACGAAGATGGATTGCGGATCGAGTCCGCAATGACAGATCTTCATTGGGTTGTCATGCCGGACTCGATCCGGCATCCACCGCGCAGCGGCGACGGCCGTTGAAGGCATGGATTGCGGATCAAGTCCGCAATGACAGCCCAGGGGTCCGCAATGACAGCCAGGGGGCACGCCATGACCGCCGGGGAAACTCACTTGAAAATCACCGTCTTGTGGCCGTTGAGCAGCACGCGGTGTTCGCTGTGCCACTTCACCGCGCGTGCCAGCACCTGGCTTTCGGTGTCGCGACCTTGCGCAGTGAGGGACTCGACCGTCGCGCTGTGGTCCACGCGCGCCACGTCCTGCTCGATGATCGGACCCTCGTCCAGGTCGGCCGTCACGTAGTGCGCCGTGGCCCCGATCAGTTTCACGCCACGGTCATGCGCCTGGTAATACGGCCGCGCGCCTTTGAAGCTGGGCAGGAAGCTGTGATGGATGTTGATCGCGCGGCCCGAGAGCTTGCGGCACAAATCATCGGACAGCACCTGCATGTAGCGCGCCAGCACGACCAGCTCGGCACGCTCGGCTTCGATGATCTCGAACTGTTTGGCCTCGGCCTGCGGCTTGGTCGCAGCCGTCACCGGGATGTGATGAAACGGCACGTTGTAGCTCGCAGCCAGCTGGTAGAACTCGCGGTGGTTCGACACGATGGCCGCGATATCGAGCTTGAGCAGGCCGCTCTTCCAGCGGAACAAGAGGTCGTTCAGGCAGTGGCCGTCCTTGCTGACCATGATGACCGTGCGCATCGGCTGCGTGGTGGCATGCAGCTTCCAGTTCATGCCGAAGGGTTCGGCGAAAAACTTCCATTGCAGCTGCAGGTCTTCATGCGTGAGCTGGTCGCAGGCGAACTGCACGCGCATGAAGAAAAGACCCGTGGCGTGGTCGTTGTATTGCGCCGCCTCCTCGATGTTGCCGCCGCGCTCCAGCAGGAACCCCGAGACGGCGTGGACGATGCCCGTGCGATCGGGGCAGGAGAGGGTGAGGATGTAGGCGTTATTCATACGGCCCTGATTGTCGCAAAATAGGTTTTTGCGCACAGGAGCCGGCAAATGGCCTTCAACGACTTCAACATGGACAGCCACTGGCTGCCCTTCACGCCCAACCGCGGATTCAAGAAGGACCCGCGCATCTTCGTCGCCGCCGACGGGATGACCTTCACCACGCACGACGGCCGCAAGGTGATCGACGGCATCTCCAGCCTCTGGTGCGTGGGCGCAGGCCACAACCGAAAGCCGATCAACGAGGCGATCAAGAAACAGCTCGACACGCTCGACTATTCCACCGCGTTCCAGGCCTCCAACGACCAGGCGTTCAAGGCGGCCGAAATGATTGCCGCGATGGCGCCGGGCGACCTGAACAAGGTGCTGTTCTGCAACTCGGGCTCGGAAGCTGCCGACACCTCGCTGAAGGTGGCGCTGGCCTATCACCGGGCGCGTGGCGAGGGCCATCGCAACGTTTTCATCGGCCGCGAAAAGGGCTACCACGGCGTGGGCTTTGGCGGCATGAGCGTGGGCGGCATCCCGGCCAATCGCAAGGTGTACGGCACGGCGCTGCTGCCGCGCGTGGACCACATGCGCTTCATCCACGATCCGGCCAACGCATACATCCACAACGAGGAGCCGGTGTCGCAGGAAGACATGCTGCTGGAGCTGGAAAACCGCATCCTGCCACTGCATGACCCGAGCAACATCGCTGCCGTCATCGTCGAGCCGGTGGCGGGCAGTGCGGGGTGGTACCTGCCGCCCAGGGGCTACCTCAAGCGCCTGCGCGAAATCTGCGACAAGCACGGCATCCTGCTGATCTTCGACGAGGTCATCACCGGCTTCG
>JAZKFI010000048.1:0-32961 GCA_040386575.1 Pseudomonadota bacterium
GCGCGGCCCACAGGCCCTGGTGGTCCAGGATGCTGGGCCGCAGGTCGGTGATGATCCGGCCCACGTTGTCGACCGCGTTCTCGATCAGCCGGCTCATGTTCTGGCACTTGCTGCGCATGCGTTCGCGCATGTCCTGCGCCTCTTCCGCCTGGCGACGCGGCTGCTCGGACAGGCGCTTGTCGAGCCAGTTCACATCCATCTTGAGCGCGACCAGCAAGCTGCCCAGTTCGTCATGCACTTCGCGCGCGATTCGGGTGCGTTCTTCCTCGCGGACCTTCTCGGAATAGGCGGCGAGCTCGCGCTGGCGCTCCAGCGCCTGCGACAGTTCACGCGTGCGCTCGGCGACTCGCACTTCCAGCGATGTCTTGGCCTGCTGCAGGGCGTCGGCCGCGCGCTTGCGTTCGGTGATGTCAACGAAGGTGATCACGGCGCCCAGCACCGAATCGCCTTCCATGATCGGGTAGCTCGAATACTCGACAGCGAACGCAGTCGCGTCCCTGCGCCAGAACACCTCGGTATCCAGGCGGCACGGCAGGCCGCGACGGAACGCATTGAAGATCGGGCATTCGCTGTCAGGATAGTGCGAACCATCGGCGTGCGAATGATGCGTGAGCTCATGCATGTTGTGCCCCAGCACCTCGTCGGGCTCGAAGCCGATCATCCGCGCGCCTGCGCGGTTGATGAACATGCAGTTTCCGCCCAGGTCCACGCCGAAGATACCTTCGCCTGTCGATTCAAGCAGCAGCTCGAGCTGGTTCTTCCACAGCGGCTGCGACACCGGCCCCGCTGGAACATCGAACGCGTCGAGGAGTTGGAGGGCACCGGCAAGCATGTGGCTTGCAATGCAATGCCTGTGCCAGATTGGTGCGACCGCTCTCGGTGAAATCCCGCGGTTCGCTCAGAGCCCCAGGTCGCTCAATCCGGGATGGTCATCGGGCCGCCGGCCCAGCGGCCAATGGAACAGGCGCTGCGCCGCGCCGATCGCCAGGTCGTTGATGCTGGCAAAGCGCAGCCGCATGAAACCGCGCTCGTCGAACTCCCAGTTCTCGTTGCCGTAGCTGCGATACCACTGGCCGGCCGCATCGTGGCTCTCGTAGGCGAATCGCACGGCAATGCGGTTACCGGCAAAGGTCCACAGCTCCTTGATGAGGCGGTAGTCGAGTTCACGCGCCCACTTGCGCTCCAGGAAGCTGCGCACTTCTGCACGCCCCACCGGAAACTCGCCCCGATTGCGCCAGCGCGTGTCCTCGGTGTAGACCTGCACGACCCTCGCGGGGTCGCGCGAGTTCCAGGCGTCCTCGGCCATGCGCACTTTCTGCGTGGCGGTTTCGAGAGTGAACGGTGGCAGCGGCGGTTTGGATTCCATCCGCCTGCTCGAAGCAGGTTGCGTGCCCGAGCAGATCTGTCAGCTCCGGCCGCGCCTGCGCATTCAGCTCATGCCGGGCCTGCGATCACGCCCGAAGCAGCCAGCGCCGCAATCGCCGCCACGTCGTATCCCACTTCGGCCAGCAACTCATGCGTGTGCTGCCCCATCGCCGGTGGCTGCGAACGGATGCCAAGCCGCTCGCCGTCCAGCGTCAAAGGCAACAAGGGCACCTTCGTTTCGCGCCCGTCCTGCAAGGTCAGGGGCGCGAGACCGCCGGTTGCGTTCAGATGCGGATCGTCAAAGAGATCTTCGGGTCGCGTGATCGGCGCGAACGGCAGGCCGTTCTTTTCGAACACCTCGCTCAACTCTGCCGCCGAGTGATCCGCCAGGCGCGATCGCAGGATGGGCATCATCCAGTCGCGCGCCTGGACGCGGTCGTTGTTGGTCTTCAGGCGCGGGTCCACGAACAGGTCGCCGAAGCCGAACGCCTCGCAAAACACCTTCCACTGCGAATCGCTCACGGCTGCGAGGAAGATCTGCTCACCGTCTTTCACCGTGAACACGTCGTACACGGCCCACGCGGAGATGCGACCCGGCATCGGCGCAGCGGGCTGGCCCGTCACCGCGAACTGCATCATGTGCTGCGCGACGAGGAACACGTTGTTCTCGAACAATGCGCTCTGCACTTCCTGCCCCACGCCGGTCTTCTCGCGCTGCGCCAATGCAGCCATTGCACCGATGGCCCCGAACATGCCGCCCATCATGTCGTTGACGCTGGTGCCTGCCCGCAACGGGTCGCCCGGGCGGCCGGTCATGTAGGCGAGGCCGCCCATCATCTGCACGACTTCATCGAGCGCAGTGCGGTGGTCGTAAGGGCCGGGCAGGAAGCCCTTGTGGCTGATGTAGATGAGGCGCGGGTTGGTCTGCCGGAGCGTCTCGTAATCGAGCCCCAGTTTTTTCATCGTGCCGGGCTTGAAGTTCTCGCTCACGATGTCGGCGGTCGCCACGAGCCGCTGCGCCGCTTGCCGACCCTCGGGCTTTTGCAGGTCGAGCGCGATGCTCTTCTTGTTGCGGTTGAACAGCGGAAAAAAGCCCGCGCCCGAGCCGAGCAGGCGGCGCGTGTTGTCACCGGCCACGGGCTCCACCTTGATGACTTCGGCGCCCAGGTCGGCCAGCACCATGCCGCAGGTCGGGCCCATGACCATGTGCGTGAATTCGACGATGCGGGTGCCCGCATAGGGAAGCTTGCTGGAGGTGTCTGTCGTCATGTCGTTTGTCTTCATGAATGGTTGGCGCGAAACCCCTTGGGCAATCCCACCTCGGGTGTCATGCCGTACAGCGGCTCGCCCGGAAGGCCCGCCATCAATGGCGCGCGGGCCGCCATCAGTTTTTCGATGTCGATACCCGTGCGCACGCCCATCGCCTCGAACATGAACACGAGGTCTTCGGTGACCACATTGCCGGACGCGCCGGGTGCGTAGGGGCAGCCGCCCAGGCCACCCAGCGACGAGTCGAACGTGCGCACGCCCACATCGTAGGCGGCCAGGCAGTTCGCCAGGCCGAGCCCGCGCGTGTTGTGCATGTGGGCCGCGCCTGCGCGCTCGCCGATCTCTGCGCGAAGGCGCGTGAAAAGCCTGCGGACCTGGGCTGGATTGGCCATGCCGGTCGTATCGGACAAGCCCACTTCCTCGACGCCTGCCTGCACCAGTTGCGCAGCGAGCGCGATCACGTCGCCTTCCTTCACCTCGCCCTGAATCGTGCAACCGAACGACGTTGACATGCCGACCTCGACCGGCACCCGTGGCGCGACCTCGTTTCGCAGCCGGACGATGCCGCGCACTTCTTCGACCATCTGTTCGCGCGTCTTGCGCACGTTCGCCAGCGAATGCGCCTGGCTGGCCGACACCGGGATGGTGATCTTGTGAACGCCCGCCTCCAGCGCCGCCTGTGCACCACGAAGATTCGGAACCAGCGCCATCACGGTCAGGCCCGGAAGGCCGATGGCATGCTTGACGACAGCCGCAGCATCGGCCATTTGAGGCAGCAGCTTCGCAGGCACGAACGAAGCCACTTCGATCTCGCGAAGGCCCGATGCGTAGAGCGCGTCAATCCATTGGAACTTGTCGGGGGTCGGCATCACGCCGCTCACGGACTGCAATCCGTCGCGCGGGCCGACTTCGCTGATCGACACTGTCTGGAGGACACTTTGCTGCATCTGCGCACCCTACCACCGGAAACTCGCCTGGCGATTACGTCGATTTAAGTCATGGATAAATCTATGTGGCCGCTATTAATGTCCGCCAAAGTATCCAATACAGTACGGGGACCAGCCGGGCATTGCCTGTGCTTTTCGTTTTGTTGCCCCCGCCAGGAGAGAGATTCATGACCGACCGCACGACCATTCACGGCCTGCAAGTTGCCACCGAGCTGTACCGCTTCATCGAAGACAAGGCGCTGCCGGGCACCGGCGTGGACAGCGCCGTTTTCTGGAAGGGCTTCGACGCCATCGTCGCCGACCTCGCGCCGAAGAACCTCGCACTGCTGGCCGAGCGCGATCGCCTGCAGACCGAACTCGACACCTGGCACCAGGCCAACCCTGGTCCTATCCTCGATATGGCGGCTTATCGCCGTTTCCTGGAGAACATCGGCTATCTGGTCGCACCGCCGACGGGCGCCAAGGCCACGACGACCAACGTCGATGCGGAACTCGCCATCCAGGCCGGGCCGCAGCTGGTCGTGCCCATCCTGAATGCGCGCTATGCACTCAACGCAGCGAACGCCCGCTGGGGCTCGCTCTATGACGCGCTGTATGGCACCGATGCAATTGCCGAAACCGACGGCGCTGAACGCGCAGGCGGCTACAACCCGGTGCGCGGCGCCAAGGTCATCGCCTATGCACGCCAGGTGCTCGATAACGCAGCGCCGCTGGCCTCCGGTTCGCACGCCGATGCGACGGGCTACAGCATCGAAGGCGGCGCACTGAAGGTCGCGCTCCAGGGCGGCGCATCTACCGGCCTGAAAGATGCAAGCCAGTTCGCCGGCTACCAGGGCGACGCGGCCGCTCCGTCATCGGTGCTGATCCAGCACAACGGCATCCATATCGACATCCAGATCGACCGCACCACCGCCATCGGCAAGAGCGATGCAGCAGGCGTGAGCGACCTCGTGATGGAAGCGGCGCTCTCCACCATCCTGGACCTCGAAGATTCGGTGGCCGTGGTCGATGCGCAGGACAAGGTCGTCGCGTATGCGAACTGGCTGGGCATCCTGCAAGGCACGCTGACCGAGCAGGTGAGCAAGGGCGGCAAGACCTTCACGCGCGGGCTCAACCCGGATCGGGTCTACAAGGCCCCGAACGGCGGTGAGGTCACGTTGCATGGCCGCTCGTTGCTCTTCGTGCGTAACGTCGGCCATCTCATGACCAATCCGGCTGTGCTTTATGGCGGCGGCAAGGAAATCCCCGAAGGCATCCTCGACGGCGTGATCACGACGCTGATTGCCATCCACGATCTGAAGCGCAAGGACCCTGGCGTCATTCGCAACTCGCGCACCGGCTCGGTGTACATCGTCAAGCCGAAGATGCACGGCCCGAAAGAAGTGGCGTTCGCATCCGAGCTGTTTGCTCGCGTCGAATCGCTGGTGGGCCTGCCGGCCAACACGGTGAAGCTGGGCATCATGGACGAAGAGCGCCGCACCAGCGTCAACCTGCGCGCGTGCATCGAAGCGGCGTCGGCGCGTGTCGCATTCATCAACACGGGCTTTCTCGACCGTACCGGCGACGAGATGCACACCGCCATGCTCGCGGGCCCCATGTTCCGCAAGGGCGACATGAAGGCCAGCGCGTGGATCCAGGCTTACGAGAAGAACAACGTGGTGGTCGGCCTGGCTTCGGGCCTGCGCGGTCGCGCGCAGATCGGCAAGGGCATGTGGGCGATGCCCGACCTGATGGCTGCGATGCTCGAACAGAAGATCGGCCATCCCAAGGCGGGCGCCAACACCGCGTGGGTGCCTTCGCCGACCGCAGCCACGCTGCACGCGCTGCACTACCACCAGGTCAACGTCGCCGACATCCAGAAGCAGATGGAAGGCGCGCTCAGTGCCGATGCAGACCATGACGCGTTGCTCGCCGGCCTGCTGCAGATTCCGGTCGTCACCGAAGCGAAGTGGACCGCCGAAGAACGCCAGCAGGAGCTGGACAACAACACCCAGGGCATCCTGGGCTATGTGGTGCGCTGGATCGACCAGGGCGTGGGCTGCTCCAAGGTGCCCGACATCCACAACATCGGCCTGATGGAAGACCGCGCGACGCTGCGCATCAGCAGCCAGCACATCGCCAACTGGCTGAGGCACGGCGTGGTGACTGCCGATCAGGTGAAAGCGACTTTCGAGCGCATGGCCGCTGTCGTGGACAAGCAGAATGCAGGCGATCCGCTGTACAAGAACATGGCCGGCAATTTCGAGACGTCCGCTGCTTACAAGGCAGCGTGCGATCTCGTGTTCAAGGGCCTGGAGCAGCCAAGCGGCTACACGGAGCCGCTGCTGCACGCATGGCGGCTGAAGGTCAAGGCGGGAACCGCTTGAGGTTCAAGGAGCGCAGCCGCTTCGCGGTGGATGCCGGATCGAGTCCGGCATGACAGGCAGCGGGAGAGGGCTGTCATTGCGGACTTGATCCGCAATCCATCTTCGTTCAAGCGCAGACGCCGCTTCGCGGTGGATCCCGGGTCAAGCCCGGCACGACAGGCAGCGGGAGAGGACTGTCATTGCGGACTTGATCCGCAATCCATCTTCGTTCAAGAGCAGACGCCGCTTCGCGGTGGATGCCGGATCGAGTCCGGCATGACAGCCAGAGAGAGAGGGCTGTCATTGCGGACTTGATCCGCAATCCATCTTCGCTCAAGCGCAGTCGCCGCTTCGCGGTGGATGCCGGATCGAGTCCGGCACGACAGGCAGCGGGAGAGGGCTGTCATTGCGGACTTGATCCGCAATCCATCTTCGTTCAAGCGCAGACGCCGCTTCGCGGTGGATCCCGGGTCAAGCCCGGGATGACATCCGATGGCGCATCAGCACCTGGTGCAGCGGCTGGCGCACGAAGCCCATCCGCTCCAGCGCCTGCCCGCCCACATCGGGTCGCTGCAACTGCGGCACCACGATGCGGTGGCGCGGATGATCTTCAATCAGCGCGGCAATCAGCGACTGGGCATCGGCCTGCGCCGGGTCGGCATCGACCAGGCTCTGGATCGTGAGCGCTTCAGGCCCCGTCTCCACGTAGACGATCACGGCATCACCGCAGCGCATCGCGTGCAGCGTTCCTTCGACGGCGCGCAGCGATGCGGGCGTCACCTGCAGCGGCAGGTTGCGCAGCCGGAAGTCCACGGCATCGATGAACCCGAACGCATCGCCCAGGTCGATCATGTCGACATCGGCAGTCGATACGGCGGCTGATACGGTTGCATCGACCGCCGCGCGGCCTTCGCGCACATAGCCGTACAAGGGCGAGATCGCCTCGAACCCACGACTGGTGTACAGGCGCAACGCGCGCTCGTTCTGCGCGAAGCACTCCAGCTCCACCCACTCCACCTGCGCCGCACGGGCGCGTTCGATGAAATCATCGAGCAGTGCGGGTGCGGCACCACTGCCACGCGCAGAGCGAATCGCGCCCATCGTGGCAAGCCGCCAGGCGGCTATTCGCGGCCTGGGTGCCACCAGCGCGAATGCAATCACATCCCCCCGGCGCATGGCCACGCGGCTTTGTGTCAGCTCGATGGTGTGCCGCTCCAGGAATTGCGGCCACTGGTCCAGGCCCAGCGTGAAAGGGCCGATCAGGTAGTCGGCAAACGCTTCGCGGAAAGCGCCGTGCAGGATGGCAGCGTCGATGTGGCTGGCGGGGCGGATCTCGTACTCAGGCATGCCCCTAGTATCGCGCTGCGCGGAGCCCACCGCCCGGCACCGTGGCCTACACTGGCACGATGAATGCCTTTAGAGCCGCGCAATGCCCGCTATGCGGCGAGCTCAACCGCTGCGCCATGGAAATCGAACGCCAGACGTCCGTCGCGCAGCCCAATTGCTGGTGCATGCAGGTGGATTTCAGCGCCGAGCTGCTGGCCAGCGTCCCCTCGGCGGCCAAGAACAACGCGTGCATCTGCGAGACCTGCGCGCGGGCCTCTGCTGCTGACACGATGCAACCTGATTCACACTAGAACCATGTGCCAGCTCCTCGGAATGAACTGCAACACGCCCACGGACGTGACGTTCAGCTTCAGCGGCTTCGCCCAGCGCGGCGGTCGCACCGACCACCACGCCGACGGCTGGGGCATCGCGTTTTTTGAAGGAGCGGGGCTGCGGCATTTCGTGGACCACCAGCCGGCCTGCGATTCCCCGGTCGCCGAGCTGATCCGGCGTTACCCGATCAAGAGCCGCAACGTGATCTCGCACATCCGCAAGGCGACGCAGGGCGCCGTGTCGCTGGAGAACTGCCATCCGTTCGTGCGCGAGTTATGGGGCCGCTACTGGGTGTTCGCGCACAACGGCAACCTGGAGAACTTCCATCCGCGCCTGCATGGGAGCTTCAAGCCAGTGGGTGCGACGGACAGTGAGCGCGCGTTCTGCTGGCTGATGCAGGAGCTGGCAAAGTCGCATGCGGGCGTGCCGGATATTGCCGAACTCACGCTGACCTTGCGCGAACTCACGCCGCAGATTGCGAAGCACGGCACGTTCAACTTCCTGTTGTCGAACGGGCAGGCGCTGTGGGCGCACTGCTCGACCAACCTGTTCTTCGTCGAGCGCAAGCACCCGTTCGCGCATGCACATCTGGCCGACGAAGACATGAGCATCGATTTCGCCCGCAACACCACGCCGCAGGACAAGGTGGCCGTGGTGGTAACTGCACCGTTGACGACGAACGAGGACTGGACGCAGTTCGCGCCGGGCGAGTTGCGGGTGTTTGTGGATGGGGCGGTGGCCTGACTGCCTTGTCATGGCGGACCCGATCCGGCATCCACTGCGAAGTGCCGACTGCGCCTGATCGACGATGGATTGCGGATCAAGTCCGCAATGACAGCCCGATCTGGTTGTCATGCCGGACTCGATCCGGCATCCACCGCGAAGCGGATACGGCGCTTGAACGCTACCCGGCCATCGCCGCTTCGAGCGCGTCCAGGAACATCGCAGGGACATCAAAACCTGTCTGCTGCGTGATCTCCTGGAAGCACGTCGGGCTCGTGACGTTGATTTCCGTGAGCGAGTCCCCGATCACGTCGAGCCCCACCAGCAGCAGCCCGCGCGCCGCGAGCTTGGGGCCGATCGCATGGGCAATTTCAAGGTCACGCGCGGAAAGCGGCTGCGCCACGCCCTTGCCGCCTGCCGCCAGGTTGCCGCGCACTTCACTGCCCTGCGGAATGCGCGCCAGACTGAACGGCACCGGCTTGCCGGCGATCACCAGCACGCGCTTGTCGCCCAGCGTGATCTCGGGCACGAAGCGTTGCACCATGAGGCTGGTCGCGCCGTCGCGATTGAGCGTCTCGGTGATGGAGCCGAGGTTCAGTCCGTCCGCCTTCACACGATAGATGCCCATGCCGCCCATGCCGTCGAGCGGCTTGAGGATGATGTCGTGATGCTCGGCGTGAAAGCGCCGCACTTCCTGCGCATCGCGCGTGACGAGCGTCGGGCTGCAGAACTGCGCGAACTCCATGATCGCGAGTTTTTCGGGATGGTCGCGCAGCGAGGCCGGCTTGTTGAACACAGCCACGCCTTCCCGCTCGGCCTGCTCCAGCAGATGCGTGGCGTAGAAATATTCGCTGTCGAACGGCGGGTCCTTGCGCATGACCACGGCGTCGAAGTCCTTCAGGGCTTTCACGCCTTCGTGCGTGACGATGAACCAGTCGTCGTCAACGCCCGTGAGCTTGATCTCGCGCACCTGCGCGGTGACGACGCCGCCGGAGCGCCAGCTGATATGGCGCGGCTCGCAAGCGGCGACCGAATGGCCGCGACGCTGCGCCTCGCGCATCATGGAATAGGTTGTGTCCTTGTACGTCTGGAAGACTTCCAGCGGATCAGCGACGAAGAGGATATTCATGCGTTCTACTGTTGCACAAAAAAGGCGTCCCCGCCCGTTTCGGGCTATTGCAGGTGCAGCAACCGGAGCATCGTCCAGCCGATGACCACAGACAGCACAGGAATGGTCAGCAGCAACCCATGGCGCGTGGTTCGCGTGGCGACCAGCAGGCCCACCGTGGCGAGCGCCGTGGGCTCGGGCATGAACCCGGCGAACTCCGCCCTTGCAGGCGACCCACCGATCAGCGCTGTGATCGCCGGATAGATGATGACAGCCACCAACGCCACGACGACGCCGGCCCATCGCGTTCGCACCGACGGTGCCGCGCGAGGCCCCGGCCGCAAGGCCACGCCCATCAACAGCATCGCCTGCACCCAGAACGCCCATGCCAGATAGCGCGCGCCCCAGTTGATCGGGGCAAACGACTGCCAGTGGAAATTCCAGCCTACGCTGAACCAGGCCAGGGCCAGCACGGCCCCTGTCGCCGGCACAGAGAGTTTTTTGCCCGCAGCGACCATCCACACCAGCACCAGGCCCGTCGCCATCGCGATGACCTGTAACGGCCACGCGTCGGTATTGAGGCGCTCGACCAGCCGCCAATAGGTGGCAGCCGAGAACATGAGGAAGTCCGACAGTTCGTAGCTGGCCCACTCGGACACAAGCGGCTTTCAGAGTTTGCCGAGGTGATCGGCGATGCGCTTTCGAAACGCTTCATCGGGCATGGCTCCCGAAGCGGCTGCAAGGTTCTCGCGCACGTGCGCCACCTGGCGTGTGGCGGGAATCACGCACGTGACGGCCGGATGCGAAACGATGAACTTGATGACCAGTTGCGCCCAGCTTGCACACCCGATCTCGGCGGCCCATGCAGGCAATGGATGCGCCTGCAATTTGCGCAGCAGCTGGCCCTCGCGGAACGGGCGGTTCACGAGTACCGCGATGCGCCGCTCCTGCGCCAAGGGCAGCAACTTCTGCTCGGCCTCGCGGTCCAGCGGGTTGTAGGTGAGCTGGATGAAATCGAGCTTGTGGCCGCGCATGATCGCCTCGAAGTCGGCGTGGCGGCGGCCCTCTGACGTGGTGATGCCGACATAGCGCAGTTGCCGCGCGGCCTTCATCGCCTGCAGCATGGGCAGGTGCTCTTGCCACGCCAGCAGGTTGTGCACTTGCAGCAGGTCGAATCGCGGCACTTGCCACAGCGCCTGCGATTGCCTGATCTGTGCAGGACCATCCGACGATGTCCAGACTTTCTCGGCGGAGATCAGCGTGCCGGGCATGCCCAGCTTGCGCAGCCCTTCGCCGATGACACCTTGCGACGAGCCGTACATCGGTGACGAGTCGACCAGGCGTCCGCCCGCTGCGAAAAAGGCGCGAAGCACTTCTGCGCTCTGTGCGCGAGCGGCAGTGTCGTTGCCCACATTGAAGGTGATCCAGGTGCCCAGGCCCACCGCAGGAATCTGCTCGCCTGAAGAGGGCACGGTTTTCAGCAGGAGTGGGGCGGCCTTCGCAGGCGCGGCCGGGGTCGGCTGCGCATGCAGCGTCGACGCCGCAGGGAACGCCGTGAACGCCGGCGCGATCTGGAGAAAAGCTCGCCGCTTCATGCAGCCAAGCTTATGTCAGATCTCGATCTTGGACCCAAGCTCAACCACCGAATTGTTCGGCAGCCGCAGGAAGTCGGCAGCGCCGCTGGCGTTGTGGTGCATCTGCGCAAAGAGCTTTTCGCGCCACGGCGCCATGCCGCCCCCAATGCTCGGGATCACCGTGTCGCGCGAGAGGAAGTAGCTGGTAGTCATGGCTTCGATCTCGCAGCCGCGTCCACGGATCTGCTCAAGTGCACGCGGCACATCCGGGTCGTTCTTGAAACCATAGTGCAACACCACCTGCCAGCAGCTGTGTCCGAGGGGCTCGATCTCCACGCGCTTGCCGATGCCGATCCAGGGCACTTCGTGGTTCTTCACGGTGACGAACAGGTTGTTCTCGTGCAGCACCTTGTTGTGCTTGAGGTTGTGCAGGAGCGCGTTGGGCACCGTGCCGGCCTCGGCCGTCAGGAAAACGGCCGTCCCTTCGACTCGCGTGGGCGGACTCACGAACACGGCTTCGAGAAAGCTCGGCAGGTCGATCGCGTCGGATTTGATTTTGGCGTTGAGGATTGCGCGCCCCTGCTTCCAGGTCATCATCAGCGTAAAGATGACGCCGCCGATCGCAAGCGGAAACCATCCGCCTTGCAGCAGCTTGAGGGCGTTGGACAGAAAGAACGTGAGGTCGACGACAAAGAACCAGCCCGTCGCCGCAATGCACAACGCGAGCGGGTACTTCCATCCGTAGCGAATGACGAAGAAGGTGAGCACGGTTGTGATCAGCATGTCGAGCGTGACAGCGATGCCGTAGGCAGCAGCCAGTGCGCTGGACGAGCGGAAGAACAGCACCGCCAGCACGATCGCCACGAACAGTCCCCAGTTCACGGCCGGGATGTAGATCTGCCCTGTGTCACGCACGCTGGTGTGCTGGATGTTCAGCCGCGGCAGGTAGCCCAGCTGGATGACCTGCTTGGTCACGCTGAAAGCCCCGGTGATCAGCGCCTGCGATGCGACCACGCCCGCAGCCGTCGCCAGCACCACGAGTGGCAGTTGCGCCCAGTCCGGCGCCATCAGGAAGAACGGGTTCTTGACCGCGTCCGGCCGCTCCAGCAGCAGCGCGCCCTGGCCGAAGTAGTTGAGCACCAGAGCAGGCATGACCACACTGAACCATGCAATGCGAATCGGGCGCTTGCCGAAGTGCCCGAGGTCGGCATAAAGTGCTTCTGCACCCGTCACGCACAGCACTACAGCGCCCAGGATGATGAAGGTCGTGCCCGGGTTGCGCACCATGAACATCACCGCGTAATGCGGGCTGAGCGCGTAAAGGATTTCAGGGTGGCGCAGGATGTGCGAGATGCCCAGCAGCGCGAGCACCGCGAACCACACCAGTGTGACCGGTCCGAAGAAGCGGCCGATGCCGCTCGTGCCGCGCTTTTGCACGGCGAACAGGCAAAACAGCACGACGAGCGTGAGCGGGACGACCCAATCCTTGAACCTCGGCGAAACCACTTCCAGGCCTTCTATCGCCGACAGGACCGTGATCGCGGGGGTGATGACGCCGTCACCGTAAAAAAGCGAGGTACCGAAGATGCCGACGGCCAGCAGCCACTTGCGCAGTTCAGGCTTGTCTTTGACGGCTTGCGATGCCAGGGCCAGCATGGCGATCAACCCGCCCTCGCCGTTGTTGTCGGCGCGCAGCACCAGCACGACGTACTTGATCGAGACGATGACTGTCAGCGTCCAGAAGAAGATGGAGAGGATGCCGTAGACGTTGTCTATCGTGAACGGCACATGGCCGGATCCGAAGACTTCCTTGACGGCGTACAGGACGCTGGTGCCGATGTCGCCGTAGACGACACCGATGGCACCCAGGGTTAGCGCCGCGAGCGAAGATTTTGACTTTTGCACAAGTGCCCCGTCTTGCCGGCGATGGCCGATGCGGGGTTGGTTCCTTTGGGACCGCTATTGTGCGCCTGCGCCTGCCGCGAAACCGCTCATGTTGCAGTGCAGCAACGCGGTTGGACCTGCCGGTCTATTTCAGCGCCGCGTCAATCGTAGGTCTCTGCGTCAGGGTCGGTTGCTTCCAGTTCGTAGCTCGCCGCAAGCATGGCCAGCCGCCCGATCACGCCATACATATAGAAGCGGTTCGGGGCGCTCGCACCAGGGGTTTCTCCCGGCTGAGGTAAGCGCGTACTCTCGGCAAACGCGAGCGGTGCAAAGCTGGAGCCTGGCGCGTTCAGGTTCTCATCCACCCCGCGATCGGCATGAACCCGATAGAAGCCGCCCACCACGTAGCGATCCATCATGTACACGACCGGCTCGGCCACCGCGTCGTTGACGCGCTCGTTGGTGAGCACGCCTTCCTGGATGATGACCTGGTGGATCGGCTGGCCGTCCTTGTTGACGTCCATCTTGTTGCGGGTCTTCAGGCTGAGCTGGTCGAGGTCTTTGACGTCGCGCACGGTCATGATGCCCATGCCGGACGTGCCGTTGTCGGCCTTGACCACCACGAACGGCTTTTCGTTGATGCCGTATTCCTTGTACTTCTTGCGGATCTTGGTCAGCAGCGCATCGACATTGGTCGTGAGGCACTCCATGCCCGAGCCTTCGGCGAAGTTCACCTCGCCACACATGTTGAACATCGGGTTGATGAGCCAGGGGTCGATGCCCAGCAGCTTGCCGAAGCGCTTGGACACTTCTTCATAGCTCTTGAAGTGGTTGCTCTTGCGCCGCACCGACCAGCCCGCGTGCAGCGGCGGCAGCAGGTACTGCTCGTGGATCTCTTCCAGGATGCCGGGGATGCCGCTGGACAGGTCGTTGTTGAGCAGGATCGTGCAGGGATCGAAGTCCTTGAGGCCCAGGCGGCGCTTGGTACGCACCACCGGCTCCAGCAAAACCGAGCCGCCACCGGGCAGCTTGATCGACGTGGGCTCCTTGATATCCGGGTCGATCGAGCCGATGCGCACATTCAGCCCGGCCATGTGAAAGATCCGCTGGAGCTGGGCCAGGCTGGACAGATAGAACGTGCTGCGGGTGTTGTTCTCGGGGATCACCAGCAGGTTCTTGGCCTCGGGGCAGATCTTCTCGATCGCAGCCATCGCCGATTGCACGGCCAGCGGCAGCATCTCGGGGGTCAGGTTGTTCCAGCCGCCCGGATACAGGTTGGTGTCCACCGGCGCCAGCTTGAAGCCGGCATTGCGGATGTCCACCGAGCAATAGAACGGCGGCGTGTGCTCCATCCATTCGAGGCGAAACCAGCGCTCGATGGCGGGCATGGAGTCGAGCACCCGCTGCTCGAGTTCATTGATGGGGCCGGTCAGGGCAGTGATGAGATGGGGAACCATGGCCCTAGTGCCTTCGCGTTGTTCTTGACTGAATTGTAGGGATTTGAGGGCGGCGCAGCGGTATTGCAAGGCCTGTCCGTCGCGGCTTCACACCTGCGGGAGCAACTATTTTCGTCTTTTCCTAAACAAGGCCATAGCGCTGCTGATAAGCGAGTCAACGGGAGGCCTTTCCCATCACTCGAAGAAAGCAAACGCATGGCTGCAATCGTTGCCGGCAACAGCCTGGGGCTGTCGCTCACATCCTTGTCCACGCTGGGCCAAAACGGCTCTGAGGGCGCGTCGACCGCAGGACGCAATGGCGAGCGGGTTTACGTCAACGCCGTGACAGGCAACCTGGTCGTGCAGGGCCAGGACGAATTTGTTGCAAGCCGGGGCTCGGACCTGTCGGTCGTGCGCACGTACAACGGTCGCGGAAGGTTCACTGCGGGGGTTCAGGACGCATGGGCCGTCGGCTCGACCCGCCAAAAGATCGTGGGGCCGCAGCAGGGCGGCACGGGCACCCTGACCCGCGTGGACCACGACGGCGCGGAGGCGACCTACACATGGGACGCCGCGCGAGCGCTGTACGTCACGACAGCTGGCGGCGGCGCGCACGACACGGTGGGATGGGACAGTGCGCAAAGCCAATACGTCTGGCGAGATGGGACAACCGGACTGGTCGAGCGCTACGACCAGGCGGGCAAGCTGGTCAGGACGATGGATGCGGATTCCAACACCGTGACCTACGCATACAACGCGCAGGGCCAGCTGGAGAAAATGACAGCGGCCAACGGGGAGGTGCTCGCCTACAAGTACAACGCCACTGGGGACGTGAGCGAAATCACCACGGGGCTGGCGGGCAGCACGACCTCCACGACGCGCACAAGCTACAGCTACGACGCGATCGGCAACCTGCAGGAGCAGACCGAGTACGCGCGGGCCGTCTCGGGCGCGACCGCGACGAATCAACCGGCGGGCGTGAGCGACACCGCAGACCGCACCACCGCCTATTCTTACGACAAGCTCAATCGCAAGAAGAGCGAAACGCGCAAGTCCGTGGAGTACACCGACCCGGACACGTTTCTTCCCGGCGTCGGCGCCATCACAACCCGCTACGAATACGACGCACTTGGCAACACGGTCCAGCAGATCGCCGCGGACAACGGCATCACCTACACGTACTACGACGCGCTCGGACGCGTGACCGCCATCGCGCAGCCCGCGCGAGCCGGCGAAGACGGATCGACGGCCCTCACGCCGCTGACGGTGTACAGCCGTGACGCATTCGGCAATGTCGTCATGCAGACCGAGCACGCCCGCGGCGCCTCGTCCACCGCCGGCGCGCAGCCGGTCGCCATCGTGGACGCGGCCAATGACCGTACGAGTTTCACGTACCTGGATGCAGCAGGCCACGTCACGCACACCCAGGACGCGCAAGGCAATCACCGCTACGCATCGTTCGATGCCTATGGTCGCGTCGCCAAGGAATGGCAGACAGTGGCAGGCTCGGGCGTCATCTTCAGGGCGTACCAGTACGACAGCATCGGCAACTTGCGCTGGGTCGGCGACACGCACTCGCAGGTGCTCATGAACTATGACCTGGCCGGCAACCGGATGAGCGTGTTCACGCATGTCATCAACACCGACGGGCTGACCGAAACACCCAACGACACCAATCGCTACTTCCAGTACGACAAGATGAACCGCCAGACGGTGGTCGACGCCATCGACGCGGCGGGCAACATCAACGCGAATCAGGGACACAAGCTCACGTACGACCTGAACGGCAATCGAACGAGCGACACCTTCTTCGGCAAGGTCGTCAACAAGGTTTACAAGAACGGCGACCCGGAGCAGTTCGACTACAAGGCCAGCACCGCACTGGGCCAGCTCACCGAAACCTACAAATACGATTCACTCAACCGGCTCACGTCCATCCAGCGCAGCGACGGGCACCTGTTCGGGCAAGTCGATGGCGAGCCGGACCCGCAGATCGATGCGCGCAAATACGACCTTGCGAGCCGCGTGACGCAGACGGGCGGTCAGGACTGGTTGCCCGCGAACTACCTGAAAGAGTTGTACGGCAGGGACGCCAACGGCAATGCGATCAGCGGCAACGGCTCACGCCGCCGCGAGACGTACTACAACGCCGACGGCCAGCAGGTGGTGCAAGTCGTCAAGCACAATGGCGGCGGCGTTGACTACCGGCAGATCAGCGACACGTTCGACGGCGCGGGCAACCTGACGGCCTATCGCGTGCTCAATAGCGCCACCAACAACTACGGCGTGGTGATGCGCGCACTGGACGGCTACCGCGAGGCGAGCGTGAGCGGCACCAGCACCGCGTTCGAACCGGGCACCAGCACCAGCAACTACGACGCGAACGGCCACCTGCGCAGCGTGACGCAGCCGGGTCAGGTGGACCGGACCTACGTCAACGACATCAACGGCCAGGTGCTCGCGACGGTCCACGGCACGAAGCTGATGCGGCAGCTGATCGTGAACGGCGAAGTGCTGGGTCAGTACGGCTCGGGCCTGGATGGCGCGACGCCGAGGTCGGCCACGGGCGAGGTCGTGTACGACAACAACATCGCCGAGTTCCAGCTGGGCTATCGCTCGATCACGCCAACGTATCCGCTGGCCGCGCCTGGAGCGTATGTGGTGCGAAGCGGCGAAACCTTGCGAAGCATTGCGCAGCAGGCGTATGGCGACAGCAGGCGCTGGTTCCAGATCGCCGATGCGAACGGGATACAGGGCGATAGCGATCTGCGGGTTGGGCTCACGCTGAACCTGCCGAACGTCGTGGGCGGCGCGCACAACGGCGCGGCGGATTTCCAGCCGTACGACCCGAGCCGGATGGTGGGGGATACGACGCCGTATATGGCGCCGAAGCCGGAGGACGAGAACGTCTTCGGTGAGCTGCTGATGATCGTGGTGGCGATAGCGATGAGCGTGATGGTGCCTGGCATGGCCGGTGCGATCCTCGGGTCGCTGGCGAGCCAGACAGTGGGCATCGCCTCAGGCGTGCAGGACTTCTACGACCTCAAGCAGGTCGCGATGGCGGGGTTGTCGGCTGGGGTCTCGATGGGCATGGCGAGCGTGCTACCGGCGAACAGCTGGCTGGCGGGGAACGGCTGGGGCCCTGCAGCGGCGCGCGCCGCTATGGCCAGCACGATCACGCAGGGAGTGGCCACTGCGGTTGGATGGCAGAAGACGATCAGCTGGAAGGGCATCGTTGCGGCTGCGGGAGGCGCGGCAGTGGGCAACGTGGTTGGCAACGCGTTAGGAAAGGCGTGGGGTGGAAGTGCCGGAGGTAACTTCGCCGCCGACGTGGCGACGCGATTGGCAGCGAGCGGGACGGCGGCGGTGTTGAGAGGCGGGAAGGTGCAGGTGGCGCAGGTGGTGGTGGATGCGTTTGGGAATGCGGTGGGGGAGTCGATGCTCGAACAGATGAACAGCGCTGGAGAGCAAGAAGACGCGCTTGGGGCATTCATTGATTCCAATGAGCAGCGACGGGACCGGCAAGACAGCCTCGCGTCTCGACACAACGCCAACGTCATGGCAGGAGCTTTTGCGTCTGGAACGGACTTGTCTCCGACACATCACACTCTGCGGCGACTGGGCATGTTCAATTTCGATGCCGGCAACCTCGCGGCGGTAGACCGCGATGCGCTTTCTAAGTTATCGCAATTAGGGCTTTCCGAAGGCGCAGCTTTTGGTGTCGCCCCGCGGATCGCTAGCGTGACAGAGTTGACGGGAATGGCTGTCGAGGAGACCTTCCTATTCGGCGGCGCAACGCTCTTCCCGCGCGCAGCTTGGACTGCTAGCGACTTCGCCAGCTTGGGGCGGTGGGCCGGGATGCCAACACAAAGGGCCGCATTCGAAAGCGCGTTGCTGCAAACCGGCAGCGCTAAAGAAGCTACCAATATTGCCGTGCTGTCAGCCGTGCGCGAGCGACTTGTTGATCAGCTTCCCCGCCAAATCGAGGCGGCGCAAGGGGCAGATCGTGCATACCTAGCGCGCATGCACAGTGCCATGGTCAACGGCCTTTTGTCCACCGACGTGTACTTCCCCGTGTCGATTCCGGAAATTCTGCCTCGAGGCTATAGGCGGATGAATCTGGCAGATTTGCCGGTGAGTCTCCAGCGGCGAACGTTTGAGGACCCTACCAGCGGCTACTTCGGTGCGCTTTATCGCAACGTAGAAAATGACAGTTTTATTTACGCCAATCGCGGCACTGAGGGCCCAGACAAGCTGGACGTGCGCGCAAATATTCTTCAGGCATTCGCATTCGAGTCGGCGCAGTACACAAAGGCGATGGAAATCGCGCGTGACTTACGGACGGTGTTTGGCAATCAGCTTTCTTTCACAGGCCATTCACTCGGTGGCGGGCTCGCATCTGCGCAGGCCTTGGTGACCGGTCTACCAGCGGCCACCTTCAATGCGGCGGGCCTGAATCCCGAAACGATACGCCGAGTACTGGGCAGCGGCTTTGAGAATGCTTGGGCGCGTGGCTCAAGCCTGGTATCGGCCTACTACGTCATCGGCGACCCGCTGAACCAGATTCAGGACGGCCGGTGGTTGGTAGCGGGTACCGCCGCGCGCGGCCGTCACATCGCAAGCGGAATGGCCTCAGACCCCGGTCTTGGTTTCAGCACGTTCAACTGGTCGGACAAAAACCTGATGCTGCCCTTGGTCAATGGCGAAATGCAGAGCGGTCGCGTTGGGAGCGTGGAAGCCAATGCGCTTCCACGGGCTATAGGCACACGCTATGCATTGCCACCTACAGCAGCCCCCGGTTGGCTCAGCAAGCAATTAGGGGGCGTTAATCCGGTGCCTACTGGGGCGGCCCTGCATTCGATGACCACTAGCATGATGTACGCGTTGTTTGGAAGCATTGTGAAGAGGTGAGAATATGCGACAACTGCTTATGACTGATTCAATGGATCAAACGCTCCGGTCCACCCAGCGCCTTCTGAGGCTGTTGGTGATTGCGTTTATTCCGCTTACTTCCAGCTGTCAAATGCGCGAGACACCAGACCCCCAAGAATTCAGGTTGTACGCCGCTACTGTCACTGACATCTTCGGACGTGGCGCAGTGCGTGATTTGGCTCGTGCGGCAGCAGCGGGCAATGCCGAGGCGATGACACGTGCTGTGCATGCCGGCGCCGACCCAAATGCACGCGGCAAAGAGGGCTTAACTCCACTGTTCTGGAGCATCATGGCCACGAACGCTGCTGGCGCTCAAGCCTTGCTCAAGGCTGGCGCCAATCCCAACCTTCCCATGCGCATCAACAACGGCAAGGGCTTCGAGTGGGACGAATACCCAGTTGTGATAGCGGCGAAGGGGAAGCCTGCAGTTCTTAAAGTCTTGTTAGAAGGGGGCGGAAATCCGGAAAGCACAAGCTACAAGTTGACCGCATTGCGGGCGGCAGTCGGCTGTCTTCAATGTGTGCGCATGCTGGTGGAGCACGGTGCCGATGTCAACCGCGACATCGAGGGCGAAAATGCCGGATTCACCGCCGTGGCTACCGGTCAGCTTGACGTCGTTATCTATCTTCTCAATCATGGGTTCGACATTGAACTAAATAAACTCGCATGGCATGCACAAGACTTTGGCGGACCAACACACGCTGACCCGCGGAAGCAGCAAATCGTGGAAATAATCCGGGCCAAGGGTATTGAGCCGTTTGTTCCGGATTGGGCGAAGAAGAATTAGCTGACCCCCCTTTTCCGATTATGTTTCTGACCCCCGGGGATGCGACCATCACTTTGGGATACGCCACGCAACGATGATTTCTCTTTGGTTTCTCTTGGCGGGAGCGGCGCCGACTCTTGCCCCTTTACCTGTTCACGCAGCCCCGCTTGCAGTTGGAACGAACGCGCAGCAAAGCATCAAAAATCTGCATGTCGTGAAATTGGTCCTGCCCTCCGAGTGCGAGGATCTGGCCGCCGTCGATCCATCGACGAGAACTCTCCGAGAAGGTCTTGGCGCAGAAAGATCCTCGGTATGCTGGCAAAACGTGGCTTAGTGCTGCCGCTCGCTAATAGATGACACGGGCGATTCAAGAAGACCGCTGGGTCCGTGCGATCTGCCACGGCGCCTTGTGCCTGCTAGTGTGGCTTTGTAGTCCTCTCGCCGGGGGCTCCCAAATGAACGAACTCAAAGTGGTGGGCCAGACGGTCACCGAATACTTTGGTGACACGAAGGAAGCCAGACTGGCACGTGCCGCCGCAGAAGGGAAGGTCGCCGATGTGCGTCGCTGGGTCGCTGAAGGCGCGAATGTCAACGCTTACGGACAGCAAAACATGACGCCGCTCATGTGGGCATTTTCGGGGCGCAATGAAGCTGGGATGCGAGCATTGCTCGAAGCTGGCGCCGACCCAAACCAGCGTATCGGTCCCAAAAAAGATCTGCATCCGGTATGGATCGCTGCGGGCCTGGACCCTGAGCAACCTGAAATCCTGAAGGTGTTGTTGGATTTCAAGGGCGATCCCAATGCTCCGCTGCCCGACGACGCGTTCTACGCGCCGTTAACCTTGGCGGCTAACAAGCTGTCGTACGTGAAGCTACTCGTGCAGGCGGGGGCTGACATCAATACGTCCAATGAGATCGGTGTCCCAACGCTATTTAGTTCAGTGGGAATTCAGAAATACGACATCGTCTTGTACGCATTGGACAATGGGTTTAATCGCAATCTGCCATTGCTCGCGTGGATGATTGCCAGCCATGCGCCTACCCCCGAACTGCCGGCAATTCCAGAGCTGGAGCCCAAGCGTTTGCTGATATTGGACAAGCTGCGGCAGATGGGTGTGGTGCCGCAAGTAGGCCCGCCACCCCCGCTGCAAAGGTAGGCCTCGCACTTACAAGAATGCCCCGCTTTCGCGGGGCATTTCTAATGGGCCGATGGTCCAGCCTGTCTTCACCGCCCGAACTTTCTACGGAGCGGACGATTGCCTGAATTACAGAGGCAGGTAGTCGAGTCCATGCGCGGAAAGTCCCGCGAAATCGATGTTGCTGTCATTGATCTCTAGTGTCATTGCCATCAGAGCCATTTGAGCTTGGGTGACCACACCATCCTCAAGATAGCCCACGTAAGTCTCCGCAGTGGCCGCAGATGGCATAACGCCGAGCAGGTTGCTGTAGATCGTGTTGAAGAACGTGACGTTGCTGACACCTTCGCCCAGCCAGAAGTCGATCAAGCCTTGGGCGAACTGCGCGACCGTCGCGCCATCGTCGAAGTACGAAAGGCCAAGACCGGTAGCACTCGGAATTTCTGCTGCCCACGAGCCCAACACGACGCCAAACAGCCGCGCGACGTGCCCGGCGCTGCCGTCGAGATCCAGAGCAACGTTGCAGTCACCGAACTGGATGCGCTCAATGCCAACAAGCGTATTGTCGTAACCCGATGGCCGCTGGACCATCACAGCTTGTGCGCTTTGGCTCACCGGATTCGCGATTCGCGTGCCGCCTAGAACGATGAGATCCCGGCCCTCGTCACCGTGGTAAGTGTTCCAGCCACTCTGGCCGGAGCCAATGATCGTGTCATTGCCCGCGCCACCTCGGACCACCGAGATGTACTGTCCGCCGGTAACGTCGATCAGGTCGTCACCCTCGTCACCATAGACGGCATTGGTGTAGTAATCGGCGACGACGTGGTCATCGCCCGCTCGTCCGTGAATCTCGGATGACAAGGTGTTCGACAAACCGGCAAGAAAGTCGTCGTAATTGCTGCCTTCGAGATAGGCGACGTGCTCGATTCCGGTGATGGTGCCTCCGCCCACAGTAATCGACCCAATGTCCTTCTGACCAGGGAAATTCGCATATACGCCTTCAGTCGCGCCTTGGAAGCTGATGGAGAGCGAATCGCCCCAATAGCCGACTTGTGATCCGCCATCTACGTTGTCACCGTAACCCGCGAAGATGCTGTCATCGCCCGCGCCACCAAAGAGGTTGTCCACCTCCACTCCAACATCGACTGATGGCGACTGATAGGGATAGGAATCGTTCTGGACACTGGCATTTGAGTAGAGCCTGTCGTTGCCCGCCCCGCCTTCGAGGTCGTCACCGCCCGCCCCGCCCTCCAAAACATCGCCAGAGTCACCACCATCGATTGTGTCGCTCCCTTCCTGGCCTTCCAGCCAATCCACGCCACTGCCGCCGCTGATGGCATCATCGCCCGCAGCACCGCGCAAGGTGTCGTCGCCATCGACGCCGGACAGCACATTTGCACCATCATTGCCGGTCATGAGGTTGCTCAAAGCGTTGCCAACAGCATCAATACTTCCCGATCCGAGCAGTGTGATGTTCTCGATGGAAGCGCCTGACGTATCAACACTGACGCTTGCATGGACGGTGTCGGTGCCTTGGGCGTCCGCCTCAATGAAGGTGTCGAGCGAATCGCCGACGATATAAACGTCGTCGCCCAGACCGCCAGCGAGCGTATCGGCCCCTGCACCGCCCTGCAGGGTATCGTCGCCTTGCCCACCTTCGATGCGGTTTGCGACGGTGTCGCCGCTCAATTTGTCGCTGCCTGTCCCGCCAGTCAGGTTCTCGAAGTTGGAGATCGTGTCCGTCCCTGCACCGATGGTCGCCTGGGCCATAGAAGTCGCGAGGTTCACCGTGACACCGGTGTTATGCAACTCGTAAGTCAAAGTGTCAGTGCCAGTGCCGCCGTTGAGTACATCGTTGCCAGCGCCTCCAGCGAGCGTGTCATCGCCACCCAACCCATTGATGGTGTCGTTGCCGCCCATGCCGCTGAAGCGGTCCGCGCCCGATGTGCCAGGAAAGGTGTCGCTCCCAGGCGCTCCGAACCATGCCGCGATCTCTGTCACCGTTAAGTCAATGTCTGCGAACCGAACCAGTTCAACGCCAGTGATGCGGTCGGTGCCGTCTCGTCCCAACACGAGGTCCTCGATGAGAAGTAGATTGGTGAGGCTGTCATAGGAGACGAGGTATTCGTTGAACTCACCCGAAAACACCGCGACGTCCACGCCAGACCCGCCGTCGATCATGTCGTCGCCCATATCACCTTGCATCGTGTCGTCGCCCGATTCGCCTGAGATCGAATCGTCACCGCCGTAGCCCTTCGCTTCAAGGGGGACAGAGTCGCCAAAAATGGCATCGTTACCTGATCCACCGCTCAAGGTGTCACTGCCGTCGTCACCAAGAACGACGTCGTGGTCGGCGTCCCCATTCACCCAGTCACCGTATTCCGACCCCAAGAGTGTGTCGTTCCCATCGCCGCCATACATTCCGGAAGAGCCCCAGTCACTGGCCGCAAGGGAGTCATTGCCTGCGCCGCCATAAAGCGCGCCGCTTCCCATCAAGGTGTCGTCACCCGTATCGCCAAAACCTTTGGTGCTGTACCCCGCCTGCGTCAGGTCTAGCAGGTCATTGCCCTCGCCTGCGTAAAGAGCGCCTACGTAATAGCTCGCGATCAGGTGATCATCGCCACCCCTTCCGTAGACCGCCCCTGCGTTGATGTATGCGCCATCGATGGGCACCAGCAGGTCATCGAACTCGCTGCCCTCCAGTACCTCTACATACTCGATGTTTGCGATGGTCCCGCCCCCGATGGTCAAGGTGCCGCCCGAAAGCAGGGGGCGAAAATCCGCGTTGATGCCTGAGGGCGCACCCTGGAGGCTGATGGAAAGTCCATCACCCGAAAACCAGCTGTTGGCGCCGCCATCGATCACATCGCCAAAGCCTGCGTAGATCCGATCATCGCCGTCTCCGCCGGCGAGCGTATCGGCCTGCGCCTGCACGTCGAGCGACGGGACGCGGTACGGATAGGGTTTCAATTCGGACTGGGTATGCGAAAAGATGAGGTCGTCTCCTGCGCCGCCCGATAAAGAATCCGCTCCGCCTTCGCCCACAATCGTGTCGTTTTCGTCGCCCCCAAAAAATAAGTCGTCGCCCGATGTACCGTTGAATGCAGCCACGCTGATGCCTTCCTGAGTTGAAACTAAAGACTCAAGAATCTAGTAGATCGCAGACCGAATTTAGTCACACCAAAGTCTGAGCAGACGATGGACTTTTTTGGATTTGACCGCGCACGTCGGTTACGCCGCTTGCCCTCACCCCAACCCTCTCCCAGAGGGAGAGGGAGCAAATCTCCCACAGACCGGCGCAGTGCCGCTAACTCGCCACCGCCAGCGGCAGATTCAACAGCAAATTCTGCGGCTTCAACTTCAGCCGCTTCTGGTCGTCCATGGCCATCGCCAGGTACACCGGCTTGCCTTCCATCACCGGCTGAACAATCGACGGTTCATCGAAGTGCAGGGCGAACAGGCAGAGCATTCGCGCCATGCGGTCGTTGTCAACTTCATGGCCCTGGAACAAATCGTTGAGCACGCTGCTGGCCTGCGCATCCAGGCCCACATGCCAGACCCAGTTGGCGTCGTCGATGTCGCGCTCCACAGTCACGCGCACGCTGCTGCCGATGAAGTGAGTCACCCATGCTTCCAGCACACGGCACAGCGCCTCAAGCCCCGGCTCGCCGTGGGTGAGCGCGAGCACCATGTCGTGGCTCTCGTCGCGCTGCCAGTAGTCGTCGGCGCGCGCGTCGGTCAGCACGTCGAGTTCGGCGGTGCGTAGCGTGGCGCCGCCCTGCTTGAGCAGTTCGCCCAGGGTGCCGAAGTTCGCGGCGATGGCGTGGCGCTCGACGGTTTCGTCGTCTGCAGCCATCACCTGGCCGTCGTCCTGGATGGCGATGCGCTGCGCGCGAAACAGCATCTCGGCCGCGCGCGCCTCGAACACCGTGGCGTCGTCGCCGATCACATGGCGCAGCATGATTTGCGTGAGCTGCTGCACAAAGACGGGCGGCACATCGACGCCATCGCCTTCGAACAGCGCGCGGTAGCTCGCATCCAGCGTTTCATGCGCCAGCAGGCGTGCGCGAAAGCGCAGCCAGATTTCGTAATTGCTGCGCGCATCTTCGTCTTCGATCGCAGCCAGTTGCGCAGCCGTGACTGCCATGCGCGGCTGGGCGAGCAATGCTTCATGCAGCGCGAGTTCCGCAGGGCCTGATTCGGCAATCGGCGTCATCTCGGGGCTGTGCAACAGGTGACGGATGAATTCGTCGGTGACGACCAGGTTGCCCGCCGCCGTGCGTTCGAGCAGGCGATAACCGCAGCTGCGCCAGAAGTCTTTCACGTGCGGATTTCGCCCTGGCCGAGCACCACGTATTTCAGCGAGGTGAGGCCTTCGATGCCGACGGGACCACGCGCGTGGAACTTGTCTGTGCTGATGCCGATTTCAGCGCCCAGGCCGAACTCGAACCCATCGGCAAATCGCGGGCTGGTGTTGACCATCACGCTGGCCGAATCCACCTCGCGCAGGAACCGCTGCGCATGCATGTGGTCGCGCGTGATGATCGCGTCGGTGTGATGGCTGGAGTAGTGGTTGATGTGGGCGATGGCTTCGTCCAGCCCTTCGACGACCTTGATGCTGATGATGGGTGCGAGGTATTCCTCGAACCAGTCCTGCTCGGTGGCGTCCTTCACGATCCCCGTTGTGCCGAGGATCGCTTTGGCCGGTGCATCGCAACGCATCTCGACGCCCTTGGCTGCGAACACTGCGCCGATCCTGGGCAGGAATTGCGCCGCGACGGAACGCGCGACCAGCAGCCCTTCGATCGCATTGCACGGGCTGTACTTCTGCGTCTTGGCGTTGTCTGCCACCCGCACGGCCATGTCGATGTCGCACGGATCATCGACATACACGTGGCAGTTGCCGTCCAGGTGCTTGATCACCGGCACCTTCGCCTCGCGGCTGATGCGTTCGATCAGGCCCTTGCCACCGCGCGGGATGATCACATCCACGTATTGCGGCATGGCGATGAGCTGGCCCACGGCGTCCCGGTCGGTGGTCTGCACGAGCTGCACGGCTTCGGCAGGCAGACCCGCTTCGACCAGCGCCTGCTGCACCAGACGCGCAAGCGCCTTGTTGGAGTCGATGGCTTCCGAGCCGCCGCGCAGGATGCAGGCATTGCCGCTCTTGATCGACAGGCTCGCGGCCTCGATGGTCACATTCGGGCGGCTCTCGTAGATCATGCCGAACACGCCGATCGGCACGCGCATCTGGCCGACGCGGATGCCGCTGGGCTGCTGCTTCATGCCGATGATTTCGCCGATCACGTCGGGCATCGCGGCCAGCTGCTCGCAGCCCTGCGCGATGGTCTCGATCACTTTCGGCGTGAGCTTGAGGCGATCGACCATCGGCGCCGAGAGGGCGGCTGAAGTCGCGCGTTCGATGTCCTTGGCGTTGTCGGTCTGCAGTGGCTGGGCGTTGGCTCGCAGCAGTCGCGCGAGTGCAAGCAGCGCCTTGTTCTTCGTCGCGGAATCGGCACGCGCCATGGCGGCCGAGGCCTGGCGGGCTTGCAGGCCGAGGGACTGGGTGTATTCGGAGATATTCAACGCATTCACGCCGGTATTATCCCTCCCCCTCTGGGGGCGGGCGAGGGTGGGGGCATACGGCGCTATTTGCGTACGCCGGCCTGCCCCCATCCCGACCCTCCCCCAGCGGGGGAGGGAGCGAAAGCGGAACACTCCATGCACAGAGAGAACGCCAGCCGGTGCAGGGCCTGCCATCCATCGGTCGGCCAGCCCGGCGCTTTCAGGCCCTTCACGATGCCATCGACCAGGTGCGCGGAGTGCAGCAGGTTGTCAACGGCGACGTTGGTCAGGCGTGGCAACACCCGCTCGAACAGGCGCTCTTTGATCCCCCAGACACGTTGCTCACGCAAGGCCATCGGCAGCGGACGGCCTGCGGCCATGGCGTCCTTGACTCGCTTGAGCGCGCGGATGTCCTCGGACAAGGTGTAGTGAACCAGGATGGGCGTCTCGCCCTCGGCCTTGAGTCCGTCGAGCATGCGTTGCACCCGGCCGATTTGTCCACCGAGCACGGCTTCGGACAGCTTGAATACGTCGTATCGCGCCACGTTGAGCACTGCGCTTTCAACCTGCTCGAAATTGAGTTCGCCTTGTGGATGCAGCAGCCCGAGCTTCTGGATTTCCTGATGCGCCGCAAGAAGGTTGCCCTCCACGCGATCTGCAAAGAACTGCAAGGTGCGCTGACCCTCGTCACCGGCTGCGACGCGTTGCCCTTGCATCGACAAGCGCTGGGCGATCCATTGAGGCAATGCCGCACGTTCGACTGGCGGCAGTTCGATGGTGACGCCGTGGCTGTCGAGCGCGCCGAACCACGCGCCTTTCTTCGTCATGCCGTCGAGCTTGGGCAGGAGCACCAGCGTGAGCGTGCTGTCGTTGCCGTCGGCACTTTCGGCCAGTTGCTGCAGCGCGGGGCTGCCTTCCTTGCCGGGCTTGCCCGAAGGAATGCGCACTTCCACGATTTGCCGGTCGGCAAAGAGACTGAGAGACGCGCCAGCGGCGAGCACCTCACCCCAGTTGAAATGCGCGCCCGCGACGGTGTGAACGGTTCGCTCGGTGTAGCCCTGTGTACGCGCGGCTGCGCGGATGGCGTCGGCCGCCTCCTGTTGCAGCAACGGCTCGTCGCCGTGCAGCGTGTAGAGGGACCGAAGGCCCTTTTGCAGGTGGTTGTTGAGTTGCGCGGCTGCGAGCTGCATGCCGCCAGTTTAAGGGGTCACAGCCGCTCAGCTTGGCTGTCATGACGGGGCCGAGGGTGGAGGGCGCGGCGGCCCCAAGGCTGTCATTGCGGACTTGATCCGCAATCCATGCCTGATCAGGCGCGGCCGCCGCTTCGCGGTGGATGCCGGATCAAGTCCGGCATGACAGCCAACTTGGATCCGGCATGACAGCCTTTCAGGCCGAGACCCGATCCGCTTCTTCTTCGTCCTGCAGCATGCGGTCGATCTTGCGCGCCACTTCCATCGACGCGCCGGAAACCAGGCCCAGCTCCATGCCCTTCTCCATCACGACCTGTCGGAAAATGCCGATGGCGACTTCGATCAGGTGTTCAGAGATCGTGAGCGGGGGCGCGAAGCGGATCACCGTCTCGTGCGTGTCCTTGGAAAGCACGCCGCGCGCCGCCAGCCGCTCTATCATCTCGCGACCACTGACCAGCTCGGGGTTCAGGTCCACGCCCACCCAAAGGCCGCGCCCCCGCACATCGCGAATCAGGCCTCGGCTGTCTTCCATCACATCCATGAGGCCGGACTTGAGCTGCTCGCCCAGGCGCGCACTGCGCTCGACCAGCTTCTCGTCTTCGAGCACGTTGAGTGCTTCCAGGCCGACGGCAGCAGCGAGCGCATTGCCCCCGAATGTCGAGCCGTGACTGCCCGGGCTGAAAACGTCCATCACTTTCGCATCGGCGAGGAACGCGCTCACGGGCATGACGCCGCCGCCCAGGGCCTTGCCCAGAATAAGCGCATCGGGACGGATGCCCTCGTGTTCGTACGCAAAGAGCTTGCCGGTGCGGCCCAGGCCCGACTGGATCTCGTCGGCGATCAGCAAAATGTTGTTGTCGTCGCACCATTGGCGCAGTTGCCTGAAGAAGCCGCGCGGCGGAACCACCACACCGGCCTCACCCTGCACCGGCTCGATCAGGACGGCGCAGGTGTTGGCCGTGGTCGCCGAACGCACGCCGGCCATGTCGCCGAAATCAAAGTGCTTGAAACCACCGCTGAAGGGCCCGAAGCCGTCGCGATAGTCGTCTTCTGTCGAGAAGCCGATGATGGTGCTGGTGCGTCCGTGGAAGTTGCCGCGCGCGACAAGAATCTCGGCCTGGCCGTCGGCAATGCCCTTGACGCGATAACCCCAGCGGCGTGCGCACTTGATGGCGGTTTCAACGCCCTCGGCCCCGGTGGTCATCGGCAATGCGCGGTCGAAGCCGGACATGGTGCAGAGTTTTTCGAGGAACGGGCCCAGCGCCGTGCCGTGATACGCACGTGACGTGACGGCGACTTTTTCCAGCTGGCGCTGCGCGGCGGCGACGATGCGCGGGTGCAGGTGGCCGTGGCTCACTGCGGAATACGCACTCATCATGTCGATGTACTCGCGACCCTCGACGTCATAGATGATGCAGTCCTTCGCATGATCGACGACGACGCCGATCGGCGCGTAGTTGCGTGCGCCATAGCGCGCTTCCTTGCCAATGAATTCCCGGGTCGCGTTGTTGCTTGTGTGGTCCATGACTCTTGCTCCATCAGATGAAACAAGTCTAGGACGGGGTGCGGTTCCGGCAACGTCAATCGGCGTGGAGCCGACGCCGTAAACCGCTGCCGTTTCGCGCATTCACTTCCGATTCGGAAGTGGCGTAGGACGGTGCTCTAGGCGCGTGCAGGTTTGTTTCCGGCCTTCGGAACTGGAAAGCCGGTGAATTCCTTGATCGTCTGCAACTCGATGTTGGTCACGATCTTCTCGATGCCCAGCGACGCATCGTCGAGCCAGTCGTTGATGAGCCGGTGGTATTGCTCCAGGTGCGGGCAGGCAATGCGCACGAGGTAGTCGTAACGGCCGCTCACGATGTAGCACGCCACGACTTCCGCTGTTTGCGCCATCCGCTTTTCAAACCGCTGGATCGCGGCCTGCCGCTGGTCCTTGAGCGCGATCTCCGCGAACACGCAGATCTGCTCGCCGAGCGCCGAACGGCTGATGAGTGTTCGATAGCCTTCGATGACGCCGCCGGCCTCCAGCTTGCGCACGCGGTTGAGCGTTGCACGCGCAGACAGGTGGATCGCTTCGGACAGGGCCTGCACTGTCGTGCGCCCATCGCGCTGGAGCAGATCGAGCAGCTTCAGGTCCGCGCGATCGAGCTGCATCGGCAAGCGCTGGCCTAGAGCGACTTGACGGCAGCGAGCCGCCGCATCAGCTGCTGCACGATGTCTGTCTGCATGTCGCGGTACAGAAGGCCCTCTTCGGCTTCCTTGGCGAGCACGGCGGATTCGTTGAAGCTGATGTCGCGCTGCTGGAGCAGTTCGGTCTCGGGGATCAGTTCCTTGCCTTGCGGCGTGCGCAGGCGGAACTTGAACCGGATGCGCAACTGGAATTCACGCACCTGCCCGGTCGCGTTCAGGCCGACGACGACCTTTTCGCGCTGGTCGGCCAACACATCGAGGATGACCTGCGCGGTCTGCGGCGAAGCGGTTTCCGGCAACACCGTGATGGTGCCGCCCGAAGCCATGCTGCGCTTGAGTTCATTGCCCAGCGCCGAGCCGCGTGCGACAGCGATGTAGATGGAGCTGAACACGAAGTTGGGGGCCTGCCGCAGCTTGAAGCCGCAGCCAGTGAGACCGAGCACTCCGCCAATCAGAAACGTCCGCCGCGCCGCAAGCGTGGAGGGCAGCGCAGTACACGAAGTGACAAGCGTGGGGGTCATGTTCATGCAACCACCACGTTCACGAGCCGGCCTGGCACGACGATCACTTTCTTGACCGACGCACCCGCCGTGCCGCCCGCGTGCTTGCCGAAGTCTTCGCTGGCCACTGCCAGCTTCTCGATCTCTTCCTTGCTCGCGCCGGCCGGCACGCGCACCGAGCCGCGGTGCTTGCCGTTGACCTGGAGCACCAGTTCGATTTCGTCCTGCACCAACGCCGCTTCATCGACCGTGGGCCAGGGTGCATCGAGCAGCTCACCGGCAAGCTGCGCGTATCCCAGTTCGCGCCACAACTCCTGCGCGATGTGAGGCGTGACGGGGTACATCACGCGCAGCAGGATGCCAAAGCATTCGCGCACAGCAGCATGTGAATTCGCTTCAGCGCCGCCCTTGAAATCCTCGAGCGCGTTGAGCAACTTCATCGCACCCGAAACCACCGTGTTGTACTGCATGCGGTGGTAGTCGTAGTCCACCTGCCTGAGCAGCGTGTGCACTTCGAGCCGCAAGGCCTTGGCCTGCTTGCCGTAATTCGTCGATGCGCCCTGCGGCGTTTGCGCAGCCATCTTGTGACCGAAGTTCCACACGCGGCGCAGGAAGCGGAACGAGCCTTCCAGCGCGGCATCGTTCCACTCGAGCGTCGCCTCAGGCGGCGCGGTGAACATCGTGTACAGGCGCGCGGTGTCGGCGCCGTACTTCTCGATGATGTCCTGCGGATCGACGCCGTTGCTCTTGGACTTGGACATCGTGGTCCAGCCCTCGTACGTCACGGGCAGGCCGTCATCCTTCGCCTTGGCAGAGATCACCTTCGCGTGTTCGTCGCGTTCGATGTCCAGGTCGTGCGCCCAGTAGTACTGCTTGCCGGCCTTCTCGCCGGTACGCGAGAACGCCTCGTTGAGCACCATGCCCTGCGTGAGCAGCTTGGTGAAAGGCTCGTCGGCTTTCACCAGGCCGAAGTCGCGCATGACCTTGGTCCAGAAACGCGCATAGAGCAGGTGCAGGATGGCGTGTTCGATGCCGCCGATGTACTGGTCCATCGGCATCCAGTAGTCCGCGCCTGCCGCCACCATGGCCTTGTCGTTCTTCGGGTCGCAGTAGCGCATGAAGTACCAAGACGAATCGACGAAGGTGTCCATGGTGTCGGTTTCGCGGCGCGCGGGCTTGCCGCACACCGGGCACTTGCACGCCAGGAAATCCTCGCGCTTGTTCAGCGGGTTGCCCGAACCATCGGGCACGCAATCTTGCGGCAGCACCACCGGCAGGTCTTCTTCTGGCACTGGCACCGCGCCGTGCTCGTCGCAGTGAATGATCGGGATCGGCGTGCCCCAGTAGCGCTGGCGGCTGATGCCCCAGTCGCGCAGGCGCCAGGTCGTCTTCTTGTTGCCCAGACCTTTTTGTTCGAGGGCGTGCGCGACGGCGTTGACTGCGTCCTTGTACGAGAAGCCGCTGAAGATGTCGGAGTTGACGGTGACGCCGCGGTCCTTGTCGGCGTACCAGTCGTGCCACACCTTGTAGTCGTATTGTTCGCCGTCCACGTGCACCACCTGCATGATCGGCAGGTTGTACTTGCGCGCGAAGGCAAAGTCGCGCTCGTCGTGGCCGGGAACGCCCATCACGGCGCCATCGCCGTAGCCCATGAGCACGTAGTTGCCGACCCAGACATCGATGGGTTCACCCGTCAGCGGATGGAACACCACGAGCCCGGTGGGCATGCCGACCTTTTCGCGCGCGGCGAGTTCCGCTTCGGTCGTGCCACCCTGCTTGCATTCCTCGATGAAGTTGGCCAGGCGCTGATTCGTGCGTGCGGCATGTGCGGCCAGCGGATGCTCGGGCGCGACGGCGCAGAACGTGACACCCATGATGGTGTCGGCGCGCGTCGTGAAGACATACAGATGCCCGTCGCCGATCATCTGGCCGTCGAATCCGCGAATCTCGTGCGTGAACGAAAAGCGCACGCCTTCGCTCTTGCCGATCCAGTTTTCCTGCATCAGCTTCACGCGCTCGGGCCAGCCGGGCAGCTTGTTCTGCACGTGGTCGAGCAGTTCTTCCGCGTAGTCGGTGATCTTGAGGTAGTAGCCCGGAATCTCCCGGCGCTCCACCGGCGCGCCTGTGCGCCAGCCTTTGCCGTCGATGACCTGTTCGTTGGCCAGCACCGTCTGGTCCACCGGGTCCCAGTTGACGACCTGCGTCTTGCGGTACGCGATGCCCTTTTTCAGCATCTTCAGGAACAGCCACTGGTTCCACCGGTAGTAGTCGGGGTCGCAGGTGGCGACCTCGCGGCTCCAGTCGATGGCCAGGCCCATCGCCTGCATCTGCTTTTTCATGTAGGCGATGTTGTCGTAGGTCCACTTGGCCGG
>JAZKFI010000049.1:0-52856 GCA_040386575.1 Pseudomonadota bacterium
CGGAACTCCTGGTCCTGGATCCAGAAGTCCGCATACGTCACATATCTGTCAAAAATGTTCTGCCCGTACTCCGAATAGGACTCCAGGTACGCCGTCTGTATTTCCTTGCCGATGAACTCTGCGTAGCGGGCCGACAGGTGTTCCTTGATATACGACAGGTACTTCTGCTCGGTCTCGGCAGGGAACTGCTCGCGCTCGATCTGCTGCTCCAGCACGTACATCAGGTGCACCGGGTTGGCAGCGACCTCGGTGGAATCGAAGTTGAACACCTTCGAGATGATCTTGAACGCAAAGCGCGTCGAGAGACCCGTCATGCCTTCGTCGACCCCCGCGTAGTCACGGTATTCCTGGTAGCTCTTGGCCTTGGGGTCGGTGTCCTTGAGGTTCTCGCCGTCGTAGATCTGCATCTTGGAAAAGATGCTGGAGTTCTCAGGCTCCTTCAGGCGCGTCAGCACGCCGAACTGCGCCATCATTCGCAGCGTGCCCGGTGCGCACACCGCATCTTTCAGCGACGAGTTGCGCAGCAGCTTCTCGTAGATCTTGACCTCTTCGGTCACGCGCAGGCAGTACGGCACCTTCACGATGTAGATGCGATCGAGAAACGCCTCGTTGTTCTTGTTGTTCTTGAATGCCTTCCACTCGCTTTCGTTCGAGTGCGCCATCACGATGCCGTCAAACGGTATCGCGCCGAAGCCTTCGGTTCCCTTGAAGTTGCCTTCCTGCGTGGCCGTCAGCAGTGGGTGCAAAACCTTGATCGGCGCCTTGAACATTTCCACGAACTCCAGCAGGCCCTGGTTCGCCAGGCACAGGCCGCCGGAGTAGCTGTACGCATCCGGATCATCCTGCGCATAGGTTTCCAGCTTGCGGATGTCGATCTTGCCGACCAGCGACGAGATGTCCTGGTTGTTCTCGTCGCCCGGCTCGGTCTTGGCGATGCCGCACTGCTTGAGGATGGACGGGTAGCGCTTGACGACCTTGAACTTGCGGATGTCCCCGCCATATTCTTCGAGCCGCTTCACGGCCCAGGGCGACATGATGCGTTGCAGGTAACGCGGCGCGATGCCGTATTGCTCTTCGAGAATCGGCGCGTCTTCGGCGTTGCTGAACAAGCCCAGCGGCGACTCGTTGACAGGCGACCCCTTGAGGGCATAAAAAGGCACCTGTTCCATCAGCGCCTTGAGCCGCTCCGCGATGGAAGATTTGCCGCCGCCGACAGGCCCGAGCAGATAGAGGATCTGCTTTTTCTCTTCGAGCCCCTGGGCCGCGTGGCGAAAGCACGAGACGACCTGCTCGATGGGTTCTTCGAGGCCGTAGAAGTCCTTGAAGGCGGGATAGATGCGAACCATCTTGTTGCCGAAGATTCGCGACAGGCGCGGATCGTGTCGGGTGTCGATGATCTCTGGTTCGCCTATGGCCTTGAGCATCCGTTCCGCTGCGGTGGCGTACGCGAGCGGGTCACGTTTGCACAGGTCCAGGTATTCCTCCAGGCTCATTTCCTCTTCGCGCGTCTGTTCGTAGCGCTGCAGAAAATTCCGGACTACATCCATGAAAACCTCCTGAGAAGTCTGCTGGCCGTGCGCCTGTTAACGCTGAGCCATGTTCACAATCTGATGCCCAATATTCACAACCACCTGTCAGAAGAACGCTGTCTTCACTGTAGGTCAACGGTAGATAAAAACAAGAGGTCGAGGTTCCTAGGTGGAAACGATGTCGTCCGTTTTCCGGGTGGATGCTGATGCACACGCAAGCGCCGTGCCGGACAGTGCAGATGGAGGTATGTTCTTTACATTGCGGGCGTCTGGTCTGGTGTAGCGGCCGCCTGGTCTGTCATTGCGGACTTGATCCGCAATCCATCTCAGATCAGGCGCGGTCGCCGCTTCGCGGTGGATGCCGGATCAAGTCCGGCATGACAGCCTTCCTCGTCTCCAGCTGTCATTGCGGACTTGATCCGCAATCCATCTCAGATCAGGCGCGGTCGCCGCTTCGCGGTGGATACCGAATCAAGTCCGGCATGACAGCCTCAGGAGGCCGTGACTTCACGCTTGCCGAGCGTGAAATAAAAGCTCGCGCCCTCCCCCGGCGCCGATCCTGCCCACACACGGCCGCGATGCCGTGTGACGACCTTGCGCACGATGGCCAGGCCCATGCCGGTGCCCTCGTAGTCGGCCACGGGATGGAGGCGATGAAAGGGCTCGAACATTTTTGTTGCATAGCCCATGTCGAAACCCGCGCCGTTGTCGCGCACAAAATACACCACCTCGCCGCCGACGCCCTGCTTCATGCCGATCTCGATCTGCGCGTTCGCGGTTCGAGACGAAAACTTCCAGGCATTGCCCACCAGGTGATTCATCACCTGCATCAGCAGTCGCTCGTCGCCGTAGGCGGGCATCGCATCGGGTATTGAAATCTTGACCTGCCGGTCGCCCGATCGCTCGCGGCACGCCATCACCGCGCCACGGGCGAGCGCGGCCAGGTCGACCGCTTCCATGACCAGGCTGGTGCGCGACAGGGTCGAAAGCGTCAGCAGCGCGTCGGTGAGTTCAGACATCTGTCGCACGCCGGCCCTGATGCGCGCCAGGTAATGCCGCCCGCGATCAGACAAGCCTTCACCGGCCGCCTGCTGCAGCATCATGCTGAAGCCGTCCATCGAGCTCAGGGGCGCGCGCAGGTCGTGCGCGATGGAGTAAGAAAAAGCTTCCAGTTCCTGGTTGGCCGTCTCCAGTTGCGCGGTTCGTTCGCTCACGCGTTTGGCCAATGCCGCCGCCAGCTGCTCTGCCATTTGCAGTTCGCGCTCTGCCGCACGCCGCGCCTCGGAGATATCCTGCATGGCGCCTTGCAACCGGCACACCCTGCCGTCCGCATCCCACTGGGCTTCGCCGATTGCGCGGACCCACACGCGCTGCCCACGGGAGGCAATGATTTCGCCTTCTATGTCAAACGGCGTTCCATCGGCCAGGCTCTTGCTGATCATGGCCGCCATGGCATCGCGATACTCGGGTGCAAAAAATGCAAGCGCTTCTTCGGGCGTGGGCCTTGCGCCAGTGGCAAGCTGGTGAATCGCGCAGACCTCTTCGGACCATGTCACACACGGCTCTCCGACCACATACGACCATGCGCCCAGCCGGCCCATCTGGGCGGCCATGTGCAGCAGCGACTGCATCTCGCGCACCTGATGCTCGGCCCGCTCTGCCCGCTGGCGTTCCGCCGCCACCTGGGGAGTTTCCGCTTGCGCGAGCAGCTCGTAGAGTGGCGACACATTGGGGGGCATCATCGCCGGGGAGTATCGTTTTCCCGGAGTGCGCGACCTTAAGGAATTTTCTTAAGGCACCGCCATAATCAGCTCGTATGAAACGTCTGGTGCTACTTGCCTGCCTGCTGGCAGGACTCATGGTCTGGACGCTCCCTGCGCCTGCGCAAGATACTGGCGGCACGCTGCGGGTGGGGTCCAAACGATTCACCGAGTCGTACATCCTGGCGCAGGTGCTGGCGCAGACGGCCGCGCCGCATCTTCGCGAACCGCCTCAAGTACGGCAGGGCCTTGGCAACACAGCGGTTGTGTATGAGGCGCTGCGCTCCAACGGCATCGACCTCTATCCCGAATACGCCGGCACGATCGCGCTGGAAATCCTCAAGGCCGACAAGCCGATGTCGTTGCAAGCCATGCGAGAGGCGCTGGCTCCACTCGGACTGGGGGTGGCGATTCCACTGGGTTTCAACGACGGCTACGCGCTGGCCCTGCGTGAGGCCGATGCGGCCAGGCTGGGCATTCGCTCCCTCAGCGACCTGGGCAAACATCCGCAGTTGAAGATGGGCCTGTCCAACGAGTTCATCGGCCGTGCCGACGGCTGGCCGGGGCTCGCACAGCGATATGGCCTCAAGCAACAACCCACCGGACTGGACCACGGCCTGGCCTATGACGCCATTGCTGCGGGGCAGATCGACGTGATGGACATCTACACCACCGACGCCAAGATCGGCCATCTCAAGCTGGCGGTGCTGCGCGACGACCAGAGTTACTTTCCGCGCTACGACGCGTTGGTGCTGTACCGGCTCGACCTACCCAAGCGCTTTCCGCAAGCGTGGGCCGCCCTCACGCGGCTTGAAGGCACAATCGACGAAAGCCGCATGATCGCGATGAACGCGCGCGCCGAACTGGACAAGGTGCCATTCGACGTCATTGCGAGCGACCACTTGTCGGGCAAGGGCAAGGCTGCGCAAAACGCTGCGCCGCGCGGGTTCGCAGACAAGCTCTTCGGGCCGGACTTGTGGCGACTGACGGTGCAACATGTCGGCCTGGTGATCGGCTCGGTCCTCATCGCCGCCCTCCTCGCGATTCCGTTGGCACTTTTGACCTATGCGCGGCCCCGCGTTCGTGCCACGCTGCTCGGCATCACCGGCCTGCTGCAAACGATCCCTTCGCTGGCCATGCTTGCCGTGCTCATCTGGGCTGTCGGCGCGATTGGCATCGTGCCGGCGTTGATAGCGCTCACGATGTACGCCTTGTTGCCCATCATGCGCAACACGGTCACGGGTCTGGGCGAAGTGCCGCAAGGACTGCGCGATGCAGCATCGGCCCTGGGCATGAACAACGCGCAGCGGCTGCGCCTCGTCGAATTGCCATTGGCCTGGCCGACGATCCTGGCCGGCATCCGGGTGGCGACGACCATCGCGATTGGCACGGCGACCATCGCTGCGTTCGTCGGTGCCGGTGGATACGGCGAGCGCATCGTCACCGGACTGGCCATCAACGACACGGGCCTGCTGCTGGCGGGCGCGGTTCCCGCTGCGGCGCTGGCTCTGCTGGCCGAAGGCGTCTTCGAGGCCATCGCCCGTTTTCGCGGTCGGCTATAGACTCAAATCCATGCGCACGTTTCTATTCATCCTCGCATTGCTGGCATCGTTCACAGCCAGCGCCCTGCCCGTCAATGTCGAACATGTGGAGACGTTCCGCGGCGTCGCGCAGTACAGGCTCAAGTCCAACGGCATGACGATCCTGGTGCTGCCGCAACGGGCCGCGCCGGTGTTCACATTCATGGTGGTGTATCACGTGGGCTCGCGAAACGAGTCACCGGGCAACACGGGCTCGGCTCACTTGCTGGAGCACATGATCTTCAACAAGGCCACGCAGAACTTCGGGCGCGCGAACGGCCACAAGACGTTCCAGGAAGTCATCTACGAAGCAGGCGGTGACGCGGCCTCTTCCAACATGACGACCTGGTACGACCGCATGACGGGCTACTCGACCTTTCCGTCGGACAAGCTCGAACTCGCGATGCGCATCGAGGCCGAACGCATGAGCCGCGCGCTGATCCTGGACGAAGAGCGCAAGTCCGAGATGTCGGTGGTACGCAATGAGTTCGAGATCGGAGAAAACCAGCCCTACCGCGTGCTGGCCAAGTCGGTGGTTGCATCGGCGATCCAGGCGCACCCGTATCACTGGAGCACGATCGGCTACCGCTCGGACATCGAGGGCGTGACCACGGAGAAATTGCGGGAGCACTACAAAACGTTCTTCCATCCGGACAACTCGTCGGCGATCCTGATCGGAGACTTCGATGCCGAGGCGGCGCTCACGGCATTCGATCGGCAGTTCGGTGCGATTGCCCGCGCGCCCCATCCCATCCCGCCGGTCATCACCGTCGAGCCGCCGCAGGAAGGCGAACGGCGCGTCAGCGTCAAGCGCCCCGGAACCGTCGGCCTGGTTCATATCGCGTACATGCGCCCTGCTGCTTCGCATCCGGATTTCATGGCGCTGGAAGTGCTGGGCGTCATCCTCGGCGACGGGGTCAATTCGCGGCTATACCGCTCGCTGGTGGACGAAGGGCTCGCGACCAGCGTGGACGTCAGCAACTGGGCCCTGCGCGATCCTTTTCCGTTCTACATCACAGCGAGCAATGCGCCTGGCCGGACCCATCGCGACGTGGAAGCGGCAATCAAGTCGGTCGTGGCAAACGTTGCAGACAAGGGCGTGACCGATGTGGAACTCGCACGCGCGAAACGCCAGATAGAAATTGCCCATGTCCGATCGCGCGAAGGCTCGAACAACCTGGCGCGCAACATGGCAGAGGCCGTGGCATCGACCGACTGGAAGTGGTTCCTGACGTACACAGACCGGATTGCCGCGGTCAGTGCGCAAGACGTGAAGCGCGTGGCGGCGACGTATCTGGTGAACGACAGGGCGACCGTGGGATGGTTCGAGCCGACCCCTGCTTCCTCTGCGCGAAGCACGCCCACGGCGAGCACCGCTAACCAGCAGCGCACCACCCCGGCCAGTGCATCCATAGCGGAAACTGCAACAAGCAGCGGCACCGAGCAGCGCCTGCCCTTCGCGCAACGCACGTCGCGCAAGGTGCTCACCAACGGACTCATCGTGGATGTGGTGGTCAATCGCTCGCTGCCCACCGTCAGTGTGCGGGGCCTCGTCACCGCAGGCGGCATCACGAATCCACAGACGCAACCTGCGCTGTCGGACCTCGTCGGCAAGATGCTTTCGCGCGGCACCACGCTGCGCACCAAGGAACAGATCGGCGCGCTGCTCGACGACGCAGGCGCCACGCGGCGCTACGTGCCGCAACTCGCGGAACTGGGCGTGGAAGCCAACGGCATGGCGCGCGACCTGCCGATGATGCTGGGCGTTCTCGCGGAGGAACTGCGCCAGCCTGCGTTCACCGCTGCCGAACTCGCACGCGCCAAACGCGAACTCGAAAACGACTACCTGCGCGCCGACGACGACACGTCGTTTCGCGCGCAGGAACGATTGGCGCAGCTTTCGTTTCCAGCCGGCCATCCGTACCACGCGCCGGGTCGCGAAGCGCGTGCGCGCAGCCTTGCAGCGCTGACGCAGGCCGACCTGCAGGCGTTCCACAAGGCGCGTTTCGGCGGCGCAGGAATGATCCTGGCGATCGTTGGCGATGTGGACGCGAACGCCACGATGGCTCTGGTCGAAAAGCTGTTCGGCGGCCTCCCTCGCGGGGAACGCCCTTCGTTTGCTGCGATCGCGCGCACAACACCTGCGGCACAACCTGCCCGCGAAGCGATCACCCTGCGAGGCAAGGCCAACATGAACATCGTCATGGGCATGCCCAGCGGCCTGCGCCGGACCGACCCCGATTTCGAAGCGGCGCTGGTGGGCAATGCAGTGATCGGCCAGAACGCGCTGTCGTCGCGCATCGGCAAGCGCGTGCGCGACATCGAAGGCCTGAGCTACTCCCTCTACTCACGCTTCCTGCAAAGCGATGAACTCGACGGCGTCTGGCTGGTCAACGCCAACGTCGCGCCTCAAAACGTCGCAAAGGCGATCCGCTCCACGCGCGAAGTGATCGAGCTCTACGCGCGCGAAGGTGCGAGCGACGCAGAGGTCGCCGTACAGAAAAGCTACTTCGAGGGCAACTTCAAGATAGCGCTCGGAACCAATTCAGGCATCGCATCCAACCTGGTCGCCGCCGAGAAATTCGGCTTTGGCCCCGCGTACCTGGACGAGTTTCCGAAACGGATCGCAGCCGTCACGACTGCGCAGGCCAACGAGGCCATGCGCAAACACTTCTCCCCCGCCAAACTCCACCTGGTCGTTGCAGGCGACCTCGACCAACTTCCGGATTGAACACACATGGATCGTTCGCAAGCCCCTTCCCGAGCAGAAGCAATCTACCGCTCCGAGGTGTCATTCGATTCCGGCGAATTCCGCGAGCTGATCGCGCGGCGCATCGCCATCCCGACCGAGAGCCAGAACCCCGAGCGTGGCAGCGAACTCGCGTCTTACCTGCATGACGAAATCCAGCCCGCTTTCGAGGCCATGGGCTTCGAGTGCCGCACGCTCACGCATCCGAAGGCGCGAGCACCGTTTCTTTTCGCGCAGCGCATCGAAGGCAAGGACCTGCCGACGGTGTTCGGTTACGGACACGGCGATGTGATCCGGGGCCTGGAGCCCGAGTGGAAAGAGGGCCTGTCACCCTGGAAGCTGACCGAGCGGGACGGCAACTGGTACGGGCGCGGCATTGCAGACAACAAGGGCCAGCACTCGGTCAACATGCTCGCGATGGCCAACGTGCTCAAGCTGCGCGGCAAGCTCGGCTTCAACGCGAAGTATCTGGTCGAGATGGGCGAAGAGACGGGCTCACCGGGGTTGCGCGAACTGTGCGAGGAGCACAGGGAACTGTTTGGCGCCGACCTGCTGCTGGCATCCGACGGGCCGCGGCTTCGCGCCGACCGGCCGACGATCTTTCTGGGCACGCGCGGCGCGCTGAGCTTTGACCTGGTAATCGAGGCGCGCAAGGGCGGCCATCACTCGGGCAACTGGGGCGGGCTCATTTCCAACCCCGGCATACAGCTCGCCCATGCGATTGCGAGCATCGTCTCGCCGACCGGCCAGATCCGCATCCATGAGTGGGTGCCCAGGGAGTTGCCTGCATCGGTGCGGCGCGCGCTGGCCGATTGCGAAGTCGATGGCGGCGCTGACGGCCCCGAGATCGAGGCGTGGTGGGGCGAGCCGGGGTTGTCTCCGGCCGAGCGCGTATTTGGCTGGTGCTCGTTCGAGGTGCTCGCATACAAGACCGGCAATCCGCAGACACCTGTGAATGCGATACCGCCGACTGCGTGGGCGCGATGCCAGTTGCGGTTCGTCGTGGGGCCGGACCCGAAGGAATTCATCCCGGCGTTACGCAGGCACCTCGACCGTCAGGGATTTCCGATGGTGAAGATCGTGCTGACCAAAGATGAGATGTTTGCCGCGACGCGCATCGACCCGGAAGACCCGTGGGTTCAGTGGACCGCAGCGTCGATTGCCAGGACCACCGGCAAAAAACCCGCCGTGCTGCCGAACCTGGGCGGCTCGCTGCCCAATGACATCTTCACGGACATCCTGGGCCTGCGCACGGTGTGGGTGCCGCATTCGTATCCGGGGTGTTCGCAACACGCGCCCAATGAGCACCTGCCACCGGAGCTGTTGCGCGAGGCGCTATCGGTGATGACGGGGTTGTATTGGGATATGGGGGATGGGACTACGCCGAGGGAGTTGCGGAGGTAAGCAAGTTGTCATTGCGGACTCGATCCGCAATCCACCGCGAAGCGGCTGCTGCGTTTGATCCATCGCCGCATGGATGCCGGATCAGGTCCGGCATGACAGGTGCCAGAGGCTGTCATTGCGGACTCGAGCCGCAATCCACCGCGAAGCGGCTACTGCGTTTGATTCATCGCCGGATGGATGCCGGATCAGGTCCGGCATGACAGGTGCCTCACTCCAGCTTCACATTCCCCGCCGACACAACCTGCGCCCAGCGCGAGCGTTCGGCCACAAAGAACTTGTCCTGCTCGCCTGACGTCATCGTGACCACTTCAGCGCCCTGCCCGGCTAGCCGCGCGCGAATGTCCGGCGAGCGGATCACGCGGATCAGTTCGGCGTTGAGCCGCTGAACGATCGCATCGGGCGTGCCATTGGCGACCAGCATGCCCTGCCAGGTGCCTGATTCGAATCCGTCGATGCCTTGCTCCGCAATCGTCGGCACATTGCCGATCAAAGGCATGCGCGTCTTCTTGGAAACGCCGAGCACCTTGAGCTTGCCCGACTGCACATGCGGCAGTGTCGCGAGCATGCCGTTCATCAGCACTTGCGTCTGGCCCGCGACCGTGTCGAGCACGGCCTGCACGCCGCCCTTGTACGGCACGTACTGCCAGCGTGCCCCACTTGCGCGTTCGAGCGCAACACCCGCCAGGTGCGGAGCGCTACCAGTCGCCGTCACTGCAAAGTTGAGATCCTTCTGTTTGGACAGCGCCACCAGTTCCTTGAGGTTGGACGCAGGCACCGACGGATGCACGACCAGCAAGTGCGGGGAGTACGCGAGCATGGTCACGCCACGCAGGTCTTTTGAAGGATCGAACGTGAGCTTCGTATAGACCGAGGGGCTGATCGCCAGGGCGCCGGTATCGCACAGCAGCATGGTGTAGCCGTCGGGCGCGGACTTCGCAACCAGCTCGGCCCCGAGGTTGCCGTTGGCGCCTGCCCGGTTCTCGACGATCACCGATTGCTTGAGCGCATCGGACAGCGGCTGGCTGATGGACCGGGCGATGATGTCCGACGACCCGCCCGGTGGATACGGCACGATGATGCGCAGCGTCTTCGAAGGCCACTTGTCGGCCTGGGCATGCAAGGCGGGAGCCGCGACCGCCGCTGCGGCCGCGATGAATGTGCGTCGTTGGATCATGGGTTCCTCGGTGAATCGATGTTGTATGTTATCGTACAACTAGATTGATGAACTGGCAATCCGGAGTTTGACCGGGTCAGGCCTTGCCGGACGTTGCCGAAGAAATGCGCCCCTGCTCCGCTTCGGCCCGCTGCGCATCTTCCTGCGCCAGACGCAGCCGCTCGCGGCTGTTGGTGAGGTGAATGCGCATGGCAGCGCGGGCCGAGTCACTGTCGCGCCGCGCGATCGCCTGGAAGATCTCCTCGTGCTCGCGGTGGACGCGCCGCAGGTACTGGCTCATGTCTTCGCGCGCCACGCGCGACGAGTCGATGCGCGTGCGGGGAATCACCGTCGAACCCAGGTGAGTCATGATGTCCGCGAAGTAGCGGTTGCCCGTTGCGTTGGCAATGGCGAGGTGAAAGCGGAAATCGGGCGACACCGCATTGCCGGGCACGCCGACATTGGCTTCGAACGCATCGAGCGCTGCACGCATTTCCTTGAGTTGCGCCTCTGTACGGCGCTGCGCGGCCAGCCCCGCGGATTCGGTTTCCAGGCTGATGCGAAGCTCCAGCACCGCCATGACATCGACGGCTGTCGCGATGTCGGCGGCGTCGATTCCGAAGCCCTGCGAGCGGCGCGACTCCAGCACGAAAGTGCCGATGCCATGACGGGTTTCCACCAGCTCGGCGGCCTGCAACTTGGAGAGCGCCTCGCGCACGACGGTGCGGCTCACGCCATACGCCTGCATGATCTCGGACTCGGTTGGCAGCTTGTCGCCGGCCTTGAGAACCTGCCCACGAATCTGGGCGCCGATGCCTTCGACCAGGTCGTGTGCGAGGCTGCGAGAGCGGCGGCGAGGTGGTTCCGGTTCGCGCGAAAGCGCCCTGCCCCTGTCGGCAGGATCACCTGTTCCACGCACTGTTGACGACGTCGCCATGAGGCTGATGATAGATCAAACCAGTTGTATGACAACTGATAAGAGATGGCTGTCATGCCGGACTTGGTCCGGTCGATCAGACGCAGTTGCCGCTTCGCGGTGGATGCCGGATCAAGTCCGGCATGACAAGGTATTCAGGCTGTCATTGCGGGCTTGACCCGCAATCCACCGCGTTGCGGGCTTGACCCGCAATCCACCGCGAAGCGGACACTGCGCCCCTTTCAGCAAGACTTATCCTATCGCCCATGCCTGCCCCGCTCCACTTCCACTTCGACTTCATCTCACCCTACGGATGGCTCGCGAGCCTGCGCATAGCCGAACTGGCCGCGCGCCACGGACGCGAAGTGAACTGGAATGTGATGCTGCTCGGCGTTTCCGTGCTCAAGGTCATGGGCCTCAAACCCCTGCTCGACACGCCGCTCAAAGGCGACTACGTACGCCGCGATATCCCGCGCCATGTTCGCAAGCTCGGCCTGACGATGGGACGCGATCTCGATGCGCCGGTCGGCAATCCGCTACCCGCCGCCCGCGCCTTCTGCCTGGTCAAGCATCACCATCCTCATATGCAGGCCGCGATGGCGCAGGCGCTTTATCACGCGTATTGGGCGCAGGGACAAGACCTGTCCACCCCTCAAGCGGTGGCGTCGGTACACCTGCCCGACGGCATGGACGCGAAGTGGCTCGAAACCGAAGTGCAAGGTGAATTCGCGGCGACGCTGCTGCGCCGCGAAGTCGATGCTTCCCTGCGTGCGGGCGTGTTCGGCTCGCCCACCTTCATCATCGATGGCGAGATGTTCTGGGGTTACGACCGAATGCCCGATGTCGAGGATTGGCTCGCCACGGGCGGCTGGTGATCGAACGCGAACGACACTCGCACCGCAATCGCGCCGAGCGCATCGCGCAGTCGCTGCACGAGTGCTTCGTCGGCCTCGCCCGAGATGCGTACCGCCGTGTCGCCTTCCGCTGACGCGACGACAACATCGCGCGGCGCGGCCATCGGCGACAACACCTCCTGCAACTTCAACTCGATCGCCTTCAATCGCAGCGCCGGCTTGAACACCTTGCCGATCGCCGTCAGCGGCAACGCATCGAGCACCACCACCCGACGCGGCGTCGCGGGCCGTTCATAGACTTTCGGCGATACCGCCGCCAGCACCGCATCGCCTGTCACATCGACTCCCGGCTTCAACGTGACGAACGCAACTGGCACCTCACCCGAATGGGCATCGGGCTCACCGACCACCGCGCACATCGCCACTGCGGGATGCGCGAGGAAAGCTTCCTCGACGAGTCCGGGATCGATGTTGTGCGAGCCGCGAATGATGACGTCCTTCGCGCGGCCAGTGACGTGGATGTAGCCGTTCGCATCGATGTGCCCGAGGTCGCCCGAGATCAGCCATCCGCCTTCGAACATGCCTGCATTGCGAGCCTCGTCGGTGTACCCGGGGCTCACGTTGGGGCCACGCAGCACGATCACGCCCGTCTCGCCTGCGGCGCAGGGCTCGTCGAGTTGCACGGCATCGCCGCGCCACTTCACGGCCTTGACCTGCGAGAACGGCAAGCGCAAGCCCGCCGATCCCTGCACCCGTGCAGCACCCGCAGGCTCTATCGAGACGAGGCCTGCGCACTCCGTCATCCCCAGGATGTTGCGCACTGCAATTCCTGTCGATGCCTCGAAGCGCGATGCCAGTTCACTGGGCAGGGGCGAACCACCGGTGTACGCCACCCGCACACTGCTGATGTCCGCATCGACCGGCAAGTTGCACAGCCCCGCGAGGATCGTCGGCACGCATGCCAGCGCAGTCACCTTCTCGCGCTCGCAGAACTTCCAGTAGTTGCGCATGAACGCCGCATTGCGCATGCCTGTGACCGTCGGCAGCAACTGCGCCCCGCCAATGGCGAGCAGCGACAGGCCGTAGACGAATGCGCCCGCGACGTGGAACAACGGAAAGCCGTTGATCTCGACCGTGTGCTCATCGAAGCCGTAGAACTGGTGAGCAAACCAGGCCGTGTGCGCCTCATTGCCGTGCGTGTGCTGTACGAGCTTCGGTGCGCCGGTCGTGCCACCGGTATGGAACAGCGCGGCGATGGACTCGTGCGAGAGCTGCGGATCGAACTGCAGCTGCGCCGGCTGGGCGGCCAACGCAGCTTCGAACGAATCCGCAGAGGCCGATGTATCGCCATCGCCGATTCGCAAGACCTTGAATTCATCAATCCCCGGCACACGCTGCACCGTGCCCCACACATCCAGCTCCGGATCCGGCCCCAAAGCGACGACAACCTTCGCGCCGCTTGCCTTCAACAGCGCAGCGATGTGATCCGGTTGCAGCATGAAGTTGATCGGGCACGCACGGCCCGCGACCTGCGCGCCCCACAGCGCGTACTGCGTCGACGGAATGTTCGGTGCGAGGATCGCGACAGCGTCTTCACGTCCCACACCCAGGCTGCGAAACAGATTGGCGGCGCGATGGACTTGCGCCAGCAGCGCCGAATAAGTGATGCGCTGCGCACCCGCACCCAGCTCGCCGGATTCCAGGTACGCAAACGCCGTGCGCTCACCAAACTGCTGCGCCGCGCGCGCAATCAACCCGTAGGTCGTCCGTGCAGGAATCGCCTGTTCATACGGCGTGCGCTCCAGCGCCTCGATATCGGCCAGGCTGCGAAAAAAGCCGCCTGGCACGCTCATGCCTTGTCCAGCCCCAGCAGGCGAACCGCGTTGCCCTTGAGGATGCCGGGCATCACTTCCGGCTTGAAACCGGCCTCTTCAAAATCCTTCATCCAGCGCTCGGGCGTGATGAGCGGATAGTCGCTGCCGAACAGCACGCGATCTTTCAGCAGCGTGTTGGCGTATTGCACCAGCTGCTTCGGAAAATACTTCGGGCTCCAGCCGGACAGGTCGATCCACACATTGGGTTTGTGCGTGGCAACCGACAGGGCCTCGTCCTGCCACGGAAAGCTCGGATGCGCCATGACGATCTGCATGTCGGGAAACGAGATCGCCACATCGTCCAGGTGAATCGGGTTGCTGTATTCCAGACGCAGGCCGCCGCCGCATCGCATACCCGAGCCGATGCCGCTGTGGCCCGTGTGAAAGATCGCGGGCAGCTTGTGCTCGTTGATCACCTCGTAGATCGGCCACGCCATCTTGTCGTAGGGGTGGTAGCCCTGCACCGTCGGGTGGAACTTGAAGCCCTTGACGCCATGCTCCTTGATGAGCCGCTCGGCTTCGCGCGCGCCCATCTTTCCCTTGTGCGGGTCGATGCTGGCAAAGCACATCATCATGTCGCTGTTTTCCCTGGCGGCCTGCGCGATTTCCTCGTTGGGAATGCGCCGGCGACCCAGGTTGGACTCGCTGTCCACGGTGAACATGACCAGGCCGATCTTTCGTTCACGGTAATAAGCAATCGTCTCGGCGATGGTGGGCCGGCGGTTCGAGCGGAAGTACTTGTCAGCGGCGCGGTCGTACTCTTCGCCGTAGTTGTCGAAAGGGTTCCAGCAGCTGACTTCTGCGTGGGTGTGTACGTCGATGGCGATGAGGTTTTGGTGGTCCATGCTTGTCTCCGTCAGGCGGCTTGCGACTAGGGTAAATCCTAGTCAATCGGCGTTGATCGGCCTTGAATTGGTTATTATTTATAACAATAATCAACCCGATTGGCAAACCCCGAAATGACATCCAAAGACGTTCAACTCGAAATCCACGACGCTGTTGCCGTCGTGCGGCTGACCCGCCCCGCCAAGCGCAATGCGCTCTCCGACGGGCTCATCCTGGCCGTGCGCAAGATGTTCGAGGAAATGCCCGCCAGTGTGCGCGCAATCGTGCTCGATGGCGAGGGGGAACACTTCTGCGCAGGGCTCGATCTGTCGGAGCTCAAGGAACGCGACGCAGGCGCCGGCATGCACCACTCGCGCATGTGGCACGCCGCACTCGAAGCCGTGCAATACGGACCTGCACCGGTCATTGCTGCGCTGCATGGCGCGGTGGTGGGCGGCGGCCTCGAACTGGCGAGCGCCTGCCATATCCGCGTGGCAGACGAATCGACTTTTTATGCATTGCCCGAAGGCTCGCGCGGCATCTTCGTGGGTGGTGGCGGCGCGGTTCGCATCCCCCGGCTGATCGGCGCGGCGCGCATGGTGGACATGATGCTCACCGGCCGCGTGTACAACGCACAGGACGGCGAGAAGATCGGCCTGGCGCAGTACCTCGTGCCGCAAGGCACTGCCTTCGACAAGGCGATGGAACTGGCCAAACGCATCGCGACCAATGCGCCGCTCACCAACTACGCACTGATGCACGCCCTGCCCCGCATCGCCGAGCAGCCCGCCGACCAGGGCTTTCTCACCGAAGCGCTCATGGCCGCGATTGCGCAGAGCGCCCCCGAAGCCAAGAGCCGCGTGAAGGACTTCCTCGAAGGCCGCGCGAGCAAAGTCAAGAAAGCCTGAAGACGTGAGTACTGTGTCGCCCCGCTATCGGCCCCTGGAGTTCGGCGTCACGCGCGTGACCTTGAGCGATGGTGAAGGCGGTGTTCGTTACCTGCGCGCCGACCAGGACCTGCAGGACCGCGCGCCGCGCATCACCGATCGGCTGGTTCATTGGGCACGGACCGCACCGGACCGCACGTTCATTGCACGTCGCGCCCGCAATGCCGACGGCAGCCCCGGCGCGTGGCAACACATCACTTACGCGCAAGCGCTGGACAAGGCACGCCGCATCGGACAGGCCCTGATCGATCGCGGCCTCGACGCTCACCGGCCGGTTGCGATCCTCAGCGAAAACAGCCTGGAGCACGCGATGCTGGCGCTGGGCTGCATCTATGCAGGCGTGCCCTACTGCCCGGTGTCGCCTGCCTATTGCCTGGTGAGCCAGGATTACGACAAGTTGCGACACGTCCTGGCCACACTCACGCCGGGGCTCGTCTTCGCGACCGACGAGGCGCGCTACGGCAAGGCTGTGAAAGCAACCGTAGGCCCAGACACCGAAGTCATCTACGGCCAGCCGCCCGAGAGCGAGCCTACGCCTGCCATCGATGCCGCCATGCAGGCGACCGGCCCCGACACCATCGTCAAGTTCCTGTTCACGTCCGGCTCGACCAAGCTGCCCAAGGCTGTGGTCAACACGCACGGCATGTGGTGCGCCAACCAGCAGCAGATGCGACAGTCCATGCCGGTGCTGGCGAAAGACGCACCGGTGCTGATCGACTGGCTGCCCTGGAACCACACCTTCGGCGGCAATCACAACTTCGGCCTCACGCTGTACAACGGCGGCACGCTGTACATCGACGACGGCAAGCCCACGCCCGCCCTCGTTGCAGAGACGCTGCACAACCTGCGCGAGATCGCGCCCACCGTTTACTTCAATGTGCCCACGGGCTTCGAGGCCATCGCCAACGCGATGAAGACCGATGACCAGTTGCGTCGAAACCTGCTCTCACGCGTGCAGATGTTCTTCTATGCAGGCGCTGCGCTGGCGCAACCGGTGTGGGACGCGCTGCACGAAAGCCAGGAGCGCGAGATCGGCGAACGCATCGTGATGGGCACGGGGCTGGGCATGACCGAGTCGTCGCCGTTTGGCATCTTCATCACCAATCCGAGTGTGAAGTCGGGCTATCTCGGTGTTCCAACGCCGGGGCTCGAACTCAAGCTCGTGCCTACCGACGGCAAGACCGAAGTTCGCTACAAGGGACCGAACATCACGCCGGGTTACTGGCGCAATGAACAGGCGACCCAGGAGAGCTTCGACGAGGAAGGCTTCTTTTGCACCGGTGACGCCGTGCTGTGGATCGACGAGAACGATGTGCATCAGGGCCTGAAGTTCGACGGCCGCATTGCAGAAGATTTCAAGCTCGCCACCGGCACCTTCGTTTCAGTCGGCCCGCTTCGCTCGAAGATCATCGCGGCAGGTGCTCCCTATGTGCAGGACGCGGTCATCACCGGCCTGAACCTCAACGAAGTCGGCGCGCTGATTTTTCCGACGCCTGCGGTGCGCAAGCTCGCAGGTCTCGCTGACAGCGCCTCGATGAAGGAAGTGCTGGAAAGCGCACCTGTGCAGGCGCACTTCCAGAAAGTGGCCGACGAGCTTGCAGCGACCGCCACCGGCAGCGCAAGCCGTGTCGCACGCCTGCACCTGATGCACGAGCCACCCTCCATCGACAAGGGCGAAGTGACGGACAAGGGCTCGATCAACCAACGTGCCGTGCTCAAGCACCGGGATGCATTGGTGAACGCGCTGCATGACGGCAGCCTGCCCTTCACATTGAAACCGCAAGGATCGAAGTCATGAATATCCAGGGACAGGCAGCCCTCGTCACCGGTGGCGCATCCGGGCTTGGCGAAGCGACGGCGCGCGAACTCGCGCGGCTTGGCGCGAAGGTCGCCGTTCTTGATGTGAACCTTGAGCTGGCGCAAAAGGTCGCCGCAGACATCGGCGGTGTTGCCTGTCAGTGCGACATCACCAATGCAGAGAGCGCGATTGCGGCACTGGCGAAAGCTTCCGCTGCGCATGGCCCAGCCCGCATCCTGATGAACATTGCAGGCATAGGCTCGGCCAAGCGCATCGTGCAGAAAGACGGCTCGCCCGCAGCGCTGGAAGACTTTGCGCGCGTGGTCAACGTCAACCTGATCGGCAGCTACAACATGAGCCGGCTCTTCGCGGCCGAATGCGCCAAGCTGGCACCGCTCGAAGACGGCGAACGCGGCGTGATGATGTTCACCGCCTCGGTCGCCGCGTTCGATGGTCAAGTCGGCCAGCAGGCTTACAGCGCCTCCAAGGGCGGCCTCGTGGGCATGACGCTGCCGATGGCGCGCGACCTCGCGCAACACGCGATTCGCGTTTGCACGGTCGCGCCCGGTCTCTTCGCGACGCCGCTCATGAAGCAACTGCCCGAAGCGGTGCAGCAATCGCTCGCAGCCTCGATTCCCTTCCCGCCGCGTCTGGGCAAGCCCGAAGAATTCGCCCAGCTCGCCTGCCACATCGTCACCAACAACCACCTCAACGGCGAAGTGATCCGCCTTGATGGGGCGCTGCGCATGGCGCCGCGCTAGGGCTTGCCCTGGACACCGATCACCACTTTCGATTAACGGAGACAACCATGACATCACGTCGCGATTTCGTGAAATCCTCGGCGGCTTTGGCCGCCCTGGGCGCCACCGGACTTTCACTGCCTGCGCACGCGCAAAGCCTGGATCTGGCGAAGATCCTTTGCGGCTTCCCGCCGGGCGGCACGAGCGACGCGATGTCCCGCCGCCTCGCCGAAAAGCTGCGCGGCAACTACGCCAACAACGTGGTGGTCGAGAACAAGCCCGGCGCCGGCGGCCAGATCGCCATCACCTTGCTCAAGGACAGCCCCGCCGACGGCAGCACGATGGTTCTCACGCCGTCGTCCATGCTCTCGATCTACCCGTACGTTTACAAGACGCTGCCCTACAAGCCGCTGGAAGACGTGCAGCCGGTTTCGCTCGCCTGCTACTTCAACCATGCCTTCGGCGTCGGTCCCGCAGTGCCCGAGAGCGTCAAGACGATCAAGGACTTCCTGGCCTGGGCGAAGGACAACCCAACCAAGGCCAACTACGGCTCGCCGGGCGCGGGCTCCATGCCTCACCTGATCGTCGCATTGCTGAACAAGCTCACGGGCCAGGACCTCAAGCACATTCCGTATCGCGGCTCTGCACCCGGCATCCAGGACTTGCTCGGCGGCCAGATCTCCGCGATGTCGTCGCCAGTCGGTGACTACCTGCCCTATCTCAAGAGCGGCAAGCTGCGCCTGCTCGCGATCTCCGGCCAGAACCGCAGCCGCTTCGTGCCGGAGGTCGCCACCTATCGCCAGCAAGGCTTTCCGATCACTGTGCGCGAGTGGTATGGCGTCTTCCTGCCGGGCAAGGCCAGGCCCGAAGTGGTGCGCCGCGCCGCTGCCTACCTGCAACCCGCGCTCGCGCAGCCCGACCTGATCTCCAGCATGGCCCAGGTCGGCATGGAGGTGGAGTCGTCCACGCCGCAAGTGCTCGGCGAACTGCTGCGTGCCGATGCAGAAGAATGGCGCCGCCTGATCAAGCAGATCGGCTTCACGCCCGAATCCTGATCGACAATCCGTCCCACGAATTACACAAGGAGACTAACAGTGACCACGACCCGACGCCACTTCGTTCAATCCGCCGCTTCGCTCGCCGCCCTCGGCGCGTTCCCCATGGCCGCCTTCGCGCAAGCGCTGGAAGCCGTGAAGATCATCAACGGCTTTCCCGCAGGCGGCACGGCCGACAGCACGAGCCGGCGCGTCGCCGAAAAGCTCGGCGGCACGGCGTACTCGAAGAACGCCGGTGTCGTGGAAAACAAGCCAGGTGCGGGCGGACGCATTGCATGCGAAGTCGTCAAGGCAGCGCCTGCCGACGGCTCCACGCTGCTGCTCACGCCCTACTCGTGCATGTCGATCTACCCGTCGATCTACAAGACGCTGAGCTACGACCCGTTCAAGGATTTCGTGCCGGTCTCGATGGGCGCCGTGATGACACACGCGCTGACCGTGGGACCGATGGTTCCCGCCAGCGTCAAGACGGTGAAGGACTACCTCGCATGGGCCAAGGCCAACCCGAAGGACGCGAGCTACGGCTCTCCTGCAGCAGGCTCGACGCCTCACTTCATCGGCGCACTGCTGGGACTGAACAATGGCGTGGACCTCAAGCACGTGCCGTATCGCGGCTCGCTGCCTGCGGTCGCGGACATGATCGGCGGCACGCTGGCATCGACCTGCACGCCGACCGGTGACGCGCTGGCCAACCACAGGGCGGGCAAGGTTCGCATCCTGGCAACGTCCGGTGCCAAGCGCACGCAGTTCACGCCCGAGGTCGCAACGTTCGCGGAACAGGGCTTCTCGGAGCTGACGACCGAAGAATGGTTCGGCTTCTACGCGCCTGCCCGCACGCCGGCCAATGTCGTCGCCAACGCCAACGCAGCGATCAACGCGGCGCTCAAGGACAAGGCCGTGATCGACTCGCTGGCCGTGATGGGCCTGGTCGCACAGGGCTCGACCGCCGCCGACATGGACAAGAGCCAGCGCGACGAGTTCACGCGCTGGGCGCCGCTGGTCAAGAAGATCGGCTTCACGGCTGAATCCTGATCGCTGCGCCACCCACCACGCCATGACCGGCAAGTGCGTACCCGCCGTCGAACAGGTCGATTCAAGCTACCTCGAAGAGCTGATCGGCTACAACGCGCGGCGTGCGGCGCTGTCGGTCATCGAGGTGTTCCTGGACCGGATGCAGGTCTATAACCTGCGTCCGGTCGATTTCTCGGTGTTGTCGCTCATCACCCACAACCCGGGCATCACGTCGCGGCAGTTGTGCACCACGCTGGGCATCCTGCCGCCCAACCTGGTGGGCATGGTCAATGCGCTGGAAAAGCGTGAGCTGATCCTGCGCCAGCCCCATCCGCGCGACGGCCGCGCCATGGGTTTGCACCTCACGACCGCCGGACAAAAGCTCATGCGCGACGCCGAACGCACCGCCGCCGAGCTCGAAGCCGAGGTCGCAGGACGCCTGACGCCCACCGAATCGCGCACGCTCATTCGCCTGCTCAAGAAAATCTATCAATAGGGGTAAGCTCTGCTATTGTTTGCATAGCAGGAGTTGCGTACACTCGCCTTCCCCGCACCAAGAACACAACGAGAGCGGGACGAGGAGTACCGCAGCGTATGAGTTCGAAAGAAACTGCCGCCATCAGCCAGTTGCTGGGGCTGCTGGAGTCGCGTTATGCGATTCGTGTGCTGTGGGCCCTGCGAGACGGCCATGCGCAGACGTTTCGCCTGCTGCAGGACAGCGTTGGCGGCATCACGCCCAACACCCTCAACACCCGGATCAAGGAAATGCGCGAAGCAGGCCTGGTCACGCATGGCACCGATGGCTACGTCATCACCGCCATGGGCGCCGACCTGCTCAAGCGCCTGGGTGAACTTCCGGCCTTCGCCGCCAAATGGGTTGCGGCGCAGGCCAAGAAAAAATCTACAACTGCGCAGCCATGAACAACACTCTGGACAACATCCTGGATATCGCATCGGCGTTGCCGGTGGACGCCGCTGACGCATTGCTCGTGGGGCGCGTGCACATCGCGGGGCAAGGAGCGACGCTGGTACAGGTCACGGCCGAATCGGTGTTCGATATTTCGGGGCTTGCTGCGACTTGCAGCGAGCTGCTTGAGTTGAACGACCTGGCCGCATTGCTGCGCTCGCATCGCGGTGAACGGCTGGGTGCAACGGCGGATGTGCTGGCCAATTCGTCTTCCGATGCGCGAATCGATGCCCTGCCCTGGTTCCTGGCGCCCTGCGACTTGCAGGCGATCAAGGCGGCGGGGGTGACGTTTGTTTCATCGATGCTCGAACGTGTGATCGAAGAGCAGGCGCGCGGCGATGCGTCCCGGGCCGAGGCCGTGCGAGCCGCTGTGGTCGCGGTGATCGGTGACAACCTCGGCGCGGTCGTTCCAGGTTCACCCGAGGCGGCCCAACTCAAGGACGTCTTGATCGCTCAGGGCATGTGGTCGCAATACCTCGAAGTGGGCATCGGCCCCGACGCGGAGATCTTCACCAAGTCGCAGCCGATGAGCGCGGTGGGCACCGGATCTGAAATCGGCATTCATCCGGCCAGCTCCTGGAACAACCCCGAGCCCGAGATCGTGCTGGCCGTGAACAGCCGCGGCGAAGTACCCGGCGTGACGCTGGGCAACGACGTCAACCTGCGCGATTTCGAAGGCCGCAGTGCGCTCTTGCTGGGCAAGGCCAAGGACAACAACGCGAGCTGCGCCATCGGCCCCTTCATCCGCATCTTCGATGAGAAGTTCACGATGGATGACGTGCGGCAGTGCGACCTCTCGATGAAGGTCGCGGGACCGGAAGGCTTCGTGATGGAAGGCGCGAGCGCCATCTCGATGATCAGCCGCGATCCGCTCGACCTCGTGTCGCAGGCGATCGGTGCGAATCACCAGTACCCGGACGGGCTCGCGCTCTTCCTTGGGACCATGTTCGCGCCCACGCAGGACAGGCATGGTCCGGGGCAGGGTTTCACGCATGTGGCGGGCGATGTGGTCACCGTTTCCACCCCTCGTCTGGGTACACTGGCAAACCGCGTCAACACCAGCGATCGCATCGCGCCGTGGACCTACGGCATCACCGCGCTCATGCGCGATCTTGCTCGGCGCGGTCGCTGAAACCCAATTCAAAAGGAACGACCATGATCACGAACCCATCCGGCCTGCAATACGAAGACACCAAGGTCGGCGACGGCCCCGAAGCGAGCAAGGGCCAGCATGTGCATGTGCACTACACCGGCTGGCTCTACAACGATGGTCAGCAGGGCAAGAAGTTCGATTCGAGCGTGGACCGCAATGACCCGTTTGCCTTTTCACTGGGCGCGGGCATGGTCATCAAGGGTTGGGACGAAGGCGTTGCCGGCATGAAGATCGGCGGCAAGCGCACGCTGATCATTCCGCCGCAACTGGGCTATGGCGCACGCGGCGCCGGCGGTGTGATTCCGCCGAATGCGACGTTGAAGTTCGATGTGGAGCTGCTCGACGCGCATTGAAGTTGCCGTCAGTGCGGGCTTGACCCGCAATCCATGTCTTCAACTGCTGTAGCCGCTACGCGGTGGATGCCGGGTCAAGCCCGGCATGACACTGGCGGCCCTAATCCGGCTTGGCTCCGGACCCTTTCAAGCCGGCACCGCGCGTTCGTCACCGCGGGTTTGACCTCATCGGCTACCGACTACAAGGGCTTGCTCCCACGGCGTACGTGGCCGCCGCGATGCCACCACCAGAATCCACGGGAAGGCGAACTCAACCGAAATTGGGCCCCGCCAAACCTGAGCCCAATGGAGCCCACTTGCAGTACCACGTTCAAACATCATCGAGTTATCCATCCCTGGCCCTTTCTGCCCTGGCAGCCCTGAGCCTTGCCGCGTGCGGCGGCGGCGGGGACGATACGGCCACAGCATCCGGGCAGCCACTCGCGGCAGTGCAGAGCCCTTCATCGATTTCCGCAGCGCCGCCCCCGCTGACCCAAGACGACGAGCAAGCCTCGGATGCACCGTTGGCGAGAACCAAACGACATGCATCCGCGCCCGCGCCGGCTCCGGCTCCGGCTCCGGCTCCGGCTCCGGCTCCGGCTCCGGCTCCGGCTCCGGCCACGATCCGGATCACGGGCCTGTCCCAGCAGGCGCAGCCCAATGGCTCGTACTCGGTAGCCTCCAGCATGTCGGGCACGGTCGTGATCAAGCTTCCTGCGACCCTCGCGGTGGGCGACACCGTCAGCGTGACCGGCGAGAGCGCCAACCGTTGGCGTATCGCGCAAAACGCGGGTCAGTCAGTGAACACAACCAATCTGGCGGGTAACGCGACGCCCGGACAAACCTGGACCGCCCGCGACACGGCGCGCGAATGGTGGTGGGCCGCATCGTCGGCCGACGGCAACCGGCTTGCGGCGGTCGGCAACTATGGCGCGATCCATCTCTCCAGGGACGCAGGTGCGACCTGGTCCATGGGCAGCGCGCAAAAAGGCTGGTCTTCCATTGCCATGTCGGCTGACGGAACCAAGCTGGCGGCGTGCGCCTACGCGGACGGCGTTTACGTTTCGACCGACTCGGGCGTGACCTGGACCTCGCGCAACGGAAGCGCCGACTGGGTCGGTGTCACGATGTCCAGCGACGGCAGGCGCATGGCCGCCGTCGGACGCTTCAGTTCCATCTACGTCTCCGCGGACTCCGGCCAGACCTGGACGCAGCGCGAGACAGCCCGCGACTGGCGCGCCATTGCCTCTTCCGCCGACGGCACCAAGCTGACTGCCGTGGTCTATGGCGGACAGATCTTCACGTCCACCGACGCGGGCGTGAACTGGACGCCGCGCGAGACCGCGCGCAACTGGTACCGGGTCGCATCGTCGTCCGACGGACGCAAACTGGCGGCCGTCAGCCGCTGGGGCTACGTGTACACCTCCACCGACAGCGGCGCGACGTGGGTGCAGCGGTTCCGCGAAGCAGACTACAACGCGCTCGTTTCATCGGCGGACGGCAACACGCTCGCAGTTGCGGTTCCCTCCAACGACCCCTACGAGCCCTACGGTCAGATCTACATCTCACGCAATGGCGGTGCGAGCTGGAACGCGTACCAGCAAAGCCGCGTCTGGCGCGGCCTGGCGATGTCCGGCGATGGCAGCCGCCTGATTGCAGCAGAGAACAAGGGGCTGCTCTATACGTCGGCAGGCGATCGCACGGCGGTCGGCACGCTGGGTGCCATCACCGGTGGGCAAGGCAACTTCATCGAGCTTCAGTACATCGGAAGCGGCAAGTTCAAGGTGCTGAACTCGTCTGGTCCAGCATTCACGATTGAATAGAACGACGGCCCGGCCAATTCATTGCAAGCCGCGCAGCAGGCGCCCCAAAAAGCCCCGCACGAAGTCTTCCGGCCGCTGCCGCTGCACCTGCTGCTCCGGCGCGGGCCGGGGCTCTGGCCGTGGCCTTGGAATTGCGAACTCGGCGCGTGAATCGATCCACTTCGCACGCAGAGACTGCTGGAAATAATCGCCGACCATTGGCAGCGCACTGCGAGCGCCCTGCCCCCATGTCCCCATGTTCACCGAGTTGTCGTTGTAGCCGACCCACGCACCCGCCACGATCTGGGGATGCATCATGATGAACCACCCATCGCTGTTCTCCTGGGTCGTTCCCGTCTTGCCGGCCACGTCGGCCTGGATGCCATAACGGGTTCGTATGGCGGTGCCGGTGCCGTTGTCGATCACGCCGCGCATCGCATCGACGAGTGTGAGCGCGCTGGCGCGCGGCATGCCTTGCTCGGCCACAGCCGGCGCAAAAGTCTCGAGCACGTTGCCCCTGCGATCTTCCACGCGCACCAGCAAGACAGGCTCGGAGTACATGCCTTCATTGGCGATGGCTCCATACGCGGCAACCATCTCCTTGAGAGTGACCGGGCTGGTGCCCAGCGCCAGCGATGGCACTGCTTCCAGCTTGCTCTGGCGCACGCCCATCGCCCGCGCCAGGTCCACCACCCGCTGCGGCCCGACGCGCTGCATCAGCTGCGCAGTGATCGTGTTCTTGGACTGCGACAGCGCCTCACGCAATGTCATCGTGTCGCCCGTTGGCGGCGTCACGTCAGTCGGCGTCCAGATATCGCCACCCGACATCTTGTAGCTCACCGCCTCGTCAACGAACGTGGACGTCGCATCGAAGCCTTGCATGAACGCCGCGCCATAAACGAATGGCTTGAACGTGGAGCCCGGCTGGCGACGTGCCTGCACGACGTGGTCGAACTGCTCTTTCTCGAAATCGCGGCTGCCCACCCACGCCAGGATGCGCCCGTTGCGCGGGTCCAGCGACATGAAGCCGGCCTGCAACAGTTGGCGCTCTGCACCTTTCTTGCGCTGGCCGTCCGCCAGCGCCTGCAGGTTCGCCATGTTGCGCGCAACGGCCGCATTGGCCGCACGCTGGTGGCGCGCGCTGATCGTCGTGCGGATCACCAGACCGTCGGCGTAAATGTTGTAGCCCTTGCGGTCAGCCCAGCCGATCAGCCATTGGCGCACGAACTGCGCGACGTGCGGCGCCTGGCCGGGGGGTTCCACCTGCCGCTCGAAGTTGGTGACGAGCTTGCGCGACTGCAGCGAAGCCAGGCGCGCCGGATCGAGTTTGCCGTTCTTGGCCATCTGCGACAGCACCACGTTGCGCCGCTCCAGCGAACGCTCCGGGTTGAGAACCGGGTTGTAGATGCTGTTGCCCTTGAGCATGCCGATGAGCGTCGCGCTCTCCAGGATGTCGAGCTTGTCGGCCGACTTGTCGAAATACGTGCGGGCCGCCATCTCGATGCCGAAGGCGTTGTAGAGGAAAGGCACCGTGTTGAGGTACGTTTCCAGGATCTCGTCCTTGGTGTAGACCATCTCGATCTTGATCGCGGTGATCGCTTCCTTCACCTTGCGGTTGATCGAGCGGGCACGGCCGATCTCTTCGGGGTACATGTTGCGCGCGAGCTGCTGCGTGATGGTCGAGCCGCCCTGCATGTCGCCCGTCAGGGTCTGCCCCAGTGCGCCAATCGTGCGGCGCACGTCCACACCGTGATGGCTGTAGAACCGCTTGTCTTCGGTGGCGATGAGCGCATCTATCACATAGGGCGAAATCTTCTTGCGCGCGACCCACTGCCGGTTGATGCGCTTGAACTCGGCCAGCACGACGTTGTCCGAAGACATGACGACGGCGGGCGTCTCGCTCTTGCCCTTTTTCAGGTCGCCGATGCCCGGCGTGAAGGGGATCATGAACAGCACGTATGCCAGGACCAGGCCTGGCAACACAAGGCTGGCGCGCACGGGATGGCGCTTGGCGGCCTCCCAAAGACGTTCTAGAGCAAGGCGCGCCGATACGGCAGCGCGTCGGATGGCCGGGTGCATCAGGCGAGGCTAAAGCTCAGCGCGAACTTGCGCTGTAGGACTGCGGCGCGAACGCTTCCGGGGAACCAGCTCGACATCACGCGGCCAGCTTTTTGAGCAGGCCGATCATCCGGTCGAATGTGCGCCCGTACGGCGGGTGAAACAGGCGTGTTCCCGCGAAACGCGATTGCACGAAGACCGGCTTTTCCTTGCTGAACGTGCGAAAGCCCCATTCGCCGTGGTATGAGCCCATGCCGCTGGCGCCCGTGCCGCCAAATGGCTGCTCTTCCTGGCCCAGGTGCCAGATGCAATCGTTGACAGTCACGCCGCCGGCATGCGTTTGCTCCAGCGCGTGCTGCTGCGCCTGCGCGTCGGAGCCGAACCAGTACAGCGCCAGGGGACGCTCGTGGCGGCGGATATAGGCCAGCGCGTCATCTGCCCTGTCGTACGCCATGACCGGTAGCAGCGGGCCGAAGATTTCTTCCTGCATCACGGTCATCGTGTCGTTGACGTCGAGCAGCAACTGCGGAGCCAGCTTGCGGCCCTCGGCCACTTCGTCGTGCGTGGAGACGACACGCGCGCCCTTGGCCTGCGCATCGGCCACCAGCGCCTGCAGCCGCGAGAGGTGACGCGGCGTCGCGATGCTGGTGTAGTCGGCGTTGGAACCTATCGTCGGGTAGAGCGTGCGCATTCGCTGCACGATGGCATCGACCAGCGGCTGGACCATCTCGCGTGGCACCAGCAGGTAATCGGGTGCAACGCAGGTCTGCCCCGCATTGAGCAGCTTGCCGAACGCGATGCGCTCTGCTGTCAACGCGATGTCCGCCGTGCGATCGACGATGGCCGGGGACTTGCCGCCCAGTTCCAGCGTGACAGGCGTGAGATTGCGCGCCGCCGCCTCGGCGACCATGCGGCCCACAGCCGTGGACCCGGTAAAGAACAGATGGTCGAACGGCAGTGCGGTGAATGCCTTGCCCACTTCGGCATCGCCCACGATGACCGTCATCTCTTCCGGCGCGAAGTGCTCGCGCACCATGCGAGCCATCAGCTCGGATGTGGCCGGTGTCAGCTCCGAAGGCTTGATCATCACGCGGTTGCCGGCAGCGAGCGCGGCAAGCGCGGGCGCCATCGCGAGGTAGTACGGGTAGTTCCAGGGCGAAACCACACCCACCACGCCGACCGGCTGGCGCAGCAGGCGGTTGCTCGCCGGCCAGAAGTGCATCGCGGTGGGCACTCGCCGGGGCTTCATCCACCCGCGCAGGTGGCTCATCGCGTGGCGCACGCCGGCCTGAACGGTGAAGACGTCGGCCAGGAGTGTCTCCTGATGGGCGCGATGCCCGAAGTCCTGCGCAATCGCCGCGATCAGCGGGTCTGTGTACTGCGTCGTCATCGCCTTCAGGCGCTTCAGGCGGTCCAGGCGCACGGCCTCGCTCGGGAAGGGGTCTGCGTTGAAGGCTGCGCGCTGCTGCTCCAGCGCAACCTGCAGGTGTTCGGCGATGTCCTGTTTCATGGCGGCCTCTCGTTTGGCGGGAGCTTAAAGCATTACTCCCCGCCCGCAGGCCACCGGGCCAAGGGCCAAGTCCCTAAACTGCGACCCTGGCAACAGATTTCAAAGGAGCATTGCGTGGCGCTGACCCTGTACTTTCACCCGTTGTCCTCTTGTTGCCACAAGGCGCTGATCGCCTTGTACGAGATGCGGATTCCATTCGAGAGGCACTTGCTCAACCTGGGCGACGAGCAGGAACGCAGTGACTTCGTGGCGCTGTGGCCGACCGGCAAGATGCCGCTGCTGCAAGACGGCGACCGCGTGGTGCCCGAAACCTCGATCATCATCGAATACCTCACCCAGCATCACGCACCCGCAGGCCAGCGCATCCTGCCGTCCGACCCGGACGCGGCCCTGGAAGTGCGGTTGATGGACCGCCTGCTGGACCTCTATGTGATGACGCCGATGCAGGCCATCGTCGGCGACCGGCTCCGGGCAGAAGCCGACCGCGACCCGACCGGCGTCGCCAAGGCGCGTTCAACGCTGGCCATGGCCTACGACATGCTGGAGCAGCGGCTCGCGGGCCGCACCTGGGCTGCCGGCGAGCACTTCACCCTGGCCGACTGCGCAGCCGCACCTGCGCTCTTCTATGCCACGACGCTCGTGCCGCTGACGCAGGCGCACCCCCGGCTCGCCGCGTATTTCGAACGGCTGGTGGGCCATCCCGCGGTGGCACGCACACTGGAAGAGGCCAAGCCCTTCCTGCAGTTCTATCCGTACAAGGAAGCAATGCCCAGGCGGTTCATGCCGCAGGCTGAGGGCAAGTAAAGCGAGAGGTGGATGCCGGATCAAGTCCGGCATGACATCCAGAACGAGCTGTCACCCAACACCGGCTGTCATTGCGGACTTGATCCGCAATCCATCGTCGATCAAGCGCGGTCGACGCCTGGAAGTGGACGCGGGTGAACCTGCTGATCGAAGTTCACGTCAATACCGCCGCGCCATCGCCCGGATCATCTCCGCCACCAGCACCAGCCGCCGGGGAATGCGGTCGATCAACACGAACTCCTCGTCTGACGAGTGGTAGTTGCCGCCCGGCAGTCCCATGCCCTCGACGACCGGCTTGCCCGCCTGTGAAGCCCACGCCGCGTCGGTGCCGCCATAGGAACGCGGATAGAGGGTGAGGCTTGCGCCCAGCTGCCCGTTGATCGCCTTGGCCACCAGGGCCAGATCGCGGCCCTCGGCAGTGGCATTGAAAGGCGGGAAGAAGAGCCCGTCGGTCACGGTAATTTGCGAAGTGGCGAAACGCGTCCGCGCGATCCTCGCGCGCACCACGCGGACCAGGTCTGCATAGGCTTGCGCGTCGGGCACACGCTGGTCCGCCGACGCAAACGCCTGGCTCATGCCTTCCAGACGTTCCGGCAAGCCGGGCCGGCTGGCAGCAAGTATCTCTGCCCCCGAGAGCATGGCCTTCGCGCCGGCCACAGCCAGCGTCTCGATCACGGAACGCTCATCCAGTGCGAGTGGCATGGCCACCACGCCGATCAGGTTGCCGCGATCGGGAATGATGTTGGGCACCATGCCGCCCGACGCATTGCGCCAGTGCACCTGCACGCCCTGCAGCCGCGCCGCCGCCGACCCCACCCGCTGCACGATGCCGGCGACTTCTTCCACCGCATTGACACCCAGGTGCGGCGATACCCCCGCATGGGACGCGCGACCCTTGACCGAAAAAACGAGCGTCGTGTACTGGAATCCGGGCAAAGGCAATTTCTCGATCGCAGCCGAATCTTCAGCGCGCAGGATGGTCCAGTTCATTCGCGTTTCGGGCACCTCGCGCGGTGCGTCGCGCGTGCGCAGGATCATGTCGGCCAGCTCCTCGATGGGCCTGGCCACGGGCCCACCCGACGCAACGGGCCGAATGCGCGCCGCGAGCTGCCCGACGCCCGAAGTCCCCAGCACGATGCCCTCGTCGATTCCGGTCGGCTCGCCGTTGAGCACCACATCGTGCTCGCGGGCCAGGCCGCGGATCAGGTCGCGAGAACCCACCGAGCCCCGCTCCTCGTCGCTGGTGAACGCCATCGTCACGCGCTCGTAGTCGGCAAAGCCTCGCGCCTTCAGCAGCTTCATCACATGCAGGAAAACCGCGATGCCCGACTTGGCATCCGCAATCCCCGGAGCGATCGCGCGATTGCCGGCGATGCGAAACGGCCGTGAAGCCGCAGTGCCCAGCGGATAGACGGTGTCCATGTGGGCGATGAGCAGGATTCGCGCCTTGCCCGTGCCCTTGAATGTGATCACCAGGTTCGGCCCCACCACGCCGTCGGCGGGTCGAATGCGCTCGACCTCGCCACCCATGCTCGCCGCCATGCCCGTGATGGCCGACACGACTTCACCCAGCCCCTGCGCCTGCCCCGAGCCCGAATCGAACGACGTCAGCAGCTTGAGTGTCTCCAGGACCTGGGGCGCTTCCTGCTGGGCCAATGGCACCAGCGCGGCGTCCAGTTGCGGCGCCAGGGAAAGTGAAGGTGGCGCCTGGCCGGGCGCGGGCCCGGCCGCACAAAACAGTGCGGCGGCAGCAAGGGTGCGAATGGCCCTCACGGCCTTCTCATGAAGCCTTCTTCATGCGTTCCAGCCACTCGGTCCAGTCCACCGGTCCACTGGCGAATCGCTTTTGCAGGCTGGCCAGCACATGGGGCCAGGCTCGCGAAAAGTAATCATGGGTCTTGTCCCATTCGCCGCCCTCGCCCCAACCCACGTGATGCAGGCGCACGCGCGTGGCGGCGCCCGCAGGCTCGAACCGGAGAATGACCACCGTGCGCTGCTTGCGCGCCTGCGCCAGGTGCGGGGGCGCGTTCCAGGTGAAGGTCAGCATCCGGTTCTCCTGGAAGGCCAGGATGCGCATGTCGTCCGCCCCTTTGAGCCCTGGCTGCGCGTAGGGATTGATATAGATCTGGAACGGGCCGTCCACCGCGAGTTCGACCTTCGCATCGGGCGCAAAGAATGTCTTGATGCCCTCCGATGTCGTCCATGCATTCCAGACCGCCTCGACGGGCGCGGCAACGACGACTTCGGCTTCGATGGCTCGCTCGGCAGCGCTGGCCGAAAGAGCGGCCAGGGACAGGCAGGCGGCTATCAACGACTTCCTCATCGCAGGTCCTTTCGTCGGGCAATCGCGGGGTGCCCACGAGCCACTTTAGTACAAAGGTCGACGCCAACTGCCGGTTTCCTCCTACCTCGTGGCTCTGCAGCGACGCCCAGAATCGCGCTCATGCATATTTCTCTCTGGATCGGTCTTGGCGTTCTCACGCTCATCGTGGTGCTCATCCTCACGATCTGGTCGATACGCCGCCATCGCGACCCCAACCTGTGTATCGAGTGCGACGAACCGATCGACCGGCTCGTGCCGTCGCTGTCGGGGCTGACGCTCGGAAGCGCGTTAGGCGGCAACTCGGTTGAAGTCCTGCAAAACGGCGCGTTCTGGGACGTGCTCCTTGACCGCATCAATACGGCGGAAAAGTCCGTCCACTTCGAGACCTTCCTCTGGAAGGAAGGCGAACTCGGCACCCGCATGGCGCAGGCGCTGGCGGGTCGCGCTCGCGCCGGTGTGAAGGTTCGCGTGCTGCTCGACGGCAACGGATCCAAGAAAGTCGGCGAAGCATCGGTTGAACTGATGCGGGATGCCGGTGCCCGCGTCAAGATGTTCCACAAGACCTCCCTGCGCAACCTGGGCGTGCTCAACGACCGTGACCACCGCAAGCTGGTAGTCATCGACGGCAAGGAAGCATTCGTGGGCGGCCACTGCGTGGTCGATGAATGGCTGGGCGACGCCGAAGACGGCAAGCACTTCTCGGACGTCAGCGTTCGCCTGCACGGGCCCATCGTGCACAGCATCCAGGGCGCCTTCAGCGAAAACTGGGTGGGCACATCCGGCGAGATCTTCGTGGGGGAAGATTACTTTCCCGAGATTGAAAAGGCCGGGGATGTCACGATTCACGCCGTCTTCGCCAAGCCGGAGAACTCGGCCCCGACCATCAAGATCCTGCATCACACCGCGATCTGCCTCGCCCGCAAAAGCATCTGGATCCAGAACCCGTATTTCATCCCCGAGGCCGAGGCCATCGAAGCGTTTGGCGCGGCCGTCAAGCGCGGCGTCGATGTGCGGGTGCTCATGCCTTCGACGGGCGGCTCGGACAACCCGATGGTCCAGCATGCCGGTCACCGCAACTTTGAGAAGCTGCTCAAGTGCGGCGTGCGGCTGTTCGAGTATCCGCACACCCTGCTTCACCAGAAGATCATGACGGTCGATGGCGTTTGGAGCGCCATCGGTTCGAGCAATTTCGACAGCCGCTCCTTCGAGACCAACGACGAGATCACGCTGGCCATCAACGATGCGAACGTCACCCGGCAACTCGATGCGGTCTTCGAGCGCTACGTCAAGCGCGCGGAAGAAGTGAAGCTGGAGCAGTGGAAAAAGCGCAGTCTCTGGCTCAAGGCCAAGGAGCAGGGCTTCTACTTCTTCCACGAGTTGCTTTAAGCTTTCGCGACTCATGACAGGCAAAGTCGTTTGCATTGCGGATGACGGCTGGGCCGCCAGTTCCGTGAACGTGCTGGCGAACCAGTGCAGCACGCTGGTGACAAACGGCGAACACCAGTGGGCGGTTTTCTACGACGCCGCCGGTCACCTGGTCATCGCGCGCCGGCTCCTCGGTCAGAAGCAGTGGGAGCTGTCGCGCAAGCAGCACATCGGCCGCGTGGCCGATGCGCACGACACGGCAGTGATCGCAGTTGACGGTGACGGTTTTCTGCACGTCGCCTGGGACCATCACTGCAGCCCCCTGAACTACGCGCGCGGCGTTGCATGCGGCTCGCTCGAACTGCAGGCGCCCGAGCCGATGACCGGCGCGAACGAGCAGCGCGTCACCTACCCTGCTTTCATTCACCTGCCCGACGGGGGCCTGCTGTTTTTCTACCGCGATGGCGCGCCACGCAACGCCGTGCTGGTTCTCAACCGCTATGACCTGGCCACGCGAACATGGCGGCAGGTGCATCGTGCCGTGGTGAGCGGCGAAGGCAGGGGCAGCCCCTATGCGGCCATGCATCTTGACGAGTCGGGCACATTGCACCTCGCATGGAACTGGCGAGACAACGCAGACGTCGCGACCAATCACGACATTTGCTATGCAGCCTCGGGCGACCTGGGCAAGAGCTGGAACTCGAGCGCCGGCCACCCCCTGTCGTTGCCCATGACCCGCACGCAGGCCGAGTACGCGCTGCGACTGCCGCAGAACCATTCGCTGATGAACCCGCCTTCCCTGACTGCGGACGCAGACGGCAGGCCGTGCATTGTTTCTTACTGGGCTCCGGCAGGCACGGACGTGCCGCAGTTTCATCTCATTCGTCACGACGGCATCAGCTGGTCGGTCTCGCAGATCACCCGCCGCCGCGCCGCGTTTGCCCTGCAAGGAAAGGCAACGAAGCACCCGCCCATTTCGCGTGCCGCCGTCGTCGCTCGCCGCGCGGACCACGGCGGCAACGAACTGCACGTGATCTATCGCGATGACGAGCTCGGCCAATGCGTCTTCGCCGTCTCGTGCAACGACGTGGAACGGCCCCGGTGGATCTGGACCCAGCTCACCGACGCTTCGGTGGGCGCCTGGGAACCCTCGGTGGACGCGCAGCAGTGGCGGCTGCACGGCAACGTTCACATGCTCTTGCAGAACGTCGGCCAGCTCGATGGAGACGACAGTAAAGGCGACAAGGTGACCACGTCGCCGGTTTCGGTGCTCGCGTGGGGTACGCTTGTGTTCATCACGCGCTGAATTCCTCGCGCGGCCGGATGAAAGAACCCATGCCACGCCAGATCCACGTCAACGCCTTCGACATGAACTGTGTCGGCCACATCCAGCAGGGCCTGTGGACGCACCCGCGCGACCAGTCGATGCGCTACACCGACATCCACTACTGGACCGACTACGCACGCCGACTGGAGGCAGGCCTGTTCGACGGCATCTTCTTCGCCGACGTGCTGGGGGTGTATGACGTGCTCGGCGGGAGTCCCGATGCGGCCGTGCGCCATGCGGTGCAGGTGCCCGTCAACGACCCGATGATGCTGATCCCGGCGATGGCCGCCGTGACCGAGCACCTGGGGTTTGGCGTCACGGCCAACCTCACCTATGAGCAGCCGTTCATGTTCGCGCGGCGCATGTCCACGCTCGACCACCTCACCCGGGGCCGCATAGGCTGGAACATCGTCACCGGCTATCTCGACAGCGCGGCGCGCGCGGCCGGCTTCACCGGCCAGATGGCGCACGATGACCGCTACGACATGGCCGACGAATACATGCAGCTGGTTCGCCAGTTGTGGGAAGGCAGCTGGGACAGCGATGCGGTCGAACGCAACCGCGAAACGGGCCAGTACGCCGACCCCGCCAAGGTGCGCATGGTTCACCACCACGGCAAGCAGTACAAAGTTGACGCCATGCACCTGAGCGAGCCGTCGCCGCAGCGCACGCCCGTGCTGTACCAGGCCGGTGCTTCCGCGCGCGGTTCGCGCTTTGCGGCCACGCATGCCGAATGCGTGTTCCTCAACGGGCAGAGCCAGCCGGCAGTCCAGAAGATCGTCCAGGGCCTGCGCGCCCAGGCCGTGGAACAAGGCAGGCGCGCCAACGCGATCAAGGTCTTTCTGGGCGCGACCATCATCACCGGCCGCACCGACGTAGAGGCACAGGAAAAATTCAGGGATTACGAGCGGTACGCCAGTTCCGAAGCCGCGCTGGTGCATGCAGCCGCATCGCTGGGCATCGACTTCAGCAAATACGACATCGACGAGCCGATCGACACGGGCAAGAGCAACGCCATCGTGTCGAACGTCGAGGCCATGACCCGGGCGGCAGGTCCGCAGTGGACGCGCCGCAAGCTGCTGGATCAACTGGTGCTCGGCAGCCGGCAGGCGCCCTGGGTGGGCAGCGGCGAGTCGATTGCCGCGCAGATGATCGAGTGGTGCGAAGGCGCGGACGTGGACGGCTTCAATCTTTCGCGCACCGTGGTGCCCGAATGCTTCGACGATTTCATTACTTTCGTCGTACCGCAATTGCAGGAGCGTGGTGCATTCAAGACGGGCTACGCCAACGGAACGCTCCGGCAGAAACTATTTGGGCAGGAGTAAGCGCCGTCCTACAGCGATGCAGGGTGGCTGTGCCTTAACCTACAACTTCCAACAATCCGGCCCCGATGCCGCCTGACGTGACCCGCGACGACATCCAGCGCCTCTTTCGTTCCCTGCCCGGCCTGTTCCTGGTGATTGAACCGGGTCCGCAGTTCATCATCGTTGCGGCAAGCCAGGAGTACCTTCGCGCAACCCACTCGGACGCTTCGATCTTCGGGCGGCCCGCATTCGAGGTCTTTCCCGAGAACGTCCATACCTCCAGCACCGCCGGCGCATCCAATGTCAGGCGGTCGTTCGAGCGTGTCATCGCCACCGGCCAGCCCGACGAAATGCCCTTGCAGCGTTATGACGTCCGAACGCCGGAGGGCGACGGCCGGGCGTTCGAGGAAAGATGGTGGGCCGCAGTCAATGCGCCGGTCCTGGACGCCGAGGGCAAGGTCGAATACGTGGTCCACCGGGTCGTCGATGCGAGCGCCCATGCGAACACCGAATCGGTCGAGGTCCTGGTCGAGCGCGCACGCCTGGTTGCCGAGTCCGAGAAACAGAAGCGCATCTACGAAACGGTGCTCAACAGCACGCCGGACCTGGTGTACGTGTTCGACCTGGACCACCACTTCATCTACGCGAACGAAGCGCTGCTGAAAATGTGGGGCACGACCGACTTCTACGGCAAGCAGTTGCGCGAGCTGGGCTACGAAGAGTGGCACGCCGCCATGCACGACCGCGAAATCGAACAGGTGAAGGCAACACGGCTGCCGATACGCGGCGAGGTCCCGTTCAACGGAACGGACGGCAGGCGAATCTACGACTACATCTTCGCGCCCGTGATCGGTCCCGATGGATCGGTCGTCGCCATTGCAGGCACCACCCGCGACGTCACCGAGCGGCAGGCCGCCGAGCAGGCCATGCGCGAACAGGCGCAAAAGCTGGCCGAATCCGACCGGGCCAAGGACGACTTCCTGGCGACGCTCTCGCACGAACTGCGCAACCCGCTTGCACCGCTGCGCAACTCGATCGCGCTGCTGCGCATGGGCTCCAGCGATCCGAAATCGGCGCCTATCCATTCGATGATGGAGCGCCAGATCAACCATGTGGTCCGGCTGGTCGACGACCTGCTGGAAGTGTCTCGAATCAACCGCGGCCTGTTGTCGCTGCGCAAGGCGCGGGTGTCCGTTGCCGATGTCGTGCGCAACGCCCTGGAGGCCAGCGAAGGGCTGATACAGACGGCCGGTCACACGCTGGCGGTCGACCTGCCGGCCCAGCCCATGTGGCTCGACGGCGACACCGTGCGGCTGTCCCAGATTCTGGACAACCTGCTCAATAACGCGGCCAAGTACACACCCGGCGGCGGCCGGATCGAAGTGACGGTTCGAAGCGAGGCCGGCCACGCCGTGATTTGTGTTCGCGACAACGGCCCCGGCATCAGTGCAGGGGCCCAGGCACGTCTTTTCGAAATGTTCAATCGGGGCGACCAGAACGTGGCGGGCGTCACCGGCGGCCACGGCGGGCTGGGCATCGGCCTGGCGCTGTCCCGGCGCCTGGCCGCGATGCACGACGGCACCCTGGACGCGCACAGCGATGGTGCAGGCAAGGGCAGCGAATTCGTGCTGCGGGTGCCGCTTGCAGGGCCATTCGATGCGGCGCCTGCAGTCCCACCCCAATCGGCTACACAATCCCCAGCTTCCAATATGCCCCTCGATAAAACACGCGTCCTCGTCGTTGACGACAACCACGATGCTGGCGACACCATGAGCCAGATCCTCGAACTGCTGGGCGCCGACGTGCGCACGGCCCGGGACGGCCTGGAGGCGCTCGCGACCTTCGACGACTACCGGCCCTCGGTCGTCCTGCTCGACATCGGCATGCCGGGCATGAGCGGCTATGAAGTTGCGCAGGCCATTCGCACGCGCTACCCCGCCGCCCCCACCAAGCTCGTGGCCCTGACCGGCTGGGGCCAGGACGACGACCGCCGCCGGGCACGCGACGCCGGCTTTGACCACCACATGGTCAAGCCCGCGGATATCGCAGCGCTGGAGGCCCTGCTCGCTTCCATGCAAGCCTGACCGCGGGTCATCCCCCTGCCCGCTTGACCTTGTGCCCCTGCGCAGTCAGAAGCGCAACGACCTTGTCGCAGTGATCGCCCTGCACTTCGATCACACCGTCCTTCACCGTCCCGCCCGAGCCGCATGACGCCTTGAGCTGCTGCGCGAGCTTGACCAGCCCGGCGTCGTCGAGCGCGACACCTTTCACCACAGTGACCGCCTTGCCGCCGCGACCCTTGGTCTCGCGCGAGACGCGCACAATGCCATCGCCTGCGGGCACTGGGGCGGCAGATCGCTTGCAGCCGCAGCGGTCAATGGGGTTGCGGCACACGGGGCACATGCGCCCCGCATCGGTGGAGTAGACAAGGCCGCCAGAGCTGGATCGGGATTTCATCGGCGATATTTTGCGCGAGCGCACCAGGCCCCGTATATTTGAATCACGATGGCCATCGACCTGAAACTGCTGGACCCTGCGTTCGCTGCGCAGGTCACAGTGCTGCTGCAAAAGTGCAGGTCGCAGGGCTTCGAGATGCGCCCCTACGCCGGCCTGCGCAGCCCGATCGACCAGGCGAAGCTGTGGCGCCAGTCGCGCCCCATCGAAGAGATCAAGGCCAGGATCGACGCCTTCGATGCCGCAGGCGCAAAATTTCTTGCCTCGTGCCTGCGCAAGGCCGGACCGCAAAACGGCGACCACGTCACCGACGCCCCGCCCGGCTACTCATGGCACCAGTGGGGCGAAGCCGTCGATGTGTTCTGGGTCGTCGACGGCAAGGCGCAGTGGTCCACCCGCACGTCCGTCAAGGGTCGCAACGGCTATCGCGTCTTTGCCGATGCTGCGGCGGCCATGGGCCTGACCGCAGGCGGCCTCTGGCCCCGGTTCAAGGACTGGCCGCATGTGCAACTGCGCCCGGCCAGCGGCCCGGCCCGGTCGCTGACGCTGCTGCAGATCGATGCGGCGATGAGAGAGCGCTTCGGCGCTTCCCGGATGCGTTGACCTGAACCGCCGATGGAACAAAACGCCGGCGGGCGTCACCAATTGTGATCCAGGGGGTCCGCAGTGAGAACAGTGCACAGCACGCCATTGACATCCGGGTATTTCGACATGGACAACATGAACGGCAAGTTCCAGCGCACCGGCAACCTCCGGCCTGCGCAACGCGGAGTGGCGACTCAGGCAGCGGCGGCCAACAAATATTCTCAGGAGGCCATCCGCGACGGCAACAACAGCCGTACCCAGGCGCACTTGCAGCAGCTCTTCGAAAACAACAACGTGCCCAAGGGGCGCGCAAAACTTCTCGCAGACCGATGGCGCGGCGCAGTCGAGGTCAAGTACGCAAGCGAACAGGCGCTTGGCCGCCGCAACCTCTCGGCCGATGAAATAGCGACCCATCAAGACCACATTGCCGTCGCCGACCTGGCGATCTTCCAGGTCCAGACGATGGCCCAGCAGAACTACCGGTCCACGGCTTCGCTCGCGCAGCAAGCGGCCAATCTGCCTTCCAACCCACCTCCACCCGACAACTCATAAGCTGCTAGCCTCCATCTTCAACATGGAGTTTGAAGATGAGCAGATTGTTCGAGTCGTGGTCCCTGGGCGGGTTGAGCCTTGCCAACCGCATCGTGATCGCGCCCATGTGCCAGTACTCGGCCGACGAAGGCTCAGCCACGGACTGGCACCAGATCCACCTGGGTCACCTCGCGCTGTCTGGCGCCGCAATGCTGATCCTGGAAGCCACGGCGGTTTCGGATGTAGGTCGGATCTCTCCGGCAGACCTGGGCCTGTATTCGGACGCCAACGAAGCGGCGCTCGCCCGCATCGTCAGATCCATCCGCACCCATTCACCGATTGCGCTCGCCGTGCAACTGGCGCACGCAGGACGCAAGGGCTCCAGCGAAGCCCCGTGGAAGGGTGGCGCGCAGATCGCTCCAGATGCGGCCACCGGCTGGCTGACCGAAGCGCCGAGCGCCGTACCGCACGCCGACACCGAAGTCGCACCCGCAGCGCTTGACCACGCAGGCCTGCAGCGCGTCAAGGCCGACTTCGTGCGCGCGACCGAACGCGCAGCACGACTGGGGCTCGATGGAATCGAAGTGCATGGCGCGCACGGCTACCTCCTGCACCAGTTCCTCTCGCCCATCTCCAACAAGCGCACCGACGGCTACGGCGGCAGCCTGGAAAACCGCATGCGCTTCCCGCTGGAAGTTTTCGATGCGGTGCGCGCTGCCTTTCCTGCGGACAGGCCGGTGTGGATGCGCGTCTCGGCCACCGATTGGGTGGAAGGCGGGTGGGACCTGGAGCAGACGATTCGGCTCGGCCACGAACTCAAGGCGCGTGGCAGCGCTGCCATCCATGTTTCCAGCGGCGGCGTTTCGCCGGCGCAGCAGATCAAGGTCGGACCGGGCTATCAGGTGCCTTTTGCGCAGCGCATCAAGGCGGAAACCGGACTGCCAACCATGGCTGTGGGCCTGATCACCGAGCCTGCGCAGGCCGAAGACATCATCGCCTCGGGCAAGGCCGATGCCGTGGCCCTGGCTCGCGCCATGCTCTACGACCCGCGCTGGCCCTGGCACGCAGCCGCCCAACTCGGTGCGCACGTCTTTGCGCCGAAACAGTACTGGCGCTCGCAGCCGCGCGAGTACAAGGAGCTGTTCGACGGCATGCAGCACGGCCAGCGGTGATCTTTGAAAAACCCGTGGACGTTCGTGCATGGCCCGTCGATTGCTTGCGAGGTTCGCCATGCGAATCCTCCAGACTTCTGACTTGCACTATCGCCTTCGCCATTACGACTGGCTGATAGGTGCCGCCCCCCGCTTCGATGCCGTGGTGATTGCCGGCGACCACATGGATATCTCGTCGGCCGTATCCGAAGGCGTGCAGATCGCTGCCTTGTCCGCGAGCCTGGCCGCGGTGGCAGCAAAGACGCACTTGCTGGCCTCGTCGGGCAATCACGACCTCAATGGACGCACCGCCAGCGGCGAGAAGACCGCCAGCTGGATGGGCCAGCTGCGCGGCGCGGCGCTGGCCGTTGACGGCGACACCGTGGCTATCGGGGACACGCTCTTTACCGTCTGCCCGTGGTGGGACGGCCCGGATTCACGTGCGGACCTGGCACGGATGCTGGACGAAGCGGCAAAGCTGCGGACCGGGGCGGCGCACAAGTGGGTCTGGGTCTATCACGCACCCCCCACCGGGCCCCTCAGCTGGACGGGCAAGCGCCACTTCGGTGATGACGCCCTGCCCGAGCTGATCGCGCGGCACTCACCGACTGCGGTGCTGTGCGGGCACATCCACGAAGCGCCCCACCGAAACGGTGGCTCCTGGGTGGACAAAGTGGGTGACACCTGGCTTTTCAATGCGGGCAACCAGATCGGCGACGTGCCCGCGCGCATCGAAATCGACTTCGACGCGGCGCTCGCCCTCTGGATCACGATGGAAGGTGTCGAGGAACGGTCGCTGCTACCCGAGCCTCAGTAGTCCGGCACGTCCGACCGCTCCGACCCGCGAGAGCCACTGTCAGCGCGCGGCTGCTGGATCGTCATGAGGTTGGCCAGCACCTGGTCCATGAGCGCGAGGTGCGTGTCGGTATCGGCGTACTGGCGCTTGATATCGACCAGGTAAGAGGTGACGGCCTGGAGGCGTCGGGCCAGCAATTGCGCGATGGCGTATGTGATTTGCGGGTCGCGGTGGGTCGCAGCCCCGGCGTCTTCGATGACATGCACCACGCTGTCGGCCGTGGCAATCACGTCGGCCATCGGCGCAGTACCCAGTAGCGCTGAGATTTCACCCAGGAATGAACCCGGCTCGGTGATGGTGACGATGCGCACGCCATTGCGGATGACGTCGAACGAGCCCTCTTTCAGGACATAGATGCGCCCCATCGGCACGCCCTCTTCGATCAGCAGCGTGCCCGACTCCACCGGCAGTTGCGCCAGCGCGGAGCAAAGGTCGAGGACGGGGTTCATGGGAGCATTGTTGCCCAAAGCGCCGCAGCCTCGCCACCCCTTTCCGACACTTTTGCGCCGCAAGTACGGTGACGTTTCGTTCTCATGAAAAAAGGGGACCTTGCAGGTCCCCTTGTGTCGGCATGCCGATCAGCGGTTGCCGCCCGAGCTACCCCTGTTGCCACCTGAGCCGCCCTGGTTGCCGTCCGAGCCTTGGTTGCCACCAGAACTCCGACCGCCCGAATCGCCCTGGCGTCCACCACCGGAGCTGGAACTGCTTTCGCTGTCGCCGGAATTGCCCTGGCCGCCGCTGGCCTGGCCGCCTTTGCGCCCGGCTTCGCGAGCCTCTTCAGAGGTGAACTCATGAGCGTTGCCGCTCTCATGGGCCGCCTTGCCGCCCTGGCTTGCAATTTCTCGCTGCTTGTCCGAATCCATCGACGCGAAGCCGCGATCGGAACTGCCGCCCTGGTCGCTGCCCTGACTGCCCCGGTTTCCACCCTGGTTGCTGCCTTGGTTGTTGCCCTGGCCGCCCCCCTGGTTGCTGCCCTGATTGCCCTGGTTGCCGCCTTGATTTCCTTGAGCCATGTTCATCTCCTGTAGTGGTTTGCGTGCGAGCAAAAAATCTCCCGCACGGCCTCCATTTAGGTACGGCTGCGGTCCCACCCTGGTCAGCGAACTATTAGACGGTTTGTAGGCGCGTGTTGAGGAGCTTGACGCCCTGTGAATTGCGCATTAGAGGGCCTGTCGCAACCTGGCGACGCCGTCCACGATCCGGTCCAGCCCCACGGTTGCGAAGCTGAGCCTGAACGTGCTCTTGTCTGCATCCTTCGCAAAGAACGGCGCCCCCGGCACAAAGGCCACGCCCTGCTCGATGGCACGCTTGGCAAACTCGCCTGCGTCGGCAATCTTGCCGCCCGCCCCGGTCAAACGGGCCCAGATGAAGAGGCCGCCCTGGGGCGCCGTGAATTCCACGGCATCGCCAAGTTCGCGGCGCAGCGCCTGCCCCATCGCATCCGCTCTTTCGGCGTACACCTTGCGCACCTTGTCCAGCGCCTGCGGCATGCGCCCGGCCTTGAGGTATTGCGCTGCAGTCGCCTGCGCCAGGGTGCTCGTCGCGGCGTCGTTGAATTGCTTGCACATCACGCACCGGGCCATGAGTTCGGGCTGGGCCACCATCCAGCCCACGCGCAGGCCCGGGCTGAGCACCTTGCTCAGGCTGCCGCAGTACGCGATCAGGTCCCTGCTGCCGGGCACTTCGCTGGTCAAGGCGAGCAGGCTAGGCGGCGGTGCTTCGCCGAAGTAAAGGTCGCCGTACGGGTTGTCTTCGACCACCAGCACGTTGTATTTCACGGCGAGTTCAAGCACACGCTTCCTGCGCGCCAGGCTCAGCGTCGCGCCGCTCGGATTGCCGAACGTGGGAATCAGGTACACGAGCTTGGGCTTGTGCTCCTGGATCAAGCGCTCCAGTACATCGACCTTCACGCCGTCGGCATCGACGGGCGCGCTGACCAGGTCCGCGCCGTACAGGCGAAAGCACTGGATCGTGGCGAGAAACGTAGGCCCCTCGACGATCACCTTGTCGCCGGGATCGATCATCGTCTTGCCGATCAGGTCGAGCGCCTGCTGGCTGCCGGTGGTGACGATGAGGCCGTCGTGCTTCACCTCTATGCCGGTGGTAGCCATGAACTGCGCGAGCTGCATGCGCAGCGGGTCGTAGCCCTCGCTCGCGCCGTATTGCAGCGCCGGGCCGGGCTCTTCGTCAAGCGCCTTGTTCACGGCCTCGCGCATGCCCTCCACATCGAACAGGGCTGCATCCGGAAAGCCACCTGCAAAAGAAATGATGCCGGGCTTGCCCAGGAGTTTGAAGAGCTCGCGGATCGCCGATGTTTCGACGTTGTTCAGGCGTGCTGCGTAGGGCAGCGATTGTTGAGGCAGGGACGACATGTGTTGGCGCTGGCGCGTGTTGTTGCATTGCAATGGTAGCCAAACTTGCAGGCGCACAAAATGAATAAAAAAGTACTTCAATCCAAGCGGATCGCCAGTATTATTTGAATACTTTAAATTTCATTTCAGACGCATCCGACTGTTTGGACCCAATCCATGAAAAACCTCAAACTCATCGAAATCCAAAGCTCCGCTGAACTGTCAGGGTTCGTCAGGACGACCCGTGTGGCACTGGGCCTGACCCAGGCCGAGGTCGGCACCCTGGTCGGCGTCAAGCAATCGCGCATGGCCCAGATCGAAAATTTTCCGGGTCTCGTCAGCTGCGAGCAAATGCTGCAGGTGCTTCATGCCCTGGGCATCCGGCTCTACCTGTCGGAGCCACTGCCAAACGCCGCCTCGCAGTTGGCACCAGGCGCTGCGCTCACCACCCGGCAGGACACGCCCGATTCGCAGTGGTAGCGCCGCGATAGCGCACGGCCGGCATGCCTGACAGGGCAGAATGCGTGCTTCCTTCCGAATGCAGTGCCCATGATCGAGAAACACCTGGATATCACGACGACCGATGGCGAGATGAATTCCTTCATCGTCTATCCCGAGGGAGACGGTCCTTATCCGGTGGTGCTTTTCTACATGGACGCACCTGGCAAGCGCGAAGAACTGCACGACATGGCCCGTCGGCTCGCGGCGCAGGGCTACTACGTGGTGCTGCCCAACCTCTACTACCGCCGCACGCGCGACTACTGGCTGCGCGAGCGGACCGAAGAGAGCATGGCCGTGATGTTCGAGCACATGCAGGCCACCACCAACGCCATGGCGGTGAGCGACACGGCGGCCCTGCTCGCATTTGTCGACGCGCAACCGCAGGCCGACGGCAAGCGCATCGGCGCTGTCGGCTACTGCATGAGCGGCCCCTTCGTCGTGCACGCAGCGGTAGCGTTCCCGGGCCGCTTTGCGAGCATCGCGTCGATTCATGGCGCGCAGATGATGACGGACCGGTCCGATTCGCCGCACCTCGTGGCATCTGACATCAAGTGCGAGACCTATGTGGCCTGCGCCGAGATCGACAAGTGGGCGCCCAGCGCGCACATCGACGCGCTCGAAGCAGCCATGAAGGAAGGCGGCGTCAACTACCGCATCGAGTGGTACCCCGGCGCCCAGCACGGCTTCGTGTTCCCGCAGCGCGAAGGCGTTTATGACGAGACCAGCGCCGAGCGGCACTGGGAGCGACTGTTCGATCTTTTCGGGCGAACGCTCAGCCTAGAATCGAACGAACAAGGGGATTCGATGGGAAGTTTGAATTTGAAGATCGGCATGCCGATCCTGAAGCGGCTTCTGTGGGGCCCGCGGGAAGAACGGGAGCTGATCCAGGGAGCCGGAATCAACGTGATTCCTGCCAACTTCTATTCCAGCATCCCCTCGATTGCCGAGGTTCGCGAATCGTACGAATACGTCGAAGGGGCGGTTCCTTATCTCGACGAGAGCATCTTCGATCCGCAGACGATGCGGGGCACACTGGCCGAGCTGGTGCCCTTCTCGGCCGACTTCACGCCAGAACTCGAAGGCGACCAGGAAACCTGCCGCTCGTACTTCTGGAAGAACAGCCAGTTCTCATTTAGCGACTCGGTGTCCTACTGGGCGTTCGTGCGTAAGACGAAGCCGAAAACCGTCGTGGAAATCGGCAGCGGCTTTTCGTCGCTCGTCGCCATGGAGGCGTTGGAGAAAAACGGCTCCGGCACGTTGCAGTGCATCGAACCCTATCCGCGTCCGTTCATCACCGGGCTCGCCTCCGAGGGACGCATCAAGCACATCCCCGTGCGCGCCCAGGACGTGACGCCCGACATGCTCAACGACATGCTGGAAGACGGCGACATCCTCTTCATCGACTCGACGCACACCGTCAAGTCAGGAAGCGACTGCCTGCACATCTACCTGCGCCTGCTGCCCGCGATTCGCAAAAAGGTGCTGGTTCATGTCCACGATGTGTTCCTGCCCTTCGGCATGCCGCAGCAGTGGCTGCTCGACATGCACATCTACTGGACCGAACAGTATTTGCTGCTGGCCTTTCTCACGGACAACCCTCGCGCGCGTGTGCTGTTTGGTAGTGCGTACAACGAGCACTTCAACAAGCCGCTGCTTGAAGATTTCATGCACGGCCGCTTTGCGAGTGGTGGCGGAAGTTTCTGGTTCGAATACGACGGGCGTCGGTAGGCAGGGGTAGTTGCCGCTGCGCGGTGGATGCCGGGTCAAGCCCGGCATGACGGCCCGGCTGTCATTGCGGACTTGATCCGCAATCCATCGGTGATCAGGCGCAGTGTCCGCCGCGCGGTGGATGCCGGATCGAGTCCGGCATGACAAGAATCTCAGCGTCGCCAGAAATTGCCGACGGTCTTCTTGCGATAAACGCCATGAAGCTCCGTCGAGCGCCCGCCCGTTGCCCAATGGGTGATCTCCGCAGCGATGAGCCGGCGAACCCACTGCAGGTCTTCGGGTTTGGACAGATCGAAGTTGTCGCCGTAGGTCAGCTCCACCAGCCGCCACAGGAAGGCGTTGCGCTTGTAGACCATCTGCGGGATGAAATGGGCCTCCAGCAACGGCTCCAGCTCTTCGCTTCGAATCCCCTCGAAGCAGCCGATCGAAAAATCGCGATCGCTCAGCACCGTGTCGATGGATCCCGAATGGCCGTTGCGCCGGAACCGCTCGGGCATGGCCGCGAACAAATCGCTGGCGACCTTGTACGTCTCGGGCCACAGCCGGTTGCCGTTGCGCCCGATCTGCTCGCCGATGCTCCAGAACTCGCCGTCGTCCGCAAGGCGTTCATTGACCTGCGAGAACACGCGCTCGAGGTTGGCGACGTGGTGCAGAGCCGACACGCACATGATGATGTCGAACTCGCCTTTGCCCGGCAGGCCCATGTTGATGTCGCCGACCAGGCACTTGACCTTGACGTCGCGCTTGGCCGACGCGAGCCTGTCGGCGGCGCGCTGGATCAGCTCGGGGCTCGCGTCTAGCAGGGTCAGCTCCACGGCCCCATTGCAATGCGAGAGCAGCTGCTCCTCGACCCGCGCGGCGCCCGCCAGGATCGACAGGATCCGTAGCGGCCTGAGCCTGTTTCTCGACTTGGTTTTTTCTCTGGCCCGCCCGAAGAAGTCCGGCGGCTCCATCGGGAGCAGTGCCCCGAGGGCCCGCATCGAATAACTGAACGCGGCCTCCGAAGGCGTAGGCTTGAGGGTCTTCAGGCGCCGGTCAACCCGTCCACGCAAATCGTCGACCCAGCGGTTCTCGCGCGCCACGGGCATGAACCGGGACAGCTCGACCTTCCCCGAACCGGTAACAGCTGTATTGCCGGTCGCGTAGATCTGGTGGCTGTATGAACTGCCGGAAAAAATGCCGACCTCGGTCTTGAGCCGGAAGTCATACGACGCAAGCGCATTCATGCGACCCATGCGGTGCGAAGGCGAGATGCGCAGCATCAGCACATTGAGCATGTCGCCGGTGCCATCTCCGCGCACGACACGAAAACGCACTTCGTGTCCCGCCAATGCGGCCAGCGAAATATCCAGACGCTGGTGCAGCAAGGGGGCAGACAGGCCGACGGTCGTCAGCGTGTGCCACTGGTCGCCACACGCGAGCGCCCAGTCCACGTTGACCTGCGCATGGCCGGCAGGGGTCCCGACGACCAGCAGGGCCAGGACTGTTTCGGAACTGACCTTGAGCTGAGGCGTGAGGATGTACTCGCCGGCCTGCAAGGCAACGCCATACTGCCCTTGCCACGCCTCTCCGATGGCGCACGGCGCCACAGGAAAATCCTGCGCGCCGAGCCACTTCGACACGACGACGTCAGGCGACAACTCCAGCTGGTACTCAGTGGGACATTCGTACGGTGCCACTGTCACGGGCCCCCGATGCGCCAGTGGCTCGAGATACCTCGTGAGTTGTTGCAGCATGAAAGAACGGCTAGTGTTAGTAACTCATTCTAGAAGCGCCCTTCGCGGACGCCAGCGCTGTTACACAAGGATGAGTAGCTTATTCACACTCACCTGCTCAGCAACTTGCCTTCACGAGTGACCATGGCCAGGTCGACAAACTTGCTTCCGTGCTGGGCTCCAGCTCCGAAGGCGACCTTGTATCCGCCCAGGTCGTAGGTGCCCAGGTTCTGCAGCGCTTCGAGCACGGTCCTGGACGACACCGGCTTCTTGGCGCGGCGTATGCCTTCAACCAGCACCTTGGCCGCAAAGCACGCCTCCAGCTGTGTGCTGTTCATCGGCGTCTTGCTGCCGGCTGCTTCCATCGCCTTGGCGCATTCACGCACGGCCGGCACGTTCGAATTCGGGTTCGGCACGACCTGCGCAATCGACACACCCGAAGCCGTCACGCCGGCTGCCGTGATGAATTGATCCGCGCCGATGAACGACAGGCTCGATGTCGGGACGACGCGCCCTGCTTCGACCATCTCCTTTTGCATCTGTGCAGCGGCGCCTGAGAGCACCGTCGTGAGGATGAGATCGGGCTGATGCGCCATGATGGCCGCCACTTCAGCCTTGCCGACCGGTGCATTTCGCTTGAGGGCAAGCGCCTGCGGCGCCAGGTTGATCTTCTTGAGGTATTGCTCCACGACCGCCAGATTCTGCTTGCCCACTTCATCGTCGTAGTGGACGACGGTGACCTTCTTCAACCCGAGGCTCATCCAGAAGTTGAGGATCTTCTCCATCTCTTCGCCGTAGGACGCGCGGACGGTGAATAGCACCGGGTTGTTAACGCGTACCGGGTTGGCCCCGGAGAACGGCGCGAAGAACGCGACTTCGGCTTTCTCCGCTTGCGGGATGGCGTCGAGACTGAGCGTTGCGGAAGCGAACCCGAAGAGGGCCAGCACGCTCTTGTTTTCGAGCAGGGTCTTGGCGTTCGCGCCTGCCGTCTTGCGGTCGTTCTTGTCGTCGAGCGACAGCAGTTCGATCTGCTTGCCCTGTACCCCGCCTTTGGCGTTGACGCTGGCGAAATACGCGTTGGCGCCGTCGCGGATGTCCTTGCCGAACACCGCATTGCCGCCGGTGAGCGGTGCCGATTGACCGATCACCCATTTGTCAGATTGAGCGTGTGCGCCGATCGCGGCCAAACCGAGCGCCGCGCCCATCCAGATTGCTTTCATGAGATCCCCCGTTTACTTCATGCAGACGGTAACGCGAGTTACAGCCTGATGCTTTAAGGGTTCTCGCTAACCCGGACGCAACAGAATGTTATAGCGGCCGATGGTGTGGATTTGTTCGCATGCTAACTGTTTTCCAAAGTTCTAATTCACCTTCTGGCCGATGTTCTTCTGCAGGAATTTGTCGACCCGCGTCCAGAAGTCGACCCGGTTTTTCACCAGCTGCCAGCCATGGCCTTCATCGAGATATTCGACCCATTCGACGTCGGGATTTGTCTTCTGGACGGCATCGCGAAACCGCGTGCCGTGCACGATCTGCACGCGGCGGTCGGCGCCGCCATAAGCCAGCAGCAATGGCTGCTTGATGCGCGCTGCCTGCACCAGTGGCGATGTCTTGCTCAATTGGTCCGCGTCGCGTTGCAGGTGACCGACCAGGCGTGGCATGCCGTATGCCTTGTATTCCATGCTGAAGTCGCCCCACCCCGGTTCATAAAGCAGGCTGATGTCGGTCACGCCGACCCAGTTGACGCCGCACTTGAACACATCGGGATCGTTGAGCAGCCCCATCAACGCCGAGTAGCCGCCGTAGCTCGCACCGGCGATACAAATCCGTGCCGGGTCGGCTATGCCTTGCTGCACCGCCCACCGCGCGCCATCGGCAATGTCGTCCTGCATGGCAAGGCCCCACTGCTTCCAGCTGGCGCGAAAGTGCTTCCACCCAAAGCCGGCGCTGCCCCGGAACTCGGGCTCGAGAACCGCAAACCCGCGCGACGCCAGGAACTGGCTGTCGGCATCCCAGTTCCACTGGCCGCCACGAACCCACGGGCCTCCATGCACCAGCACGACCAGCGGCAGCTTCTTGCCCTTGCTGCCGCGCGGCACGGTGAGCCAGCCCGGAATCTCCAGGCCATCGCGCGCCTTGTAGCGCACGAAGTCGCGGGTCGCCATCTGCCGGGGCTCGATGTCGCGCATGACAGCGCCCAGCACGGTCTGCTTGCCGGTCTCGTAGTTGTAGAGGATGTAGCGGCCCGGATCCACGTCCGAATACGCATGCACCAACACAAAGGGCACTTCGGGCCGGCGCGCGATCTCCATCAGGTTCACGGTGTTGGGCAGCAGCGCATCGACCCTGGCTTGCACGGCCTTCCACTGCGGATCGAACCAGATCGTGCCGGCTGCGTCGCTGACATAGCGCACGCCCACGAGTCCCTTGGGACCCATGATCAGCGAGCCGTTGAAGTCGAAGCCCTTGAGCGACACGATAGGCTCCGGGTCCAGCGCCTTCTTCGCGACGTCGTAGCGATAAAGAGATGCCGTGTCGCCGCCCTGGCTGCTGCGCACGTAGAGCGAGCCGTCCGGCGCCATGGCCACGGGTGTGAAACCGTTGCCGGTGTACGCATCGAACTCGGACAGGCTCTCCCATTTGCCGTCGACGCCCAGCACGTGCACCGCTGCCCTGCCCTTCTCATGCGAAGTCGCCACGCGCGGCGTGTTGGTGTGGTCGATCACCCATTCCCACGTCAGGCCGGGGCGCTGGAAACTCACCGTCTGGCCGGTCTTCGTGTTCAGGCGCAGTACGTTCTGGGCCTCGAACTCGTAGTTGTTGTTCCAGGTCATCTGCGTGACGAAGACGTCATCGGAATTCACGTCGTAGGTCGGCGCGAGCAGGCGCGACCAGTAGTCGAGCATGCGGCCCCTGACGCCGATCTCCCGCAGCCAGGGCACTTCGCGATCGACCAGCTGGCGGTAGTCGGAACCGTCGCGCGACACGGCATAGAGTCCGTTGGCCAGGTACGACTGGCCCTGCGGCATTTCCTTGTCGTTGATCGAAAAGACCAGCCGGTCGTCACTGATCCAGGTGATGTTGTCCACGTCCGCATCGGTCGGCGCGACGATCGACTTGGCAGTCAGCTTTTCGACATCGAGCACGACAAGCTGGTAGCGGCCGTTCTTCGCGGCTACGCGTATCGCGAGGTGCCGGCCGCTGGGCGACAGCTTCCCGCCGCTGAATGCAGGATTCTGGAAGAACGCCTCGACCGGCACAGGCGTTTGGGCCGACGCGGGGATGGCGGCACACGCCATCAGGATTGCGCAGAGGAAAGCAAAGGGGTGGCGGATGAGCATCCGCCGGTTATACAACGCAGCGACAACGCGAGCCCAACGCAGCGACGACGCGCTACGTCACGGCGATGCCGTCAGAACCCCGCGACCAGTCCGTCCCTGCGTGAATCGCTCGCGGCCACATAGCCCTCGCGCGACGGATCACCTGCAAGCCAGATGAACTGGCCCGAGCCGAAATCCATGTAGCTGTCGTTGATGACTTCGAGCTGGTGCCCGCGCGACGCGAGCTCCGCCACCACAGCCTTGTCCATCTGCTGCTCGACGTTCAACTCGAGCCCTGCATTGAAGCGCCACCTCGGCGCGTCGCACGCAGCCTGCGGGTTCTGCTTGTAGTCGATCATGCGAACCAGCGTCTGCAGATGGCCCTGCGGTTGCATGTTGCCGCCCATCACGCCGAACGACATGACCGGCTGGCCGTCCTTCGTCAGGAACGCGGGGATGATCGTGTGGAACGGCCGCTTGCCCGGTGCCACCTGGTTGGCGCCTGCATCGATGCTGAAACCATGTCCGCGGTTTTGCAGGCTGATGCCGAAGGACGGTTCCACGCAACCGGAACCGAAGCCCATGTAGTTACTCTGGATGAAGCTCACCATCATGCCGTTCTCGTCGGCGGCCGTGAGGTAGATCGTGCCGCCCTTGACGGGGTTGCCTGCCTTGAAGTCCTGCGCGCGCTTCATGTCGATCATGCGGGCGCGCGATGCGAGGTAGCTGTCGTCCAGCATCTGTTCGGGCGTGACGGTCATGCTCGAAGGCTCGGAGACGTACTGATAGACGTCGGCAAACGCGAGCTTCATCGCTTCGATCTGGATGTGTTGCGAATCGGCGCTGTCCACCGCGTGCGATGCGATGTCGAACTTCTCGACGATGCCCAGCGCGATCAGGGCGGCGATGCCTTGCCCGTTCGGCGGAATCTCATGCAATGTGTAGCCGCGATAGTTGCGCGCGAGGGGCTTGACCCACTCGGGCTGGTAGGCGGCCAGGTCGCTGGCCTTCATGCTGCCGCCGTTCGCCGTGGAGAACTTCTCCAGCGCCGCCGCAATCTCGCCGCGATAAAAGGCGTCGCCCTTGGTCTGCGCGATCAGGCGCAACGCCCTGGCCGCTGCCTTGAACTGCCAGAGCTCGCCGACATTCGGTACGCGGCCATTGGGCATGAACGCTTGCGCGAAGCCCGGTTGGTCGCTGAGTTCTTTCGCGCCCGAGTCCCACTTCTGCTGCACGACCACCGGCAGCAGGTAGCCGCGCTCGGCGATCTCGATGGCAGGCTCCATCAGGTCGGCGAACGGCAACTTGCCAAACTTCTCGCTCATCGCGCGCCATCCGGCAACGGCGCCTGGAACCGTGACGCTGTCGAGGCCGCGCTTGGGCGGCTTCGGGTCGGCGCCGTATTTCCCCTTGAAGTAATCCGGTGTCCAGGCCTGCGGTGCAGTGCCGGATGCGTTCAGGCCGTGCAGTTCCTTGCCGTCCCAGATGATGGCGAAGGCGTCGCTGCCCAGGCCGTTGCTCACGGGCTCGACGATGGTCATGGCCGCAGCGGCCGCAATCGCCGCATCGACGGCATTGCCGCCCTTGTACAACATGCGCAGGCCGGCCTGTGAGCCGAGCGGGTGCGAAGTCGAACAGATGTTGCGCGCGAAGACCGGCAGGCGCGTGGTGGGATAGGGGTTGTTGAAGTCGAAGTTCATGCCTCGCATTATTGCCGCGCGCGACCAGGCTTGCTCGCCGGGCCCTAGACTCTGCAGCAATGAAAAAGGAATTGATCGCCCCGTTCTTCGAGACGCTGCGCGCAGCGAACCCGCTGCCCACGACCGAACTCGAATTCACGACGCCCTTCGAGCTGCTGGCTGCGGTGCTCCTGTCGGCGCAAGCGACCGATGTGAGCGTGAACAAGGCGACCCGCAAGCTCTTTGCCGTTGCCAATACGCCCCAGGCCATTCTTGACCTGGGTCAAGCGGGGCTGGAGGACTACATCAAGACGATCGGGTTGTATCGTATGAAGGCCAAGCACCTGATCGAGGCTTGCCGCATCCTGGTCGAGCGGCACGGCGGTGTGGTGCCGCGCTCGCGCGAAGAACTGCAAGCGTTGCCAGGCGTGGGCCGCAAGACGGCGAATGTGGTGTTGAACACGGCGTTCGGACAGGCGACGATGGCGGTCGATACGCACATCTTCCGCGTGAGCAACCGGACGGGGCTGGCCCCTGGCAAGGACCCGTTGGCCGTGGAGCTGGCGCTGCTCAAACGCGTGCCCGATGAATTCATCCACGACGCGCACCACTGGCTGATTCTCCATGGCCGCTATGTGTGCGTGGCACGCACGCCCAGGTGCTGGGAGTGTGCGGTGAGTGCATATTGCGACTACCGGCCCAAGACACCTGCGCCCTGAGCACGCTGGCACTTGAAGTTCCACGCTGTCATTGCGGGCTTGACCCGCAATCCATCTCTGATCGAGCGCAGCGTCCGCTTCGCGGTGGATGCCGGATCAAGTCCGGCATGACAGCCGGGAGTGCTG
>JAZKFI010000050.1:0-10563 GCA_040386575.1 Pseudomonadota bacterium
GGCAGTACGAGCAGCTCCTGCGGCAGAACTTCATCAACGTGCGCCGCGTGCGCGAATGGCGCGACATCCACTCGCAGCTGCACACGGTCGTCGCTGAGCACAAGTGGCGGCTCAACACGACGCCCGCCAGTTACGAAGAGCTGCACAAGTCGATGTTGTCGGGCCTGCTGGGCAACATCGGCATGAAGCCTGATGAGGAAGATGTGTACCTCGGCGCACGAGGCATCAAGTTCTACAAACACCCCGGCGCGCACCTGAAGAAGCGACCCGGCAAGTGGATCGTCGCGGCTGAACTGGTGGAGACGACGCGCCTGTTCGGACGCGGCATCGCCAACATCGAGCCGCTGTGGATCGAGCATGTCGCGGGGCACCTGCTCAAAAAGCAGCTGCTCGATCCGCATTGGGAGAAGAAGGCCGCAGAGGTGATGTCGCTGGAGCGCGCGACGTTGTACGGACTGGTCGTCTACAGCGGGCGGCGTGTGCCGTTCGCCCGAGTGGACCTGCAAGGCGCGCGCGACATCTTCATCCGCGAAGGGCTGGTCGCGGGTCAGTGGGAAACCAGGCTGCCGTTCCTGGCGGCCAACCAGAAGCTGGTCAAGCAGGTCGAAGACATCGAGCACAAGTCGCGCCGCCAGGATGTGCTGGTCGACGACGAACTGATCTACGCGTTCTACGACAAGTTCATCCCGCGCGATGTGTACAGCGGCGCGACGTTCGAGCGCTGGTATCGCGAAGCATCGCGGACCGAGCCCGGACTGCTGAAACTCTCACGCGACGAGCTGATGCGGCATGAGGCCGCAGGCATCACGACCGAGTCGTTCCCCAAGACCGTCCGCATGGGCGGCGTGGATTGCGCGGCGACGTACCTGCATGAGCCCGGCGACGCGCGCGATGGGCTCACTGTGACGGTGCCGCTGTTCGTCCTGAACCAGGTCAGCGAGGACAGGGCCGAGTGGCTGGTGCCCGGCATGCTCAAGGAAAAGGTTCAGGCGCTGCTCAAGAGCCTGCCGCAAAGGCCGCGCTCGCGCTTCGTGCCGCTGCCTGAATCAGCCCTGCGGATTGCGAGTGAACTGGTCGAGATCGAGAAGTGGGCGGTGGGCTCATTGACCGACGCGATGCTGAAGATCGTCAGGGCGCAGACCAGCCTGGATGTCAAGCGCGCCGACTTCAAGCTGGACATGTTGCCGGCTCATTTGTTCATGAACTTCCGGGTGGTCGATGAGCACGGGCGACAGTTGGCGACCGGGCGGAATCTGGGCGCGCTGAAGGCGGAGCTGGGGGCGCAGGCACGGGGGGCATTCCAGGCGTTGGCGGGGATGCGCTCTTCTTTTCCCTCCCCCGCTGGGGGAGGGCAGGGAGGGGACACAGCGGCGTCGCGAAGCAGCGCTGACTTCAACGCCGAAAGCCCCCATCCCGGCGTTCCCTCAAAGGGGGAAGGAGGAAGGCAATCAGCGCGGGAAGGAGCGAAACCGCAAGCGAAGGCCGACGAGAAATTCACCGCCTGGTCCTTCGGCGAACTCCCCGAACTCATGGAAGTGCGCAAAGGCGCGACCAGCCTCGTCGGCTTTCCGGCCCTGATCGACAAGGGCGACGGCGTCACCATCGAAGTCTTCGACGAGCCCGAAGTCGCGTCGGCCAAACACCGGGCGGGCCTGCGGCGTCTCTTCGCGTTGCAGGTGAAGGAGGCACTCAAATATCTTGAGAAGAACATCCCCGATCTCCAGCGCATGGCAGTTCAGTTCATGCCGCTGGGCACGCAGGAAGAACTGCGCGACCAGATCATCGAAGTCGCGCTCGACCGCGCGTTCCTGATGGACCCGTTGCCGGCTACCCCACACGAATTCGCGACCCGCGTCGAGCAGGGCCGCGCACGCCTGACGCTGATCGCCAACGAAGTGGCCAGGCTGGCCGCGATCGTGCTGGCCGAATACGCCATTGCAGCGCGCAAGATCAAGGACACCAGATCTGCGCCCGAAGCCACTGCCGATGCGACGCAGCAGTTGCAGCGCCTCATGCCCAAGCGATTTCTCGCCGCGACGCCCTGGACGCAGCTGCAGCACATTCCCCGCTACCTGAAAGCAATCACGTTGCGCCTGGACAAGTGGCGTGCGGACCCCGCTCGCGATGCCTCGAAACTGGCGGAGCTGCGGCCCGAAGAGCAGCGCTACTGGCGACTGGTGGCCGAGCGCAAGGGCGCGGTCGATGACCGGATGCAGGAATTCCGCTGGATGCTGGAAGAGCTGCGCGTGAGCTTCTTTGCGCAGGAGCTGCGCACCCCGCAGCCGGTGAGCATCAAGCGGCTGGACCGGTTGTGGGGCCAACTCACCAGCTGAACGGGAACCATTGGGCGCTGATTGCGGGGCGATGCGCACTTTGTTCTTCGGTACAAAGCCTGTTTGACTGCGGGGGCGCACGGGCGTACCTTTTTCAGTCATGGACAGGCGCAGCTTTCTCGGCTCGTGTTCGGCAACCGCCGCGTGTGTCGGTGCGGCTGCGGCGTTCCAGGCGCGCGCCATTGCAGGTGACGCCAAGCCGCGCATGTACCAGCGCTCGTTGCTGGTCGATGACAAAGGCGATGCGATTCGCGCGTCCCGCCTGAAGCGGCATGTGAACTATGTCTTTCACTACCCGTTCGAGGCGACGCCGGTCTTCCTGCTTGACCTGGGCAAGCCGGCGCCGCCGCACTCGCTTTCAACACGCGACCGTGACGCTTACTCATGGCCGGGGGGCGTGGGCGCGGGCAGGAGCCTGGTGGCGTATAGCGCTATCTGCGCGCACCAGCTGGTTTATCCGACACGCGATGTGAGCTTCATCAGTTTCAGGAAGGACAGGGCGAAGAAGGGCGTGCAGGACGGGATGATCCACTGCTGCGCCGAGCACAGCCAGTACGACCCTGCGCAGGGTGCGCGCGTGATTTCAGGGCCGGCGCCGCAGCCGCTGTGCGCGGTGCTGTTGGAGCATGACGCCAGGGCCGACACGTTGACGGCGTACGCGACGCTGGGTGGGGAGTTGTTCGACGAGTTCTTTCGCAAGTACGAAATGAAACTCAGTCTCGATGTGGGGGCGAAGGCGAAGAATCGCGTGGGCGCGCAAGCGACGGTGCGCGAGCTGGAGAAGTTCTGCAGGAATCCGATTCAGTGCTGACTGTGTTGCACGCGGTCGCCGCTGCGCGGTGGATGCCGGATCAAGTCCGGCATGACAACCCAAGACAGGCTGTCGTTGCGGACTTGATCCGCAATCCATGACTTCCGACGGCAGTCGCCGCTGCGCGGTGGATGCCGGATCAAGTCCGGCATGACAACCCAGGACAGGATGTCATTGCGGACTTGATCCGCAATCCATGAATTCAACGGCGCTGGTCACAGCTTCGCGAGCCGATCGATCGCCATGTTCAGCGTCTCGTCCTTCTTCGCAAAACAAAACCGCACCACGCGCTGGTCGAACCCGTTCTCGTAGAACGCCGACAGCGGGATCGCGGCAACCCCGATCTCGGTCGTCAGCCATTTGCAGAAATCGGCTTCCCCCAGATCGCTGACCTGCGAGATATCCACGCACTGGAAGTAGGTGCCCTCACTGGGCAACACGCGAAACTTCGTGCGCTTCAAACCCTCACGAAACAGGTCGCGCTTGCGCTGGTAGAAAGCCGGCAGTTGCAAGTGCGGCTGCGGATCGGCCATGTACTGCGCCAGACCATGCTGCACCGGCGTGTTGACGGTGAACACATTGAACTGGTGAACCTTGCGGAACTCGGTGGTGAGCGGCTCGGGCGCAGCGACATAGCCGACCTTCCATCCGGTCACGTGATACGTCTTGCCGAAGCTCGACACGATGAAGGCCCGCGCAGCCAGCCCCGGAAACCGGGCGGCGCTCTGATGGTCCTGGCCGTCGAAGACCATGTGTTCGTACACCTCGTCGCTGATCAGCAGCACGTCCGTCGGCGCCAGCAATTCCTGCAGTTGCAGCATGTCGTCGCGCGTCCAGACAGTCCCGCTCGGGTTGTGCGGGCTGTTGATGATGATGGCGCGCGTGCGGCTGTTGATGGCGGCGGCAATCAGCGCGAAGTCGGGACGGAATGTTCCGGGCACCAGCGGAACCCGGATTGCAGTGCCGCCGGCCAGCTCGATGTTGGGCACGTAGCTGTCGTAGCAAGGGTCGAGCACGATGACTTCATCGCCAGCCCGCACGACGGCGAGCACGGCAGTGATGATCGCCTGCGTCGCGCCGGCGGTGATCGTGATTTCGGTGGCCGGGTCGTACTTGCGGCCGTACATCGATTCGATCTTGGCAGCGACCGCCGCGCGAAGCGTTGGCACGCCGGGCATGGGCGGATATTGATTCAACCCGCTGGTCATCGCGTCGGTGACCGCTCCCACGAGTCGCGGGTCGCAATTGAAATCCGGAAAGCCCTGTCCGAGATTCACCGCGCCTTTTTCGGTGGCGAGGGCGGACATGACGGTGAAGATCGTGGTGCCGACGGACGGCAGCTTGGTTTCGAGGTGCGGGGTGCGGGGTTGAATCATTGCGTGGCTCTTGCTCGTGAGTTCAGTCATTGTGCATCGGGCCATCAGGCCGATTGCGCCAGCTTGCGCAGCGCCCGGATGGACGCTCTCACATCTCGTAGTCGTTGACGTGGCCGGTCATGGCCTTGGCAATCAGGTTGCGGTCGAGCCGATCGGACAACAACTCGGCAAACTTGAAGACGAAGTTGCGCAGGTAGGCGCTGCGCTTGAACGCGACTCGCGCTACGTTCTGGCCGAAGAGCGCACCCAGCGGACGCACTGCCAGGTCACCGTTGCTGCCATCATCGCGCACGGCCATTTCGGCCACGATGCCGATGCCCAGGCCCAGACGCACATAGGTCTTGATGACATCCGAGTCGATCGCCTCCAGAGCCATGCGCGGCGTGAGCTTGTGTGCGGCAAACGCCTTGTCGATGCGCGTGCGTCCAGTGAACGACGGGTGGTACGTGATGATGGGTTCGGCGGCCAGGTCTTCCAGGTTGATCCGTTCCTTCTTCGCCAAAGGATGGCCGAGCGGCAGCACCAGCACGTGCTGCCATTCGTAGCAGGGCAGGGTGACCAGCTCGGGATAGTCCGACAGCGACTCGGTGGCAATGCCGATTTCGGCGATTTCGTCGATCACCATGCGCGCGACCTGATCGGGTGAGCCCTGATGCAGGCTGACGTTGACCTTGGGGTAAGCCTCGCGCAGCTTCGCGACCGGCACAGGCAGCACGTACCTGGCCTGCGTGTGAGTCGTAGCGATGGAAAGCGTGCCGCTGTCTTCGGCGCTGAACTGCTCGCCGATGCGCTTGAGATTGCCTACCTCGCGCATGATGAGTTCGATGCTCTTGAGCACGTGCTGGCCGGGCTCGGTGACGCGCTTGAGACGCTTGCCGTGGCGCGCAAAAATCTCCACGCCCAGCTCTTCCTCCAGCTCGATGATCGCCTTGGACACCCCCGGTTGCGAAGTGTGGAGTGCCTTGGCCGCCTCTGTCAGGTTGAGGTTTCGACGCACGGCTTCCTGCACAAACCGGAACTGGTGGAGATTCATATCGAATTTCTACTAAGAGATGAATTCATTATGCATGCTCAACTTGGACACGCGATTTCCGCAAGCAGGTCCAGCACCAGCGGATGTTCGCCAACGGGCGCCATCAACGCCAATTCGAGTGTCGGGTGATCACGCCGCAAGGCATCGACCAGCACAGGCAGGTCTTCCCTGACATGCCGCCCCGCACCCAAAAACATCGGAACAATGGTGACCTGTGTCGTCCCAGCAGAGACAAGCTCGGCCACCGCAGCGCCCAGGTCTGGTTGCGCAAGCTCAAGAAATGCGCAGCGCACCACCAGCTCAGGCGAGCGCTGAGCAATCCGCGCCGCAACGGCATCCATGGGCGCACGCCACAACGGATCGCGCGATCCGTGGCCGAACAGAACAACAGCACGCGTCATCTTCGCCCTATCTTCGTAACACCAGCCATCCAAAAGCCCCCAGCGACAGTGCCGAGTAAATCAACCCCGGCGCAGCAGCCGTGAGCCACGGCCTCCAGTTCTGCAGATTGCCCACGTAGCCAAAGACGTTGTTGAGCAGGAAGAAGCTGATGCCGATCAGCACACCGCCGAACACATAGCTCGTGATGCCGCCCGAGCGGAAATGCAGGTAGGCAAAGGGCAGGGCGAGCACGACCATCACCATGCAGCTGAGCGGGTAGAACACCTTGCGCCAGAACTCGATCTCGTATCGCTGCGCCGACTGCGCGTTCGCCTCGAGGTGGCGCACGTAATGGAACAGGTCGAGCGTGCTCATTCGATCGGGCTTGAGCAGCGCAACCGACACCATCTCGGGCGTGATCTCCGTGGGCCAGCGCAGGCTGGGCAGGTTCACGCGCTGCACCTTTGCCGATTCGGCGCCGGGCGAGCTGAACTCGCTGCGCTCCAGGTTCTCCAGCAGCCACGCGCCGTCCCTGCCGAACCTGGCCTTGGGGGCTTGCGTGACGGAGACCAGAAAGCCCTGAGCGTCGGACTCGAAGATGCGGACTCGCTCCATGTCACCTTCGGGCGTCATTGCGGCGACGTTGACGTTGTAGGTCTTGTTCGACTGCCGCTCTTTCAGCCAGGCGCCGGTCTGCCCGATGCTCAGTCCGCCATCGACGCGGGCCTTGAGCAGTTGCGCACTGCGGTCGGCGACAGGCGCCAGGTAATCGCCCGCTGCGAACGTCAGGACGGTGAACACCGCGCCCAGCGCCAGCAGCGTTCGCATTGCGCGCCAGGGTCCAAGGCCGCTCGTTCGCAGGATGGTGTATTCGGAGCTTTGCGCCAGCCGCGCCATCACGAAGATCGTGCCGATCAGCACGGTGATGGGCAGCAACTCGTAGAGGTGGCTCGGCAGGCGAAGCACCACATAGCCCAGCGCCTGCGTCAGCCGGTAACCCGTGACACCCCGGTTGATGTTGGGCAGTTCATCGACAAAGTCGAAAAAGAAGAAAAGGGCGAGGAAGCCGGCCGTCACGAACAGGACGGAAACCAGCACCTCGCGGTAGATCAGGCGGCGAATCGTATTCATCGAGCGATCACGCCCTCACAGTACGGCGCTTGCGCGCAAAGAGGTCCTTGAACGACCAGTTGTTGTGCTGCTTGGCCAGCCAGAAGATGCTGCCCAGAAACACCGCTCCGTGCAGGCCCACCAGGAAGGCCAGGAATGTGGCCTTGCCCGAACTGATCCAGCTCTGCCCGAGGTTGAGCAGGTTGAAATACACGACGAAGGCAAAGAGCGCGAACACCAGGTTGCCGCTGCGGCCCGCGCGCGGATTCACGCTGGAAACCGTGATGGCGATGATCACGAAATTGATCGCGCTCAGGGCCAGGCCGATGCGCCATGACAGCTCGCCCAGGTTCATCCGGGTGGGGTCCCGGACCAGGGCGCGTGTCGAGCGGGTCTTGGCGGGCAGGTTGTCCCTGGCGCCGACTTCGTTTTCGCCGACCTTGTTCAGGAACTCCTGGAACTCGCTGATCTTGAGCTGCGTCTTGCCGGTCGTCTCCAGCCGCTGGCCGTTGGACAGCATCAGGAACTGGCTTTCGCCGATGGTCACGATGCGGCCGCTGCGCGCGGAGGTGACGGTTTCCTTGCCGTGTTCGTTGGTGGAAATGAAGATGTTGCGGCCCGACTTGGTATCGGCGCTGTCTTTTTCCAGGAAGAACACCCGCTTGCCGCTGGCGGACTCCTGGAACTGGCCGGGTGCCACGCGCTCGAGGTCGCCGCGGTTGCCGTAGCGGTCTTTCAATTCCTGGGTCTGCGCGTTCGCCCAGGGCCACACGATGAGCGCCATGCCGGCGACCACGAGAAGAATCGGCCATGCAAAGGTGAAGAGCGGCCCGAGAAAAGAAGAAAGCCCGCGGCCTGCGCCGAACCAGATCACGGTTTCGCTATCGCGGTACATGCGCGACAGCGTGCCGACGATGGCGATGAAAAGCGAGAGCGTGAGCACCGGCGGCAGGTAGCCGAGTACCGTGTAGCCCATCACCATCATCACTTCCTGGGGGTTGACGCTGCCGCGGGTGGCCTGGCTCAGCGTCCGGATCAACGTCATCGTCATGACGATGGTGACCAGCACGACCAGCGTTGCTCCGAAAGTGCGGGCGAGTTCCTTGCGGAGTGACGAATGGAATAACATCGGGCGCGGATGGACTCTTGTCGAGAAAAGAACAGGCAATTATGGACTTTGAACTCAAGCCCCTGAATCTCTCTGGCGCCGCGTCAGAAAAATGCGATGCGATCGTGCTGCTCGTTGGCGACACGTTCAAGCCCGGCAAGGACGCCTTGTCCTCGCTCGCGGCGCATGCGATCAAGGAAAAACACCTCGAAACCAAGGCGGGCAAGCTCTTGCAGGCCTATCGCAGCTCAGGCATTGCAGCCACGCGGGTCGTGCTCGCAGGCGCGGGCGACGGCTCCGGCAAGAAGGTGCATGCGGCTGTGGTTGCAGCCGTTTCGTCGCTGCGTACCTCCAAGGCGCGCCGGCTCATGATCTGCCTGCCGGCCGATGCAGGCGACGACGCAGTTCGCGCTGCAGTGTCCGCAACGGCTGAGGCGAGCTACGTCTATGTCATGACCAAGTCCAAGCCCGAAGGGCGTGAACTGCAGATGGTGACCATTGCCGTGGCCGATCCGAAGTTGCACACGGACGCATTCGAAGCTGCCAGGGGCGCGGCAAACGGCATCGAGTTCGCACGCGAAGTCGCCAACCTTCCACCGAATCTCGCCACGCCGACCCGGCTGGGCCAGGAAGCCAAGGGGCTCGCCAAGGCCTACGGGTTCCAGTGCGAAGTCATGGGCCCCAAGGAAATCGCAAAGATCGGCATGGGCTCGTTCCTGTCGGTCGCCAAGGGCTCCGAGGAGCCTGCCCGGTTCATCGTCATGCAGTACCAGGGCGCTGCTGCCAGCGAAGCGCCGCTGGTGCTGGTGGGCAAGGGCATCACCTTCGACAGCGGCGGCATCTCGATCAAGCCGTCAGCCGACATGGACGAGATGAAATTCGACATGGGTGGGGCTGCCAGTGTGCTGGGTGCGTTCCGTGCCATCGGCGAAATCAAGCCCGCCCTGAACATCGTCGGCCTGATTCCCACTTGCGAGAACATGCCCGATGGCCGGGCCATGAAGCCGGGCGACATCGTCACCAGCCTGTCGGGCCAGACGATCGAAATCCTCAACACCGATGCGGAAGGTCGCCTGATCCTGTGCGACGCGCTGACGTATGCAGAGCGGTTCAAGCCCAGCGCGGTGATCGACATCGCGACCCTCACAGGCGCCTGCGTGGTGGCCCTGGGCGGCGTGCGCAGCGGCCTTTTCGCGACCGACGACAAGCTGGCGCAAGGGCTGCAGGCTGCGGGTGAAACCGCGCTGGACCCTTGCTGGCGCATGCCGCTGGACGAGGAGTACGGCGACGCACTGAAGTCGAACTTTGCCGACATGGGCAACGTCGGCGGCCGCGCCGGCGGCGCGATCACCGCAGCGAAGTTCCTGCAGCGCTACGCCACGAAATTCCCCTGGGCTCACCTGGACATCGCCGGTACCGCGTGGAAGAGCGGCGCAGCCAAGGGCTCGACCGGACGACCGGTCGGCCTGCTCGTGCAATACATCCTCGACCTGGCGGCGGCTGCACCTGCAGCGCCCGCTGCCAAGGCCGTCAGGAAGGCGGCGAAGAAGGCCAAGGCCCGATGAATGTGGTGTGCGCGACGGGCGATGTGAACGCATGACCGATGTCGAGTTTCACTTCAACGCCCCGGACAAGATGGCCTACGCGTGCAGGTTGCTGCGCAAGGCTGCGGCCAAGGGTTCACGGGTCGCGGTAACCGCCGACCCGCAGTTCCTTGGCGAGCTCGACCGCACGTTGTGGACATTCGATCCCGTGGCGTTCGTGCCCCATTGCGTGCATGACGCACCGCCGCAGGTACGTGAGGCTTCGCCGGTGGTGCTGTGCGATTCGGCTCGCTCGGCACCGCATGCGCAGGTGCTGATCAATTTCGGCGGCGAAGTCCCCGATGGTTTCGAGCGTTTCGAGCGCGTGATCGAGGTCGTGTCACTGGACGAAGACGACAAGGTCGGCGCGCGCAAGCGCTATCGCCACTATGCGGACAGGGGTTATGCCATTGCCCGGCGCGACCTCGTGCTCAAGGAGGCCTGATGCCGCTGGCCAGGAAACCGCCCCTGAGCGTGCCGACGCTGACCGAAATCGTGCGCACGGGCGACGCTGCCCCTGCGGGCACCAAAGCCACCCAGGAGTTGCTGGTGACCCGGGTCATGCAGCGAGTGGACCTGGCGCTGGAGCGGCGCCTGCGGGAAGCAATCGCGGCCACCATCCTGGAGCAGACCCGGTCCATCACGCCGCTGCTGCGGGTGGAGATCGAGCAGGTGGTGCGCGCCACCGTTGAACAGGCGTTCAGCGAAGAGCTTGCGGCCCAGGCACGCCGCGGTTAAGCGCTGCAGTGCCGCTGCATTAGCCCTGCGAAACCTTGGGTAATTCCCCTGATCGGCCTTTCCCCTATGGTTCGGGTCCGGAAATTGCGA
>JAZKFI010000051.1:0-2852 GCA_040386575.1 Pseudomonadota bacterium
TGACCCGCCAGCCCGGATACCGGCCAACACGGTGGCTGCGTGCGCCTTGAAAAAGATGCACGCGGCTGTAAGCCCATTGCCTGGCGGGGAAGCCGGGTCCGGGTTACTCGTTTCGTGTGTCTCCATCAATGAAATCTTCTGCATTTGTCTTGCGCAACAGCGCAATCATGGTCGCCTGCGCGGCCGCTTTCCCCTGCACGTTTTCTTCTGCGTTCGCGCAGACCACCTTGCAGGACGTGGTGGTCACCGCCACCCGCAACCCCACTCGCGCCGACGAACTGGTGAGCGATGTGAAGGTGATCGACCGTGCGGCCATCGAAGCCTCGACGGCCCGCACGCTGCCCGAGTTGCTGGCCAGGACGGCCGGCGTGCAAATGAGCGCCAACGGCGGTCCCGGCCAGTTCTCCAGCGTGTTCATCCGTGGCGGCGAGAACCGTCACACCATCTTGCTGGTCGACGGTGTGCGACTGGGTTCCGCCAGCGCCGGTACGCCCAGCTGGGATTCGATTCCGGTGGACATGATCGAGCGCATCGAGGTGCTCAAGGGTCCGGCTTCCGCGCTTTACGGCAGCGAGGGTGTCTCCGGCGTGGTCCAGGTGTTCCTGCGCAAGGGCAAGGAAGGCTTTCACCCGTATGCGTCGATGGCCGTCGGCAGCGATCATTACGCCAGGCTAGGCGCGGGCTTCCAGGGCGGGCAGGGCAATCTCGGCTATTCGCTCAGCCTGGACAAGATGCGGGTTCGCGGGTTCTCCTCGACCAATTCGCGCGTGCCGTTCGGCAGCTTCGAGCCCGATGTCGATCCTTTCAACCAGCACGCGATGTCCGGGGCGGCGCGCTACCGGTTGTCGGATAGCTGGCGTGTCGATGGGGGCCTCGTGTACTCGGAAGGCACCGCTGCCTACGACGATGGACCGGGCTTCGATCCCAAAAGCGCGCTGCGAACGGCGACTGCGCATGTCGCAGTGCACGGCAAGGTGACCGACCGCTGGCAGACCCAGTTGCGATTTGCACAGGGCAACGACACGAACAATTCGTACGCATCGAGCTTCGACGGGTCGTTCAAGACCGAGCAGTCGGAATTGACCTGGCAAAACGACATCGAGACGCCGATGGGTGTGGTGCTTGCCGGGGTCGAGCAGCGGGTGCAGCGCGTGAAGAGCGACACTGTCTTTACCGTCGGAAAACGCACGATCAATGCCGTGTTCGCGGGGCTCAACGGCAAGCACGAGCGGCACAGCTGGCAATTCAACGTGCGCCGCGATTCCAATTCGCAGTTCGGCGATGCAACGACCGGCTTCGCGGGCTATGGCTTTCGCATTTCGCCGCAGTGGCGCGTGCATGCGTCGCATGGCACGTCGTTCGTTGCACCGTCGTTCAACCAGCTTTACTACCCGTTCTTTGGCAATCCTGCGTTGCAGCCCGAGCACGGCAAGAACACCGACCTGGGCGTGACCTGGTCTGCGGCGGGGCATGAGGCGAAGCTGGTTCGCTACGACAACAAGATTCGCGGGTTCATGACGAACACGACGCTACCGATCAACGTCGATGCGCGCATCAAGGGCTGGACGCTGGAGTACACGGGCAAGTTCAATGCACTGGAGTTGCGCGCAAGTGCCGATTCGCTGGACCCGATGCGAACCAACGGCAGGCAGTTGCCGCGTCGCGCCAAGACCCAGCTCACGGCCGGTGCTGATTACACGATGGGTGCGTGGCGTTTTGGGGGATCGGTGCTGCATGTGGGCGACCGGTTCGATGACGCGGCCAACCTGACGCCGCTGGGTGCGTACACGACGGCAGATATCTACGCGGACTGGCAGGTTGCGCGCGACTTTCATGTGCAGGCGAAGGTGAACAACCTGGCTGATCGCACTTATGAGACCGCGCTCGGCTACAACCAGCCCGGCCGCAGCTTCTTTCTGACCCTGCGCTGGCAGCCGAAGTAAGCTCACCCAAAGGCCCTGCCCATGATCGACTTTTCCCGCGGTCCCCAACGCATCGTCTGCCTGACCGAAGAGGCGACGGAGTGGCTGTATCTGCTGGGGCAGCAGGAGCGCATCGTGGGCATTTCCGGCTACACGGTGCGCCCTCGCAAGGCCCGGGAGGAGAAACCCAAAGTCAGCGCTTTCCTCTCCGCGAAGATCGACAGGATCGTCGAGCTCAAGCCCGACTGCGTGTTCGGCTTTTCGGACCTGCAGGCCGACATCGCCGCCGAGCTGGTGAGAAAGGGCGTGCAGGTCACGATCTTCAACCAGCGCAGCGTGAGCGAGATTTTCTCGATGCTGTATCAGGTCGCGGCGATGGTGGGTGAGGTCGAGCGCGGCGAGCAATTGCTGGCGGCAATGCGCAGCCGGCTGGAGGTGATCGAGCTGCAGGGTCGGGCCTTGAAGCGCCGACCCCGGGTCTATTTCGAGGAATGGGACGAGCCGCACATCAGCGCGATCCGCTGGGTGTCGCAACTGGTGGGCATAGCGGGCGGTGACGATTGCTTTGCTGAACTGGGGGTGATGCCCATGGGCAAGGACCGCATCATTGCCGATAGCGCCGAGATCGTCCGCCGCAATCCGGACATCATCATCGGGTCGTGGTGCGGCAAGAAGTTCAGGGCGGAGAAGGTGGCTGCGCGGCCTGGGTGGGATGCTGTGAACGCAGTTCGCGATGGGCAGCTGTTCGAGATCAAGTCGCCTGACATTTTGCAGCCCGGACCGGCTGCGCTGACCGATGGGGTGGAGCAGCTTCACGCGATCATCAGTCGATGGGCGGATGCGCATGCCGGTTGATCCTGGATGTCATTGCGGACCTGATCCGCAATCCATGACTTCGACGGCCGTCGCCGCTGCGCGGTGGATGCCGGG
>JAZKFI010000051.1:2952-20763 GCA_040386575.1 Pseudomonadota bacterium
TCAAGCCCGGCATGACAACCGGGGATGTCATTGCGGACCTGATCCGCAATCCATGGCTTCGACGGCCGTCGCCGCTGCGCGGTGGATGCCGGGTCAAGCCCGGCATGACAACCGGGGATGTCATTGCGGACCTGATCCGCAATCCATGACTTCGACGGCCGTTGCCGCTGCGCGGTGGATGCCGGGTCAAGCCCGGCATGACAACCGTGTGAACTGGAAGCGGCGCATCGCTGCTGCGCTGGCATTTTGTGCGAGCGCTGCCGCAGCCTATCCCGTCACCGACGACCGCGGCGTGGTCGTCGAATTCACCCGCCCACCGCAGCGCATCGTCACGCTGCTTCCATCGCTCACCGAAACAGTCTGCGCCCTCGACGAATGCAAGCGCCTCGTCGGCGTCGATACGTTTTCCAACTGGCCCGAGAGCGTGCAGCAGCTGCCGCATGTGGGCGGCGTGGAAGACGCCAGCATCGAAACCATCGTGAGCCTCAAGCCCGATCTCGTGCTGCTGTCATCGACGTCGCGCGCGATTTCGCGCTTGCAGGCATTGCGCATTCCGGTCTTCGGCATCGATGTGAAAACGCTGTCCGATGTGAATCGTGCGCTGACCAACGTCGGCCGTGTGCTGGGCACAACCCGGGGCGAAAAGATTTCGGCGCAGATCGATGCGGGCATCGCCGCCGCGGCCCAACAGGTTCCACCGTCGGCCAAAGGTGTCTCTATTTATTTTGAAGTTTCCAACGGCCCCTACGCCGCCAGCGAGTCTTCCCACATCGGTGAAATCCTCGCGCGCCTCGGTGCGGACAACATCGTGCCGGGCAAGCTGGGCACGGTGCCAAGACTCAACCCCGAGTTCGTCGTTCGCGCCGATCCACAGGTGATCGTCATTTCGAAGCGCGAAGCCGCGGCGCTCCAATCACGCCCGGGCTGGTCGCGCATTCGTGCCGTACGCGAAGGGCGCATCTGCGCGCTCGATTCGCAGCAAGGCGATGTGATCGCTAGACCGGGACCTCGCCTCGTCCAGGCGGCCCAGATCCTGGCCCAGTGCATGCAGATGAAAGCGCGCAGATGAGCTTCGCACCGGACAGCGTGAGAGGGCGGGGCGAGGGGCTTCTCGTCATCACGCTTGTCGTTTTCACGGCGCTGCTCGTCGTGGCGGGCGCAGCCGTCGGCAGCACCGGTTGGGAGCCGGTGTGGCGTTCCGGCGCGGGCCCGGACAACGCCATCCTGTGGGATATCCGGTTGCCGCGCACGGCGGGCGCGTGGCTTGCGGGCGCGCTGCTCGGTCTGGGCGGCGCGATTGCTCAAGGCCTCTTTCGCAATCCGCTGGCCGACCCGTATCTGCTGGGCAGTGCTGCGGGCGCATCGCTGGGCGTCGCCACGCTGTTGGCCGTGGTCGGCGTTTCGCCGATGGCCGCATCGGGCTGGATGACGCAGCTGGGCATCACAGGTGCTGCGTTCGCGGGGGCTGTGGGCGCGGTGCTCGTCACGCTTGCCCTGGCAAAGGGCGTGCAACATACGCTGCGCCTGTTGCTGGCCGGTGTGGTGGTCGGGATGGTGTTCGGCGCGCTTTCCGCGCTCATCATGTTCTGGACGCCGGACATCATGCGGACGCTGCAGGCCTTCCTGCTAGGCACGACCGGGTTCCTGGGCTGGGAGAGCGTGTTGCTTCTTGCCGTGCTGCTCTTGCTCACGACCGTCGTCGCGATCGGATTCAGTCCCGCGCTCGATGCCCTGTCGCTCGGCGAGTACACGGCGGCCAGCCTGGGTATCTCGCTCGCGCCGCTGCGTTTCGCGCTGGTCGCGACGATGGCCCTGGCCACCGCAGCGGCCGTTGCGCAAGTCGGATTGATCGCGTTCATCGGTCTGGTGGCGCCTCACCTGGTCCGCGCGAGGGTCAAGACCACGCATCGGTGGCTGCTTCCGCTCGCGGCATTGACGGGCGGCGTGCTCCTGCTTGCGGCCGACGTGCTGTCGCGATGGCTGCTTGCGCCGCAGGAGTTGCCCGTCGGCGTGCTGACGGCGGTCCTGGGTGGCGGCTACCTGTTGTGGTTGATGCATCGCAGGACGCTATGAGCACCACCGCGCATGCCATCGCCACGCGCAACCTGAGCATACGGCTCGGCGAACGCGAAGTCGTCCGCGGCGTGGACCTGTCCCTCGCATCGGGACGCTGGACCGCCATCGTCGGACCCAATGGCGCGGGCAAGACGACCTTGCTGCGCGCGCTGGCAGGTCTCATACCTTTCCAGGGCCAGGTACAAATAGATGACCGCGACCTCGCCATGATCCGTGGCAGGGATCGCGCGCGCAAGATCGCCTGGCTCGGCCAGAACGAGCCCGGCGCGCAGGACCTTCTTGCCTACGACGTCGTGATGCTGGGCCGCCTTCCGCACCAGCCCTGGCTCGGCGCGCCCAGCGCTGTCGACAGAAGCGCAGTCGAAGACGCGATGCGCGAGACGCAGTCATGGGAGTGGCGTGACCGGCCGCTGGGCCAACTCTCGGGCGGCGAGCGCCAGCGCGTTGTGCTCGCGCGAGCTTTGGCGGTGCAAGCGCCCCTGCTCATCATGGACGAGCCCCTTGGCAACCTAGATCCACCGCACCAGGCCGACTGGCTGCGCATCGTCAGGGCGCATGTGCAGCGCGGCGGCACGGCCGTCTCGGTGCTGCACGAGATCACGATGGCCCTTCATGCCGACGACCTGGTGTTGATGGCGCAAGGCCGCATTGCGCATCACGGCGCATGTGCCGACAGCGACACGCATCGAGCCCTCGAAAAAGTGTTCGACAACCGGATCAGTGTTCGCGCGCTGGACGGGCAATGGGTGGCGCTGCCGATGCAACCTTCGGTGCCCGCGCCATGACCGCGCGCTGCGTGATGGTGCTGGGCACGACCAGCGGCGCGGGCAAGAGCTGGCTGGTCACTGCGCTGTGCAGGCGTTATGCGCGGCAGGGCCTGAAGGTCGCGCCGTTCAAGGCGCAGAACATGAGCAACAACGCGCGCGTCGTGGCCGCAGGAGAAATCGGCAGCGCCCAGTATTTCCAGGCGCTGGCGGCGCGTGCTGTACCCGATGTGCGGATGAACCCTGTGCTGCTCAAGCCCGAGCGCGACACGCACAGCCAGGTCGTCTTGCTCGGCGAGGTTGACGATCGGCTCACGCAGATGCCCTGGCGTGAGCGCAGTGGGCAGGTGTGGCCCTTCATCGCGCGATCGCTGGACGCGCTGCGCGAAGAACACGACATCGTGGTGATCGAGGGCGCCGGTTCACCCGCCGAGATCAATCTGTCCTCCAGCGACATCGTGAACATGCGGGTCGCACAGCATGCGAATGCGCGGTGCCTGCTCGTCACGGATATCGACCGGGGCGGCGCGTTCGCGCATCTCTATGGCACCTGGGCATTGCTGCCGCCAGAGCAGCGGGCCTTGATCGACGGCTTCGTGCTCAACAAGTTTCGCGGCGATGCCGCGCTACTGGCGCCGGGGCCCGAGATGCTGGAGCAACTCACAGGCATCCCCACGGTTGCGACGCTTCCGATGTGGCGGGACCACGGCTTGCCCGACGAAGACGGTGTCTTCGACGAGCGCACCATCAGCGCCGGTGAGGTTCACACAACCATTGCGGTGGTTGCGTATCCGCGCATCAGCAATCTCGACGAATTCCAGGTGCTCAAGAATGTGGCAGGCGTGCGCCTTGTCTGGGCGCGCAGCCCGGCCGATGTTGCGAATGCCGACTGGATCATCCTGCCGGGCTCCAAGCACACGACAGGCGACCTGGCGTGGCTTCGCTCGCAGGGACTGGACCGCGCGATTGCGCAACATGCGGCGCGCGGCGGGACGGTGCTGGGCGTGTGCGGCGGATTGCAGATGTTGGGTGAAGCGTTGATCGACCCTCACGGTATCGACGGCAATGGCCCCGGGCTGGGCCTGCTGCCGCTGGTGACGGTGTTCGACAAGAACAAGATCGTCAGGCGCACGACCGCACGCTTTGCGGCGATGGACCATGGCTCAGGGCCTTTCGACAGGCTCAGGGCGAACGGCGGGGTCAATGTCTCGGGATACGAGATTCACCATGGCCGCACAGCGCAGCATGCTGGCATGGAACCAGCAATTCCTGTGCTTCCGGGCAACCTGGGCTGGTGCAACGCGCGTGGCAACGTGATGGGCATTTACCTGCATGGGCTCTTCGAGGATGCGGCCGCGCTGCATGCGCTCTTCGGTGCGAAAGCGCGCACACTCGATGATGTGTTCGATGGCATGGCCGACTTTCTGGATAGGCACTTTCCCCAAGCCTGAACGCTTCGACAAAGCAGGTAAGTGCGTCTATGCTTGCCCCCAAATCATCAGTCGAAGGGGTGTGTCATGTACAAGAGAATTTTGTTGGCGTACGACGGCTCCGATGCCGGCCAGAAAGCATTGCTCGATTGCCAGGACCTGGCGCAGTGGAGCAGTTCCGAGCTCTTTCTGATCGCGGTCATGCCATCGGCCATGAGCTTTGTCGGGCTCGAAGGCGGCGTGTATGACATGGAACTGGAAGAGCGCGAAAAGAAAAAGCATCAGGCCGTGCTCGAAGACGGCCTGCAGCGCCTGACCAGCGCGGGCTATGCGCCCAGGGGCGAAGTGCTCGTTGGCGAGGCGGTGGACGAGATCACGAAATACGCGCGCAAGATCGACTGCAACCTCATCGTGGTGGGCCACAAGCACCTGGACAGCTGGGCCGCACGGTGGTGGCGCGGCTCGATCTCGGGCGCGCTGATCGAACAGGCGCCATGCAGCGTCCTGGTGGTGATCACTTCCTGATCCTGAGAAATGAAGCCGCACAAACTCATCCGCACTTCTCTCGCCGCGCTCGTTTGCGCACTGCTGGCATCCTGCGCAACACCGCCCGCTTCTCCGGACAAGCCCAAACTCGTGGTGCTCCTGGTCGTGGACGGCCTGCCGCAACGGCAAGTGCTGGCCTATCGCGACCAGCTCGCGCCCGATGGTTTCGCGCGCTTTCTCGACCGGGGCGCGTGGTTTGCCGATGCGCAGTACGGCCATGCGTTCACGGTGACTGCTGCAGGGCACGCCACCATGCTCACTGGTGCTTATCCGCATCGTACCGGGATCATCGGCAACGAGTGGCGCGACCAGGCGACGGGCGAGCCGGTCTACAACACGGGCGACACGAACGCGGCCTACCTGGGCAACAGCACCAAGCCGCTTGACGGGACGAGCCCCCGCAACCTCAAGGCCGAAACGGTGGGCGATGTGCTGCGCCGGGTCGATGGCCGCTCGAAGGTGATCGGCATCTCGGGCAAGGACCGCGGCGCGATCCTGCCAGCAGGCAAGACCGGCACCGCCTACATGTACATGGGGCAGAGCGGCCAGTTCGCATCGACCTCGTTCTACATGAAGGAGCACCCGACCTGGGTCACCCAGTTCAACGGTCGCAAGCTCGCCGACACGTATTTCAAGGCCGAGTGGAAGCCGGTCTTGCCCGAAGCTGCCTACGCGCGCTCCGTCGCAGACAACCAGCCCTGGTACGGCCCACGCGGCGGCAAGCTGCCGATGTTGATGGGCGTCGCGGCCGACGATGCGCCGGGGCCGGCGTTCTATTCGGCCTTGCTCGCCAGCCCGTTCGCCGATGCGATGTCGCTGGATTTCGCGCGTGCCGCCATTGCAGGCGAAGGCCTGGGCCGCGACGATGCGCCGGACCTGCTCGCTGTGAGCCTGTCGGGTCACGATTACGTCAATCACCGGTTCAGCGCCGAGTCGCGCCTGTCGCACGATCACTTCCTGCACCTCGACCGGCTGCTGCAATCGTTCTTTCGCGACCTCGATGCAAGCGTCGGCAAGGACAACTACATAGCGGTGCTGACGGCGGATCACGGCTTCATGCCTGCCCCCGAATTCAACCAGGCCAGGGGTGTCGAATCTGGCCGCGTCAGCCTGTCGCAGATGCTCGCGAAGATCAACACCGGCCTGGTCCAGAAGTTCGGCGAAGGCAAGTGGCTGCTCGGCGCGTCGGCCGCGTCGCTCCTGCTCGACAAGAAGCTGATTGCCGCCAGGAGCTTGAACCTTGACGCCGTGGCAGAAGAGGCACGCCGCCTGATCCTGCTGGATCCCTCGATCGGTACGGCCTACACCCGGGCCGAACTGCTGGCCAACAGCCGGGCCGGTGCGCCTTTCTTCGAGGCTTCCCGCAAGGCCTGGCACCCTGATGTCTCTGGGGAGGTGCAGTTCACGATCAGGGCCAACTTCATGTTCGGATCGAGCACGTCGATTGCCACGCACGGCTCGCCTCATCCCTACGACACGCACGTCCCCATCCTGGTATATGGGCCCAAGTGGGTGAAGGCGGGTCGGGTGGACAGGCGTGTGGAAGTGGTGGACATCGCACCGAGCCTGTCGCGCATCCTGGGCGTCGCCGCGCCCGCGATGTCGGAGGGAAAGCAGCTGCCGATGCCCTGAGGCTGACGGCGCAACGCCCGAATCTTTGCAGGACATTTACCTACAGGGCCACGCGCTTCACACTGATCGGTAGCGTGCCCAATTAGGATCACACTCTGCAAGCCGCGCGCGTCCCTGTTGTTCATGCCGCAGTGCGGGCACAACAAGGACACCGATGGATCAAGAACCCGTCAATCGCGAAACCGTATCCACCACCACCATTGCTGAGCCCCCCAGGCGACCTGTGAGCCGCCGCTCCACGATCATCGGCAGCGTCATTGCGCTGCTGGCGGTTGCTGGCATCGGCTGGCTCGCCTGGAGTCTCACTCATCCCGATACCCCTGCTGGCGGCCCTGGCGGCGCACGTCCGGGCGCGAGCGGTGCCTCGGCAGGTGGTGGAGGTGGGCCGGGTGGACCTGGTGGGCCGGGGGGAGGGCCAGGCGGACGGGCAGGCGGCCGGGGCCCGGCGACAACGGTGGGTGTCGCGATTGCCGAACGCATGGAAATCCCGGTGGTGGTCGATGCCCTCGGCACGGTTGTTCCGCAGGCCAGCGTGCGCGTCAGGCCGCAGGTCTCTGGGGTCCTGCAGCGCGTGCTCTACAAGGAAGGCCAGATGGTCCGCAAGGGCGAACTGCTGGCCGTGATCGATCCGCGCCAGTTCCAGATGGTGGTGCAGCAGGCCTCGGGCCAGCGGCTGCGCGACGAAGCCCAGCTGGCAGCGGCCAGGGTCACGCTGGAGCGTTACCGCACCCTGCTCGGGCAGGACTCCATCGCGCGCCAGGAAGTCGATACGCAGGCGGCGCTGGTCAAGCAGCTCGAAGCTGCCGTGGTCATCGCCAAGGCCAACGAAGGCGCGGCGCGCCTGAACCTGAGCTATACCAACATCACCGCGCCCATCGCAGGGCGCATCGGCCTTCGTGCAGTCGACGTCGGCAATGTGGTGAGCACTGGCGACGCCAATGGTGTCGCCCTGATCACGCAGCTCACGCCCATCGATGTCGAGTTCGCGATTCCGCAGGACCAGGCCGTGACGTTGCAGCAGAACGCCGGGGCCTTCATGGAAGTGAAGGCTTTTGACCGCACGCGCACCACGGTGCTCGATGTCGGCACCTTCGCCTCGCTCGACAACCAGATCGACACCCAGACCGGCACCGTGCGCGCCAAGGCGCGCTTCAACAACGCGCGGCAATCGCTGTTTCCCAGCCAGTTCGTCAATGTCCAGCTGAACATGAAGACGATCCGCGATGCGGTGGTTGTGCCGGTGGCCGCTGTGCGCCAGGGACCGACAGGTGTCTATGTGTTCGTGCTCAACGATGACCGCACGGTCACGCAGCGGACGGTGACGCGCGGCATCGCCACGGTGGACAAGGTGCAGATCGCCACGGGCCTGCAGATCGGCGAGCGCGTGATCACCGAAGGCGCCGACCGGCTGCGCGATGGCTCGCGTGTTGTGTTGCCGGGCGATGCACCGGGCGCCGGCAGGCCAGGCGGCGGACGTCGCATGCGGGGAGCTGATGGCGCTGCGTCGGGTGCGGCTGGCGCGTCAGTTGCGCCGGTGGCCCCTGGCGCCCCGCGTGCATCAGCGCCGTCTGCAGGCGCGCCTCAGCCAGCGGGATCGCCCGCAGCCTCGGGTGCAGCTGCCGGCCCGCGCACCAGAAATGCTGCGCCCGCCGATGGCGCACCGCGCGCCGCGCCTTCTGCTGCAGCGCCCGCTGCTGCAGGCGCACCGGTCGCAGGACCCACACCCGAGCAACGCCAGCGCATGCTTGAATCCGCCAAGGACGACCCCGAGCTGCTGGCCCGCCGCAAGGCGTTCCTGGAGCGGATCGACAAGGGCGACCCTGCCGCGCTGGAGCGCTGGGCGCAGATGCAGCAGCGGCGTGCCGAGGGCGGCGGCCGCGGTGAAGGCAGACGCGCGCCGCAGCAATGAATCCGTCGCGTCCCTTCATCCTGCGGCCGGTCGCGACCTCGCTGCTGATGCTGGCCATCGTGCTGGCAGGCATCCTGGGCTTCAAGTTCCTGCCGCTGTCGGCACTGCCGCAGGTCGATTACCCGACCATCCAGGTGCAGACGCTGTACCCGGGCGCGAGCCCCGAGGTGATGGCGCAAACCGTCACGGCACCGCTGGAGCGGCAGTTCGGGCAGATGCCGGGCCTGTCGCGCATGAGCTCGACCAGTGCGGCGGGCGTATCCATCGTCACGCTGCAGTTCGGCCTGGGTCTTGCGCTCGACGTCGCCGAGCAGCAGGTGCAGGCCGCCATCAATGCCGGTGGATCACTGCTGCCCGCAGACCTGCCCGCGCCGCCCGTGTATGCCAAGGTCAACCCGGCCGATGCACCGGTGCTCACGCTCGCGATCACATCCGATTCGCTGTCGCTGACCGAAGTGCAGAACATCGCGAACACGCGCATTGCGCTCAAGGTCAGCCAGGTGTCGGGCGTGGGCCTGGTCACGCTGTCGGGTGGGCAGCGCCCTGCGGTGCGAATCCAGGTGGACACGCGCGCGCTCGCTTCCTACGGCCTGACGCTGGACAACGTGCGCACGGCCATCACCGCTGCCAATGCCAACAGCGCCAAGGGGAGCATCGACGGCGCAACGCGGGCCTATACGATCAACGCCAATGACCAGCTCGTTGCCGCAGCCGATTACCAGAACCTGATCGTCTCGTTCAAGAACGGCGCGCCGATCCGCCTGTCGGATGTGGCCAAGGCGGTGGAGAGCGCCGAGAACGTCAAGCTCGGCGCATGGGCCGTGGTCGATGGACAGCTCAAGCCAGCGATCATCCTGAACGTGCAGCGCCAGCCCGGCGCCAACGTGATTGCCACCGTCGATGGCATCAAGGCCCGCCTGCCCGAACTCATGTCGGGCCTGCCCGCGTCGATCAAGGTCGATGTGCTGAGCGACCGCACGACCGGCATCCGGGCTTCCGTCCATCACGTGCAGATCGAGCTGATCCTGGCGGTGGTGCTGGTGGTGCTGGTGATCTTCGCGTTCCTGCACAGCCTGCGCGCGACGGTGATTGCGAGTCTTGCCGTGCCGATTTCGCTCATCGGCGCGTGCGGCGTGATGTACCTGCTCGGGTACAGCCTGAACAATCTGAGCCTGATGGCGCTCACGATCGCGACCGGCTTCGTGGTGGACGATGCCATCGTGATGATCGAGAACATCTCGCGCCATATCGAGGACGGCGACCCGCCGATGGAAGCGGCCTTGAAGGGCGCGAGCGAGATCGGCTTCACCATCATTTCGCTGACGGTGTCGCTCATCGCGGTGCTGATTCCGCTGCTCTTCATGGGCGATGTGGTGGGGCGCCTGTTCCGCGAATTTGCCGTGACGCTCGCGATCACGATCCTGATCTCCGCTGTGGTCTCGCTCACGCTGGTGCCGATGATGTCGGGCCGCTGGATCAAGGCGCACGAGGGCGGCGAGAAGGGCTGGGGCGGCTGGATGCAGCGCAAGTTCGACCGCATCATCGAGCACTACGACGGCTGGCTCCAATGGGTGCTCGCCCGCGAAAAGCTCACGCTGCTGGTGGCGCTGGCCACGCTGGTCCTGACGGTGCTGCTCTACATCTGGATTCCCAAGGGTCTGTTCCCCACGCAGGACACCGGACAGTTGCAGGCTCGCGTGGAAGCATCGCAGTCGGTGTCGTACACCGCCATGGCGCAGATGCAGCAGGAAGTCGCGCGGCTGGTCATGGAAGACCCGGACGTCGAAACGCTCAGCAGCTTTGTCGGTGTGGATGCGGCCAACAACACCATGCTGCACACGGGCCGCATGCTGATCAACCTGAAGAAGAGCCACGACGACCAGCAAAAGGTGATCGACCGCCTGCGCCAGCGCGCGCAACGCGTGCCCGGCATCGTGTTCTATCTGCAGCCGACACAAGACCTGACCATCGACGCCGAGTCGGGTCCCACCCAATACCGCCTGTCCATCGAAGGCGCCGACGGTGCGACGGTGACGCAATGGGCGACCGCGCTCGCGCGCAAGCTGCAGACGGTGGGCAAGGTTCGCAACGTCACGACCGATGCCGACGCGTCGGGCGCGGCGGTGTATGTCGACATCGACCGCGACACGGCGGCGCGCCTGAATATCTCCGCATCGGCGATTGACGAAGCGCTCTACAGCGCGTTCGGCCAACGGATTGTTTCGACCATCTTCACGCAGACCAACCAGTACCGCGTGATCCTGGAAGCGCGGCCCGATCCGCAGGCGTCCCCGGCTTCGCTGGGCATGGTGCAGCTGCGCACGTCTTCGGGTGAAGCGACCCCGCTGTCGGCAGTCGCGACCATCGTCGAGCGCCGTGCGCCTTTGCAGATCACGCACGTCGCGCAGTACCCGGCGACCACGGTGGGCTTCGATACGGCTCCTGGGGTGTCATTGGGCACGGCCGTCGATGCGATTCGCGTCGCGGCCAAGGACCTGAAGATGCCCAGCAGCGTGACGATGACTTTCCTGGGCGCTTCCGGCGCTTATGAGGCATCGCTCAGCAACCAGCTCTGGCTGATTCTTGCGGCGGTGGTGTGCGTGTACATCGTGCTCGGCGTGCTGTATGAGAGCTACATCCATCCGCTCACGATCCTGTCCACCTTGCCGTCGGCGGGGGTGGGTGCCTTGCTCGCGCTGCTGGTCACCGGCAATGACCTGGGGGTGATCGGCATCATCGGCATCATCTTGCTGATCGGCATCGTCAAGAAGAACGCGATCATGATGATCGACTTTGCGATCGAGGCCGAACGCAAGGAAGGCAAGTCGCCGCGCGAGGCGATTCATCAGGCGGCGCTGCTGCGGTTCCGGCCGATCCTGATGACGACGCTGGCGGCGCTGTTCGCGGCGGTGCCGCTAATGCTGGGGTGGGGCGACGGCGCGGAGTTGAGAAGGCCGCTGGGACTGGCGATCTTTGGTGGGTTGATCGTGAGTCAACTGCTGACCTTGTTCACGACGCCGGTGATTTATCTGGGGTTTGATGGGTTGGCCAGGCGGTGGGGGAGGAAGTCACCCTCACCCCAGCCCTCTCCCGCGAGCGGGAGAGGGGGTCGTTCAGAGGGCCGGGGTGAGGGCGGTATTCGATGAACCTTTCCGAGCCCTTCGTCCGCCGCCCCGTCGCGACGATCCTGCTCACCATCGGGATTGCGCTGGCCGGCATAGGCGCGTTCTTCGTGCTCGCCGTCGCGCCGCTTCCACAGGTCGACTACCCGGTCATCTCCGTCAGCGCGAACCTCCCGGGCGCAAGCCCGGACACGATGGCGTCCAGTGTCGCGACTCCCCTGGAGAGGCGGCTCGGCGTGATCGCGGGCGTCAACGAGATGACGTCGTCCAGCGGCAATGGCTCCACCCGCATCAGCCTGCAGTTCGACCTCAACCGCAAGATCGACGCTGCCGCACGCGAAGTGCAGGCCGCCATCAATGCATCCCGCGCGGACCTGCCATCGACGCTGCGCAGCAACCCAAGCTATCGCAAGGCCAACCCCTCAGCGGCGCCCGTCATCATCCTGGCGATGACCTCGCCGACGCGCTCGCCCGGCCAGATCTACGACGCTGTCTCCAACGTCGTGCAGCAAAAGGTTGCACAGGTGCAGGGCGTGGGCGATGTCGAACTCGGCGGTGGCTCATTGCCCGCCGTTCGCGTCGAGCTGCTGCCTTTCGCACTCAGCAAATACGGCGTCAGTTCCGAGGACGTGCGCGCGTCGCTACAGGCCAGCAATGCGAATCGCCCCAAGGGGACCATAGAAGGCTCCGGCAGGCAACTGCAGATCTACACCGGCACCGGCGTGCGCGAAGGGCGACCCATGGCCGCCGACTACCGCAACCTCGTTGTCGCCTGGCGCAACGGCGCCGCGATCCGCCTGTCCGATCTGGCAGAGGTCAGCGATAGCGTCGAGAACATCAACACACTTGGCCTGTTCAACGGCGAGCCGGCGGTGATCGTGCTGGTCACGTTGCAGCCGGGCGCGAATGCCATCGAGACGGTGGACAACGTCCGCGCGCTCCTGCCCGAATTACAGGCGCAGCTGCCGGGCGACATCAAGCTGTCGGTTGCGACCGACCGGACGTATTCCATCCGCGCTTCCCTGCACGAAGTCGAAGTGACGCTGGTCATCGCGATCGTGCTGGTCGTGCTGGTGGTCAGCGCGTTCCTGCGCAGTGTTCGCGCCACCATCATCCCGGCGGTTGCCACGGTGGTGTCCTTGCTCGGCACGTTCGCCGTGATGTACCTGCTGGGCTTTTCGCTCAACAACCTGAGCCTGATGGCGCTCACGGTGGCGACAGGCTTCGTCGTCGATGACGCGATCGTGGTGCTGGAAAACACCAGCCGCCACATCGAAGCCGGCATGGATCGCTTCAGTGCTGCCTTGCTCGGCGCGCGCGAAGTCGGCTTCACCGTGCTGTCGATCAGTCTCTCGCTGGTCGCCGTCTTCATCCCGCTGCTGTTCATGGGTGGGCAGGTCGGTCGGCTCTTTCGCGAATTTGCGGTGACGCTGTCGGCAGCGGTGATGATCTCGCTGGTCATCTCGCTCACCACCACGCCGATGCTCTGCGCATGGCTGCTGCGTCCGCATGACGAGCAGAGACCGCCGGGTCGCGTGTCGCGTGCTTTCGAGCGCAGCTTCAACTGGATGCAGCGCCAGTACGAGCACAGCCTCGATTGGGCGCTGTCCATGCGCTGGCTCGTGCTGGCCATCCTGGTGCTGGTGATCGGTTTGAATGCCTACCTGTTCACGATGATTCCCAAGGGGTTTTTTCCGCAGCAGGACACGGGGCAGATACAGGGCGGCCTGCGCGCCGACCAGAGCATTTCATTCCAGGCCATGCAGGAAAAGCTCAGGCAGCTGGTCAACATCATCCGCGCCGATCCGGCCGTCGATACGGTCGTTGGGTTTACCGGAGGCGGCCGCGCGGGAGGCGGCTTCCTGTTCGTGAACCTGAAGCGGGGCGCCGACCGCACCGACAAGGGCCAGGCCGTGATTGCGCGATTGCGTCCGCAGATCGCGCAGGTCACGGGCGTGAGCCTGTTCCTGAACCCGGTGCAGGACTTGCGCATGGGCGGCCGCCAGAGCAACAGCACGTACCAGTACACGCTCAAGAGCGACAACGTCGCCGACCTTCGCACCTGGGCCACAAGGCTGGCCGAAGCGATGAAGCAGCAACCCGCGCTCACGGACGTGGACACCGACCAGCAGGAAAACGGCGTCGAGGTTTTTGTCGATGTGGACAAGGAATCGGCTGCGCGACTGGGGATCAACTCGCGCGATATCAACAATGCCCTGTACAACGGTTTCGGCCAGCGGCAGGTGGCGACCATCTACGACGAGCTCAATCAGTACCGGGTGATCATGGGCGTGGCGCCGATGTACACGCGCAGTCCCGAGGCGCTCAAGGACATCTATGTTCCGGCGCGCGGAACGTCAGGCAGTATCACCGCCCCGGTCAACTCCACGCCATCGACGGCCACCGCAACGACGGCCACGGGCAACTCGCCTGTGAACCCTGGCCTGCGCGACCAGTCGTCGGGCCAGGCTGTGGGCAAGAGCGCAACGACGATGGTGCCGCTGTCCGCCATCGCCAAATTCAGCGAGCGCGCCACGGCCAGTTCGGTCAGTCACCAGGACGCCGAACTGGCCACCACGATTTCCTACAACCTCGCAGAAGGCAGCAACCTGCAGGACGGGCAGGAGGCCGTGCGCCAGGCCGAAGCGTCCATCAGCATGCCGATCAATGTGCGCGGCAGCTTCCAGGGCACGGCGCGCGCGGCGCAGCAATCGCAAAGCGAGCAGCCCATGCTGATCCTGGCCGCCATCGTCGTGATCTACATCCTGCTGGGCGTGCTGTACGAGAGCCTGGTGCATCCGATCACGGTGCTTTCGACGCTGCCGTCTGCGGGGGTTGGCGCTGCACTGGCACTGCTGCTGTTCAAGATGGAGCTGTCGATCATTGCGCTGATCGGCCTGTTCCTGCTGATCGGCATCGTGAAGAAGAACGCGATTCTCATCATCGACTTCGCGCTCGATGCGGAACGCTCACGCGGCCTGTCGCCCTATGCCGCCGTGCGTGAGGCGTGCCTGCTGCGCTTTCGTCCTATCCTGATGACGACGCTGGCCGCAGGCCTGGGCGCGCTGCCGCTGGCCATCGGCTTTGGCGAGGGCGCGGAACTGCGCAAGCCCCTCGGCATCGCCATCATCGGCGGGCTGATCGCCAGCCAGGTGATCACGCTCCTCACGACACCTGTCGTTTACCTGCTGCTCGACAAACTGCGTCGCCGCAGCCCGCACGAACGCGAGCTGGGCCGTCACGCGCCCACTGCGGCCAACGCCGCCAGCCCCGCTGGAACATGACGCACATGAAATCACTTTCTCCTCCCTCACGTCTCTCACTTCTGATGCTCGCGCTGGTGCTTTCCGGTTGCGCGGTAGGGCCGGTCTACCAGGTGCCCACAGTGGAAACCCCGGTTGCGTTCAAGGAAGGGCGCGGCGAATGGGTCAAGGCCGTGCCTGCCGACATGCTCGAGCGCGGGCCGTGGTGGCAGCTGTTTGAAGACCCGGTGCTCAACGATCTCGCCTCGCGCGTGGAGGTCTCGAACCAGAACGTCGCGGCCGCGGTTGCCTCCTATGCGCAGGCGCGCGCGCTGGTGGCCGAGCAACGCGCCTCGCTCTTTCCGACAGTCAATCTCGATTCCGGCGCGTCGCGCAGCGGCGGCGGCGGCAGCACGCCAACCCGAAGCAACTACAGCGTGGGCATAGGTGGCGCATGGGAGCCCGATGTGTGGGGCCGTCTGCGCCGTGGCGTGGACAGCGCGCGGGCGGGCGAGCAGGCCAGTGCGGCTGATCTGCAGTCGGCCAAGCTATCGGCACAGGGCGAGCTCGCCATCAACTACTTCAACCTGCGCGAACTCGATGTGCAGCGCGAGTTGCAGCTGCAGACCATCGCCGGTTACGAGCGGACGTACAACATCGCGACCAACCGCTACAACGCAGGCATCGTCGCCCGCACCGACCAGTTGCAGGCGCAGACGCAGCTGCTCAGCGCCCGCGCCGAAATCCTCACCATCGAGCGGCAACGCGCGGTGCTGGAACATGCGATCGCCGTGCTGGTCGGCCAGGCACCGGCGAACTTCACCCTGGCACAGCGCGCGACGTGGATGGGCGCCGTGCCGGATGTGCCGTTCGATGTGCCTTCGACCCTGTTGCTGCGCCGGCCCGACATTGCGGTGGCCGAGCGTCGTGCGGCGCAGGCCAATGAGCAGATCGGCATCGCGCAGGCGGCGCGCTATCCGAACATCCGGCTCTCGGGTCAGATCGGCCTGGGCGCGGCCAGCATCGGCGATCTGTTCAGCGCCTCGGCGCTGGCCTGGTCCATCGGCGCATCGCTGGCGCAATCGATTTTCGATGCGGGCGCCAATCGTGCGCGGGTCGATAGCGCCCGGGCCGGTCTGGAAGAAGCTGCGGCCCGCTATCGGCAGACGGTGCTGTCCGCTTTCCAGGATGTCGAGGACCAGCTCGTTGCGTCGCGCGTCCTGCAGCAGCAACTGGTGCTGAGGCAGCAGGCCGTGACGGCTGCGAACCTCGTCGAGCAGCAGGTGCTCAACCGCTACCTGGCCGGGCAGGTGAGCTACACCGAGGTCATCAATGCGCAGGTGACGGCGGCCAACGCACGTCGCGCGGTGGTGACCGCTCAGTCCGACCGGCAGGTGGCGGCAGTCGCGTTGATCCAGGCATTGGGCGGCGGCTGGCGCGGGCTCTAGGCATGCATCGGTGAAAGGTCTTGGGGTTGTAGGATTGGCGCAATGACGCTATCCGATATTTCCACTCCCGCCGCGCTGGTCGATACCGCGCGCATGCAAGCCAACATCCAGCGCATGCAGCAACGCATGAACGCGCTGGGCGTGAAGTTCCGTCCGCATGTCAAGACGTCCAAGTGCGTCGAAGTGGTTCGCGCGCAGGTCGAAGCGGGCGCTTCGGGCATCACGGTTTCTACATTGAAAGAGGCCGAGCAGTTTTTCGCTGCCGGCATCACCGACATTCTTTACGCCGTGGGCATGGCGCCGAACAAGCTGGCGCAGGCACTGGCGCTGCGCCGCAAGGGCTGCGACCTGAAGATCGTGACGGACAGCGTCGAGGGCGCGCAGGCGATTGCGGCGTTCGGCCGTGAGCACGGCGAAACGTTCGAGACCTGGATCGAGATCGACACCGACGGTCATCGCTCGGGCGTCAAACCGGACGACGCGCTGCTGCTGGAAGTCGGCCGCGCATTGGCCGATGGCGGCGCAAGGCTTGGCGGCGTGATGACCCATGCCGGCGAGAGCTACAACTGCAACACGCCGCAGGCCTTGCGCAAGATGGCTGAGCAGGAACGCGCGGGTTGTGTGCAGGCCGCGCAGCGCCTGCGCGATGCAGGGCTGCCGTGCGCCGTCGTGAGCGTCGGATCGACGCCGACGGCGTTGTCTGCCGAGCAGCTGGAAGGCGTCACCGAAGTGCGGGCGGGTGTCTATGTGTTCTTCGATCTCGTCATGGCGAACGTCGGTGTTTGCACGCAGGACGACATTGCGCTCAGCGTGCTGACCACGGTGATCGGCCATCAGCGCGAAAAGGGCTGGGCCATCGTGGATGCAGGCTGGATGGCGATGAGCCGCGACCGGGGCACGCAATCGCAAGCGCGTGACTATGGCTACGGCCAGGTGTGCGATGCGCAGGGGCGGCCGATGGAGGGATTCGTGCTGAGTTCTGCGAACCAGGAGCATGGGGTGGTCACTGCATCTGCTGCTGGCAATGACGCGCCGGATATGGCGGCTGTGCTTCCGGTCGGCACGCAGTTGCGCATCCTTCCCAATCACGCGTGCGCCACCGGCGCGCAGTTTCCTGAGTACCACGCAGTGGGCACCGACGGTGCGACCACGGCGTGGCCTCGCTTTTACGGCTGGTGAATTTCATGGCAACCAAACCCACTCGCGTCAATCCGCCCACCATGGCCAAGCCCGGCGGCCACTACAGCCATGCGACCGTGGCGAACGGCTTCGTGTTCGTGTCGGGACAGTTGCCGATACGGCCCGACGGCACGAAGTTGAGCGATGCCAGCTTCGAGATCCAGGCCGTGCAGGTGCTGGCCAATGTGCAGGCTGCGCTTGAAGCCGCCGGCAGCAGCGTCGACAAACTGGTTCAGGTGCGGGTGTACGTTGACAGCCTGGACAACTGGCCCGCGTTCAACGCGGTGTACGCCGGATGGGCCGGGTCGGCGAAGCCCTCGCGCGCCGTGGTGCCGACGGGGCCGCTGCACTATGGCTTCAAGGTGGAGGTCGAGGCTGTCGGGGTTTTGTGATTCGGGGTTGTCATTTCGGCTGTCATGCCGGACTTGATCCGGCATCCACCGCGAAGCGGACGCTGCGCTCG
>JAZKFI010000052.1:0-37139 GCA_040386575.1 Pseudomonadota bacterium
ACGACGATGAGAACCAGCGTGGCGAGGAAGCTGTCGCTGAAGGTCCAGTGCCACGACAGCGCTCGCATCTTCAACGCCACACGCAACTCCAACGCTGTCAGCCCCCACCCCAGCCCTCCCCCAGAGGGGGAGGGTGCTGAGCCCCAAAGGCTGGACTGCCTTCATCGTCGCGCTCATCATCGTCTGCGCTGTCGCACCGCTGCTCAACCTCGTCGTCCCGCAAGGCAGCATCTTCCACATGAGCGACTACGCGGTCGCGCTCATCGGCAAGATCATGTGCTACGCCATCTGTGCGCTCGCGATGGACCTGATCTGGGGCTACACCGGCATCCTGTCGCTGGGCCACGGCCTGTTCTTCGCGCTGGGCGGTTACGCGATGGGCATGTACCTCATGCGGCAGATCGGGCGCGACGGCAACTACAAGAGCGACCTGCCCGACTTCATGGTGTTCCTGGACTGGAAAGCGCTGCCGTGGCACTGGACCTTCAGCGACAGCTTCCTCGCCACGCTGGTTCTCATCGTCGTCGTGCCGGGCATCGTCGCTTTCGTCTTCGGTTACTTCGCTTTCCGCTCGCGCATCAAGGGCGTGTATTTCTCGATCATCACGCAGGCCATGACCTTCGCGGCGATGCTGCTGTTCTTTCGCAACGAGACGGGCTTCGGCGGCAACAACGGTTTTACCGACTTCAAGCGCATCGTCGGCATCGCGATTGCAACGCCTTCGATGCGCATGACGCTCTTCGTGATCACCGGCGTCACCCTGCTGGGCTTCTACCTGTTCGGCAAGTGGCTGATCGCCAGCAAGTTCGGCCGCGTGCTGCAGGCCATCCGTGACGCCGAAACGCGCGTCATGTTCTCCGGCTACAACCCCATCGGCTACAAGCTCACCATCTGGACGCTTTCGGCCGTGATGTGCGGTGTGGCGGGCGCGCTCTATGTGCCGCAGGTCGGCATCATCAACCCGAGCGAGATGAGCCCGGCCAACTCGATCGAGATCGCGATCTGGGCCGCAGTCGGCGGGCGCGCCACGCTCATCGGTCCTATCGTCGGCGCCTTCATCGTCAACCTGGCCAAGAGCTGGCTCACGGTGACCGCGCCCGAGTACTGGCTGTACTTTCTCGGCGCGCTGTTCATCGCCGTCACGCTATTCCTGCCCAACGGCGTCGTGGGCCTTGTCAAGCAGATCAGGAGCCGGATCAAATGACGCCCGACCTGCTCGAACAAGGCGAACAGCGCCTGAAGGCGCGGCAAGAAAAAGTGCTGCGCGGCAAGACCGAATCGGGCGGACGCGCTGCGGGCTTCTCGCACCTGGTCACATCCGGCGAAGTCGATGTCACGCATGGCCGCATCCTGTATCTTGAAGATGTCACGGTGAGCTTCGACGGATTCAAGGCCATCAACAACCTGTCGCTAGACATTGCGCCCGGCGAGTTGCGCTGCATCATCGGCCCCAACGGCGCTGGCAAGACGACGATGATGGACATCATCACCGGCAAGACCCGGCCCGACTCCGGCACGGTGTTCTTCGGCAGCACGATCGACCTGTTGCGCTACACCGAGCCGCAGATCGCGCAGATGGGTATTGGTCGCAAGTTCCAGAAGCCGACGGTGTTCGAGCAACTCACGGTGTTCGAGAACCTGGAGCTCGCGCTCAAGACCGACAAGGGCGTGAAGTCATCCATGTTCTTTCGCCTCGATTCCGGCCACAGCGACCGGCTCGCGGAAGTGCTGCACACCATTCACCTGGCCGACAGCGTCACGCGCCAGGCTGGCAACCTCAGTCACGGCCAGAAGCAATGGCTGGAGATCGGGATGCTGCTGATGCAGGACCCCAAGCTGCTGCTGCTCGATGAGCCGGTGGCGGGCATGACCGATGAAGAGACGGCGCGCACGGCCGAGTTGTTCCTCACGCTCAAGGGAAAGCATTCGCTGATGGTGGTCGAGCACGACATGAGTTTCATCAAGGTGATTTCGGAGATCGTGACGGTGCTGTCGGAGGGCTCGGTGCTGGCGCAGGGCACGCTGGAACAGGTGCAAAACGATGAACGGGTGATCGAGGTGTACCTTGGACGCTAGGGGGTCAGTGCGGGCTCGACCTGCAATTTGGCTGTCATTGCGGGCTCGACCCGCAATTTGGCTGTCATTGCGGGCTCGACCCGCAATCCATCGTTGCTCAGGCGCCGCATCCGCTTCGCGGTGGATGCCGGATCAAGTCCGGCATGACAGAGGTTAGACATGCTGAACGTCAAGAACATCAACCAGTACTACGGCGGCTCCCACATCCTTCGCGATGTGAGCCTTGAAGCACACGTCGGCCGTGTCACGGTGCTCCTCGGGCGCAATGGCGTCGGCAAGACCACGCTGCTCAAGTCGCTGATGGGCCTGGTACCGATCCGCACCGGCACCATCGAGTTCGAAGGCAAACCGATACAGGCCGCCACCCCTTACCAGCGCGCACGTGCCGGCATCGGCTTCGTGCCCCAGGGCCGCGAGATCTTCGCTCGACTCACCGTGGAAGAAAACCTGCGCATGGGCCTGGCGTACAAGAGCGCGGGCACGCCCATTCCCGCTGAATTGTTCGAGCTGTTCCCGGTGCTGAAGCAGATGATCAACCGCCGGGGCGGCGACCTGTCGGGCGGTCAGCAGCAGCAGCTGGCGATTGCGCGGGCTCTCGCAGCCAAGCCCAAGCTGATGATCCTGGACGAGCCGACCGAAGGCATTCAGCCGAGCATCATCAAGGACATCGGGCGTGTCATCCGCATGCTCGCGGACCGGGGCGACATGGCGATCCTGCTGGTGGAGCAGTACTACGATTTCGCGCAAGAGCTCGCGGATGATTACCTGGTGATGGAGCGCGGCGAGTTCATTGCGCGCGGCCTGGGCAAGGACATGGAAGCCCAGGGCGTGCGGCAGCTGGTAGCGATCTGACAGGCGTGGTCCCGAAGGCATGGATTGCGGATCAAGTCCGCAATGACAGCCTCTTTGTCGGAGGGCAGGGTCTTGGCACTTGTCATGCCGGACTCGATCCGGCATCCACCGCGAAGCGGCGACTGCGCTGGAACACAGATGGATTGCGGATCAAGTCCGCAATGACAGGGTGATGTGAATCGTAGGCACATGCCTACCGGTTCTGAGGAACTCCGAGTGCATCCGCCGCATTGCGTGCAAGGTATCTTTGAATCATCAATTAACCACTGGGAGATTCAAATGCCTTTCATTCTCTGGCTTCTCGGCGTTCCACTCATTGCTGTCCTCGCCCTCATGTTCTTTGGCGTGCTTTGACCCAATCGCAGGCCGCAATGCGGCATTCCAACCCTGGCGCCCCGGTCCATGACCGGGGCGCTCTTTTTTTGTGCCCACACAATGGCGGCGCAAAAAAAAGCGGGTCCCGAAGGACCCGCTTTTATCTCCCGTGACAGCTGATCGGTTTTTACTTGGATGGAACCAGGATGACCGGGTCAGCGGTCTTGGGTTCGATCACGACAGGGCCGGAGCCCGAAGGCAGGACAACTGTTTCGACTTCGCGAATCACGCCGCCGCCGGCAACGCTGCCGGAGGTGCTGCCGTAGCCGACCACGCGGGCCTGGCAAGCGGCCTTTTCTTCGCCGGTCAGTACGTCGCAGCGAGCTGCAGCGTTGGATTGGAACTGGGCGCCCGAATTGTCCAGGACGCCGCGCTGCTTGTCGGCGCGAGCATTGCGCGCTTCCTTCAGGCAGGTTTCCTGGTCTTGCTGGGTGCGGCCGGTCATGCAGGCTTGCAGTTCAGACTGGAAGCTGCCGGTGGCGTCGATGCCGGTGGTACCGGTGGCAACCTGGGCGGTAGCGGCGGTCACGGCCAGCAGTGCTGCCAGGCCGAAAGAGACCATGCTCTTGCGAGAAAGGCGGGGGTCACGTGCAGTCATGATCGAAACTCCTTGAATGAATGAAATCTGATGGAATGACTGCAGTCTATGGATGGCTGCATCGCGGCGATGCCGGATAGCAGACCGCCTTGACTACGGCATGTTGCCGTACACCGAGTAGGACATCGCGCCACGGTCGAGCTTGGGCCCTGCGCTTGAGCGGGTGCGAGAGCTACAAAGTAGCAGTCAAAGTGCCCAGGTGCGGGGCAAGGTAGGTGGCAAGTTCCAAAGCGCCGGCCGCCAGGCGGAGCGGATCGACTTGAGCAAGCCGACCGCCGGTTCCACCAGCGGGGCCAGCACGCGAACCACGACGACTCGCGGCCCGCAAGCGGTCGCGCCAGCCGTGCGCGCCAGCTCATGGGGCGCAATCAGTTCACGCGCGAGGTCGAGCGCCAGGTCGCGCCGGGTACGCGCAATGTCGCTGCCGCACGCATAAAACAGCGTGGCGATGCACTTATGCCCGGCCATGCCCAGCGGGCCGTCCATCAACCGCCTGTCGTCAGCCGAGATCCGGCCTCGCTCCAGCCAGGAGCCCTTCAGCTCCAGATGCTGCAGCAGGCTGCCGCGCTCGAAGGGCTGCTTTGCCGCCGGAAGTCCAAGCGCGGTGATGTCCCAGCCGATCACCTCCGCGCCCGGTGCCAGGTCGAGCGCAAGCCGGTTCTGCGCGATGCAGCCGCTGTAACAGATGGCCTCCAGCGGCAGCCACTCGAAGCGCGCACCGGCGTCCAGCGCAATGCTGGTGCGCTGGATGGCGACTTCACCCTCGCTGCGATAAAACCGCGTGGCGCCGGGTGTGGTGACCAGGCCGTGCGTTCCGGCCGCGCCGTGAATGTTCACTTCGAGCGTGTCGCCGCCGACCAGGCCGCTGGGCGGATGCACCAGCACGTTGTGCGAGATGGCATCACCCTCGGGATAGAGCGTCTGCAGGATGCGAAGCGGCCCGTCGTGCTCGTAGCGCGGCGTGCAGCGGCCGGCTTCCATGCCCAGCCGCAAGGCGAGGCGCGCATGCCACGCCACCGCTCAGTGCCCTTGCGAGCCGCGATGCGCCCAGGCGGTCGTGTGCTTTTCGATGTAGCTGAAGAGCTCGTACATGACCATCGCCATCGCACCCACGACGACCAGGCCCGCGAAAGCCAGCCCCATCTGCATTGCAGACCCGGCCGAAATCAGCAGGTAGCCGATGCCCTCGTTGGCGGCTGTCATCTCCGACACCGTGGTGCCGACAAACGCCAGCGTGATCGCGACCTTGAGCGAGCCGTAGAAGTAAGGCATCGAACGGGGCAGCCCCACCTTCACCAGCACATCCCAGCGTTTCGCACCGAGCACGCGCAGCACGTCTTCGAGCTCGGGCTCCAGCGTTGCAAGGCCCGTTGCGATGTTGACCATGATCGGAAAAAACGAGATCAGGAACGCCGTCAGGATCGCAGGGCCCGCGCCGATGCCGAACCACACCACGAGGATGGGCACGAAGGCCGCCTTGGGCAGGGCATTGAAGGCCGTCATCAGCGGATACACCGCTGCATAGGCCAGCCGCGAACTGCCGATCAGGAACCCCAGCAGCACGCCCACCACGATCGCGATACCGAAGCCGGCCATCGTGACCCAGAAGGTGCGCCACGCGTGACCGGCGATCAGCCCGCGGTATTCCACGAGCTGGTCCCAGATACGCAGCGGACTCGGGAAGATGAACTCGGATACGCTGAATGCCGAGCAGATCAATTGCCACAGCGCGATCACCGCGACCAGCAGGATCCATGGCGACCAGCGCTCGAAATTGCGGGTGGTCATGCGGTCACCTTCGCAGTCTGCTGGCGGAAAGCGCCGATGTGCGCGCGAAGGTCATGGACGATGTCGGTGAATTCCTTGGTGTACGTCAGCTCCAGGTCGCGCGGTCGCGGCAAGTCGATCTCTTGCCGCACCATGAAACGGCCCGGGCTCTTGCTCATGACGTACACCGTGTCGGCGAGAAACACCGACTCGCGCAGGTCATGCGTGACCAGGATGACGTTGAAACGCTGCTCGGTCCACAGGTCGCGCAGGATGCACCACAGCTCTTCGCGGGTGAATGCGTCGAGTGCGCCGAAGGGCTCGTCGAGCAGCAGCATCTTGGGTTCATGGATGAGCGCGCGGCAGATGCTCGCGCGCTGCTGCATGCCGCCCGACAGCTGCCACGGAAACTTGTCTTCGTAGCCGGCCAGGCCCACTTTCTGCAGCAGCTTGCGGGCGCGCTCGACGTACTCGGCGCGCTTTTGCTTGAAGTTGCTGCGAAAGGGCTCGACGATTTCCAGCGGCAGCAGCACGTTGTCCACCGTCGTGCGCCATGGCAGCAGCGACGGCGCCTGGAACGCCATGCCCGAGATCTTCAAGGGCCCCGTCACCGGCGCGCCGTCGATCCGAATCCTGCCCTTGGTGGGCATGCGAAGGCCGGTCGCGAGCTTCATGAAGGTGGACTTGCCGCAGCCCGAAGGCCCGACGATGGCGATGAATTCGCCCTCGCGCACCTTCAGGTCGATGGCCTCGACCGCGTATTGGCCGGCCGCTTCCAGCTCGTCGTTGTAGGCGAGCCAGACGTCCTGGAAATCAACAAAATTGCCGCCGCTACCCGTGGTCATTTCTTGGGCAGCACGGCGTTGAGTTCAGCCTTGGAAGGCAGGAAAGAACCGTTCCACACCGCGTCGGCATTGACGCGCGTCTTGGTGTTGAAGGCATCCGATACCTGCGACGCCATCAGCGACAGGCGACCCGGGTTGATCTGGCCGAAGCCTTCAGCGCGCGCGTCGGGGCTGTTGATGACAGTGTCGATGGCGAGCTTCAGGCGGCGTGTTTCGAGCGCGCTGTTGATGATGCCGTCGCGCGCCTTCACGTCCTCGATCGCGGCTTCGGGCTTGGCGATCACTTCCTTGACACCGCGCGTGAACGCGGAAAGGAATGCACGCACGGCAGCCGGGTTCTCCTTGATGATCTTGGGCGTGGCAATGATCACGTTGCCGTACAGCTTCACACCGTTGTCGGCGTAAGGGATCACAACGACGTCTTCAGCCTTGACGCCGCGCGCCTCCAGGTTGAGCAGGGATGTGAACGTGAACCCGGTGATCGCGTCGACGTCGCCGCGGGCCAGCATGGTTTCGCGCAGCGGTGGGTCCATGGCCGTCCAGGTGACGTTGCCGATGCCATTGGCCTTCTGGAAGATCGGGAAGGCGCGGCGTCCGGCGTCGAAGACCGGGGCACCGAGCTTCTTGCCGTTGAGGTCCGACGGTTTCCTGATGCCCGACTTCTTCAGCGCCATCACCGAGGCAGGCGTGTTGTTGTAGACCATCATGATCGCGACCGGCTTGTTGGGCGCATCCGGGTTGTTCGCGTGGAACTCCATCAGCGCGGCCAGGTCGGCAAAGCCGATGTCATAGGTGCCCGAGGCCACGCGGGTCACAGCGCCACCGGAGCCATTGCCGGCATCCACGGTCACATCGAGCTTGGCATCCTTGAAGTAGCCCTTGGCAGCGGGGGTGAGAAAAAGGGCCGCAGGGCCCTCGAAGCGCCAGTCGAGCTGGAACTTGATGGGCGTGACCTGGGCTTGCGCCAGGCCAAAGCTGCATGCCAGCGCGATGGCTGCGGCGGTCTGGATGAGGGGCCGTCTCTTCATGGGAACTCCGGAAATGGTGGATTCGAGGGGGATTCTTGATGGAAGGTTCGTAGCAAGAAGGGTGCCGCTGTAGAGCAGGCAGACCCCTATTCTCGCGGCGGCGGCAGCTGCGGTTCCTGCGGATTTACCCCCGAAGTACCCGTTTGGAAGTAGGGCGCGTCCCACGCGGCCACGCGCCAAGACCGCACGATGAGCGGATGCCCCCGACTACGCGGCCGAGCTTTAAGCGCGACGATATTTCATTTCACCAGCCGCGCTTAGGCGGCAGGGGTCGGAACCGAGAGGGCCGAACGCTAGCAACAACACGCCGCATGCGGCAAAAGGAGTCTCAAATGGGTTTCATTCTCTGGCTTATCGTGGGTGGTATCGTGGGTTGGCTTGCCAGCCTGGTCATGAAGACGGACGGTCAGCAGGGCATCCTGTTGAACGTGGTCGTGGGTATCGTCGGCGCCTTCATCGGCGGCTGGTTGATCTCCCCGCTGGTGGGAGCCGGCACGATCAATGACGGCTTCAGCATTGCCTCGGTTCTCGTCTCGCTGGTCGGCGCAGTCATCCTGCTTGCCATCGTGAACCTGTTCCGCCGCGGTCGCGTCCGCTAAACGCACAAAATTCTTCAGGCGCCAGGCCCTTGCGGCCTGCCCTATTAAGCGCGGCCTTGGCCGCGCTTTTTTTGTGTGGGCTGTCATTGCGGACCTGATCCGCAATCCATCGGTGATCGAGCGCAGTCGCCGCTTCGCGGTGGGTGCCGGATCAAGTCCGGCATGACAGCCTCAAGCCAACAGATCCAGCAGCGTCCTGGCCACCACCTTCGTGGCCCTGCGCAGATCTTCCAGCTCCAGCCGTTCGTCAGCGCGTTTCGCATGCGACTCCAGCACCGTGCGAGGCCCTGATCCGTAGATCACGCCGGGGATGCCCGCTTCGGCATACAGCCGCACATCGGTATAGAGCGGCGTGCCCATCGCCGGGATCGCCGTGCCGAAGATGGCCTGCCCGTGTTTCTGGATCGCCTCGACCAGCGGCTTGTTGCCGGGCAATGGCTTCATCGACCGCGCCAGCAACATGCGCCTGATATCCACGGTGATGCCGGGTGACTGCGCCGCGCCCTGTTCGATGACGCGGCGAATCGCGGCCTCGACCTCCACCGGGTCTTCTTCCGGAATCATCCGCCGGTCGAGCTTGAACACAACCCGGCCCGGTACGACGTTGGTGTTCGTTCCGCCTTCGATGCGGCCGACATTCAGGTAAGGGTGGCTGATGCCTTCGACCTGCGACGTGATGGACTGGTAGCGCGTGTTCTCTGCATAGAGCGCATTGAGGATGCGAACCGCGCCCTGCAGGGCATCGACGCCGCTCTGCGGGATGGCCGCGTGCGCCATCTTGCCGTGCACGGTGACCTCCAGCTGCAGGCAGCCGTTGTGCGCGGTGACCACTTCATAGCTGAAGCCCGCAGCGATCATCAGGTCTGGCCTGGTCAATCCGTGGCGCAGCAGCCATCCCGGCCCGAGTTCACCGCCGAACTCTTCGTCGTAGGTGAAGTGCAGTTCGACCGAGCCCTTCAATGCGGCTTGCAGCGACTCCAGCGCGCGCACGGCAAAGGTGAAGCTCGCAAAGTCGCCCTTGCTCACGGCAGTCGCGCGGCCGTAGATCCTGCCGTCCTCGATCTCGCCGCCATACGGGTCGTGCGTCCAGCCGTCGCCGGGCGGCACGACGTCGCCGTGTGCGTTCAATGCCACCGTGGGGCCGTCTCCATAGCGGCGGCGCACGATCAGGTTGGTGATCGACTCCATGCCTTGCGCCTGCACGTCGGCCTGCGGCACGGCGTGCTTTTCGGCCTCGAATCCGAATGCGTGGAGCAGGTCGGCTGTGCGTTGCGCGTGCGGCGCGTTGTTGCCAGGCGGTGTGTCGGTGGGCACGCGGACGAGTTCCTGGAGAAAGCGCACTTCCTCGTCGAAATGCGCGTCGATCCACGCGTCGAGCTTGTCGTAATCGGTCATGTCTTCATTTCGTTGTCAATTCGCTTTCCGTGGCGAGGTTGTCCAGCAGGTTCTGGAAAGCCTCGACGGCGAGCTGGATGTCGTCGCTGGTGCTGCTCTCCAGCGGGTTGTGGCTGATGCCCGAGTTCTGGCCGCGCACGAACAGCATCGCCTGCGGCATGATTTCGTGCAGCTTCATGGCGTCGTGGCCGGCGCCGCTGGTCATGCGGTACAGCGGCACCCCCAGCGCATCGACGGCACGCTCCCAGCGCGTTTGCCATTTCACGTCGCTCGGCGCGGCCGAAGCCTTCATCGTCAGCTCGGTCGTGTGGTTCAGGCCCCGGCGTGTGCAGATCGCGGCCAGTTCGGCGAGTACGTCGCTCACCAGCGCATCGCGTTGCGCGTTGTTGGGCGCTCGCAGGTCCAGGCTGAAAAGGCATCGCCCCGGAATCACATTGATGGAGCCGCCCGGCACCTGCAGCATGCCTATCGTGCCGACCGAATCGCCGTCTTGCGATGCGCGCTTTTCGATGAAGAGCGCGAGTTCGGCGACTGCCACCGCCGCATCGCGCCGTCGGTCCATCGGCGTCGTGCCTGCGTGGCTCGCCATGCCGGCGACTTCGCACTGGTAGCGCACGCCCCCGTTGATGGAAGTGACGATGCCCAGCGGCAGGTCGAGCTCGTTGAGCACCGGGCCTTGCTCGATATGCACTTCGACAAAGCCGAGGTATTTCGCAGGGTCGCGCTGCAGGGCTGCGATGGCCTCCATCGTTGCAGGAAGGCCTGCGTGCTGCATCGCTTCGCGCATGGTGACGCCGTCGGCATCCTTCTGGTCGAGCCAGGCGGGATTGAATTGGCCGAGCAGTGCGCCGGAACCCAGGAATGTCGCCTTGTAGCGCTGGCCCTCTTCTTCCGAGAACGCGACCACTTCGATGCCGAACGGCAGTCGCCTGCCTTGCTGCGCCAACTCGCGCACGCAGGCCATCGGCGTGAAGATGCCCAGGCGTCCGTCGTATTTGCCGCCATTGCGCACGGTGTCGTAGTGCGAGCCGGTGAGCAAATCCCGGCTTCCCGTGCCGCGATACCGGCCCACCACGTTGCCGACGGCGTCGATGTCGACTTCGTCGAATCCGCACGCCTTCATCTCGGTGGCGATCAACGCCGCTGCGCTGCGGTGTGCGTCGGTGAGATAGGTGACCGTGAGCTGGCCCTTTTCAGCGAACTCCGGATCGCTGAAGGCACTGAGCGCCTCCTGCCAATCCCACACGCGATTGCCCAGCGCAGGCTCGACGCCGAATTTGTCGTTCAGGCGCAGTTCGGCGATGCGGTGGATGTTGCGCAGGCTCTCGGCCGTCTCGAAATCCTTCGGGTTTTCAAGACGGCGCTGGAATGTCTCGATGATTTCCTTGCGCGTGAGCCCAGCCCCTCGCGGTCCGCGCACCGCGAGGATGAACGGGAAACCGAACTTCACGTTGTAGTCGGTGTTGAGTTTCTGGATCGTGGCGAATTCATCGGGGGTGCAGTCCGTGAGGCCCGCCTTGCCTTGCTCATGGGTCGATTCGGCCGTGAGCGTTTTGGCGACCATCGCCTTGCCGGCGAGTTCGGGGTGCGCGCGAATCAACGCGAGCTGCGCAGCGGAATCGGCCTGCGCCACCACGCGCGCCATCGCGTGCTTGAGGTGCGCGAGCGAGCGGAACGGGCGCTGCTTCAGTGCGGCCTGTGCGATCCACGGCGAATGCTCGTAGAGGCCGTCCAGCAGCTGCAAGGCGTCAGATGCGCTTGCGTTGTTGATCTGGTCGAGTGTGACCGTCATGCTTGTTCCTTGAAAGGGTGTTCGCGCTTCCAGTGGCGCGCGATGTCGATGCGGCGGCAGACCCAGACGCGTTCGTGCTTTTGTACGTGGTCCAGGAAGCGCTGCAAGGCCACGATGCGCCCGGGCCGCCCGAGCAGGCGGCAATGCATGCCGATGCTCATCATCCTGGGTGACGCATCGCCTTCTTCGTAGAGCGCATCGAAGCTGTCGCGCAGATAGGTGAAGAAGTCGTGGGCCTGCGAGAAGCCCTGCGGCAACGAGAAGCGCATGTCGTTGGCGTCCAGTGTGTAGGGCACGACGAGATGCGGCACCACATTGCCATCGGTCTTGCGAACTTTCATCCAGAACGGCAGGTCGTCGCCGTAGTAGTCGCTGTCGTATTCGAAGCCGCCGTAGTCGGCGACCAGACGCCGCGTGTTGGGGCTGTCGCGCCCCGTGTACCAACCGAGCGGGCGTTCGCCGGTGAGCTGTTCGATCGCCTGCATGCCCAGGCGCATGTGTTCGCGCTCGGTGGCTTCATCGACGCTCTGGTAGCTGATCCAGCGCCAGCCGTGGCAGGCGATTTCATGGCCCAGGTCCTTCAGTGCCGACGTGAGTTCGGGGTGACGCTGCAATGCCATCCCGACACCGAAGACCGTCAGCGGCAGGCCGCGTTTTTCGAACTCGCGCAGGATGCGCCACACGCCCACCCGCGAGCCGTATTCGTAGACGCCTTCCATCGTGAGGTGGCGGTCGGCAAAGCTCGGTGGGTTGAACATTTCCGAGAGGAATTGTTCGGAGCCGGCGTCGCCATGCAGCACCGCGTTCTCGCCGCCTTCCTCGTAGTTGAGGACGAACTGCAACGCGACGCGTGCATTGCCCGGCCAGCGTGCATGCGGCGGATAGCGACCGTAGCCGACGAGGTCTCGGGGGTAGGGGGCGGTGCTGTCGTAGGTCATGTGAAGCTCTTTATGACAGGGCCATCGCGACATCGTGCGTGGGCACCTTGCGGTCGAACGCCAGGCTTTGCTCGACGTGCAGCAGGTGCTCGTCCATCAGACCCACCGCGCGATCTTCGTCCCTGGCTGCCAGTGCTTTCACGATCTCGACGTGCTCATCGTGGGAGTGCCGGGCCGCGCCGTCGCGCTGGTACATCAGCGAGATGAGAGAACTGCGTGAGACGAGATCACGCAGGATCTGCGCCAGCACTTCGTTGCCCATCAGCTCCGCCATGCGCACATGGAAGTCGCCCAGGAGTTCGTTTCGCTGTTCGGCGTCGTTGCGCTCGACCGCGGCCTTTTCCTGCGCGACGTGTTCGCGCAGCGCGCGCAGCCGGGCCGGCGTGATCTGACGGATGAACGCGCGGGTCATTTCAGCTTCGAGCATGCGCCGCACGGCGAACACATCGCGCGCTTCCTGCACGGTGGGCGCAGCGACGAATGCACCGCGCGCGGGCTCCAGGCGGATGAGGCGGTTTTGCGTGAGCTGGAACAGGGCCTGCCGCACCAGGGTGCGCGACACGCCGAAGTGGTCGGCGAGCTTTTGCTCGGCCAGCTTGGTGCCCGGCTGCAAGCGGTGCTCCACGATGGCGCGCGTCAGCGCCTGGACGATGAAACTGGTGGTGGACGGCGACTCCATGAGGCGCGATGATAGTCCGATCGTCCAAAACTGTATACACTTCTGTCCACGATATGGAGGGTTTGCCATGGGCCTGAGCACACACGTACTGGACACCATGAACGGCTGCCCTGCCGCAGGGATGGTCGTGGAACTCCATGAGGTCGACGCTGCGGGAACCCGGCTGGTCAAGCGGGTCGTCCTCAATGCAGACGGACGCACGCCGGATGGTCCGTTGTACGGCGACGGGGAACTGAAGAAGGGGCGCTTGCGGCTGGTGTTCGACGTCGCCGGCTACTTTCGCGGCCGCGGCGTGGAGTTGCCCGAACCGAATTTCCTGGACCAGGTCACGCTCGATTTCGGGGTGGCCAATCCGGCGCAGCACTACCATGTGCCGCTGCTGGTGAGCCCGTGGAGTTACTCGACCTACAGAGGCTCATGAACAGGGGCTGTCATTGCGGCGCCGAGTGTCGCAGGGGCCCGGGCTGTCATTGCGGACTTGATCCGCAATCCAGGAGTCATGGATCCCGGGTCAAGCCCGGGATGACAGCCTGCACGCCCCGAATGACAGCCTGCGCGCCCGGGATGACAGCCATCGGCTCAGTCCTGGCCCTCTGTCAGTGTGTCGAGCTGGAACCGCCCGCTCTTGTGCCAGAGCCACGTATCGGTATAGACCACCTTGCCCATCCGGGCCGGCACGGGAAACGGCGCTGCGGCGCGAACCGTGCGTTCGATTTCCGCGATCACTTCCGGTGCGTGCTTGGGCGCGCGCATCCAGCTGATATCCCGGACCTGGCCGTTTCGGTCCACCTCGACCTGCAAGACGCCGATGGCGTAGAGCAGGGGCGGCAGGCGACCCTTGTAGATGCGTTCCTTGTTCAGGCCGTAAAGATGGGTGGCGGCGTCGGCGCGGTAGGCGCGCGGTGTGGGCGCCAGCGACGGACCGGAGCGGTGCGTGTTCAACGCAGTCACCTGCTCGGGGGCTTGCCCCTGCGAGGTCGGCGCGGTGTCGGCAGGCTGGGGCTTGATTTCAACCACCGGTCGGGGCGGCAGCGGTGTCGAGGCGCAGCCAGCCAGCAGCACAAGTCCTGCAGCCACGGCATGCGGCACGTAACGCAATGGGGTAGGGGGTCTCATGTCAATGTCTCCGGTGGTGCGCTCGGGTCCGCTCGCTCGCTCAAGCTGAGCTGGATTGAACGCGACGGTATCCAGGTTTGTCCACAGCATTTACCCAATGGATACGATTCTTTCCATAGCCCGCGGGCACCGCAACAAATTTCATGAATGTTGTCACATCTGGATGGAACGGCGCAGACGCGGTGCTCGTGACAGTCACGGCCACGCGCGGCTCGGTGCCCCGTGAGCGCGGAGCCTGGATGCTGGTGTTTGCCGATCGTGCGGCCGGAACCATAGGCGGAGGGCACCTCGAACTGCAGGCGATGTCGCGTGCGCGTCGCATGCTGGCCGGCGACCCGGTCGAGCGCGAGCAGTCCGTGTTGCTGGGTCCCGCGCTGGGCCAGTGTTGCGGCGGGGTGGTGAACCTGGCCTATGAAACCGTCCGCGCAGCCGATGTGGAGACTGTGCAATCCAGGCTGGCGACCCGGCGCGCGCCCGTTGCGTTGTTCGGCGGCGGCCATGTGGGCCGGGCGATCGTCGATGCGCTGGCTCTGCTGCCGTTCGATATCCGCTGGATCGACAGCCGGGACGAGATTTTTCCGGCCCAAGTGCCGCCCGGTGTGAGCTGCGAACATTCCGATCCGGTGCAGGGGGCCGTGCGCGACCTTGCTGCCCAGTCGCGCGTGCTCGTCATGAGTTTCAGCCACGCCGAAGACCTGGATATCGTGGCGGCGTGCCTCGCGCGCCTGCGCGACAAGGACGATCTTCCCTATGTCGGCCTGATCGGCAGCAAGACCAAGTGGGCGACGTTCAGGCATCGGCTGCAGGAGCGCGGGTTCACCGCAGCCGAACTCGACCGCATCACCTGCCCCATCGGCATCCCCGGTATCGTTGGCAAGGAACCGGAGATCATTGCCGCGAGCGTTGCGGCACAAATCCTGCAGCTTGCGCGCGATCGCCTCGCGTGAACAGATAACAAGGAACGCATGGAAACCTACCTGCTTGAATGGGCCAACCTGCTGCTGCGATGGACGCATGTCATCACCGCCATCGCGTGGGTCGGCTCGTCGTTTTATTTCGTGTTCCTCGATTCGAGCCTGACCCCGCCACAGGACGACGACCTGAAAAAGCAGGGCGTGAGCGGCGAGCTGTGGGCGGTGCATGGCGGGGGTTTCTATCACCCGGTCAAGTTCGCGGTGAGCCCGCCTGTGCTGCCGGAGAAGCTGCACTGGTTCTATTGGGAAAGCTATTCGACCTGGCTGACGGGCTTTGCGCTTTTCACGTTGTCGTATCTATGGAATGCCGGCACCTACCTGGTGGACAAGAGCCTGATGGACTGGGCGCCTTCCACGGCGATTGCCGCAGCGCTCGCTTTCCTGGTGGTGTTCTGGGTGCTCTACGACGCGATCTGCCGGGTGTTCGGCCAGCGGGACAACGGCGAGAAGATCGTTGGCGCGCTGGTGCTGCTGCTGGTGTGCGTTGCTTCGTGGCTGGCGTGCCACTGGTTCGCCGGGCGCGCGGCGTTTTTGCTGGTCGGCGCCATGGTCGCGACCGCGATGAGCGCCAACGTGTTCTTCTGGATCATCCCCGGCCAGAAGAAAGTCATCGCATCCATCAAGGCGGGCGAGCCGGTCGATGCGATCCACGGCAAGCGCGGCAAGCAGCGCAGCGTGCACAACACGTACTTCACGCTGCCCGTGATCTTTGCCATGCTGAGCAATCACTACAGCTTTTTGTGGAGCCACGCCCAGAACTGGATCGTGCTGATCCTGATGATGTTCGGCGGCGCTGCGATCCGCCAGTTCTTCGTGATGAGGCACGGCTACAAGCTGGGGCGCAATGCGAACCCGCTGCCGTACGCACTGGTGGGCGTGGCAGTGATCGCCGGCGTCATCGCCTGGCTCAAGCCCGCAGCATCGCCTGCCGCAGCGCCGGCGCCGGTCGCAGGATATGCACAGGTGCAAAAGGTGCTGGAGCAGCGCTGCTACATGTGCCACGGCGCGCAGGTGCAGATGAAGAACCTGCGCCTCGATTCACCCGAGGCGGCAAGGCAGCACGCCGCCGCCATCTACCAGCAGGCCGTCGTCACGAAGGTGATGCCCATGAACAACGCGACCGGCATGACCGATGCCGAGCGTGCGCTCGTCGGGCAGTGGTTCCAGTCCGGCGCCGCTGCGCCTTGAAGTAAACCGGCAATTAGGGGAACGTTCGGAAATTGGAATCTGACCCCAATTAGGAGAACGTTCAGTTCTTCTTGACTTCAGGCGCGCACTCGGCCTTGCGCACGAGGTTGCTGCCGGTCGGAGCGTCGGTACGGCGGCAGGCGGCGCGGCTGTCGGCTTCGGCGGAGGACATGGGTTCGGAGGCGCAGGCCGCCAGCAGGGCGGTGGCCAGGGAGACTGTGAGCGTGAGGGCGAGAAGGTTCTTCATGCGTACTGCAACTGCGTGAGGGCAACTGTTCCTGGAGTTGGAATGAAGCGCGGATTCTATTCATGCGCTTGAACAATTGGAATCCGCAACAATTGGAATCTGACCCCGATGAGCCAAAGCGTTAGAGTGCGGGGAGCAAATCAACAAGGAAGCGCATGTCCCACGGCAAGCCGCCGTCCAAGCCGCCGGGCACGACAGACAAGGGCTCGCTCCAGGCCGCGATCGACAGGCTCGCGCGGCACATCAAGGATTTTCGCGCGTACGACGAATCCGTGATCAAGGACCGCTGGGACCCGCGCATCGAGGTGCTCCAGAAGAAGATTCACGCGTCGATTGGCGATGCGCTGGGTGCCGGCACGCCGGAGTACCGGAAGTTCGCGCTGCCGCGAATCAATGCCGCACTGGAAGCGCACTTCGGTGACCGCCTCTCGTCGGAAGAAGTCCGGGAAGGCGTGCGCAAGGGAATCAACGACTCGGTGGCGGACCTGACCGCCGTCAGGAAACTGCTGGCCGATCGCATGGAGGGCAAGGCTGCCGCGCCCGCAGCCACGCCTGCCCCGACACCTGCCCCCACGCCTGCCCCCACGCCTGCGCCGACACCTGCGCCGACACCTGCGCCGACACCTGCGCCGACACCAGCCCCGACGCCAGCCCCGACGCCCGCTCCGACACCCGCTCCGACACCCGCTCCGACGCCCGCTCCGACACCCGCTCCGACACCAGCTCCGACACCAGCTCCGACACCAGCTCCCACCCCCCGACCGACTACTGCGCCCACCCCGGCGCCTACGCCCATGTCCACCTCTGCTCCCGTTCCCACCGCCTCCAGAGACGCCACCGCTCGCGTTGCCGTGATCGGCGCGCTCGATGACACCGCGAGCGAGCTGTCCCAGCTGCTCGAACAACTCGGCCTCGAGCCCGTGATGGTCGGAAACCAGCCAGGCGCGCAGGCTGCGATATCGGTCAGCGCGCTGGAGGAACTTCGCGGCGTGGACTTCGCTGTTTTCACGCCCGCGCAAGGCGGCGATGCGCCTTCCACGCTGCTGGCCACCGGATTCCTGCTCGCAGTGCTGTCCAAAGACCGGATCTGCTTTCTCGGTGCCGGATCTGGCAGCAGCAAGTCAGCCCTGGAAGGCGCGCTCACCGTGGCGATCGACGATAGCGGCCTGTGGCACCTGCTGCTGGCCCGCGCCATGAAACGGGCGGGCGTCGACGTTGACCTGAACAAGGCGATCTGAAGGCCGGCGCTCTACAAACCTGCGCTCACCCGAGGTTCTACCAGCGGCAATTTGCAACTGCCGTGCTAATGTGGACTTCGCCAAAGCCGTCCGGTGCGCTATCGCCCGCGCATGGCTTGCGCGCCCCGGTTTTCGTCAAACAAAAGGAGACGCAGTTCATGAGCATCCGCAAAGCTTTCGGTATTGCAGCACTCGTTCTGGCAGCGCCTTGCGCCTACGCGCAATCCGCGCAGGCCTGCCCCGAAAAGAACGTTCTCTACTGGCAGGCCTTTCCGCCCGGCGGCGAGTCGGACCTGTCGGCGCGCCACCAGCAGGTGGTGCTCAAAAAGAAGTGCCCGGCAGTGGACACTGTCATCCAGTACAAGGCCGGCGCAGGCGGCGCGCTCATGTGGACGCAGATGAACCAGTTGCCGCCCGACGGCCTGAACATCGTGGGCGTGAACCTGCCGCACATCGTGTTCCAGCCCATCGAAGGCGAGGTGCAATACAAGACCGCCGACATCACGCCGGTGTTCTGGTTCCACTTCACGCCCGATGCGCTGGTGGTGCCCGAAGGCAGCCCGCACAAGACGTTCAAGGATTTCATCGAGGCCGCCAAGAAGGCGCCCGGCAAGATGAACCTGGGCGGCTCCGGATTGAACTCGGCCAACCACGCATCGCATGAGCGGCTGAACGCGGCGTTCGGCATCAAGAGCACTTACGTTCCGTACAAGGGCACCGGCGATATGTCGCTGGCCGTGGTGGGCAACCAGATCGACGGCGCAGTGACTTACACCGCGTTCGCCATCAACAACAAGTCCAAGGTGCGCGCCCTGGCCGTCGCCATGGAAAAGCGCCATCCGCTGCTGCCGGACGTGCCGACGTTCCGTGAGCTGGGCGTCGATTGGGTGGACGGCGCGTATCGCGGCATCGGCGTGCCCAAGTCCACGCCGCCTGCCGAACGCAAGCGCATCTCCGACCTGTGGGCCTCGCTCAACAACGAAGCGGAAATGAAGGAGCTGGCGGCCAAGAGCGGCTTCGAGCTGATCAACGTGGGCGTGGACCAGATGGATGCCTTCATGCGCGAGAAGACGAAGTTGTACACCGAAGGTGCGCAGCGGCTGAACCTCGGCAAGAAGTAGGCAAGCCTGGGCAGGCCATGTCCCTGTCGCCCAAGGACTCACCGGGACCGGATGCCCCAGGCAGCGAGGTTCTCTACCTGAGCGCAACGACCCGGGTGTGGCGACCTGCCAAAGGGTCAGACGCCGCGGGACTGGTGTTCAAGCAATACCTGGGCGCTCGTGCGGACGAACGGCAGCGCGCCGAAAAGGGTTTGCTCGCACGCCTGTCGGGTGTAGAGGGCGTCGTGCAGCTGGGGGCCGGACACGACGCAGCCGCAATCGTGGCGCTGCAGGATTGCGGCGCAGTGCCGCTCGCGCAGCTCATGACAGAAGGCGCACTGGATGTGCCTGGCGTCATGGCGCTCGCCGGGCAGCTTGCGATCACGCTGTCCCGGGTGCATCGGTGCGGCGTCGTGCACCGGGACATCAACCCGGCCAACATCCTGGTCGACCCTGCCATGCGGGTTTACCTGATCGACTTCGATCTTGCGGTGGCCACAGACCAGCAGGCGGCAGCGCCTCACGAGCCCACGCTGCAGGGGACGCTCGGCTACCTTGCCCCGGAGCAGTCCGGCCGTACCGGGCGTGAGGTGGACTCGCGCTCGGACCTCTACGCGTTGGGCGCAACGCTGTACGAGATGGTCACGGGCCGTCTGCCCTTCGATGCAACCGACACCCTGGAGCTGATTCGCCACCATCTGGTCAGTGACCCCGCTGCCCCATCGCAGGTCGATTCGCGCGTGCCCGCCGCGTTATCCGATGTCATCTTGCGGCTACTCGCCAAGGCACCGGAGAAGCGCTACCAGAGCGCGGACGGCCTGGCCCACGACCTTGCGAGGCTCTCGGCGCAACTGGCGCAGGGCATGGAGGGCCGCTTCGCGTTGGGTGAGCGCGATTTCCCGGCACGACTGGAGCCGCCCGATCGACTGGTGGGCCGGGACGCCGAATGCGCGATGCTCCATGCCGCCTTCAAGCGCGCCATGGATACACCGGACCGGACCGTGTTTGTGGAAGGCGGCGCCGGTACGGGCAAGACCGTCCTTGTCAACGAACTGCGGCCCGTGGTTGCCGCAGCGGGCGGGTGGTTCGTCCACGGCAAGGCGGACCAGTTCCAGCAGGACGCCGTGGCCACGGGCGTGGTGACGCATGCCTTGCGTGCATTGGGGCGCCTGTTGCTGGGCAAGCCGGCGACTGAACTAGACATCCTGCGTGCGCGGATCCTCGAAGCGGCAGGCCGCAGCGCCGCGCTGGTCACGCAGCTGCTGCCCGAATTTTCGCTGTTGCTGGGTCCCCAGCCCGACGTGCCCGACGTCGATCCGCGCCTGGCCGAAGTCAGGTTCCAGCAAGCCATGCTGGACCTGCTGGGCGCCATTGCGTCGCCGGCGGTACCCCTGGTCCTGGTCCTTGACGACCTGCAGTGGGCCGGCCCCTCTTCGCTGCGATTCGTGGAGCAGGTCATGAATTCGCCAGGGCTGGCTGGCGTGCTGGTCGTCGGTGTTTACCGGGCCGGCGAGCCCGCGGCTGCCCAACACCTGCTGCCCTTGATCGAGCGGTGGCGCGAACAGGAGAACCCGCCCTTTTTCATGGCGCTGCAGAACCTGTCCGAGGCCCATACCGGGGAGCTGATCGGGCAGGTCCTGCGGCTGCCCCAGGCGCGCGCGGTGGAGCTGGCGCAAGCGGTGGGGGTGCTTGCCAGGGGAAACCCATTCGACACGCTTGAAATGCTGGACGTGCTGCGCAGCGACGCTGTGCTGGCACTGGGACCCCAGGGGTGGGACTGGAACAGTTCCGCCATCACGCGCTTTGTCGGTCGTGGCAACGTCGTGGATCTTCTGGGGCTGCGGATCGGCCGGCTGCCTGCCGCTACGCGCGCGCTCCTGGAGTGCATGAGTTGCCTGGGTGTTGTGGTCGATCTTTCACTTCTGGTCCTGGTGACCGGCGTGGATGCGCAGCGGCTGCACGAGCGACTCGCGCCGGCCCAGGAAGATGGGCTGGTGATCGTCGACCCGGCCAATTCCCAGGAGCTCCGATTTCGCCACGACAGGGTCCAGCAGGCCGTCATGGCGCAGCTGGGAGACGAACGGCGCGGCCTCGTCGAACTGGAGCTGACGCGCCAGCTCGCGTTCGTTGTGGGCCATGAATTGCAGGCGGCGCAGCATTGCCTGGCATCCCTGCATCTGCGTGTGGAGCCCGCCGCAAGGCGCGAAGCCGCGCAGCTTTTCCTGGTCGCCGCGCAGAAGCTGGTTGCATCGGCCAACCATGCGCTCGGCGAGCGGTACCTGTCAGCAGCCAGGGCGGCCCTGGCGGCCAACGCCGCGCACGGGGAAAGCCCCGGCGACACCGCCCTGCGCGATGCGGTCGATTCGCAGCTGGCTGTTGCGCTGTACAGCATCGGCCGGCTGGAGGAAATGGACGAGCTGTTCACGCTCATCGAGTCACGCACGGGCGACCCGATGGAACTCGTGGAGCTGGCGTGCCTGCGGATTCGAAGCCTGGACATGCGCAGCCGGGGGGGCGAGTCCATGGCGCTCGGGCTGCGCCAGCTCGCAGCGCTGGGCGTGGAGGTACCGCCGGATTACGACGACCCGGATACCGGCCGGCAACTGGAATCGCTCATCGACTGGGTCCGGCAGGACGAGCGGGTCGATCCGGCAGAGCGGCCCCAGATGACGGACAGGCGATTGCTTGCCATCGCGAAGCTGCTGGGCCGCACGGTGCGATCGGCCTTCATGCACGGAAACCAGCGCGCGCTGGTGTGGCTGCTGCTGGAGTGCCAGCGCATGTGGGTGCGGCACGGGGCGTGTCCGGAACTGGTTGTCAGCCTGGCGCGCATGAGCGTCGCGTTGATCCAGATACGCCAGGACTACCGAACCGCATTCCACGTCGCGCGCCATGTCGTCGAAGTGGGGCAAGCCCTCGGCTACGAGCCCCAGACCTCGGAAGCGCGCGGTATCCACGTGGCATATGCCTGCTGCTGGTTCGAACCCAATGAGATCGTCTACCAGCAGGCCGTTCGCGCCTACGAGGGGCTGCGCGTGGCAGGCGATGTGTCGTATGCGTGTTATGTGCACCGCAGCGTGATCATCACTTCGCTGGAGATCGCACCCAGGCTTGAGACCGTTGCGCACGAGATCGAAACCGGGCTTTCGATGAGCCGCCGCGCCGGCAACGGCCATGCGGCAGCGTTGACGATGTGCGAACGGCAGATCGTTCGCGCGCTGCGTGGACTGACTCGGGGACCGGACACGTTGTCGGACGATGAATTCGACGAAGCGGCGTTCGAGGCCGGCATGCATTCGATGCCGCCGGTGGCGTTGAACTACCACGTCCGCCGCGCCCTCATGTCGCTGATCCGGGGCGACATGGTTGCCTTGCAGGCACACGTTGCCAGTGCAAAGCTGCTCTATGGCACGGAGATCACTTCGGAAGACCTGTACGTGGCGTCTGCAGTGGTCAGTGCGTGGCAGATACGTGACGCAGGAGAGGGCGGTGCCTCGCGGATGACCACGGTGGTCGCGGAGCTGGAGAGATGCCGCGCCTGGCTTGCCGCACGAGCGCAGGACCAGCCGTACAACTTCCTGCACCTGCTGCGGCTGGTGGAAGCGGAGCAGGCGTATGCGATGGGCCAGACCTGGAAGGCTGCTGTGGCGTTCGATGCGGCGGTGGGCGAGGCGCAGGAGCGCCAGCGGCCGTGGCACCGCGCACTGATCATGGAGCGGGCGGGGCTGTTTCATGTCACGGCGGGACTGGCGCGCACGGGCCGTCAGTTGCTGGGCGATGCGCTGGAGCATTACCGTGCGTGGGGCGCCCACGCCAAGGTGGTCCAGATGCTGCAGGCGCACGACTTCCTGGGCCGGCCGCGGTCGAGCGCCGGTGAGGCGGGACAGGTGCTCCGCGCAGGAATCGCATCGGGGCACTCGGTGCGAGGCAGCAGCGGGGACATCTCGCCCGATGTCGTGGACCTGATGGGCGTGCTGCGCGCGTCGCAGGCGCTCAGTTCGGAGACGAGTGTGGAGCGGCTGACAGCGCGAGTGACGCAGGTGCTGGCAGCGCTCAGTGGAGCGACCAAGGTGCTGGTGCTGTCGTGGCACGAGCCCCAGTGGTGGCTGCTGGCGCCGGCGCCGGGCGAGCCGTCCATCGAAGTGGCGCAGGCGGCGCGGCGCGGACTGCTGCCGTTGTCGGTCGTCGGCTACGTGGACCGCACCGGCGAGGCGCTGGTGGTGGAGGATGCGGCGAGGGACGACCGGTTCGCGCGTGACCCGTACTTTGCGGGCGTGCCCCTGTGCTCGCTGCTGGTGGCGCCGATATCGAGCCAGGGCGCGGCGCGCGCCATGCTGGTGCTGGAAAGCCGCGTGAGCCGCGCGGCGTTCGGGGTGGAGCGTCTCGATGCGGTGATGCTGATCGCAGGGCAACTGGCGGTGTCCCTGGCCAATGCGCAGCTCTACGAAAGCCTGGAGCAGCGCGTGCAGGCGCGCACGCGCGAGCTGGAACACACGCAGTCGCAGCTGGTGACGACGGCGCGGCGCGCCGGCAAGGCAGAAATCGCCAACAACGTGCTGCACAACGTGGGCAATGTGCTCAACAGCGTGAACGTTTCGGCCAGCGTGGTGAGAAGGACGATCAGCGAATCGAGGGCGCACGGGCTGGCGCGGGCGATAGGGCTGCTCAACGACCACCACGAGGACCTGCCCGGCTTCATGGAAAGGGACCCGCGCGGCAAGGCGCTGTTGCCGTACCTCAACGAAGTGGTGGAGGCGCTGCGCCAGGAACGCGAGGCAACGCTGCAAGACCTGGACCGGCTGTCCAGCAGCGTGGATCACATCACCTATGTGGTGGCCAACCAGCAGTCGCATGCGGGGCCGTCCAGCGTGCTGGAAGAAGCCGATCCGACGGACCTGATGGAGGAGGCGCTGCGCCTGAGCGCGCAATCGCTGGTGCGCTACAAGGTGGGCATCCAGAGGCGTTACCGCCAGGTGCCGCGAACGACGCTGGACCGGCAGCGCGTGCTGCAGATCCTGGTGAACCTGATCGGAAACGCGGCGCAGGCGATGGAGGGCCTGCCGGAGGGGGCCAGGCAGCTGACGGTGAGCGCAAGCCTCGCGCAGGCTGCAGAAGGCGGCCCGAAGCTGCAACTGGCCGTGCAGGACGTGGGCGAAGGGATCGCGCCGCAGAACCTGTCGCGCATCTTCGCGCACGGGTTCACCACGAGAAAGAGCGGGCACGGCTTTGGGCTGCACAGCGCAGCGCTGGCGGCCATGGAGATGGGCGGCAGGCTGGCCGTCCACAGCGACGGCACTGGCAAGGGCGCGGTCTTCACGGTGGAGCTTCCCTTGCAACCGGCGCCGGACGCTGCCACCATGCGGCTCTACTAGCGGCCCGCGCGCTGTCTGCGGCAGGCACAACGGCCCCGCAGATGTGGCCACAACGACCCGGGAGGGTCGGTCACAATCGCCGCTGGAGATTTCGCTGATGAAGACTGATCCCGCGCTGGACCCCCGCGCATTCCTGCAATCGCTCTACGACGCCGCCGTGCAGCGTGCCTTGCCCCTGCACAACATGGCCGCCTACCTGCCGTCGCCGCCGCGGGGCCGCACGGTGGTGATCGGCGCGGGCAAGGCGGGTGGTTCGATGGCGCAGGCTGTCGAGGCGCTCTGGCCGCCTGATGCTGCGCTGAGCGGCCTGGTGGTCACCCGCTACGACCACATACCGCCCCGGCCGCAGGGCCTGGCCGAGCGCATCGAGATCGTCGAGGCTGCGCACCCGGTGCCCGATGAGGCGGGCGTCCTGGCTTCCAGCCGCATTCTCGACATGGTGCAGGGGCTCACTGCTGATGACCTGGTGCTGTGCCTGATCTCGGGTGGGGGCTCATCGCTGCTCACCTTGCCCGCCCAGGGCCTCACCCTGCAGGACAAGCAGCGCATCAATCGCGAACTGCTGGAGTCCGGGGCGAACATCACCGAGATGAATTGCGTGCGCAAGCATCTCTCGCGGATCAAGGGCGGACGGCTCGCCGCAGCATGCGCCCCGGCCCAGGTGGTCACGCTCACCATCAGCGATGTGCCGGGCGACGATCCATCGGTGATTGCGAGCGGGCCGACCGTTGCCGACGCGACCACATGCGCAGATGCCGTGGCGATCCTTGCGCGCTATGGCATCGGACTGCCGGGGGCGATCATGAGCTTGCTGGAGCAAGGCGCGATGGAGACGCCGAAACCCGGCGATCCGATTTTCAGCGGCCACGAGGTGCGCATGATCGCGACGCCGCGGCAATCGCTGGAGGCTGCTGCACAGGTTGCGCGCGCAGCGGGCCTGGAGGCGCACATTCTTTCGGACGAAATCGAAGGCGAGTCGCGCGAAGTGGGCAAGGTGCATGCAGCGATGGCGCGTGCTGTCGCGCTCAAGGGCGAGCCGTTTCGCAGGCCGTGCGTGATTCTCTCGGGCGGCGAGACGACGGTCACCGTGAAGAAGCAGGCGGCGGGAACGCCTCGTGGCCGCGGCGGCCGGGCGGGCGAGTTCTGCCTGGGCCTGGCGCAGGCGCTGCACGGACAGGCGGGCGTGTGGGCGCTGGCGGCGGATACCGATGGCATCGACGGCGTTGAAGACAACGCCGGTGCCTTCGTTGCGCCGGACACGCTGGCCCGTGCGCTGGCCCTGGGCATGAAGTCCGCGACCTACCTCGATCGCAACGATGCGTACGGCTGGTTCAGTGCGTTGGGCGACCTGGTGGTCACCGGACCGACGCACACCAATGTCAACGACTTCAGGGCCGTGCTGGTTTTGTAGGTCCGGGTCGCGCAACTCCGGTGTGCAGGCTGTCATTGCGGACCTGATCCGCAATCCAACTTTGATCAAGCGCAGTCGCCGCTTCGCGGTGGATGCCGGATCGGGTCCGGCATGACAGCCTGGTAGCTACTCGCAGAGCTTGCGGATTTCGTCCGGTGCCACCACGGCGCGGATGGCGGTGGTATCGCCCTCGCGGCGGGCCGCGAAGATGCGCACTTCATCGCATTCCATGATCGCGTCATCGCCGCGAGTCACGCGGTAGTGCTGCACGAAGCTCTTGCCGCGCCACTGCGCGATCGACGCATGGATCTGCAAGGTGTCGCCATAGGACGCGGTCTTGAGAAATTTCGCGTGGGTGTCGACCAACGGTGTGCCGATGATGCCGTGTGTCTTCTCCAGCTCGTGCCAGGGCGGCACGCCGCACTCGACAAAGAAGTGGCGCGACGCCGCGTCGATCCAGCGAAAGAAATTCGGGAACCAGACGATGCGCGCAGGATCGCAGTCGCCGAACTCGACGCGCAGGGTGTAGGTGACTTCTTTTGGCATCAGTCGCCGCGAATGTTGCGTGCCTTGATCAATGCACCGAATCGCGCGCTGTCGATCTGCGCGCGCGCCGCGAAGTCGGCAGGGCTCATCGGCGCGGCCGCGCCACCGATCGCGGCCATGCGTTCGGTGAATGCGGGGGTGCGCAGGATCTTGTTGATCTCGGTGTTCAGGCGTGTGACGACTGCGGGCGGCGTTGCGGCCGGTGCGTAGAAGCCGAACCACGTGTCTGCATCAAAGCCCTTCAGGCCAGCCTCTTCCATCGTGGGTACATCGGGGAACTGCGGCGACCGGCGCGGGCTGCCCACGGCCAGCAGCTTGAGCTTGCCGGCTTTCACGTGTTGCAGGCCGATGCCCGGATCGAACATGAAGTCGAGCTGGCCGCCCAGCAGGTCCTGCATCGCAGGCGCGGCGCCCCGGTAGGGAATGTGTGTGGCGAAGATGTTCGCATTGGCCTTCATCATCTCGGCTGCCAGGTGCGGGGAACTGCCGCTGCCCGGCGAGCCGAAGGAGAGCTTGCCCGGATTGGCCTTGACGTAGGCGAGAAATTCTTTCGCGGTGTTGACCGGCACCTTGGTCGGGTTCACTTCGAGGAACACCAGCACGCGCGCAGCAGCGGCGACGGGCGTCAGGTCCTTGGCCGGGTCGAACGACATCTTCGGGTACAGGTGCGGATTGATCGACACCGTGCCGCCGGAACTCATGAGCAGCGTGTAGCCGTCGCCGGGCGACTTGGCCACGTAGTCGCCGGCGATGTTGCCGTTGGCACCGGCGCGATTTTCCACGACGACCGGCTGGCCCAGCACTTCCTGCAGCGGCTGCGAAATCGCGCGCGCGATCTGGTCGGCAGCGCCGCCGGGCGGAAAGCTCACGATGACGCGTATCGGCTTGGAAGGCCACGCCTGCGCAAAGGCCGACGGCGCTGCAAGGGCCAATGGGAGCAGGGCCGCTGCGGCGAGTCTGGATATGATTTTTTTCATGGCTTGTCTCCTGTGCTTTTGAATGAATATTGTCAGCGGATCGCTGCAGCTGGGGTGGATTTGGGTTGGCGCACGAAGCGGATCGGATGCTCCTTGACCGGCCGGGCGGGCGCGCCATGCTGCACCAGCGCGGCGTCCAGCGCCTTGCCCGCGTCGTCGGCGAGCGCCGCTTCGCGCGACGCGGCGATGGCCTGCGCAGCGGCGCGGGTGTCGCTGCCCTGCGCGAGGTGGTCGATCACGTGCAGCAGGTTTTCCTTGCCGCGTTCATTGGTGGCGCCGTAGCCCTTGATGAGACGACCGCACAGCGCGATCTCATGGCCGAGTTGCCAGTCGCGCCGGGTCCCATCGACCACCGCTGTGAGCCACTTGGAGATCATGGCCTGTTCATTGGCGAAGCGGCTGCCTCGAACGCGCAGCCACTTCATGTTGGCGAGCGTGCGCAGGGCGAGCATGCCCATCACGGAATGGGTGCCGATTTTCAGCGGCAGGGCCCATGGCGTCTTGCCCTTGAGCACGCGGCGGCGGTCCCATGCGGTCAGGCGCGACGCGAGTGAGGGCGGCAGCAAGGCGGCGAACTCGGGCACGCCGGGCTTGAAGTGGTCGTATACATGCAGCAGGTCGTCGTCACCCGCCTTCACTTCCTGCGTGACGCGCGACCATCGCGTGGCGCGGCTTTTGAGGTCGGCCACCCGCACGATGTCATCGAATGCCATCCACAGCGCCAGCCAGCGCGCCATTTCGCGGGTGGTGGAGAAGTTGTTGGCCGATGACGGGTCCGCGGTGCGTTCGGCGTCGAGCACGGATTGCAGACGCTGCAGGTAGAGGTCGGCGTAGGAGGCGCCCTGGTACTCGAGCATGCGGGCGTGGCCGAGGGCGAGCATGTCTTGCACGGCCTCGGGAAATGTTCCCCCGGCTGTCATTGCGGGCTTGACCCGCAAGCCATGCTCGATCAGGCCCGGTTGCCGCTTCGCGGTGGATGCCGGATCAAGTCCGGCATGACAGCCTTCATTTTTTGCGACGGCATCGAACCCTGCGGCGAATCCGCGCAAGCTCGCATCCGCGCCTTTTCCGCCCGACTTCACAACCGACTCATAGTCCTTGCGCGCAAAGGGAAACAACCCACTGCCCGCGACCGCTCCCAGCATCACTGCGCTCACCACCGTGCCTGCGTCCTTCGCCATGCCACCCATGTCGAACACATGATGCTTGCGGGAAAAGCTCTGCACAACGCGAATCAGGTCAGCGCTATCGGCCCGGCCGTCGGCCAGTTGCATCCGCTCTTGCGTGGTCAACGTGCGCGATGACGATGTGATCACCGTCGTTCGCTCGGGCGTGCTCATGCCGTTGCCGATCTGCCGCGCCGTCTCCAGCAACTCCGAAGAGACGATGGCATCGAGCGCGCCCGGCACCGGGTTCAAGCTGAACACCGGCCGCTTGCCCTGCAATTGCGCAAGGGGCACAGGAAACACCTCGATGTAGTAGGTCGTCGCGCCGGTTCGCTGCGCCACGCCAGGGATCGACGTGCTCTGCGCGGCATAGCCCGCATGGCGCGCGATGTCGACGAGCCACTCGGTGAGCACGCCGCCGCCTTCGCCGCCCAGGGCGCAGATCAGAAGGGATATCGGTCTGTTGTTGTTCATTGTCTTCAAGCCGGTTGCATCGCTCGCACGACGGCGCCGCGAACGCCCGCGATCAATCGCTCGTGCCACTTGGGGTTCTGTATCACTTCGGCGCGATAGAACGAGGGGCACAGCGTTGCGGCATGCGCGTTCTCGCCGCACAGGCCGCAGCCCACGCAGCCATCGATCACCACCGCCACCGGATCGACCTTGAGCGGATCGGGGTTGTCCTTGATCGTGAGCGTCGGGCAGCCTGACAGGCGGATGCAGGCGTGATCGCCATTGCACACGTCTTCATCGACGCCGTATTTCACGCGCACCACGCGCTCGCCCTTCTTGAGCAGGTTGGCCAGCCACGGCTTGATGCGGCGCTGGCGCTCCAGCTGGCATTCGCCTTCGGCGATGATGACCTTCAAGCCGTTGAAGTCGCTGGTGAAGGCTTCCTTCAAGGTGTTGCGCATCTTGTCCACGCCGTAGGTGTGCACCGTTCGCATCCACTGAACGCCCAGGCCGCGCAAGGTCGATTCGATGGTCGTGTTGGTGTGTGTCTGGCTCTTCATCCGCTCGTCGGTCATCGCTGTGCCGCCACCGCCTGGCGTGGAAATCAGGTCCTGGGTGCCGGTCGCCGACGAGTAGCCGTTCTTGAAGATGAGCAGCACGGCGTCGTCCTTGTTGAAGAGCGCGCTTTGCACGCCGGTCAACAGGCCGTTGTGCCAGAAGCCGCCGTCTCCCATGATCGACAGCGTTCGCCGCTGCATCATCGGTGACACACCCGCCCGGCTCGCCAGGCTCATGCCGTAACCGAGGATGGAGTGGCCCATCGAGAACGGCTCGAACGTGCCGAACGCGTGACAGCCGATGTCGGCTGCGATGTGGACGTTGCCGATCTCCTGCTGCGTGAGCTTGAGTGCGGAGAAGACCGGGCGCTCGGGGCAGCCGATGCAAAAGCCGGGTGGGCGGTTGGGCAGGGGTTTGTCGAGCAGTTGGGTGATGGCGGCGCGGCGGTCCTTGTTGCCGGTGAGCCATTGCCGCGCGATGTTGCTCCTTCCCCCTCTGGGGGAAGGTTGGGATGGGGGCTCGACGGCCGCTATGCCCCCACCCCAGCCCTCCCCCAGCGGGAGAGGGAGCAAATCCGAATCCAGATACAGGTCCGTGAACGAGAGCAGGCCAGCGGAGACGACCTCCACCGAATACTCCCCACCCATCGCCAGCAAATCCTTGCCATGCAGCTTCGTCTGCACATCGCGCCGGCGCAGCAACGTCGCGATTTCCTGCTCGATGTATTCCGGCTGGCCTTCTTCGACCACCAGCACCGCGCGCTTGCCCACGCAAAAATCCGCCACCTGTTCGGGCACCAGCGGATAGGTCACGTTCAACACCAGGACAGGAATGTCGCTCGCGCCGAATGCATCGGCCAGGCCCAGCTGCTGCAGGCTGCGTATCAGGGCGTTGTAGATACCGCCCTGCACGATGATCCCGAGGTCTTCGTGCTTGCCGGGCATGAGCTCATTGAGGCCCTGCTCGGCGATGTACTTGCGCGCAGCGGGAATGCGCTGTTCGCCCTTGAGCTTCTCGTGGCGGAAGGTCACGGGGGGATGCGCCAGGCGCATGTAGTCGAAGCCCGCCGGGTTTTCCATCAGCGCGCGGGTCGATACGGCCGGGCTCATGTTGTCGCGCGTGTCGAAGCTGCCGCGCACATGGCAGGCCCGGATGCGCAGCTCCAGGATGCACGGCATGTTCGATGTTTCGGACAGGCGAAAACCTTCTTCGACCATCCGCACCATCACCGGCAGGTCAGGACGCGGGTCGAGCAGGCACATCGTCGATTTCAGCGCGTACGCATGGGTGCGCTCCTGGATCACCGACGCCCCTTCGCCATAGTCCTCGCCCACCACGATCAGCGCGCCGCCGGTGACGCCGGGTGATGAGAGATTGGACAGCGCGTCCGATGCCACGTTCGTGCCGACGATCGACTTCCATGTCACGGCGCCGCGCAGCGGATAGTGGATGGACGCACCGAGCATCGCCGCGGCGGACGCTTCGTTGGCGCACGCTTCGACGTGCACGCCCAGCTCGTCCATGTACGGCTTGGCCTGCACCATCACGTCGAGCAGGTGCGAAACCGGTGCGCCCTGGTAGCCGCCCACATAGGCGACGCCCGATTGCAGCAGGGCCTTGGTGATCGCCAGGATGCCTTCGCCATGGAAGGTGTCGCCGTCGCCCAGGCGCAGGGACTCGATTTCGCTGCTGAATGAAACTTCCACGCTGTGTCTCCCGATCGTCTTTGCTTATGCCGTCCAACAGCCTGGATCCCGGGTCGAGCCCGGGATGACAGCCTCACGCGGTTGTCATGCCGGACCCGATCCGGCATCCATGTCTTCCGGCAGCAGTTTCCGGGTTTACCGGCTATCAATCAATACGATAAACCCACTAAGCGATATGCATTCACGGCATGACACTGCGATGAGTCAAGCCACGCGATACCACTCGTGCAGGAAGGCCAGGTCCAGGTCCCAGCTCGTGAGCTTGGGCACCAGCTGGTGGGCATGCGCCTGCACGCGCATTCGATTGACAAGGGGAATGATGTGCCCGGCGCTGACGACCAGTTCATTCATCTGGATGAAAAGTGCCGCACGCCGCAGTGGGTCGAGTTCGCGCGACGCGAGTTCGTAGAGCCTGTCGAACGCTTCGCTGCGCCAGCGGCTCAGGTTTGCGCCTTGCCACTTGTTCGCCTTGCTCGCGACCTCGGCTGAGAGAAAGCGCCGCATCATCGAATCCGGATCGGGCTCGACCATGGCGATCTGGTACATCTGCATGTCGCACCAGAATTTGGCGTTGGTGTCGGGGTCGCCCACATTCGCGGAAAAAAAGACCGACGGCGTCACCGATTTCAGCTCGATCTCGATGCCGGCCTTCTGGCATGCGCGCTTGACGATGGCCTGCACTTTCTGTCGCGGGCCATTCACGGACGTCTGGAACACCAGCCTGAGCCTGCGACCGCTCTTTTCGCGAATGCCGTCGGCCCCGCGAGTCCATCCGGCAGCATCGAGCAGGGCGTTCGCCTTGCCGACATTCAGTTCCATTTTCCTGGCGGGCGGGCGAAATCGAGGCGGGCCGTTGAGGTAGTTGGCCGTGGGCACGCCCGCGCGTCCGAAGATGTATTTTGCTATGGCCTGTCGATCGACAAGCAGCCCAACCGCCCGTCGAACGGCTGCATCGCTGAATGCGAAGTGGTGCGATTGGGCTGACGCGCGCTCGCCTTGAACCTCGGTCCAGGGGTCGCTCGCATTGAGCATGATCAGCTCGATGTGACCGCTGGGCATGGCGCTCACTTTCCCCTTGCCGCCGCCCTCCATGCGTGCAAGCACTTCGTCTTCAACCAGCAGGTTCCACGCATAGTCGTAGTCGCCGGTCTGTATGACTGCGCGCGCTGCCGATGCCGCGTCGCCGCCGCCCTTCATTTCGATGGCGTCGAACCAGGGACGCCCTGCGATGTGATAGCGCGGGTTGCGCTCGCCGCGCACCATGTCGCCCGGCTTGAACGCGACAAGGCGGTAGGGCCCGGTGCCGATCGGGTGCAGGTTCGCCGGCGCGTCGCGAGACTTCGCGCCCATGTAGTTCAGGAACCGGTGCCGGGGTATCAGCATCGACGTCGCCACCGCCGCTGGCCAGAAGGGCGCAGCCTGCGCGAACACGACACGCAACGTGTGCGAATCGACTTTCTGGACCGTGACGTTCCTGAAGAATCCCGCCGTCGCTGCCGCTGTCGCCGGGTCGCGCGCGAACTCCCAATTGAAGACGACATCGTCCGCGGTGAACGGCTCGCCGTCGTGCCATGTGACGCCCTGCTTGAGCTTCCAGGTCACCGAGCGTCCGTCCGGTGCGAGTCCGCCGTTGGCCAGGCTGGGGATCGATGCGGCCAGGATGGGGACCAGGTTGGCTTCGTTGTCCCAGGCGGCCAGCGGTTCGTAGAAGATTCGCGTGGCTTCGTCGTCCTTCAGGCCGCCGGAGAAATGCGGATTGAGCAGCGTCGGGCCTTGCCAGAAGACCAGCTTCAAGGTGCCGCCGCGCACACGCATGGCCGGGTCCTGTGGACGTGCGGCCTGCGAATGGGCAACGCCTGCATTCATCAGCAGCATCGACGCCATCGGCGCCGTCAGCCCGCAGCCGCTCATGAGCCCCAGGAAATCGCGCCGGGGCAGTCGTCCTTCCCGGACCGCTTCGATGAACCGGCGAAGCTGGCGCTCATTCATGGCAAGCCTTCGTCAGGTTGGCGAGTGCTTGCCTGCCGCGCTCAAGCGGGCTGCGGGTCCGGGTCGAGCGTGCGCCAGTTGCGGGTCGCCAGGGCAATGAGCACGATCCCGCCGGCCAGCGGAACGGCATAAAGAAGAACGTCGGCGACCGAGCGCAGGGCCGGCATCGAATCGAGCTTGCCCAGGAAGCTGCGGCCGTACATCAGCAGCAACAGCGGTGACACCCACAGCGCCACGCGACGCCACAAGCCCGCAGCATCGCCGAGCACTTCGCGCCCTGCCAGCAGGAACAGTGCCGACGAAATGAACACGAGCGTGTAGAAGGTGGACACGATCGGCTGGCCGCGCCCGAGCAGTTCGTGGTTGGCCCAATACGGAATCCACAGCAGGCACAGGACGCCCAGCACCATCGACGTCATGCGCGCGCGGCGCTCGGCCAGCGCATCGGTGAACAGGCCTGGAGGGCGCTTCATCGCGGGCAGCAGCAGGATGCACAGCGGCCCCAGGATCGCATCGACCAGCAGCGTGATCGGGTAGCCCCAGGCCTCGACCGCAACGCCCTGCCAGCTCGCCGCAATCGCGATGGCCAGGTTCATCATCGCCATGTAGGCGGTGAACTGCGTGGCGGCAACTGCGGGGTTGGTCACGTCCATCATGATGGCCGAGCGTGTGCCGTACATCAGGCCCTGGAAGACCGAGTACCAGAGACTCGCGATCCACAGGATGGTGATCAGCTCGGGAATGGGCGCGCCGCCCGAACGGGGCATGACGTAGCCGTATTGCTGCAGCTTCCACATCAGGTACAGGACCGGAAAGCTCATGCCCAGCAGGTAGATGGCGAGCGTGCGGCGACGGCCCCAGCGGTCGGAGACCCAGCCGCCTGCCACCATGCAACCGGCGGAGATGATCATCGACCACAGCGAAAGATCCGCGACCTGCTCGTCCGTCATGCCCATCTCGACGGCCAGGTTGGATTGAAGCGCCAGGCCCAGCGACATCGCGCCCGCGGGCAGCAGCGAGAAGAACACGCCCCGAAATGCACCGCTCGTCCCCAAAAAGGAGCGAAACGACTGCACCGCGAACACCTTCATCTCGGCGCCCGCTGCACGCCATGCACCGGCCGCGGCCTTGGCGGGCGGCGCCAGCCCTGCAACGATCGCTTCCTTCATCGGCAAGACGATGAAGGCGGTGACCGCCAGCAGCGCGCAGGCCACAAAGATGAAGGTGGACTGGAAGCTGAAGCCGTACTTGCCCATCAGGTAGAGCACGCCGCTGCCGCCTATGGCCTGGCCGACCGACGCACCGGCAAACATCAGTCCGTTTGCCAGCCCGCGTTCGTCCTCGCTCAAGGTGTTGACGGCGAGTGAGTCGATGGCTACGTCCTGGATCGCGCCGAAGGTGTTGTGCACCAGAAGAATCACGGTGAAGATGCCCAGGCCCGTGGGCAGGTCCACCGGGATGAGTGCCAGCAAGGTGAGCACCATGACGATCTGCGTGAACAGGATCCAGCCGCGCCGATGCCCGAAACGCTGCGAGCGGAACACATCCACCAGCGGCCCGAACGCCCACTTGAAAGCCCACGGCAAATAGAACGAGGCGACGAACGCGCCGATCTCCGCAGGCCCCACGCCCTGGCGCCGAAGCTGCGTTGCGACAGCGGTGGCGGCGAAGCCAAGGGGAATACCCTCGGTCATGTAGAGACTGAAAAAAGCGACGAGCCGGCCGCGCCGTGTCGCAAGCAGGTTCGGAAGTTGCATGGGGGGCATCCTAACGCGGCCTGACGCGCGGCAACCGCTGAAACCCCGCTTGCCGTTTCTGCCGACCCTCAAGTACTATGGTTTGCAGGGGCCCCCCCGGTTTCTTAAAGCAGGAGATTTCGAAATGCAAGAAAAAGAGATTCGCGACCTGGTCGAAGATGTTCGCGAGGGGCGCCTTGCGCGCCGCAGCTTTATCCAGCGCATGGTCTCGGTGGGCCTCACGGCGCCGATGGCTTCGATGATGCTCATGCATTACGGCGTGGCGCAGGCCCAGCCGATCCCTGTCTACAAGCCGACCAAGCGCGGGGGCGGCGGTGCGCTCAAGGTGCTCTGGTGGCAGGGCGCGACGCTCTTGCAGCCGCACTTCGCCAACGGCACCAAGGACCAGGAAGGCTCGCGCATCTTCTACGAACCGCTGGCCTCCTGGGACAGCGAAGGCAATCTCATCCCGGTGCTCGCAGCCGAAGTCCCCACGCGTGAAAACGGCGGTCTTTCCGCCGACGGCCGCTCGGTCACCTGGAAACTCAAGCGCGGCGTGACCTGGCACGACGGCCAGCCGTTCACTGCGGACGACTGCGTCTTCACCTGGGAGTACGCCAAGGACCCGGCCACCGCCGCAGTCACCACGGGCGTCTACAAGGATGTGCAGGTCGTGAAGGTCGATTCGCACACCGTGCGCGTGACCTTCGCCAAGGCATCGCCTTTCTGGGCCACGGCGTTCGTTGCCGCAGAAGGCATGATCATCCCGAAGCACCTGTTCGCCCCCTATGCCGGCGCGAAGTCGCGCGAAGCGCCCAACAACCTGAAGCCCGTGGGCACCGGCCCCTACAAGTTCGTGGACTTCAAACCGGGCGACATGGTGCGCGGCGCGATCAACACCAACTACCACATGGCCAACAAGCCCTATTTCGACACCATCGAAATGAAGGGCGGGGGCGATCCGACTTCTGCTGCGCGCGCCGTGCTGCAAACGGGCGAGTACGACTACGCGTGGAACCTGCAGGTCGAAGACGAAGTGCTCAAGCGGATGGAAGAGGGCGGCAAGGGCCGGGTGCACATCGTTCCCAGCGGTGATATCGAATTCATCATGCTCAGCCTGACCGACCCGTGGACCGAGGTGGAAGGCGAGCGCTCCAGCCTCAAGAGCAAGCACTTTGCATTCAGCGAGCCGGCGGTGCGCGAAGCCATGTCGCTTCTGGCCGACCGTCAGGCGATCCAGCAGTTCATCTATGGCCGCACCGGTGTTGCCACGGCGAACTTCCTGAACAATCCGCCCAAGTACCGCTCGCCCAACACGAAGATCGAGTTCAACATCGACAAGGCCAACGCCTTGCTCGAAGCAGCCGGCTGGAAGAAGGGCTCGGACGGCGTTCGCGAAAAGGGCGGCAAGAAGATGAAGTTCGTCTACCAGACGTCCGTCAACAGCCTGCGCCAGAAGGAGCAGGCAGTCGTCAAGCAGGCCGCGCAAAAGGCCGGCATCGACCTCGAACTGAAGTCGGTCACCGCTTCGGTGTTCTTCTCGTCGGACGTTGCCAACCCCGACACCTACGGCAAGTTCTGGTGCGACATGCAGATGTACACCACGACCCAGACCCAGCCCGATCCCGAGCGCTTCATGGACCAGTACCGGTCGCACGAGGCTTCGACCAAGGCCAACAAGTGGCAGGGCCGCAATATCTCGCGCTGGCGCAGCGAGGAATACGACAAGCTCTTTGCACAGTCCGAGGGCGAGCTCGACCCGGCCAAGCGCACCGCCATGTTCATTCGCATGAACGACATGGTGGTCAAGGACAACGCGATCATTCCGCTGATCAGCCGTCCGCGGGTGCGCGGTGCCAACCTGAAGCTGGTCACGCAGCTGTCGGGCTGGGACCTGGACTTCTCGCAGTTGCAGAACTGGTTCCGCGAAGCCTGAGTATTTACCCCTTCGCACCGGGCTTGCCTGCCCCCTTGACCGGGGGCCGGGCTCCCTGCGATTGGCTAACAAGAATTCATGGGTAACTACCTCTTCCGGCGAATCCTGATCGCCCTTCCCAGCCTGCTGGGCATCAGCGTGGTGCTCTTCACCGTGCTGGCGCTGGCACCTGGCGACCCGTTTGCCGAAATGGCGCTCAACCCCAACGTGCCGCCCGAAGTGCAGGCCAACCTGCGCAAGCAGTTCGGCCTGGACGACCCGATCTGGCAGCGTTACTTCCGCTGGCTCTGGGCCATGCTCCAGGGCGACTGGGGGTTCTCTTTCATCAGCCGCGTCAACGTCGACCAGCTGATCTGGCAGCGCGTGCCTGTCACGCTGGCCGTGATCGGCGCGTCGCAGGTGCTCGCGCTCATGGTGGCGCTGCCGGTGGGCATCTACTCGGCCATGCGTCCGTACTCGATGTTCGACCGCATCGCCAGCGC
>JAZKFI010000053.1:0-18802 GCA_040386575.1 Pseudomonadota bacterium
GGGCCTGCCGCACGAGTGGCCGCACGAGTCGTTTGCCAGCAGCAGTGACCGTGACGAGCGTGCGTCGCTGGTCGGCGGCGTCGGCTCTCAACGCCAGCCAGCCCTGCTCGCACATGCGCTGCACGAGCTTGGTGACGGTGGGTTGCTTGGACAGCGCTTCCTGCGCGAGCTGACTGATGGTGAGCGGCTCGCCGTCGTGCAGCGTGGCGAGCACCCGCCACTCGATGGAACTCAGGCCGGCGGCGCGCACATGCGCATCGAAATCCTTGTAGAGCGCGTGATTGGCCTGCCCGAGCAGGTAGCCGAGGTAGTCATCGACAAAGCGCGGGGCGGCCATGCGTGGATCGGTCTAGAAGGGCGTTTCGGTGAAGAAGCGTCCGCCGTGATACAGCAGCGGTGATGCGCCGGGGCGCAGGCTGCACCGCTCGACCTCGCCGACGAAGATGACGTGGTCGCCCTCGTCGTAACGGCTGCGGTTGAAGCATTCGAAGGTGGCACATGCGCCTTCGAGAAGCGGGGCGCCGCCCATGCCTTCGGTGAAGCTCACGCCTGTCCAGCGGTCACCGCCCTTGAGCGCGAACCGCTCGGCCAGTGGCTTCTGGTCGGCGGCCAGAACGTGGATGGCGTAGTGGGAGCCTGCGCGAAAGTGCGCCAGCGATGCGGCGGCGTGCGACAGGCTCCACAGCACCAGCGGTGGGTCGAGCGAGACCGAGTTGAACGAATTGGCAGTGAGCCCGACGGTTTCGCCCTGCGCCGTGCGCGTCGTCACGATGGTGACGCCGGTAGCAAATGTGCCGAGTGCAGTGCGGAACTCTTTCGAGGAGAAGCTCGGCGGGAGGGCTTTACGGGGCGGGTTCACGAGTGGGGTTGCATGAATTTTCATGTATTATGGATCGGAAGCAAAAACCATGTTGCAGGACACACTGGAGCCCTCGTGGCTCGACTCCTTCCAGGCCGTGCTGTCGCGTTGCGGGCTCGTTGCCGGCGACACGGTCGCCGTTCTCAGCGAAAGCCAGAGCCGCCCGGTGCTCGCGCAGCTTGCACTGCTGGCTGCCGCGCGGCTGGGCTGCAAGGCGTTTTCAATTTCCCTGCCCACCCCATTCGAGGCGACCGGTCCGGTCGTGCGATCGACCGGCGCATCCACCGCCTTGCAGGGCATTGCGCCTGTCGTCGGCGCGTTGGCGGCGAGCACGCTGGTGGTCGATTGCACGGTGGAGGGCCTCATGCATGCGCCTGAGCTGCCCGCCATCCTTGCCGGCGGCGCGCGCGTGATCTATGTGAGCAACGAGCATCCCGAGGCACTCGCGCGGCTGGTCCCCGGCGATGCACTGGAGTCGCTGGTCAAGGCGCACATCAAGCGTCTGCGCGCAGCGCGTGAAATGCGCGTCACCTCGGCAGCGGGAAGCGACCTCACGATTTCGCTGGCGGGCGCAACCTGCGGCGGCAACTGGGGCTACACCACCAGGCCCGCCACCATGACGCATTGGCCCGGCGGCCTGGCGCTCGCATTTCCTGCAGCCGGGTGCGTCAACGGAACGCTGGTGCTGGCCGAGGGCGATGTGAACCTCACGTTCAAGCGCTACATCGAGCGGCCCATCACGCTCAGGATCGAAGACGACTACATCCGCGCCATCGAAGGCAGCGGCGTCGATGCGGACCTCATGCGCAGCTACGTCGCGGCATGGGGCGATCGCGATGCCTACGCCGTCAGCCACGTCGGGTACGGTCTCAATGAACACGCACGATGGGACAGCATGGCGCTCTACGACAAGCGTGATTTCAACGGCACCGAGCTGCGGGCCTTTTCCGGCAATTTTCTGTACAGCACCGGCGCCAATGAAGTGGCCGGTCGCTACACACGCGGCCACTTCGACCTGCCGATGCGCAACTGCACGGTTGAGCTCGATGGTGTTGCCGTCGTGAAACAAGGAGTGGTTGCAACTTGATCGTCCCGACCTTCACCGTGCTGGGCAGCGGGCCTACCGTGTTGATGCTGCACGGCATAGGCGGCGGGCATCTCGCGTTCGCGCCGCAGGTCGAGACATTCGCGTCGCTCGGGTATCGCGCGGTCGCCTGGAACATGCCTGGCTACGGCCACAGCGCGCCCATCGAGCCCTACAACTTCAAGGGACTGGCGCAGAGCTGCATTGCCCTCATCGAAAGCCTCAACTGCGGGCACGTCACGCTGGTGGGTCACAGCATGGGTGGCATGGTGGCGCAGGAGGTGATGGCGCGCCGGCCCGAGCTGGTGGACAAGCTGGTGCTGTCGGGCACGTCGCCGTCATTCGGCAAGGCCGACGGCAACTGGCAGCGCGACTTCATCGCGAGCCGCACCGCGCCATTGGACGCCGGCAAGTCGATGGCCGAGCTGGCGCAGATGCTGGTGCCGCAGATGGTCGGAAGCCAGGCGCTGCCTGAGGGCGTTCAACTCGCGATGCACTGCATGAGCCAGATACCCGCGTCCACCTATCGGCGCGCGCTGGAAGCACTGGTGAATTTCGACAGGCGCGCAGACCTCGCTCGCATCCGCGTTCCGACCCTGGTGATCGCAGGCAGCGAAGACAAGGTTGCACCGCCGGCGGTGATGAAGAAGATGGCCGACGCGATTGCAGGCAGCACCTATATCGAGCTGAGCGGTGCGGGGCACCTGGCCAATCTGGAAAAGCCCGATGATTTCGATGGGCTGGTCCTGAACTTCCTGGCGCTGCCTCGTGCGCTCTTGCATTGACGAAGATGACGGAACACGCCCCATGAACTTCACGCCCGCAGTCGGCGATCTGCCGCTGACCGACAAGCAGCAATCGCTGTTGACGCTGGTCCATGAACTGGGCCGCACGAAGTTCGCACCGCGCGCCCCGCAGGTTGACGAGACGGCCACTTTTCCGGTCGCCAACTACGAGGACTTGCGCGCCAATCGCCTGCTCGCCTTGTGCGTGCCTGAGGCGAACGGCGGCCTGGGCGCGGACTATGCGACCTACATGATGCTGGCTGCGGAGATCGGGCGCTTTTGTGGCGCGACCGCGCTCACCTACAACATGCACATCTGCTCGACGATGTGGACCGGCGTGCTGGCCGACGACATCGCGATGACGGATGAGCAGCGAGCCGAACATGCTCGCCGCCGCGAGATCCACTTCAAGCGGGTGGTCCATGAAGGCGCGATCTATGCGCAACCGTTCTCCGAAGGCAGCGCTGCCGCTGCGGGTCGCGCGCCCTTCGGCACGACCGCTCGCAAGGTCGATGGCGGCTGGCTGGTCAACGGCCGAAAGATCTTTGCGTCGCTGTCCGGCGCGGCCGACTATTACGGCGTGCTGTGCACCGAAGACAAGGGCGACGAAAAGCCCGATGCGCGCGACACGCTTTATCTGGCGGTGCCGGCCACCAGCGAAGGTTTCGCGATCAGCGGCGACTGGAATCCGCTCGGAATGCGCGGCACGGTCAGCCGCAATCTCACCTTCAAGGACGTGTTTGTGTCCGACGACGAGCAGCTCATGCCGCGCGGTGTTTATTTCAAGGGCGCGCAGACGTGGCCTGCGATGTTCTTCACGCTCTCGCCGACTTATCTCGGCCTGGCAACCGCTGCCTACGATTTCACGGTGAGCTACCTGCGCGGCGAAGTGGCGGGCGAGCCGCCCATCAAGCGGCGCATGTACCCGACCAAGCAGATTGCAGTCGCGCAGATGCGCATACAGCTCGAGGGCATGAAGAGCCTGTTTGCGCGTGCGATCCAGGAGGCAGGGCCCAATCCGTCCAAGGACGTGCGCATGCGCCTGTATGCCGCGCATTACAGCGTGATGGAGGGCGCCAACGACATCGCGCGCCTGGCCATTCGAACCTGCGGAGGGCAGGGGATGATGAAGCACCTGCCGCTGGAGCGCATCTATCGCGACAGCCGCTGCGGCTCGCTCATGCTGCCGTGGACGGCCGAACTCGTGCTCGACCGCATGGGACGCGAGACACTTTATGAGTCCGGCGAAAGGGATGACGCCTGATGCGGCTGCACCGGACACTGCTCGCTGTTGCCGCTGCAGCGGCGATCGCCGCAGCCGGCGTGACCCACGCGCAGCAGCCTGCGAAGCCCGCAAGTGCAGCGTCTGGCGCCAGCGCGTTCACGCCTGCGGCCCACCACTGCATCGACTTCGTGCGCCGGCTCCCGCATGTGAACAAGCAGCTGTGCGAGCAGGCGCAGTTGCACGCAAGCGGCGCGAAGTCCGTGCGCGGCTATCCGATCTATGTGCGCGACATCAACCCCGGGCAGGCCAGGCTGCGCGTGCTTGTGACGGGCGCGATCCACGGGGACGAGCTTTCGTCTACCTCGCTGGCGCTGCACTGGATACGGCTGGCGCAAGCCGAACCCCTGCAGACTGCGCAACCGGTGCATTGGCGCTTCATCCCCATGCTCAATCCGGATGGGGTGTTGACGACACCGCCGCGACGAGTCAATGCCAGGGGCGTGGACCTCAACCGCAATTTCCCGACGCCGAACTGGGAGCGCGACGCTGCGATCTATTGGGAGAAGCGCACGCGCAAGGACCCGCGTCGCTGGCCCGGCCCCAAGCCGCTGTCCGAACCGGAAAGCAAGTTCCTGCATGAACAGATGCAAGCGTTCAAGCCCAACCTGATCGTCGCGATTCACGCACCCTATGGCGTGCTCGACTTCGATGGGCCGTCGGTGCCGCCATCGCGGCTGGGACGCCTGTACCTGGACCAGGTCGGAATCTTTCCGGGATCGCTGGGCAACTACGGCGGCGTGCACAAGGGTGTGCCGGTCGTGACGATCGAGCTGGCCAACTCGATGCGAGCACCGCTGGACGCCGAGATGCGCCAGATGTGGTTGGACCTGCACCGCTGGATGGGCGAGCGCATGGCGGGCGGTCTGGGCGCGGGCGCTGGCGCTGGCGCGCGCTGACATCGCGCGCCGAATCACACGCGGCGTGATGCCCGGCGTTCGATGCCGTAGAAGTCGAACGCCATCTCCGGCTGCCGGCCGTCTATCAGCTCGGCAATCGCCCTGCCTGAACCGGCGCCGTGCGTCCATCCCAGCGTGCCGTGGCCGGCGTTCACCCACAGCCCCTGCACGGCGGTGCGGCCGATGTAAGGAATGTTGGTCGGCGTTGCGGGCCGCAGGCCTGTCCAGTAGCGCGGGTTGCCGCCCTCTGCGTCGGAGCGCGTATCGCAAACGCCCGGCAGCACTTCTTCGATTCGCGCGGCCAGCATGCGGCAACGGGCGCGCGCCGCCGGTGTGGTGAGCGATGTGTCGAACCCGGCCAGCTCGATGGTCCCTGCGACACGCAGCTCATCGCCCAGGCGTGTCATCGCGCACTTCACTTCATCGTCGATGGTGCTGACGAACGGTGCACGCCCCGGCTCTTTCAATCGGAAGGTCGCGCTGTAGCCCTTGCCGGGATAGATCGGCAGGTCCACGTTGACCGTGCGCAGCAGTGGCGCTGAATAGGAGCCGCAGGCCACGACGACGGCATCGGCCTTGAGAGCGTTTGACGCGCGCGTTGCACGATCGCGGACGAGGACGCTCTCGAGACGACCGCCCGCAACCTGCAGCCGTTCGATGTCATGGCCGTACAGAAACGCCACGCCGCGCCCGGCGCATCGCTGCGCGAGCTGCTCGGTGAAGGTGCGCGCATCGCCGCTCTCGTCGCTGGCGGTGTAAGTGCCGCCGACGATGCGGTGCGCGAACGACTGGAAGGCGGGCTCGATTTTCAGCAGCTCGTCGCGGCTGACCAGCTTGCGTTCCACACCGTATTTCTGCATCAGGTTCGCGGCCTGCGCGGCGCCATCGAAAGACGCTTCATCGGTGAAGTAGTGCGCGATGCCGCGCTCCAGGCGCTGGTAGTCGATGCCGGCCGAACGCACGACATCCTTCAACGCGAGATGGCTGTAGGCACCGAGCGCGACGAGTTGCTGCAGGTTGCGCTCGAACGCCGCGTCGTTGCACTGCGCGAGAAACTTCAGGCCCCAGCGCCACTGCTGCCAATCCATCTGCGGGCGAAACAGGAGCGGTGCGTCATTGCGAAACATCCACTTGAGCAGCTTGGCCGGTGCGTGCCGGCTGGCCCACGGCTCGCAATAGCTCACCGATATCTGCCCCGCGTTGGCAAAGCTGGTTTCCTGCGCGGCGCCGCCCTGACGTTCGACGACGGTGACTTCATGACCCAGCACGCTCAGGTGCCAGGCGGTGCTGATGCCGATGATGCCGGCGCCAAGAACGAGAACTTGCATGGTGCGCAAGTATGCGTATTTCGGGTCAGCTGAACAGTGAAATTAAACTCTCGCCAAAAGCATCAGCTTGACTAATAACGACGAGGGATGAATGAGCACTTTTGATCCGGACGCGCTGGAATGCCTGGCGGCCATTGTGGAAGAGGGCGGCTTCGAGCGCGCGGCGCAGCGCCTTTCCATCACGCAGTCCGCGGTGTCGCAGCGCCTGCGTGCGCTGGAGGCGCAAGTCGGAACGGTGCTGATCGTGCGCAGCCGGCCGCTCAAGCCGACATCGGCCGGGCACTTGCTGCTCAAGCACACCCGCCAGGTCCGGTTGCTGCGCGCCGACCTGGAGCGCGACCTGAAAGAACTGGCGCCCAGCTCCATCGGAGGCGGCCGCGAGGAAGAGCGCGTCTCCATCGCCATCAATGCCGACAGTATCGCAACCTGGGCCTTGCCTGCGCTGGGTGACCTTGCGCGGCAGGGACTGCCGATGGAGATCATCGCGGACGACCAGGACTTCACGCAGGAGTGGCTTCGCGAAGGACAGGTGCTGGGTTGCGTGACCACGCTCAGGCAGGCGCTGCGGGGCTGCAAGATGTTGCCGTTAGGCGTGATGCGCTATGTGGCCGTCGCTCACGCGGATTTCGCGACCACGAAGCTGCCCAGGGGACTGGACCCCCACAACTTTCGCGAGGTGCCGTTCATTGCGTTCAATCGCAAGGACGACATGCAATGTGAATTCGTCAGTCACGCATTCGGCCTGAAACGCGTTGCGCTGCACCAGGTGTTCGTGCCGAGTTCCGAAGGGCAGGTGCGGGCCGTGCTGGCGGGCTGGGGCGTGAGCGTGGTGCCCGAGTTGCTGGTCAGGGGCTTGATCGAGCAGGGTCAACTGGTCAACGTGGCACCGGCGCACGTGCTGCCGATCCAGCTGTACTGGCATTGCTGGAACCTGGAATCCGATGTGCTTGATGTGCTGACCGCTGCGCTGGTCCATGCGGCGAGCGAGGCGCTCAGGTGAGATGCAATCGCGCCGGCTCAGTCGTTGCGGGCTAGCAGCGTTTCGCGCAGTGCCTGCGCCTTGGCTTCGTCGTAACGGCCCTCGGCGCGCGCCAGCACCTTGCCTTCACGGTTGAGCACCAGCACCGACGCGTGGTCGCTGCTCGAGATGCCGGCTGCGCGTATGAAGGCTTCACGATTGGTGAAGACGGGCACGAGGCGTGTGCGGTCCCTGGGCGTGGGGTGCCGCTCCAGCATGGTGTTCTCGATCGCGGCACGCTTGGATTCGTCGCCCGGATCGTTGATGACGGGCATGCGTATCCACGCAATGCTGGCGTCGCTATCGAGTTGCAGTCCGTGGATCCAGCTGTTGATCTCTTCGCGCTGGTTGCGGGTGTAGGCCACCAGCGCCAGCGTGCGCTCGGCAGAAAGTCCACTGGGTACGACGACGCGCGTCTGATCGAGCCGCTTCGCGGTGAGTGAAGGGACCTGGCCCATGACGATGGTTTCCGACGGGCCGGCGACAGCGAGCACGAGCGCGGCTGACGCGGCCGCGAGCCACGCCAGCGTCGGTGTCCACATTGTTCTTTTCATCATCGCCTCACTGATCGACAGTGTTTCACAGGGCCTGCGAAAGGGTGCATCGCGCTTGTAAAGACCACACCCGATTTGTAGGTGGAGGTAACGCGTTTGGTGCATCCGGCTCGCAGTCTGCGGCGCACGCAAGATGCGCGCCGCGATCAGTCGTGCGCAGCTGTGGATGAGCTGATGCTGGCGTTTGCGCCGGGTACTTCGATGAGCAGTTGCTCCCGAAATCCCGCCTGCTCGCCTTTGGCTGCATAGCCCAGCGTGTTGGCCACGACACGGCATCCTGCAGCGACGTAGTCGTGCTGGCAGTGCAGATGACCATGCAGCCACAGCTGGGCCTTGGGCAGCAAGTCGTCCAGCGCATTGCAAAAGCCCGCTGTGCCGGGTGTGAGGCCATAGCGCGGATCGGCGCTGAGCAATGTCGGTGCGAAGTGCGTCACCACCACCGTGGTGCCCTCGAAGTGCGTTTGCAGTGCGCTGCGCAGCCAGGCTTGGGATTCCAGCGCGACTTCGCGCCATTGTTCAGCCAGCATGGGTTCGCCGCGTCGCATGGCAGCGGCCTTGCGCAAGTAGAAGTTGGCGGCGCGATACGCCTTGTCGCGCTTGCGCAGCAGGGCGGCCGGGCCGGGTTGTGCGCGATCTTCCTGCGTCACCAGCGCATCGAAGTCGGCCCACAAGGTGGTGCCGATGAAGCGCACGTTGTCCACCTGCACGACTTCCTTTTCGAGCCAGGTGATTCCCAGCCGTTCGCAGGTGTCGCGAAGCCGTGCGTGCGTCTCGTCGAAGTCCAGCCCGTCGTACTCGTGATTGCCGGGGACGAACAGCACCGGCACCGGCCATCCGTTCCTGGGTGAGAAGCGCCCCAGGCCGAAATCGGCGTCTGCGAGCAGGCTGCCGTTCTGGTACGAGCCGATGTCGCCGGCCAGGACGAGTAACTGCGCGCCGGGCGCTGGGTGGGGGACGAAGTGCGGATGGACTTCGAGGTGAAGGTCGGAGAGAAGCTGTATCTTCATCGTCACTGGCCTGCGGCAATCGGTGCGTGCAGCCTGACGTGAAAGGTCGTGCCGGTGTCCGCGCTGCTGTCGATCTCTATGGTGCCGCGATGCAGGTCCACGCACTCCTTCACGATGTGCAGCCCGATACCGGTGCCCTGGATGTTGCCGACGTTCGTGCCCCTGTGAAAACTCTCGAAGAGCCGCGGCAGGTCCGAAGCCGGAATGCCGATGCCGCGATCGGTGACGGCCAGATGCAGGGTGTCCCCCTGCGCATCGACGACGCAAGTCACCTCGCTATCGGCGGCTGAGTACTTCAGCGCGTTGCCCAGCAGGTTGACCAGGATGTGGCTGATGAGCTCTTCGTCGACAAGCCTGGGCAGCTCCACGCCTTCGCATCGCATGGCGATCCGTCGTGCCTGCGGGTGCGCCTGATCCATTTCCGATGCGACCCGTACCAGCAGCTGCGACACGTCCTGCGGTCGAGGTTCGAACTCGAACTTGCCCGATTCGAGGCGGCTGGTCAGCAGTACCTGCTCGACCATCTGGCTGAGACGGCCGACTGCGCTTTTGACCTGCTCCACGATTTCCTTGCGCTCCTCGTCGGGCAGGCGCGAGCCGTAGTCCCCCAGCAGCTCGACGGAAGACAGGATGGCGGCCAGCGGCGTGCGGAACTCATGCGAGGCGACTGCGACGAAGCGTGACTTCAGCTCCGACAACTCGCGCTCGCGGGCCAGGGAAGCCCGCATTTCCTGGTCGATGCGCCTGCGCTCGGTGACGTCGGTCAGGAAGTTCAGCGTCGCCGGTGCGTCCTGCCACTGGAAGACCACGGCGCTGATCTCCAGCCAACGGATAGTGTCATCGCGATGGATCACGCGAAACTGGTAGTAGTTTTCGACGGGCTCGCCCCGCAGGCGCCTGAGGTGGTTGCCCAGCACGCGGTCGCGGTCATCGGGGTGGATGAACTCGATGAAAGGCCTGGAGCGCGCCGTCTCGTCATCCAGGCCCGTGAGGGCGAGCGCCTTCGGGTTCGCGTAAAGAATGCGCCCCGCCGCCGTAACCAGAATGCCTTCGTTGACGTTTTCCACCACCTGGCGGTACTTGGCCTCCGACTCGGCCAGGGCCCGTTCAGCGGCCTCGCGGCGCGAGATTTCCGATCCGGGAGCCGATGCGAGAGCTGTCATCCAGCGAGCATACCGGCAGGCATGACATGCCAGGCTCCGGCCCAACCCATGCCGGACCTGCATGACCCCTTGGCGGAATTTGGCTTGAAAGCCTAGGGAAAACCCTTATTCTTTGGACATCAATCCGAAAGCGCCGTCCCGCGCGACACACCATGTACTCCCTCATCGCCCAGATTTTCCGCAAGGTCCCGTTCACCCAAAACAAGTCTCGTAAAGGCGGAGTCCCGCGCTCCTTGCTGGAAAGCGCAGAAGCGCGCGCTGGCTTCGGTGCCGCCCAGGTGAACGAAATGCGGCAGGCCGCCTTCGCCTATCTTCGCGTGGTCCGCTAATCCCCCACGGCTCCAAACGCTCCCATCGCGGCGGCTGCGACGGCCAGCCGCAGCCAGGCGTGGTCGCTCCGGGTGCCTTGCCGGCGATGCCAGAGCGAGTCGACATGCACGGGCGGCACCTCGAACGGCAGGTCGCGCAGCACCAGGTCGTTGGCCATTCCGGTCACCGACACGAAGTGCCGCGGCAGCACGGTGAGCAGGTCGGACGCCGCAACCACCCGCCCGGCGGTGAAGAACTGGTTCACCGTCAGCACGATGCGCCGGGTGCGGCCGAGCGACGCCAGCGCCTCATCAATGAACCCAAACGGCTTGCCCGAAAAACTCACCAGCAGGTGGTGCGCCTCGCAATAACGTTTCAGCGTCATCGGGCCGCGAGCCAGCGGATGGCCGGTGCGCATCACGCAGACATATTCGCCGCTGTAGAGCCTTTGATGGTCAAACGAGGACATGCCGGCTTGCTGCTCCTGCGAAGTCAGGTCGGCGAGCACGGCCGGGAAATACCCGACGGCCAGATCCATTTGCCCCTCGTCCAGCAGCGCTCGGGGGTCCCGGGTGAGCAAGGGCAGCACGCGCATCGACACCCCGGGTGCGTCGCGCTCGATGATTTCCACCAGGCCCGGCATCAGCTTGGCAGCCGTGGCGTCGGCCATGGCCAGGACGAACGTGTTGTTGGCCTCGGACGCCGTGAAATTACCCGGCGTGAGCGATGCCTCCATCTGGCGCAGTGCCTCGGCAATGGCCGGCCACAGCGACATGGCCCGGGGCGTCGGCTCCACGCCGTATCCACTTCGGACCACCAGTTTGTCTCCGACCGCATCGCGCAGCCGGTTGAGCGCGTTGCTCACTGCCGGCTGAGTCATATGGAGGTTGCGCGCGGCGCGCGTGAGGTTGCGTTCGGACATCACTTCGTCAAAGACGCGAAGCAGGTTCAGGTCCAGTGTTCTGAAATTGGGGCTATTTATCACGGCAGTGAATGATAGTCATCACTAATCTAAATTGGATATATATCAGTGATAACCCTAGTATTGCCCTACGCGATTGGTAATTTCACCTCGCGAACGAAGGGAAAGAAACCATGACTGCATTTGCCCATGTAGACCATCCCGCCGAACATCCCGGCGTGGTGCGCGCCGAACGCGTCGCTGAAAGCGTGAAGAATATCGCTCATCGCCTGGACAGCGCCCGCGCAAACGCAAGCATGCTGCTCGCCGCGATCGTGGCCGCCTTGCTGGTAGCTGCCAACCAGGTCGTCGACACCTGGACCGAAGGTCACCTGCTCGGCGCCTGGATCGTCATGTGGACGCTGGCTTTCGCAGCGCTGGCCCTGCTGGCCGGTCCTGCACAGCGTGCCGCTCTGTCCATGAGGTCTGGTTACGCCGGCTTCAAGGCTGCCCGCAAGCAGGCTGCTGAAGACCAGAAGCTCTGGGACGTTGCGCTGACCGATGCACGCGTCATGGCTGATATCAGCCGCGCGATGGCGCAAGGCGCGTCCCGCGATATCAAGAGCTACTTCTGAACCAGGCGATCGACATGACTGCCGCTGTCCACATCTCCTGGTTTGCCGGTGTCGTACGGCTGATGCCGGCGACGCTGCGCAACGCGCTCGATGCCTGGTCCTATCGCATCGCGATGGAGCACGCAGAGCGCCGTCGCAACGCGGGCAAGGCGCCTGTCGTTCCTCCGCCGACCGACTACCAGGTGCGGCCCTGGCGCGACTGAACGGCGCCGCTGAACCGACTGAACCGAATCAAATCTCGAAGGGAAAAAATCATGACCACTCTCTCACACAGCAATCGCATCGCCCAGCACCCCGGCGTCGCCCGTTTCGAGCGCGTCGTTCTGGCGGCCAAGGCACTCGCCCATGACATCGGCGGCATCTTCACCAACTGGACGGCAGCTCGTCGCGAACTGGCCCAGGTCAGCCGCAACGCCAAGATGGCCCGGCGCTCGCAGCGCCTGATTCGCACCGCCATCTGAGCTGATAACTCAGGGGGCTGCACATGGTGCGCCCCGAATAGAAAAAGCCACCGCATGCGGTGGCTTCTTTCATGGCGCAGGACAGCGGGTGCGGTCAGGCAGCCAGGCGCTTCTCGATGCGGCTGAGCGTCTCGTCGAGCTCGCGGGGCAGGCGGTGTTCCAGCTGCTTGAAGAGTTCGGCGTGCAGTTCCAGCTCTTTCTCCCAGACTTCCTTGTCCATGCTGATGACGCTGTCGAACTCGCTGGCGGTGAATTCCAGGCCGGCCCAGTTCAAGTCTTCGTAGGCGGGGCTCACGCCGAACACGTGATCCGTGCCGCTGGCGTTGTCTTCAATGCGGTCGATCATCCACTTGAGGACGCGCATGTTCTCGCCGTAGCCGGGCCAGACGAACTTGCCGTCTTCGCCCTTGCGGAACCAGTTGCTCGTGTAAATGCGTGGCAGCGTCGCGCCGGCTTCTTCGAGCTTCTTGCCCATGTTGAGCCAGTGCTGGAAGTAGTCGGACATGTTGTAGCCCGCGAACGCGATCATCGCGAACGGATCGCGGCGCACGACGCCCACCTGGCCGGTGATGGCCGCCGTGGTTTCGGAGCCCATGGTCGCGGCCATGTAGACGCCTTCGACCCAGTTGCGAGCCTCGGTGATCAGGGGCACGGTGGTTGAGCGACGGCCCCCAAAGATGAACGCGTCGATCGGCACGCCGGCCGGATCGTCCCACTGCGGGTCGAGCGCCGGATTGTTGGTCGCGGCCACCGTGAAGCGGGCGTTGGGGTGGGCGGCCTTGGCGCCGGTCGCCTTCGCGATTTCAGGTGTCCAGTCCTTGCCCTGCCAGTCGATCGCGTGTGCGGGCGGCTCGCCCATGCCTTCCCACCAGACGTCGCCGTCATCGGTGAGCGCAACGTTGGTGAAGATGACGTCCTTGTGCAGGCTCGCCATGCAATTGGGATTGGTGAGCGTGTTGGTGCCCGGCGCCACGCCAAAGTAGCCGGCCTCGGGGTTGATCGCATACAGGCGGCCGTCGGCGCCCGGCTTGATCCAGGCGATGTCGTCGCCGATCGTCGTGACCTTCCAGCCATCGAAACCTGCAGGCGGGATCAGCATGGCGAAGTTCGTCTTGCCGCACGCCGAAGGGAATGCTGCCGCGACGTGGTACTTCTTGCCGGCCGGGTTGGTGACACCCAGGATCAGCATGTGCTCGGCCAGCCAGCCTTCGTCGCGGCCCATGTTGGACGCGATGCGCAGCGCAAAGCACTTCTTGCCCAGCAGCGCGTTGCCGCCGTAGCCGGAACCGTAAGACCAGATCTCGCGCGTCTCGGGATAGTGAACGATGTACTTGGTCTTGTTGCAGGGCCAGCTCACGCTCTTTTCGCCGGGTTGCAGCGGTGCGCCGACAGTGTGCACGCACGGGACGAAATCGCCGTCGACGCCCAGCACGTCATACACGGCCTTGCCCATGCGCGTCATGATCTTCATGTTGACCGCGACGTAAGCGCTGTCGGAGAGTTCGATGCCGATGTGGGCGATGGGCGAGCCGAGCGGGCCCATCGAGAAAGGCACGACATACATCGTGCGACCGCGCATGCAGCCGTCAAAAAGCGGCTGCAGCGTCGCGCGCATTTCGGCGGGCGCCATCCAGTTGTTGGTCGGGCCGGCTTCTTCGCGCTTTTCGCTGCAGATGTAGGTGCGGTCTTCGACCCGCGCCACGTCCGACGGGTCGGAGCAGGCCAGGAAGGAATTGGGGCGCTTGGCTTCGTTCAGCTTCTTGAACGTTCCGGCGTCCACCAGCAGCTGGCACAGGTTGTTGTATTCCTGGTCGCTGCCGTCGCACCAGTGAATGCTGTCGGGTTTGCACAGGGCTGCCATGTCGGCCACCCACGCGATCAGTTTCGCGTTCTTCACGTAGGCGGGCGTGCTCAAATTCAGCCCCTGCATCACGGGAGAGTTCATCCAAAGCTCCTAAAGTAAAAACCTGATTTCAGGAGGACGCAGGGCTCGGGACGGCTGTGACGAGCGCGCGCCCTTTTGAAATCGGGCTTGGCGCAGTCGGCGGGCGGGGTGCTGCAGGGTGAGCAGCATGAGGATCGTGAAGGGTGTTCCACGGGTCCGCGGGTCGGCTGGGAAACTGATTTTAGGTACGCCGCAGGGGTCCTGCTCGAAGGTTGGACGGAAAACAATGCAAAACTTGCATAGGGTTATGCACGCAGTGAGATCGCCCCGAAATGCAGAAAGCCGCCCGAAGGCGGCTTTCATCTGGCGTTGGCGCTAACGGCCGGACCGTAGGTTCAGGCCATGTAAACGGCGATGAACGCCAGCAGGAACATCAGGACGCCGCCCATCAGGGGCAGCACGATGGGCATCATCGGAACGATGGCTTCGACCCCATCCTGGGGCTCGGGCTTTTCTTCGCCGTGGCTGTGGCGTGCTTCGGGGCTGGACATGGTGCTTCCTTGAGGATTCTTCGGGGTTGCGGGATTTTAGCGTGTGAACGGCGCGGTCAAAGAAGCGCGTAAGTCACGCTGGCCCGGCTGACGCTCTTGCCGTCGTCGGCGCCGCGCAGGTCGATCTCGCCAAAGGCCAGCGACTTGCCCGCGCGGATCACTCGCGCCTGGACCAGCGCGTCCTGGTTGGACAGGGGTTTGAGGAAGCTGTTGTTCATCTGCACCGTCGTGCAAGGGCGAAATTCGCCGAACTGATTGATGAGCGCGAGCACCATCGATGTGTCCGCCGCAGCCATCATCGCCTGCCCGCACAGCATCCCGCCGACACGCGACAGCTGATCGTTCTTTGGAAGGCGCAGCGTCACGCTGTCCTTGTCGAACGATTCCACCGTCAGGCCCAGTGCCTGCACCCAGGGTGCGAAATACTCCGCCAGCGCGCCTTGCAGCACTTCCTTGCTCATCAGTTTCTCCGTCATTGTTCCTCGGCCTGAAAGCCGCCTTCATGCAGGGCATCGAGCACGGCCAGGATGTGGTCGCGCCCGCGTGTCTGGATCACCAGTTCGATTTCGACGTTCTGCGCCGCCAGCACCGTGAATGCGCGCTGGTGATGCACCTCGTCGATATTGGCGCCCGCTTCGCTCACGATAGCCGTGATGCGCGCGAGCGACCCCGGCACATCGCGCGCACTGACACGCACCCTGGCCAGCCGCCCGGCCCGCACCATTCCCCGCTCCAGGATCGCAGCGAGCAGCAGGGGGTCGATGTTGCCACCGCCCAGAACCAGCCCGACCCGCTTGCCGCGAAACCGCTCGGGGTACTTCAGCATCGCAGCGAGGCCCGCCGCACCCGCGCCTTCGACCAGCGTTTTCTCGATCTCCAGCAGCATCACGATCGACTGCTCGATGTCGCCTTCGTCGACCAGCACCAGGTCGTCCACCAGCTTCTCGATGATCTCCTGCGTGATCTTGCCGGGCGTGCCGACGGCGATGCCCTCGGCGATGGTGCTTCCGCCTTGCGGCAGCGACTCGTGCTTCACCGCATTGAACATGTTGGGAAAGCGCAGCGTCTGGACGCCGATCACCTCGATGCCCGGCTTGAGCGCCTTGACGGCGACAGCGATGCCCGCGATCAGGCCACCGCCACCCACCGCGACAACAATCGTGTCCAGCTCGGGCACCGCGCGCAGCATCTCGATGCCGACGGTCCCCTGACCGGCGACGATCGCCTCGTCGTCATAGGGATGCACAAAGGTCAGGTTGTCGCGCGCAGCCAGTTCAAGCGCATGCGAACGAGCCTCGTCCAGCGTGTCGCCATGGAGCACCACCTGCGGCCCGAAACTGCGCGTGCGCTCCACCTTCACGCCGGGCGTGAAGCGCGGCATCACGATGGTGGCCTTCATGCCCAGGCGCTGCGCGTGATACGCCACACCTTGCGCGTGGTTGCCGGCGCTCATGGCAATCACGCCGCGCGCCTTCTCGTCATCGCTCAGCTGGACCAGTTTGTTGCACGCGCCGCGTTCCTTGAACGATGCCGTGAACTGCAGGTTCTCGAACTTCAAAAAGACCTGCGCGCCCGTGATCTGCGACAGCGTGCGCGACTCCACGCAGGGCGTATCGAGCACCTGGCCTTCCAGGCGTTGGGCAGCGGCGCGGACATGGGACAGATCGATCATGGGCCGTGATTGTCCGCGCTAAAAAGCGGGGATTGCCATGTTTTCGCACAATGCGCGTCTTCCATGTAGCATGAAGTCGCGTTATCGTCATCATGCGCCAACAGGTGCTGGAGGCTTTCCGGATGGTCAAGCGATCGGCCGATTTGCAGCTACTCCCCTCACCGGGCCTCAAGGGCGCGCCGGTGCTGGACCTGATGTGTTCGCACTTTGTGTTGACACTCGCGGCCAAGCAGGGCGGCAAGTTCAATGTGCGGCGCGACCTCAATGGCCTGTTGTCGCTCGCAGGGCGGCATCTCGTCTGGCCGGCGCCGGCCCTTGCCAGGCTGCGGGAATTCCTCGGGCGCCGTTGCAAGGACAACGAGTTCTGGCGAAACCACGAACAGCTCGGCACCCAGGAATTTCTCGACCGGCACGGCGTGTGGCGCGGCCCGTATGAAGAAGGAACGCTCTTTTTCTATCTGGACGAATACGCGAAGGACCAGCCCAAGGATTTGCTCTCGGTCCTTGCAGTCACCGGCGACTGGCTCACCAACGCGTTGAAGAAACATTCGACACTGGTCGAGAAGAACATCGACGCGCTCTCGGGCCTGCTTCAGCTCAACAAGGCCGAGCGCGCGCTGCTGCTGTACGGCACCCTCGCGCGCTACCAGCGCGACCTGCGCAGCATCCTGGTTGAATTCAAGGTGAACAACGCCCCTGAGGCGTATGCGGCCATCGCGGAAATCGCGGGTGTGAATGCGACCGAGGTGGGCGAAGCGCTGCGTGCAGGCTCGCGGCTGGAGCGCATCGGCCTGGTCGAGAACCTGATCTCCGAGCACAACATCACCGACCTTGCCGACCTGATGAAGGTCAGCGAGAAACTGCCGCCGGTGCTGATGCGTGAGTACCGCGACCAGAATGAATTGATGGCGGTGTTCACCCGGCCGTCTGCCAAGAGCGCGCTGGCATTGAATGACTTCAGCTTTGTCGATGAAGATGCGCAGGTGCTGTGCTCGCTGCTGCGCAACGCGGTCGCGCGCAAGGAGGCCGGCGTCAACGTATTGCTGTACGGGCCGCCCGGCACCGGCAAGACCGAACTCGCCAAGGTGGTCGCGCAGGCGGCGAACCTGGAACTCTTTGAAGTGGAATACGCCGACCGCGACGGCAATTCGCTCTCGGGGCGAGACCGCTACCGCTCGTTGCAGATCGCGCAGGTGTTTCTCAAAGGCAGCGCCCAGGCCGCATTGCTCTTTGACGAGGTCGAAGATGTCTTCCCGCCGATCTCCAGCGAGGCGGCGCAGATCATGGCGCGCGCCGAGCAGGTCGCGATGCCGCAAAGCAGCAGCGTGAGCGGCAAGGCGTGGGTCAACCAGATCCTCGAGTCCAATGCGGTGCCCACGATCTGGGTCACCAATCGCATCGAGCAGATCGACCCGGCCTTCCGGCGGCGTTTCGCCTATCACCTCGAATTGAAATCGCCGCCGCCCGGCGCACGCGAAGGGCTGGTTCGCAAGACGCTGGAGGGCGTGCACGTCTCCGATGCGTTCGTGGACAAGCTCACGGCGCGCAAGGGCCTCACGCCTGCGCAGATTCGCACGGCGGTGCGCTTTGCCGGCCTCGCGAGTGACGAGCCTGCAACGATGGAGGGCCTGATCGAGCGGCAGTTGCGCAACTCCGACCAGGCGCTGGGCAACCGTCCACAAGACGCGGGCGCGAGGCCGAGCGTCACGACTTATGACCTGGACATGCTCAACGTGGAAACGCGGTTCGAGATTCCGCGCATCGTGGAAGCACTGCGCGCACGCGGCCACGGGACCCTTTGTTTCTACGGCGCGCCCGGCACCGGCAAGACGGCGCTCGCAGAGCACATCGCAAAGAGCCTGGACCAGCCGCTGCTCATCAAGCAGGCGAGCGACCTCATGAGCAAGTTCGTCGGCGAGACCGAGCAGAACATGGCTGCGATGTTCCGTGAAGCAGAGACTGAGAAGGCAGTGCTGTTGCTCGACGAGGCCGACAGCTTCCTGCAGGACCGGCGTGGCGCGCAACGCACTTACGAAGTGACCGAGGTCAACGAGATGCTCCAGGGCATGGAGCGTTACAAGGGCATCTTCGTTTGCACGACCAACCTGCTCGACCGCATCGACCAGGCGGCGTTGCGGCGGTTCACGTTCAAGATCAAGTTCATGCCCCTGACCGGCGCCCAGCGCGAGAAGATGTTCGTGACCGAAGCGCTGGGCGGCGACGAGTCCTTACTGAGCCCCGAGGCCCGTGCGCGCCTGAAGCGGCTGGAGCAGCTTTGCCCGGGTGATTTTGCCGCTGTGAAGCGCCAGGTCGACATCCTCGCGGCTGAGTTCAGCGTCGATGAATTCCTCGAACAGCTGGAAGCGGAACATCGCATCAAGCCCGAGGTCCGCGAAGCGCGGAGCATGG
>JAZKFI010000054.1:0-14380 GCA_040386575.1 Pseudomonadota bacterium
ATCCGCGCAAGCACGCCTTGAAGGTTGTCGGCAATCGTGGTCATAATCGTCCGGTAAGTTATTCGGGAAGGGTCTTCGTGGACATTACTCAGCTGCTGGCGTTTAGCGTCAAGAACAAGGCTTCGGACCTGCACCTTTCTGCGGGCCTTCCCCCGATGATCCGGGTGCACGGCGACGTGCGGCGCATCAACGTCGATGCGCTGGACCACAAACAGGTCCACGCCATGGTGTACGACATCATGAACGACACCCAGCGCAAGAATTACGAAGAGTTTCTCGAAGTCGACTTTTCTTTCGAGATCGAGGGCCTCGCCCGCTTTCGCGTCAATGCCTTCAACCAGAACCGCGGAGCCGGTGCGGTCTTTCGGACCATCCCGTCCAAGATTCTCTCGCTCGAACAACTCAACGCGCCACGTATTTTCGGTGAACTCGCGCTCAAGCCACGCGGCATGGTGCTGGTGACCGGACCGACCGGGTCGGGCAAGTCGACGACGCTGGCCGCCATGGTCAACTTCCTGAACGAGACCGAGTACGGCCACATCCTCACGGTGGAAGACCCGATCGAGTTCGTGCACGAGTCCAAGAAGTGCCTGATCAACCAGCGTGAAGTCGGTCCCATGACCCTGTCGTTCGCCGCCGCACTGAAATCCGCGCTGCGCGAAGACCCGGACGCGATCCTGGTGGGCGAAATGCGCGACCTGGAAACGATTCGCCTGGCGATGACCGCTGCTGAAACGGGTCACCTGGTGTTCGGCACGCTGCACACGTCAAGCGCCGCCAAGACCATCGACCGGATCATCGACGTGTTCCCGGCCGAAGAAAAGGAAATGATCCGGGCGATGCTGTCCGAGTCGCTGCAGGCCGTGATTTCGCAGACGCTGTGCAAGACCAAGGACGGCGCGAGCCGCGTCGCAGCGCACGAAATCATGATCGGCACCTCGGCCATCCGCAACCTGATCCGCGAAGCCAAGGTCGCACAGATGTATTCTGCGATCCAGACCGGCAATGCCTACGGCATGCAGACGCTCGACCAGAATCTCACCGATCTCGTGAAGCGCAACGTGATCAGCCCCGCCGAAGCGCGTGGCAAAGCCAAGATCCCCGATAACTTCCCAGGATAGCCCGGGAAAGATTCACAGCATTTGAAGGACCGTCATGGAACGCGACCAGGCCAGTAAATTCATCAACGACCTGCTCAAGCTGATGGTCAGCCGCAACGGAAGCGACCTGTTTATCACGGGCGACTTTCCGCCCGCGATCAAGGTGGACGGCAAGGTCACCAAGGTGTCGCCGCAGCCGCTCAATTCGGGTCACACGCTGGCCCTGGCGCGGTCGATCATGAACGACAAGCAGGCCGCCGAATTCGAGCGCACCAAGGAGTGCAATTTCGCGATCTCGCCTCCGGGCATCGGGCGGTTCCGCTGCAACGCTTTTGTGCAGCAGGGCAAGGTCGGCATGGTCATGCGGGTGATTCCGCAGATCCTGCCCACCATCGACGGCCTGGGCGTGCCGCAGGTGCTCAAGGAAGTCGTGATGTCCAAGCGCGGCCTCACGATTTTGGTGGGCGCGACCGGCTCGGGCAAATCGACGACGCTCGCGGCCATGGTCGACTGGCGAAATGAGCAGTCGCAGGGCCACATCATCACGATCGAGGACCCGGTGGAGTTCGTGCATCCGCACAAGAACTGCGTGGTCACGCAGCGCGAAGTGGGGCTGGACACCGACAGCTGGGAAGCGGCGCTGAAGAACACGCTGCGGCAGGCACCTGACGTCATCCTGATGGGCGAAATCCGCGACCGCGAAACGATGGAGCACGCCGTTGCGTTCGCCGAAACCGGTCACCTGTGCCTGGCCACGCTACACGCCAACAGCGCCAACCAGGCGCTGGACCGGGTGATCAACTTCTTCCCCGAAGAGCGCCGTCCGCAATTGCTGATGGACCTGTCGCTGAACCTGAAGGCGCTGGTCTCGCAACGCCTCGTGCCCAAGCAGGACGGCAAGGGCCGCGCCGCTGCGGTGGAGATCATGCTCAACACGCCGCTGATCTCGGACCTGATCTTCAAGGGCGAAGTCTCCGAGATCAAGGAGATCATGAAAAAGAGCCGCAACCTGGGCATGCAAACCTTCGACCAGGCGCTCTTCGACATGTTCGAGGCCAACACCATCACGTTCGAGGATGCCTTGCGCAACGCCGATTCGGTGAACGACCTGCGCCTGCAGATCAAGCTCAATTCGCAGCGCGCCAAGAGCTCCGACCTGTCGGCCGGCACGGAGCATTTCGCGATCGTCTAGCCTCGTGGGGCTGTGGGGAGCCCAGGCGGGTGTTACTGGCGAATTCGTCCCTTGCCGCCCAGGATGGTGAGCTCGACGAATCGGGAGCCCGCGCGGATGTTGGGCTGGTAGGCGACCGAGTAGCCCCCCATGTCGAAGTACTCCATCTTGCCGAGCGCGTCTATCGTGCCCTGGCGGGACGGCGTCTTGCCCTGGCGGCGAATCGCTTCCACGACCACCTTGCCCGCAATGAAGCCTTCCATCATCGCGTAGCTCACGGGCACTTCCAGCTTCTCTGACCGGGCCACCGTGTCCACGAATTCCTTGGCGATGCGGCTGGAGATCTTGTAGGGGCTGGGTACCGCCTGCGCGATCGAGATCCCGCTCATCTGCGCGTCGTCGAGCTTTGCGCCCAACTGCTCCATGTCGACGCCGTCATTGGCAAACAGCTGCGCTGTGCCGCCAGCCTTGCGGTATTGGTCCACGAAGGCCGCTGCCGACGCGCCCGACCCCACCATCATGACGGCCTGCGGCTGCACTTTGAGCATGGCCTGCACCGCCTGCTGGACGCTGGTGGTGCCGGCCGGCCAGGAGGCCATGCCCACGACCGATGCCCGCGCCTTCTGGGCTGCCTCCCCTGCCGACGACATCAGCTGCAAGCCGCCCGGGCCCTGTTCGTAAACGATGCCCAGCCGCGTGATGCCGACGGTGCCCAGGTGTTCCGTCACCTTGAAAATTTCGTCGCGCAGGCTCGCGCGGACATTGAACAGGTTGACCGTCTCGGGCCTGATCTGCGCTGCGCGCCAACCGACCAGTGCGACGGGCTCTTTTTCAAGGACGCCGGATCGAGCCACCGCCTCGATGCTGCCGATGCCGAAATAGCCGGCCAGCACGACGGCCTTGTCCTGGTCGAGCAGTTCCCGTGTCAATCTGAGCGTGGCTTCGGGATTGCCTGCGTCGTCCTTGCGGGCCAGCACCAGCGTATTGCCGTTGATGCCGGTGCCCTTGTTGGCGTTCCTGAACGCGAGCTGCATGCCCACGCCGTAGGCACGTCCCTGGTTGGCGTCCAGGCCCGACAGGGGCGCGACCTGGCCCACCACGATCTCGCCCGCGTGGAGCGGCGTTGCGCATAGCGACAGTGCCAGTACCCAGCCTGAAGCGCCGAATCCGGCCATGTTGAACTGCATGTTTGTTTCCTCCCGTTACATCCGTGCGCGCGGCCAACCATACGCGAAGCGGGAATGAAGCCATCCATGGGAAATCACCCATTGCGTGCATACGCCGGGGTTCGCGGCGGTGCGATTTGCGCTGCGCGCCTAGAATCCGCCCACATTCCCAGGAGCAGCAGCACATGGCATCGACCAACCCCAAGACTTACGAACCCACTCCCGCGCGCAAGGTCGCGTTTCTCGGCCTCGGCGTCATGGGGTATCCGATGGCGGGCCATCTCGCGTTGGCGGGCCACGACGTCACCGTTTACAACCGCAGCGCCGAAAAACGCGATGCCTGGACGGGCGAGTTCAAGGGCAAATCGGCGGCGACGCCGCGCGAAGCCGTTGCAGGCTGCGACCTGGTGTTTTGCTGTGTGGGCAACGACAGCGACCTGAAGTCGGTGATTCTGGGTGCGGATGGCGCCTTCGCCGGCATGAAGCAAGGTGCCGTGCTTGTCGATCACACCACCGCCTCGGCCGATGTCGCGCGCGAGCTGTATTCCAAGGGCAAGGAGCTGGGTCTGCAGTTCGTCGATGCGCCGGTGTCCGGCGGCCAGGCCGGCGCGCAAAACGGCCTCTTGACCGTGATGTGCGGCGGCGACGCGGGCTCTTTTGAAGCGGCCAAGCCGGTCGCGATGGCGTTTTCGCGCGCGTTCACCCTGCTGGGTGCAAGCGGCGCGGGCCAGCTCGCCAAGATGGTCAACCAGATCGCGATCGCGGGCCTGGTGCAGGGGCTGTCGGAGGCGATTGCGTTCGGCCAGAAGGCGGGGCTGGACATGGTCCAGGTGCTCGACGTCATTGGCAAGGGCGCGGCGCAGAGCTGGCAGATGGACAACCGCGGCAAGACGATGATCGAAGGCAAGTTCGAGTTCGGTTTTGCGGTGGACTGGATGCGCAAGGACCTGGGCCTGGTGCTCGACGAGGCCAAGCGCAACGGCGCGCGCCTGCCGGTGACGGCGCTGGTGGACCAGTTCTACGCCGACGTGCAGCAGCTGGGCGGCAACCGCTGGGACACGTCGAGCCTGATCAAGCGGTTGAAGTAACCAGGAGGCGGCTGCGCCTGCTGAAGTCATGGATTGCGGGTCAAGCCCGCAATGACAACCGGACGGCTGCCATGCCGGACTCGATCCGAGCCCGCAATGACCACTGAATGGCTGTCATGCCGGACTCGATCCGGCATCCACCGCGAAGCGGCTGCGCCCTCTGGACAGCCTGCTACTGGCGCACCGGTGTGACGGGTTGCGACGAGACCGGTGCACCGCCCGCCGCGGGACGCGCCTGTGACGGCGCGATTTGCCGCAGGTCTTCCTCACTGATGATTTCAAACACCCGCACCAGGCGCCGGACGCCCGGGATGTTGCGCGTGATCTGCGTGGCCCGGTCGGCCTCGCGCTGGGTCACGCGGCCCATCAGGTACACGACGCCGCGTTCTGTCACGACCTTGAATGCGCCGACATAGAGGTCGCTCGCATCGACCAGCGATGCCTTCACCTTGGCCGTGACCAGCGTATCGGACGAGCTTTGCGACAGGGTGCTGCTCGGCATGACGGCCAGGTCGTTCACGATGCCGCGAACGTTGTCGACGCGCATGACCTGCTGCTCGGCCTGCTGCTTCGCCTGCTCGTTCGGCACTTCACCCGTCAGCAGGACCTGGCGGTTGTAGCTGGTGACGTTGATGTGCGCGCGGTCTCCGAAGGCGTCGCGAAGGCGTGAGGCCGCACGCAATTCGATGCCCTCGTCGTCGAGCTGGGCGCCGGAAGTGCGCCGGTCGATCGTGACCAGGGCGCCGACCGCAGCGCCGCCGATCACCAGCGGTGCGCATGCGGACAGCAAGGCGGTGAGCGCCGTGGCGCACAGTGCTGCAACGGCGATGGAGCGGGTGGTGCTGGAGCGGGTGCTCGAATTCATGAGGATGGTTCCTGTTCTCCGAGAAGCTGGGCGTCCACGCCGTCGCAGATGCAGTGCAGCGCGAGGATGTGGACTTCCTGGATGCGGGCCGTGCGTTCGTGCGGCACGCAGATGTGAACGTCGGTTTCGCGCAGCGCCTGTGTCATCTTGCCGCCGCCACGTCCGGTCAGTGCAACGACGGTCATTTCGCGTTCGTGAGCTGCAGTGATCGCCGCCAGCACGTTGGCCGAATTGCCGCTGGTCGACAGGGCCAGCAATACATCGCCGGCCTGCCCGAGCGCGCGCACCTGCTTGGAGAAGATGCGCTCGAAGTCGTAGTCGTTGCCGATGGCCGTGAGGATGGAGCTGTCGGTGGTCAGCGCGATGGCGCCGAGTTCGGGCCGCTCGCGTTCGAACCGGCCGACGAATTCCGCCGAGAAATGCTGCGCGTCGGCAGCAGAGCCGCCGTTGCCGCAGGCCAGTACCTTGCCGCCGCTGGTCACGCACGCCAGGATGGCTTGCACGGCCGCGGCGATGGGCTTGCTCAGGATTTGCGCGGCCTGGTATTTCAGGTCGGCGCTGTCAATGAAATGCTGTTGGATTCGTTGCTCGAGCATGGCTGGGGATGATACCCGCCCATGCCTTGCGCCATGTAATCGCGCGTGTATGGGAGATGTGTCTGCCATCTATCGGCCGCTGGAGAAGAGCCGGGCGCAAGCGGTAGTTGAATCCGAAGGGGTATCCCCGGCGTATTCCCTGCATGAGGTTGTACGCTATAAAGCCTGATCCCGAACCAGCGGTCTGCAGTATCCGTTTGCAGCCCGCCCATCTGCTCGCCATGGATTCCAACCTGCAAGACCAGCATCTCATTGCCCTGCTCGACCGCATTGCCGCTCGCACCGGGGCCGATGCCCGCACTGCTGACGGCGAAGCGGCGCTTCGGGAGTTGTACGACCTGACCTCGTCGCGCATGTTCGGCCTCGCAATGCGCGTGGTGTCCAACCGCGACTGGGCCGAGGATGTACTGCAGGAAACCTATCTCAACATCTGGCGCATCGCTGGCGACTACCGCGCTGCGCTGAGCCCGCCGCTGGCGTGGATGGGCGTGATCGTGCGCAGCCGCGCGCTTGATTTCCGGCGCCGCCGCACCAGCGAGCGCGCCGACATTGCAGTGGAACTCGACGATGCCTTGCGCGAAACGATTCCCGGCGATTCAGCCGACCCCATGGACACCAGCCAGGCCAGCGAAACCGCATGGGCGCTGCACGAGTGCCTGCGCAAACTCGAAGCGAGGCAGCGCGAGGTGGTGAGCCTGGCTTACCTGCGCGACATGAGCCACGGTGAACTGGCCGAGCAGCTCAAGCTGCCGCTGGGCACCGTCAAGACGTGGATACGCCGCGGCATCGAGCAGTTGCGCGGTTGCATGGGACGCTTTGCGTGAGCGCCGCATCATGAATCTGCTTGACCATCCCGATCTCGCCGACCGCCTTGCGGCGGCCTACGCCCTCGGCACGCTCAGGGGCGGTGCCCGGCGCCGCTTCGAATCCCAGGCCCGGCAAAGTCCGGCGTTGCGCGCCAGTGCGCTTGTCTGGCAGGAAAGGTTCGCCGCCATGACCGAGCTGCAAAAAGCCGAGCTACCGAGTGCCAATGTGTGGAAGCGCATCGACAACCAGCTGGCCGTCGAGCGGACCGCGGCCCAGATGGTGGGCGCCAGCGAGGGTGTCGTTGCACCGCCCAATCGGCTGCGCTGGTGGCAAGGCGCCACCTGGGCTGGCGGCATGGCCGCAGCGGCTGCGTTCGGTATCGCTTTCTATCTGGGCGACCAGGTGCAGGAGCGCGACGGCCAGCTGGCCCAGCTCGCAGGCGCGCGCAACACCTTGCAGCAGCAAAACATCAAGCTGGCTTCGGAGCTGCAGGGCAAGCCCGAGATCCAGTACATCGCCGTGCTGTCGGACGACCAGGCGGCGCCTTCGATGCTGGTGACTTTCGATCCGAAGCACAGCACGCTCACGATCAAGCGAGTCGGTCAGTACAGCGAAGGCCCCGAGAAGTCGCTGCAGCTGTGGGCCTTGCCGGCAGGCGGACAGCCGCGCTCGCTCGGCGTCCTGGGCGGCACACCGGTTATCCGGCTTGCTGCGGCCGAGGGGCAGCTTCAGCAGACGCCGGCTCTGGCCGTGAGCCTGGAGCCCAAGGGTGGCGTGCCAGGCGAGGGTGGACCGACCGGGCCCGTGCTCTGGAAGGGCGCGTTGCTGCAGACGCCTTGATCGGTGGATAGAACTCAGGCGGCGTCGAATGCAGCCTTGAGCCATTCGATGGCGCCTGCTTCAACGCTCACCACGTCGAACCGGCAGGGCGGTTGCTGGGGCAATCGCATCAGGTAGTGCCGTGCCGCAAAGATGATGCTGCGCTGCTTGAAGTGGCTCACACTCGCAGCCGCGCCGCCATGCGAGCGGCTCGCGCGCTTTCGCACCTCGACGAACACCAGCGTGCCGGCAGCGTCGCGCATCACCAGGTCGATCTCGCCGCCACCGCGTCCGGGCGTTCGATAATTGCGCGTGAGAAGCTTCAGGCCATGGGCGCGAAGATGATCGAGGGCGATCTGTTCGCCGGCATCGCCTGATTGCTTGGTGGTCCGTGTGACCGTGGTCGGATGGATGTGGTCGTTTTTTTGAGGTGTCGGCATTGAGCGCTTCTTTTTCCCTGGCCCTTGGCGCTGCCCGCGAGGCAGCGGCGTCGCAGCATTATCCGCAGGCCGCGCTCTACATCGTCGCCACGCCGATCGGCAATCTGGCCGACATCAGCCTGCGTGCGCTGCACCTGCTGCAGATCGCCGATGCGGTGGCTTGCGAGGACACGCGGCACACCCAGTCGATGCTGCGCGCTTACGGCATCGACCGGCCCGGCGCGCAGTTGCTGGCGGTGCATGAACACAACGAGGCCGAAGCCGCGCAGCAGGTGATCGAACGCCTGCATCGCGGTGAGCGCATCGCCTATGCGAGCGATGCCGGAACGCCTGCGGTGAGCGACCCGGGTGCCCGTTTGGTGTCGGCTGTGCGGGCCGCCGGATTCCGTGTGGTGCCGTTGCCGGGTGCGAGCAGCGTGACGTCGGTGTTGAGCGTGGCGGGTGCCGTGGGCGATGCGGGCGCGTTTGTCTTTGCGGGATTTCTTCCGGCGAAGGCGGGTGAGCGGGATTCGGCGGTGGCACGGCTGGGTGAGGAGCCGCGCGCTGTCGTCATCCTGGAAGCGCCGCATCGGATCGAGGCGTTGGCGAAGTCGTTTGCTGTGCTCGGCGCGCGGCAGGTGACAGTGGGTCGCGAGTTGACCAAGCAGTTCGAGCAGGTGGCGACGGTTTCGTGCGACGCGTTCGCCGCGTGGCTGGATGCGGATTCGTCGCGCACGCGCGGTGAGTTCGCGCTGGTGCTGCATCCCGCGCCGCAGGCCAAATCGGATGGCGAAGGGCTGCGGGTGCTGGGGCTGTTGATGAAAGAACTGCCGTTGAAGTCGGCGGTCAAGCTGGCGGCTGAGATTTCGGGGGAGTCGAAGAATGTGCTTTATGAGAAGGCGCTGGGGATGAAGGGCGCTGCGCCTTCCTCTGACCTCTAGAGATCATTTTGTTGGGGTGCTGAGGTCGGGGTGCGCCGTTGGCGGGTAGGCGCGGGCGGCCCGAATGCGACGGTCCTGCTGTCGCAGGACTTCCCGTGCGCCAGATCCAGCACTGGCGCTGGCAATGCAGGGTTTGAGCGGCCGTCGAATGACAACAGCGTCCCTTGCGCCGGGGAGCGGTTGCCGCAGCGGCCCCGTTTTCCGTCGCCGGGAAGTGAGTGGCGGGTGGGGGGAAGCGCTTGCGCGCAGTCAAGTTGGTTGCGCGGCAGCGCAAGCGTTAACTTGTGCTGCCCCGCCCGACACTCGCTTCCCGGGAAGCCCTGCGACAGCAGGGCCGGCGGATCCGGGGGCGCTGCGGCAACCGCTCCCCGGCGCGCCCCCCGAACTCATCACGCCAAGGCAAATTCAAATCATCAACGGGTCCACGTCGATCGCCCAGCGGATCAGGCCCTTTTCTTTCGTGGCATGCAGCACGGGTTGCCACGCGGCGAGGAATCGTTGCAGCGCCACACGGGATGCGCTTTCAACCAGCATTTGCGCTCGTTCGACATTGGCGACGCGCTGGATCGTGAGCGGCACTGCGGGATAGAGCACGACCCGGTCTGCGTCCGGCACATCCTGTGCCTGCGCGGCTGCCGCTTGCAGGAACGCCTGAGCCGCCTCTTGCGTTCTCGCATCGGCGCGCAGCAAAGCCTGGTAACCGAAGGGCGGCATGCCGGCCTGCTCGCGCTCCTTGAGTTGTTGGGCGGCGAACGCGGGGTAGTCGTGCGCGCGCAATGCCGTGAACAGCGGATGCCGGGGATGGAAGGTCTGTACCCACATTTCGCTGGCAGAAGCCTGCGCCGCGTCACGCCCCGCGCGGCCCGCTGCCTGCATCAGAAGCGAGAACAAGCGTTCCGGCGCGCGAAAGTCGCTGGAGAAGAGGGCCGAGTCGGCATTGAGCGCGGCGACCAGCGTGATGCCGCGAAAGTCATGGCCCTTGGTGACCATCTGCGTGCCGACCAGCACATCGACCTCACCGGCATGCACCAGGGCCAGCTGCTGCTCCAGCGCACCCTTGAGGCGCGTGCTGTCGGCGTCCATTCGCGCGATTCGTACCGGCTCGCCATTGGGTCGCCTGATGGGTGCCAGCAGTTCCGCCAGGTTTTCTTCGAGCCGCTCGGTGCCCCGCCCCACGGCGGCGATGTCCACGTTGCCGCATTCGGGGCAGGCGCGCGGAACCGGCTCGGTGAAGCCGCAGTGATGACAGCGCAAGGTGCGATCGATCTTGTGGAAGACGCGGTAGGCGCTGCAGTTGGGGCATTCGCTCTTCCATTCGCAGGCCGTGCAGGACAGCACGGGGGCGTAGCCGCGACGGTTCAGGAAGATGAGCGATTGCTCGCCTCGTTCCACGCGTTGTTGAATCGCGTCCAGCAACTGCACCGAGAACACCGCGCGCTTGGGCTGCAGGTTCATGTCCACCAGGCGCACCGCCGGGAACCCGCCCGATTCGCCCACGCGTGCCGCCATGACGAGGCGCTGGTACTTGCCTGATTCGGTGGCGTGCCAGCTTTCCAGCGAAGGTGTGGCCGAGCCCAGCAGCACCTTCGCGCCTTCCTGCTTGCCGCGAAGCACGGCGAGGTCGCGGGCCGAGTAGCGCGCGCCTTCCTGCTGCTTGTAGCTCGGGTCGTGCTCTTCATCGACGACGATCAGGCGCAGATGGGGCATCGACGCGAATACGGCCATGCGGGTGCCCAGCACGATGCGCGCAGCGCCGCTATGGGCCGACAGCCAGCTCTTGAGGCGCTGCGGGTTCGTCATGCCGCTGTTCATCGCGACCACATTGGTTTCGCCAAAGCGCGCGATGAAGCGCGCCTGCAGCTGCGGCGTGAGGTTGATCTCGGGCACCATCACCAGCGCCTGTGCGCCTGGCTCACGCGCGAGCAGCGATGCCACCGCCTGCAAATACACCTCGGTCTTCCCGCTGCCGGTGGCGCCGAACAGCAGGAAGGGGCCGGGCTCGGATTCGAAGGTGCCCAGGGCTTGCGCCTGCTCGTCAGTCAGCGTTGGGCCCTGCGTCGTCTGTCCCGCTTCGTCCGAACGCTTGCGGTTCAAACGCCGCGCCAGCTGCACCGTGTTCATGTCGCGCAATTGCGGTGGCAAGGCAGCCAGGGCGACTTCACCCAGCCCCCTCTGGTAGTAGCGCGACGAAAAAGTAACCAATTGCCGCCATTGGGCCGTCAGCGGCTCCAGGCCGTCCAGCACGCCAGCAATGGGCTTGTTTTCGTAGTCGGAACGGGCGTTTTCGGGTTGCACGGCCTCATCCCAGACCACCCCCAGCACTTCGCGGCGGCCGAGCGGCACGCGCACCAAAGTGCCCGGCGCGAGTGGTAGCTCACTTTGGTAACTCAGCGGCCCACTAACAGAACTGTGGGCCGGTGTGGGGACGACGACGGCGAGACTAAAGGTCATGAAAGGCTTCGTTTAGCCGCGAGTCTTGAGTTCGGGTTCAGGAGTCTGCGTTAAGTCTTTGATTTAGAAGCGCTTTGCAGGCTGTCTGCAATTTGTGTGGATAACTTTGTTGATAGAAAGCTGGCGGTGCCCCGGAGTGCCTGAAAAATCAAGGGCTTGGCGCTCATCGCCGCAAAATCGCCCGGAATCGAATTCCTTATAAATCAACGACTTACGGGCGCTATGGGTTTTGTAGCAATTGCGACCCCCCGGGCGTCCCCGCTCGCCTGTTTTTGTGCATAAGTCAATCGATGCCAAAGTTTTTGTGAACATTGACAGCTAGGGAACTCCCTGATGACGAGGCCTCAAGAGTTGCGGTTGGCCGCATCGCGCATGCGCTTCGAGTGTGCATGAACTGCATCGACCAGCACCTTCACGTTGTCCGGTGGCGTGTGCTGGCTGATGCCATGACCCAGGTTGAAAATGTGTGTCGACGCGGTGCCTTCGCCGATGTGCGGAGCGCCGAAACTCTCCAGCACCTTGATCGCTTCGGCCGCTACCTGGTCCGGTCCTGCGAAGAGCACGTTGGGATCGATGTTGCCTTGCAGCGCCTTGCTCGCGCCCACTGCCGCGCGCGCTGTGCCCAGGTTCATCGTCCAGTCCAGGCCGAGCACCTCGCAGTCGAGCGCACCCATCTGCTGCAGCCACAGGCCGCCGCCCTTGGTGAAGACGATGCGGGGGATCACAACGCCGTCGTGCGTCCGCTTCAGTTTTGATAGCACCTGGGCGGTGTAGGCCAGGCTGAATTCCTGGAACGCGCCATCGGCCAGCACCCCGCCCCAGCTGTCGAAGATCATCACGGCCTGTGCGCCGGCTTCGATCTGTGCGTTGAGGTAGGTCGCGACCGAGTCGGCGTTGATCTGCAGCATGCGGTGCATCAGGTCGGGCCTGCTGTAGAGCATGGTCTTGACCAGGCGATAGTCGTCCGAGCCGGCGCCTTCGACCATGTAGCAGGCCAGCGTCCAGGGGCTGCCCGAGAAGCCGATGAGCGGCACGCGGCCGTCCAGCGCCTTGCGGATGGAGGTGACGGCGTCGAACACGTAACGCAGCTTGTCCATGTCGGGCACGGCGAGCGCCGCGACCGCGGCTTCGTCGCGCACCTGCCGCTCGAACTTCGGACCCTCGCCCAGGGCAAAGCTCAGCCCCAGGCCCATCGCATCCGGGATGGTCAGGATGTCCGAAAACAGGATGGCGGCGTCGAGGTCGTAGCGCTCCAGCGGCTGCAGCGTGACCTCGGTGGCGTAGTCGACATTGGTGGCCAGTCCCATGAAGCTGCCCGCTTTCGCCCGCGTGGCGCGGTATTCGGGAAGGTATCGGCCAGCCTGGCGCATGAGCCAGATGGGGGTGTGGGGTGTGGACAGGCGCTGGCAGGCGCGCAGGAAACTGTCATTGCGCAGGGGTGCGAATCTCATGGCCCGATTGTCGCAGGCGCTGCCTTGCCTATGATCGGCGCGATGGATTCCAACATGGCGCAAGCGCGCGATTTCTTCCTGGCAGGGGTGGGGCACTACGAGGCGGGCCGCCTCGAGGACGCCGAACGGCAGTTCGCGGCGTCCCTGGCGCTGTTGCCGGGGCGGCTGTCCACGCTCATGAACCTGGGTGCGACACGGCTGAAGCTGGGCAAGTTCGCCGAGGCAGAGCAGCTGCTGTCCGAAGCCCTGCAGCAGGAGCCGGACAACGTCGAAGCACTCGGCCACCGGGCCACGGCGCTGGCCGAGATGGGGCAGGCGCACGAAGCGCTCGCTGATGTGGACCGGCTTTTGGTGCTGGACCCGTCACGCGGTAGTGCCTGGAGCCTGAAGGGCACGCTGCTGCGCGAACAGGGCCGCAGCGCAGAGGCGGCAGCTGCGTATCGGCAGGCGATTGCGCGTGGCGCTGATGTCGAGCTCAATGGCTACTACCTGGCCGCGCTGGAAGGAGGCGCCGCACCTCGAACGCCCCCGGCCGCCTATGTGCAGGGCCTGTTCGACGGTTACGCCGATGGATTTGAAGAGCATCTGGTGGAGGTGCTGAACTACCGCGCGCCGGAGATTCTGGTGGCCCGTCTCGCCCAAATGAAACGCCTTTTCGAACGCGCGCTGGACCTGGGTTGTGGCACCGGGCTTTGCGGCGTGAAGCTCAAACCCCTGGCCGCGCACATCGATGGCGTGGATCTGTCGGCCAACATGGTCGCCCGTGCGCTCGAACGCGGCGTGTATGACGCAGTGCATGAAGCGGATGCGGCGGAGTATCTGGGCACGACGGGTGAACGCTATGACCTGGTCGTGGCGGCCGATGTGTTCATCTATGTCGGTGCGCTGGAAGCGGTCTTTGAAGGCGCGGCACACGCGATCAGGCCCGGTGGCGTGTTCTGCTTTTCGGTCGAGAAGGAAACGCAGCAGGAACTCGCGCTGCGGCCCAGCCTGCGGTATGCGCATTCGCGGGGCTACATCGAGCGGCTTGCGAGAGAGAGCGGTTTTGACGTCGTCGAGATTGCCGAACACACTATCCGTGAAGACCAGCGCGCCGCGATTGCGGGCTTGTTCGCCTGGCTGGTGAAGCGCTGAGTACGAGGTTGGGGTCCTTGCGGAACCGCCGGAGCCGCTGCGCGGTGGATGCCGGATCGAGTCCGGCATGACAGCCGTGTTGGATGCCGGATCGAGTCCGCAATGGCAACCGGATGGCTGTCATGGCGGACTTGATCCGCAATCCATGACTTCGGGATCAATCCCTCAGCTGACCGCCTTGCGCAGCGCCTGATCCACATCCCACAGGATGTCATCCGCATCCTCGATGCCCACCGACAGCCGGATCATGTCGGGCCTGACGCCGGCGCGCAGCAATTCGTCTTCGCTCAGCTGTCGATGCGTCGTCGATGCAGGATGGATCACCAGCGTCTTGGCGTCGCCGATGTTGGCCAGGTGGCTCATGAATTCGCA